>JACKBU010000004.1 GCA_020634395.1 Ardenticatenaceae bacterium | reverse complement strand
TGCGCCTTCCAGGATTGGCCGATGGGCAACGCCGCCGAATTTATCGCCAAGCAGTTTGAAGTCTCGCGGCAGGAGATGGATGAATTTGCCCTGCGCAGCCACGAAAAAGCGGCGCAGGCCACGGCCAACGGCCGTTTCGCCGCCGAAATCGTGCCGGTCGAGGTGCGGTCCCGCAAAGCCACCACCCGCATCACCGTCGATGAACCGATTCGCGCCAGTTTTGCGGACGGCCGTTACACCCTGGAAACCAGCCTGGAACAACTGGCCAAACTGCCGCCCGCCTTCGAAAAAGAAGGAGCCGTCACCGCCGGCAACGCCCCCGGCCTCAACGATGGCGCGGCCGCCCTGGTTCTCACTACCCGCGCGGAAGCTGAAAGGCAAAACCTCCAGCCGCTGGCCCGCATCGTCGGTTACACGCTGACGGCCGTTGAGCCGATGTGGTTGTTTGCCGCCCCGGCGCGCGCCATCCCCAAACTGCTGGACCGCCTGGGCTGGGCGCTGGCCGACGTGGACCTCATCGAGCTAAACGAAGCTTTCGCCGCCCAGGCCCTGGCCAACGGCGTAGAGCTGCAGCAAAACGGCTATGATTGGAACTGGGACAAGGTGAACGTCAACGGCGGGGCAGTCGCTCTGGGACATCCCATCGGGGCCAGCGGCGCGCGCGTGCTGGTCACGCTGCTCTATGCCTTGCAGCATCGCGGCCTGCGGCGCGGCATTGCCGCCCTTTGCCTGGGCGGCGGCGAGGCGGTAGCCCTGGCGGTGGAGATGGAAAGCTAGACTGCGGGAAAAGAAACAGGGGCGCTGTTGCTAGCGCCCCTATCGGCTCCGACCAGAGGTAGGAAATGGGTGGTCTGTAGGAAATGATCAGGCGGGGATGGAAACGGCCGTGGCCGCCTGTGGATGGCGCGCCGCACCATTCAGCTGAACCGGCGATACCCAGGCCACAGATGCCGTCTCATCCACAAAGTAGCTAAAACAGGCCTCATCTACCAGATCCGGCGTCAATCGCACCGGTATGCTTTCATAGTCGCACAAGGCCATCACAATCTTGACAATGTCACGCGGATGCACGGACTGCATCACCCGGCTGGCGTCCCGGTACCACTTTTGCAGCAGGTGGACAAAGGAACGTTTGTCGAACGGCACGTTGTACTGCTTACAAACGGCCAGGAAAATCTGGTAAAACAGCTTTTCGTCGGGGCTGCCCACCAGCACTTTCATCTGGATACGGCGCAGGAAGGCATCGTCCACCAGGTCGTTGGGGTCCAGGTTGGTGGAAAAGACGATGAGCTGCTGGAAGGGCACTTCTACCGATTGGCCGGACTGCAGGCGCAAAAAGTCGATGCTGCTTTCCAGGGGCACAATCCAGCGGTTAAGCAGTTCTTGGGGGCGCATTTGCTGGCGGCCAAAGTCATCGATGAGGAACATGCCGCCGTTGGCCTTCATTTGCAGCGGCGCTTCGTAAACTTTGGCGATGGGTTCGTAGCGCAGGTCCAGGGCGTCCATCGTCAGCTCGCCGCCGACCATGACAGACGGCCGTTGGAACAGCCGCCACCGCTTGTCCACCTTTAATTTGTCGGTACTCCCACTCTTGCCATAAGGATTCACATACAAACTGATCTCGTCGTCGTTGAGCGGAATGTGCACCAGCGGGTCAAAAATACGAATAATTTGCCCGCCGACAACCACAGAATCCGGCAGCCAGATAGGATCATCCTTAGCCAGCAGCTTGGCAATCGCCTCCGCAATCGTCGTCTTACCGTTTCCCGGCGGGCCATACAAAAACAGCGATGAACCGGAATTAACAGCCGGGCCAATCCGCCGGTGAAAATTATCGGGCAGGATCAGATGGGACAACGCCTGCTGCACCTGGCCGGGCGATACCCTGCGGCTACCGCTCGTCTGCGCCAGAATCGCTGTGGAATAATCATCCAGAGATACCGGCACCCGGCCCACATACTGACTGCGATCAAAACCATCCCGCGCCCGTTTCGTGCCGGCATCAGTCAGGCTGTACGTAAAACTCAGGCTGCCAATCGAACCGGCTTTGGTAATCTCCACCAGATGCTCCTGCTTCATCCGGCTCAACAAATCATCTGCGACGCTGGCATGGATGCCCAGCACCGTAGAAACACGGGCAACGCTGGCCTCTCCCTCGTTGAAAAGCAAGCGGAAAATGATGTCTTGCACCAGGCCAATAGGCACGCCCAGGCCCTCAAATTTCATCACGGGGGCTAAAATTTTCTCTAGACTCTTAGAGGTCATATGTTTTCACCTGATATGGTCCACGCGCTTTCGTGGACGCTTCTGTTACCAATAAAACAGCTCAAACTGCGTGTTGGCCTGCTTGTAGTATAGGCAGAGACCAGCCATAGGAACATAGGAAATAAGGTTGGGGTGTTTTGACGCCAGTAGGTCACTGCCATATAATGCCCGATATTTTGCGCAAAAAGTTGAAATCGAACTGATGGATGATCAAAATAACAAGTCGTTACCTTCCACACTCTACACGGAAGAGTATTTTCTAACAGCCTGCGAAGGATATGATGTCTTTATCGAATCGGAAGGCGTGCAGCTTTCGCGCCGCCTGAAAGATTCGTTTGCTATGGCCGAGGTGACGGCCGATATGCGTATTTTGGACGTGGGCTGCGGCCGTGGAGAAATTCTGCGCCATTGTATGGAAATGGGTATTGAAGCGTACGGCATCGACTATGCCGACGCAGCCACGGGCATGAGCCAGGACGTGATCGACGCCGAGCGCACAAAAATGGCCGAAGCCGGTCAAGATCCGGCCCGCGTCAAAGCCGGTGTCTGCCGCTCCGACGCCAAGTACTTACCGTTTCCCAGCGGCTATTTCGACCGGGTGTTGATGTTCGACGTGGTAGAGCATCTGTATCCGTGGGAACTGCACGCTGCCATGCTGGAAGTACGCCGGGTGTTAAAGGATGACGGCCGTTTCATCATCCACACCGCCCCCAACCGCTGGTACGACAAATACGCTTATCCCTGGGTGCGCCGCGTGCGCACCCTGCTGGGTGAAGGCAACAAGTATCCCAAAGACCCACGGGCGATAACGGCCGTTAACCTCGACGTCCACGTCAACGAACAAGATATGCGCAGCATGAAGAAAGCCCTTAACGCCGCCGGCTTCAAAGCCAAAGTATGGCTGGATTCCCCGCCGCAAAACCGGCAGGAAAGCGCCCTGATGGCCGGGCTGCGCCGCCTCGCCTTTGACGTGCCCCCCTTCCGCTGGTTCTTCGAGCGCGAAGTCTTCGCGATAGGGGAAAAAGACAGTTGATAGTTGGCAGTTGTTAGTGGTTAGACCTCCCCCCTAACAACTACCAACTAGCAACTACCAACTTTCGGTGAAACGCTCTCTGCTGCTCCTCGCGCTCATCCTCTTGCTGGCCTTTGCCCTGCGCGCCTGGCAGTTAACGGCCGTTCCCCCCGGCCTCACCCACGACGAAGCCAATCACGGCCGTGAAGCCCTGGGCGTGCTGGACGGCGTTTACCTCTTCTACTTTCCCCTCAACTACGGCAGCGAACCGCTCTACAGCTACACCGTCGCCCTGAGCATGGCCCTCTTGGGCGAAGGGCTGCTGGCCCTGCGGCTGGTCAATGTGATTTTCGGCGTAGCGGCCATCGCCGTCACCTACCTCTGGGCAGCGCGGGCGTTTGACCGGCCCACGGCGCTGCTGGGCGCGGCGCTGACGGCCGTCTCCTTTTGGCCCCTGGCTACCAGCCGCGAAGCCCTGCGCGCCGGGATGCTGCCCTTTTTTACGGCGACGGCCGTCTGGTTCTTCTGGCAGGTCATCATCGCGTCGCCGGAGCAATCCCGCCGCCGCTGGCTGGCCGCCGCCGGATTTGGCGTTTCTGTGGCCTTTACGCTGCACATTTACCTGGCCGCGCGCGTGGCCTGGCTCATGTTCCCCGCCTTTTTGCTCTACCTGGCCCTGGTGCAGCGAACCACCTTCCGCCGCGTCTGGCAGCCGGTGTTGCTGGGGCTGCTGCTGGCCGGGCTGCTGGTAACGCCCATGTTCGTCTATCTGCGCGCCCACCCGGAGGCGCTGACGCGGCTGGACATGCTGGATGGTCCGCTGCAAGACCTGCGTTCTGGCAACCTGCGCCCCGTTTTTGCCAACGTTTCCGGCGCACTGCTGGCCTTCGTCTGGCCCGGTTATGGCGACCAATTCCTGGCGTACAACATCCCCGGACGGCCGGTGTTTGAGGCGGTGACGGCCGTTTTCTTCCTGCTCGGTCTGCTGGTTTGCCTGTGGAACTGGAAAAAACCGCCTTTCGCCTTCCTGCTGCTCTGGTTTGGCGCGGGCATCCTGCCTTCGCTCATCACCGGGGCCACCGCCAACACCACGCGCAATTTGGCTGCCCTGCCCGCCGTCTACCTGCTGCCCGCCATAGGATTTATGGGCCTATTTCGCTCGCAGATGGGTCCCGTCTCCAAGCTTGGACCCATCTCGAAACGGCCAATTCTCATTGCCGCCGCCCTGCTCTGGCTGGCTGTCGCCGGATTCGTCAGCGGGCGCGATTATTTTGTGCGCTGGGCCAACATGCCCGAGGTGCGGGGCGCGTATCAGGTGAATCTGGTGGCCGCGCTGGATTATTTGGCCGCGCAAGAAACGCCGCCGCCCATCGTCATGTCCACCGTCTACCCTGGCCCGGCCCACGACAGTTCCATCGCCCTGGTGCTGCGCCCCCACGCCGCCGCCGATTTGCACTGGGTGGATGCGCGCCGCGCCCTGCTCTGGCCGGGCGGCGCAGGCGGCTACGCCCTTATCCCCACTTCCACGCCGCCTGATCCCGCCTTCAATCCCTTCCTGCGCCCGCTCGATTCCCAATCGCTGCGCCCTGATGACCTGGATCCAGGGTTTACGCTCTACGAACTGGCCACCAATCCGGTGGCTGCAAACGAAACGGCCGTTGCCACCTTTGGTGATGCCGTGCGTCTGCTGGACGGCCGTTGGCTGGCGGGCGAGGTGGTGGCGGGGGAAACGGCCGTTTACCAGACCACCTGGCAGGTGATTGATCCAGCTCGTATCGGTCCCGTCGTGCCGCCCACTTTTACGCCGGACACCGTCTTTTTCACCCAGGTGCTCACGCCGGAAGGCAGCGTGCTGGCGCAGCAAGACTCCCTCGACGCACCTTCCTGGGCCTGGCAGCCCGGCGACGTCTTTTTGCAGCTGCATACCATTACCGTTCCACCGCAAACGCCTGCCGGCGCTTACGCCACCATCACCGGCATTTACGATCGCGCCTCGCTGGAGCGTCTGCCCTCCCAAACCGGCGAAACCTTTGCCACCGGCGCCCCCCTCATCATCACGCCGCCAATCGAAGAGTGATCGGATGCTGATGAACGCCGATTCTTTAAATTAGCAGCGGAAATCCGCTCTAGCCGTGAAAATCCACGGCCCATTCCATCCCATCTTGCAAAATCGCCGTTTCGTTTTATCATTATGTCTATGAGCGACCGGAAAGCTGATGATCTGTCGGTGAAGGAGTTGGAGCAACTGTTGTATCGCAAGAAGCGGCAGCAGAGGCTGCAGCGCCTCGAACGGTTGCAGCAAGACGGCCGTCTCGTCATCGTCGATGGTCTGACACCTCCCCACCCGACACCGCCGCCGCTGCCCCGCCCGGAAGCCTCACCAACCGGAGCTATGCGCAATTATCTGCTGGAACCAGACAGCAGTGAGACACAGCCCGAACCGGATCGCCCAGGTATTCAATGGCGCTGGATCGCCAACAAGTTTTTGTTGTTTATCGAGATTGGCGCTGTGATTGGGCTGATCTTTGTCCTGGGCGGCTTATGGCTGACGCGGCAAGAACTGAACCAGGAATTAATGGAAGCACAGCAGGTCCAGGTCGCCAGCGTGGCTTTGCCCACGCCCACAGCCACACCGATCATCGGGCTGGTGGTGCTGCCCAGCGGCCATAAGCCACCGGTAGACGGCCGTCCCGCCGAAGCCGGCGAAGCCGGCGACATCCCCGCCCATCTGATGCCCGCCATCAACGCCTACATCCCGCCACCCATTCCCACCCCCGGCCCGGAGCAGGCCCGCCGCGTGGAAATTCCGGCCATCGCCGTAGACAGCACCATTGTACAGGGCGTAGACTGGGACCAGCTCAAAAAAGGCGTCGGCCAGCTTGTCAATGCTGCCCAACCGGGCCAGGAAGGTAATCTGGTTCTGGCCGCCCACAACGATATTTTTGGCGAAATCTTCCGCCACCTCGATAAACTAACCCCGGGTGACGAAATTGTTATCTCCACCGAACGGCAATCGTATACCTATGTGGTGCGCCAAGTTGAGGTGGTAGAACCAACGGCCGTGTCTGTCATGGACCCCACCGATCATGCTCAGGTCACCCTTATTTCATGTTACCCATACCAGATCAACACCCACCGGATTGTCGTCTTCGCTGACCTCGTTACAGGCGGCAACTCCTCCTGAATCTTGTTGACGCTCCTCTGGCCTTGTGCTATTATTCACCCCGTATTCCGGTCCATCAGACCGGATTCTTTTTTCTTTAATAGCTTTTTGCAATGCCCGCTAAAGGCGTTGCGCCATTAAGAACCTGGAGAGTAAGGAGATTCGCAGAAGAAAAAGTAAACCAAAGAGCAGCACCAGCACCAGCGTTGATTATCGGATTAACAATCGCATTCGCGCTCGCGAAGTTCGATTGATTGATCAGAATAATGAAAACCACGATGTTGTGCCGCTTCGTAGAGCTCTGGAAATGGCTCAGGAAGCCGGCTTGGACTTAGTTGAAGTCGCTCCCAATGCCGATCCACCGGTCTGTCGCATCATGGATTATGGCAAGTTTGCCTACGAAAAGACCAAGCGTGAACGCGAAGCGCGCAAACATCAAAAACAAATCGAAATTAAAACGCTGAAGCTGACGCCGAGAACGGCCGATTTTCATCGAGACATCCTGGTTAAAAAAGCACGTGAATGGCTAGGCGAAGGGAAAAAGGTCAAGTTTCAAATCCGCTTCCGAGCGCGCGAAATTACCTACCCCGAGATTGGCCAGGAAATGCTGGAAGGGATTGCCGAAGAACTCGGAGATATAGCCGAAGTTGAACAGGCGCCCAAACTGGAAGGTTGGTCCATGACCCTGATGTTGACGCCAGAGACTTAACAATCGAAAACAAGCAAGGTCGGCCACAAAGATAAAAATGTGATTTCAAAAGCCCCAAGGGGGCTTTTTTGTGAGGGATAAGAAATGCCAAAAGCAAAACAAAAAAAGTATAAGTTAAAGACGTACAAAGCGGCTGCCAAACGGTTCCGTGTGACGAGTACCGGCAAAATCTTACGCACCAAAGGTGGCAAGAGCCATCTGCGCCGGCGTAAATCAGCCCGGACAAAAGCCCTGTTAGACAGAATGCTCGTCGTGGAATCAGCTGGTGATCGCAAACGTATCAGGCGCATGGCCCCCTACCTGAAAAAGTACAAGGCCAATCCGCCCAAGTAATCGTTTATTAGCAAGAGTTATTTGTTTGTTCGCTGCCTGGCCTTGGCTGACGGCTTGAGTGTCCAGAGCTAACTAAAATGCGAGGTATGAATTATGCGAGTTAAAGGTGGGTATACAACCCAACGTCGCCACAAGAAAACGTTGGCGATGACCAAAGGCCAGTGGGGAACACGCAGCAAGCTGTTCCGCCGGGCCAACGAAGCGATGATGAAATCCTACTGGTACGCTTATCGTGACCGGCGGGTGCGTCGTCGTGATTTCCGACGCCTGTGGATTGCGCGCATCAACGCCGCTTCCCGGCAGCAAGGGATGAGTTACAGCCAGCTGATTCATGGTTTGAAGCTGGCAAATGTCTCTCTGGATCGCAAAGTTTTGGCAGATCTGGCCGTACGCGACGAAGCGGCCTTTGCCGCCGTCGTGGATGTGGCCAGACAAGCGTTAGCCTAAGCTAACCTTTCTGACCCCTCAATCAACAAAAGCGTCACGCTCGTAACCGGCGTGGCGCTTTTTGTTTTGGAGCCTGGCCCTGAATGAGAGATGAGTTCAATCGTGGTGATTGGACCCATCTTGTGGCGTCATGAACGCCGCCTAAACGCCGGAGAGGCGTAGTTGTCGGGGGGATCGGCTTTGAGTACCATTCCAGACCGATTGGAGAGATTGGAGACTGGAGACAAGAGATTGGAGATTCGTTTAATCTCCAATCTCTTGTCTCTAATCCCCATAGAAGATTGATGATGGTTGTCTGGATGCGCAAGGAACGAAATGCTTACCTGGCCTGGATGCTGTTGGTGCTGCTAACGGCCGTTTCCCTACGCCTGCTCGCCCTCACTACCATCCCCTCCGGCCTTACCCACGACGAAGCCGATCACGGCATTACCGCCTGGAGCATCGTGAACGGGGCGCGCGCCCTCTACTTCACCATCGGTTACGGCCGTGAGCCGCTGTACGATTACGCCACGGCCGTTCTCATGCGCTTCCTGGGGCCAACCTACCTGGCGGGCCGGCTGACGGCCGACTACTTCGGCCTCATTCTCATCGCCGGGATGGCCGCCTGGGTGCGGCGGGCGTTTGGCTGGCAAACGGCCGTGCTCACCGCCGCCGGGCTGGCCGTCGGTTTCTGGCCCCTCATGACCGCCCGCCAATCCCTGCGCTCCATCACCCTGCCCGCCCTGTTTACCCTGGCCGTCTACCTCTTCTGGCGCGGACTAGAAGAGAATAGGACACGGATGAACACGAATAAACATGGAGCAAAATCCGCGTCCATCGGCGTTCATCCGCGTCCCAGCCTGTTTTTCATCGCGGCAGGCGTGGTGTTGGGCCTGACATTTTACACCTACATTCCGGCGCGGCTGCTGTGGGCGATTTTTCCGGCAGTGCTGCTGTATCTGGCGTGGCAAAATCGGCCGCTGCTGCGGCGGGCATGGCGGGGCACGGCCGTGATGCTGCTGCTGGCCGGGCTAGTGGGTATGCCGCTGTTTGCCTACCTGCTGGCCCACCCGGACGCTGAAACACGCATCGGGCAGCTCAGCGCACCGCTAACGGCCGTTACCCAGGGCAACTTCGCCCCGCTCTGGCGCAACACCCTGGCCGGATTGGGCATCCTCTTCCTGCGCGGCGACGATTACTGGCGCTACAACGTCAGCGGTAAGCCCCTGCTTGGGTCATTGATGGCGCTTTTGTTGATTGGCGGCCTGGGCATGGCTGCATGGTGGGTTGTAACGGGCAAGCGCCGGGCGGATTTGCGCCCCGCCGCCGCCTTTCTGGCGCTGGCCTGGCTGCTGGTTGGATTGGCCCCCGTGCTGGTGACCGGCGCACGGCTGTCCACCACCCAGGCCATCGGTATGCAGCCGGCGCTCTACCTGTTCCCCGCCCTGGCCCTGCGCCAATTGCTCGCCGCCATCCGCAACCTCCGCTGGCTGCCAGCTTACAGCTTAGAGCTTGCAGCCTTCCTCCTCTTCTGCGGCACGGCCGTTTTCACCGCCCGCGACTATTTCAGCATCTGGGCCAACCAGCCGGACGTGCGCGTAGAATACGAAAGCACAATGGTGGCGGCGATGCAGGCCATCAACGCCGGGCAGATACGGGACACGGCCGTTTCCACCCAAACGCCCGGCCCTTTCCACACCCCGGCGGTCGCCGCGCTGACCCTCGCGCCCGACCTGCCCCGGCCGCGCTGGTTTGATGGCCGCGCCAGCCTGATTTTACCCTCGGCGGCGCAGAGTACGCTCTTTTTCCCCGGCTTCGCGCCGCTAAATCCGGCGCTGCAAGGCTATTTTGCCACGGCCGTTTTCCGCCAGACGCTCCCCCTGCGCCCCACCGACCTGGACCGCCCGCTGACCCTTTACACCGTGGATAGGGCCCAAATGGCCGCCGATTGGGCCGTGCAGTTCCAACAATCTGTACCGGTCAACTTTGGCGATACGGCCGTTTTCCTCGGCTACGATCTGCAAACGCCCACCGTCGCGCCCGGCGGCGTGGTGACGGTGGCGACTTGGTGGCGGGTCGAACGGCCGTTGCCCGACGCCGTGCTGTTTACGCAAATGATGGGGCCAGACGGCCGTCCCATCGCCCAATCCGACCGGCTGGACGTGCCCGGCGCAAACTGGCAGGCTGGCGATCAGTTCATCCAACTACACCAGTTCACACTGCCGGAGGATACGGCCGTGGGCCAATACCCCCTCATCGTCGGCCTGTACACCTGCCCGGCCGGCTGCCCGCAGCAGACCGCGCCGCAGCGCCTGCCCATCCTCAGTCCGGTCGGGCTGCCCGCTGATTATGTACCGCTAACCAGCCTGGAGGTAGTCGCGCCATGAGCCGCACCCGCTTCCCCTACGAGCGCTTGCTCATCCTGCTCATCACCCTGCTGGCGTTTGGGCTGCGCGTCTGGCGATTGGATGGCGTGCCGCCCGGCTGGCGCGACGACGAGTTGATCAACTCACAGGTCATCTCGCAGCACGTGCTGGATGGCGATTGGGCCGTCTACTTCCCCGACGCTTCCGGCCACGAGGCACTGTACCACACGCTCAACGCCGCCATGCTGGCCCTATTCGGCCCGACGGTGTGGGGCATTCGCTTCCTGTCCGTGCTGCTGGGCACGCTCACCGTGCCGCTGACCTATCTATTAGGACGCAAGCTGTTTGGCTCGCTGGTGGGGCTGGTGGCGGCGGCGGCGCTGGCTCTGAGCTTCTGGTCGTTGATGTATTCGCGGATTGGGCTGCGCCACGTGCTCATGCCGCCTTTGGTGCTGGCGGCGTTTTATTTTTTCTGGCGCGGGCTGGAGGGGGAAGAAGGGAGACTGGAGACTGGAGATTGGAGATTGGTCCAATCTTCAAGATTGGACCAATCTGGTCTGTGGAATTTTTTAGTGTCGGCGCTGCTTTTGGCGCTGGGGATGTACACCTATTTTGCGGCGCGGGGGGTTCCAGCCATTTTGGTGGCGTTTATGGGTTATCTGGCGCTGTTTGCCTGGAGCCTTTTCCGGCGGCGTTGGTGGGGATTTGTGGCGCTGGTCGTGGTAACGGCCGTCTTGTCCCTGCCGCTCATCCTCACCTTGCAGCAGCAGCCGGAATCCGAGGCGCGGGTGGCGGAGCTGGCTGTGCCGCTGGTGGAAGCGCGGACGGGCAATTTTGCCCCGCTGCTGGCGAACGTCACCATCACCCTGGGCATGTTCCACGCTACCGGCGACGGCGAGTGGCTGTACAACATCCCCGACAGGCCGCTGTTTGGCGTGGTGGGCGCGGTTTTCTTTTGGGGGGGCGTGGTGATCGCCGCCTGGTATGCATTGCTTCCGGCGGCGGGCAGCCTGCGCGCCCTGCTTCGCCGCACGCCCTGGTCCGAAGCCGCCCACATCCACCTGGCGAGCGCCTTTTTGCTGCTGTGGTGGCTGGCCGGCATCGCCCCGGCCTTTGTCAGCGTGCCGCCCGCCAGCCTGGGACACACCATCGTAGCCCAACCGGCCGTTTTCATCCTGCTGGCCCTGCCATTGGGCATTCTTGACCGGCGTTTAGCGCCTTATCGCTCCAGGCTTACAGCTACGAGCTTACAGCTAACAGCTCTTTTCCTCCTCCTCACGCTGGGCTGGCGCGATGGGCAGGACTATTTTGTCAACTGGCCAGAGCGGGGCATGGTGCGCTTCCTCTACCGGGCCGACATCCACGAGGCGGCGGCGTATCTGAACGCCCACCCGGACGTGCGCGACGTGGGCCTGACGAGTTTGCTGGCGGGGCCGTGGGACCAGTTGGCGCTGAACAACGATTTGCGCACGGCCGTTGCCCCGCGCTGGTACAATCCCGACCGGGCGCTGCTGCTGCAGCCAGCGCTGGTGCTGGCCGGCATGCCGCACAATCCGGCGTTTTTGCCGGAAGCCTACACGCCGGTAGACGAACGGCCGTCTCTCGGCGCGTATCAGTTTTACGAGATAAGTGACGATTTCCCGACGGGCGAGGCGGTTTGTTTTGTGAATGGGTTGTGCGTGGAAACGGCCGTCTACGACCCCGCCGCCGGGCGCCTGACGCTGGTCTGGCGGGTAAACGAGCCTTTGGACCTACCGCCCAGGCGGCTAATCAGCAATCCGCCGCCGCCGGGGGTGTACGCCGGGCCGCGCCTGAACGTGTTTGCCCATTTGCTGGACGATGCGGGCAATTTGCTGGCGGGCGACGATGGCTTGTGGGTGGACGTGTATTCGCTGCAGCCGGGCGACCGCTTCGCGCAGTACCATCAGTTGAGCGGGCCGGGGGGCACGGCCGTTTCCTTTGGCCTGTACGACCCAATGACCGGCGCACGGATTTTGACGGTAGACGGCCGTGAAAGTGTGGAGATTCGGTAGGTGGTTGGGTTGGTAAGTTGGTTAGTTAGTTGGGTTGGTTAGTTGGTTGGGTTGGTTAGTTAGCTGGCGCACCGCGCATCAGCCATCTAACAAACCAACAAACCAACAAACCATCAAACCATCAAACATTCTTCTTCGGAGATTTGAGATTGGAGATTGAGTCGGCGACGATTTGGAGTAAGCGGGCGATGGCCCTGGTGCTGGTCGTGTTTTTGGCGCTGGCGCTGGCAGCCAGCGTGATTAATCCGCTGCACGAGGCGACGGACGAACTGCGCCATTACCGCTTTGTGCGCACGATTGCCCAGGAGCACACGCTGCCAGTGCAGGGGGCGATGGGCTGCAGCGCGCAAGGCCATCATCCACCCCTGTTTTATGCCGTGGCGGCAGTGGCGACCGGCTGGATCAACACCGGCCAGGAAGTTTGTTACGATCCGCCGCATAATCCGTTTTGGGCCTACCGTTATTGGGAAGTGGGCCACGATAACAAGAACCAGTATTTGCATTACACGGCCGTTGAGGGTTTTCCCTGGCACGGCGCGGCACTGGCGGCCCATCTCACCCGGCTGGTCAACAGCCTGTTTGGGGCGCTGACGGTCTGGTTAACCTATTTGATCGGGCTGGCCATCTGGCCGAAACGGCCGTTTCTGGCCGTCGCCGGAACCGCGTTCGTGGCGTTTAATCCCATGTTTGTCTATATGTCCGGGGCCATCAACAACGACGTGGTGGCGGCGATGAGCGGCGCGGCGGTGACGCTGGCCTGCGTGCGTCTGGTGCAAGACGAGCGCGGGCTGAGTTTGCGCTGGGGGCTGATTATGGGCGCGTTATTCAGCCTGGCGCTGATGAGCAAGTTCAATCTGGCGGCCATCGCCGGGCTGATTGGCGCGGCGATGACCTGGGTGGCCTGGCGCAAGAAGCAGTGGGCCGAGTGGCTGAAAGCCGGACTGGTAATTGTGGCGGTTACGGCCGTGCTCACCGGCTGGTGGTTTGTGCGTAACCAGATTCTCTACGGCGAGCCGACCGGCGTGGAGGAGCTGACCCAATTGTGGGGCGTGCGCGATCCCTCGGAGAGCTTCTGGCTGGCGGTGTCGGAATTGGACTATGCCTGGACGAGTTTGTGGGGGCGCTTTGGCTACGGCCAGATTCCGCTGCCGAATGCCATGTATGTGGGGCTGGCCGGGCTGGCGGCGCTGGCGCTGGCGGGGTATGTCGTGCCGTTTGTACGGCGGCAGACGGCGGAATTGAAGGCCACGGCCGTGCCCCTGCTGCTGCTCCTGCTGAACGTGCTGCTTTTCTTCGGCGTACTGTTTAATTATTTACTCATCAGCCCGGCGGGACCGATGGGGCGCTTCTTTTTCCCGGCGCTGCCGGCGCTGTCGGTGCTGCTGACGTACGGGTTGAGCCAGTATGCCGCCCTGGTGAAACGGCCGTTTGCGGCCGACGTCTGGCTGGCAGGTATTTTGCAGGGTGGCTTGATTCTCATGACGGTGATCGCTTTGGGCGGATACCTGCGGCCCGCCTACGCCAGACCGCCCAGTTTTGCCGCCAACGCCCCGCTGCCTAATCCTGTAAATGCCCAGTTTGACACGCTGGTGAATTTGCGCGGGTATGAAGTGGGACAAACGGCCGTAACCCCCGGCGGGGCCATCGATGTGGAGCTGTACTGGGAAGTAACCGGCAAACCGCCCGGCGATTACTTGTTATTTGTGCACCTTATCGATGAAAATGGCTTGATCATTGCCCAACGTGACACGCACCCGGGATTGGGCAATTTTCCCGCCAGCAACTGGGAACCGGGCGACCGTTTTGTAGAATCGATCCAGTTGGTGGTGCCAGAGACAGCCTATACGCCCAATGAAGCGACATTGAGCATCGGCTATTATGCGCCGGGCAGCTACCGGCTGGGCATTACGGCGCCTGAAGGGACGGGCCTGGGCGATGCGCTGCCGCTGGCAACCATCCAGCTAACGCCGCTGCCGGGTGATTATCCGAACGCGCAAAACGAGAATTTTAACGGCCGTGTCCGCCTGCGCGGCTACGACTACAACAAACGCATCTTCGCCCCCGACGACGTGCTGGCAGTGACGATGTACTGGGAGGCTTTGCAGGACAATCCCGGCGACTTTTTGGTGCGCGTCAGCGTGGTCGACGATTCCGGAAAAGAAGTCGCCTTCCAGGAAAGTCCTCTCGGTGGGGAGACGGCCGTTTCGGAGTGGCCAAGCGGGGCAGTGATTGAAAGTACCTATCTGATGGATTTGGGGCAGCACCTGGCTCCTGGGTTTTACACCGTGCAAATCGCCTTAATTGATGTTGTTAGTGACAAAGTGCAAACTATTGTAGGAGAGGATGGACATCAAATTGATGATCACCTATCATTGTCTAGAATAGGAATGCAGTAACCAGGTGAATTAATCGGCGGACAGACAGTTGAACTATCGACGCATTGACCAGATACGTATCGCAGTCATGGCAGTGATCCTGGTTGCCAGTGGGGTAATGTTTGTAGCCCTTCCGGTTCTGGCCGTGCGCTGGGTGCAAGCACCCTATCCCGGACTTCTTTTTGATCCCAATCTGGTAGTCAATAAATCAACCCCGCAGATAGATCCGGTGAATCCCGACACTCCGGAAATTACTTATCCTGACCGGGCAACGGCCGTAAACGGCCGTGCCTTCCCCACCACTCCCAGCCTTCACAGTTACCTGGCCACCCTGCAGCCCGGCGATGTCGTCACCTTCACGTTCGATCAGCCCCCGGCCAGCTCCGTTATCGAGCCGCGCGGCAGCGACACGGCCGTTCGCTCTGTCGATCTGGTGCTGTCCCACATGGACGAAGCCACGTTCTGGAGCCAGTTCTGGCTCTTCTATTTGGTGGGCGTGGTTATCTTCCTGTTTGGCGTGTTGACGTTTCTGGCCCGGCCCGACGCTGAAGCAGCACAGGTATTTGCCCTGTTTGCAGTGAGCACGGCCGTCATCATTGGGGCTTTGTTTGATCAGGTTACGACCCAGGTCTTTATCCGCGTCTGGACCCTGGCGCTGTCGGTGGCCGGTGGGTTTACCCTGCTGCTGGCTTTCGTATTTCCGCACGAAGCGCGGCTCATCGCCCGTTTTCCCTGGCTAAAATGGATCATCATCCTTCCCGGACTGCTGCTGGCCGCCTGGGGAGAGATCTGGCTTTACCACGGACCAGACGCCTGGGCCTATGCCCTGCCCTGGCGCTACGCTTATTTCTGGAACGCTTTGACCCTGATAGCGACGCTGGGCTTTATGGTTTATCGCAGCATCGCCTCGCCGTCGGCGCTGGTGCGGCAGCAGGCCCGCATCATTTTGTTGGGCGCGGTTGCCGGACTGATGCCCATCCTGGTCACACTGTTGTGGCTGGCGACCAGCCAGGGTTGGGAACGGTTCAATCCTTCCGTTTTTCTACCGCCCGTGCTGCTGTTTCCGCTGGCTATTGCTTACACCATCATCCGCTACCGCCTGCTGGACGTGAACAAAGTTGTGCGCCGCGGCCTCACTTATTTGTTGATGACGGTGATATTGGTTGGCGCGTTTTTGCTTATCATCAGCGGGCTGGCGATGAGTATTGGCGTCACCATCACCTTTAGCAACCCGCTGGTGGTGGCGATAGCCATGCTGGCGGTCTTCGTAATTTACGATCCGCTGCAAGCCTGGCTGCAGAAGTGGCTGGATCGGCTGCTTTTTCAGAAGCCGGTCGAGTTTAGCGAACTGCTGCGGCAGTATAACCGGCGGCTGACAACGGCCGTGAATGCCGACCAGGTGGCCGATGCGCTGCTGGAGTATGCGCAAATCGGCATTCCGGTAGCCAATCCTCAACTATTTTTGCCCGATAACGATCTGGGAGGATACAGCAGCTATCCAAACACCGAAAGCGCGCTCATCAACGCCGATTCACCGCTGGTTGCCTACATGCAGCAGTTTTCGGAAGTACTGGATCTGGCCGTGGAACGTGCCTGGCCGGCAGAACTACGCGAACATCCTGAGGATATTCATCTGCAGCAGGCTGTGGTGATTGTACCCCTAAACAACGAGCAGCAGTTGTTGGGCTGGCTTTCGCTGCCGGCCAAACAAAACGGCCAACCTTATTCACAAAGCGAACTCAACTATCTCGGCGCGCTGGCCGATCAATCGTTGATTGGCCTGGAACGGGCCACCGTCATGCGCCGCCTGGAAGCGCGCGTGGCCGAATTGGACCAGTTGAGTCAGTTCTCGCAAGCGCTTAATTTCACCATCGATCCTGATGTGTTGTTGGAACTGGTTTTCACCAATTACCAGCGTCTCTTGCAGATCGACAATTTTTTCATCGCTCTGATCGATGGGCCAACTCAGAGGTTGTATGCTGCGTTTGTAGTGGAACAGGGGGAGCGCCTGCCAGAACGGGAAGGCCGCGACGTCCCGGTGGAAAATCCACACATTCAGCAGGTGCTGCAAACCGGACAAATGGCCGACGTGGTTGATGAAAACGGCCGTACCTGGTGGATTGCCCCGCTCAATGCCGGGGCCGAAACGCTGGGCGTGCTTTACACCTTCTTTGCCGATGAAACGCAGATCCGCCCTCGTCAAAAGCAGCTGTTTAACGTCTTTGCCGACCGAACGGCCGTGGCTCTGGACCGCCTGCAAACGCGCCAGGAACTGGCCGACCGCGCCCAACAGCTAGAAATTATCAACGAAGTCACGCTTTCGCTGGCTTCCACGCTAGAACTGGAGCCACTGCTCAACCTGATCATGGATAAAGCCATGGAACTGCTGGACACCGAAGCAGGCACCTTCATGATGACGGTTGAGGATACCGGCGAGCTGGAATTCCGCGTGGTGCGCGGCCCGGCCAGCAACGAGCTGGTTGGGCGGCGGCTGCCCATCGGCACAGGATTGGCCGGGACAGCGGCCCAAACCGGCCGTCCCGTACGACAAAATCGCGTGCAAGACGACAAGCGCTGGTTCGGTGACATCGATCCCCACGCCCGGTTTGTCAGTGAATCCATTCTGACCGTGCCCTTACTGCGTGGTAACACAGTTTTAGGCGTTGTGCAGGTCATCAACAAGCGTAATGGCGCGCCTTTTAATGCCGAAGATGAAACACTGCTGGCCGCATTTGCCGGGCAGGCGGTGGTGGCCCTGGAAAATGCCCGCCTGCTGGAGCAAACGGACCTGGCTTTGCAGGAACGGGTGAGTGAATTGTTCATGCTGCAGCAGTTGGATCGTGATTTAAACACGACCCTGGACCTGGAACACGTGTTGAATTTGACGCTGGACTGGGCGCTGCGGGTCAGTGACGGCCGTGCCGGAACCATTGTGCTCACCAACGAGGAGAGCAAGCCTTATTTGCAGGCTCAGCGCGGTTACGACCACGGGTTTTCTATCGAGCCGGTGAACGGCACGTTTGCCGACGACGGCCTGATTAGCCGGGTTCTGGCATCCAGCGAGCCCCATGTCACCGGCAACGTGCACGCCGAACCCGACTATAAAGCCATATCTTTTGAGACACTCTCGCAAATCACTTTGCCCATCATTCACAAACAGAAGCTGATTGGGGTGGCGGCCATTGAAAGCGACCGGATGAACACGTTTAATAATGGGCACCTGGAAACGGCCGTGCGTATGACCAATCACGCGGCCGTAGCCATTGCCAACGCCCTCCTTTACCAGCAGGTCAAAGAGGCCAACCAGGCCAAATCAGAATTCGTCTCTATGGTGTCCCACGAGCTCAAAACTCCCATGACCTCCATGCGCGGCTACACCGACCTGCTGCTCTCCGGCATGACTGGCGACCTCTCCAACCAACAACGCAGCTTCCTGGAAACTATCGCCGCCAACATCCGCCGCATGAGCCAACAAATCCAGGATCTCACCGACATTTCTCGGATTGAGACCGGGCAGCTGCATATGGACCCGGCCCCCACAGCCTTTACCATCATCGTCAGTGAAACGCTGCAAACAGTGCGCGGATTGTGCGATGCCAAAGGCATTGAACTGCATCTCGAACTGCCCGACGAACTGCCCTCGATTCTGGCCGACAAAGAGCGCCTGGTGCAGGTATTGACCAATCTCATCAGTAACGCCTGCAAATATTCGCCCAACGACACGGATATTTATGTCAAACTGTGGGCAGATTCCATGTCCCTCGATAGTCAAGTTGAAGCGACCCCCGTTGTCATCTGCGCCGTACAGGACACCGGCTATGGCATCAGCGCGGAAGATCAAAAACGCCTCTTTACAAAATTCTTCCGGGCCGATGATCCTAACATCCGCAAAGCAACCGGCACGGGGCTGGGCCTGTCGATTACCAGAGGCATTGTGGAACTGCACGGCGGCAAGATCTGGGTGGAGAGTGAGCTAAACAAGGGCACGACATTTACGTTTGCCGTCCCTCAAGCGCAGGGGTAGAAAAGCTGCGTTCGTCAGGGAGTCGTAGGTTTTCTGCATTGACAGCTAATTCTTGTCAGCTATACTTAAATCCATGAGGGAATATTCCGTCAAAAGCACAAAAAAAGTGAAAACCTGAACTTCGCTGGCGCACGCAATTTTGCGTGCGTTTTTGTTTTCCGCAGCAGTTCTTAATTTGCAGAGAGGAGTGAAAGCTATGGACTATGGTATGATCAGTAAGATTGAGAAGGCCAAGATTTATTCCGAAGAACGCGAACGCATCCAGTTTGAGAACCTGCGTGTCAGCATCAAGGGGGACAATAACAAGGCCCCTCACGTTGTTGAGTACAATAATGGCCTCTGGAAGTGCGATTGCGACTTTTTTGCCTCCCGCAATGTCTGCAGCCACACGATGGCCATTGAACGCATTCTTCGGGACATGGTAGAGCTCGGCGAGGCCGTCTAGCCAGAGTTCCTCACTGGTCAGTTTTACTGGTTTTCACCGCACCGTTTTAAGCGTGCCCAGCCTCTCGACTGGGCACGTTTTTTGTTATAATCAGCCGGCGGTTGGGGCACGGCCGTTGGCTGGGCTAATCGTAAGCTACTAAGCTGAGGTTTGGTTATGAACTGGCATTGGCGTTGTAAAATTTTGGTAATTAGAGAGGGTGAGAGAAACGGCCGTTCCCCGTTCCCTGTCACTGCCTCCGTTCCCTTCTCTACCCCATGAGGAAATCCACCGTGACCATTGGCGGCGTCGAATTCGATCTCAAACTCACCTTCATCGTTATCTTCTGCACCGTCGTTCCCATGCTTGACTATTACGGTCACAGGCTCACCGGAAACAAAGCCTATGATCGCTTCATCCTCTACTTCATCTTGCCCATGCTCGTTATCCTGGTCTTGTTTCGCCAGCCGGCCAGCGACTACGGCTTTAAACTGGGCAACTGGCGCGCCGGCCTCCTGTGGACGCTGGGAGCCTGCCTGGTCATGGCCCTGATTCTCTGGTTTGTGGCCCGTACACCGGCCATGCAAGCGTACTATCAGGCACGCGCCCCCAAAGGTCTTCCTCGGCTCATCTGGCTCAATGGCGTGGAACTGTTTGCCTGGGAGTTTATCTGGCGCGGGTTCATGCTGTATGGCCTGGCCCGGGTCATCGGGCCGGGGCCAGCCATCCTTATCCAGGCAGTGCCCTTCGCCTTCATGCACCTGGGCAAACCAGAAGTGGAAACCTTAACCACTATCTTCGGCGGCATTGGCTTTGGTTTTGTGGCCTGGCAGACCGATTCCTTCGTTTATCCGTGGCTCATTCACTGGTTCATCGCCTCTTTTACCATGCTTATTGCCCTGGGACACTTTTAAAAGCATCTTCATGACCGACACTTTAATCCTTCAGCCCATTGATTTTGCCAACGGCGGGGCATGCATCGCTCGCGATGCCGCCGATCGGCCCATTTTTATCCCGTTTACGATTCCCGGCGAAACCGTTGAAGCGCGTCTGCTGGACGAAAAGGCCCACTACGCCCACGCCGAGTTGGTGCGAATAATCACTGCCTCGCCGGATCGGGTGGAGCCGCGCTGCCCCCACTTTGGCGTTTGCGGCGGCTGCCAGTTCCAGCATATGGACTATGCGACGCAGTTGGCCGCCAAAGAGCAGATTGTCACCGATCAGCTACAACGCATTGGGGGATTCACGGCCGTTCCCCGTGCGCCCATCATCCCCAACCCCCAGCCCTACGGCTATCGCGCCGAAACGGAACTGACGCCGACACCCGTGGGCGGGCTGGGCTACTGGTCGCCCTTTGAACGGCAGGTCATTCCTATCGTAACCTGCCCGATCCTCCAACCTGACCTGCTGGCATTGTGGCAGGACGTGGACCTGGATTTGCCCGGCCTGCGCAAACTCACCCTGCGCATCGGCGACGACGAGGCGTTGCTGGCGGCCCTGGAAGTCGAGGATGTCGAGCCGCCAGAACTGGAGACTGATTTTCCCGTCTCTGTGGCCATCGTGCTGCCCGACCAAACGGCCGCTACTCTGGTAGGCGATAACTACACGATTCAGTCAGTGGCCGGACAAGATTTTCGCGTTTCGCCGGGCTGCTATGTTTACCCTAGCCCGGCCCTGCTCGCCCCGATAGTGGAAACCGTGCTGCACTATGCCGCCCTAACAGGCACAGAGTCCGTGATCGACGCCTACAGCGGCGTGGGCATTTTGACAGCGTTCCTGGCCAGACAGGCGGCCGGCGTAACGGCCGTAGAAATCAACCCGGATGCCGTGGCGGATACGGCTGTTAACCTGGCAGACACCGATAACGTTTCGCTCTACGAAGGCTGGGTGGAAGAAGTGCTGCCCCAACTACCGACCCCGGACTTACTGGTTGTCCATCCACCCGAAAAGGGCCTTTCCAAAGCGGCGATGCGCGCCCTGACCGGGAAACGGCCGTTGCGCCTCATTTACGTGAGCGGCGACATCGCCACGCTGGCCCGCGATGGCAAACAGTTAGCCCAGGCCGGTTATACGCTAAAAGCCGTGCAACCCCTCGACACCGCGCCGCAAACTTACCACCTGGACACTATCTCTTTATGGCAAAAAGAGAATTAGCTCCGTGCCAGCTGCTGCTAAGCCAGTTTGAGGGAATTGGGCGGGACGGCCGTTCCAGACCAAAGCTGAGCTCCCTCAACTTTATGTCAAATTCTCAGCTTTGACATCAGTTTGGCGGAATGATAGAATCCCAACGGTCCAATTCCTGTTCGTATTGGAATTCAATTTAAATCCAACTCATTAAACTAAAAGGCTCACACAGTGGGGTCTCCTCAGCTTTGCTGCTTCCGCTTCCCCCCACACTTCAAGGAGAACTTTGCATGACAAGTCCAGTGAGCAATTCTGCCCGCAGCTATTCCCGCACCCACGCCGAGCAGTTCCGCCAGGAGCTGCATCAACTACTGCGCATTCCCAGTATCAGTGCCGATCCGGCCCACGCTGACGACATGCAGCGCGCCGCCGCCTGGCTGGCAAACCACATGCGCAGCCTGGGATTGGACAACATCCAGGTGATGCCTACCGCCGGC
This sequence comes from Ardenticatenaceae bacterium, assembly GCA_020634395.1. Taxonomy (GTDB): domain Bacteria; phylum Chloroflexota; class Anaerolineae; order Promineifilales; family Promineifilaceae; genus Leptovillus. The sequence continues at coordinate 263,414 of JACKBU010000004.1, read as the reverse complement.
CACCCCGTGGCCTATGGCGAGTGGCTGGGCGCCGGACCAGACAAACCCACCGTCCTGGTTTATGGTCATTACGACGTCGTCCCGGCCGAAATGGCCGACGGCTGGCACACGCAGCCCTTCGAGCCGGTAGAGAAAGACGGCAAAATCTATGCCCGCGGCGCCACAGACGATAAAGGGCAGTTGTTTATTCATGTCAAAGCCCTGGAGTCTTATCTGAAATCCAGCGGCAGTGCTCCGGTAAACGTCAAGTTTCTCATCGAAGGCGAAGAAGAAGTTTCCTCGCCTAACTTGGTGCCTTTCATCAAAGAGCATCTGGAACTGCTGCGCGCTGACGTATGCGTGATCAGCGACACCTCTATGCGGACGATGGATGAGCCGGCCATTTTGCACAGCCTGCGCGGCATGACGTATCTGGAAGTGGAGGTGCGCGGACCGACCGACGATTTGCACAGTGGGCTGTGGGGCGGTGCGGTGCACAATCCGGCGCTGGCACTGGTGGAAATTCTGGGCAAGCTCTACAACCCCGATCATACCATCGCCGTACCCGGCTTCTACGACGATGTGGTGCCGCTGACGGCCGAAGAGCGGGCGATGATTGCCAAGACTGACCTGTCTGAAGAGCAGTATAAGCAGTCGACGGGGGTAACGGCCGTGTGGGGCGACGCCAGCTACACCATCCGCGAGCGCATCTCGGCCCGGCCCACGCTGGACATCAACGGGATGTGGAGCGGCTGGACCGGCCCTGGTCCCAAGACCATTGTGCCGGCCAAAGCGGGAGCCAAACTCAGTTCGCGCCTGGTAGGCAACCAGGATCCCCACAAGATTTATGAACTCATCAAGACGTATATCGATTCTATCGCTCCGCCGACTGTCAAGGTGGACGTGAAGCTGATCACCACCGGCAAGGCCGCGCTCTTCCCCTTCGACAGCCCGGAGATGCGGGCGGCGGCGCGCGCCTATGAAAAAGCGTGGGGCGCAACACCAGTCTTTACGCGCGGCGGCGGCAGCATCCCCGTGGTGGCCGAAATTGCCGACCTCATGGATATCCCGGTGGTAATGATGGGCTACGGCCTGGACGACGACGGCCTGCATTCGCCCAATGAGCGCTTTAGCATTGAGATGTTCCATCGTGGCGTGGAAACGGCCATCGTTTATCTGGAAGAATTAGCCCAGATCAGGCAGTAGGGAGCGGGGATGCGTTGGGGATACGGCCGTCTGGCAATCAATAAGACTTCCTTGTCTGGGAAACCAGTTAATCGAGAGTATGGGTATCAATCTCACCAAGAAATGGTCCACCAGGAGGTGGCATAACTATGGACAGCCTAACAGCTGGGGCAACCGGCAAAAAAACTTTGTCGCAAAAGCTGCTTGATGGCATCGAACGGGTAGGCAACAAAGTTCCCCATCCCGTACTCATGTTTTTATATCTGATCATCATCGTGGTCGTCCTGTCCCACATCCTTTATCTTCTGGGAGTCAGCGTCACCGAAGAAATCGCTGTGCCGGTCACCGATCAACCCAGCGGAGAGTATTATCTGGACTCTACTGAACCCGGCATGGTCCTACCCCCTGAACCATACGACATCGACTTTGAGATTGTGGAGCAGACCATCGCTATACGCAGTCTTTTGTCCATCGAAGGGCTGCGGTTTATCTTCACCTCGTTTGTGGGAAACTTTGCCGGTTTTAGTGTGGTGGCCGTTATCCTGGTGGCTATGGTCGGTGTAGGGGTGGCGGAAGAATCGGGCCTGATGGGGGCGCTGATCCGCAAAACGGTGAAGGTGACGCCGCGCAGTGCCATCACGTTCATTATCGTCTTTGTGGGGGTCTTATCCAGCGTGGCCACCGATGCGGGCTATCTGATTCTTATTCCTTTGGGCGCGGTAGCGTTCCTCAGCCTGGAGCGTCACCCGCTGGCGGGCGTGGCGGCTGCTTTTGGCGGGGTCAGCGCGATCTTTGCCGTGAACCTGCTGATCGCCCCGCTGGATGGGATGCTGACGGAAATCACGAATGAGGCTATCCGGCTGGCCGGCGGTACGCCGATTACTATTGTGGCCAACTACTACTTCGCCGCTGCTTCAACGATAATTTTGAGCGTTGTAGCGGCCGTGATCACCGACCGGATTATCGAGCCGCGCCTGGGGAAGTATCAGGCAGCGGAGGAAACGGCCGTTGTGGAGACAGAAGACGAAACGGCCGTGGCCACCGAAAGCCGCGGCCTGCGTTATGCCCTGTACGCCTTTTTAGGATTTCTGGCCCTCATCCTGCTCCTCACCTTGCCCCCCGGCGCTCCCCTGCGTGATCCAGAAACCGGCGCCATCATTGGCAACACACCTTTCATGGACAGCCTCATCTTCATCATCACGCTGTTCTTCTTGCTCGCCGGCATCGGTTACGGGATAGGAGCAAAAACCCTGCAAAGCAGCGCCGACGTTATCAAAGGCGTCACCAAGACCTACGCCGGTCTCGCCGGGCTGCTCTTTATGTTGCTGATGATCAGCCAGTTCATCGCCTTCTTCAACTTCAGCAACATGCCCCAGGTCGCCGCCGTCTGGATGGCCGACACGCTGGAAAAAGCCAATATCGGCGCGCTGCCCCTGCTCATCGGCTTCATCCTGGTCATCATGATTCTCAACATCATCATACCCAACGTCATCCCCAAGTGGGCGATTTTTGCCCCCATCTTCATCCCGGTTTTCTTGCGCCTGGACGTCGCGCCGCAGACCGTCCTGGCCGCCTATCGCATTGGCGATTCCCCGGCCAACGTTATCACACCGCTGATGGTTTACCTGCCCTTTGTGCTCACCATAGTCCAGCGTTATCAAAAAGACGCTGGAATTGGCACAGTCGTGGCATTGATGATCCCTTATACATTGATCATCGCCCTCACGTGGATCTTATTGTTCGTGATCTGGTTTGTACTGGGGATTCCGCTGGGGCCAGGTTATCCGGTGAATTTCTAGTCCGAGCCGCCGCAGCAAAGACGGCCGTTTATTCTGAAACCTTATGACTCAAAAAACTGAAGCAACCCTACCGGCCACAACCATACAGTCGGCATCCTGGCTGCCTTTGGTAGTAATCCTGCTGGCGCAGATTCAGATGGCTTTTAACGTCAACGCACTGCCTGTTTCCATTGGCCCCATTGTGGAAGAGCTGGACATCCCGGCCACAAGCGTAGGCACGGCGCTGGTTTTCTATTCCCTCTTTGTAGCGGCCTTTGTGCTGGTGGGGGCCAAGATTGGCAAAATTTTTGGCGAAAGGCGCGTTTTTCAGGCGATGGCCCTGGCCCATGGCGCAGCCATGGCCATGATGGCGCTTAGCCCCAGCGCCAGCGTGATGAACCTGGCCCAGGCGTTGGCGGGATTGGCGGCGGCGGCATTGGTGCCCACGCTGGTGGTCCTCATCGCCGCCAACTACCACGATAGGCAGCAGGCGCAGGCCCTGGGCATTTTGGCGGGCACACCGGCCATTTCCGGGGCAATGGCGTTTTTCATTGCCGGCTTGCTGGGCACGTTGTTAAGCTGGCGCCTCTCGTTTGGCATTTTGAGCGTGCTTTCCATTCTTGTCTTTTTCCTTAGCTTCCGCCTCACGCCCATTCCGCGACAGGCGGGAATCCAGATTGACCTGGTAGGCGCGCTGCTGGCCGCCGTAGCAATCATGATGATTTCGCTAGGTTTCAACAATCTCAATGCCTGGGGGATTATCCTGGCAAAACCGGCCGCACCGTTTGCTCTATTGGGGCTGTCGCCAGCGCCGTTTATGATCATATTGGGCATTGTATTGGGGCAGGGATTTTTTATGTGGTCACACCGCCGTGCAGCGGCGCAAAAGACGCCGTTGTTGGCCCTGGAAGTTCTCGACTCCCCAGAAGAGCGCTCGAACATTATGGCCTTCCTGGTGATTGGGGCCCTGGGTCCGGCGGTTAACTTTCTGATTCCGCTGTATATTCAGATTGTGCAAAACCGTTCGTCTTTGCAAACGGCCGTTACCGTTATCCCTTACACCCTTTCCATTGCTGCCGCCGCCATGCTCATCGTTCGCCTGTTTGAACGCCTCACACCTCGTCAGATAGCCGCCGCGGGCTTCGTCATCGTCGGTACAGGGCTCGCCCTGCTGGCCTTCACGATTCGCAATGAATGGAGCACCCCGGCCGTCATTTTCAGCCTGATTATGGTTGGCCTGGGTGAAGGGGCCTTGTTGACCCTGCTGTTCAATGTTATGGTTTCAGCTTCGCCCAAAGAGTTAGCCGGCGACGTGGGAGCACTGCGCGGCGTAGCCAACAACCTGTCCACAGCCCTGGGCACGGCGTTTGCCGGTGTCGCGGCCGTTGCCCTCCTCAGCCTGTTCATCACCAGCGGCATCGCCCAGTCCGGGCTGCCGGCCTCGCTGGTGGCGCAAGTCAATCTGGATGAGGTCAACTTCGTAACCAACGACCAGCTAGAATCAGTTCTCAGCACCACCACGGCCACGCCCGATCAGGTCGTACAAGCCGTTGGCATCAACGAAGTTGCCCGCTTGCAAGCCCTTAAAGCCGCCTTCTTCATCCTGGCGGCCATTTCCTTGCTGGCGCTTGTGCCGGCCATGGGGCTGCCCAACTACGTGCCCGGCGAAGTGCTGCCTGCCAAGCCTACTCCTCCAAAAAGCAGGCGAGGCCGGCCAAAAACCGCCAGAGCTGCGAGGCGCTCTTAACGTGGCTCTGCACCCATACAGTGTTTTTTAGGAAACCGTTAAGCGTGCAGCAGCGCGCCTGACATTTCCTTTTGTAACCCTATTTTCAAAGGAGACCGAATATGAGTGATTTAATTGTGTTAGCGTTTGACAATGAAGCGAGTGCTTATCAGATGCGCGACAAGCTGCTGAGCATGCAGAAACAGCAGCTGATTTCTCTCTCTGATGCTGCCATTGTGATCCGGGATAAGAAAGGCAAGCCCAAGGTCAAGCAGCTTCATAGTCTGGTGGGTGCCGGCGCTATGGGCGGCGCTTTTTGGGGCATGCTGATTGGTCTGCTCTTCTTCGCCCCCTGGCTGGGGCTGGCAGCGGGCGCCCTCGGCGGCGCATTAGGCGGCAAGTTCACCGACATTGGCGTGGACGACAACTTTATCAAAGAAGTTGGCAACACGATCGAGCCGGGACACGCTGCCCTGTTCTTGCTGGTAGAACGAGTCACTGCCGACAAAGTGCTGCCGGAACTCTCATCCTTCAATGCCACCGTGCTGCAGACCTCCCTCTCCAATGAGGATGAGGCCAAACTGCGCGAAACCTTCGGCGCTGGAGAAATCGAAGAGTAATTTTGTAAGATTATCGCAGTAACTTTTCAGCCTCCGGGAGATTTTGGGCTTTGTCAGACAAGGTTCTTCCGGAGGTTGATTTTTTACAGAGTACAATCCTTTCCCCCTCGCTTAGCACGATACCTTGTCATCCTCTCACCTTGTTGGGTATAACTAAAACACTATGCAAAACTTTCCCCTCCCTGCCTGGCTGCAAACTATTCACCACGACGGTTCCGCACGTTACGTTTCCACCACAATTCCTCGACTGAATGAGCGGGTCACCTTGCGTCTGCGCAGCAGCCAGGATGCGCCCGTGCGCCGCGTCCTTCTGCGTACCTTCCCAGACGGGGAACAGGCGCTGGCCCCCATGACCCGCCATCAAGACGAGTCGCGGATTGTCTGGTGGGAGATTAGCGTATTGGTCAACCAGCCCTACTTTCACTATCGCTTCGTGCTGGAGGCCGATGACGGCGTCTGGTTTTACACGGCCGTTGGTCCCACCGCCCACATTCCTCTCGACGCCACCGACTTCTGCCTGCTGGCCGATTATGAAACGCCGGGCTGGTTGGATACGGCCGTTTTCTACCAGATCTTCCCCGACCGTTTCCACAACGCCGATCCGACCACCGACCCGCAGCCCGAAGATTACGAATTTCGCGGCCGTCATCCCCAAACTTATCCCTGGGGCGAACCCCCGCCACCCGACCAACCCTTCCCATTTGTCTTTTACGGCGGCGACGTGCCTGGCATCACCGCCAAACTCGACTATCTGCAAGATTTAGGCGTCAGCGCGCTGTACCTGACGCCCATTTTCACCGCCTACTCCAACCACAAATACGACGTCGCCGACTACGAACACGTTGATCCCCACTTTGGCGGCGATGAGGCGCTGGTCGCCCTGCGCCAAGGCTTAGACGCGCGCGCCATGCGCTACATTCTCGATGTCGTGCCCAATCACTGCGGCTACTGGCACCCCTGGTTCCAGGCCGCCCGCGCTCACGCCGATGCCCCGGAAGCGGAGTTTTTCACCTTCACCCACCATCCCGACGAATACGCTTCGTGGTTGGGCGTGTGGCTGCTGCCCAAGCTCAACTACCGCAGCCAGGAACTGCGCCGCCGCATGTACGAGGCGGAAACGGCCGTTTTCCGCCGCTGGCTGCGCCCGCCCTTTGCCGCCGATGGCTGGCGCGTAGACGTGGCCAACATGCTTGGCCGCCAGGGCGAAACGCAAATCGGCCGGGAAATCGTGCAAGGCATGCGCCGCGCTGTCAAAGAAACCCGCCCCGACGCCTACCTGATCGGCGAAAACTTTTTTGACGCCACCGCCACGCTGCAAGGCGACGAGTGGGACGGTGTAATGAATTATGCCGGGCTGGCCATCCCGCTGCTGGCCTGGCTGGCGGGCTACAAACAGGGCGCACATGGCCTGGCCGAGCCGGTCGCTGCGCCGGCGGCCTGGCCGACGGCGGCCCTGGCCGCTACCTGGCAGCAGCATCTGGCCCACATCCCCTGGGTGATTGCCCGGCAGCAGTTTAACGTGCTGAACAGCCACGACACGCCGCGCCTGCACACGGCCGTGCGCGGCAACGACGCCCTCCACCGGCTGGCGGCTCTGGTACAGTTCACTTTCCCTGGCGTGCCCTGCGTCTACTACGGCGACGAGATCGGCATGGCCGATACGCCGGAACTGGCTTCGCGGGCCTGTATGGTCTGGGATGAGGCCGCCTGGGACCACGATTTGCGCGCCTTTTACCAGGAATTGATGCGGCTGCGACGCGCATCAACCGTGCTGCAAAGGGGAGGTTTCCAGATTCTGGCAGTGGAGGAAGATTTGCTGGCGTATCAGCGCGAGGGGGAGAACGGCCGTTTCCTCATCATCATGCAGCGCCGCGCCGCGCCGCGCCCGGCAGGGCCGCTGCCCGTTGCCCACGGCGGCATTGTAGACGGCACGGAGTTTGTGGAGCATTTCAGCGGGCAAACGGCCGTGGTGGCAGACGGGCAACTGCTGGTAAGCGCCCTGCCACAGGGTGCGACACTGTGGCGCACCGGGGATATTTAAGTGTCCATAATTTGTCAATTAGGCATTTGTCTACTATCATCCTCTCATTTCCGGTGAATAAAGACTGAATGGATTCGCGTCGTCGTACAATTCTTATCCTGGTGGGGATCACCTTGTTGACACTGCCTTGTTATTGTTTGGGGATTGCGGGCCTGGTGCTGGCTCCTGAGGGTGGCATTGATTCTGTACCCCCAACTTTACCAATCGTGTTGTCGCCTACGCCTACCAGTACCATATCAGGTCCGGCAACGGCCGTCGCAACCTTCACCCCGCCGCCCACCAGTACGCCTGGTCCCCCCACAGCCACCCTGGAACCCACGCCCACCCAATTCCAGACACCTACTACTTTGCCTACAGCCACCCCATCGGCTACCAGTACGGCTACGGCCACACCCACAACCACGGCGACCAATCTGCCCACCTCCACGGCGACAAATACCGCTACCGCCACACCCACCGTCACCCCCGTCACCCCTACGGCGACAGCGACCGCCACTGAGGCGCCGACGCAAACGCCGACGGCCACACCGGAAACACCCACCCCCACCTCTGAATCGCCCACCGCAACCCCCACGGAGACGGCCACGGCTACTTCGGAGAATTCACCCTAGAGAGAGGCTATGGATACATTCAAGTTATTAAAAACCCTAACCGAAACGGGCGCACCATCAGGCTTTGAAGAGCAGATTGCGCCGGTCGTGCAAGAATTGTGGGAGCCGTTCGTGGACACAATTTCTGTCGACCGGGTTGGCAGCCTGATTGCTGTGAAAAACGGCCGTGCCCCCGAACCCCGCCCCCGTCTGCTGCTGGCCGCCCACATGGACGAAATCGGCCTGATGGTGACGCAGATTGTTGAGCATGAGGGCAATGGCTTCTTGCGCGTGACCAATGTCGGCGGGGTAGACCGGCGGCAGGTATACGCGCAGTTGGTAACGGTACACGGCCGTAAAGAACTGCACGGCGTCGTCGGCAACTTGCCCCCCCACCTGCTGCCGGAAGATCGCCGCGATAAACCCTACGGCTACGAAGACCTCGTCATCGACGTGGGTCTGCCTTTGGCCGACGTGGAAGCCAACGTTTCCGTCGGCGACTTCGTCAGTTTCCGACAGCCGCTGCGCAAACTGCAGGGCAAGCGGGTCAGCGGCAAAGCGCTGGACAATCGGGCCTCTGTCGCGGCCGTGACCATCTGCCTGGAATATTTGCAGGGCCGCAGCCATGATTGGGACGTGGTGGCCGTGGCTACCGCGCAAGAAGAAACGCGTCTGCTGGGCGCCTTCACCAGCGCCTTTTCGCAGCAGCCCGACGCCGCCATCGCCATCGACGTGACCTTTGGCAAAGGACCGGGAGCCAGCGACGAAAACACCTTCGATCTCGGCGGTGGCCCCGTGATCGACCGGGGGCCAAACGTGCATCCCGGTCTTTACCAGGGCTTGCAAGAGGCCGCCGACAGCCTGGAAATGAGCATCAACACAGGCACTCACTCCCGCTACAGCGGCACCGATGCCTTCGGTCTGCAAATCGCCCGTGACGGCATTCCCACCGGTCTGGTGGGGATTCCTTTGCGCTACATGCACACGATGGTCGAGTCACTGGATATGAAGGACGTCGAGCGCACCGGCCGTTTGCTGGGTGAGTTCATCACCCGGCTGGATGCGGACTTTATCAGCAACATCACGGCCGCGCTGATGGAGGAAGAAAAAGCATGAACGAACTCCTCAAAAACCTCACCGAAGCCGTTGGCGTAGCCAGCAACGAAAAAGAAGTGCGCCTGCTTATTCGCGACCTGATCGTCGATCATGTGGACGAGTGGCACGTCGACGCCATGGGCAATCTGCTGGCTCTGAAAAAGGGTACAGGCGCGTCGCCGCTGCGCGTGCTGGTGGACGCCCACATGGACGAAGTGGGCTTGATGATCACCGACGTAGACAGCAACGGCACATTCAAGTTTGAAGGCGTCGGCGGCTTTAACGACCGCACCTTGTTGGGCAAAGTGGTGCAGGTGGGGCCGGAAAAAATCATCGGCGTGATTGGTGCGCGGCCCGTGCACCTGCTAAAAGCCGAACAACGCAACAGCGTCGTAAAAATGGACGCCATGCGCATCGACATTGGCGCAAAAAATAAGGATGCGGCCAGTGGGAAAGTGAAGGTAGGGGAATATGCCGCTTTTGTCACCGAGTACGAAGAGTTGGGCGAAACGGCCGTGGGCAAAGCCTTCGATAATCGTGCCGGATGCGCCGCGTTAATTGAGCTGCTGCGCGCACGGCCGTATCCGTTTGATGTGTACGCCTCCTTCTCAGTGCAAGAAGAGGTGGGACTGCGCGGCGCGCAGGTGGCCGCCTACGGCGTGAATCCAGACGCCGCGCTGGTGCTGGAATGCACCCCGGCCTACGACTTGCCCAACGACGATGACGTTAGCCCCAACGTGGCCCTGGGTAAAGGGCCTTCCATCTACGTGATGGACGGTGTAACGATCCAGGACCCGCGCCTGGTGGCCCACATTACCCGCACAGCCGCCGCCAACGGCATTCCTTTCCAGATCCGGCAGCCGGGTGGCGGGGGAACGAATACGGCCGTTATCCAGCGCACGCGCGGCGGCATTCCCGCGGCCACCATCGCCGTGCCCGGACGCCATGCCCACACGCCCACCATGATGATCAACCTCGACGACTACGCCAACGTTGTTAAACTGGCCGAGGCCACTTTGCGCAGTCTGACGCCGGAAGTCATTAAGCGAAACTAAATTCAAGGTCAAAGGTTAAAGATTGGCGGATTTCTCAATCTTCAATCTTTTTGAGGAACACATGAACGAACTAATCAAAAAACTGGTAGAAGCTTACGGCCCATCTGGATTCGAAGATGGGATGCGCGATCTTATCCGGCCGGAAGTTGAGGCCTACGCCGACGAAATCAGGGTGGATGCGTTGGGCAATCTAATTGCCATTAAAAACGGCGATGGCAGCGGCCTGAAGGTGATGATCGCCGCCCACATGGACGAAATTGGGGTGATGGTGACGCACGTAACTAAAGAAGGGTTTCTGCGCTTCACCAACATCGGTGGCGTGCTGCCGCACAATCTGATGGGCAGCCGGGTGCAGTTTGCCAACGGCACGATTGGCCTGATTTACAGCGACCGCATCGAAGACCGGGGCAAAATCCATCCGCTGAACAAGTTTTATATTGACGTGGGGGCCAGCAGCCCGGATGACTGCCCGGTGAGTGTGGGAGATGCGGCGGGTTTTGTACGGCCGTTTATGGCCCAGGGCAGCCGTCTCACCGCCAAAACCATGGACGACCGCATCGGCTGCGTCGTGGCCATCGAAGCCATGAAACGCCTAAAATCTACTCCGCACCAGGTGTACTTTGCCTTCACCGTACAGGAAGAAGTGGGGGTTCGCGGCGCCATGACGGCCGCCAACCACCTCGATCCCGACGTGGGCATTGCCCTGGACGTCACCCTTACCGGCGACGTACCCGAAGCGCGGCCTATGGCTATCAGCCTGGGTAAAGGAGCGGCCATCAAGGTAAAGGACAGCGGCATGATCGCCCATGCCGGCCTGGTACGCCTGATGAAACAGCGCGCCGACGCCGCCAGCATCCCTTACCAACTGGAAGTGCTGGACGGCGGCTCCACCGACGCTCGCTCCATGCAAATTGCCAACGCCGGCACGGCCGCAGGGTGTATCTCCATTCCCTGCCGCTACGTTCACTCGCAAAGCGAAACCGTGGACGCCGGCGACGTGGAAAGCTGTATCCAACTGCTGGTGGAAATCCTGGCCAACCCGATTGAGCTGTGAGCAAAACGGCCGTCATGCGGCAGACTGCTGCCGCATGACGGTTTACTCTTTCTTTTACCGCAAGAAACGCGCCCCCAGCCAACACAACGTCATCGTGGGAATGACCTGAGTAAAAGGCAGCAGCGCTTCCGCGGATGCCACGCCACGTAACGCCTTCAGCCCTAACCTGTCCAGAATGATCCAAGTAAAGGGCGCAGACAAAATATCCAGCCCTAAATCTAACAAATCAATCATCACGACCACCAACAGAGGGGTGTGAAGGAGTGTTTCCGTAAAATCGGCGTCCGGCGGCACGTTAATGCGCCGCACCGCGACCAAGATATAACCAAGCAGGAGCAGGCCAAGCATCAGCGAGCAGGCCATAATCCCCAGCACGTAAATTCCAACGGTTTGCAAAATATCTGAATTCATAAGCTCGCAAGAGGCAAGGTTGACAAACCTGAGGGCTTCCCATGCTGCCAACCCAACCGATAGTTAAACGATAAGAACCGCCCAGGCAAAGATGAGGATAATCAGTAAGCCGCCCACCAACTGGACGATGGTAGCAATACCCCAACCAGCCAGGCCGCCCATGCTGGCGCGCCAGGCAGCCTGCCAGTCGCGTCGTTTATGGTATTCGCCTAGCAGCACGCCCACAGCATAGCCGATGATGGTGCCCAGGATGGGGATGGGGATGAAGATGGAGCCTAGAATTGCGCCTAACAGGCCAGTAATGATGGTACGTTTGGCCGCACCGCTTTTGCGTGCGCCAAAGATGGGCAGCCAAATGTCGGATAGGCCAGCGACGATCACAATGAGCGAGATGAAAACGAAGGTTGCCAGACTGAGTGTTTCAAAGTTGTCGCGCCAGACGTAAACGAGAACGCCCAGCCAGATCATAAAGATACCGGGCAGAATGGGAATGATGACGCCGATCAAACCGACGATCATCAGCAGCATGATTAAGCCGAAAAAAAGCGAATCAGCAATTAGGGACAATCTTTTTACTCCTCGAACAGGAAGGGCAAGATCCTTACCTTGGTGAAAAATCCCACCTCTCCAACAGTTTAGTATCTGGCAAGCTATACGAATTTCGGTCTAAAGGGTTTTATAGGCTTGTAAAAACCGGTCGAATACACCGGAGAGGTAGGGGCGAAAGTGAATGATGGCGTGGAACGTGGTGCCCGCAAGCTGTTCGTCGCTCATGTGGTTGACTTTTTGCCAGGTGTATTTATTGGGCATGTCGGAGAACCAACTGGCAAAGTGCGGCAGCCAGCTAGAAAGGACGTACAAGCAGCGCGCGGCCGGAATCGCCTGGCGCACAGCGCGGGCATCGAACTCTGCACCAAGCCGGGCGGACATGGTGAGCAGGTAGCTGTCGATCATGGTTTCGTCGGTGATGGGCCGTTCCTGGCGGATAACGATTTGGGAGCGGCTGTCGTTTTCGTAGAGCAAATCAAACTGCTCCATGAAACTGACTAAGTCGAACAATCCGGGGCCGACTCGTAGCTCGTGCCAGTCGAGTAAGCGAAAATCGCCAAGCAGGGATATGTGCCAGTGATGGGCATGGGGGTTGCCATGAAAGAGGGTGGCAGGCAGGCGTTTTAATGGTTCCAGCATGGGAACCGGATCGTCGAGCAGATCGGCCACGGCCGTCATGTGGCTCTCGCTCAAAATACCCGGCCAGCCCCCCAGGCTGCGAATCACGGTCAGCCCGTTAGCAGCTTCCAACAGGGTGGGCGCCAGCCGGCCGGCATTATGAATGGCGTGCTGCGAGAGGATAGTAGCCGGTCCCTGCTCAAAGTACACGGCCTGATCGCGCCGTAGTTCTTCCCAGGTATAAGATTTGCCATGAACAAAATGCGGCAGCCCCAACGTTTCTAAATCACCGCCGCGCTGCCAGAAAAAGGTATGCAGCATGGCCATCTGTTCAATGAGCGACTCGACGTCTTCAGGGGCCCAGGTGGCCGCCGCATAATCGTTGGGGACATCTTCAAGCACCACCCAGCCGTGGTCTTCGTCTACGTGGGTGAAAAGGCAGCGCGGCGTCAGCGTGGGCAGGTGGACGCTTAATTCTTCATAAAAAAGCGCTTCTTCGCGGTTGGTCAGCTTGCCAACGAGGGTGATGGGGTCGGAATACCCTTCCAGGGTCAGGATGTAGCGGTTGACATGGTGGCGATAGTGGCCGGTTTTGGAGATGCGGATAGGTTCGGCGGTCACGGCCGTTACCTGCACGCTGGCATCTTCCAGATCCAGCCGCAGCAAGGCTGACCAGGCGGCTGGGTCTCGTTTTTGCAGTTGGACGACATCTACCTGCGATTGACCCATAACGAGTTGGATTGTAAAACGGAACGGCCGTGCTGACAAGCACCCCCCCGGTCTTCAACCTCTGTCACTCAGGCACACAAGGTCGCACCAGACGGCCGTGATCGCCATATCCAGACTGTTCCCGCCAAATTTTTCCTACCAAAACGTTAGATGATAAAATCCCATACAGGAGGATCACTGCCATGAACATTACCGCGAGAAAGTATGTGCCGGGTCTCGTTTTTCTAATTCTGATTTCCCTGATTGTGGGCTGTACAGCGGCTGCACCGCCGCCGACAGCGCAGCCGCCCACAGCAGTGGCCACGGCGCAGGTCGCCATCTCCCCCGTGGCCACTGCTGTGGCGACGGAAAAGCCAACGGCCGTGCCCACTGCCACCCCCAACGCGCCAACCGTCACGCCCACGGCCGTCACGCCAACCGCCACAACCAGCCCCAGCCCTGTGTCCACTTCGTCCCCCAGTCCCACGGGCACAGCGACCGCCACGGCGGAAGCGATCTCCACAGCCGAAGGGACCGCCACGGCGGAAGCGACCGCCGCACCTTTTCCCACAAGCGCACCCTCTACGGCTGTTTCTGCAGCCATCCCCCTTTCCACCCTGCCGGATTATGCCGGGCAGGAGGTGACGGTAAACGGCCGTGTCGTCGCCACCTCCAACTTCGCCAACGGCTTCAAATTTACCCTGGACGATGGCAGCGGACGCGCCGTTTTGCTGCTGTGGCACAACGTCTACGACGATACCTGGGACGCGCCGCAGCTCAATGTGGGCGCGGCCGTGCAGGCCACGGGCAGCGTTAGCTTGTATGAAGGCGAATGGCAGATTGAACCGGACTTTGGCGGCGACGTGCAAGTCACTACGCCCGGCGGCAGCTACGCTCCGCCACAAGCCATCGGCGAACTGGCCAACCATGTGGGCGAACTGGCGCAAATTAGCGGCACGATTTTGCGGCTGGAAGCCAACAGCAGCAGCGTGAAGATTTTTGTGGGCGACGACACAGGGGAAATTGTGGTCTTTGTCTGGCGCACGCTGCTGGATCGGATACCCAACAATGTGGCATTGGGGGAAGTAGGGACAAAGGTGAGGGTAAACGGCCGTGTCGAAAACTACCGCAGCAACCTGGAACTTGTCCCCGCCCTTCCCTACGACGTTGAAGTGATACAGTAAATTAAAAACAGGGGCTGGGGACTGGAGATTGAACCAACCTCTCTCCGGTCCCCAATCCCCACTACGCCAGGTGCGCCTTCACCGCTTCGGCCACGTCCAGTGGAATACCGGGCACCGAAGCAATTTCCTCCACCGTCGCCTTACGCAAATCATCCAGCGAACCAAAGTGAGAAAGCAACAGCTTGCGCCGCTTGGGGCCTACACCCGGCACACTGTCCAAAATCGAAGCAACCCCCACCTTCGCGCGCCGTTTGCGATGCCCTTCGTTGGCAAAACGGTGTGCCTCGTCACGCACACGCTGCACCAGGTACAAACCCTCAGACCGGCGCGGCAGCAAGATAGACTGGCTCTTGCCCGGCACAAAAAGCTCTTCTTCCTGCTTGGCCAGACCGGCCAACGGCACATCGTTTTCCAGGCCAAACTGCTTTAGCACCTGCACGGCCATCGCCAACTGTCCCTTACCTCCGTCCACAATCAATAAATCGGGCAGCAGCGCCCAGGCTGTCTCTTTTTTCTGCTTGCCAATCTGGCTGGGATCATGCAGTTCGCCATCCAGCGTATCGCGGTAGCGCTGGAAACGGCGCGTCAGCACTTCGGTCATCGCACCGTAATCGTCGTTGCCGACTGTCTGCACATTAAAGCGGCGGTAATCGCTCTTTTTCGGCGCGCCTTGTACAAACACGACCATCGAACCAACCGTCTGCGTGCCCTGCGTATGGCTGATGTCGTAACACTCGATGCGCGCCGGAGGCGCCGGCAAATTTAAGGACTGCTGCAGTTCCGACATGGCCGTGACGTGTTTCGAGCGATCGGCTGCCCACTGCTGGCGCAGCGTGGCCAGGGTGTCGGCGGCGTTATTGGCGGCCATGTCCACCAGATCTCGTTTTTTGCCCCGGCGCGGCACTTGCAGCGTCACCTTTGTGCTGCGCTTGCGCCGCAGCCACTCCTCAATGACCATCGCCTCGGAGACTTCCTGGGGCAGCAGCACCTCTTTAGGCACGTGGGCTGCCTCATCATAAAACTGGGTGAGAAAATTCTCCAGCACCGCTTCGTCGGCTTCGTCTTCGGTACCTTCCAGTAAGAAATATTCGCGGCCGATCAGCTTGCCATAGCGGATAAAGAATACCTGCACGCAGGCTCCGGCCTCATCGCGGGCAAAAGCAATCACGTCCTGGTCGGCGTTGGCGGCAGAGATGACCTTTTGTTTGGCGACCACCTGGTTCACCGCCCGTAGTTGATCGCGGTATTCGGCGGCTTTTTCAAATTGGAGATTGGTCGCCGCTTTCTCCATGCGCGCTTCAATCTGCGCCACCACTTCCTCGGTTTTGCCGTTCAGGAAATCCATCAGCTGCTTGATCATGGCCCGGTACTCTTGCTTGTTGACAGCGCCGATGCACGGCCCGGTGCAGAGCTTAATGTCGAAGTAGAGGCAGGCCCGCTCATCCTGGCCGGTAATGACGCGATCGCAAGTAAGGTAGGGAAAAACCTTGCGCAGCATATCCAGCGTTTGGTGCACGGCCCACACGCTGGTATAGGGTCCAAAGTAGCGCGAGCCATCACGGTCCATGCGGCGCGTGAGGGTTACTTTGGGGAAGTCGTCGGCCCAGTGGACTTTGATGTAGGGGTAGCGTTTGTCGTCCTTCAGGCGGACGTTATAGCGCGGCAGGTGCTTTTTGATGAGGGTGTTTTCCAGCAGCAGCGCTTCCAGTTCGGAGTCGGTGGTGATGATTTCGATGTCGGCCACTTCGCGGCGCAAGCGCTGCGTTTTGATGGAATCGACGTTGGCATGGAAGTAGGACCGCACCCGGTTTCGCAGGTTAATCGCTTTGCCGACGTAGATGATGGTGCCGTTTTTATCTTTGTGGAGGTAAACGCCAGGCTTGGTAGGTAGATTTTTGAGTATTTCCTGGACGTTTTCAGGTGGTGTGTATGCCATAAATAAATTATAGCTCATTTGGTCCAAAAAACAGGCAGACGGCCGTTCCTCATAACTGCGTCCCGAACACTACCCGCCACGAAAACTTGGCGCGACTCCACACCAACCAACTGAGATTGTAAACAAGCATCGGCTACTTTATACTTCTATCGTTGCCCGGTTGGAAAGTAGGGCAAGCTTGGTCCCTAAACTCAGGGTAAAGGATTGGATTACGATGTTCAAATACCTGAAAATGGCCTGGCGTAACATGTGGCGCAACTGGCGGCGCACACTGATTGCGGCCGTGGCAATTGTACTGAGTATGATTTTGCTCGTCTTTTTTCAGGCCTTTATGGATGGCATGGATCAGTCGATTTACGGCAATACGGTGCGGCTGTACGGCGGCAACGTGCTGATCCACGCGCCGGGCTACCGGGAAAAATCCAGCCGGCTACCGATGCTGCCGGTTTCTGACGTGGATGAGGTGTTAACGGCCGTGCAAAACCAACCCAACGTCCTGGCTGCCTTCCGCAGAATCAACACCGGCGGATTGATAAGCAACCGCGATGCCTCGCAGCCAGTCAACATCACGGCCATTGATCCAGAGGTCGAAGCGCCCATCAGCCTGGCGGCAGAAAATCTGGTGGCGGGGCGCTTCTTAAATGCCGATGACGGTGACAGCATCGTGATCGGGCAGGCGTTGGCCGATCGCCTACACGTCACCGTAGGTGACCGCGTCTCTTTGTTGGGGCGGCGTAAAGACGAATCCATGCGGCAGCGCTCGATGACCGTTGTCGGCATCTTTGACCTGGGACTGGGCGACGCTGAAAAAGGGCTGGTTTTTATGAATCTACCCACGGCCCAAACCCTGTATAACCTGCGCGGCCAAGTGACGGAAGTTGCCGTAATCCTGGAAAAAATCGGCCAGGAAGACAAGCTGATCAAAACCCTGGCTCCACAGTTTCCCAACCACGAAGTCGATTCAATCTACACCCTCCGACCCGAGTTTGGTGAAGCCCTGAACATCGACCGGGCTATCGGGCTGCTGCTGGGCGGCATTTTGCTGTTGATGGGCGCTGTGGGGATTCTTAACCTGATGCTCATGGCTGTCTTTGAACGCACGCGAGAAATGGGCGTCCTGGCAGCGATGGGGTTAAAAGGACGCCAGATCATGGGGCTGTTTGTCCTGGAAGGGGCCCTAATCGGCCTGCTAGGCGGCGCGGTTGGCTGTCTGATCAGCGGCCTGCTGGTGCTGTGGATAGGACGAACGGGAATTAATTTTTCTGCAGTTTACCCGGATTTGGAAGGGGCGGGAGAGCTTTATGCCCTGTTGGGCACCGTGTTGTACCCGGCCATTTCGGCCACCACGATCCTGGCTTATGGATCGGCGGCCGTTATTGTGGGAGCACTGGCGGCACTGTACCCGGCCTGGCAGGCCGCCCGACGGGAACCGGCCGAATCGCTGCACTACGTTTAAGGAGAACTGGTATGGCCACGAGCAAGTTTTTTGCCATTGCATTCCGGAACCTGGCCCGCAACGGCCGTAGAACCTTCTTAACCGCCCTGGCCGTCGCCCTGGGCCTCGTGGTCGTTATGGCCATGAGCAGCCTGATAGAAGGCATGGTTTCGACCATGGTCGCGGACAGTATTCGTATTTCTACCGGCCACGTCCAGGTCAGAAACATCAACTACGACGTCGATAATATCAGTCTGCTGTCCCAAGATCTGTTGCAAAACCCGGAAGCGTGGAAAACACAAGCGGAAGCACTACCCGAAGTTCAATCCGCCGCGCCTGTACTGTGGAGCGGTGGGTTGCTCAGCACGCCCGGCGAATCGGTCGGCATCCAGATCGTGGGCATTGACCCTGATGACGCCTTTTTCCAGCCAGTTCGCCAGGGTATTGTCGCCGGGCAGTTCCTGCAGACTGACGATCGGGGGCAAATCCTGGTGGGCAAGATGCTGGCCGATCAAATGGAGATTACGGTAGGACAGCGTGTCAGCCTGGCCGCCAGCAATGCCAACGGCGAAGGGCAAGAAGGAGTGTTTATCGTGGCAGGGCTGGTGGATACGGGCTTTCCCAGCATCGATCAGCACAGGGTCATTTTGCCGCTGGCGCAGGCCCAATCTTTTAGCGGCGTGGGCAACCGCTTCAGCAGCCTGATCCTCACGCTGCATGATGAAGCCGACGCGCCCCAAGTCGCGGCCCTATTCGCCAGCCCGGATACCCAGGCGCTAACCTGGGAAGATTTGAACAGCCTGATTTTGTCCAGCGTGAAAAATGGGCTGATTTTTTATTACGTGCTGTACGGAATTGTGTTCCTGGCCGTCGCCGTGCTCATTGCCAATACACTGCTCATGTCGGTTTTTGCCCGCGCCCGCGAGATTGGCATTTTGGCCTCTCTGGGCATGAATCGGCGCCAGATCACCGGGTTGTTTCTCGTTGAAGGCATCCTGTTGGCGCTGTTGGGAATCGCGATTGGTCTGGTATTGGGCCTGGGTGTCGTGGCCTACATGACTTACGTCGGTATATCTGTGCCGGCAGAAACGGCCGCGATGGTCGAAGGCTTTACCATGGGCACTACCATCAAAGGGGGATTTGCGCCGGTTCAGTTTGTCGTCCTGTCGCTGCTGCTTTTGGTGATTGTGTCGCTGGTGTCACTTTATCCGGCTTCATACGCAGCGCGCATGGAGCCGGTCGAAGCCTTGCACCACGCCTTATAAGTAAAGGCGAAAGGAGGGCAGATGGGTTCAGAAATTTTCGCCCCAGTCCTGCCCGCCTCATCCAATCAACCCGGTGATACCTTTGTAGGAAAACCACAACCCAAAAATCAACGACACAGTCATGACGATGACGCGATTGTTGCGTTCCAACCAGCCCTGCGCTGCCTGCAGCGGTTTTGCCGACCGCTCAGGCGCCAGGATAAAAGCCAGGACAGGGGGCAGCACCAGTAATTGGGTTGTCAGGGTGTAAAACAGATAAAGGCCAATACCAGTGGTGGCCCCCAACTCCGCCTCGCCAATAATGCTGATGGCCGACAGTGTGAAGACCCACTGCTTGACAGCAATCGTCACAAAGAGCGCCCCTGCGCCCAATGCGCGCCAGCTCGAAAGAGTACTGATACCTGTCATCCACTGCGGCGGTGGATCGTCGGGGTCTTCTTCTTTGCGCCATTTTCTTACGGCCGTTACCAACAACAGCACGCCCACCACCAGCAGCAGCGTCGAGGTAATTAACGCCTGCCCGTCGTCGCCGTTGGCGTCCATCGCCTCGCCCAAAAGCAGCCCAAAGATGACGCCCTGCACCAGCCGCATCATCAGCCCGCCAGAAATAAAGGCGAGAGCTTTGCTCAGCCCGCCCCGGCTTTGCAGCAGCAGCAAAACAATGATGGGATACAATGGCACCACAGCCGCCCCCACGATCACTGGCAGAAGATTGACGAGCACATCACCCATGAAGCACCTTGTTTGGCTCGGAGTTTAAAGCTTGGAGATTGCCCGCCTCCAGTCCTTAATCTCCAAAAATCTAGACTTGTTTTTGAGCGAACCTGAAGGAATTTTTACAGCGCCATAATCTTAAACCAGATTTGGCAGATGTCGAGCAACGTGGGTCTTTTGTGAGGGCAATCGCCTCCTTGCCGCACACAAGCTTGTGGTTGCTCTTGCCCCCGGCTGCTTAACAACGCCGGTTGAAACCGGCTAAAAGATGAAAAAAGCCCCGTTGACCGAGCACTGGCAGTCCGGCGATACGGCCGTTGACCAAAGCTGCGATAGACCTATGTCTTTTACAGCCCAATGCCAATTACCTGAGTCGTACCTTGCATTGCCAGCTGGCGAAAATATGCGTCCATCTCGGCCACGGTGTAGGGCTGATCATGCTGGAGCCACCAGGCAATCAACCCTAACAAAGAACTGGCGATATAGTGGGACAAAACTTCCAGCGGCACGGAGGGGGTGACCCCTAATTCTTGCGTTAACTGGCTGATGGTTCTTTGGGCGGTGGCCGCGATATAGTTTTGCACGCGATTTTTGATGACGCTGCCCCCCTGCCCGCTGAGGATAATCTGGTAAAAGCGCGCATTGTCGGCGGCATGGCGAAAGGCCAGCGTCCAGGGCCCCTGGCCGTCTGCCACCCACTCATCAACTGTGCGCTGCTGAATCTGCTCCACCAGATCGTCGTAGACGGTTTCCAGGCTTTGCAGCAGCAGGTCGTCTTTATCCTTGTAGTGCAGGTAAAACGTGGTACGGCCCAGGTCGGCCCGCTCCGTAATATCTTCGACGGTGACGGCGTCGTAGCCTTTCTCCAAAACGAGGGACATGAGAGATTCTTGTAGTTGGCGGCGGGTGCGTAAGACCCGCCGGTCGGTTTTACGCCGGCTCATGGAAAGCTCCTTGAACGAGAACCGATGAACTGGGAACGGCGAATTGTGAACGGCCGTCTAAAAATAGACGGGCCCGAAATTTGATCGTTGACGCAGAGTCAACAAAGCATACAATTACGAACATGGTGTTCATAATATAACATGAGGTTTAGTTTTTGTCATCAAGCAGTGGGTTACACGAAGGGATTGGTATGCTTTCTCGTTTGAAAGGCTTTCAGGGGCAAAATGGACACGGCCGTTTCCGCCTTAACGGCCACTGCGCCACCAGCGCCGCCACCGACCACATCATCCAGGTGCGGCAGGTCGTCAAGACCTATCACGGCAGCGCCGGGGATTTTACGGCGCTCAAGGGCATCAACCTCACCGTGAACCGGGGCGAATTTGTGGCCATCATCGGCAAATCGGGCTGCGGCAAATCCACGCTGATCAACATGATCACCGGCATCGACCGGCCATCGTCGGGTGAGGTGTGGGTGAACGGCACGGCCGTGCACACCCTCAGCGAGGGGGAAATCGCCCAATGGCGGGGGCGCGAACTGGGCGTTATCTTCCAGTTTTTCCAACTGCTGCCCACCCTCACCGTGATGCAAAATGTGATGCTGCCGATGGATTTTTGCCACACCTACCCCATTCCGCAACGCCGCGAGCGGGCCATGCACCTGCTGGACATGGTCGGGCTGGCAGACGTGGCCCACAAACTACCCTCGTCGGTGTCCGGCGGGCAGCAGCAGTTGGCGGCCATCGCCCGCGCCCTGGCCAACGACCCGCCCATCCTGGCCGCCGACGAACCCACGGGCAACCTGGATTCGGCCACGGCCGAAATCATCTTCCAGTTGTTTAACCAATTGGTGGACGAGGGCAAAACCATCCTCATGGTCACCCACGACCCGGACAAAGCGCGGCGCGTCACCCGCGTCGTCACCATCGCGGATGGAGAAATTATTAAAAGCAATTCAACCGCGGAGAGCGCGGAGGTCGCGGAGAAAAATTTACCCTCCCATAGCCCCTCCCGAGGAGAGGGAAATGGACTTCTCCTCCCTTTGGGGGGAGATTGAGAGGGGGGCTGTTCATGAACATCAAACCACGTTACAAAAAAGTATTCGCAGATCTGTCGGGCAATAAATCCCGCACGATTTTGGTGGTGCTGTCGATTGCCATTGGCGTGTTTGCTGTGGGCATGGTAGCCAACGCTTATCTGATTTTGGAGGAGGCCAGCACGGTGGGCTACGAAACCGTTAATCCTACCAGCGCCTTCATCCTCACGTCGCCGTTTGGCGACGATTTGGTGGACACCATCCGCGACATGCCGGAAGTGGCGGACGCGGAAGGACGGCGGGTGCGCAGCGTGCGGATGTTCTTGAACGGCCGTTGGTACAACACCGCCCTCTCCGCCCAGGATTACAGCGACGGCCGTGTCAATCTGCTGCAATCCATGAGCGGCCAGGCCGCGCCCGGCGACCACGAACTGCTCATCGACCAGACGGCCGTGGCCCTGACCGATTTTGCCCTTGGCGATACCGCGATTGTGGAGATGAACGACGGCCGTCACTACGAAATGAGTATCGTCGGCACCGTGCGCGACCAGAACAGCAATCCCTCCATCAACACCGGCGGCATCAACGCCTACACCACCCTGGACACCTTCGAATGGCTGGGCGAAACGGCCGATTACAACCGCCTGCTCTACGTCGCCGCCGCCAACAAGCACGATCGCGCCTACGTCCAGGCCCTCACCGGCGAAATCAAAGACAAAATCGAAAAAAGCGGCTACATGGTCTACTTCACCCTGGTTTTCCCGGAGCCGGGCGTCAGTCCCACCAAATTTATTATCCAGTCCATCCGCTCCGTGCTGGGCATTCTGGCGGCCGTGTCGCTGGCGCTCAGCGCCTTCCTCGTCTTCAACACCATGTCGGCGCTGATTTTGCGGCAGGTGCAGTACATCGGCATCATGAAAGCCATCGGCGGCCTGACGCGCAATCTGGTGGGCATGTACCTGCTGATGGTGGTGATGTTTGGGCTGATGGCTTACGCGGTGGCCGCGCCGCTGGCGGCCGTGGCCGCGCAAAAGTTCGCTGAATTCATCGCCGGCCCCGGCCTGCTGGATTTGCGCCTGCCGGCTTATCGCCTGCGCCCGGAAATCATGGTGCTGGAGTTGGGCGTCAGTCTGCTGGTGCCGGTGCTGGCGGCGCTGCCCGCCATCTGGCGCGGCACGCGCGTGACGGTGTTTGCTGCGCTGAATTCCACCGGTCTGAGCCAGGAAAATCTAAGCAACAGCCTGCTGGAACGGGTCATCGAGCGCATCCGCTTTGTGACCGGGCCGTGGCTGCTGTCGTTGGGCAATATTTTGCGCAATCGCGGCCGGGCGGCGCTGACGCTGGGCACGCTGGTCCTGGGCGGCGCGGTCTTCATCGGCGTGCTGAGTGTAGGCGCCTCCGCCGATGAGACGGTGGCGGAGTTGGGGCAAGCGTACCGGTTTGATGTGCAGGTGGAGTTTGAACGGCCGTATCGCCTGGCGCAAATCGAAGAATACGCCCTGCACGTGCCGGGCGTGGAGCGCGTGGAAGGCTGGACCATTGTCAACGGCGCCATCCTCGACGCCAGCGGCGAAGAAGGCAACTCCATGACCATCCTGGCCCCGCCCGGCGGCAGCGACCTGACGCATCCCAAGATTGTGGCCGGCCGCTGGCTGGAACCCGACGACCAGAACGCCGTGGTCATCGACAGCAGCCTGCTGCGCGAAGACCCATCGCTGCAAGTGGGGGATGAGATCGTGGTGAAGATAAACGGCCGTGATTACCCCTGGACCATCGTCGGCGTGTACCAGTCCATCGGCGTGACCGTCTGGTACGAATCGTATGCCAATTATGCCTACGTTTCGCGGCTGGCCCGCGAAGTGCAGCAAACGCGCCGCGTGCAGTTGGTCACCAGCGCCCACGATCCCGCCTCCCAGGCCGAAATCGCTGCCCGGGCCAACGATTATTTCCAGCAGGTAGGCATTCGTGTCAGCAGCGTGGAGACCAGCTCCGACATGCGCGGCGTGCAGGAGGACCAGTTCAACATCATCGTTTCGGTGCTGATGGTGATGGCTTTGCTGATTACCCTGGTGGGCGGCCTGGGGCTGGCGGGCACGATGAGCATGAACGTGCTGGAGCGCACCCGCGAAATCGGCGTGATGCGCGCCGTGGGCGCGTCCGATGGAGCGGTGCTGCGGGTGATTCTGGTGGAAGGC
This sequence comes from Ardenticatenaceae bacterium, assembly GCA_020634395.1. Classification (GTDB taxonomy): domain Bacteria; phylum Chloroflexota; class Anaerolineae; order Promineifilales; family Promineifilaceae; genus Leptovillus. The sequence goes on along the minus strand of JACKBU010000004.1, from coordinate 239,298 downwards.
ATCCTGATGGCGCTGATTAGCTGGCTGCTGGCGATTTTTCTGGCCATCCCGGCCGGCAAGCTGCTCAGTTCGGTGGTGGGCAACCACATTGTCAATGGGCAGTTGAGCTATGTTTATTCCGTGCCGGGGGCGCTGCTGTGGCTGGCGCTGGTGCTGGTGGTGGCGGTGCTTGCCAGCTACGTGCCCGCGCGCAACGCCTCGCGGCTGACGGTGCGGGATGTGCTGGCGTATGAGTAGGGGAACGACCGTGCTGCGTGATGCGTGATTCGTGCTGTCTCCGGTCACGTTTCACGCATCACGCATCATTAAAGGACAACGGCCGTTTCTACCGCTGCACGATGATGGTGTTCTTATCCTCCTTATCATCGCGCAGGAAGATATTCAAAACGCCGCTGACAATACTGATGACAATCGCCCCAAAGAAAGTTGCCCAGAACCCATCGGAAGTAAAACCCAGGTTAAACACCGATGAAGAAATCCAGATGGTGAGCGACAACATGGCCCAGTTCACAATCAACACAAACAGGCCCAGCGTCAGCACCACCAGGGGGCAGCTCAAAAGCAGCACAATCGGCCGGATGATGGCGTTTACCAGACCAAAAATTGCCGCCACCAGCAGCCATGTCCAGATGTTGCCATCCTTACTCAGGCCGGGCACCAGCAAAACCGCCACCCATAAGGAAATGGCAATAATTATCCAACGAATAAACAAACGCATTGAGTTATTCCTCCTTGTCGGATTCTTCGTCATCCGATCGGTGTTGGTCGTCCTGTTCGTCATCATCTTTTCTATCGTGCACGCCGGTCGTCAGTTCCCAGCCAACGTACAGAGGCGCCAGATGGAGGGCCGCCAGCCAGATCATCAGGACGGTTATGACCAGCTTGGCGGTTTGTAAGTAGGAGTCGAGGTTGGCCTGGACTTGCAGCACGGCCGTTTCCACCTGCGTAATTGTGTCCACGTACTGATCCAGCAGCGGCACAATATCTGCCACCACCTCGTTAATGGCGGCTATGTCCTCGGAAATCTGGGCGATATTGTCGCTCATCAAAGTCAGGTTACCGGCGTTCACCGTTAGCGTGGGCTCCAGGTCGCGCAGGCTGCCCGAAACGCCATCCAGGCTGTCGGCAATGGCCAGCAGCGATTCATCCAACGCGTCTTGCGGATCATAATCGATGCCCAGGTCGAACTGCAGCGGAACGCCCAGAAAAGTTTGTTCCAGCGTGAAATCGCTGAGGGTGCGCAGCGTGGTGTCCACCTGCGCCGCCAGCGCTGCCGCCGGATAGAGCGAGGCCTGAATCGCCTCCACGCTGTTGGGAATTTCCGTCGCCGCTACGACAGAAATCTGGTCCACCAGCGGCTTCGTATCGCCGATGGTCGTGCTGGTATCGGCCACTGTTTTTTCCACGGTGGAGATGGCGGTGGAGGCCTGGTTAACGGCCGTCTTCGTCAGGGCAAAGCTATCCTGTACCGTGCTCAGGCTGTCCAGTACCAGATTCAGGCTGTTGTTCACCCCCACTCCAATCTGGTCCACCGCTTGCCGCCCAAAGTAAATCCCGGCCACGGCCAGGGCAAGCCCCGCAATGCCAACCAGCAGCATAATGACGCCAAGAATTCCTTTCACTCCTTAACCTCCTGTTGAGTTGTGATTATGATCCTGGGATGGCCATCTTGAGACGGCCAAAGAAGGCCAAAATGTTGTTATGACTCTGCCGGTGACGCGGATTGGGCCAGGTGGACCAGTGCCGCATACTCGGCGTGGAAAGCCGCAACAAAGTCGTTCGGGTTTCCCATCAATTTTTTGTCGGCGCTCACACCCACGTACACTTGCCCGGCGAAGCTGTAGATGGTGATCCCCAGCCCCACGTAGCCAGACTGCGGCGCCCAAAACATGACTTCTTCGATTTTTTGCCCGGCCAGATAGCGCGTCTCAGGGGGACCGGCCACGTTGGAGATAACGGCCGTGGCCAACGTGCCCATCTGTTTTACCAGCGCATTTTGCAGCGCTGGCGGCGCAAACGCCAGGGCGCTGATCAACCCTTGCGCCGTCACCGCGTCCGGCGACTGCTTCAATTGATCCATGCGCGCGCGCACCTCCGCCAACCGCTCCAGCGGGTCGGCCATCGCCAGCGGCGCCGTTAAAAAGACCACGCCAAACTCGTTGCCCAGGGCAGCCGCCCGCTTTTTGGGGCGCAAATTAACCGGAATAGCAGCGCGGAAGATGGCGCCGTTAACCGGCTGGTCCTCTGCCACCATGTAGCGGCGCAGGCCGCCGATCAGCGCCGTCACCATAATGTCGTTTAGCGTGCCGCCCAGGGCGCGGCGAACCTGCTGTAATTCTTCCAATGGCACGGGCTCTGACCAGGCCACCCGTTTGCTGACTCCCAGGGCATTGTCAAACACCGTCTCCGGTTCGGCGATCTTCAGGACCAACTGCAAGGCCGACTGGGCGTAGGCCGCCCCTTTGTCCATCAGTCCTCGCGCTTTTTCCGGTTCGCTCAGCACGTCCAGCCCGGCAATGGCCAGCCGCCGGGCAAAACGGCGGCCCATGCCGGTGGCAATGCTGAGTTGTTTGGCAATTTCGGTCACGCCTTCGGGTTTCTGGCCGTTGGGGGAAACGGCCGTTTCCTCCCTGCCGGTCAGCGATTCAGCCGCGGAAACGGCCGTCAGCCCGATCAGCAGCTCGGCCAGCGCCACGCCGTCAGCAATGGTGTGATGAATGCGAAACATCACCGCCCCGCCCGAACCATAATTTTCGATGACATGAACCTGCCACAGCGGCTTGGAATAATCCAGCGGCATACTGATCAGGTCGCTGGCTAATTCCTGGAGCACCGCCCGGTCGCCGGGTTCCGGCAGCGCCACGCGGTGAATATGGGCGTTGAAGTTAAAATGGGGATCATCCTCCCAGTAGGCGCGGGCCAGCAGCATGTTGGGACGGATTAACCGCTGGCGCATCCGCCGCTGCGTAAGCCAGCGCCGCTGCAAGGCGGTCTTCAGGTCTTCCATTACAACCGGCTGGGCAAAGGTCAAAATCCCAGAAACAACCATCAAGTTGGTCTTGTCTTCAATGCCTAAAATGGCGGCGTCTAGGCTGGAGAGGGGTTCGTAGTCTGGCACGGCCGTTTTCCTATGTTATTCGTCGTTTTGATCCAGTTCTCTGTTAAAGTTTTTCTCTACGCGGGGAATCATACGGGCCAATCGCCCCAACAAGGCTTCGCTGTACTTCGCCTCATAATCATAGATGACGTGAGTCCGGGCAAAAATATCGTGCCAGGCTACCCGCTCATCGGTCACTAAAACCCAAAAATAACCGAGGAACAAAGGTATAGCCGATATCCAGTAACCCAGGTAGCGCCGCAGGCCGCGCCAAAACGTCACCCGCGACCCGCGTGGACCAATCACACGAATGCCCATCACCGCTTTACCCAGGGTCTTGCCAGCAAACATCCAGAGAAACACGTTATACACAAGTCCCAATACGAGAGTAGAACCAAAGCTGGCAAACACAACAACAAACAAGAACAAAACCTGGCTCGTACTGGCGATGGTATAGAATACAGTATTCAGATCGAGACCAAAAAACTGCAGAATCAAGGCCACAACGCCCCAGATCAAGCTGGTGGTTAGCGTAACAACCAGAATGTCGATGAGGAAAGCCGAGAGCCGAGTTACAAAGCCGGCATAGTGCCCCACAAATGTAATTTCTTCTTCCTGAGTTTTTCGTTGCGGTTGACGAGGCATAAGGGTTTATTTTTTGCTTGGGGTGAGTAATGGTCCCTGTTCAAACTCCGATAAATCGGCAGCCGGTGGCTCTAAACGGGGCGTGCGGCGGGTTACGGCACGGGCGATGCGTTCCACCAATGTGTCGGCGGTGAAGGTGCGCTGGCGCACCTGATCGACGACTTCGGAAGCTAAGCCCATACTTTGCTGCTGGACGAGTTCCTGCACTTCGTTGTTTTCCGCCAGGTGTTCAATAAATTCGTCGACGGTTTCCCCAAAGGCCAGCCGGGCCAGCTCGCGGCTGATGGGTTCTTCCATCTGGCCGCGCTGTATCCAGCGCACGATTTCGGCCTGGCCGCGTTCGGCGGCCTGATCAAGCCGGCGCTGCAGGGGGTGCAGCAGGCGGCTCTGGGTAACAGGGCGGGTGGTGTGCACGGCCGTTTGCGCCAGCCGCTTTTGCACACGCCACAGTTTAGACATAGCGCCGCGTACCTTATCCTCCCCTTCAAAGACCAGACCAACGAGGGCATAGCGCAGCAGGTCGTTCTGGCCTTCTAGCGTCGGCTGCGTCTCGTCCATTTCTTCGCGCAGGAACGTTTCCCACATTTCCAGGCGCTGTGTCAGCTCCGCCGACCCTTCCAGTGCGCCGCCTACCAGCAGGCGCGTTAGAGAATGCAGGGCATCGAATGGCGGCGTAGTGTCGGTGGGAACAGGAGCAGGTTCAGGGGGAACGGCCGTTTCCTCACGCCCGCTCCGCATCACCACTTCCGGCTGGCCAACGACAATGCCGTCATCCGCGCCTTCATCGACGATGGGAATGGCCGCTTCTTCTGGCAGAGGAACAGCCGCGCTCGCCTCGCTGCCATTTTGTTCTGGTCCTGACTCGAACCCCAATTCGTTCATTGTGGATTTCCTCTATTTCTGGGTGGATACAAGCTGCTAACTTGTCACAAGCTTATTGATTGCCGGGCTGCTTGTCAAGGAAATGACGGCCGTGTTTGCATTCGCCTGAAGCTGTGGTTATAGTCGAGAGGGCCGTCACGATGGTGAAACGGCCGTTAGCCCCAGTTACGCAAATCGAGAGGTAAATTCCATGACACACCCTGACTTCCGCGTCCCACCTGGCCAGACCATCCGCCTGGCCGACTATGATCCCGGTTTTACCGGCCAGTTCAGCGAGAAAAAAGAAGCCAAGGAACAGTTAAAACAAGACCTGGAAGAACTGCGCGCCCTGCAAGACGTGTTTTATGCCCAGGACAGCTACGCTTTGCTTATCATCTTGCAGGCGCCGGACGCTGCGGGGAAGGACGGCGTGGTCAAACACGTGATGTCGGGCGTGAATCCGCAGGGCTGCCAGGTGTACAGCTTCAAGAAACCTTCCAACGAAGAGCTGGATCATGATTTTCTATGGCGCTGCATGATCCGTTTGCCGGAACGCGGCCGTTTTGGCATTTTTAACCGTTCTTACTACGAAGAAGTGCTGGTGGTGCGGGTGCATCCGGGCATTCTGGCGGGGCAAAAGCTGCCGCCGGCCTGCAAAGGACCAGACGTCTGGCAAAATCGCTTTGAAGACATTAACAACTTCGAGAAATACCTGACGCGCAACGGGATTGTCATCCTGAAGTTCTTTTTGCACCTGTCTAAGGAGGAGCAGAAGGAGCGTTTTTTGGCGCGGCTGGATGAACCGGAGAAAAACTGGAAATTCTCTTCGGCCGACGCCCAGGAACGTGGTTATTGGGATCAGTACCAGGCGGCTTACGAGGATTGCTTTAACCACACCAGCACAGAGTGGGCGCCCTGGCATATCATTCCCGCCGACCATAAGTGGTTTACGCGCACTACTATCGCCAACATTATTGTGGAGAAGCTGAAGTCGTTGGATCTGGCTTATCCGGTGGTGGATGGGGCGCAGCAGCAGGAGCTGGCCGCAGCCCGCACGGCTCTGCTGAGCGAGTAGGGAGGTGGGGATGTGGAGATGTGGGGGTGAAGGGGTGATAGGGTGAGGGGATGAGCAGGTTGCCGGGGGTTGTGGAGGGGTAGACGGAGGTTGTGGAGTGTTAAACGGAGGTTGTGGAGTGTTAAACGGAGGTTGTGGAGGGGTAGACGGGGACTGTGGAGCGTTAAACGGGGACTGTGGAGCGTTAAACGGAGACTGTGGAGTGTTAAACGGAGACTGTGGAGCGTTAAACGGAGACTGTGGAGTGTTAAACGGAGGCTGTGGAACGTTAAACGGAGGTTGTGGAGGGTTAAACGGAGACTGTGGAGTGTTAAACGGAGAATGACTGCGCGTATTTTGCTTTTGCTGACGGCTCATACATACCGTGCGGAGGCGTTTTTGGAAGCGGCGGCGCGATTGGGCATTGAGGTGGTCACGGCCGTTGACATTCCGCCGCAGCTCGCCGTGCCGCCGCAGGTGACGCTGGGGCTGGATTACCGGGACGTGGAGACGGCCGTGGCCGCCATCGCCGCCTACGCCAGGAGCCATCCACTCGCTGCCATCCTGGCTGTGGATGACAGCGGCACGCTGCTGGCTGCCCGCGCCGCCAGTGCCCTGGGCCTGGCGCACAACAACCCGGACGCCGCCCTGGCCGCGCGCAATAAGCTGGTGATGCGCCGGATGCTGCAGGCCGGCGGCGTGTCTGTGCCCGCCTTCCGCCCCTTCATCCTGGCCGATGACCCGGCGGAGATGGCGGCGCAGGTAAGCTTCCCCTGTGTGGTGAAACCGCTGGAACTGTCCGGCAGCCGAGGGGTGATGCGGGCGGATGATGCGGGGGAACTGGCAACGGCCGTGGAGCGCCTGCGCCGCATCTTGCTGCACCTCAATCCGCAGCCCGATCAGCCATTTCTCGTTGAGGATTATATTCCCGGCGTGGAGGTGGCCCTGGAGGGCATGTTGGACAACGGCCAGCTTCATCCCCTGGCTCTATTCGACAAACCCGATCCGCTGGAAGGGCCGTTCTTTGAGGAGACCATTTACGTCACACCGTCGCGGCTGCCGGATGACGTGCAGCAGGCTATTTTTGCGCGTACGGCGCTGGCGGCGGCGGCGCTGGGGCTGCGCACCGGCCCCATCCACGCCGAACTGCGCGTGAATGATGACGGCGCCTGGCTGGTGGAAATGGCCGGCCGCTCGATTGGCGGTCTCTGTTCGCGCACACTGCGCTTTGGGGTGGATGCCTCGTTGGAAGAGTTGATTTTGCGCCAGGCCGCCGGATGGGGTCTGGGCGATGCCCACCGGCAAAAAGCGGCCAGCGGGGTAATGATGATTCCTATCCCGGAAGCCGGCCTGCTAAAAGGCGTTGACGGCGTGGCCGCCGCCGAAGCCGTGCCCCTGATCGAAAGCGTGGAAATTACTGCCCCCCTGCACTATCCGCTCGTCCCCCTGCCGGAAGGCGAAAGCTACCTGGGTTTTATCTTTGCGCGGGGGGAAACGGCCACGGCCGTTGAAGACGCTCTGCGCGCCGCCCATCAAGAACTCCGCTTCACCATCGCCCCCCTGCTGACGATCAACAATTAATAGATAACAATCAACGGTTAACAGTTAACCGTTGATTGTTATCTGTTGGTTGTTTTTAGGGCAACCAGGTCAAATCGTGGGCCCAGGGGCCAACGACGGGCAGCATGTCGTAGAGCACACCATCGGCCGGAGCATAATACAGCCGCCCCTGCTGGGCAACGGCCGCGCCGGAGCCATCCGGCAGCCAGGCCGTTTCCGGGGCGTACAGGGCGGCAGGCATGGCATTGAGCCGTTCCGCCGGTTCGGTAAAGGCCACGCGGCGGAACAAACCGGTTCCGGCCCCGCCGTCACGGTTGATGAGGCCGTAACCGAAACGGCCGTTGGCCCAATGCACCGGCGCCGTGGGATGCGCCACCTCGGTCGAAAGCACCACCGACTCGTCGCGCTGCACTTCCCCGGCATCCACGTTCACCCGCCACGTTTCACCGATGGCCGGCCCCTCCGGGCTTTCAGCACGCACCAAAAACAAGCGGTCGTCCTGCATCCAGGTCAGTTCGGCGTACAGGGGATCGGCGTACTGGAAGGTATTGGGGATGGTCATGGTTTGTTTGGTGGGTACGTCAAAGATAGCCCGGTCCGCACCCTCGACGCCCAACCCCAGCCACATCAGCAGCCAACGGCCGTTCTTCGCCCAGGAAATCGGCCCGTAATAGCGGGTGGCGGCCGGGTCGCCGGCCAGCAGTTCCGGCTGGCTGGCCGACAGGTTATACAGAAACAGCCCGCCGCCATCGCCATACACAAAAAAGTTATTGTCCGGGTGCCAGACAAAATCGTGGCACTGCGGAGCGCAGCTGCTTATGGTTTGGGGCGCTGCGCCGGTTTCCGTTTCCACCATGTACAGCGAGCCATTTTGTGCGCCTGAAGCCAGGCTGCCGGATGGCTGTCCCAGGCTCCAACCGCCGAAGGCCAGATGACGGCCGTCTTGCGACAGGGCGAACGACAAGCGGCCCACGATGTTCACGGCCGGTACAAGTTCGCGCTGGCTGCCGGTCTCCAGATCCAGATAGGACAGAGCATAGGTCTGCACGGTGACGGTCACTGCGTTTGTGGTGTCGGAAATGGGTGTGCTGGCTGTTAGCCGGGCGACGGCGGCGCGACGGCCGTCACGGCTGAGCGAATAGCCGGCCACGTCGCCGACAATCGGCAGGCCAGCATCGCGCTTCTCATCGCTGGCTGCCTCGTCGCCGCCGGGTATCAAAGTGAGCACCTGCCCGGAGGCCGCCTGCCAGCGTTTCAGCGCCCCTTCCGCAATAAAGAGCAAATCGTAGCTGGTCGGCGGCAAACTGCCCGCGGCCACCGGCTGTGACTGCGGATCGGCGGTCTCGGCTTTGGCCGTAGCGGTAGGAGCCAGGGTGGGCGTTTCGACCGGCGTGGGAGAGGATCCGGCGACGGCCGTTTCTAATTCGGGGGCCACGGCCGTGGGCTGATTGATCACCGTCGCCTCAGCCGGCGGCTGGTTTTCCAGGGGCGTAGGCGGCGGCGGAATGGTGGCCGGTGCATCCCCGCCCGCACAACCGGCGGCCAGCGCCACCACAGCCAAAAGGCCCAAAGCGAAAATCACAATACGAATCTTCATAACACCCCCAGGAAACTCGTGGCGCAGATGGGACCAATCTTGGAGATTGGTCCAATCTCAGTTCAGAATTACTTTAGCTGGTCAAACTGACCAGAGGTTGGCTCCGCTCAACAGAACCAGTCTTCGGTCAGGCGCGGTGGGACGGGCTGCGGAATGGAAACGGGAGAGATGGCGGGGGGGACACGGCCGTTTATCCCATAAGCGATCTGCTCGACGGCCGTGAAATTGGCCTGCGGATCATCACCGGCCGCTTCCGCCAGCGCCGCCACCCTCTTTTGCAGTTCATCCATGCACGGGTCCGGATGCCGCCAGCGATAGGTGAAATTGACTGCATCCAGCGGCCCGCACCAATCCGCCACGTCGGGATGATCCAGCAGGGCGCTTTCCGGCGGCACCAACAGCCGAATGGAAAGCTGCACCACGGGCACGTTGGCGATCAAATTGTAGGCGCGAATCCAGGCCAGCATCGCCAGATAATCATCCAGGCTGGTCCAGGGCGTAAACGGCACCCAGGTCGGCTGCACCGGCAGGCCGGCGTCAGCCAGGATGGTCAGCGCCTGCGCCATATCGGCCACGGTGTGGCCTTTTTGCAGCCGGTCCAGCACCGCATCGCTGGTCGACTCGAAGGCCGAGACCACAAAACTGGCGCCCAGGGCGCGCAGTTCGGGGATGAGGGCGCGGTGCTGCAGGATGTGCTCCACCTTCGTGGTGAAATCAAACGTGAGCCGGGGAAACTCGGCGTGCAGGGCGCGGGTGATGGCGAGCGCGTGGCCCGGCCCGTTGAGAAAATCGGGGTCGCCAAAAGTGATGTGCCGCGCGCCGGCAGCCACCTGCTGGCGCACGTCGGCCAGCACGGTGGCGGCGGGGATGACGAAGAAACGGCCGTGATACACCGGCACAACCGGGCAGTGGCGGCACGTATGCAGGCAGCCCCGCGTCGTTTCCACGTAGCCCGACAGGGCCATCACCCCGTCGGCCTCGTAGCGGGCATAATGACTCAGGTCCGGCAGGCCAGAGCGTTCGGGCACGGGCAGCGAGAGGCGCACCAGCGCCGGCTGCGCGGGGACGGAGGGCGCTGCACTGTTCAGCACCTGCTGCGTCAGGGTCACCAGTTCGCCTTCCATTTCGCCTGCCAGCACAGAATCGGCCAGCCCGTCCAGCAGATAATCGCGGTTGAGCCAGGCATAGAGGCCGTAAAAGCAGATGTGGGCCCGCGGGTTCAGGGCGCGGACTTGCTGCGCGGCCTGCACGCCCAGGCGCAGCGCCGTGTGCATGGGCACGGCGATGGCAATGAGGGGGACAGACACGGCCGTTTCCCGGGGCAAAGGCGAGACAGAGAGGTCAACGGCCGTTACCCGGAAGCCTGCCTGGCGCAAAACGGCCGTGGGCCAGGCCAGGCTCAGCGGCTGGTGGCCCAATTCGTAACAGGCGAGTAGAAGAATTTGTGTCATAGATGGAATTGAAGCGTGATGCGTGATGCGTGATGCGTAAATCGCTACGCATCACGCTTTACGCCTCATTTCTTGCGCGGCGCAGCTGAGGGCGGCGTCCAACCTTCCGGCGGCTGGCCGCCTTCGCCGAAGAAAAAGCGCTCCATCTCCTCCATCAGCATCTCTTGCGCGCGCGGGTCGGCCATATTCAGGCCATAATGATTGATAATCAGGGTGGCCTGTTCCGGCCACAGGTTCCAGGCAAACTGGGAAATATTCTCGTAAATGCGCTGACCAAGCTCGCCGGGAAATGGCGGCCGTGATAAGGCGGGCAGTTCTGCGTTCAGCTTGGCGCATTGAACGACGGTAATCGTTTTGGTTTCTCGGGTCATTTTTCTCTCCAACGGAAGTGAGTGCCAGTGGATTCAGTGGGGTAAAGTATATAATGGGAAGGGCAGGGCTTCAAATGAACAATTTGCGTGTGGTGTATTTTGGCATGTTGGGCGATTTTTCACGACGGCCGTTGCAGGCATTGCTGGCAGCGGAGGTAATGATTACGGCCGTTTGTGTGCCGGCGGCAGAAAAATGGCCGGGGGTGCGGAGGGTGGAGCCGGTGACGGCCGTTTCCCAACTGCCTCTGCTCACACCCTTTGCCGCCGCCACCATCGTCTCGATCGCCTGGCAGCAGTCCATCCCAGTGTACGAAATCGGCGACCTGAACGCAAGCGATACCCGCGCCTATCTGGCCGGTTTGCAGCCGGATATAGCCTGCGTGTCCTGCTTCGACCGGCGCATTCCAGGCGGCGTTTTAGCCATCCCGCGGCACGGCTTTCTAAATGTACACCCCTCGCTGCTGCCCGATTTTCGCGGCCCGGCCCCGCTGTTCTGGACATTTCGGGAAGGAATTCGGGCAACCGGCGTGACGGTGCACTTTATGGATGAGGGATTGGATACGGGCGACATCGTCTTGCAGACGCCGCTCACCCTGCCGGATGGCATTTCCGGCGCGGCGGCCGATGAGCTGCTGGCCGACGCCGGGGGCCAACTGCTCGTCGAGGCCCTGGCCCGGCTGCAAGAGGACACACTGTCCCGACGGCCGCAAAGTGGCAACGGCCGTTCCGCCCCCACGCCCCGGCCCGCCGATTTTCACATCCCTACCACCTGGCCGGCGCGGCGCGCCTTCAACTTCATACGCGGCGCGGCGGAATGGGGACGGCCGTTCACCATTCATGCCGCAGAGGAACTGGTAAGGGCGCAGACGGCCGTTTCCTACCAGCCTGACGGCCAACTGCCGCAGCCTGTCGTGCGCCAGGGAGCCGTCAGCCACGTCCAGTTTTCGCCCGGCATTCTGACCGTACCGGCAGGCTCTAATCCGCAGCAAACAGGCGAGCAAACCCAGGATACGGCGCCAGCGGAATAATCTCAAAAGTGATCAGGCCGGCGGCCACCAGCGGCAGCGTTTGCAGTGCAGACTCCGCTTCCGCCACATCGGCGCATTCCAAAACCAACACCGCCTCCGGCCGATCTGCCCGAAAATAGACCTGGCGCACGATGCCTGCCTGGTAGAGTTCCCACACCCGCAGCGCCTCAGCGCGGCTGTGCTGCTGAAACTGCACGGCCGTGGCCCCTGGCAGCTCGCTTTCCATGGCGATAAGCTTCATAACTTTCTCTCCATCGTAGAACAGATGTGTTACAATTACCCAGTCTTCAGCCAGATATGGCAGCCCCAGGCAGCAAGCCGGGGATTTCTGAAAAAGAGGCTCCGCATGAAACTTCAGTTTTCCGCTTCATCCACTTATTCGCTGCCCACTGTCATCAGCTCCCACGGCTGGGTGCAGCTTGCGCCCTTCAGCCGTGGCGAAAATGGCGATTCCTTCACGTACTGCCTGGAACTGAAGACCGGGCCGGTGGTGGCGTTCTCAGTCACTCCGGCGGAGAACGGCGCGCTGCTCAGCAGCAACGGCCGTCTCGACGACGACGCCCTGGCCGAACTATCGGCCAAGGTCCAATGGATGCTCGGCCTGCACCAGGATCTCTCCGAATTTTACGCCGCTGCTCGGGGAGAGCCAAAGCTGGCCCACGTCGAAGGGAAAGCGCAAGGGCGGCTTTTGCGTTCCGCCACGGTGTTTGAGGACGTGGTGAAAACCATCCTGACGACCAACACGACCTGGAGCGGCACGATCCGCATGGTGCAGGGGCTGGTGGACCACTTTGGCGCGCCCCTGCCGGACGATCCGGCGCGCCGCGCGTTTCCCACTCCGGCGCGGCTGGCACAGGCCGACGGGGAAGTTCTGCGGAAAACGGTCAAGCTGGGCTACCGCGCGCCCTACGTGCTGGAGTTGGCGCAGCGTACAGCGGCGGGTGAATTGGACCTGGAGGCGTGGAAAACGGCCGTTATCCCCACCGCCGACTTGCGCAAACAACTGCTGGCCCTTAAAGGCGTGGGGCCATACGCCGCCGCCAGCCTGCTCATGCTGCTGGGCCATTACGATTTTGTACCCGTGGACTCCTGGGCCTTTAAGCTGGTCTCCTACGAGTGGCACGGCAGTGAACCCATCGGCCAAAAAGAGGTGGAAGCCGCGTTTGCCGATTGGGGACAATGGAAGGGGTTGGCTTACTGGTTTTGGGACTGGCGCTACACGCAGGAGAACCAGGGCGGCTGAGAAGGGCAATTGGATGACATTTGGCGGGAGGGGAACGGCCGTTTGTCACTTTCCGGGCTTACGACAATCTAAATAATAGGTCGGTAAGGTAAAAGTTTCACCTGACCGGCTAAATACACTTACACACCGTAAAAACGGAGGTTTTTTTCATGGAGATGATCATCGATTTTCCCGGCGGCGCGCGTGTAGACGCCCATTTTGGCCCCTTCACCGTGCCAACCGACCAGCCGCCGCAAAGTTCGGCCCCCACGCCGTTTGCCACTTTTCTGGCTTCCATTGGCACCTGTGCGGGCATTTACGTGCTGGGCTTCTGCCGCCAGCGCGGCATTCCCGCCGAAGGCATTCGCCTGGTGCAGAGCATGCAAGTCAACCCCATGACCGGCATGGTGACAAAAGTCAACCTGGACATCCAGGTTCCGCCCGATTTCCCGGAAAAATACAAGACGGCCCTCATTCGCGCCGCCGACCAATGTGCCGTCAAAAAGCATTTTGAACGGCCGCCGCAGATCGAGGTTCAGGCGACAACTGTGCAAACGGCCGGATAAGTCTGCGCCGTTCGACCAACTTATCGTTTGCCTAAAGCCCGTTTGCGCGGGCTTTTTGCTTCAGACAAGGGGAAAGACGCCATGATGCATAAACTGACAGACGCTCGCACCGTTATTCACTTCAACGGCGTGCCGGTCAACGTCCGGCCGATTTTTTGGATCGCGCCGCCGACCATGTGGCTGATGCTGACCTGGCTGGCCGGGAAGCGTCGGCCGGAACGCAGCCTGGGGCAGCGCCTGCTGGTAGCCTTGCTGGGCCTGCCTTTCCCCTTTCTGGCCGACGTGGGCCACGCGCTGGCGCACACGGAAAGCGCCAAACGCGCCGGCGCGCCGATGGATCAGGTGCTGCTGTCGCTGGATATGCCGCGCACGCTGTACAACAACAACGATGTAACCCCGGCCATTCATCGCCAGCGCAGCCTGGGCGGACCGATTTACAGCGCGGCCAGTCTGCTGGGCAGCCTGCTGTGGCGCGCCCTGTCCGCACCAGATTCGCTCTCCCGCGAACTGGCGGACATTGCCTGCCTGAGCCACGGCTTCATCTTGACCGGAGCACTGCTGCCCCTGCCGATTGTGGATGGGGGCGTGATTTTGAAGTGGACGCTGGTGGAACAAGGGTATACGCCAGAAGACGCCAATGCGGTGGTCAAAAAGGCGGGCGTTCTTTCCCTGGCGCTGTTGAGCGGCGTGATCACCTGGCTGTTGTGGTCGCGGCGCGAGGCCATTCGCCGGTTTTGGGCAGCAAACGGCCGTACTCCAAATGACCCAGTCTGAATTTCCACACCGGGTTTACTGGCTGTTGTTTGTGCTTTTATGGCTGCTGCTGGCGATAACGGCCGTGGCCCTCATCCGCCGCTGGCCTGAGCTAACCCCCTGGCAGGTCTATCTGTATGGCGGGCTGCTGGCGATCTATCTGGTGGCCGAGCGGCGCGCCCATCAAAGCCAGCCGCCCGACGGGCAGCGTGCCCATGAACCGCTGCGCTACTGGCTCTCGCTGGGCTGGTGGGTGCTGCTGCTGGGCAGTCTGCTGCTGTATGCCCTCTGGCCGCGCACGAATACGGCCGTGGCCGCGGCCGGCGCAGTCCTGGCCGCCGCAGGTATCGGGCTGCGGGTGTGGAGTGTGGCCGTGCTGGGACCGTATTTTTCCGGCCACATCGAAACGTGGGCCGGGCAGGACGTGATAGAAGCAGGACCGTACCAGTGGATTCGCCACCCCGGGTATCTGGGGAATATGCTGCAGGTGGTGGGCATGCCGTTGATTTTGAATGTGTACGGGGCGCTGGTTTTAACGGCCGTGCTCATCGTTTTGTTTTTGCGCCGCCTGCTGTGGGAAGATGCTTTCTTGCAGCAAACGCTGCCTGGTTACCGGGCCTACGCCGCACGCACGCGGCGGCTGCTGCCAGGCCTGTGGTAACTTTCCCTTTAGTCCCTCGCCCCTAAACTCCCCAAAATCGGTTTGGCCTTGTGCAGAATAGGTTTTGTCGATGTATAAATTGTTTTTATATAGGCATAACCTATTCAGCACTGCACAAAAACAGTTTTTGTCGGGATGAACGCTGTTTTTGTCCGGGCCCGGATTTCTTCCGACCGGGCTGCGCGGCAAACCGTGAAAGGCGTAACTTCTTCATTTACAAGTCCGTCCAGCCTGATACAATCGCACTGCGGCTGGACGTTGCAGTTCCCGCTAAACATATCTTTGTTTTTGGCCGCAAAAGGAAAACATCATGATCGCCCCAAGCAATTTAATATCTGTACGCCAACGGCCTCTGGATAACGAAGACGATTACTGGCGAGTGCACCAACTGCTGCTGGAAACGGTAAGCACCGCGCCGCCAGGGTTCAATTGGGACATGCGCCGCTGGGAAGGACGCCGCTTTTACCATCCGCACCAGGCGGGGAGTCCGAACTGGAACCAGAACTGCCAGCTGTGGGAGACGGATGACGGCCGTCTCATCGGCATAGCCAACCCCGACGGCCTGGGATGGGCCAACCTGCAAGTCGACCCAGATTTCCGCTTTTTGGAAGAGGACATGATAGCGTGGACCGAAGCCAACCTGAGCGAAGCGGCGGAAGATGGCAACGGCCGTCAGCTCCACTTCTTCATCTACGAGTACGATGCCCACCGCCAGCGTTTACTGACCGAGCGCGGCTATGAAAAGATGAGCTACGGCGGCGTTTTGCGCCACCTGCGCTTTGGGCAGCAGCCGCTGGCCCAGCCCCAACTGGCCGAAGGGTATACGCTGCGCGCCACCAATCCGGAAGATCTGGATGACTGCCAAAAAATCGCCGATCTGCTAAACGCCGCTTTCCGCCGGGACTTCCACAACGCTGCCGAATACCAGTGGTTTACACGCAATGCGCCCAGCTTCCGCCAGGAACTGGACCTGGTGGCCGTAACGCCAGACGGCAGTTTTGCCGCTTATGTGGGCGTGCCCTGGGACGAGATGAATCGGCGCGGCATTTTCGAGCCGGTCTGCACCCATCCCGACCATCAGCAGCGCGGCCTGGGCAAAGCGCTGATGCAGGAAGGTCTGCTGCGCCTGAAGGCCATGGGCGCCGTGGACGTTACCGTGGAAACCGGCGACATGGTCCCGGCCAACGCTCTGTACAACAGCCTGGGCTTTACGGAAATTTACAAAGCGTATTACTGGCGTAAAGTATTTTAAGAGAGATTGGAGACTGGAGACTGGGAGTCTCTAATCTCCAGTCTCCAATCTCTAATCTCCAATTATGAGCAAAACAAGTCTTAACCCCGATTCCCTTTTCAACAGCCTGCAGTTTGGTTTTTCGCAGATTGTGGTGGCGCAGGGCAGCCGCACGGTGTACTTTTCCGGGCAGGTGGCCTGGGATGAGCACCAGAACACCATCGGCGAGAATGATTTGCGGGCGCAAGTGTGGCAAAGTTTGCGGAACGTGGAAACGGCCGTTACCATCGCCGGCGGCACTTTAGCCGACATCGTCGCCCTGCGCATCTACATCGTCCATGACTGGATGGACCGCACCGCGCCGGTGAGCGAGGGACTCAAAGCCTTTTTCCCCGGCGAGCATCCCCCGGCGACCACCTGGATTGGCGTGCAGTCGCTGGCCCGGCCGGAGTTTTTGATTGAGGTGGAGGGAACGGCCGTTTTAGAATAACACATTCTGAACGTTTTTTTACCGCATCAGTCGTGATAGAATGGATAAAATAGTTACCAACCGTGACTTCGTTAGGCAAGAGGCAAAAAATGGAAAAATTTGCTGATTTTCCACAGAAAGCCCTGAAATATCAGGCCGAAGTAAACCCCGATGGCCGAATTGAACTGCAAGTGCCCCTCTTACCTGGCGCACATGTGACCGTTTTCATCGTTGAAGAACCGGACACATTCAATGATCTGACACATGCTGCTCAAACCAGCCTGGACTTTTGGGACAATCCCCTCGACGACGAGGATTGGAATAATGCCTAAACAAGGTGACATCGTCCTGGTTCCTGTACCATTCACCGATTTGTCCGCACAAAAGCGACGCCCAGTTATCGTGATTTCCACAAATCAATACAACCAACAGAACGCTGATGTCATTGTGGTGGCGATGACATCACGGCCGTTGCAAACAAATTTCGGCTTCACCATTACAAACGAGCGATCGACCAGGACATATTCGCGTGGATAAAATCTATACGCTCTCTCAAACCATTATCGTCAAGAAATTTGGCCAAGTGAATATCCAGGTTCTGAAACGAATTGGCCCCTTACTGCAAGAATTGACTACCCCATTCCCCCTCAAAGTAGAAGAGAAGATATGACCCAACTCAACAAATACAGTTCCCGCATCACCCAACCCAAAGCGCAGGGCGCCTCGCAGGCAATGCTCTACGGCACCGGCATGACCGCCGCCGACATGGATAAGGCCCAGGTAGGCATCGCCAGCATGTGGTACGAAGGCAACACCTGCAACATGCACCTCAACGACCTCTCCGCCAAAGTCAAAGAAGGCGTCGAAGCCGCCGATCTCGTGGGCATGCGTTTCAATACCATCGGCGTCAGTGACGGTATCAGCATGGGCACCGACGGCATGAGCTTCTCCCTGCAGTCACGCGAAATTATCGCCGACTCCATCGAAACGCTCATGGCTGCCCAGTGGTACGATGGCCTCATCGCCCTGCCCGGCTGCGACAAAAACATGCCCGGCTGCATCATGGCCATGTCGCGCCTGGACCGCCCGGCCATCATGGTTTATGGCGGCACCATCCGCGCCGGCTGCACGGCACAGTACGACAAGCTGGACATCGTCTCCGCCTTCCAGAGCTACGGCGAATACATCGCCGGGAAAATCAGCGATGAAGAGCGGCAAGAGATTGTGCGCCACGCCTGCCCCGGCCCCGGCGCCTGCGGCGGCATGTACACCGCCAACACCATGGCCTCGGCCATCGAAGCGCTGGGCATGAGCCTGCCCTACAGTGCCTCCTATCCGGCGGAATCGCAGGAAAAACAAGACGAATGTGTGCGCGCGGGCGCGGCCATGCGCCTGCTGCTGGAACGCGACATCAAACCCAGCGACATCATGACCCGCGAGGCATTCGAGAATGCGATGGTCGTGGTGATGGCTTTGGGCGGCTCCACCAATGCTGTGCTTCACCTCATCGCCATGGCCAAAACCGGCGGCGTCGATCTGACCATTGACGATTTCCAGGCCGTCAGCGACCGGGTGCCGTTTTTGGCCGATTTGAAGCCCAGCGGCCGTTTCGTGATGGAAGATTTGCACCAAGTGGGCGGCACACCGGCCGTCATGAAATATTTGCTGGACAACGGCTACCTAAACGGCGACTGCCTGACGGTGACGGGCCAAACCGTGGCCGAAAACCTGGCCGATGTGCCCAATCTGGCCGCCGGGCAGGAAATCATCCAGCCGCTGGACGACCCCATCAAACAGACCGGCCACATCCAGATTTTGCGCGGCAACCTGGCCCCGGAAGGCAGCGTGGCCAAGATTACGGGCAAGGAAGGGCTGGTTTTCAGCGGCACGGCGCGGGTTTATGACTCGGAAGAGGAGATGCTGGCCGGGCTGGAAGCGGGCGAGATTGTGAAGGGCGACGTGATCGTCATCCGCTACGAAGGGCCAAAGGGCGGACCCGGCATGCCGGAAATGCTGACGCCGACGAGCGCGATAATGGGTGCGGGGTTGGGGAAAGACGTGGCCCTGCTGACAGACGGCCGTTTCTCCGGCGGCAGTCATGGGTTCATCGTCGGCCACATCTGCCCAGAAGCGCAGGAAGGCGGCCCCATCGCCCTGATCCGCACCGGTGACCAGATCACCATCGACGCGCAAAAGCGCACGATTGACGTGGGTTTAAGCGACGCCGAACTGGCGCAGCGCCGCGCGGACTGGATCATGCCGCCTTACAAGGCGACACGCGGCACGCTGTACAAATACATTAAAAATGTACAGTCCGCTTCTGAAGGGTGTCTGACGGATGGTTGAGCGAAATAAGGGGAACGGCCGTTAATATTTGCGACAGCTGGCTCCCTGACAATCATTTCCACGAAAGAAAACAGGCCTGCAACACAAATTGCAGGCCTGTTTGATTTCAATCAACTACCAGCCATAGGGCACAGGTTGTGGCTGCCAATAGCCGTCATAACCGCAGCCATAGCCCCAGCACGGTGAATAATAAAAGGGCTGCGCTGGCGCGGTTGTCATTTCCGGCGGCACCGGGTTGGGAATGACCAGAATCTGGCCAACCTGCACGTAGTCATAGTTGTAAACGGCATTGATGCGGGCCAGCCATTGGTAGTTAATGCCAAATTGCTCGGCAATACGGTACAAATTATCCCCTTGCTGCACGGTGTAATACGTGAAGCAGGGCATTTCGTTAATGGTGATGGGACCGGCATTGCCCGGATTATTGATGTTCACTACCCAACCGGGTTGAATCAGGTCTGGGCAGGCATAATTGTTGGCCGCTTGAATGTCTTGCACGGTTGTGCCGTAACAACGGGCAAGCTGAGTCAACCACTCTTTGTTTTGGACCATGTGCTGTATCGGCTGGCCTGGCACGACCAGACTGATTTGCGGAAGCTGGGCGCTTTGGCCGCCGGTGCCGTTGGCCGCCGAAGTATCGGTGGATTCGGTGGTGGACGGTGCGGTCGCCTCGCTGCTGGATGAATCCGTAGCCGCCGACGTATCGGCCAGGCCGGGTTCCACCATACCGCCCCCAACGTTGGCATCACCGGAGTCTGGTACGCCGCCCAACGATGAATCGGCAGCGATGGCTTCGCCCGAGCTCCCATCTGTGCTGCCTTCAGGCGCTGTGGCCTCCGTGGTGCCGGTATCGGCGGTGCCGGTGTCGGCACTCGTATCCGTGCCTGTGGCGGGGGCGGTTTCTCCTTCACCAGCCACGGGCGTGGCTTCGGTGGCAACGGCCGTTTCATCCGTCATGTTTGCTTCAGGCGTGGTGGCTGTGTCCACCGGAGCGGTTTCCGTCGTGTCGCCTTCTGTCCCAATATCGATCACCGGCGTGCCAGACGTCGCCTCATCAACCACTTCGCCGATTTCGTCGCCAACTTCATCGACAACCGTGTCGCCACCGCGGTTTAACCACCAGCGAATGCCCAACACCACCACCAGAACAACAACAATCGCCAGTAAAATGTATATTATCCGACGA
This sequence comes from Ardenticatenaceae bacterium, assembly GCA_020634395.1. Classification (GTDB taxonomy): domain Bacteria; phylum Chloroflexota; class Anaerolineae; order Promineifilales; family Promineifilaceae; genus Leptovillus. Next base: position 219,200 of record JACKBU010000004.1, on the reverse strand, counting down.
GTCATTATGCTACCTCCTTGATTGTGCCTTTTTTGACGCCATGAATTCACAAAAGTGACTGGCGACTATGGATCGTGACTACAAAATATCGCACTTTGTGCGCTAAGTATATGACATAACCCATTATACATAAAATATTTGGCTGACTCATAATACCATGCGTCTCCAGAGTCAGTCAAGATGTGACCAGTGGATCAGGGGAATTTATGGCGTTTAATTCAGTGAAGCAGGCAATTGGGATGAGAATCGCGCCGGAAAATTAGGGCAACGGCCGTCTAACCACCTTTACACACCGGCCAGCATGCTCGTCACCACGCTTACCAGTTGTTCCAGACTCACAGGCTTTGGCAGCCACTCCACGCTCGGATCGGCGAGAAATTGATCCAGTTCTGTGGCGTGCGAGTGCCCGGTGAGGAGAATGGCGTGAGTGACCAGCCCCAGCTCTCTCAATTCATGTATCAACTGAATCCCGCCCATTTCGGGCATGATCACGTCGCTGATAAGCAGGGAGATGTCTGCCGGATCGGCGACCAGGATGTCGAGGCCTTCACGGCCGTTTTTAGCCGTCCTCACCTGGTAATTCATAGCCACCAAACTGTCGACCAACGCCTGCCGGGCAACGGGATCATCTTCCACCACCAGAATTTTTTCCTGGCTGCCAAATTTCAGCGCCGCATCTGCCGGCCGGGATGGGATATTTTTCTCTGGAATATGGGCGGGCAGATAGATGGAAAAAGTCGTGCCAGCACCTGGGTGGGAAGCGACATCAATATATCCATCATGCTGCTTGACAATGCCCCACACCTGGGCCAGGCCCAGGCCGGTTCCCTGTCCCGCGCCTTTGGTGGTAAAAAACGGATCGAAGATGTGGGGCAGCACTTCCGTTGGAATACCGTTCCCCTCGTCGGTGACGGAGAAATGAACCCACGGGCCGGGCGGGATTTCGGCCAGCGGAGCATCGTTTGGCCCGTTTACCCACACTTCCGCCAGGGCAAACTGCAGGCGTCCTCCCCGCGGCATAGCGTCGCGGGCATTGAGAGCCAGATTCATAATCATTTGCTGCATGCGGGTGGGATCGGCGTTGACGACAAACTGGCCAGCTTGATAGGCCACCTCGATGGTGACACTTTCCACTACGGTGCGTTCCAAAAGCTTTACCACTTCTTTGAGGAAGGGCAGAAAGTCTAACGGCCGTCTCTCCAAAAACGGCACAGCGGCTGAAATCCAAGATCTGCTGGATCAGATCTGCCGCCCGGTTCGCCTGCTGAGCAATCAGGTGCAGACGGGTGCGGCCGCTGTCCGAAAGCCCCTTCTCTGCCATTTGGACCAGGTCCACGTACAGAGAAATGATGGTCATAATGTTGTTGAAATCGTGGGCGATGCCGGCTGCCAACTGCCCCACGGAGGCGAGGCGTTCTTGCTGCTGCACACGCTGCTGGATGCCGTGCTCTTGGGTGCTGTCGTGGATAACCAGCACCCAACCGCGCGCCGTTGAGCCATCCTCTATAGGCCGGGCAGTTACCTCGTAAACCGAGTCTTGCACAGCTACCTCGTGCCACAATCCTGTGGGAGCCGGCGAAAGGAGTTCGGTTAACGGCCGTTCGCCCAGCCGCTCTACCACCTCCCCTATCCTCAAACCACCCAGCGCCGCCAGATAAGTCTGCGCTGCCGGATTGGCCAGGGCCACTTCAAAATCACCCGTTAACAACACCACGCCGTCCGGCACAACGTTAATAAGCTCCTGTACTTGCAGCGCCTGTTCCTGCGTTTGCGCCAACAGCCGTGCATTCTGAATCGCAATCGCCGCAATATTAGCCAACGCCGACACCAGTTCCACGTCTTCCGGCGCATACGCATCCAGCACAACACTTTGGATTTGTAAAACGGCAATTGTCTGTCCGCGAATCTTCATGGGCACATAGAGCATAGAGTGTACCGGATCATCACACTGCCCCGGTTCTACATCGAACACCAGGGAGCCATCAGGGCGAACCTCGTGGACAATATGCTGTTGTTTATACACCTGCAAATAGTCGGGAATATACACGGTGGAACCAGTCCGAATGACCTCGCTTTGGAAACCGCGTCCGGTTGGGGCCAGCGGCAGAGGTGGCAAGTCTGCCGCGGGTAACTTTTGCCCATAAGCATAGGCAAATTCGGCACGAATGAGCTGTTCAGACGCATCGAATAAGGAAATGAACAGCAAATCTACCGGCAGCAGCTCACACAACAGTTCGGTAAACGTCTCATAAATATGCTCTAGCTGCGTCATCTGCCCCAGCGACAGGGCCAGACGGTTTAAGATAAGCTGTTGATCCAGCAGCCGCTGCATCCGTTTTTGCGCCCGCTTGTGGTCGGAAACATCCCGCAGGAACACCAAATCGGCCGGCTGCCCCCGAAATTCCACAATACCGGCATTCAGCTCTACAGATATTCGCTGGCCGCTGCGATGCAGCAGCCCACATTCATAGCGCGCCGGAACCGGCTCTCCCGCCATTCGCCGTTGGTAATGGTCAGTGACAATAGAAAGATCTTGCGGATGCACAAAATCGAGAAAAGGCATATCCTGCAGGTCGGCAATGCGGTAACCCAGCATTTCGGCGAAACGTGAATTGAGATAAACAAACCGCTCAGCCTGGATCAGCACCAGACCATCACTGGTGCGCTCCCATAACTGGGTGAAGATCACTTCCCGTTCTCGATCAGAAAACTGCACTGCTGGTAACTGGACTTGAGAGATGGCATCGTTGGTCATTCGTGTCTCCCAGTGAAACAACTCCGAAGCGCGTCACACTATCAGGTTAAAGGTTGTTTCAGTAACGTTCCTCAAGTATCGCAGATGTTTTTGAGGGTGAATAGGGGAAATAAGTCATTTACCGCTTGATTGGTCACCATGATCAACTTAGTTGGTCACCATGAGCAACTTGGTTGGTCACCAAGACCAAGTCGTTTTACAATAGCCGCAATTCCTCACGAGGTCATCATCATGTCTGAAGCCACCCTGCCCCTGAACAGTCTGGTGCTCTATAAAAACCAGCCGGCCCGCTTGAGCAAAGCCGGCGATAAGAAAATCGAGATCGAGCTGGCCGACGGCCGTTCCCTCAAAGTGCGCCCCAAAGACGTAGACCTGCTCCATCCCGGCCCCATCCACAGCGCGTCTGGCTTGCCATCCCCAGCCGGCGACGTGGCAACAGCCTGGGAACTGCTGCAGGGCAGCGTTAACACCCTGCCAGAACTGGCCGAGCTGGCTTTTACCGATTACACGCCGGCAACAGCCTGGGCGGTGTGGCAACTGCTGGCCGATGGCCTGTACTTCAGCGGCACAATCGAGGCTGTGGTAGTCCATACACCGGCAGAGGTGGCCGCCGCACAGGCGGCGCGCGCAGCCAAAGCCGCGGAAGAGCAGGCGTGGCAGGCTTTTCTGACCCGGCTGGAAAAAGGCGAGGTAGGCGAGGAAGACGGCCGTTACCTGCAGGAAATCGCCGCCCTCGCCCTGGGCCAGACCCAGCGCAGCCAGGCTTTGCGCGCCCTCAACCAGGCGGAAACGCCAGAGGTGGCCCACGCCCTGCTGCTCAAAACCGGTTATTGGGACGCCAGCCAAAACCCATACCCGGCCCGTGCCGGCCTGCCCACCACCTCACCCGAGCTGCCGGTATCTGCCCTGCCGGAAGAAGAACGGCGCGATCTCACGCACCTGGTTGCCCTGGCCATCGACGACGAAGGCAGCACAGACCCCGATGACGCCGTGAGCTGGGAAAACGGCCGTCTCTGGGTCCACATCGCCGACGTTGCCGCCCTCGTCCCGCCAGACAGCCTGCTGGATTTGGAGGCCCGCGCGCGCGGCGCTAACCTGTATTTACCGGAAGGCACAATAACCATGCTGCCGCCGGCGGCCACCCAATGGCTGGGTCTGGGTCTGGCCGAACTCTCGCCGGCCCTCTCCTTCGGCTTGGATCTGGGCGAGGATGGAGAAGTAACGCAGTTGGAAATTGTACCAAGCTGGATTCACGTCACCCGCCTGACCTACGAAGAAGCGGAAACTCGATTGGACGAAGCGCCGTTCCAATCGTTATACGAAATAGCGAAACGCGCCGAGGCGCGCCGCCAGGAAAACGGCGCCGTGCACATCGACCTGCCAGAAGTGCGCGTGCGGGTGGACGAAGCGGGCATGGTGTCGATACGGCCGTTGCCCAACCTGCGCAGCCGGGATTTAGTCCGTGAAGCCATGCTGCTGGCCGGCGAAGCCGTGGCGCGTTTTGCCTTCCAAAACAACATCCCTCTTCCCTACACCACCCAGGAAGCGCCGTCCGAACCTTTGCCCCCCGCCCACACCCTATCCGATTTTTTTGCCCGCCGCCGCCTGATGAAGCCCAGCCAGCCCAGCAGTATGCCCGGCGCCCATGCCGGATTGGGGTTGGGCCTGTATGCTCAGGCCACCAGCCCCCTGCGCCGCTATCTGGATCTGGTGGTCCACCAACAGCTGCGCGCATACATTGCCGGGGAAACGCTGCTAGATGAGCAAGAAGTGATGGCCCGCGTGGGTGCAGCCGAAGCCGTTTCCGGCGACGTACGCCGCACGGAGCGGCTGTCTAACCGGCACTGGACGCTGGTTTACCTGGAGCAGCACCCGGATTGGCGTGGGCAAGGCGTCATTGTGGAAAAACGGGGGCGCAAAGACGTGGTTTTGATCCCAGAGCTGGATCTGGAAGCGCGCGTGTATGTGAAGGGGGAACGGCCGTTAGACAGCACCATCTTGCTCCAACTGACCGAAATTGACCTGGTCAACCTGGAAGCCAGGTTCCGCGAAGCCGCCTGAGAGCCACCAATCTCTCTGCAAAAACAAAATATGTGACAAATTTCACGTAGAACCGTGCCTATATGTCACTGTTTATTAGTGCCTCCATGCTTTAATCTGATAATACATTACCTTAGTACCAGTAACCGCCTGCTATTCCAAGTATTGGTCGAAAATTTAATTAAAAGCGACCTGTTGTCACAGCGGCAATCGTGCATGCGCCTCGTATATTCCTGGGAAATAAGCGCCTGGTCATGCTGATCGATGGCAATAAAGTTCCTGAATCGGTCACTCGCTCGTCGTAAGAGTTTTCGTAAGGAACGCTTAGTACTGTGGTACTAGTGGGCGCTGAGCCTCAAGCGAATTTACCCTGTATTGTTATAAAAATTCAGTCTTCGTGAGCTTTCGGTCAGAACGGCCGTCAACTGCACATTCTGACGGCCTGTCAAAGGAGGTGCTCTCAGAATACCCCTTTTGTTTACCCCTACGGTGGGTGAGCCGCTAGGGCACGTCAGTTGAGCTTGTTTGAGCCTTCAAGTTCTTTTTTTGGCTGCCTATTACTTTACCAGTTCTCTATTGAATAGCTTTGGAGGAAATTGTGACCACAAGACGAGAATTCCTAAAGTTAGGGGGAGCAGCCGGAGCCTCATTAGTTTTGACCAAAAAGGTGGGAAAGCTGACACGCGTGTTTGCCGCGCCTATTCCGGGAGGGACGTTGGATCCCGCATCTGTACCCAAATTCCAGACGCCGATGTTGATTCCTCCCGTAATGCCACGAGCGGGCGTTATCCGGGAGAGGCGGGGCAAGTTTACTGACTATTATGAAATCTCCATGCGCCAGTTTGAGCAGCAAATCCTGCCTGCGCCGCTGCCGGCCACACAAGTCTGGGGATATGGAGCCGTCAGCGCAGCCAATCCAAAAGGCTTGTTGCTGCATAACGCACCCTCGCTGACCATCGAAGCCAGACACGGAAGAGCAGTACGGGTGAAATGGATCAACGATCTCAAGGATGCTAACGGCAATTTCCTACCCCATCTGCTGCCGGTGGATCCTTCGCTCCACTGGGCCAATCCCGGAGGAGGGCTAAACGAACGCGACAAGCGGCCTGCATTTCTGAGCACACCTTTGCGGTACACAGGCCCGGTGCCGATTGTCACTCACGTGCATGGAGCAGTAGGGGTGGGCGATGAAAGTGATGGGTATACAGAAGCCTGGTACCTGCCAGACGCCCACAATATTCCGAGCGGCTACGCGACGGAAGGCACCTGGTACAACTTTTTTGCCGATAAAGCCCATGCGAGCTTTGGTGAAAGCTGGGGGCCGGGTTATGCTACTTTCCAGTATCCCAACGTTGGCCGCGCTTCTACGGACTGGTATCATGACCACGCCTTGGGGATGACACGTCTGAACGTTTACGCCGGACCGGCCGGTTTCTACATCATTCGTGGCGGACCAGATGGCGACCTGGCTTTGCGTGATTCGCGCAACGGCCGTTTAGCCCTCCTCCCCCGCCCTGCCCCGGCAGAATTTGAACAACTGTTCCCCTCGTGGATGCGCAAATACCGGGAAATCCCCATCGCCATTCAAGACCGCTCCTTTAACGGCGACGGCTCACTCTTTTACCCAGACACTCGCGCCTTCTTCGACGAAATAAACGGGCCATTCATCCCCGACTCGGACATTGCCCCCATCTGGAATCCAGAATTCTTCGGCAACATGATGATGGTAAACGGCAATACCTGGCCCTACCTGGACGTGGATCGTGTTCGCTACCGTTTCCGTTTTCTCAATGGCTGCCAATCCCGGTTCCTCATCCTGGACTTCAACCAGATTCCAGGGGTGGAAGTGTGGCAAATCGGCAACGAAGGCGGCTTCCTGGCGGCTCCGGTAAACATCACAGCCGATCATGGCAACCGAATTTTGATGGGCCTGGCCGAACGCGCCGACGTTATTGTTGACTTCTCCAAAGTCCCGCCGGGCAATTACGTTCTGGGCAATGTTGGCCCGGATGAACCTTTCGGCGGCGGTGTGCCTGGTGTCGACTTTGAGATGGCCGATCCCATGACAACCGGCCAGGTGATGTCTTTTCACGTGCAGCGAGGGTGGAAGCTAGATGTAAGCACACCGCCACAATACCTGGTGCTGCCAGAAATCACGCCTTATCCACCAGCCACCAAAACCCGCGCGCTGGCTCTGTTGGAGGAAATGTCTCCCCTCTTTGAAGCTCCGGCCGAAGCCGTTCTCGGCGTGGTCAGCGGTGATCCCAACGTCGCGCCTGGCTTGTGGTCGAAGCGGTTGTGGATGGATGAGATTACGGAAAATCCGGATGTCGGCGCTACGGAAATTTGGGAATTCTACAATGCCACAGGCGATGGGCATCCGATGCACATTCATGAAGAGGTGTTCGAGGTACTAAACCGGCAGGACATTTTCGTGAATGAAGAAACAGAAGAAGTGCAGGTGGTGCCCGGTTCGACACCTCGTCCCCCGGAACCTTGGGAAACTGGCTTTAAGGATACGGTAATTGCCTATCCTGGAACGGTGACGCGGGTGAAAACCCGGTTTGTGACGCCCGGCCAGTTTGTCTGGCACTGCCATATTGTTGAGCACGAGGACAACGAGATGATGCGTCCGTATCGCGTTGGCCCCGAGCAACCAGGACAGCCCATGTAAGCCTGCTACATGGGACAGCAGGTTAGGGAAAACGGCCGTTCCTGGGGAGAAACGGCCGTTTTCTATTTCCTAGTCATACACCGGGCAGGGTGTCGCACTGTAATACCGCACCGAAGCGCCGCCCTGCTCTCCTTCCACCACATATTCGCAGAAATAAAGCGCCTGGGCTCCGCCCGAAACGGCCGTACTGCGCCGCCCAAAGTTCACCGTCCAATAATGCGTCCAGTCGCTGCCGGGCAGGCGGATATAACCCACGCCAAAATCCTCCGGCAGCACATTCAGGATCGTTTCGCGGTGCGGCTGGCTGTTCATCCACCAGTCCAGCATCGCTGACGTATCGCCGCCAAAACCCCAGCCAATGATCTCGCCCCGGTAATTCCACTCGTAACAGGCATCTAGCATTCGGTCACCTACCACGCTGCCATCGGAACCGGTATGGCCGGTAAAGTGGTTTTCGGCCATGTCCAGGCTGTGACGCCGCGAAGATTGGGTCAATTCACCGGCCAGGGCCAGGGCGGGCAGGCTGTTGTTGCTGCGCTGTTGATTGATGCCACTCAGGATGGCCTCTTCGTTGATAAGATCACTGGCTGGAATCTCCGGCGGGGGCACGCATCCCGGTTCCGGCGTGGCCGTTGGCGTTGGTGTAATGGTTGGCGTGGGTGTCGGATCTTTGGCGGCAATGGGTAAATAACTTCTGGGTTCCAGGGTTGCTGTTGGCTCTACATTTTCCCCCAGTGTGACTTTGGAAAGGGTGAAGATAAACAAGACTCCCAGGCTAAAAGCAGTGATCCAAAAAACCTTTGTAGAAATTTTTGGCTTCATACGGCATCAATTGTTCTCCTTTTGCGGTGGCTGTGTTCCATTTTGCCATAAGCCGTGTCGGGACACAACGGCCGTTTTCCCCTTGACGCCTAACCCAATCCCGCTATCATTCGCCCCAATACGCGGACCCAGAGAAAACAATCAGGCGATGGCTACCCAAACGATCGACGACGTCATTCAAACGCTCACGGACATTATCGACGAATGCCGCCAGGCAAACAGCCGCCTGGGCTATTTCCCGGCCATGTATCGCAAAGTGACTGTGCGCATTAAGGAGGGGGTGGAAAACGGCCGTTTTGAAGACCCCGCCCGCATGGAACAACTGGACATCGTCTTTGCCCAACGCTACATCGAAGCGTACCGGCAGCACCGCCAGGGGCGCCAGCCCACCCGCGCCTGGGCCTACGCCTTCGCTCGCGCCCAGGATACCCAGCCCACCGTCCTCCATCACCTGCTGCTGGGCATCAACGCCCATATCAACCTAGATTTAGGCATCGCCGCCGCCCAGGTGTGCCAAAACTGCGCTCTGGAACCCCTCAAAAACGATTTTTTTGCAGTCAACCTTGTGCTCGCCGGGCTGTTGGATGAGGTCCAGGAAGGCGTCAACCAATCGTCGCCGTTTTTTCGTTATCTGGACATGCTCGGCGGCTCCGCCGACGAAGCATTGGGCAACTTCAGCATTCAGCGCGCCCGCCAGGCTGCCTGGGAAAAGGCGCAGGCGCTGCACCAACGCACCCCCGAGGCCCATCCGGCGCTCATCGACCAGTACGACCGCGCCACCACCTTGCTGGCCAAATTGATCTGTCCGCCGTTCTCCGTCAGCGAAATTTTCACCGGCCTTTCCGGCCAGATTTCCACACCTGAACCCCGCGAAATCATTACTGCGCTGGCCTGAGCGCCTGCGCCTGCCTGCAACTTAATTCCCGGTCTCACTCGACTGAAAACCGCCCGAAATCTATTGACGCGCTGGCAAAATTCGGCTAATATTCTCTTACCGACCGGCAGTCGGTCAGTGATATTCAATTCGAGGTTCAGGCATGACACGAATCGTAAAAGATCCTGACGTCAGACGAAATGAAATCCTGAATGCAGCCCAACAGCTGTTTTACACCAAAGGGTATGAGCAAACGGCCGTGCGCGACATCATCAACGCCATCGGCATTGCCAAAGGAACGTTTTACTACTATTTCCATTCCAAAGAAGAGCTGCTGGACGCCCTGGTAGTGCATTTGCTGCAGCAGGTAGTAGTCGTGGTGGAACCGATGGTCGACGATCCGCAGTTGTCGGCGTTAGAAAAGTTGCAGAAATTATTTGCCGACACCACCACCCTGAAATTGGAAAACCGCGCCCTGATCGAAACCCTGCTGCCGGTCTGGTATAAAGACGAAAACGCCATCATGCGCGAAAAAATGAAAGCCGCCTCCAGCGAGTACATCGCGCCGCTGTTTACGCGGATTGTGCAGCAGGGTGTGGCCCAGGGCGTTTTCGACACGCCGTATCCAGACGAAATTGGTCTGGTAATCTTGCAGATGGGCGAAAACATGTCTGAGGCGATTGTGAAGTTGATGGTGGAGGAAGAATGGGGTATGGCCGCTTTTGTGGCTATCCAACGACTGGTAACCGTCTACCAACACGCGATGATCCGCCTATTAGGCGCGCCGGCCAATTCCATTACCCTGATCGACATGGAAAGCTACCGGCAGTGGTTTACCACCTGACAAAGGAGAGTAACAGATGAGTAAAATTGTAAAAATGGCCTGGCGTAACATGTGGCGCAACTGGCGGCGAACCCTCATCGCCAGTGTCGCCATCATCCTGGGTATGATCTTACTCATTTTTATGGATGCGCTGATCAAGGGGTCGGATCAGGCCATTTATGGCAACGCCGTACGCATGTACGGCGGCAATGTACAGGTCCACGCCCCTGGCTACCGCGAAAAGGCCGATCGGCTGCCGCTGCTGCCCCTGGCCGATGCGGAAACAGTTGTGGCGACCATTCAATCCATTGACTCGCCAGAGAAAATTCTGGCCACCGCCAAACGCATCAATACCGGCGGCATGGTCAGCACCGGCGCGGGCACCTACCCCGTGACCATCACCGCCATCGAGCCGGAGAAAGAAGCGCCGGTTAGCTTGTTTGCAGAGAATATCAGTGACGGCCGTTTTCTTACCAGCGAAGACGGCGACGCGATTGTCATCGGGCAAAATCTGGCCGACCTGCTGGAAGTGGGCGTAGGCGACCGAGTCATGCTGGTGGGCCGGCGGCTCAACGAGTCCATGCGCCAGCGGACCATGACCGTCGTGGGTATCTACAGCCTGGGCATGGACTCCGCCGAGCGCGGGACCGTGTTCATCAACCTGCCCACGGCGCAGACGCTCTACAACTTGCGCCAGCAGGAAACCGAGGTCGTCGTCTCCCTGGAAAAAGTCGGCCAGGAAGACGTCCTGATTGAAGATTTGCAGGCCAAACTGCCCAATTACGAAGTGGATTCATGGGATACCTTAAGCCCAGAAATCCAGCAGGCTATCCAATCCAAAAGCATGGCCACCAGCATCCTGGGTATGTTGGTCGTGCTTATTGCCAGCATCGGCATTCTGAACCTGATGCTCATGGCCGTCTATGAACGTACCCGCGAAATGGGCGTCCTGGCGGCTTTGGGCATGAAGGGGCGGCAAATCACCACGCTTTTCCTGCTGGAAGGCACCTTTATCGGGGTATTTGGGGCTGTCGTGGGCGTGATTGCCGGCGGGCTGCTGGTGGCGGCCGTGGCCCAGGTGGGCATTGACATCAGCGGCATATCCGATGCCGGCGGCGGCGCCGAAGTCTATGCGCTGATGGGCACGCGCATGTATCCTGCTTTTTCGCTCACCACGTCCCTGGTTTATGCCTTTCTGGTGATGGTTATTTCAGCGGCAGCTTCCTTCTTCCCGGCGTGGCAGGCGTCGCGCCAGGAACCGGCCGAGGCACTGCATCATATTTAGCGAGAGCTAGAGCGAGGAGGAAGACAGGTGCTTCCTTTGGCCCTCGCTCTTTCTACAGCTTGACGGAGTCAACAATGACATTTAAAAAGTTCTGGGTCATGGCCTACCGCGATTTGCTGCGCAACAGACGACGCACGGTGATCACCTTCGTCGCCATCGCGCTGGGGCTAACCCTCGTTATCTTTATGAATGGGTTGATCACGGGCATGTTGGACGGCATGCTGCGCGACACCATCCGGCTGGATACAGGGCACATTCAAATACGCGCCGAGTCGTATGAAGTGGTTAAAACCAGCCTGTTGTGGCGAGACTTAATCGACAATGCCGACGAACTGGCGGCGCGGGCGGCGGCGATGCCGGAGGTGGCAGCGGTTTCGCCTATCCTCTGGGCCAGCGGCGTCTTGGGCACGGCCAGCGAATCGACCAGCGTCCGGGTGAGCGGCATTGATCCGGCGTCGGCGCTCTTTGACCCCATTCGGGAAGGACTGCGCGCCGGTGAGTTCTTATCGGGAAACGGCCGTGGCCAGATCCTCATCGGCCAGCGACTGGCTGACGAACTGGGCGTGGGCGTCGGCGACCGCATCAATCTGGCCGTGGGCAATCCAGACGGTGTGCCACAAGAGGGCCAGTTCACCATCGTCGGCCTGATCAACACCGGCTTCCCCGGCATCGACAATGCCAACGTCTTTTTGAGTCTGGCGCAGGCCCAAAGCATCACCGGGTCGGGCAACCGCGCCAGCACCGTGCGCATCATGCTGCATGATATTAACGATACCGACAAAGTGGTAGCGGCGCTGCAGACACCGGGCCTCACCGTTATGGGCTGGCGGCAGTTGAACGAATTCATCATGACGACGATGGAAACGGGAACGGCCGTATACAGCATCCTCTACGCCATCATTTTCCTGGTTGTGGCCGTGATCATCGCCAATACCCTGCTGATGGCCGTCTTTGAACGCACCCGCGAAATAGGCATCCTGGCCGCGCTGGGCATGAAAGGCCGGCAAATCATGACCATGTTCTTGTTCGAGGCCACCATTTTAGGCCTGATTGGCAGTCTCTTTGGTATCATCCTCGGCGCCATCGTGGTCTACTATTTCTCGATTAACGGAATCTATTTTGGCGATCTGGGAGACGTAGCTGGATCGTTGGCCTTTGGCACTTCACTGTATACGACCCTGGTTCCCGCCAATCTCTTTTTGATGGCCTTCTGGATGCTGGTCGTTATCGTCACCGTCTCTCTGTATCCCGCCTGGTATGCGGCGCGGTTGGAACCGATCGAGGCTTTACACGCCCTCTAGGACAGGTAAAAATCTGTCACATTGTGCAAAATAAGGAGTCATCAAAATGGCGGCTATTGAATTGGAACATGCAACAAAAATTTACACCATTGGTGAGGTAGAAACACGCGCCCTGGACGGCGTCAGCCTGACGATTGAGGAAGGCGAATTTACAGCGCTGGTTGGACCCTCGGGTTCGGGCAAAACAACGATGCTGCAGTTGATGGGCTGCCTGGATAAGCCCAACAGCGGCACGGTGAAAATCAACGGACAGGACGTGACACGTCTGAACGCCAATCAACGCGCCGACCTGCGCCGGGAGAAAATTGGCTTTATCTTCCAGTTTTTTGCCCTGGTGCCGGTGCTGAGTGCCTATGAAAACGTGGAACTGCCGCTGCTGCTGAACGGCGTGGGCGCGAAGGAACGTAAAGAGCGGGCCACCGCGCTGCTGGAAGCGGTAGGATTGGCCGACCGGATGGACCATCGGCCGGACCAGATGAGCGGCGGCGAGCAGCAGCGGGTGGCGATAGCCCGGGCTTTGGCGCCACGGCCGTTACTCGTTCTGGCCGACGAACCCACCGCCAACCTGGACACGGCCAACGGCGAGCAGGCGATGGACATTATGGCCCGTCTGAACAAAGAGACCGGCACCGCCTTCATCTTTGCCACGCACGATCAGCGGGTGGTGGCCTATGCCCAGCGGATTGTGAAAATGCGCGACGGCCGTCTGGTGGACGGCAACGCCAACGGCAGCGCCAAATAACGTTTGTGTTCTCCGGCGCCGGGCGTCGCCACAACTTGACGCCCGGCGCCAACCAGCTCATAATTTCGCTATGCCATTTATCGTTTCGTTTATCATCTGGTTGTTGTGGAGCCTGTGGGTGGGCCTGGCGCGGCTCGCGCCGCCGGCCATGCGGGTTCCCACCATCCCCCGCCGTTCGCCGCATCTGCCGCACCTGTCGTTGGCCGGCTTGTTGCGGCAAACGGCCGTGCCCCATCACGCCTTCCCCCTCTCCTGTTGTCTCCTGGAATAGTTGGCAGCTGTTAGCTGTTAGCTTTTAGCTGACAGCGCGCAGTGCACTGGGCAACCTCACTTACCTTCCAATTACGGCTTATAGCTTACAGCTTACAGCTTATAGCTTTTACCTTTCAGGAGATGACCCATGAATCAAACGACGATTACACTCGGTTTTTGGACGGCCGTGGGCAGTGCCGCCACCTTTATCTTCTTCACGTTCTGTTTTGTCGCCATTTTGCTCACAGCGCCGCTGTTTGTGTGGACCAACATGGCGGATTTTGTAACGTATGCCCAGGGAAACGGCCGTTTCCTCCAATACCTGGCGCAGGCTTCCATGCTTCTGTTCGCCGTGCTGTACGTCATTCTACTGAACAGCATCCACGAACTGGCCCCCACCGGCAAAAAGATTCTCAGCCGCAACAGCCTCAGCTTTGGCCTGATTTTTGCCGCGCTCAGCGGCATCAACTACTTTCTGCAAATTAGCACGGTGCGCTTCTACCTCGGCCGCGGCGAGTTCATCGGGCTGGAACAAATTCTGGAAGCCAACCCGCATTCGGCCGTTTCGGCCGTCAACATGCTGGGCATCACCCTGTTTTTTGGCCTGTCTTCGCTGTTCGCCGCCCCCGTTTTCAGCGGCGGGCGGCTGGAAAAGATCATCAGGCTGTCCTTTTGGGTGAACGGCTTTTCTCTGCTGCTGGGATTCGTCAGCTATTTGTTCCAATGGCTTGTGGTGTTGTTTGTGACGGTCAATCTGCTCATGGGCGCAGCCGTGCTGGTGGCTACCATAGGACTGGCGCTGTGGTTCAGGCGGCTGGGAAAAACTGGGGCGGAAACGGCCGTTTCCCAACCCGCCTGAATGTTTTGCCTGCAAATCTGCTAAGATAGGCTTTGAATCAGGGGATTGGCGGCTGGCATCCGGCTTAGTCGCCAATCCCCACTCTCCAGGAGTATACCTATGGCTAAAAAGCCCTTCGACATAGACGTGGTGCTGGCAGAGGTGGCAAAAGCGGTACGGTCGTTTCCCAAAGCCGCCATGTTCGAACTGGCTGAAGCCGGCTACAGTACCCCTTTCCAGCAACTCGTCGGCTGCATGATTTCTATTCGCACCCTCGACGAAGTATCGCTGCCGGTGTCGCTGAAGCTGCTGGCCGCTGCGCCCACGCCCCAAGCTATGGCCCGCCTGACCCCCGAGGAAATCGACGACCTGATCGCCGAATGCAGCTTCCACGAACGCAAAGCCGAACAAATCCACACCATCGCCGTGACCCTGCTAGATGACCATGACGGCGCGCTGCCCTGCGAACGGGAGCTGTTGTTATCGTTTAAGGGCGTAGGGCCAAAGTGCGCCAACCTGGCGTTGGGCATCGCCTGCGACCAGCCGGTTATCAGCGTAGACATCCACGTCCACCGCATCACCAACCGTTGGGGTTACGTGGCGGCTGCCACGCCGGAAAAAACGATGGCCGCCCTGGAACAAACGCTGCCGCAGCGGTACTGGATCGAAATCAACCGCCTGCTGGTCCCTTTTGGCAAGCACATTTGCACAGCCAGACTGCCAAAATGCAGCACCTGCCCTGTCGAGGCCATGTGCCAACAAGTGGGCGTCGCCGCACATCGCTGAGGAGCAAACCATGACTTCTATCAACTGGACCGACTGGGAACCGCGCTTCCTGGCCTTTCTGCAGGAGCAGGCAGCCGCCGACGCCGCCCACGATCAGGCCCACGTGGCCCGCGTTGTACACAATGCCCGGCAAATTGCCACGTTGGAAGGCGCCGACCAGGCTGTCGTCATCCCGGCGGCTTGGCTCCATGATTGTGTCATTGTGCTGAAGGATTCGCCCTTGCGCGCCCAGGCATCGCGCCTGGCGGCGGAAACGGCCGTTGTCTTCCTCCGCCGCGCCCACTACCCCAGCCAATACCTGGAGGCCATTGCCCACGCCATCGAAGCCCACAGCTTCTCCGCTGGCATCCCGCCGCAAACCATCGAGGCCAAAGTGGTGCAAGACGCTGACCGCCTGGACGCTTTGGGGGCCGTGGGCATGGCCCGCACCTTTATGGTCGGCGGGGCGCTGCAACGGCCGTTATACTATCCCGACGATCCGTTCTGCGCTCACCGGCCGCCCGATGATGCTGTGGCCACGCTGGACCACTTCTACACCAAGCTGCTGAAACTGGCCGGAACCATGCAAACGGCCGTGGGCCGCCAGGAAGCCGAGCGCCGCACAGCGTTCATGCACAGCTTTTTAACCCAGCTGGCGGGCGAAATTGGCGCTTCACTCACCCCTTAGCGGCGCACCGGCAGCCGCAAACTGACCAACGTACCCTGCCCCGGACGGCTGCGCACGGCCGTTTGCCCGCCATGCCGCAGCACAATCGCCCGCGCCAACGCCAGACCCAGGCCGCTGCCCGGAAAGCCTCGCGCCCCCTCTCCCCGGTAAAGCTCATCCCACACGTGCTCCAGGTCCGCGGGGTCAATGCCCGGCCCGGTATCGCCCACTTCAATGAGCACCCGGCTGTCATCTTCAGCCGCGCGCAGCTCGATGGTATCGCCCGTCTGGGTAAACTTGAGAGCGTTGTCCAGCACATTGTAAACCGCCAGGAACAGCAAATCCCGATCGCCAGAAATAGTCGGCAGCGGCCAGGGCGCGCGGGGAATAGATACGACGAGCGTGCGCTGGTCTGCTTCCGGCTGGGCCTGGGCCAGGGCAAAAACGTCCTCCAGGAGAGCGGCCAGATTGACCGGTGCATATTCCAGTTCGCGGGTTTCCAGATCAGCCAGCTTGCGCAAGTCGGCCACGAGCTGGCGCAGGCGCTGTACCTGAGTGGTCACGCTGTGCACGGCCGTCGCCCGCGCATCGTCATCCTCCGCCGCGGAGACATTGGCCAGCCCGGCCAATATCGCCGTCAGCGGATTCTTCAGCTCATGGTCCAGGCGGCGCAAAAAGCGGCGGCGGTCCTGGGCGGCGGCTTGGGACACGGCCGTTTCCGCCCGCCGCGCCGCCCAATCCCCAATTGCCAGACCCACTGCCAGCAGCAGCGCCAGGAACACGCCCAGGGCAAAAGCCACAGCGCTCAACTGGCCGCTGAGGTACACCGTCGGGTTGCGGTCGGCCAGACTGTACAGCAGCAGGCTCAGACCGGCACCGGCCAGCAAAGGGGCCAGAGGCAGCAGCCAGCGCCAGGATGATCGGCGGCGATTGTTCACCGGCCCGCCTCCACCTGTCCGACAAAGCGATAGCCCTGTCCCGGCACCGTTTCAATATACTGCGGCTCCACGGGGTCGTCGCCCAGCGCGCGGCGCAGTTCGGCGATGCGCGTATCCACCGCCCGCGTGCCGGCCGGATAATCCCAGCCCCAGACGGCGTCCAGCAGCCGGTCGCGGCTGACCAGTTCATCGGGATGGGTGATGAGATATTCCAGCAGGGCCAGCGCTTTGGGCGTCAGGGTTAATTCTGCTTCGTCGAGATAGGCGCGGCGCGCCCGGCGATCGACAGTCAGCGGACCACAGGCCAGCTTCCAGGCGGCAGCCAGCGGGGGCTGCCCCGGCCTTGCCCGGCGCAGCACAGCGCGAATGCGGGCCACCAGTTCATGCGGATCAAACGGTTTGTTCAGGTAATCGTCGGCGCCCTCTTCCAAAGCCATAGCCCGCTCGACAGCCTCGCCCACCTGGGTCAGCAGAATGATGGGCGTCCAGTCGCCAGACTGGCGCAGGCGGCGCAGGGCGGCACGGCCGTCTAGCTGCGGCATCAATACATCCATGACGATCAGGTCTGGGTGCTGATTTTGTGCCAACTGCAGCGCGGCACGGCCGTCGCCAGCCGTCGTCACCCGAAAGCCAGCACGCGCCAGCAAAGGAGCCAGGTTTTCGGTGATGGCCGTCTCGTCGTCGACGAGCAGAATGTGGGGCAGAGGTAGAGAACTGGCCGACCGGGTCATAGCTGGAGCGGTTCATGCAGATAGAGAATGCGATAATCGCCGATACGGCGGAAACCGAGGGCCTCGTAAGCTTTTTGGGCCGGTACATTGTCGACGCCGGTAAATAAAATGCCCGTTGTCACGCCCTCGGCGCGGGCGTCCAGAAGAGAGGCAGCCACCACAGCCCGGCCGTAACCACGACTGCGCCATTCCGGTGGGGTGTAGACGCCGCCCACCTGCACCGCCTCGGCGATAGCTGCGTTGAACCCGCTGCTGGCAACGACACGGCCGTCTACCTGCAGCAGCCACAAGCGATCGGCATTGACGGCGTGCTGTACGCTTTGCCCGGCGCGCTGCCATAACTCTGTCGTGTCGGCTTCGTTCATCTCTTCCATCATGTAAGCCACCCGCCAGGCGGTTTGCCGCTCCAAATCCTCAGACGTGGCGCGTCGCCCCTGCCAGACGCCCATTTGCAGCATTTCCGGCACGATCATGTCGTCCAGCTTGAGGCTGTAGAGATACTCCACCTCATCCATCCGGATGGCTGCGGCGTCGAGCGCCAGGCTATTTTTGACGGCCTGCACCTGGGCCGCCGGCCCGATCAGCCCTTGTAACGGCCGTTTGGCCTGGGCAACGGCCGTGCGCCAGCACGCCTCCAGATGTTCCGGCGCTTGCACCACGAGCATGCCGTTCCAAAACAGCGCGGCCACCCCGGCGATGACCCCATCGACAAAAGCGGCGGCGTAGGTTCCCTGATAAGGACGGCCGTGATCGGCCAGCCCGGCCACGCGCATGTTACCCAGCAAAAACAACGAGGATTCCAGCCGGGGCTGTAAAAACGCTTCCAGCGCGGCTTCATCGTCCGGTCCTAAAATCTGAATAGTTGGTCGGTTCATGGGTCTCGCCTCTTGTGCTGCCGTTTTCCTCTCAGGCCATTATCGCCTTAATTTGTTAGTATACTCCCACCGTTTGCCCTACGCTTGCCTTAGTTTCTGCTTAAGATCGACGGTCACCCCATGGGGCAAAGGGTGGGCCATGTTATAATGCGCGGGCGAATTTGGCTGAGTTAGAAGAGGATCTATGCAAGCAACTGCACCCGGACGGCCGTCACCGGAAAACGGCCGTATCAACCGCAATCTAAGTTATTTTTTGGTCGCCCCCTTATCGGCGCTGGTAATCGTTACGCTGGTTCTGGCCTTTAACGTGGCGACTTACCAGAGCCAGCACCGTGATCGCATCTACACAGGGGTATCTCTGCTGGGTGTAGACCTGAGCCAGATGACTGAGGCCGAAGCCAAAGCAGCGCTCAGCAGCGCGCTGGCTTACGCCCAGGAAGACGTCATTACCTTCACCGACCCGGCGACTGACCAGACCTGGTCCCGGTCAGCAGCCGAATTGGGTGCTGCGCCGGATGTGGATCGCATGGTCAAAGAAGCGTTCAACGTGGGACGGCAAGGTGGACCTTTCCGCCAGTTCCGCGAGATGTTTACCGCCTGGTATTTCGGCCAGACCCTTGCGCCCACCATCGTGTTGGATGAAGGGCAGTTAGAGCAGTCATTGGCGGCCCTGGCTACGGAGATTGACCGTCCGGCCGTAGACGCGGCCTTTTCTTATGAGAACGGGGCGGCTGCCTACGTTCCCAGCCAGGTTGGCCGCCGCCTGGATACGGCCACCGTGCGCGAAAACTTACTGGCTCCCCTGACTGAGTTCCGCCCGGTGCAGGTGACACTGCCGATTGTAGAGACACGGCCGCAGGTGAATGATGGTGGTGAAACGGCCGTGCAAATTCAGCAGGCTATCTACAACCCCATTAACTTTTACCTGCCGGAACCGCTGGACGACGTCGATTTAGGCGAAATTCAACTGACGCCCGAGCAGTTGGCGCAGTGGGTACGCGTGGAAATGACGGTGGCGGCGGACGGCTCCCAGCAGCCCAAACTGCTGGTGGATGAAAACGCTGTGCGCTACTGGCTTTCGCAGTACGCCGACGAACTCCACCGCGCGCCGGTTAATGCCCGTTTTTATTTTGACGACGATACCAAGCAGTTGGTACTCGTCGCGCCGCACGTCAACGGCCGTGAACTGGACCTGGACGCCACCATGCAGCACTTCATGGAACAGGTCAACACACCCAACCGCTCGGTCCCTCTGATCGTTAAAGACATCGAGCCGCTCGTCAATTCCAATGCCACCGCCGAAGAACTGGGCATCACCGAACTGATTAGCGAAAAAGTGACCTGGTTCTACGGCTCTTCCGACGAACGTAAGCACAACATCGCGCGTGCTGCCGCCAATTTCTACGGCATCGTCATCGCCCCATACGAGGAATTTTCCTTCAACAAATACCTGGGCAGCATCAGCGAAGCCGATGGCTACAGCGAAGGCCTGATTATTGTCGGCGGGCAAACGATTAAAGGCGTGGGCGGCGGTGTATGCCAGGTATCCACCACCATGTACCAGACCGCGTTTTGGGCCGGTTTCCCCATCGTCAGCCGCCTGGAACATGGCTACTGGCTGAGCTATTACAACGATGGCGAAGGGCCGGGTATGGACGCCACCATCTATTCGCCCATCGTAGACCTGAAATTTATCAACAACACACCTTACCATCTGCTCATCGAAAATTATTACAGCGCCGAAAATGAAGCATTGACTTTCAAGTTTTACTCCACCAGCATGGGTCGCACCATCGAAAAAGAAGGCCCGGTCTTTGAAAATGTCACCGAGGTGCCCGGTACTGACCAGGATCGCTGGGAATATGACCCGGACCTGCCGGAAGGGACTGTCAAACAAATTGACTGGGCCACCGAAGGCGCCGACGTTTACGTGACCCGTATCGTGAAAAATGCCGACGATGAAGTGATCGAAGAACGCACTTTCGCCAGTCACTACATCCCCTACCCCAACACCTACCATTACGGCCCCGGCGTGGAGCCGTACGATTATTCCAAAGTGCCCAAAGAATAAGTCTGCAAAGGTTCGGCAGTCTAAATCTGGCATGAAGGCCACCCATTCGGTGGGAAATGCGTGGCAGGAACTTTGAACTGCGGAGATTCGTAGGCCGTCTCGCCTGGTTTCGTTACTTTTGCGCTCCTTTGGCGACTTACAAATGCCGAGACCCAAAGGATCACTTTGACGACGAGACACAGTGTTCGCAAGCGCCCCAGTTACCGCCTCATAGCTGAGGCCGGTATTCTGCTGGTTGTTTTTATAGCGCTCTTTGCCTACGTTCAGTTTGGCACCTCTGCCCTGGTGGGTAATGACGGCTACTATCACATCAAAATGGGCTGGCTTATCAGCCGCGAAGGGCTGAAGCCCGGTTTCCCCTGGCTGCCGCAAACTATCCTCAACCCCGATTCCTTCTACGACCATCACCTGCTGTACCACGTTTATCTGGCGCTGTTTGCGGCCGCCGCCCCCGACCCGCTGGTTGATGGTGGCGCAGGCCTGACGCTGGCCGCCAAGCTGGCCAGCATATTACTGCCGTCGTTGGCTTTTTTGGCGATCTGGTGGCTGCTGCGTGGACAAGGAGTGCGCTATGCGGCGGTGTGGGCGCTGGGATTAACGGCCGTTTCCTCTGCCTTCCTCTACCGCATGAGCATGCCCCGGGCGCAGGCCGCATCTTTGCTGGTGCTGGCGCTGGGGCTGCACTGGCTGCTCAAAGGCCGCTATCATCTGCTGCTGCCGTTGGGCTTTGTCTACGTGTGGCTGTACGATGCCTTTCCGCTGCTGCTGGTGCTGGCCGCGATTTATGTGACGGCCGTAGCGCTGCTGGAGAAACGCTTTGTCTGGCAAGCGCTGCTTTATCCGGCCGCGGGCATGGTTCTGGGCGTATTGATAAACCCCTACTTCCCGCAGGACGTCACCTTTATTGCCAACCACCTGCTGCCCAAAATCAGCGAATCGGCCACGAAGGTGGGCAACGAGTGGTATCCTTACCAAACCGACACACTGCTGCGGAATTCTGGCTTTGCCCTGACGTTGTTTGCGCTGGGCATTGTGGGCCTGGGCCTGCAAAACAAGCGCATGAACACGGCCACGCTGGTTGTATTGGGTACGGCCGTTTTTTTTGCGTTCCTCCTCTTGCGCTCGCGCCGTTTCGTGGAATACTTCCCGGCATTTGCCCTGATCTTCGCCGCGCTCAGCCTCGCGCCGGTCATTGAGGGCTGGTTGTCTGGCAGCAAACGTCCCTTCTTTTTCCGCCTGACGCCTCTCCTCATGCTGCTGATCCTGGCTTATCCATTGATCCAGACGGTGGCGGCTGCCCGCCGCGACCTGAGCGGCTCCAAGCCAGCCGACCAGTACGCTGCTGCCGCTTTGTGGCTGCGCGCCCACTCGCAGCCCGGCGATCGGATCTTCCAAACCGACTGGGACGACTTTACCCGTCTCTTTTTTTACAACACCGACGCCGTCTATACTGCCGGATTAGATCCCACCTATACAGAGCTGTATGACGCCGAGTTGTATGAAAAATGGGTGGAGGTGACACAGGGTAAGGTTGAGCACCCCAGCGAGTTTATCAAAGCGCAGTTTGGCAGCGCATTCGTTTTTTCGGACCTGAACCACGACAACTTTTTGCGGAAAGCGGCTAACGATCCCGGTTTGGAGGAAATCTACCGGGATGATGATGCCGTTGTTTTTGCCGTTCACTAACCCCGGCTGTGAGGCCGGCTTTCCCCCGTAGATCTTTCTGCCACATTTTGTGCCAACCGTTACTTTTGGGACCCTCCTGGCGACTGTATAAGCAAAGCGCTTGTACTTGTAAAACCTTATCGAACAAGGAGTAATGTCCGTGGCAAGAACTACCACTCCAAAATCATTGGTAGCTGTTTTTTCCTAAGCCTGGATGCTGTGGTCTGGTGTGTATAACGGCCGTATCGGAACCAGAAATCTAGCCGCTGCTCCTTTGAGGAGCTGCATGCGCAGGCACAGCACCAGGCGAGGGAAACGGCCGTTTAGCAGTGCCAGCACTGACGGAAAAAACGGGAACGAGAATGGCAACAGCCAGACCCTCTATCAATTCTGATGTACCTTGACAAGTGCGTTATAATAAGCCACCGCTCGGGTAATCCGTGGCCTGCCACAAACCTGGCCTGTGGATTACCTGCATCCACCTATTCCCATGCGGAGAAAAAACGCTACGTGCAAGACGAATTACTTTTGCTAGATCGGGCCCGTTCATTAGATCCTGACGCGCTGACAGAAATCCATAACCTTTACTATGCGCCATTATTTCGTTATATCCTCATGCGCGTCAACGATCACGCCCTGGCCGAAGATCTTACCAGCGATGTGTTCATTCGTCTGCTGAGTGCGCTGCGTGACCATACGGCGCCGCGCAACACGTTAAAGGGGTGGTTGTTTGCCGTAGCTTCCCGAGTCGTTAACGATCATTATCGCCAGCACTATCGTTATCCGCAAACAGAGTTGGATGAGAGTGTGCCGGCTCAACAAGAGATGGCGGACGAACGAATCGAAAACATCCTCTCAAAAGAGGCGCTTCGTGAGGCCGTGACGGAATTAACAGAAGATCAGCAAAATACGCTTGCTTTGCGCTTTGGGTTTGGCATGTCGATCCAGGAAACTGCGCAGGTGATGGACAAATCAGAAGGCTCCATCAAGATGCTGCAAGCACGCGCCGTGGCGGCACTGGCGCGCCGGCTAATGCCGGGAAGAGCGAAGGAATGAACACGGATTTGGAAAGCACCCTCATCGAATGCCTGGATGCGCTGGAGCGTGGCGAAACGCTGGCGGAAATTTTACGCCGGTATCCCCAGCAGGCAGAGCAGTTACGGCCGTTACTCGAAACCGCCTTCCTGCTCAACGATCTCAACCTGCAGCCTTCGCTGGACGCCCAGACGCGTTCCCAACAGGCCTTTCTGGCCCAGGCCGAAGCCATGCGCCCGCAAAAAACCGGTGTCGTCTGGTGGCGCTGGCAGCGCATCCTGACCCCTGTTCTTGGCCTGGTTATGCTGCTCTTTCTGATCACGGCCGTGTTAACCCCTGTGTCCGCCAGCGCTGTGCCCGGCGACGCCCTCTACAGCTTCAAACGCTTCACCGAAGTGGTCCGCCTGGAAACCACAGCCAGCGCGGAACGCAAACTGGAATTGATTGAGTCCTACAAAGAAAGACGGCGGCAAGAAGTCATGGCGCTACTGGATTCTGGCGAGAGTGCCGCGCGCGTGACCTTCGAAGGTCCAATCGAGTCGATTGCCGATGAGACCTGGCAGGTTGCCGGCATCCCGATACGCCTCACGGCTTCCACCGCAGTGGAGGGCCGCCCGGAAGTGGGCCTGCTGGCCATGATCACCGGCAGCGTCCGGCAGGGCAGTCTGGTAGCCCTGACCATCTTCATCCCGGAGGGAGGCGCCCCGCTTGTGACGGCCACGCCAACGGCCACAGCCACGGATACGGCCGTGCCCACCAGCACCCCTTCGCTCACCGTTACTCTCACACCGACGCCCACTCTCACCACCAGCACCACGCCTTCACCCACGATTACCCGTACCCCCACGGCAACCCTGACGCCCACGCCGACGGCTACGCCGGTTACGCCGACACTCACGCCCACAGATACGGCCGTTCCCACCCCCACCCTTACCAACACGCCGCCACCGCCTAGCGACGATAACAACGACAACAGCAACGACAACAGCAATGACAATGGCGACGACAACCACAACGACAATGACAATGAGAATGGCGACGATAACCACAACGATAATGACAACGAAAACCATAACGACAACGACAACGACAATGACAACGACAACCACAGCTAAACCGCCCACCACCGCCAACCCGCGCGTCTGAAAAGTTGTTAATGAACAGTGTGCCGCAGGAACGGCCGTTCCCCATTCCCACAGCAAGGAACGGCCGTTCCTGTTGCCGTATACCCCTCCGTGTGTTACCATCTTTCCATTATTGCAAATACATTCCCTGGCCTTATTCTTACTGGTAATTCACACTGTCAACGTCGAATTCAACAACAAACCGGATGCGTCGTTTTCCCCCACCTCACCTCCCGGTTGGGCAACGCGTCTACAACGGCCATCTCCGACAGTGGCAACCGCTGGTGCACCTCCGGTTGTGCGGGAACCAATTACTTTTTACTGTTATGAATCGCTGCTGATGGGCTGACGGCCGTTTCGCAGCCCACCGCCGGGTGAATATGCAATAAATGTATATTCACCCTTTTTGTTTTATTTATAAGAACGATCCGATTTCCGGCCGCATAGTCGGCTGCACTTCGCTTCAAGAGGAAACAGGCAATCATACATCATGGGGTTTGTCAGCTTTGAATTTATCTTTCGCCTGATAGGGGCCGTGGTGGGCACAATTGGCGGCGGCATGTTTGGCAGTTGGCTGGCCACCTACGTAGGCGCCCCTCCGGAAGCATCGGTGGTGGTGTTCGGCCTGATAGGCTTCCTGGCCGGCCTCATCCTCACGCCCTTCCTCACCACCCGCCCCCTGCGCTTCGTTGCCCGCCGCCTTTCGTCCATGTCACCGGACCGGCTGACGGCCGTCATCGCCGGCCTGTTTATGGGCCTGGTGGCTGCCGCCTTGTTCACGCTACCCCTTTCCTTGCTGCCCACCCCCTTTGGCCAGATTGCGCCTCTGATAGCCGCTATCGTCTTTTGTTACCTCAGCATCGTCATCCTCACCGCCCGGCGCGAGGATTTACAGGCCTTCATCACCAATTTTCGCGCCTTAAATCCCGGCGCCAAGACTGCGCCGCCAGTTGCCAAAAAGGAAGAAACGTTTATTTTGCTCGATACCAGCGTCATCATCGACGGCCGTATCGCCGACATCAGCCGCACCGGCTTCCTGCGCGACACCCTGCTCGTACCCAACTTCATCCTCTTCGAACTGCAGCACATCGCCGACAGCGCCGATCCCCTGCGCCGCAATCGCGGGCGGCGCGGGCTAGAAATCCTGGCCGATTTGCAGAACGAAGCCATCATTCGCACCGAAATCCGCGACATTGACGTCAGCGAAGCCCGCGAAGCCGACACCAAACTGGTCGCCCTGGCCCGCCACCTGCGCTGCCCTATCATGACCAACGACTACAACCTGAATCGCGTGGCCGAAATCCAGGGTGTCTCCGTCCTCAACGTCAACGATCTGGCCAACGCCGTCAAAGCCGTCTTCCTGCCCGGCGAAACCCTCACCGTCAAAATCATCCAACAAGGGCGCGAAACCGATCAGGGCGTTGGCTACCTGGAAGATGGCACCATGGTCGTTGTGGAGAACGGCAGCCATCTCATCGACACCAACGCCCGCGTCACCGTCACCAAAGTGCTGCAAACCACGGCCGGGCGCATGATTTTCGCCAAAACGTAAGCGATGGCCATGGTTCCGCGTTTTCGTTTTGCTCCCAGCCCGACCGGTACGCCCCACATTGGCAACCTGCACACCGCGCTCTTCAGTTGGGCGCTGTCGCGCCATACCGGCGGCGATTTCATCCTGCGCATCGAGGACACCGATCCGGAACGCAACACCCCCGCCGCCGCCCAGGCCATGATGGAGGCGCTCACCTGGCTGGGCATCGACTGGGATGAAGGCCCAGACGTGGGCGGCGAGTTTGGCCCCTACGTGCAGTCGGCCCGCCTGGCCCGCCATCAAGAAATCGCCGCCCAATTGTTGGCCGCCAACCTGGCCTACTACGGCGACGATCCCACCCAACAAACCAGCCAACTGACCAACCAACCGCTCCGCCTGCGCCTGCCCCGCAGCGGCGAAACCATCGTCCACGACGCCCTGCGCGGCCCTATTCGTTTTGATAATGTCCTGCTGAAAGACCCGGTGCTGGTGCGCAGCAACGGCCGTCCCCTTTATCACCTGGCCGCTATGGTCGACGACCACGACATGGGCATCACCCACGTGGTGCGCGGCGAGGAATGGATTGCCTCGGCGCCCATCCACGTGCAGCTCTACCGCGCCCTCGGCTGGCAAGAGCCGGTTTGGATTCACCTGCCGCTGATCCTGAACAAACGCGGCCAAAAACTGAGCAAACGCGACCCCGAAGGCGGCTACCTGATCAGTGATTTTCAGGAAGCGGGTTACTTGCCGGAGGCACTGTTCAACTACCTGCTGCTGCTGGGCTGGTCGCCGGACGGCGAGCAGGAAATGGTGGACAAATGGATCGTGCGCCAGCAGTTTCGTCTAGAGCGGCTGTCGACCAGCCCGGCGGTGTTCGACTGGGATAAGCTGAACTGGGTGAATCGCCAATACCTGCAGCGCCTGAGCGATGAGCGGCTGGCCGGGCTGATACGGCCGTTTCTCGAAGACGCCTACGACGATCTGCCCATGAGCGAGGCGTGGCTGGTGGCGTTAACGGCCGTCATCCGCCCCGACATTGCCAAACTCGAAGACGCCATCGACCTGACTGAATGGGCCTTCGTCGATGACTTTGCCTACACCGCCAACGCCCGCGCCGCCCTGGCGACGCCGCCTGCCCACCCCGTCATCCTGCGCCTGATCAGCGAACTGGCCGCCCTCGTCATCCTGGACCAGCCCACCGCCGAGAGCATCCTGCGCCAGATGCGCGCCGATTTGCAGGCTGCCAAAGGCTGGCGCGCCCCGGATATCTTCCATCCCATCCGCGCCGCGCTGACCGGGCATGTAGCGGGACGGCCGTTGCCCGAAATCATGGGCATCATCGGCAAGGAACGTGCCCTCCAGCGCCTCGCCCGCGCGATAAGAGGTGGATAGTTGTTAGTGGATAGTTGCCAGTGACCAGCCCCTTCAAATCAGCTACAATTACTCCCAACTGACCACTAACAACCAACAACTGGAGTATTTATGACACTCAAACTCTACAACGTCCTCAGCCGTACCAAAGAAGAATTCGTGCCGCTCACCCCCGGCAAAGTCAACATGTACGTCTGTGGGCCAACCGTCTACGATTACTCGCACATCGGCCACGCCAAAACTTACGTCAGCTTTGATGTGATTGTGCGCTACCTGAAATATTCCGGCTACGATGTGCTCTACGTGCAAAACATCACCGATGTCGGCCACATGCTGGACACCGGCGAAGACCGCATCCTCAAAAAAGCGCGCCAGCTTTCCGCCGGGCCAATGCAGGTGGTAGAAACCTACATGCGCGACTATTTCGCCGACATGGATGCCCTGAATGTAGGCCGCCCGGATATCAGCCCGCGCGCCAGCGGCCATATCCCCGAACAAATTGCCATGATCGAGGAGCTGATCGCCAAGGAACATGCCTACGTGGTGGATGGCTCCGTCTACTTCGACGTCACCTCCTTCCCCGAATACGGCAAACTCAGCGGCCGGGTGATCGAGGAGCTGGAAGAAGGCGCGCGCGTTGGTGTCCGCAGCGAAAAGCACCACCCGGCCGACTTCGCCCTCTGGAAAAAGGCCGACCCCGAACACATCCTGCGCTGGCCCAGCCCCTGGGGCGTTGGGTTCCCCGGCTGGCACGTCGAGTGCTCGGCTATGGCAACCAAGTACCTGGGCGTCACCTTCGACATCCACGGCGGCGGCATCGACAACATCTTCCCCCACAACGAATGCGAAATCGCCCAAAGCGAAGCGGCCCACGACGAGCCGTTCGCCCGCTACTGGCTGCTCACCGGCTCCCTCACGCTGGACGGCATCAAAATGTCCAAGAGCCTGGGCAATACGCTGACCATCAAAGAAGCGCTGGCCAAATGGCGGCCGGAAGCCATCCGTACCTTCATCCTCTCCAGCCATTATGGCAGCCCGATTGATTTTTCGGATGAGGCGGTGGACGCGGCCTTCAAGGGCTGGCAGCGGATTTGGGGCGCGGTAAGCGTGGTGCGGGAACAGATGAGAACGGCCGTTGCCGGCGACCCTAACCCCAACATCCTCACCCTCCTCGACGAGTTCAAAGCCAGCTTCATCGAGAAGATGGACGACGACTTCAACGCCCCCGCCGCCCTGGCCGTCCTGCAAGAACTGACCCGGCAGGTCAACATCCTGGTCAACGAGCAAGGGCCGCACAGCCAGGGCACGCTGGCCGCCATCGACCAGCTCTACCGCGAACTTGGCGGCGACGTCCTGGGCATCATCCCCGAACAGGCCGAAGCCAGCGCCGACGCCGAACGCGAAGACGGCCTCATCCGCTTGCTGATTGATCTGCGCGCCGCCGCCCGCGCCCAAAAAGATTGGGCCACCTCCGATAAAGTCCGCAACCAGCTCCGCGACCTCGGCGTCGTCCTCGAAGACCGCGCCGATGGGACGATCTGGAAGCTGGAGTAACAATTAACGGTTAACAGTTAACTGTTAACCGTTAATTGTTCCTTTTCCCCATGCCCGAACTCCTTACCCGCCGCAACACCGTGCTGGAAGCCCTGAACGGCCGTCGGCGGGAAATCCACCGGCTCTGGCTGCAAAAAGGGCTGGACCGCAAACTCACCCAAGCCATCTTCGACGCCGCCAAAACGCGCGGCATCCCCATCCAGACGGCCGACAAGACCAAACTCAGCCAGATGGCCCAGGACAGCAGCCATCAGGGCGTGGTCCTGGAAGTTGGTCCCTACCCCTACGCCGACGTGGACGAAATGCTGGCCCTGGCCGCCGCCCGCGGCGAAAAGTCTTTCCTGCTGCTGCTGGATTTGCTCCACGGGCCGCAAAACATCGGCGCGCTGCTGCGCACGGCCGAAATTTGCGGCGTGCACGGCGTCATCCTGCAAGACCGGCGCGCCCCGGACATCACCCCGGCGGTGGCCGAATATGCTGTCGGCGCGACGGAGCATCTGCTCATCGCCCAGGTGGTGAATCTGGTGCACACCATGAAGCAGCTTCAAGAAAAAGGGGTCTGGCTGATTGGGCTGGACATGGCCGACGACGCCCAAACCCTGGGCGACCTGGACCTGAACCTGCCGCTCGGCCTCGTGGTAGGCCACGAGGGACAGGGCCTGCGCCGCCTCGTCGGCGAAACGTGCGACGTGATTCTGCGCCTGCCCATGCGCGGCCACGTCGAATCGCTGAACGCGGCCGTGGCCGGTTCCATCGCCCTCTACGCCGCCTGGGCTGCCCGCGGTTACGAAGGAAGCCAGAGCGAGAGCAAGAGCTAGAGTGAAGCCCTTTTTCTTTACTCTAGCTCTTGCTCTCGCTCTAGCTTATAGGAGAAAACCCAATCATGACCACACAAGAAGAACGCTTTATTGGCTGCCTGCTGGGGCTGGCCTGCGGCGACGCCGTGGGCACGACGGTAGAATTCAAGCCGCGCGGCTCCTTCGCCCCCGTTATCGATATGGTCGGCGGTGGTCCGTTCCACCTACAAGCCGGCCAATGGACCGACGACACGTCGATGGCCCTGTGCCTGGGCTACAGTCTGCTGGAAACGGGCGGCTTCGACGCCGCCGACCAAATGGACCGTTACTGCCGTTGGTACGATCACGGCTACATGAGCAGCACCGGGCGCTGCTTCGACATCGGCAACGCCACGTCCGCCGCTCTGCACCGCTTCAAGCAAAGCGGCGACCCGTTCAGCGGCTCCATCGACCCCTATTCGGCGGGCAACGGCTCCATCATGCGGCTGGCGCCGGTGGTGCTGGCCTACACGCCCGATGAAGCGCAGGTGCTGCACTATGCCGGGGAAAGCTCCAAAACCACCCACGCCGCGCCCGAGTGTGTGGATGCCTGCCGCCTCTACGGCGGGATCCTGCACGTCGCCCTGCAAGGCGGCAGCAAGGAGAAGATTTTAGGCTACGGCGGCTACATCCCTAACACCCCTAAAATTCGGGCCATCGCTGAGGGCGCTTATCGCGATAAAACGCTCGACGAGATTAAGGGATCGGGCTATGTAGTGGAGTCGTTGGAAGCGGCGCTGTGGTGCTTTGCCACGACTGACACTTACCAGGCGGCCATTTTACAGGCCGTCAACCTGGGCGATGATGCCGACACGACGGCCGCGGTGTGTGGGCAGGTAGCCGGAGCATTTTACGGCCGTTCGGCCATCCCCGCTTCCTGGCACGAAAAAGTGACGATGGGGGCGGAAATAGAGCAGCTGGCGTTGGATTTGATGAAGATGGGATAGGGGTTGGTTGGTTAGTTTGATAGTTTGTTGGCCTGGAAGCCAACTAACAAACCAACAAACTATCAAACCAACCAACTTCCCCTTTACAAAAACGGCACGATCACGCGGAACAAGGCCCAGACAGCCAGGCTAACCATCGCCAGACCCAGGCCCAGGGGCAGCGCGTAGCGCAGCGGCGGCCAGCGGCGGAGGAACGGCCGTAACCACACCCCCAGCCCCACGCTCACCCCCACGCCAATCGGCAGCAGCGCCGGGAAAAGATAGCGCCCCTGGTGCTGCACAAACGTCAGATTGTAAACCACATGCACGCCCAACGTGAGCAAAAATGTCAGAAACAAGAGTACCACGGCCAGCACCGACGGCCGTTTCCTGTCCCACCAAATCACCAGCGCCACGATCAACCCAGCCACCCACACGGCCGTAAACAGCCAAAGCAGCGGGTACAAACGGCCGTCCATCGGCGTGGTCATCCAGCCGAACTGACCCCAGAAGCTGTTGAACGTGGTGGAAATGAAAGCGCGGAGAACGGCCGTGCGCCCCATTTCGGCCACCCATTCGGCGGTGCGCGGCTGGCCGACCACCACCGAGTCGTGGGCAGCTTTGCCCAGCACGTCTAGCCCGCCATAGACCAGCATGTTGCGCACCCACCACAACGCGCCCAGCAGCCCGGCCGGCACGGCCGTCCACAAACCGGCGCGCACCAACTCGCCCCAGCGCCCCCAATAGCGCCACACAATCGCCAACCCAACCACGGCCGTCAGCGGATACACCGTGCCCTTTGTCAGGTAGCCCAGGCCGAGCAGCAGGCCCAGGAAGATGAGCGTTTTGGGAGACTGAGGAGTCTCCAGTCTCCAGTCTCCAGTCTCCACCTCCACCCACCCCACCAGCACAAACAAAGTCGCTGCGATAATCAGTTCCGCCAGGGCGTCGTTGTTGGCGGAGGCCATGATGGCCAAATGCTGGGGCAGGAAAGCGACGAAAACGGCCGTCGTCAGAGCCAGCCAGCGCGCCCGCAGCAGCCGCCACGCCAGCCCGTAAGCCAGGGCCACCACGCCCGCCCCCAACAGCAGCGACACCAGCCGCAGCGCCGTCAGCGAGCCGCCGGACAGCCAGAAGACGGGCGTTTGCAGCAGGTAATAGAGCGGCGGCTGCCAGTCTTCGTAAGACATCGGCTCCAGCGAGACTTCGGGCGGGAAAGGCGGCCCGGCAAAGACCACGCGCATGATAAATTCCTGGTCGTAGTCGCCGGGCTGGATGACGGGGAGACGGCCGTTTGCCAACTGCTGTACATAGTTGTAATGAGCCGGTTCGTCGGGGGTTTGCCAGGCGGGCGTCTTGATGGCGTAAAGCGCACCGACCGCCAGATAGAGAAGCAGGATGAGCGCCAGAGCGGCATGTTTTCGCATGGCGGCGATCATAACTGAGTTTTGGAGGGGTGACGAACGTTAGAAGGGGATCGTACGCAAATCAGGGGGAAAGAAACGAGGTAAGGCGTTAAACGGCCGTGCCGTCCGCCGCACAGCGCAGGCTGCCGGGCAGGGTGATGGTGAACACTGTTCCACCTTCCGGCCGGTTCTCCACCTGCACCGTTCCATCATGGGCCTGGGCAATGCCCATAACCGACGACAATCCCAGCCCTGAACCCGGCTGCATCTTCGCGGCCGTCCCGCGGAAATATTTGTCAAACACATATGGCAAATCTTCCTCGGGAATACCCGGCCCATCATCTTGCACTCGAATCGACAGGGCCTCGTCCATGTAGTCCACCAACACGCCCACCTCTGTGCTGCGCGGCGAATACTTAACTGCATTATCGACCAGATTCAAAACCATATGATACAGGCGGTTTTCGTCCGCCAGAATAGCATAGGGGGTGCCTGTCGTTTTGGCGTTTATGGTGATGGACTTGTACAGCGCCGCGCCGGACACATCCTTCAAAACGCGATTAACGACGACGTCAAAATCACAGGGCTTACGTATCAACTGGATCACCGCATCCTGGGTCACGGTATCCAACAGTTGGGCAATCATCTCCAGCATGCGGTCTACAGCCACGCCAATCTGGTTAAGATAGCGTTCTGAGCGTTTGTCGAACTGCACCGTGCGCTCTAGCAGCGCTTTCCAGCCGGTGATGGCCGTGAGCGGATTTTTGAGGTCGTGCGAGAGCATATGCAGGAAATCAGAACGATCCGCTTCTAACTGTTTGACATAAGTAATGTCTTGCATCACCACAATCGTGCCCACGTCTGGTAAATGTTCGGCCGTCGACAGATATGTCTCGTTGCCGATTTTTACCTCGGCGGTCCGCCCCACGCCCTGGCTGACACCGTCGAAAAGCTGGGCCATGTTGGATTCCAGCAAACGCTTGGCCGCCTCGTTGGCTATGAGAACATTGCCAGCGTCATCGACGATAATCAATGGCTGGGAGAGCATCTGGGCAGTAGCCTGGATAGCCGCCCGCTGCCGTTCGGATTCTTTAAAGAGGCGGGCATTTTCAACGGCCGTAGCCATCGGATTGGCGAACGTCTCCAGGCGCGTCAGATCATCCTTGGTAAAAACGCCATTTTCCTTGTTAAACAGCGTCAGCACGCCCACTACGTGGTCTTGTACGTGCAGCGGCACACTGATCATCGTCTGCGGGCGAATGGCGTTCACGCTGTCCACCGGCAAATAAAAGGCCTCATGGTCGGCGGGATTATTGGTCATCACCGCCTGCCCAGTTTGTGCCACCAACCCGATAATGCCATCATGTATGGCAAAAGGCTTGGTATCCTTACCGCTGGTGTGGGCCCTAAAAGCGCGCAGACTCTTGCCAGAATCATCCATCAAACAGAGGAGAACGGCTTCCACAGGCCAATGTTTGTTCACCTCCTCGATCAGCACCTCGTAAACTTTGTCCAGGTCCAAAGAGGAGGACACGGCACGCGCCACTTCGTTCAACGCCGACAGCTCTTTATATCGCCGCCCCAGAGCGGCATCGGTAGCCTGGTACATGCGCGCGTTCTGGATGGCAATCGCCGCAAAATCGGCGATCGCCGTCAGCAGCCGTTCATCCCGGCGATCGAACCGTTTGCCCGGCTGGCGATGCGTGGCCGCCAATACACCAAACGTTACTCCACCCAATGTGATGGGCACGTAAGCCAGCGCTTCCACCAGATAGTTGGTTTTTACTTTGATCTGGTCTTCGCCGGGCTGCCGCCAGACGCGCAAAGGCTGGCCTGTCTGGATCACTTTACCGGCCGGGGTGTCTTCGTCGATGGGCAGCCGCAGCCGCTGGATGGCCTCGTCTTCAATGCCGCGCTGGGCTTCCAAAAACAGCTCGCCGCTGGTTTCGTCGACCAGCCAGATGCTGGTTTCCCCGGCGGAGGTGAGGTTCATTGCCGCTTCGACGACCTGGTTCAAAACTTCGTCCAGGTCTAGCTGGGAGGTGATCGACTTGGCGATTTCGGTCATCGCGTCGGCCAGGTCGATTTTGCGTTCTAAAACGCCGGTCTGGAACTGTGGCTTTTCGATGATGTGCAGAACCAGGCGCAGCTGGCCCAGGGTCAAAACGTCGCCATCAGACAGGGAGTAGGGGGTCTTGATGCCAATGGAACGGCCGTTACGCAGCGTCCCGTTGGTGCTGCCCACATCAATCGCATACAAATGGGTCGCCGACGGCCGTAACATCAAATGCCGCCGTGACACCCCCAAAGAACTGGCGTCAAACGCCTGCAAATCAACCAGATTGCCCTCTTCCACGTCACGGCCCAGGATTACTTCGCCGTTAATGTCGAAACCCAGGCGGCGCTGCGTGTCGGTCGCCAAATCGAGCCGAATCCGCCAGACCGGGCGGTTCTCCAGTTCTTTGGTGACCGGATCAAAAGGCACGGGACGATATTTAACTTCTGGAATTACCAATTCCAGGTCGGGAGGAGTATGCCCCTGTAGTTCCTCCGTATTGCGATTGACGTCATCTTCTGCCATGAAGCCCCATTTTGCCATCTACCTGATTCGTGGCACAATGCCCTCTATGTACCCCAATTTTAGCCAAATAAGCAGGCAACATTCTGTCAAGGAACCGTGAAAACGCACGATTTTCCTAAGCGCGCAGGGTGGCAGTCAGGCGCAACGGCCGTAACAGCAAATCCAGCGCCGCTATAATCGACGGAACGACCACATCAGCGGCCATCAAGGTCGCGGCGGCGGCCCCTTCTGTCTGCACCACGGCAATTCCCAGCGTGGCTGTCACCAACATCAGCTGATCGTTACGGCCGTTGCCTATCGCTGCCGTCACGGCCGGACCAAGTTCCTGCACAAACTGCTGCTTGCCTTCCGCCTGGTCGCCCGGCGGCAGCACCACAGTTTGGCAGGGAATCCCTGCCAGA
Source organism: Ardenticatenaceae bacterium (assembly GCA_020634395.1). Lineage (GTDB taxonomy): Bacteria > Chloroflexota > Anaerolineae > Promineifilales > Promineifilaceae > Leptovillus. The sequence continues at coordinate 184,317 of JACKBU010000004.1, read as the reverse complement.
TTCGCCTGGGCGCTGCCAAATGTATCAGCCGTCAATACATGCACGTTCAGATGTTCAGACAATGACGTCAGCCGTTCTGTTACATCGGGCAGGAGACGGCCGTCACAAGCCAGTGTGCCGTTATAGTCCAACACCAGATGGGCCAGCTGATAAACTTTATCACCAGGAATATCAATTTTTAACATGGGTTCGGGTACCGGTAGTTCGTCAATTCAGTTGATAAATAAAGTGGGCTGCCGAGCAGGAATTGGCGACTGTAAAAACCTACGCACAAAAGCGATTTGCCGAGCTAACCAAATTATAACGCACTAAAAGCTGGTGGCAACCACCTATTAGAGGGCAACCACCTATCAGGGGCCAGCCCCTTTAGCCCTCTGCGCGGATCACTTTGGCAATCTGCGCCGCCCAGGCAAACAGGCGTTCATCCTCGCCGTAACGGCCGGCCAGCTGCAGCCCCAGAGGCAGCCCGGCGGCATTCATACCCGCCGGCAGGCTCAACGTAGGCAGGCCGCTGTGCGTCCAGGGCAAATTCATCACCGGGTCGCCGGTGCTGTCTAAACCGGCCGGCGCCGCGCCCACAGCCGGCGGCGACAGCCACAGGTCAATGCCCTCCTGGTCCATCAACCGGTACAGCTCTGCCCGCAGTTCCTGGCGGCCATGCAACGCTGTTGCCAGTTGCTCGGCCGTCACCGTCTGTCCGCGTTCGATCAATTCGGCCGTCTTGGGATGGTACAATGCAGCATAGTCGCCATACCAGCCCGCATGAATCTGAGCCGCTTCAGCGGCAACGATCTGGTTGTGGCGAGCATAAATATCGGCGAAATCCGGCATGGCCGGAACCGATTTTACGGTATATCCGGCCGTCGTCAGGCGCTGGCAGGTCACCTGAAAATGGGCCAGCCCTTCAGCGGAGGCGCGTTCCAGGTAAGGGCCTTGGGGAATACCAAAGACTGGCGGCCGGGCCACGGCCGTTTCTTGCCAATCGCCCAGCAGCACCTGCGCCGCCAGCGCCGCGCCGTCCACATCCAGCGTGAAAAACCCCACGTGATCGCACGAAGGCGAAAGGGGAATGACTCCTCCTCGTGACAGCCGCTCGTGGCTGGGTTTGTACCCGACCACGCCGCAGTACGCGGCGGGGCGGTTGATAGAACCGATAGTCTGCGTGCCCAGGGCCAGCAGGCACAACCCGGCGCCTACAGCCGCCGCCGATCCGCTGCTAGAGCCGCCCGGCGTGTGGGCCGGATTGTGCGGATTGCGTGTGGGACCGGGTGCGAAGTAAGCAAACTCGGTGGTGATGGTTTTGCCTAAAATCAGCGCCCCGGCAGCCCGCAGCCGGCTGACCACAGGGCCTTCTTCGCCCTGCAGCAGCGCCGGGGGAAGCTGGCAGCCGGCGCGGGTGGTAAAGCCAGCCGCGTGGAATATATCCTTTACACCGACCGGCAGGCCGAAAAGCAACGGCCGTTCTTCCGGTTCCGGATAAGCAGCCAATAATTGTTCGGCTTCGCGGCGCAGGCGGGCAAAACGGCCGTCTTCCGGCACAAAGGCCTGCACTTCCGGTTCGCGCACCGCAAAATGCGCCTCCAACTCATCCAGGTAGTCGAGCAGCGGCCACTGCCCGGAACGCAGCGCGGCCACGGTCACATCCATGGCAAACGGCGAATGAAAGGCAAACGTAGAAACACGGCCGTGGGACATCATCCTTCTCCTGTCGCCGGCACGGGGGTCTGCCCCGGTGCGGCATCGCCTGCGTCTGCCGGCGTGCCAAACGGCGTGATTGTCGCTGTCGGCGTCGGCAGTGGCGTAGGCGTTGGGTTATATTCAAACTCTGTCGATATGATCTCAAACGCCGTACGCCCGGGCAAGATTTCCACCTCGCGCCGGTAAGTGATGTCGTTGACGGTGAGCAGCAGCACATACTCACCCGCCGGAATATCGCCAATCACAAAGTTTTCTTCCCAAACGTCATCAGCCTTGACAGTGCCGTGATAGGTGCTTTGCTCGCGCAAAATTTCGCTGCTGCCAGGCGGCAAAAGCTTGATTTTGGCGTCGGCAATGGGACGGCCAAGCTTGTCTACCAGGCGTCCGGCCAGCGTGCCCCATCCTTCGTATGGCGCCATCCAGAGAGCCGGATTGCGGGCATCCGCATAGGCGTTGTCGCCTACGCGCACTTCAAAGTGCAGATGCGGCCCGGTCACTTCGCCAGAACTGCCCACACCAGCGATTAACTGGCCCGCCTCCACCGTATCCCCGACGTTCACAAACAATTCCAGCGTGTGGGCATAGAGCGTATAAACATCTTTTCCCTGCCACTGCCAGTCATGTTTGATGACAACGGTATTGCCGTAGTAGTTGACGCCGTTGTTGGGACTGGGGAACGGCCCGGCGTGGACCACCACGCCGCTGCCGGCGGCCAGCACAGGTGTGCCGGTCTCGTTGGGAAAGTCGAGGCCGTGATGGATGCGATAGGGCGGCACGTTGGCAGCCTGCACATCGTTACCAAAGGGATACCATTCCAGGTCATAGTTACGATAGCCGGATGGGATAGGGCGCACGAGCCAGTAATGGTCGTCGGGCACGATGGAAAGAGGAGCGGGCATGGCGGGGGGCCGCCATTCGCTGGCGTCGCGGGGCGCGGGGCCTGCGTCACGCACGAAGTTTTGCCGGGCCTGATCGGGGCGCAGACCGACCCCTTCGGGCGTGGGCACCAGCAGGGGCACTGAGGAAAGCGGCACGGCCGTTGCTCCACTTTCCCCCTCGTCAACCACCGCCAGTTCGTTGGGCACGGCCGTAGCCGTCGGCAGGGCAGGCGCGTGGGCTACAGGAACGGCCGTGGGCAAAAACGTGATGCCATCCGCCTGGCAGCCCAGGAAACCCACCGCCAACAGCACCGCCCATGACATATTGCGTATGACGCCAGGCCACCCTTTTTTCATCATCAACTAGCGGTCGGGGAAAGTCTGTTGCAGCAGTGCTTCCGTTTGAATCTCCAACATGGCCTCTTCCCAACCGAGTCCCTGCCGGTTTTCATAATGCCAGAAGCCAATACCGGGGAAAAATGTGCGCCAGTTTTCGTCGGCAGGCACACGCTGCCAGCCATAGTCCGCCGCCAGCGTGGTGAAATCGACGTAGTAACCAGCGGGAATGGTTTCCTTCAGCACGCCGCCCTCGTCGTAATACTGCGGCTCGTCGCCAAAGCGGGCGCGGAAATCCCAGGGCAGCTCGCGCAGCGGCTCGCCCTGGCTGCCGTCCTGCACCTCGGCGCGCAGATAGACCCGCCAGTACGTGTCCAGGCCAATGTCGTCACGCACGACTTCCACACGCGGTTCAAACGACAACACCTCGCGGTAAGCCAGGTCGATGGCCCGCCCGGCTTTGTTCCAGGTCTGGTTGCTCTGGCCCGGCGCAGACTTTTCGTCGATGGCTTCAAACATATTGTCCAGTTGGGCCAGGAAATCCCAACCCGCCTCGGCGGCAGTGCGCTGGCGCAAAGCCAGGAACGATTGGTCCACGCGGTCGCTCAGATAGGGCGACGGGGCGCTGACGGGCATTTCAAACAGTTTCACCGGCGGCCCGGTTTTTTCCGGAGGGGCCAGGGCTTCGGTGAAGAGCGGCTTGTCGGGGTACTGGCTGTCGAACTGGGCGGCATTATCGGCCTGGGCGGGCGTCATGGGGTTGGCGGTCCAGGCGGGGTCATCCAAACGGCCGTCGGCCACAAAAGCCTGCGGCGACACCGTCCAGCCCACCGGGCTGCCCGCCAGCAAGAAACTCTGGTCGCCCTTATCCATCACGTACACCAGTGATTCGCCGTTGGGCGACCAGGCGGGATGGCGGCCTTGCTGCCCCAGGCTCACCGGCTCGCCATCGGGCCGATAGTTCTCATCCAGCGGCACGGCATAAAGAAGCGGGAAGCCGGCGCTGTCGTCGTGGTAGGCCAGGAAACGGCCGTCTGGCGAAAATACCGGCTCTTCCTCCTGGCCGCCCGGCGAAGCGGTCACATTCACGGCCGCTTCGTCCGTTACCTCGTTCAGCGACATCACGAAGATGTCCTGGTTGCCGCTGCGCCAACTGGTGAAAGCAATGTGCCGCCCGCCCGGCGACCAGACCGGCGCATAATCCGGGGCCGGGTTTTCGGTCAGGCGGTATGGGCCTTCGCTGAGATCGGCTTTGATGATGTAAATATCCAGGTTGTTTTCGCGGTAGCCTTCGTACACCAGCCACTGGCCGTCCGGCGACCAGCCGGGACCGCCGTCGAAGGCGAGATTGTTGGTCACGCGGCGCAGGTCGCCGCTGTCCAGATCGTAAATGTAAATTTCCCAGTTGCCATCACGACGGGAGGTAAAGGCGAGTTGACGGCCGTTTGGACTCCAGGCCGGATCGCGGTCTTCGGCGGGGTGCTGCGTCAGGCGTACCGGTTCCGCCTGCCCCACCGGCAGCAGGTAAATGTCGCTGTTGCCGTTGCGCCGCCAGGTAAAGGCCAGACTGCCGCCCGTTTGCAGCGGATCCGGCGTGGGCCAGGGAGTCAGGCGCACGTCGATGGTCGGCCGGGGTGTCGGGGTAGCGGTCATGGGCATGGGAGAGGGAGTGGCGATGATCACCCGCGGCAGTGTGAGGCCATTTCCGGCCGACACGCGGTCTGGCTGCTGCTCCTGCCAGGTGACAAAACTGAGGATAAGGACGATGGCCACAGAACCGAAGGCGGTCATGAAGCGGGCCGTGCGCACGCTGGGGGGATTGTAACGAGGCTGCCGGGGGGCGAAAACGGCCGTTTTGGGCGGCTTCGGTCGCTGAAAAAGGACACGCAGCCGGGCGCGGTAAACCAGCCAGCGCGAAGCCCAGCGCCGCCGCCACTTCAGGCGGCGCGGTTCTGTGGCGTCCCAGGTGGACTGCCAGAAGCGGCGTGTTTTGTGCGCCAGCCAGACCAAAATCGGCCAGACAAGATGAGAAAAGAGGAAGCGTAACGGCCGTATCACCAACAAGAAAAATGGCCGCCACACCACCCAGGTCAGCAAGTTGCGCAGCGCCAGACCCACCCGCCCGGTAAAACGCTTCAGCGGCGGCCAGACGTGGCCGCGCAGCCCTTCGAAAAGCCAGCTCAAGGGCAGCCAGAGCGGCATGGTAATCAGCCAGATCGGTTTCCAGATAGTCCAGGTGAGCAGGTTGCGCAGCGCCAGTCCTAAACGGCCCCAAAAGCGCCAGAACCAGAGGAAGAGAGGGCGAACCCATACCCACACCGGCCGAAACAGGGATGTGAACCACCGACCCGGTTTCGCCAGCAATCGTTTTAAGAACCGCCAGGGTAGTAAGAGCAAAGCCCAGAACGACCGGCCAGCCCGTCTTAATCGCTCGCCCATCTTGTGCCCAGTGTAGCATGGCTCATGAATATGTCAACTTATCTGCCGTTTGTTTGTACCGGCCAAGCTTGCTAAAATGTCTGCGGCGGAAGCCACCCTTGTTCGATTTTGGAGGCTGCATGGCAATATCAGAAGCTACAAACCAGGGCCCGGTGCTGGAGCCGGATGCCCCCCACGTGGGGAAGAATCTTTCGGCCCCACCTGCCACGCTGCGCGGTATGCTGCGGATGCTGGTTGTTTTGTTCAAACTGCGCATTGTGGTGCTGCTGTTGATGGCAGCAACCGGCGGCGCGTTTATGGCTGCCGGCGGTTGGCCGGGCCTGGGCACGCTGCTGTTGGTATGGTTGACGGGCGGCATGGCGGCAGCCGGCGCCTCCTCGCTGAATCAGTACCTGGAACGGCACAAAGATGAGAAGATGGGGCGGACGATGAAGAAACGGCCGTTAGTCAACGGCGAAATTCCCAATCCGCGCTGGGTGCCGTGGGTGGGTACGCTGTTGATTGTGCTGCCGGTAACGGCCGTCTTTCCTTTTAACAAACCGCTCTCCTTTTTCCTGGCTTTGGGCGCGTTCATTTACGTCTTCATCTATACCATCTGGCTGAAGCCGCGCACGCTGCTCAACATCGTTATTGGCGGGGCGGCGGGCAGCGCGGCCGTGCTCAGCGGCAGCGCCGCCGCCGGAGCCTGGAACAGCCCCGGCGCGCTCATCCTGGCGCTGATCCTCTTCCTGTGGACGCCTTTTCACTTTTGGAGCCTGGCCATCCTCTACCGCGACGATTACGAGCGGGCCGACGTGCCCATGCTGCCCGTGCATACCACGCCGCGCCAGGCCGCCTGGTGGGTCATGTCCCACACTGCGCCTACGTGCGTGTTTGGCCTGGCGCTGACTGTGTTCCCTTACCTGGGCTGGGCCTACTTTGTGCCCATGCTCATCGCCACCGCCGATTTGTTTGCCCGCAACGTGAAACTGATCGTCAACCCCAGCCCGCAAAACGCGCGCGGCCTTTTCATTTCCTCCAACATTTACCTCACCGTGCTGCTGCTGGCGATTATCGTCAGTTCCATGCTGCCGGGAAGATTGTAAAAGAGAGAGACTGGAGACTGGGCGGTATGCCATATTAGTCTCCAGTCTCTAGTCTCCAGTCTCCAATCCCCTATGCTCACCATTACCCTCTACACCAAAGACGGCTGCGGCCTGTGTGACGAAGTGAAAGCGGAACTGGCCGTTCTGGCGGCGGCGTATCCGCACCGGCTGGTGGAAGTGGACATTACGCAGGACGCGGACCTGTTTGCCCGCTACCGCTACACCATCCCGGTGGTGGAAATTGGGGCCGTGACGCTGCAAGCGCCGATCACGGCCGTTGCCCTCATCGACGCCCTGCAAACGGCCGTTTCCTCTTAACCACCCCATGCCCGCCCAGCCCCTCGACGTCCTCTGCCTGGGCCACGCCGCTTACGACCTCACCTTCGCCGTTCCCCACCACCCCGCGCCCGACGAAAAAAGCGTCGCCGACCGCTTTGTGGGCTGCGGCGGCGGACCGGCAGCTAACGCCGCTGTGGCCGTGGCCCGCCTGGGCGGGCGCAGTGCCTTCGCCGGCTACCTGGGCGATGACGTGTACGGCGACCTGCATCTGGCCGAGTTGGCCGCCGAGGGCGTGGACACGCGGCTGGTGGTGCGCGGCCCGGACCCCACGCCGCTGTCGGTGATTTTGGCCAAGCCAGACGGCCGTCGCTCTCTGGTCAACTATCGCGGCAGCACACGGCCGTTACCCGCCAACGCCCTCGACCCCGCCATCTACCAACCCCGCGTTATCTTGTTTGATGGCCTGGAGCCGGACCTGTCGCCGCCGGTGGCCCGCTGGGCGCGGGCGCAGGGCATCCTCACCGTGCTGGACGCCGGGTCGGTGCATCGCGGCACGGCGGCGCTGGTGGAATTGGTGGATTATGTGGTCGCTTCGGAGAAGTTTGGGCTGGCGTTCAGCGGCGCGGCAGAGGCGCGAACGGCCGTTTCCCACCTGGCAGCCATCGCGCCCACGGCCGTCATCACCCTGGGGGCGCGGGGGCTGGTGTGGCAGCGTGGGGCGGAGGCTGGTGAATTGGGCGCGTGGGCGGTAACGGCCGTGGACACCACCGGCGCAGGCGACGCCTTCCACGGCGCGTTGGCCTACGGCCTGAGCCAGAACAGGCCCTGGCCCGATCTGCTGCGTTACGCCAGCGCCGCCGCCGCGCTGTGCTGCACCCGCCACGGGGCGCGCCTGGGACTGCCCACGGCAACGGCCGTGGCCGCCTTGCTCACCGGCTCCTGAACCACTGCTACCCGCTCCTGAACCGTTGCTACCGGCTCCTGAACCGTTGCTACCGGCTCCTGAACCGTTCCTACCGGCTCCTGAACCGTTCCTACCAGCTCCTGAATCGTTCCTACCAGCTCCTGAACCGTTCCTACCGGCTCCTGAACCGTTCCTACCGGCTCCTGAACCGTTCCTACCGGCTCCTGAATCGTTCCTACCAACTCCTGAATCGTTCCTACCGGCTCCTGAACCGTTCCTACGCGGTTTATCCCGCCGCATGACACGATTCTCCGCGCCGATCTTGAACGCTTACTTAGAATCTCTCGCGGTTTGTGATTTTTATCACGGGCCCTCTGGTAAACTAGGGGCGCACAACCTGAATTCGTGAGCCTTTGCGCACCTCCTAAAAAGAAAACATTCGGATGAAGCCGCACAACCCTGTGTTCATCCGCCGCGCCAACAGGCGCTGGAGAACCCATGAGGAGAACCCATGAGCGAGCCAAACGGAGCATTTTCGGCCAACGGCGGGCCAATCATTGAAGTGAAAAACGTCATCAAACGCTTCCCCGTGGGCGATGAAGAGATTACGGTGCTGAAGGGTATCAGCACGGCCGTGCACCAGGGCGAGTTCGTCTGCATCGTCGGGCCGTCCGGCAACGGCAAATCCACCCTGCTCAACATGATCACCGGCATCGACCACCCCAGCGAAGGCGAGGTGATTGTGACCGGCCAGCCCGTCCACACCCTCAGCGAAGACCAGTTGGCCGCCTGGCGCGGCGAACATCTGGGCATCATCTTCCAGTTCTTCCAGCTTCTCCCGGCGCTAAACTTGCTGCAAAACGTGGTGCTGCCAATGGATTTTGTGAAGAAGCTGCCGCCCAAACAGCGGCGCGAACGCGCCATGCACCTGCTGGATACCGTCGGGTTGGCCGATCAGGCGCGTAAACTGCCGGCACAGGTGTCCGGCGGGCAGCAGCAGCGGGCGGCCATCGCCCGCGCCCTGGCCAACGACCCCCCCCTGCTGGTGGCCGACGAACCCACCGGCAACCTGGACACGCAAACGTCCGAGGACGTATTCCAGTTATTCGGCCGTCTGGTGGACCAGGGCAAAACCATGGTGATGGTGACGCACAGCCGCAGCCTGGCCGCCCGCCTGCCGCGCACCATCGAAATCCGCGACGGCCGTATCTTCAGCGACAAAATCAACGAGAAACAGTTGGTAGTGGGGAGTTGATAGTGAAGAACACCTTCACTCCCAACTTCCTGCTAACAGCTAACAGCTAACAACTACTATGAGCGTCATCTGGTACAAAGTCTGGTACGACATCTGGCAGCACAAAGCACGCACCTTCCTGGCGGTCCTCAGCATCGCCGCCGGGGTGTTTGCCATCGGCACGATCTTTGGGCTGGTGGACCAACTGCTGTCGACGATGGACGCCGCCCACCAATCCGTCGCCCCGTCGCACATGAACATCGTCCTGCGTAACAGCATCGACCGCGACACGGCGCAGGCCCTGGCCAACATCCCCGGCATTGCCGGCATTGAGGTGTTAAACATCACTTCGGTGCGTTACAAGACGGAGGCCGACGGCCGTTGGTCCGGGGCCACCCTGGTCATGCGCGACGACTACCAAAACCAGCTCTACGACTGGCTCATTCTGACAGAAGGCGAGTGGCCCCACGGCGACAACATCGCCGTGGAGCGCATTACCAGCGACTACTACGGCATCGACATCGGCGATTCCGTCATCTTCGAGATGGCCGGCACGGACCGCGCCCTGCCCGTCACCGGCAAAATCCGCCATCCTTTTGTGCCACCGCCCGATTTTGGCGGCAACGCCTACTTTTTTGTGGATGCCGACGGGCTGGCGCGTTTTGGCATTCCGCCGGGGCAGTTTACGCAGCTTTTGGTACGTGTAACGCCGTACAGCGAAGATTATGCCCGCGACCGGGCGGCGGCCATCAAAGACCAGCTTTCCAAGCAGAACATCGGCGTGGCCGTGACGATTTATCAGAAGCCCGATGAGCACTGGGGACGGCCGTTTATCGAAGGCATCACCATCGTCCTGCGCGTGCTGGCGGTGGTCTCGCTGCTCACCAGCGTCATCATCGTCGCCAACACCATGACGGCCATCATCACCCAGCAGACCGACCAGATTGGCGTGATGAAGGCCATCGGCGGGCAGTCGCGGCTCATCGTGAAAGTGTTCCTGGCGGGGGTGCTGATTTACGGCTCGCTGGCCCTGCTGGTGGCCCTGCCCACCGGCCTGATCACCGCCTACCAGGGCAGCAAGTGGTTCCTGGCCCTCTTCAACATCGACTACGAGACCTTCCAGTTTTCCAACCGCGCCGTCTTTTTGCAGGTGTTGGCCGCTCTGCTGGCCCCGGTGCTGGCGGCTTTATGGCCGGTGCTGTCCGGCGCGACCATCTCCGTGCGCGAGGCCATCGCCTCCTATGGCATCGGCGGCGATTTTGGCAGCAGCCGCCTGGATCGCGCCGTAGAAAGCCTGGGCGAGAGGATTTTGCCATCGCCCTACGCCATCGCCCTGGGCAACATGTTCCGGCGCAAAGGGCGGCTGGCGCTGACGCAGTTGGTGCTGATTCTGGCCGGGGCGATGTTTTTGATGGTGATGACGCTGGCGAATTCCATGACCTTTACCCTGCAAAATGAACTGGACCGGCGGCAGTTTGACATGCGTATCTTTTTCCAGGGCTTGCAGCGCGCCGACGAAGTGGAGGCCATTGCCCTGGAAACGCCCAACGTGGTGGACGCGGAAGCGTGGTTTACGGTGTCGGGCACGGTGCTGCGCGAGGGCGAGCGGGTGCAGGATACGGCCGGCCTGGGCGCGGAGGTATACGCCATCCCGCAGGGCAGCACAATGTACGAACCGTATATCGTGGACGGCCGTTGGCTCACCCCCGCCGACGCCCATACCCGCGTGGCAGTCATCAGCCAGGACACGGCCGAGTTTAACAACCTGCGCGTCGGCGACACCATCACCATTGATTTTGGCAACCTGGGCAAGGCAGACTGGCAGGTGATCGGCACGTACCAACTGCTGACGCCCGACCCGATCTCGACTGACCCGATTTATGCGCCGGAAACGGCCGTGGTCGACGTCACCAAAAAAGCCAACCGCGCCAACCAGATCGTCGTGCGCACCATCCGCCACGAAGGCGACTTTACGACGGCCATGATGACCACCCTCAACGACATCTACAAAGCGCGCGGTGTGGAAACCAGCGCCTTCTTCAGCCGCACCAAAGCCGCCGACGCCGAATACGCCTTCAACCAGTTCAACATCATCAACAGCATGTTGTTTGGCCTGGCCCTGGTGATGGGCGTGGTGGGTGGTATCGGCCTGATGGGGTCGTTGTGGATCAGCGTGGTGGAGCGCACGCGGGAAATCGGCGTGCTGCGTTCCATCGGCGCGCAGTCGCCCACCATCATGACCATGTTCATCATGGAGGGCGTGCTGCAAGGGCTGATTAGCTGGGCGCTGGCCGTGCCGCTGGCTTTTGTGGCCGCCCGACCGATGGCCAATCTGCTCGGCCAGACCATCCTGAAAGTGGATCTCGATTTTTCTTTTAGCTTCCTCGGCGTGGGCATCTGGCTGGTGGGCATTCTGGCGATTGCCTTTCTGGCCTCGCTCATCCCGGCGCACGCCGCCAGCCGCATCAGCGTGCGCGAAAGTCTGGCGTATGCGTAAGGACTAGAGACTGGAGACTAGAGACTGTTCAATCTCCAGTCTCTAGTCTCTAATCTCCCTATCTTCTCCCGAAACCAAGTGAAAATGCAGCTGCGGAATATCCTGGTAGGGGCCGCCGTTGGTGATCAGGCGGTAGCCGGCCGCTTCCAGGTTGAACTGGGCGACGAGGCTTTGCACGGTGGGGAACAGGTCCAGGAGAAAGTCGGCATCGGCCGTTTGCAGGGCCATCAAGCCCGTCACCGCCCGCTTGGGCACGATAAGGATGTGCACCGGATAGGCGGGATGGGGATGGTGAAAGGCAACCAGGGTGGCGGTTTCGCGCAGGCGCTTAAGGGGGAGGGCAAAACTCATGTGGGCAAACAGCCAACCGACAAAAAAGCCCGCAGCAGGCGTGCGGGCTAAGATAAACAACCAGCGGCGGCCCTTCTCAGGGGCCGAAGCGATCCAGGACCGGCTCATAAAAGCAGCGGCAGCCGTCAGGATGGGAGCAGCCTTCGTGGGGCAGTTCGGGCACTTCGTCGAACTCGTAGGCGCCTTCCTGGGCTTTGCAAACCGGGCAGGCATCCTGCGCGGCCAGAATACGGACCTTCGTAGCCAGTCCGTGGCGGATTTTTTCTAATGCAGCTTTTTGTTCAGCGCGTTTGTCTACAACAGCGGCCATAACCTACTCCTTTCGGGGTTTGATGCTTGTGGTTTGTATGGCTGGATTGTACGAGCGAGCGGGCTAGCTGACAAGTTGTTAGCTGTTAGTTGTTAGCTGTTAGCTGTGAACGGCTTATAGCTTATAGCTTACGACAACACGGCCGTTACCCCCATCTTCCGCGTCGCTGCCAGCAGCCGGCCGCTGCCGATCTGCTCCACGTAATGCGACATGCGCTCATACTCCGCCGCCAGCCGGTCAAACGTCGGCTCATCGAGCAAGTACAGCTCCGAAGCCGCCGCCGCTCGCAGCGTGGCCGCGTACGGCTGGTCGGCAAACAGAGCATACTCGCCAAAGTGCTCCCCCGGCCCCAAACGCCCAACGACCTGCTGATCCTCCTCTCCGTCGCCGGTCAGCACCTCCAACTGCCCCGCCGCCACGATAAAAAGGTAAGAGCGCACCTGCCCCTGCCGTACAATCACCTCGCCCGCGGCCGCGGAGCGCGGCTGCAGCCGCGCGTCGATGACGGCCAACTGCTGCGGGCTGAGGCTGCTAAACAGCGGCATTTGCTTCAGCAGGCGGCGCGACTGCGCCCCGGAACTGACCTGCGAGGCCAGGGTCGTATCGGCGCGCAGCAGCGGATCGAAGTGCTGGCGGTCGATGACCAGGGCGCGCACGGCCGTTTCCGCCCGAAACGTCGCCCGATACGTGCCCTCAGCCAGCAAAGCCGCCGTGCCAAAATAGCCGCCCGCCTCGATGCTGGCTGTATGGATGCCCGCGTTGTACTCGGCCACCCGGCCCTCCTCCACCAGATAAAACGACGCGGCGTCGCTGCCGCCCTGGGCAATGAGATGGCCGGCGCGGCATTGGAACGGCCGTATCACCGCCAGCACTGCGTCCAACCCGGCATCGTCCAACCCGGCAAAAATATCCGCGTTCCGAATCAACTCGCGCCGCCGGTCGCGCGCCTGGATAAACCCGGCGGCCAGGCCGCTGCCCCACGCCATCTCCGCCAGCACCTGCCGCCCCAACGTTTCCGCTTCCGGCCAGGGCAGACTGTCGTAGGCAGCCTGCCCCGCGCGGCGCGTGAACGGCGTCCCGGCCAGATCATCCAGCCGGTCCACGGCCAGCAGCAAAGCCGCGCGGCAGCGGTCGGCCAGGGTCAGGATGGTATCGTCGGGGTCGATGGGACCCAGCGTGAGGATTTCGCTGTAGATGCGGCGCAGGCGGCGGCTGCCAAAGACAGCTTCATAGCTGGCAAACAGCGCCTGCATAAAGTGGTTAAAGGCACTGACCAGCCGCTCGCGTTCGCTGAAAGCAGCTACTTCGGCCACCGTCACCTCGGCGCGGCCAAACCGGGCCAGCGCCCCCAGCAGCAGATAAAGCAAGGCCGCGTACAACCACAAAACAGCTTCCGGCAAATGCAGCGCCGGTAAAAATTGCAGCCAGGGAATGATCAAGATCGCCAGCACCAGCAGCACCCAGGGCACGCCAAAGCGGGAGCGCCAGAAGTTAGACAGCAGCGGGGTCATAAACATCAGGCCGGGGAAAATGCCGCCGATGATAAGCAATGTGGTGAGGAAACGGCCGTCGCCGCCCACCAGCAGCACGCCTACCAGATAAGCCAGGCCCAGCAAGAAAAAGGCGGCCATGGCCAGCCGCTCACGCAGTGTCAGGGCGTCCGGCTGGATGGTAAACCAGGCCACGATGCCCGCCGCCAATATGCCCGCCGCCGCCAGCACCAGGGCCGCATCGCGCCACAACACGCCGAGGGGCGAATGCGGGCTAATCAGGGCCAGCGTGATCCCCACAAAGGCAATGGTCAGCGACCAGACGCCCCATTGGAAGCGAGAGCCGGTTAGCTGGCGGGCAATGCCCACCAGCGCGGCCAACACCGCCAGATGCAGCAGCCACAACAGCACGCTGATGGCCAGGTCGGCGTAGGGCAGCAGGGTGAGGGCAAAAGCCAGCAGCGGCACGCCCAGCAGCAGCGGCAGGCCCAGCAGCAAAGCCAGCACGTCGCTGCGGGCCAGCAGATCGCGGCGGGCCAGCCATTCCAGGGCCGCGTGCAGGCGGCTCCACCCATAGCGCAGCAGGGCGACGGCCGTGGGGATGACGACGGCCGTTATCACGCCTAGCAGCAGCGCCCGCCCCCACCAGCCATAATCGGTCCACAAACGCTCGCCCAGCGGCAGCAGGCGCGTCTGCCAGAAATAAAGCGCAAACCACAGCGCGTACACCGAATAGGCAAAAGCCAGCGCGCCAAAAAAGACAAACAACCGCTCGTGGCGGCTGAGCGCCTGCCAGAAGGTGCGTGGCTGGACCAATTCACGGCGGCGCGGCCACATCTGCTCGCGCCAGAAGCGAAAGGCGCGTTGGCGCAGGCCGGGCATGTCCAGCCAATCCATCAGGATGAAGTAGCCGTCCAGTTCCAGCAGCGGGTTGAGGTTGAAAAAGACGGTCAGGTAGGCGATGAAACCCATCTGGAAGAGAAAGGCAGCCCAGAGAGTGGCGGCGGCGGCGGGCACGGCCGTTAGCGCGTAGGTCAGCCCCAAACCGATGAGGCCGCCAATGATCAGGCCGGAGTGCGGCCCGGCCCAGGAGACGGCAATACGCTCCAGGCGAGTAGACAGCCAGGTATCGCGGGTATCGACAAAAAAGGCGGGCATGCCCCAATAGATCAAAAAACCGCCGCGATTGAGTTCGCGGCCTACGTGCTTGACGGTGAGGCCGTGGGCCAGTTCGTGGATGAAGATGACGATGAAGTTGGCGGCCAGCAGGGTGAGCAGACTGAGACCGCCGTTGAGCAGGGGAAAACGGCCGTCGAAGAAGAGACGGCCGTACAACACACCGCCCAACAAAATAATGACCAGCAACACAAACTGCGCCGGCCAGGTAAACAACCAGCCCAACCAGCGGTACAGCATGGTAAACGCGCCGTCCCAGCCGTCGCGGGCGATTTCGGTGTGCAGGAAGCCGCGCAGCAGACGGCGGCCCCGGTTTTCCGGGGCGCGGGCGGCCAGTTCGGCATTGATCTGGTCGTAGACGTTGACGGGACGGTCCTGGAAGAAGTGGCCGGCGCGTAAATCGGCCACCAGCCGGTTGAGGTGGGCAATGGGCAGGGATTTGTAGCGCACGAGGTTGTAGAAGAGCAGGTCTTTGAGGGATTTACGGCCGTCCATCTGCCACCACAGGGCATAGTCCGGCTCGGTGAGGCGCAGGTAGGTTTTGCTTTCCGGCTGTTTGAGGACGTAATACGGCTCGCCCTGCGATTCCAGGCGAACGACCTGCACGCATGGGCTGCGTTGTGGCTTGTAAGTCCCTGGATCGACGGCGGCGGATACGGCCGTCCAAAAGCGTTCGCCCTCTCCTTCTTCCACCATACCTCCAGTTTAATCTCTGTTATAATTCGGGACAACCTGAAACATAAGTAAGCAGATTGGGAGGTTGACATGGGCTTTTTTAAACGCCTGTTTGGCGGCGAAAAACAGGAAGAGTATGTGGACAAGCAGGGCGTCTATTTTTACGTGCGCTGCAACAACTGCGGCACGATTGTGCGGCTGCGGGCCGACAAGCAGTATGATCTGGAAAACACAGGCGGCGGCTACACATGGCACAAGACCATTGTGGATAATAAATGTTTCCGGCAGATACCGGCTGTGGTTTCCCTGAACAGCAGCTACGAAATCGAAAACGCCGACATCCAGGGCGGCAAATTTGTAAGCCAGGCGGATTTTGAACGGCAGCAGAAGGAAACGGCCGTGCAGCACGAACTGGCCCGCCGCGAAGCAGAGAACAAGGAAGAGGAAGGCAGTTAGACAAACTGCCCATAAACTCGTTATGAACGAACAACACGAACACACCGAAACCATCACATTGTACACGTCCAGCTACTGCGGCCATGCCCGGCTGGTGGAAGAATTCCTGGCCGAGGAAAACATCGCTGCCGAAGTTATTAACATCACCGAGAACCCGGCGGCGCGGGAAAAGTTGATGGAGTTAAACGCGGGCTATGCCAGCGTGCCAACCCTCGTTTTTGCCGATGGCAGCAAACTGACGGAACCATCCATTCGTGACCTGCGCGTGAAATTAGGCCTCGATTCCGTCAGTCTGGGCGATAGGATCCGCGCCCGGCTTGGCCGGACGATGAGCGGGAATGCGTGAGAGAGGTGTTTGGGTGTTCAGGTGTTTGGGTGTTCAGGTGAACTTGGGCACTTAAACACTTGAACACCTGAACACTTAAAAACTCAAACTCCCTTTCACCTTTTTTCCGTTTTTCTGAGGTAGAGGAGGACGGCGGAGACCATGCCGGCCGCGCCGAGGATGCTCCAACTGAGCTGATTGAGGCGTTTTTCCAGGCGGCGGTTGGAATCGTTGTCGCGCACGCTGTGGACGCGGAGACGGCCGTTTTCCACCATCGAGAGCACGCGGCGCACCTGGTCGGGCGTTTCCAGATACGGCCGTACGATCTCCAGCACAGCCTGCCAGCTTAACTCGCGGCTGCTCTGTTCGCGAATCACCTGCTCCCCAAATTTTTCAAAGTAATACCAGGGATTAATCTGTGGGTTGAGCTGCGACACCAGGCCAGAAACCATGCCCACGGCCCGCCCCAGATAGATAAAATCTTGCGGCACCTGGAAAGGAAAGTCGAACAAAATGTCCTTAAACTCGCGGCTTAACTCCTGCACCTCCCGCGGGTCGGGTTGGGACAGGTCCAGCAGCTTGCGTCCCCACATCCGGTCGAGCAGGGTGCGCAGGGCGTCGGTGATGCGGTCCAGGTCGGCGCCGGGCAGGAAAAAGCCCAGCGCCTGGGCGGCGGCGGTCAGTTCGTAGGCGTCGCGGCGGGTAACGCTGACCAGCACGCGGCGCAAATTTTCGCCCATCAGCTCCGGCACCTGGCCGACCATGCCAAAATCGACAAAGATCAGGCGAAACGGCCGTTTCTTCTCCGTTTCCGTGGGCTGCCATTCGGCGTCGGTGAAGGGGCGCACGAATAGATTGCCGGGATGGGGATCGGCGTGGAAAAAGCCCTCTTTGAAGATTTGCTGGAAGTAGGCGTCGAGCAGGACGCTGGCGACTTCGGCCGGGTCTACACCGGCGGCGCGGATGCCGTCTACGTCCATGATTTTAACGGCCGTCACATCCTCCAACACGATGACGCGGGCGGTGGAGTGCTGGCGGTAGACGGCCGGGATGTAGACGTTCTGGCTGCCGGCATACATGTCGGCAAAACGTTCAGCGTTGTCGGCTTCCGAGATATAGTCCAATTCTTCCCACAGGGTAGCGGCAAACTCCTCCATGAGCGCGGGCACGTTGGCCCGCTTGCGAATGGGTCGATAGCGCATGAACCAGCGGGCGACGATGCGCAGGGCGGCCAGGTCGGTGGCCACGAGTGTTTCGATGCCCGGCCGGCGAATCTTCACCACGACCGGCGCCCCGCGCACAACCGGCGCCCCGCGCACGGCCGTTTCCCCCGCTTCCGGCAGCAGCCAGGCCCGATGCGCCTGCCCCAACGAAGCTGCGGCCAGCGGCTCCTTCTCCACTTCCACAAAACGCTGCGACAGATCGCCCAAATCCTCCCGCAGCACCGAAAAGATGCGGTCGGGCGGCTCTGGCGGCACTTCGTCCTGCAAGCCTTTCAGTTCGTCGGTTATTTCTGAGGGCAGCACGTCGACGCGCGTGCTGAGGAATTGCCCCAACTTGATCATGACCCCGCCCATCATCACCGCCAGCCCGCGGAAGCGGCGCGACAACATGCGGTAACGATGCGGCCGTGTACGGCGCGCCCGTTCGCCCAAGAAAGGAATGTGCGCATAAAAAACATCCCACCACAGAAAGTGGGCGATGACGCGGGCGAAAAAGATGAGGATCAGGCGGTAGCGCCGCCGGTCGATGGTGTAGTTGGTCTGGTCAATAGAAGTCATAATTGACGGATTGTCCTTTTTTGTGCCAGAAGGGATTATGCCCCACAACCAGATTTTGCTCAAAATGGGACGGCCGTTAACCCGCACAAAAGGAGCAGAAACCGGCAGACCCTGCCGGCATATACGGGTACTGCCCCGCTGTTTCCGGAAATGATCGGCAGCCGGGCCAGGATTTAAGGTTGGTGCGGCAACTTCCGTGTTACAATGTCCACGAGGGTCTCCCGGCGGCCAGCCGGGCGGCAGTTGGGTCAGTTTTTATTTTACAGTCGTTATGAAGTGACGTTGTACGCCAAAAAGGGGAAGCTCCATGTCTGTGACAACACATTTATTGCAGCGCGCCGCACAGCTGCTGGTTGCCGGTAAGGTAGAAGATGCACGCCGGGTGATTACGGCCGTTCTGGAAAAAGAACCGGCCAACGCCGACGCCTGGTATCTCTGGCAGCAAACGCTGCCGGATACTGCGGAACGCACCGCCATTTTGCAGAAGGTTTTGCGCCTCGATCCGGACCACGCCGAAGCCAGGCAGGCGCTGGCCGACATCCGGCCAGAAGCGGCTCCGCCCGTGTTGGTGGAAACAAAAGCGGCTGCGGAAGAGAAGGCGCAGCTTGAGCGTTACCAATTGGCGGCGCTGGCTCTGGGCGCGGCGTTGATCACAGTGTTTGCCTGCCTGGTTTATTTTATGGTGATGGACAGCAGCAGCATGCAGTCGCTGGCCGGACGGTACAAGGCTTTGGAGCAGAAGTATGAAACGGCCGTCACCGCCATCAATAACCTGACGAACAGGAATGAGACGCTGCAAAGTGAAAAACAGCAGGTGCAAAGCCAGTATGCTCAGTTGGACAGTCAGCACGACACTTTGACCGCGCAACACAATCAACTGCAAAAGGTGTATGCGGCGCTGCAAACCGAGTTTGCCGCGCTGCAAACCCGCTATGACGAACTGGCGGCGGAATATGAGGCGTTAAACGGCCGTTACGCCGCTCTGCAGCAAGAACACAATACCCTGGTAACAACCTATAACAACTTAAGCGGCCAGTACACCAATCTCCAGGCGGTGCATAACCAGACAACACAGGAAAATGAGTGGTTGCAGAGAATCGGTGTGTTTCCGCCTTACATTCGGGTGACCGGGGAGCGCAACGTTGAGCTGGTCTTTTACCGCAGCGACAGCCAGCTTAATCGGTGGGACTTCCCGATGGACGCGCTGGCCCAGGACATTGTGCGGGGTAATCACGATCGGAACAGCATTTTAAAGGCCATCTTTGATCGGGTGAACCTGGAAGGGCTGGAAGGGAGTGCTGCTTCCGCGCCTGACTTTCGTGAATTTGTGGACCCGTCGCCCTTTTATGCCTACGTGCGAGATATTTATTACGACTCACCGAACGAATATGCGTTTATCTACGAACTCTGGTATATCACCACACAGCTTTCGACCTACAACAGGGAAATGAAAGAGACACCGCGCTACCCCTTAGAGACGTTTCTGGCCGGCGGCGGGGACTGCGAGGACACTTCCATCTTGCTGGCCAGCATGTTGAAAGCAGCGCCGGTCAACTGGCGTGTTTCCCTGGTTTATTTGAACGGAGACCACCCTTACCAACGCACCCAGCCAAACCACATCATGGTTCTGGTGGAAACACCGAATCGACCCTATCTTATCGAAACGACGGAGGGATATGTGATGGAACCTCTGGACTTAAGTCGGGTAGAAGGATGGCCATTTGAAATTGAGGGATAAGGGTATGGGCAAGGCGATTATTAACAACCTGTCTTGGTGAAACGGTTATCTGCATCTTACATCAATCCACACACACGTTGCGGCGTCTGAGCTGCGCGCATTCGTTCAGTGTAAGCAAAACGGCCGTAATCCAGCCACCAGCCCGTATTTGCGGCCAACATCCAGAATCAAAAGATTGCGCAGATAGGTAATATTTATCTATCTGCGCAATCTTTAATTTTGCGCGATGCCCGGTAGAGAAATGCAGCGCTAAGAGTGGGGCAACTTAAACCTCTTGTGCCTGTTGGGCTTTTTGCACGGCGCTCTTGGGCGAAGCTGCGCCTAGATCCGGTATGGTCCCTTGCGGTTCCATATGGATCATGCTGAAGTCGCTTCGGCCATCAAAGGAATGGTCTTCACTCCAACGCCCTTGGGGCTGCGGTACGGAGTTGTCTTTGCCAAATGTCATGAAGGTGTAGTTGAAGTCCTGGTTCTCGGCTGTTTGCGGGAAATTGTTAGGAATGGGATGATTTTTCGGACCACCCAATTCTTCCCAGGCAGCCAGCCATTGGTTCTGGTGCATGGTGTCGCGGGCGATCAGATAACTCAGCATGTCTTTCATACCCGGATCATCTGTCATGCGGTAAAGCTGGCAGGCGAGCATCCGGCCGGTAGACTCGGCGACAACGTTTGCCAGCATGTCGGCCGCAGCGTTGCCGGTGGCATAAACATGGCTGCAATTGAAGGGAACGCCGCTCGCATCTACCGGCATAGCGGCCATGCAGGTTGTCAGAACGTGCTGAATATTCATACCGCCGAGCGCCGCCGCAACCAGCGGGTCTTCAGCGGCCCGGTCTTGCTCCAAAGGAGCGCCTTCCAGATTCATGGCAACGGCCGTTGCCAGCATTTCAATGTGGGCTATCTCCTCTGTGCCTGTTTCCAATAACATATTACGGTACTTGGCCGGGCCGCGTGCACCCCACGCCTGGAATAAATATTGTAAACAGACGCGGATTTCGCCCTGGATACCGCCAATGGCTTGCTGGAGCGCCTTGGCGAAAACCGGGTTGGGCTCCTCGACCCGTACCGGATACTGTAGTTTGCCACCATCATGATAAAACATCTGAATCTCCTTTCAGGTGTGCCTGGGGCCTTGTCCCCGACACATTTAAGCGGATAAGCCAGTTCGCCAGCAGGATACATAGATGCCTCGATGCCCTGCCACTGCTGCCGTAAATACCCCTGGCAAGTTCCAGAGGCATTCTGCAATGATCTTTAGATTAGCCATGTCTATTTTTGTGTTGGTTAAAAGCTTAGCGTATCCATAGGGTGTGCAAACCTACCCGGATACAGAAATCGGGCACACAAAAGTCATACTTTCCTGAAATACGAAGAACGGAGGGGGAAAGGCAAGTGGCGGCTAGAGGGGAAGCGGCGGAGGCTGAGAGTGATTAGCCTCAGTCGAGCCTGTCGGCAGCACAAACCAGAACGTGCTGCCCTGTCCCGGCTCACTTTCTACGCCAATTTCGCCGCCCATTTTCTGGACAATGCGCTTGACGATAGAAAGTCCCAGGCCCGTGCCGGAAGCTTCTTCGCGGTGGAAGCGGGTGAACATATCAAACAACCTGTCCTGGTCGTCGGGTTGGATGCCCAGGCCGTTATCGGTAATCTGGTAACGCGCCATGCCGCCTGCCACAGTCGCATCGATGCGAATCAACGGTTCAGGATTGTCGCTGCCAATATATTTGATGGCATTGCTCATCAGGTTGGCAAAAACTTCTTCCAACCAGGGCGCGTGCCCCAGCAGAGGGGGCAAATCCCGGTTATCGATTTGCACGACAATTTTCTGGGCTTGGATGGCGTTGGTAAAGCGGGAAATGACAGCGTAGATGAGGGGAAGGACTTCGACGGATACGGCCGTTTGCTCGGCATCCCGCAGCTGAGCCAACAGCAGCAGCTGCTCAATCATCTCTTCCATCCGCCAGACCGTCGCCTGAATAATGTCCAACTGCGCCTGGGCGGCCACCGGCAAATCATATTCGGCTATCAATTCCGCATAGCCTTCGATCAGGCCCAGAGGCGCCTTAAGGTCATGGGCAATAGTACGCGCATAAGCATCCAGTTCAGCATTACGTTCGGCCAGTTCAGCAAACAGTTGGGCATTGCCCAGGGCAATGGCTGCCTGGTTGGCAAAAGCCTGCAAACGCTCGCCATGCTCCTCGCGATAGGTGTCAGGCGTCGCGCTGTCCAGATTAATAAACCCCATCACCTTACCTTCACGCCGAATGGGTGCACCCACGTAGGACCGAATCCAGCGCGTCGCCGGTGTATCGACCCAGCCCTCATCCTGGCTCACGTCGGGAATCACAACAGGCTTGCCGGTGGCAACCATCTCCTGCAGGTTAGGGGTTTCCTTCAACGGCCAAACTTGTTTCACTTTAGCCGGCCTCTGGCCGGCGTAGCCTGCATAACCGCGAGAACCGGCGAAGTAGGCCACATCCCCTTGCAAAAGCATGACGTTGGCGGTGTCGTGGGGCAGCACGCGGCCCACATCCAGCAAAATCCGGTCGACCACTTCATCGACGTCCAACGTGTTGTTGAGGGCGGCAGCGGCGCTGCGTAACGCCTCTGCCAGAATACGCTGTTCGCGCTCGGCCTGTTCGGTTTGCCGGCGCAGCGTCACGTCCCGAATCACAATCACCCAGCCGGCTACATCCTGCTCAGCGGCCAAGATGGGAGATATCTGTACATCGAAAATTTGGGGGACAGCGTCGGCGGTCCAATCGACTTCGACGTGCTGCGGCTGTAGCTGGCTGGCGTGCTTGTCTAAAGTTGGAAAGTTGGGAAATATTTCCTTTACCGGCATGCCCATAACCGGCTCGCTTTGGGAAGCGAACAGTTCATCGGCGGCCGGGTTCATGTCGACAATGCAGCCCTGATCATCCAGGGTGAGCACCGCATCGCTGAGGCTTTCAAAAACGGCCGTGCGCGCAATCGGCACAATGTTCAGCAGCCGCAAGCGCAGCAGCCCCCAGGCCAACACCAGCCCCGTAATTGTGAAGCCAACGGCCGTAAAATCCAGGCTGGTGGCCCCCAACAAATAGAGCAAATTTGCCAGCCAGGGAACGAGGATGGCGATGAAGATAGTGAACAACTGGCGCCGGTAAAGCGTCGACGTGTGCACTACCGAGCGAGATATAATGATTGTGCCGGCTAAAAGCAAAGAATAAGAGTAAATCGCGTGCAGCCAGAAAGCGATGCCATACTCTGTCTGCAAGGCAGACCCGCCGCCAGCCAGATCCAACCAGACATGCGACCGAAAAAGATGATGGTATGGATTGGTCCACATAACCGCCAATACCAGAAGCGGCTCTACAGCCAGAAGCAGTAAATTCCGCCTGGTCAGCAGATTATTACGACCGCTGTAGGCGAGGGCGAAAACAAACCACAGAGCCACCGTCGCCAAAACGGCCGCATATTGCAAGTTGACCACGTAAAGCTTGATCCGTGGATCGGCAACCCCCAATTCCAACCCCTGAAGAAAGGCCCAGCAGCTCATCGCCAGCATCAGGGCCGCGAAAGCTTTGTTAGTGCTTCTTCCTCGGTGATTTTGCCAGGCGACAACCCCAAGCACGAGATTTAATCCGGCAGCGATGAAAAGCAGTACCATGAAAAAAATAGAGTCCAACCACATATAAACCAGTAAACCAGTAATGCCTTTTCTGGTATTGTACCTGTTCGGAAAAGAGATTGGCGGACTTTACGCTTGTTATGGATAGGGAATCTGTACCCTTCGGTACTAATATCCTGTCCTTATGTTGGCACTACGGGCCGTATTTGCCCCAAAGAACAAAAAGCCGCCCATCGTTTTTAACTGCTGGGCGGCTTATGTGTGCCCCGTAGGGGACTCGAACCCCTGTTTTAGCCTTGAGAGGGCTACGTCCTGGGCCGCTAGACGAACGGGGCATACAGCAGGAAGGATTCTAGCAAACGGCCGTTACCCTGTCAACCAATCATTCATGCAGCCGGTTATAACGCCGCAGGATGGATTGCAAACGGCCGTGCGGCAGCGCATGCAGCGTCGCGCCGTCTTTGCCGGTCATCGTTTCTGCGGCTGCCAGGGCATTGATGATGGCTTCTTCGACCGCATAAGCCACAGCGTCAAAGAAGGGATCGATATGAGCATCGGGCACGGCCGTGTAAACGTCCAGACCGGAGCCAGCGCGGGTGGGTGAAACGGCCGTGGAAAACGCCAGGAAAATGTCGCCCGAATGATGATGCGCCGTACTGCCGGTGCGCGCCAATCCCAAACCCGCCCGCCGCGCCAGCCGCTTCAGCTGGGTCGGCAAAAAGGGCGCATCGGTTGCCACGAGGATGATGATGGAACTACTTAAGGCGTCGCCGGGCAGGCGGGACGGCCGTAAATCGTCAATCTCCTTCCCCACGGGCACACCGGCCACCAGCAGCTGCTCCCGGCGGCCAAAGTTAGATTGGACCAGTGCGCCTACGGTATAGTCGCCCACGGGCACGGAAACGCGGCGCGAGGCCGTACCAATGCCGCCCTTAAACTCATAGGTGCTCATGCCCGTGCCACCGCCCACGTTGCCTTCCGCCACCGGCCCGCCTGCCGCGCCATCCAGAGCGGCAAAAACGTGCCGGGGCCGGACGTGCTGGCCGTAAGCGTCGCTGATGTTGCCGTCCCACGTTTCCGCCACCACCGGCAGGCTGAAGTAAAACAGCTTTTCCGCGTCGGCAATATGGTCGCGTGCCCAGGTGATGACGGCATCACGCACCACGCCCACGCTCAGTGTATTGGTGAGCAGCACCGGTCCAATAAAGGCGCCAAACTCTTCGATTAGATGCGTGCCGGTCATCTCGCCTACGCCGTTGAGGGCAAAGACACCGGCCGACACACCCTCTGTCGCGCCGACGCCGCGCGGCCACACGGCCGTAACTCCCGTGCGCACCGGGCCTTTGCCAACTTCTAATTTCCCTTCTCCACTGATAAGCGTCGTGTGCCCCACCATCACACCGTTTACATCGGTGATGGCGTTTAAGGAGCCAGGCGTGCCGGGAAAAGGTACACCCAGGTCACGCGCTCTAGGCTTTGTCTCATTTTGCATCTTCGTCTAGATCCTTTTGTATTGAACGGCTTTGCACCACTCGCTGCCCGCCATCCCACACGTTCCCCAGCCTGATGGGATGCCCTACAACTCTTCTAATTCCGATTTAGTGTGGTCATTCTGTACGTTGCCGGTGTTGAGGGTGCCCTGCGGCTCAAACAGCAGCACGTGGACTTCCTCCACAGCGACGGGCTTATGCTCTACGCCGTGCGGCACAATCAGGAACTCCCCGGCGTTCAGCACAATGTCTCTATCTCGCAGCTTCATCGTCAGCTGGCCCTGCACCACCAGAAACATCTCGTCTTCCACCTCGTGGTGATGCCAGACAAACTCGCCTTTCAACTTGGCCAGCTTCACGTGCTGGCCGTTTAGCGCTCCCACAATCTTGGGGGACCAATACTCATCAAACAACCCAAATTTGGCCGCCAGATTTACTTTTTCCATGCTCGCCTCCAATCTCTGTTACCAATCGCCTCAATGTGTGGACGATTCCTGCCTGTGGCTTTATTGTAGTGGCCTGTGAATGAGATAAAAACCAACGACATTGTATCCCATAGCGAGCCAGACGTCTCCGCTACCTGGCCCTGGCTGGCGGCCGCCCTCGCCGCCCAGATCGGCTGGGGGGCTTATCCTGTACTGCTGCGCTATTTGCAAACGGTCAGCGGAATACCCAGCCTGTCGCTGCTGGCTGCCGGCAACCTGGTCGTGCTGGCGCTGGTGGGCGCTTTCCTCTGGCGGCGCATCGATAAAAAGTTGTTTCGCCTGCCCATCGTCTGGCTGTTTGGTTTTATGGTTGTCGTGCGCGGCGTTTCAAATTTGCTGGCGACGCGTTTTACGCTGGCCGTTTACGCGCAGCTTATTTACTTGATGACGCCGTTCCTAGTAGCTATCCTGAGCCGGGTATTTCTGCGTGAAAGACTGCCACGTTACACGTTTCGGGCACTCACTATCAGCCTGCTGGGGGTGCTGCTGGTTCTCAGCGGCAGCTTTAACGAGATTGGCGTGGCCACGGCCGTTCCCCGGCAAGACGTTTTGGGCATCGGCTTAGCCATCGGCAGCAGCCTGGCCCTGGCTCTCTATATGATTCTTACCCGCAGGGCAGCTCGCTACCACGTCGCCGGCGACACCCTGCTGCTGGTCCACCTGTTTTCGCTCTTTAGCTTTTCGGCCGTCGCCAGCCTGCTCCTGGGCGAAAATCTGAACCAGTGGTCCACGCTGTCCACCCAGGACTGGCTGATTTTTGCCGTGCTGGCCTTTGGCGTGCTGCTGGGCGCGAACGTGGGGCAAATCCGCACGATTCAGCGGCTGGGCGCACCGCTGGTCAGCAGCCTGATGGCCATTCGGCTGGTCAGCGCCCTGGTTATCGGCGCACTGCTGCTGCACGAGCAGCTTTCTTCGCTGTGGCAGGCGGCGGGAGCCGTCATCGTCATCGTCACCATCACCTGGTTCCTACGCCGCCAGATGTAGCAATTCAGGGTGACGCAACCCCGGCGGCAGGTTACAATAACCTGCATGAGTAATTATCTTCAAGGCTTAAATGAACAGCAGAAAACGGCCGTTACCGCTCCCCCCGGCCCCGTCTTAGTCCTCGCCGGTCCCGGCTCCGGCAAAACCCGCGTCCTCACCCAGCGCATCGTCTATCTGATGCAAGAACTACGCATTTCACCCTGGCACATCCTGGCCGTCACCTTCACCAACAAAGCCGCCAAAGAGATGACCCACCGCATCGAAAACCTGCTCGACGCGCCGCCGCGCGGCTTAACGATGGGCACCTTCCACGCCGTCTGCGCTCGCATCCTGCGCCGCGAAACCGACAATCTCACCTACTACAACCGCGATTTTGTCATCTTCGATACCGCCGACCAGCTTCAGGTCGTCAAACAAGTCCTCAAAGAACTCAACCTGGACGACAAAAAATTCCCGCCCGCCAAGCTGCTCAACGGCATCAGCAGCGCCAAAAACGAACTGATCACGCCCGACATTTACAGCGCCACCAACTACATTTCAGAAGTCACCAAGCGTGTATACGAACGCTATCAGGACACCCTGCAAGCCAACAACGCCATGGACTTTGACGATTTGCTCATGAACACCACACTGCTGTTCGACGAACGGCCGGACGTGCTGCAAAAGTACCAGGAACGCTACCAATACATTCTCGTTGACGAGTTTCAGGACACCAATACCACCCAATACGTCCTGCTGCAGCATCTGGCGGCGGCCCACCGCAACATCTTTGCCGTCGGCGACTCCGATCAATCTATCTACAAATGGCGTGGGGCTGACTTCCGCAACATCCAGCGCTTCCAAAAAGCTTACCCGGACGCGGAGGTGGTGCTGCTGGAACAAAACTACCGTTCGACCCAAACCATCTTGGATGCCGCCAAAGCGGTGATTCGTCACAATGCACAGCGCGTGGACAAAGAACTGTTCACCGAACGGCAGGGCGGCGACCTGATTGTCATCGGCGAGGCATACAACGACCTGGAAGAGGGCGACATCGTCATCAGCACCATCCAGAGCCTGCTGTTGGATGGCTACTCACCCGGCGATATCGCCGTGATGTACCGTACTAACGCTCAATCCCGTGTGCTGGAAGAAGCGTTTGTACGGGCCAATATGCCTTACCGGCTGGTCGGGGCGACGCAGTTCTACAAACGGCGCGAAGTTAAAGATATGATTGCTTATTTACGACTGGTTCATAACCCGTCTGATTCCGTCAGCTTCAACCGCATCATCAACGTGCCCACCCGCGGTATCGGAGCCAAAACGTTGCAGCAAGTGCAAGACTGGGCGGCCGCCAACGGCTGGCAGCCCGGCGATGCTGTCCTGGAAATCGCCACCAATGCCGACGCGCAGCACCCGTTCCGCGCCCGCGCCTTCTCTGCGCTGCAAGATTTTGGCAACATGCTGTTCGCCTGGATTACCGTGCGGGACAGCGCGACTGTGGGTGAATTGTTTGACCTGATTCTGGAACAAACCCAATACCGCGAATACATTGATGATGGCACCGAAGAAGGGCGCGATCGCTGGGAAAATGTGATGGAACTCCGCAGCGTGGCCGCCGACGCCACCCTGACGCTGAGCGAATTTTTGGAACAGGTCGCCCTGGTATCGGAGGCCGATAACGTGGAAGAGGCGCCCAGCTCCACCACCCTGCTGACGCTGCATGCCGCCAAAGGGTTGGAATTTCCGGTGGTCTTTATTACGGGGTTGGAAGAAGGTATGCTGCCGCACAGCCGCTCGATGGACGACGCCGAGGAACTGGCCGAGGAGCGGCGGCTCTTTTACGTAGGCATTACGCGGGCCAAAGATCGGCTCTACCTGTCGCACGCCTTCCGCCGCTCGTTTTATGGCGAGCCAGAAGCATCCACGCCTTCGCGTTTCTTGCTGGACATTCCGGACGAGCTGACCAGCGGCGGACGGCCGCAAGCCCGCCGCCAGCAAAGCATCTCCCGCGCCAGCAGTTGGAACCAGAAAACACCTTCGTGGTCGTGGAGCAGCGGGTCGTCGGGGGGAGGACAACGGCCGTCTCCCTCCCGCCCATCCTCTGCACCCTCCACCCGCAACCCCACGCCCGAACGCCGGACCCTGCCCACGCCCAACTACCTTAAAGCAGACCCCGAACCCGACCGCAGTGCCCCGGCGTCCGCCAGCTACAGCACCGGCCAGCGCGTGCGCCACGCCAAATTCGGCGAAGGCATCGTCATCGAGAGCAAAGTGATGGGCAACGACGAAGAAGTGAGCGTGGCCTTCAAAGAAGCGGGCATCAAACGGCTGGCGGCCAGTTTTGCGAAGTTAGAGGTTTTGGATTGAGTTGGTTGGTTAGTTGGTTGGTTGGGGCAACAAACGATCAAACCTCACAAACCTAACAAACCATCAAACCCATCCAACCATTTTTCCTATGCACTACATCATCGACGGGCACAATCTCATTGGCAAAATGCCGGACATCTCGCTGAAGGACCCCAACGACGAGGTGCGCCTGGTGCTGCGCCTGAAAAGCTGGGTGGCCGAAAGCAAACAGCGCCAGGTGACGCTGTTTTTCGACGGCGGCGTGCCCGGCGGGACTGTCAACCGGCTGTCCAGCCGTAACCTGAAGGTGATTTTTGCCCCATCCGGCCAGACGGCCGATTCGCTCATCATTCGCCATCTCAAAAAGCTGAAAAATCCGGGCGGCTATACCCTGGTGACCAGCGACCGGGAGATTATCCGCGTGGCCCAGGCGCAGCGGATACGCTTTTTGCAGTCGGAGCAGTTTATCGAGCGCATGGGGTTTGTGTTTGCCGAGCCAAAGACGGAGAAAGAGGGGGAAAAGGAAACGGCCGTTCCCCCCGCCAAGCCCACCGACCCCAAAATCAGCGAAGCCGAAATCCAGGAATGGCTGGACCTGTTTGGGCCTGTGCCCGAGCGGCCCAAAACCCGCCCCAAAGCGCCACCGCCCCCCGCGCCAACCACCCCATCCGAGCCACCCAAAAAGCCGGCCAGGCTGCGCGTGGTGAAGGACGACGAACAAGATCAGTTAGAAGCCGACGAGGTGGAAGCGTGGCTAAAACTCTTTCGCTCCCGCGGCAAGTAGGACTGTGATCCCTACGTAAACCCCATATTCTTTGCCCAGAACAGCCGCATACTCAGCTTACAGCCCGTATAGCCCTATAAGCAAAGCTCTTTTCTGCTTTTAGCCGGTTTCAACCGGTGTTGTTCGGCCGCCGGGGCGTTAACGCCCCGGCAGAACGCCCAAGACATTATCATGACGCGAGTAGGCGATTACCGTAGTGTTTTGCCCGACAATGCGAAATAGGGTAGGGGCAGGACGGCGCGGACGAGACAGGCGGGAGAGAAAGCGTTGGTCATCGGCAAAAATGACTTTCCGCCTGTCCCGCCCCTACGATAAGGTATATATTTCGAATTGTTGTGTTTTGCCAATTACTCTAGACTGAGGCCAGAAATTATTGTATGATTTGCTTAACTTTAGTTAGGTTAAGAGGAACTCCTCCCCCCAAACTGGCACGAGAGAAACGCAACTGGAACAACCCTAACTAGAGCCAGGAAAATGCCTGCCCTCCCTCGATTTGGCATTGACCGCAAGGCCAGTCGTCACCCTCCTGACGTCTTGGCAGACCGCCTCTTACGAGGCGGTCTTTTTTTTGCCAAAACCGGATGACGGGGAACCAACCGACCTGCTGCTGCGTCTTACTGGTGTAGACATACATCAAGGAGGATGATTCTATGACCCCCAAACGCCTGTTGTTGATCGTGAGTTTGCTGGTAATAACGGCCGTCTTGGCCGCCTGCGGTGGCGGAGCGCCACAGCCAGAAACCGTTGAAGTGACTCGCACCGTCAACGAAGCCGAACCACCGGCCGCCGTCGGCAGTGAAAGCACGGCCGGCGACAGCCCCACCGCGCCGGAGTCCGGCCCCAAAGTGGCCCCGACCCGCGCCCCGGCCCCTACGGCCGTCGCCGTAGTGGGCGCAGAAGTCGCCTCCGTGGTCGAAGAAGCCGAAGCCCCGGCGCTGGCTGACGCCGCGCGCGGAGCCAGCGCCGCCGACAGCCCTATGACGACTACCCAAAACAGCAGCCTGACGGCCGGGGAGGTGGACGACAACGCGAAGTGGGACGACTATCTGCTCTACCTGCGCGATTACAACGGCGCGCAGGTGCTGAAGGTAGATGTGTCCGAGCGGCAGCAGATTTGGGTGCGTGATGGGCAGGAACGGCCGTTAGCCGGTCAGCAAGTCCGCATCTTCTCCGGCGACCAGACAATTGCCACGCTGCGCACGCACAGCGACGGCCGTGTCTACTTCTTCCCTCGCGCCTACCCCGCCCAGGCCGCCGACTACCGGGTGGAAGTGGACGGCGCGGACCCGTTCACCATTCCCGCCGGGAGTGGGCAGCGCGAGTGGTTTGTGACGGTGGTGAATGGCGGGCAGGGGGAAACGGCCGTTAACCTCGACGTGCTGTTCCTCATCGACGCCACCGGCAGCATGGCCGACGAAATCCAGCAGCTGAAGGACAACATCCGCGCCATCTCTGCCCAGGTGGATGCGCTGCCCAGTCAGCCCGACGTGCGCTTTGGCCTGGTGGCCTACCGCGACCGCGAAGACGCTTTCCTCACCCAGGTCACCGACTTTACGCCCAACGTGGAGACCTTCGCCGCCGCTTTGGACCAGGTGCAGGCGGACGGCGGCGGCGATTATCCCGAAGATTTGAATCAGGCGCTGGCCGACGCCATCCACCAGCCGGAATGGCGCGTGGCAAACACGGTCAGCCTCATCTTTCTGGTGGCCGACGCCCCGCCCCATCTGGATTATGGGCAGCAGGATCATTATGCCGCCGAGATGCTGCAAGCGGCGCAGCGCGGCATCAAGATTTACCCCATCGCCAGCAGCGGCCTGGATGAGCAGGGCGAGTATATCTTCCGGCAGTTGGCCCAGGCGACGGGCGGGCGGTTTATCTTCCTGACCTATGGCGCGAGCGGCCCCGGCTCCACCGGCACGGAGACGGAGTTTCAGGTGTCGGATTACACGGTTTCGGCGCTGGATGATCTGGTGGTGAAGATTATTGAGGAGGAGCTGGCTCCGTTGAGCCGGTGAGCGCCAATCCTCCCGGAAGTTCAGAACTTCCGGGAGGATGAATGGTTGCCCGCTACGGCAATGGTCATCCCTGCTACGGCAATGGTCATCCCTGCTACGGCAATGGTCATCCCTGCTACGGCAACGGTCATCCCTGCTACGGCAACGGCCGTCCCCACTACGGCAATGGCCGTCCCCACTACGGCAATGGCCGTCCCCGCTACGGCAATGGTCGTCCCCACTACGGCAATGGTCGTCCCCACTACGGCAATGGTCGTCCCCACTACGGCAATGGTCGTCCCCACTACGGCAACGGTCGTCCCCGTGGGGATGAGGGCTGATTCGCCCATCCTCCGGGAAGTTCAGAACTTCCGGGAGGATAGATGATTGGGGGGAACGGCCGTTTCCTCAACAATCAACGGATAACGGGGAACGGGGAACGGCCGTGCTGCCTTCAAGTTGGTGTGGGCAAATGGGACGCTGCTCCGCCAGGAGGTCGGCCACAGCGACGGAAACTATTACGCTTTGAATGCTAACTTTGCCTTTTGCTGAAGCAAACTGAGTGGTTCGTTTGGAATTCCTTCCAACGCGCCATGCACTGGGCATTCGTATTGATAACTATACTGAAAACTTGCCTTACGTAGATCTTCAATGCGCGCAACATATTGTAACGACGGGGGAGGGATTTCCTTGCAAATTACTTCACATCCACATCCATTGCGGGGACAAATTGCAATAGGGATGCCAATCAGTCGCGTTCTCCACAAGAGACCATTTAATCGTTTGAGTGGAGTTTTTCTGCGCGAAACAACAAACTGAATCGATTTCCCGAGAGGATATGTAGCCAATGCGACAATTAGAATGAGCGCCCAAAGAGGTAGTGATAACACAAAACTTTGGTTTGCGAATTTCGAGAACTCTGTAATCGCTGCCAGAATGACAAGTAAAACAGTCAAAATAATCGGCCAAGCCTTTGAGAAGGACACTAGAAGGTCAAAGAATTCTTTTAAACGTTTCATTTTTATGCATTCGTAATGTCGCCTAACAGGGGAACGGCAGTTCGTACAGCTCCACCAACACCCCGCCCGTGCCCTTGGGATGCACAAAGGCATACTTCTTGCCATCATTGCTGGTGACGGCCGTTTCATTAATCAGCGGAATCTCGGCCGCTTTCAGCCGCGCCAGGGTCGCGTCGATGTCATCCACCGCAAAGCACAGGTGGTGCAGGCCGGGGCCGCGCTTTTCCAGGTAACGGGCCACGCCGCTCTGCGGGTCGGTCGGCTGCAATAACTCGATCTCGCTATCGCCCACAGGCAAAAAAGCCACGTCCACCCCCTCGCGCGGCACACTTTCCACCCGCTCCAGCGCCAGCCCAAAGGCTTCCACCCAAAACTTCAGCGCCGCGTCCAAATCCGGCACAACCACGGCAATATGGTCTACTTTTTTAATCATGACATTTTCCTGGTTTCGTGATGCGTGATGCGTGCTTCGTGAAGCGTGCTCTTTTCACGCATCACGCCTCACGCCTCACGCATCACAGCTCAAAGCTCGGCTGATATTCGCCCCAAACATCGCGCAGCGTATGGCAAATCTCGCCCAGCGTCACGTCCTGTTCCACGCAGGCGATGAACAACGGCATCAGGTTTTCGTCGGTGCGGGCGGCCTGGGCCAGTTGGCCGCGCAAAGCCGCCACCTTCTCGTTGTCGCGCCGGGCGCGCAGGGCCGCCAGACGCTGGCGCTGGGCGGCCTCCACGGCCGGGTCCACCTTCATCATGTCGATGGTGATGGTTTCGTCTTTTTGCACAAAGCGATTCACCCCTACCACGGTTTGTTGATTGGCTTCTAACTCTTTTTGGAACTGGTAGGCCGCCTCCTGAATTTCCCGCTGGATGTAGCCGTTGTCAATGGCCGCCAGCACGCCGCCCATCTCCTGAATGGCCTGAATGTAGGCGAAGGCCCGCTTTTCCAGCTCGTCGGTCAGGTACTCGACGTAGTAGGAACCGGCCAGCGGGTCGATGGTGTCGGCCACGCCGCTTTCGTGGGCGATGATCTGCTGCGTGCGTAGGGCAATTTGCACCGATTCTTGCGTGGGCAGAGCGAGGGCTTCGTCACGGCCGTTTGTGTGCAAACTCTGTGTACCGCCCAACACCGCCGCCAGCGCCTGCAAAGCCACGCGCACCACGTTGTTCTCCGGCTGCTGCGCCGTCAGGGTGCTACCGGCCGTCTGCGTGTGGAAGCGCAGCCGCCAGCTCTTGTCATCCTGTGCGCCAAACTGCTCGCGCATGATCTTGGCCCACATGCGCCGCGCGGCGCGGAACTTGGCCACTTCCTCCAGGAAATTGTTGTGGGCGTTGAAGAAGAAGGAAATCTGGTCGGCGAAGCTGTCGATGTCCAGCCCGGCGTCGATGGCCGCCTGCACGTAGGTCATGCCGTTGGCCAGGGTGAAGGCGATTTCTTGCACGGCCGTGCTGCCCGCCTCGCGGATGTGGTAGCCCGACACCGAAATCGTATTCCAGCGCGGCACTTCCCGGCTGCAATAATCAAACACGTTGGTGATCAGGCGCATCGACGGCCGTGGCGGGAAAATATACGTCCCTCGCGCAATATATTCCTTCAAAATGTCATTCTGGATGGTGCCGCGCAGCTTATCCGGCGCTACGCCCTGCCGCTTGCCGATGGCGATGACCATCGCCAGCAGCACCGCCGCCGGCGCGTTAATCGTCATGCTGATGCTGACCTTGTCCAGCGGAATGCCGTCCAGCAGAACCGCCATGTCCTCCAGGCTGGGGATGCTGACGCCCACCTTGCCCACTTCGCCCAGCGCCATCGGATCATCCGCGTCGTAGCCGATTTGCGTGGGCAGGTCGAAGGCCACGGACAACCCGGTCTGCCCCTGGCTGAGCAGGAATTTGTAGCGCTCGTTGGATTCAACGGCCGTGGCAAACCCCGCATACTGCCGCATCGTCCAATACCGCCCCCGGTACATTGTCGACTGCACACCGCGCGTAAACGGATACTCGCCGGGGAATCCCAGTTTTGTCGCGTACTGGCCGTCCATTTCCGCCGGACCGTACACCCGATCCACAGGGATGCCGGAACTGGTTTTAAAATCCTGGCGTCGCTCAGGAAATCGGTCTGTGACTGGCTTTACAAATGTCCGTTCCCACTCGTTTTTGCTTTCCTCAAAAGTTGTCATAGGCGCACCCTTCCTAAACTCAGACTTCTTCCGCACGGCCCAATTATTCCACAATGTAAATGGATTTACACACCGACTGTAATGAGATGCCTACCGAAAGAAGGGATGAAAGCTTATACTCATACTATCATTGTTAATTGAGGCGGCCGACTCGAACTGAGAATCCAATTGCAGTCGAAAAACGGCCCAGACGAAGTATCACCAACTTGCAGTCAACGGGTTTGTTTATTCGCTCAATGAAAGATGGCCAAGTGTGAGGCCGCCCAATTTCTATTCAAATTAATAACTACTTCCTCTTTTTCTCCTTCTTCTCCTCTTCCCGCAAAAAGCCTTGCTAAGCAAGGCTTTTTGTGGTTTAAAGGCAAACAGGGGACACATACGTGTCCCCTGTGATCTTCCAGGCACCTGCTGTCTAACCAGACGGTTTTTACAGCATATCGGCGACGACGTCTCTCTCCTCGCGCAGTTCATCCAGGGTGGCCTGGATTTTAGCCTTGGCAAAATCGCTCCAGGGCAAACCCTGCACAATAGACCAGCCGCCCTGCCCATCGCTCTGGACGGGGAAGGAGAAGATCAGGCCCTCGTCGATGCCGTAGCTGCCATCGGAGGGCACGGCCGCCGAGAACCAGTGGCCTTCCGGTGTCTTTTGCTCGAAGCTCTTCACGTG
This sequence comes from Ardenticatenaceae bacterium, assembly GCA_020634395.1. Taxonomy (GTDB): domain Bacteria; phylum Chloroflexota; class Anaerolineae; order Promineifilales; family Promineifilaceae; genus Leptovillus. The sequence goes on along the minus strand of JACKBU010000004.1, from coordinate 149,127 downwards.
GTCCAGCGCCGCATTGGCCGCCGAGAGGGCCGACGATTTGCCGCGCGCGGCAATGATAGCTGCGCCGCGCTTTTGCACCACGCTGATAAAATCGCCGCGCAGCCAATCGTGGTCGGTGATGACTTCCATGGCGGGACGGCCGTTAATCTTGGCATTCTCCGCATCCGGATACTGGGTTGCGCTGTGATTGCCCCAAATCGTCACGTTACTCACATCGTTGACCGTCACACCAGCCTTCTCCGCCAGCTGAGCATAAGCACGATTCTGATCCAGTCGCGTGAGCGCTGCAAAACGAGAGTTCGGCACATCTTTAGCGTTGTTCATGGCAATGAGGCAATTGGTGTTCGCCGGGTTTCCCACCACCAAAACACGAACGTCCGAGGCAGCGCGCTGCAAAGCCTGGCCCTGGCCCACAAAAATCGGACCATTTTCTTTCAGCAAATCACCACGCTCCATACCCTTTCCGCGGGGCTTAGATCCGATCAACAGCGCCCAGTTTACGCCCTCAAACGCCACGTTCGGATCATCTGTTACTACCATGTTATCCAACAGGGGAAAGGCGCAGTCGTTCATTTCCATTACCACCCCTTCCAAAGCACCTAACGCCGGGGTTATTTCCAGCAAATGAAGAGCAACACGGGTGTCATTTCCAAAAATTTCGCCAGAGGCGAGCCTGGGTAAAATAGAATAGCCTATCTGACCAGCTGCGCCGGTCACCGCAACTTTAACCAATCGTTTTGACATGTCATCACTCCTGTTGTTAATGGTTCTGGGGTCCCGACCCCATTGTAGGAAATTGTGTGGGCAGAGTTGCCCCACGCGTATGGGATTACACGTTAATTATCGCCAAACGAGTTAAACTCGCAACCCAGGGTTCTTTTTGGCTTTAAAGCATATCAGAAGGCAAGAGCCAGTTTTTACTCCAAGCTAAGGCGTCTGGAAAAGCACTGCCCGCAGCGGTCTCACGCACCAGTTCTACGTCGACTGGGACACGGCGCAAATCGACGCTTACGACACCGCGTACAAAGTTGACGATGGCGTATTCAGCCCAGGGCAGGTAGCGCGGCGCGTGGACAAAAAGCGCCTGCTCAAAGGGCATCCCCACGCTGCCGGTGTTGATGAGCATAATGCCTTTGTGCTGGCGCATCATTTGCATGTGGGTGTGGCCGCCCGCCATGATCGTCGCCTTGTAACCGCCCAGCAGTTCGTCCACATTGGTAGGCGGGGTCATAGCCAGGATGATGTCGGTATTGGATTTAGGGGAACCGTGAAAGCAGAGGAGATTGTGGTCCGCGTCGAGTGGAATTTCTAGCAGGGGTTGGAAGGAACGCAGGAATTTAAAGTCGGCCTCATCGAGCTGTTCTACACACCAGGCTATGGATTCGGCAAACCAGGGAGCATCCATGTAATCGCGCAGGATATCTGGCTCAAGCAAAAATTGATCGTGATTGCCGACCACGCAGGGGCAGTTGAGATCTTCGACACGCTGCAAAACTTCACGCGGTTTAGGCCCGAGAGTGGCCACGTCTCCCAGGCAAACGATCTGGTCAACCTGTTCTTGCGCAATATCGTTAAGGACGGCTTCCAAAGAAACAAGATTGCCATGTATATCTGAAATTAAGGCTATTCGCATAATGGCTTCCTAATGGTTGGCCTTTGTGAAAACGTGAAATTTTGGACGAACACGAGCTTATGAGTGGGAAGAACAGCTTCGTTGACGCAAAACTTCATATAGGAGCAGGGCCGTGGCGACAGATAAATTCAGACTGTCTACCAGTCCGCGCATGGGAATAACAACCTGTTTGTGGGCTGCGTTTAGCCAGTCTTGGCTTAAGCCGCGGGATTCGCTGCCTAATACGACGGCCGTTGGCCCGGTCATGTCTACGGCCGTATACACTGTCTCCGCATCCGGCGTGGTGGCCACAATCTGGATGTTGTGGGCCTGCAGCCACTCCAGGACACGGCCGTTTTCGGCCGTCACAGTTGGTACCGTAAACAAGGCGCCCAAACTGGCCCGAATGACATTGGGGTTGTGAATGTCCGTGCCAGTATCCTCATCCGTGCCGCACACAATCAGGCCATCCACGCCTGCCGCGTCAGCCGTACGCAAAATTGCCCCCAGGTTGCCCGGTTTTTCTGCCGCCTCCACCACCACCAGAAATGGCGGCTGTCCCAACGGCAAATTGGTCAGAGTGTGCTGCAAATACGGGATGACCAGCAAAATGCCGCCGCTGGCGCCGCGATAGGCAATTTTTTCAAAGACGGCCGGCGTGACTTCATACAGGTCTGTCTTGCCCTGTTGGGCGAGTTCTGTCAGACGGGAAACGGCCGTTTCCGCCGCGCTGTCCGTCAGCAAAGGCGGGCAGACAAAAGCTTCATACGGCGTCAGCTCAGCAGATAACGCCTGTTGCACCTCACGAATCCCCTCCACCAGGGTACGTTTTTGCTGATCGCGCTGCCGGCGGTTGTTCAGTTTAACCGTCTGCTTAATACGCGGATTTTGTAAACTACTAATCTGAACAGGCATGGATGCAGGTTGGAATCACGAAAAAACTAAAGATTATCGGCCGTCGGCGAGAGCATGATAAAACCTGGTTCTTTCAGCCCTTTGGTAACAGCGTCCTGGTATTGGCGGGCGAAAAAGCTCATGATCTGTACAAACACGGCATCGTAAAAAGGTGTCAAATCCCCCCGCCGATCTTCGTGAATCCTGATTTCTTTTCCTTGTGGTCCGAGCTTAACAATAAAATGAGGGCCAACTTTTTTAATAAAAAAGCTCATCAAAAAAGGCAGAGGATACGAGCCACCCGGTTCCTGCACGGTTAACTCTAGACCAAAATGCCAGAATGATTCGTCATCCATCTGCATCGCGCCGGACAACGCATAAAAACGATTATTGGGATCCAACTCCTCGCCGAGGGGAATGTAGGTAATTTCCTGGTCTTGCGGCCAATCAAAGTATTCAATCATGCCGTCGACCAGGTCGCGGGCAAAAACCTGGCATAAGTATTCGTAGTCCAGGAATGTCTTTCTGGACTTTCTATAAGCCAGACAAATTTCATCGTATTTGGTCTTTGCTTCAGGCATACCTCTGGTCTCCTGATGAGAGGTGAGCGCTGGCCACAACGCTCTCACACATTTTATCGTCGTGCTGGGCACGGCTGATTTTACGGAAGTTAACGGTCACGCTCCATTTTAGCAGCACGTTTCTTCATTCCGCAATGAAATAGGGTTTCAGTAATTTCCATCTACAGATACAAGTTACACGAATCAGGACCATTCTTCGCATAATTGGTATCTTTCGTCGTTAAACGATCTACTGAGGACAGCCAATGGGTTCTAATTCCTTATTATGTTCGCTAAACTTACGAAGTGAATAAATACTGCCCTGTCGATTATTTATAAGCGCGCCAAAAGCGCAGCGCATTCGTCCGCGGAAATGCCGGCTACCCCTAACGGCCGTTCCACCCGATCATGGCAGTCCGATCCACCCGTCATCAACAAGCCGTAACGCTGCGCCCATTCGGCCAGCAGCGCCCGATGCGCCAGGATATGCCCCGGATACTGCACCTCCAGGCCATCCAATCCTAAAAGCGCCTCATCCAGAAATTCCGGCAGCAACTTTTCTACCACCTCCAGCGGCGGCAACACTTCGTTGTAAAGGCTTTCGCCCGGATACGAACCGGCCGCCGGGTGAGCAAAGACGCGCACAAGCTGCGGATAGCGATGCAGCAGCGGCGTCAGCTGCGCCGGATCAATGCCCGACGGCACATAAGCCCGGCTCTCGTTGCCGATGAGTTGATTCACCTGTTCGTGGTTCAGACCGTGGTTTTCTTTGAGCGCCAGGGCAAAGTGACGGCGCGTGACGTTGGGAGCCAGCGCTTCAATCTCCGCCGCCGTGAGTTCTTGTTTGAGGAGCGGGGTCTCCCCCTGCGGGCCAAACGCCTCGTTGATGGCCGCCACGCGCGCCCGCACCAGCCCCGCGCCGCGCCCCTGGCTAAATATCTCTGCAGCCATCTCGTTAAAGGCCGGATCGGGCAGCAGGGCGTAGGGGATGTAAAGCAGGTAATGGAGCGTGCCGGTGAAATACGGCCGTCTGAACCGCAGCGACACTTCCACTCCCGGCACAACCTGGATGCCCAGCGCCTGCCCGGCAGCCAGCGCCTCATCCAGCCCCCCTAGCGTGTCGTGGTCGGTGACGCCAACGGCCGTTAGGCCCAACTCTCTGGCGGCCTGCACCAGTTCGGTGGGCGTGTACTCGCCATCCGAGGCGATTGTGTGATTATGCAAATCAGCGCTGTAGGCCACGGCCATCAGACAGCCAACCTTTTCATCAACCAGTATCCCACACCTATAAAAACAGCCCCCAACAGCAAAATGCTGCCCGTCCATAAAAGGGCAAAATCAAACCAGAACTGCTCGGGAAACAGGCGAATGAGGGAATCGGTATACAAAAACGTCCAGGTACCGGGCGCAAAGAAAATATCGTGGAAGAGCGTAAAAAAGGTGCTCCAGGCAAGACCAATGAAAACCATAACCACAACGACGGCCGTTTCCGTGAACACCCCGCCCTGGAACAGCGCCTTCGCGCCCAAAAAGCGCGTCTCCGGCCGGGCAAACAGAAACAGCAGCCCGCCCACCACGACGATCAGCAGCACCCACATGGCCGTTTTAAAGGCATCGGCCACAATCTTCACGTCCAACATGTGGCCAATTTCGGCCTGGTTGTACAGAGGTTGATCGGTGCCTGGAATACGCAGATCTTCCAGCAGGTAGATCACCTCCGGCGCCGATTCCGGCCGCTGCAGATAGTCCAGCGTCGCTTGGGCCAGTTCCAGCCGCTCGGCCGGGGTAAAGCCGAAGCGGTCGGGGGCGATACGGCCGTATTCCCACGCCGGATAGCTGGGGCTGTTCCAGCTAATCAACACCCGCACGGTCAGCACGGTGAGCAAAAATGGTGTGGCCACCACCACCAGCCAGCGAATAACAGTTGAAAGGGTATTGTTCATAGGTTTATCGTCTCGTAGTGTAGTGTTGTAGTCTTATCGTCTTGTAGTCTTGTAGTTTCTTTGTCACCTGGTCACCTTTTAACCGCTTCACCCGCCCAGCCCCGGCAGACCGGCCGGGCCTTCTTGCAGCAAGTAGCGCAGCACCAGGGAATCAACGATAGTCTCCACCGGGGCACGCTCGTCGGTAAAGACAACGGCCGAAGGCTTGTTGGGGGCGAGGTTGGAAACGGCCGTTTCCAACGTCGCCCGCAGCAGTGGGTCCGCATTGGCAGCCAGTTGGGCCAGATTGACCGCTGCGTTTTCCGGCGCAGTGGGCTGCATGGTGGCTACGAGGATGGTATTCAGGGCGCCGGGCACGTCGATGGCGTGCACGGAAGGGAAAACAGTCAGCAAAGTGGCTGTCATCGCCTCCACCAACGAGCGATCCTGCGGCGCGCGGCCTACATTGACGGCCACCACACCGGTCGGGCTGAGATGCGCCTGCACTTCGTGGAAAAATTCGCGCGTGGTCAGGTGCCAGGGGATGTAGGGCACTTTGTAGGCGTCGATGGTGATCAGGTCGTAGGTTTCGTTGAGCTGGTTAAGCTGATAACGGCCGTCACCCACAATCACCTGCAAGTTCGGCTCGGTCATCGCAAAATAATCTCGTCCTGCCTGCACAATAGCTGGATCCAGTTCTATGCCAACTATCGGGATGGGACCAAACACGCGCGTAAGCTGCTTGGGAATGGTGCCGGCCGCCAGCCCAATCACCGCCGCCTTGTCTACCTGCACCGGACCCTGATTAAAGTAGGGAGCGGCCAGCATCATGCTCCACACAGAAACGTACGGCACGGCGCCGCCGTCGCAGTAAAAAGAATGGTAGGCCTGCCCTTCATTCAGCAGCAGGTAGTTACAGTCGCCCTGGCGCACTACCTGCACGTAGTTGTAGGCCGACTCGGTCTCGAATAGCTGGCCGTCGTAGGCTTTGATACCGCCCTGGGTCCACAACAGCACCACGGGCAGCAGCAGCAGCCCGGCGACGACGCCCAGCACGCCTTTTTGCCGGTTGGTCTGCCACAAGCCGATCACCCCCACCAGAAAGAGGAGGCTGCCAAAGAGCACGGCCGTTACCCGCGAACCGGCCAGGGGAATTGTCACCAGCACGGGCAGATACGTGCCCAGCAGGCTGCCCCAGGTGGAGATGGCATAGATGCGCCCGCTGACGCGACCGGCCTCGCCTACATCCTGCACCGCCAGGCGAATGGCGAAGGGCGAAATGCAGCCCAACAGGGTGACGGGCACTGCCAGAGCCAGCAGCACGCCCACAAACGAACTCAGCAGCGCACCGACGTTGATGGCCGCCATGGCTGCCGCGGCCGTCTTGAGGATGACGCTGGTGAGCAGCAAGAAGAAAACACCGGCCAGGCCAGCGGCGCTGACAAGAGCATAAAAGGTGGCCGGAAACGGCCGTTTATCCGCCCAGCGCCCGCCGATGAAATAACCCAGCGTCAGAAACAGCAGCACCAGCCCAATCACGTTGGCCCACACCAGGTTAGACGTGCCATAGACGGTTTGCAGCATGCGGCTGGTGGTAAATTCCACGGCCAAAGTAGACATGCCGGCAATAAAAACCGTCAGGTAGAGATATTTTGGGTTGCGGATGGCAGATTGTGGATTGGTAATAGTCAGCCTCTTTTCCAGGAAATTGCGGCTTGATTATAACAAACTAACAAAGTCTGGCAGGCTTTGTGGCTTATGGCAAAGTTGAAAGAGCCGCGTGCGATCCTTACTCTGTCGGCGGTACTGTAAACAACCGCTCCATCTCGGCCGCCGATAGACGGCTGTTGTTCTTAAAAATCATCGTCAGCGGCTGGTCGTAGACCACAAAGCTCTCATCTGCCCGGCCACCGTTCAGCCCCGGCATCTCTGCCGCCAGGTAACGCTCCACGCCTTCCGGCGGCGTCAGCCCCGGCCAGCGGAACGTATCGGGCCGGTAGAAAATTGAGAAGAGGTGCGGGTAACGGCCGTTTACCGACACCAGCTCGTATCCCAGACGGCCGTCTAGCAAAAGCTGGTGATACTGACTGGACAGCGGGTATTCCGCTGGCAGGCGCGGCACCACGCCATACACCCTGTTGCTTACCAGCGTCACGTAGTCAGCCTGGGCCAGCAAATCCAGGTTGCCGGCCAGTTTGGCCGTACCGTCGTTCTCTCCTACACCTGTCAGCCACGTCAATTCGGCGTTCTCGTACTCCGCCCGCAGACGCGCCTTGCCGTCCACAATCAACGAGGCCGGCAGCGCATCATCCCACTGCTCGCTTAAAATGAGTTCCCCCGGTTCTACGTTGGCATAAATCCACTCCGAGGCGGTGACCCAGGGGTGTGGCACGCTGTATATGTTAACAAAGGCGAATGCGTAAACGGCCGTGCCGCCCAACACGATGCCCACCATCAGCCAGCGCAGCCACCGCTGCCTGATCCGCCACAACAGCGCCGCCGCAAAAATCATTAAAAATGGCGTCAGCGGCTGCAAGTAGCGCATAAACTTCACAAAAAAGCTGCCCGTCACGAGAAAGAAAGGCACAGCCCAGGAAAGAAGGAGAAAACTGGCAACTGGCAGTTGGCGATTGGTGCGCCGCCAAAAGCGCCAATCTCTTATCTCCAATCTCCTGATAAATTCCCACACCGCCCAACCAAAGCCAATAAACGCCGCCAGACCCAGCAGCCAGCCCATCCCCCACTTCAACTGCATTTCGACGGGATACAGGTAAGGGAGCGTGCCTGCATACTGGCGGGTGAAGGGGATGTTGCCGCCGCCGTTAACCATCACGCTTTGGGTTGTGATATTGTCCAGATAGCAGTTGCCCCAGTTGATGGCAGGGATGGTCACTGGCCCCAGCGGCACAGCCTCGGTAATAAGTTCACACGTCCAATCCAGTACAGCGAATGGATTGGTTAGAAAAAAAGCCAGAAAAGCAACGAGCACGGCCGTCAGCCACCAGAGCCACCATCGCTCTCTCACCACCAGCCAGGCCGCCACTGCCAGCGGCAGAAACAGAAGCACCGCGGAAAACTTTGTGCCCACCGCCAGTCCGGCAAACACAGCCGCCAGAGCGAAAGAAAGCGTTGCCCGGGTGTTGAGGCGTTCAGACGTTCCGGCATTTAGGGAAGGGCGCGATTCTGAAACCCGTATGCCAAAGTCCACTATGAAATAGATGGCCCCCACTGTAAAAAACGTCAAATACGGATCAACCGTGAAAAAGTGGGCCAGTTGAATGTGCATGACGTTAACGGCCAGTAAAGCCGCAGCCAGCAGGCCAACGGCCGTGCCGAATACCCGCCGCCCCAACAAAAACACAAACAAAATTGTGCCCAGGTCCACCAGCCCGGTCAGCGCCCGCGTCACCGCGGCCAGATGGCGGAACTCCACCATGCCGGCCGCGTTGAGGATGTCGGTGGTCAGTCGCCAGTCGGGCGGCAGCGAGCCAGCCCATCGACCACCGGCCCACTCTGCCAGACGCGTGGCCGCCACCCCCAGATACAGCGGTAAATGCCCATAAGCAAACTTGCGCGGCTCACCTTGCGGCACTTCGATGCCTGCGCTGGCAGCGTCTGGCGGCCAGTAATAGGGGTTGAAGCTGGACCGGTGGGGATCAAAGGCTGTGCGCCAGGAAGACGGCCGTTCAATCGTCGTGGCCACCCAGTGAATATAACGCTCGTCTGGGTGGAAATGGTTGTAGCCATCCCAATCCAGACCGGTCCAGCGCAAGGCAGCCGCCACCAGCAAAACGCCCACCAATCCCACTGCCGCCAACCATTTAGACATCATCAACCACCAAACTCCAAGCGGGTAGCCAGGTATTCCGGTAATTAAGTGCCAAGGTGTTCAGGTATTTCCACCTGAAAACCCAAACACCTCCACTCCTTACCGCCCAAACAAAAAAGGCCAGAACTCATCACAGTTCCAGCCTTTCTATTCATCATGTGGCGGAGAACGAGGAATTTATTCCTCAAACTCCTCTTCTTTCTTGCCTTTGCCAATCACTTCCACCGAATCAGCCATCGGAGCATACAATTCTTCCTCTTCCTCTTCTTCTTCCTCAAGCGCGGCGCGTTCGTAAGTGAAGGAAGCGACAATCGTCTCCGGCTCGGCCAAAATGGTGACGCCCTGGGGGGCTACCAGATCGGCGACAGTGATTACGTCATCGGGCGTCTGAATCTTGGTCAGATCGACTTCGATCTGCGAGATCAGATCTTCGGGCAAACACTCAATCGTCACGCTGCGCGTGACCAATGTCACCACACCCATACCGTCGGTTTCCGGAGGAGCTTCACCAATGCCGACCAGTTCAACCTCGGCGCTGATGTTGGCTTTCATATCAACTTCCAGAAAATCAACGTGAACCAGATCGCCGCGCGTTACGTGCTGCTGAATTTCACGCGCCAGGACTGTGTGTTTTTTGCCAGACACATTCACATCGATCAGATGGGTGGTACTTGCCTTGCGCAGGGTTCTATACAGCGGGCGAGTTTCCAACTGAATGTTTAGAGGTTCCTGCTTGCTGCTGTAAATGACGGCCGGTGTCCAACCATCCCGGCGCAGCTGCTTGACCTTTTTGCCCACTATCACGCGCGGCTCGGCTTCCAGGGTATAACGTTCTTCTGCCATAATTCCATTCCTCAGCTTGTCAACTCCTCGATTGTCGAGGGGATTTTTTTGAGTCTACAACTTCATCGCCATCCTGGCTGCCAGCCGGACAACCAATTACTGCCTGAGCTGACATACCTTAAAATCCACTGTTCGATTATAATTCGAATCTGGATGGAAATGAACCGTCGAAGTATAACAAGGTTTACTAAATCGTCAACTTGACGCACGCCCCTGACCAGGGTAAAAAAGTCATCGTGGAGGCATTATGACACAGACAATGACCAGCAATGATTTAACTTCATACTACACGGCCGTGCAGCAAATCGGCAAGCTGCGCACCCCCAATCATGCCCGGCGCTGGAGCCAGGCTACGTTGCGCACCCTGGCCCTGAATCTGGACGGCCGTACCAAGAAAAAACTCGCCAAAGCGCTGCCGGAAGAACTGAGCAAGCAGCTCAAACGGCCGTTCTGGCTGCTCCACTTCCGTGATAAAACCCTTACCCGGCAGGAATTCCAGAAAATGGTGGCCCGCCGCGCCGGCAACACCGACGCCCAGTTCGCCCGCCACCCGGTGGCCGCCACCTTCCACAGCCTGAAATCCCTCATCCCCGACGATGTGAATCGCGCCGTTGCCGACACCCTTTCCCCCGAACTCAGCGAGATGTGGCAGAACGCTTGAGAGCCGTGGGATATCGTGTTTCGTACTTCGTGATGCGTGATGCGTGTTCCGTTCTCCCTTCACGCATCACGCATCACGCATCACGCAGCGCCATTCCCCTCCTCATTTTCCTGCTGCTCCTTTTGCTGGCTGGCTGCGCGGTAGAAGCGCCACAAACGGCCGTTACCGAACCCCTGCCAGTCACCCTCATCGCCGATGGCGAAAGCTTCCATCTCACCACGCAGGCCGCCAACGTGCGCGAACTGCTGGTCGAGGCCGGCATAGAACTCGGCGAAAGCGACGAAGTGACCCCGCCGGTCTACACCCCCCTGAGCGGCGGCGAAACCATCACCGTCGTGCGCGTGACGGAAAGCATCGAAACCACCACCCAGGCCATCCCCTTCGCCCGCAAAACGGTGCGCAACGAATCCATGGCCGCCGAAGACCCGCCCCTCATCGTGCAGGCGGGCAAGGACGGCCTGCAAGAAACCACTATCCGCATCGTTTACCGCGATGGGCTGGAGGCCGAGCGCTGGCCCACGCAAACAGTGGTCATCGAGGAGCCGCAGGACGAGATTGTGATGGTGGGCATTGGCGCGGCGGGCGGCAACGTCAGCTTTCCCGGCGTGCTGGCCTACATCAGCGACGGCACGGCCGTTCTCCTGCGCGGCGAATCGGCCTTCCCGGAGCAGTTGGCGGTTGGCGGGCAGCTAGACGGCCGTGTCTTCAGCCTCTCCCCCAGCGGCGATTATCTGCTCTACAGCCGCGTCGATGGCGATCCGGCCGTTTTCAACAACGCCCTCTACGTCATCGAAACGCAGCGCAGCGCCGAGCCGCGCGCCCTGGGCGTGGAAAACGTGCTGTGGGCGGACTGGAACCCCGCCAGTGAGGCAGAAGTGGGCGAGATTGCCTACACCACGGCCGTTTCCATCACCACGCCGCCCGGCTGGGAAGCCAACAACGACCTCTGGCGGGCGCCAATCCCGCCCGACCCGGAAGATGAATTGGAGCCGGAGCAGATCGTGGAAGCGTACGCCGCGCTCTATTCCTGGTGGGGGGGCAACTTTGCCTGGTCGCCCACCGGGACGCAAATCGCCTACAGCTACGCCAACGAGGTGGGCCTGATCAATCTGGACCCGCCGCGCGACGTGCCGCAGCGGGTGCAGCTGCAAACCTTCACCGAGTTTGACCCGCCGGGTGACTGGGTGTGGGTGCCCACGCTGGCCTGGTCGCCGGACGGCCGTTTCCTGGCCTACACCGGCCACGACAGCTCCGATCCCGAAGACCCCACCTTTGCCAACTGGGTGGTCGACACCACCAGCGGCATCGCCGGGCGCTTTGTGCCCGACGCGGGCATGTGGGCGCATTTGCACTGGGCGGGCAGCCCGGACGCCGCCGCGCCGCTGGCCTTCCTGCGCACCACCGATCCGCTGGACAGCCAGCGCAGCAGCTACACGCTCTGGCTGATGGACCGCGACGGCAGCAACGCCCGCCAGATTTATCCCCCGGCCAACGAAAACAGCTACTTCCCGCGCCAACAGGCCTTCATGGCCTGGGGGCCAACCGGCGAGGCCATCGCCTTCATCTTCAACAATGACCTCTACCTCTACACCCTGACCGATGGCGCAGCCCGCCGCCTGACGGAAGGCGACGCCGTGAACACCCATCCGACCTGGGCGCCGTATGGCACGGCCGTTGCCCCCACCCTCCCCGCCGAACCCACCGCCCTGCCGCCGGACGTGCCCGGTCGCGGGCCGTAGCTGTGGTATAATCTAGCCTACGGAAGATTGGACAATTCTTCTGAGATTTGTCCAATCTAATAGCGAAATTTGTCCTTCTTTGGAGGTAAGATGGGTGTAGCAACCATTCGCATCCAACTTGACAACAAAACAGCGCGGGCCTATGAATCCTCATCGCAGGAACAACGAGAGAGGCTGCAACAGCTCATTGGTTTTATGTTGCAAGAGTTTGCTGAAAGCACGCCGCAGTCGCTTCTCTCGCTGATGGACGACATGAGCCAGGAAGCTGCGGCGCACGGCTTGACGCCGGAAATTTTGGATTCTCTCTTGCAGGATGAGTAAACCGCGTTTTGTTCTGGACACCAACCTTATCGTCAGCGCGGCGCTGCTCGAAAAATCACCGGCGCGGCAAGCGTTTGAAGTTGCCCTCTTGCAAGGCAGCATTCTCGTTTCAGAAGCCCTGCAGGCTGAACTGAGTGAAGTCCTACTTCGGCACAAGTTTGATCGGTATCTCTCTGCTGAAAAGCGGCTGCGTTTTCTGACCAGTTTTATTAGCTTGGCCGTACCAACGGCCGTTACCCAATCCATCACAATTTGCCGGGACCCAAAAGACAACATGGTTCTAGAATTGGCCGTCTGCGGGCAGGCAAGTATCATCCTCACAGGGGATAAGGATTTGCTGGTTCTCCATCCGTTCCGGGATATTTCCATTCTATCGCCCCACGACTTTTTGGAAGAACTTGGTGGGGTGCGCAAATAGTTCTTGAGACGTCACAGCTTGGGGAAGCCGTCCATGCGAAAAGTTTATTGCCTTATTCTTGTTCTGCTGGTGATGGGGTGTGCGCGGCTAGGGGAAGGGGAAACGGCCGTTCCCACCACCCCCACCCCACAGCCCAGCGCAACCAACTCCCCTCAACCGCCAGCCACGCCGACTGTGACGCAAACGGCCGTGCCCTCCCCCTCTGCCACACTGCCGCCAACAGCAACACCCCAACCCACGTTAATCCCCACCCCGGAAAGTCCCGCCTGGATTTTACAACCTACGCCAACCGTTTTGCCTATAACAACACCGGCCGCCTCGTCGGACGGCTATCAACTGCAAGATTGGGACGAAGCAAAGGCGATGGAGTTCATCCAGTTGGCCGGAAGCTATGCTGAAAACGTACAGCCGGTCATAGACACTTTGGCAAATCAAAACGAAGTCTATGCGGACGCGCAAAGCATTGTGGAAATGGCAATTTATGAGGCTTTGCTACGCTTTCCTGAGACAGTCAGCCGTGAATGGCTGGAATGGCAATTAGCGTATTCTCAGGCCATACAGGGCAAACCGGAAGCCACGGCCCTTGTCGTGGAATTATTGGAAGCCGGGTTCGCAGACGGCCGTTACACCCTCGACAACCTCAACGACAGCCTGCGGCCACACCGGTTTGCCATCCAAACAGGTGATTACAAACCTTATCCATTAGAAGCAACCAATTTATTCGGCGGCGGAGAAACAAATGATCTGCGCCTGATAACCACCCTGCGCTACCCAAACTCGCCCCAAAGCGACGGTGCTCTCATAGCCGTATCCCGCGAAAATCCACCTCATATCACTCCGATTACCTCTAACTGGTCGCAAGGATTCGGAGGATTCTCGCAAATTTGGCTCCGTGACCTCACAAATGATAACCAACCCGAATTACTGATCGATTGGGACATCAGTTCAGGCGGAGTCGCCTGTCACATGCTTAGCATTCTGCACGGGCAGGGAGGGGAGTTTAAGAATTTAGGATCAGCCTTGCCGTGCCGATCTGGCTGGAGTATGGGCTCCACTGATGAGAGAGGATACTTTACGGTTGAGGCAGAAGATACACTTATCGGCATGGGCGCGGCTGCAGTTCATGAAAAATATGCATGGAACGGGACAGCTTTCGAACTTAAAACTAGCAGCAGCCCGTTACCTGATAACCCCGACGCCTATTCGGCGAATTACTACAAAGACTTTTATGACCCTCTTTCGGAACTGCGTTTGTTAGAAGAAGTAGAGGCTAACTGGACTGATGAATGGCGCGAGGTCGTCGGCCCCAATTATTTGGACGCACTGCACTTTCGTCAGGCCATGCTCAACTTTTCACTGGGCGAACCAGAAACTGCTATCAACATGTTACGTCAGGTTGCCACTAAGCCAACAGACCCTATTACGCCCACGATTTCGTTAGCCGCTCAAGCATTCCTCGATTCATACTCGACACCATTGGACTTATATATGGCTTGTACAAACAGCCTGCTCGTTCTCAAGAATGCCTTAAACGGTTATGAACCTGATGGCTCCATGAGGGACGCCGAGGTACGGTTAAAATCTTGGGGATTGGGCCAATATAATTTGACGTTATGCGATCCAGAAACGGCCTTTGAACAGGTTGTAGATGCATGGAATGAAAGTGATGCCTGGAAGCAAACGGCCGTTCCGGACCTGTTCCTACAATCGGGTGTTAAACCCTCTGTTTTGATGCCCCTCGACTTAGACCAGGATGGCGATACAGATTGGTTAGGCTCAATTGAGGTGGTTCAACCGGAAACGAGCCCGTTCACGTTGCACAAACTTATTGCTCTCATTTCAACTGACGAAGGTCTGATTCCTCTGTCCATTGATGAGACGGGAAACAACCCACCAGATCCCTTTCCCCTAGACACCATCCTTCTTTCTAACTATGAGCCGCCGGTTCACGTTTTGTTCTTCTCGTACAGACCCAGGATCGTCGCGATTGAAACAAAAAATGGCGAACCTTTCCTTCGCGAATGGTTGTCTTACGCTTACTGGCCCGATTTTCTTGATTATCAGATCTTGAACGATTCAACTAACACAAAATTTATTGTGCGCGTGGAGCCTGGGATATGGCTTAAGGCTTACAGTGAAATCGTCTATCAATGGAACCCAGACACGCAGGACTTTGAACTCCTCGAAAAACGAGCCGATAACAGCCTCGGCATCCCCCTGGACGAAGCTATCGCCCAAGCCGAAGCCCTGCTCTTGCAAGAAGGGAAGTTTGAGGCGGCGATTCCGATGTTAACGGCCGTTCTCGCCGAACTCCGCGCCCAAGACGAACTGACCTGGGCCATCCCCCGCCCCCTCTACCTGCTCGGCCTCGCCTACGAACTCAGCGGGGACGAAACCAACGCCGTAGACGCCTACTGGACGCTCTGGCAAACCTTCCCCGAAACCCCCTATGCCCTGCTGGCGCAGGCCAAACTGGAATTGAAACCCTGATTCACCTGCCAGAGCAATATGATGAGGTAATCTCAAATCTCAACTTCCCGGAACCTTCGAGGTTCCGGGAAGTTTGGATAGTTTCCCATTTCCCCCAATTCCCCTAGAATACCAGCCATGTCTTCATGGCCTGTGATCACCGAAAAACGCGCCCGTTGGCTCTCCCTCGGCCTGCTCCTCCTCGCCGCCCTGGCCCTGCTCGCCCTCGGGGGGCTGCGCGCCCGGCAGGCATACCTGCTGCGCGGCATCCCCGCCGGGCTGCCCGGCCCCATCTCCCACGCCGGCCCCCGCCAGGGCCTCAACGTCGCCCTGGAGCAGTACGACGACGAGGCCCTGGCCGCCAACCTGGAGCAAATCGCCGCCCTGGGCATCACCAATATCAAGCAGACCTTCACCTTCTCTGAAGATTTTGATTGGGACGCGGCAGATCGCTTGATCACGGCCGTTTCCGCCCATCCCGCTCTCACCCTCACCCCCCTGCTCGACGGCGACCCCGCCAACCACTTCGCCCCGCCCCCCGACCCCGCCGCCTTCGCTGCGTGGGCCGGTGAATTTGCCGCCCACTACGGCGACCAGATTCAGCACTACATCATCTGGGACGAACCCAACCTGACCAGCCATTGGGGCAACCAGCCCGTCAACGCCGCCGAATACGCCGCCCTGCTGACGGCCGCGTCAGCCGCCATCCGCGCCAGCGATGGAACGGCCGTTATCGTCGCCGCCCCCCTCGCCCCCACCGTGGAAACCGGCCCGCAAAACCTGGCCGACCCCCTCTACCTGCAGCAGCTCTACGAAGAAGGCGCGGCCAACGCCTTCGACGTGGCCGCCGGTAAACCCTACGGCTTCGATTCCCCGCCCGACGACCGCCGCGTGGACAACAGCGTGCTCAACTTCAGCCGCTTCATCCTGCTGCGCGAAGTGATGGAACGCAACGGCGACGGCGACAAGGCGCTGTGGGCGGGCAACTGGGGCTGGAACAGCCTGCCCGCCGACTGGACCGGCGATCCCTCCGTCTGGGGCCAAACCACCGCCCAGCAGCAGGCCGATTGGACCACCGCCGCCCTGCGCCGTGCCCAAACCGAATGGCCCTGGGCCGGCGTGCTCTTCCTGGAGAATTGGGAACCGGCCGCCCCGGCAGATGATGCGCGCTGGGGATTTAGTGTAAAAGAGAGACTGGGGACTGGAGATTGGAGACTAGAGGCCGATCAGTCTCCAGTCCCCAGTCTCCAGTCTGCTCCTATCGCCCTGCCCGGTTTCCACTTCGCCACGCCCGACGACCCGGCGCAGGTCTACGAAGGGGGGTGGCGCTTTTCGCCGGAGTTTGGCGCGGACATCAGCCAGACGGTGGAGGGCGAGCCGCCGGACCGCGTGACCTTTACCTTTTGGGGTACGGATGCCGGGCTGCGCGTGCGCCGGGCTAACTTCCGGGCGCGGCTGTACGTGACGATAGACGGCCGTCCCGCCAACGCCCTGCCGCGCGACGAAAACGGCGCCGCCCTCGTCCTCACCGCCCCCGACCCGGCCGAGGACTACATCGCTCTGGAGCCGGTCGCCACGGGGCTGGAGCCCGGCGTGCACGTCATGGAAGTGGTGGCCTCGCGCGGCTGGGACCAGTGGGCGCTGAACGGCTTCAGCGTGGGCTACTTCCCGCCGCAAGCCGACTTTACGACGGCCTACTGGCTGCTGGGGATAACGGCCGTTCTCTCCCTCATCGCCTCATTTTATTTTGCCCGCCGCGCCCGCTGGGGCGGCTGGCTGCGCGAAAAGTCGGCCTGGTACGGCCGTTTTAGCAGCGGCGTGCAAATCGGGCTGGCAGCCGCCCTCACCGCCCTCGTCACCTTGATGGGCTGGCTGACGTGGGGGCAGGAAGCGGCCACCCTCTACCGGCGGTTGGGGGATGGGCCGCAGTTGGGGCTAACGGCCGTCGTCGCCGCTCTCTTTTACGTGGCCCCCAGCTTCTACGTCTACGTCATCGCCCTGGCCGCCCTGTTTGTGCTGATTGCCCTGCGCCCGGCCTGGGGCGTGGTCCTCATCGCCTTCACCATCCCCTTCTACGTCCCCCCCTGGCCCAAGCCCATGTTCCAGTTCTTCTTCTCGCCCGTGGAGATTCTCACGGCCGTCACCTTCGCCGCCTTCCTGCTGCGCAAAACGTTGGATTTCGGATTTCGGATTTCGGAATCACCCCCACACCGCATCCCCTCCGCCGACTACGCCGTGCTCGCCTTTGCCCTCATCGCCACCGCCTCCCTGCTCTTCACGGAGCGGCTGGACGTGGCGACGAATGAGTGGCGCATGGTCATCATCGAGCCGATTTTGTTTTACGTGCTGCTGCGCGGCGTGAAGTTGAGCCAGAAGGAGATGTGGGCGGTGCTGGACGCCTTCGTGCTGAGCGGGCTGGCCGTGGCCCTGTTTGGCCTGTGGCAGTTCGCCTTTGACCGCGCCAGCCTGATTACCGCCGAGGGCGGCCTGCTGCGCATCCGCTCGATTTACGGCTCGCCCAACAACCTGGCGCTCTACCTGGGGCGCATCCTGCCGCTGGCGCTGGCGATGCTGCTGCTGGGCCGGGAAAACGGCGCCCGCCGCTGGTGGTACGGCGCGTTTCTCGTGCCGATGGGGCTGGCGGCGCTGCTGAGTTTTAGCAAGGGGGCGCTGCTGCTGGGCTTACCGGCGGCCTTTTTGTATGTGTTCTGGCGCTGGCAGCAGGTGAACGGCCGTCGCACCTGGCTGTGGGTGCTGCTGTTTGGCGGCGTGGGCACGGCCGTTTTCCTGGCCGCGCTGCAAATCCCGCAGTTGGCTGGGCGGCTGGACCTGAACAGCCAGACCGGCTTCTTCCGCCTGAATCTGTGGCGCGCCAGCCTGCACATGATCGCCGACCATCCCTGGTTTGGCGTAGGGCTGGACAATTTCCTCTACGCCCATCGCGGCCGCTACATTCTGGATGCGGCCTGGCAGGAACCCAACCTCAACCACCCGCACAACATCGTGCTGGATTTTGCCACGCGGCTGGGGCTGCTGGGCCTGCTGGCCGGCGTCTGGGTGATTGGCGAGGCGGGCTGGCGGTTGGTTAAGAGCTATAAGCTGTTAGCTGGAAGCTATAAGCCAGAGGTGACGGGTGATGGGCACCGGGTAACGGCCGTCTGGCTGCCGGTGGCCGTGGGGCTGGGCGGTGGGCTCATCAGCATGGTGCTGCATGGTATGGTGGACCACAGCTTTTTCCTGACGGACCTGGCCTATGCGTTTTATCTGATGCTGGGTACGGCCGTGTGGCTAGAGGCGAGAGAGACTAGACACTAAAGACTAAAGACTAGAGACTGGAGATTGGTTGTGCCGCCAGTCTCCAATCTCCAATCCCCCGTTCCGCAACTTTCGGCGAACGGCCGTGTTCTTCATTACGGTGCAGCCACGATAGCTGGTACAATTACTGCTTGACATCCGTCTGGTTGCCTCTAAAATTCAGCAATCATCCGAAATCGAACTTGAAGGAGAGAAGGTAAATGAGTGACACACAAGAGCGCGTAACCGCTATCATTGTTGATTTATTGGGCGTTGACGAGGACCAGGTTGTCCCCGCAGCTCGTTTCCGCGAAGATTTGGAAGCCGATTCGCTCGATCTGGTCGAACTGATCATGGCCTTTGAGGAAGAATTCAACGGCGAAATTTCCGACGAAGAAGCACAAAAAATCACGACTGTTGGCGAAGCAGTTACCTACATCGACGAACGGATGCGGGTCTAATTCAGCGTTTGCAGTAAAAAAACTACACGGATAGGGGGGAACACAGATAAGCTTATCTGTGTTCCCCCCTATCCGTGTTTTTCCACAACTGCCAGACGGCCACGGCCGTTACCAGCAAATTCCCCCCGGCATTCAGCCACACTCCCCAACCCATACCCACCGGCAGCCCCACCACCCGGCTGACGTAAGGCGCCACCTGTCCATACATCCACGTAGGGGCGATGGCCCCCAGCAGCCCTAACAAAGCCAGCAGCAGCCAGGGCAGCCACGGCCGTCGCGCCGCCAGCCACGGCCCTATCTGGCCGCTTAATAAAGCCACCGCCAGCACCAGACCAATCAGGCAAACGCGGCCGGTGTACTGCTCGCGCGCCGGTCCCAGCAAATCTTCGATAGCCGGAAATGCCAGCAAACTGATCAGCACGGCCAACCCGCGCGCGGCCCACGTCTGCCAACGGCCGTTCGGCCAGCCCATCGTCCACACCGCCAGCATCAGTCCCAGGGTAATCGGCGGCAGATAAAACAGGTCGCGGTTCTGCCCCACGCCCAAAAACTTCACCCACTCGCCCAGCTCCACGCCCAAAAACTGCAGCCCCACCCCTGGCCCTGGCAGCCAGACGGACAGGTAGCCCACAAAGACGGCCGTCAGGCCGCCAATGAGCAGAAGATGGGGAACTGGAGGTTGGAGATGGGGGGTTGGGGGTTGGGGGGGTTGAGAGGACATCGACGTATACCGGCAAAAAAGTGGGGCAAATTATTCGCTGTGTTGAGTGAGAACGGCCGTCATCTGCGCGTCTTCCTGGTCCAGCTCGGCGAAAAACTGCTGCAGGTCCGGGCTTTGCCGCTGGCGCAGGGCCAGCCGGGCCACCGCCTGCACGTCCGCCGGCAGCACTTCCTCCCGGCCGTCGGCGGCAGCATAAGCCCGCGCCGCCTCAAACAACGTGATCTCTGCCCGGCCAGAGTCAATTTGCAGGCTCTGGATAAGTTTCACGCCCAGCATGCGGGCGGCCTCGCCCACCATCACACCTGGCAAAAGCTGGCGCGCCTGCTGCACCTCGGCCGCCAGCGCCAGCGTGCCGTCGGCATACAGGGCGGCAAACGCTTCCGGGTCGTGCTGGTAGGCAATGGCCTGTTCATACGCGCGATAGCGCATGTCCCCGTCAGACAGGCCGCGCACCACCGCCCGCAGACCAAACCGATCCATCAACTGCGGCCGCAGCCGCCCTTCTTCGGGATTCATCGAGCCGATCAGCAAAAAGCGGGAGCGGTATTTCAGTTTGAGCGGACCGCGGCGCACGGTGTAATGCCCCTGCGCGGCGGCGTCCAGAATGGCGTCGGTGATTTCGTCTGGCAGCAGATTGACCTCGTCGATGTAGAGGATATGGCCATCGGCGTGGCCGAGGATGCCGCGCTCCAGGCGCACGCGCTGCTGCTCCAAAGCGATGCGCTCGTTGATGCCCCCGACGACATCTTCCAGCCGGGCGTTGAGAGGCAAATCCAGAATCCGCACCCGATCTTCGACCGTGAGCGGCTCGCCGTAACCCACTTTCTGGCGGCACTCTTCACAAAGGGCGTCCATGCCGCCTTCTTCCAGCATTTCTTCCGTGCAGCCGTTGGCGCACAGGCTGCGGCGCACCTGGGGCAGCAAATCGGTCAGGGAGCGCACGGCCGTCGTCTTGGCCGTGCCGCGTGGACCAATCAACAGCACGCCGCCCACCCGTGGATTGATCACCGAGAGAATCAGGGCCAGCTTCATCTCTTCCTGTCCCACAATCGCCAGGAAGGGAAACGGCTCCACGTCGGCCAGGCCGTAATCCTCGTCCGGCAAACGCGTAACACGATGGGCCGGCGACTGCAGTAACAGTTCAAGCAATTGGGAGCGAGGTCTGGAGGTAGACATGGGTTGGGTTCTTTAGCGGGTAGGGTTAATGCTGCCGCTGCAGCCGGGCTTTCTGGCGTTCTTCGCCTTCGCGGCAGCGCGCCAGTTCTTGTTCTGTTTCGCAAATAAGCGGGGGAACGGCCGTCGGACGGCCGTCTATCCCCAGCGCCACATACACAAAAAAGGCACTGTTGGTGTGTGTCACTGCACCGGTCAACACGTTTTCGGCCGTTACCTTCACCCGAGTCTCGATCGACGTCCGCCCCACCCAGGTCACTTCGGCCTGCACCGTCAGCAAATCGCCAATATGCACCGGCGACAGAAAGGACATCGAGTCTACGGTCACCGTCACGGCCGGATGGCGGGCATGTTTGGCCGCTGCCATGCCGCCAGCCTCGTCACACAGCTTCATGATCAGACCGCCATGCACGTTGCCCAGGGTATTGGCATTTGCCGGCCCCATCACCTGGGTCAGCGTCACGCGAGATTCACGGACAGTTCTCCCTTCCATCTGGCGCTACTCCATATCCGGGCGCGTATCAGAAATGAACATCAGCTGATCCGCATATTCTTCAAACATGTCGATGTAGCCATAGGGCAGCGCCCGCAGCAAAGGAGAGAGCGGCATACTGGAAGGCAGGCGCGGGCGAGGGGGACGGGGCGGCGGCTGTAAACGAGGTTTATCAGGCGGCCGTCGCTGCCGCAGCAGGCGGCGGTCGTTACTAAAAAAGCCCAGGTATGCGCCGGTAGTATCGTAGACTTCGCGTCCCTTTACAAAACCGAGCCATTCACCGTCGGCATTAAACAAATTACCTTCATGGTAAACGGCCACCCAGGCCCCGTCACTGCGATAAATTGCTTCCATATAGTTCCTCTGGCGCGCATTATAGTGAGCCAGCCAGGGAGAGGCAACCTGCGCGCAGCCGAAAGCTAATCCACTCCAACTTCAAGGTCGGTTCTCAGCCAGGGCACAGACGGCCGTAACTCCCGACACCGCTGCACCAGCGCCTCCAGCCGGTGACTGCGTGCCATGTAAATAATCAGGGAAATAATCTTTTCTGGCTTGCTTGCGCCCTTTATCCCTTCGTAATCCACGTTCAGATCGAAACACAAACCCTGCAAATCGGCCAGGTCGAAGTTTTCATTGAATAATTGTCGCAGCCGCGTCGGATCCATTTCCGCCGGAATGGTGGAGCCGGTAAACAAGGGCAGGCGCTCCTGAGCGTACCGGTCGGCCTCGGTTTGCGCCACACGCAGGTAAACCGTCTGCGCCTGGTCGTGGGGTGCGCCGGTTTTGTCCTGGTAGTGGATGGTCACGCGCAGCGGCACGGCATCACCATAGGCGCAGGGCTGCATGGCCAGCCACATCACCTGCTCCTGTTCCTGACGTAAAGCGGTAAACTGCCGGGTGGACCCTTCCTCCAGGTTGAACTGAGACCCGCTGGCGCGAATGATCATGTAGCGGGCGATTCCGTAGCCATCGTTACGCACAATAAACTGCAGCCGCGTCCAGCTATCCAGCACCAGACCTTCATGTTCGTCCACGTCCACTGTAATCACTGGCAGGTGGCGATACTGGGTTACTTCCAGCCAGCACTCCGAGGCTTTTAGATTTTCGCCTTCGCTCTCGTAGAGCTGCGCAGCCTGCTGCCAGATCTCGGCGCGCTGGTCGTCGCTGAATGTCGCATCGTTGGTCAGGGAAACCGCGTACTGCTCCAGCGACTCGGCCTGTTTGCGCGGCCGTCCCAAAGCTTCCCACGCTTTGGCAGCCTGCAGCCAATCGCCCGCGGCAGCAAACTGCTCGGCGGCCTGTTCCGGCCGGCCAGCTTCTTGCCACAGCTGCGCCGCCTGTTTTGATTCGCCAAAGGCGGCCAGCAGCGCCGCCGCCCTTTCCGGGTGGCCTTCTGTCGTAAAGGCCGTGGCCGCCGCTTCCCACTGGCCGGTGACTTGTAGTTCGACGGCCGCAGGGAGACGCCTGACGGCCGTTACCGTCCCTCCCCTATCAGCAGCAATCACCACCGACTCGTCTGTTTCGTCAACCATGGCCAGCACCGGCCCCACTTCAATGCGGCGGGTCATCCGGTAGCGCCACCGCTCCGTGCCATCGCCGGTGAAGATGGCATACAGATGATGATCGTGGCAGGTGGCATAAATCGTGTCGCCCACCAGGACCGGGGCAGCTTCCATCGTGCGCTCGGTGGCGAAGTACCATTCGATACGGCCGTCTTCCGCATTCAGGGCATACAATCCATCCGCCGCGCCCACGTACAGGCGCTGCCCATCGCTGATGGGCGCGGACAGCCGTTTCTGCGTGGGGCCAATGACCTGCCGCCACTGCAGCGCGCCATCCCGCCGGCGCAGCGCGTAAACACTGCCATCGCTGCCGGCTGTTACCAGCAGAGAGCCTAAAGCCAGCGGTGTGCGGTCCAGCCACGTTTCCCGGTCGGTTTTAAAGTGCCAGCGCACACGGCCGTCCAGGTCCAGAGCCAGCATTTCCGGGCCGCGCACCGGCATATAAATTACATCGTCGCGCAGCAGGGGGGCAGATAAAGGCGAGGCTATATTTAGCGTTTGCTGCGAAAGAAGACGGCCGTCTGCCGGGTCCAGCAAAATCAGGCGCTGAGAATCGGCCACAAAAGCCACCCTATCCTGGCTGACCGACGGCATAGACACGCTTTGCCCTTTGTCGCTCCAGCGCCACTGCATCTTGCCGGCCACGTCCAGCGCCATCAGCGACCCTTCTCCTCGCAGCAAATCGGTGCTGGTGGCCGCCAGAAAAAAGCGCTGGTTGGCGGCCGCGGTCGAATGCAGCGGCGCACTGTCTAGCGAAAAAGTTTGCATGCCGGTGACCATGTTGTAGGGAAAAGATTGCTGCCAGGCGACAGACCCATCCGTCAGGTGCAGCGCATAAATCAGCGGCGCGGCCTCTTCCGAATTAGGCGGGGCAACTGTGGGCGAGACAATCAACAGCCCATCAATGACCAGCAAATATTCCGGTTGGCAGTCGAGGGTAACAGACCAGAGCACCTGGTCTTCCATATCCTGGGTCATCTTTTTTTAGGTGCAGGCACTGGCTTGATTGCAAGTCAGACACCTGTCTCGCAGATTCACAACACGTGTGCAAAGTAAAATGTAGGCAATAACGTCTATAAGAAATAAACGGCAGGTTCACCGCTAATTCCGGTAGTTTGTAGACAGCTGGCAGGCGGATCAGCGTGCCTGTTAGTTTAACATAACCCCGCACAGTTGGCGACTGTTACACGAAAAAGACAAAATCGGCGGCCTCCGGCCGCTCTTGCCAGCCCTGTTTTTCGTAGAAATGGCGCAAATAGGATTCACGGTGGCGGAAGTTGACCAGTTGTAAGCGGGCACAGCCGCGTTCGCGGGCCGCAGCCACCACAGCTGCCAGAAGCTGGCTGCCCACGCCTGAGCCGCGGACGCCTTCGTTCACAAAAAGTTCCGATACAAAACCTTCCGGGCCGCTGAGGAAGAGGTAGGGCAGCCAATGTACGGCCGTGTACCCCACCACCTCGCCTGTCTCACTTTCCGCCACAAACACCACATGACTGTCGTCGGCCAGGCAAAGTTCCAGGTGATGGCGCACCCGCACGGCCGTTTCGTCAGACGTTTCGTTTTGCAAGGCGGCAAACCAGCCCAGCTCGCGCAGCAGCCGCGCCAGGGGCAGAACGTCGGGTAAGGCCGCGCGGCGAATGAGCACGTTACACCTCCAACTGATCCGCCAGCGCCCGCGGCTCGGTGACAGGCTGGCGGCAGACGAACTGGCGGCAAACGTAGGCAGTGGCCCGGCCGTTGAGGGACGGCCGTTCCGCCAACAGCGGTACGTCATCACCCTCCAGCCCGGCAGCAACGACGACGTTGGGCCGGTAGGTGTTTTGGGCCACGTCCAGGAGCCCACGCGTATCGGCGGCCTGCACATCCCCGACAATGGCTATCTCCTGCGGGTCGCCGGTAATCAGGTCGGCGGCGCACAACCAGTGGGAAAAGCCCGTGGGATAACGGGCCATCGCCTCGTACAACTGGCTGACGGCGCGGTTGGCCGGGTCCCAGTAACGGCCGTCACCCGTGTACAAATTTAGTTTCAGCAGCACCAGGGCGGCCATCGCTCCGCCGCTGGGAGTGGCGTTATCCTGCACATCTTTGGGGCGCTGGATGAGCACTTCATGGTCGTCGGAGGTATCGTAAAAACCGCCGTTGGCCTCATCCTGGAAGTGAGCCAGCATCAAATCGCCCAACTGTCTGGCCCAGTTAAACCAGCGGGGTTCAAAGGTAGTCTGGTACAAAGCCAGCAGGCCATCGGCCAGATAGGCATAATCTTCCAGGTAGCCATTGTACCGGGCATCTGAACCGGCCTTCCAGGTGCGGAAGAGACGGCCGTTTTTATCGCGCAGGTGATCGTGGAGGAAGCGGGCATTTTGGGTAGCAACGGCCGTGTAGTCCGGGCGAGTCAGGATGCGACCGGCTTCGGCGAAGGCGGCCAGCATCAGTCCGTTCCAGGCTGTCAACACTTTATCGTCCAATCCAGGCCAGACCCGCTGCGCGCGGACGTCGTAAAGCGTCTGGCGGGCCGCTGCCAGCCGCGCCCGCACGTCGTCAGGCGGCAAGCCGGCTTCTTCAGCCACTTGCTCCAGGGAGCGGGGCAGGTGGAGGATGTTGTGACCTTCCCAATTGCCGCGCTCAGTCACGTCGTAGGCGCGCATGAAGAGATCCGCATCTTCGCCCAACGCCGAGCGGATTTCCGCCGCTGACCAGACGTAAAACTTGCCTTCTTCGCCTTCGCTGTCGGCGTCGTAGCTGCTGTAGAAGCCGCCCGATTCGTGGCGCAGTTCGCGCTGCACAAAATCCAATGTCTCTTCCGCTACACGACGGTAAAGCGGTTGACCCGTCACCTGAAAGGCGTGGAGATAGACGCGGGCCAGCAGCGCATTGTCGTAGAGCATCTTCTCGAAATGGGGCACCAGCCAGCGATCGTCGGTTGAATAACGGGCAAAACCGCCGCCGATCTGATCGTACATGCCGCCACGGGCCATTTTTTGCAAGGTGTGCTCAGCCATGTGCAGGGCCATTTTGTCGCCACGGCGGGTGACCATGCGCAGCAGAAACTCCAGGGTCATGGAAGGCGGGAACTTGGGCGCGCGGCTGAAGCCGCCCTGGTCGGAGTCAAAAACGCGCAGCAAGCTGCTGAGGGCATCGTTGAACAGGTTTTCGTCGAGAGCCGGGCCTTCCTGTGCCAGTGCCAGGTCGCGTGTGAGGTGCTGGGTGATCTGCCGGGCGCTTTGGGCAACGTCATCGCGGCGGCTTTGCCAGGCGTTGTGGATGCCTTCTAACACCTGGCGGAAGCCGGGCATGTTGTAACGGGGTGTGGGGGGGAAGTAGGTGCCGCCAAAGAAGGGACGGCCGTCCGGCATCAGGGCCACGGTCATTGGCCAGCCGCCCTGCCCGGTCATCGCCACAACAGCGTTCATGTAGATGCTGTCCAGGTCGGGGCGCTCTTCGCGGTCCACCTTGATGTTGATGAAGTGGTCGTTCATGTAGGCGGCCGTGGCCTCATCCTCAAACGATTCGTGGGCCATCACGTGGCACCAGTGGCAGGCGGCGTAGCCAATGGACAAGAGGATGGGTTTGTCTTGTTCCTGGGCGGCGGCCAAGGCTTCTTCGCCCCACGGATACCAGTCAACGGGATTGTCGGCGTGCTGGCGCAGATAGGGGCTTGTTTCTTGAGCAAGACGGTTGGGCATAAAACCTCCAGGGAAAGGTTGTTGGTCAATTCTTGATTGTACACGGTCAATGACGAATGAGAATGGCCATTGGGCAGAGGCAATTGGCTATTGACCGCTGAATCTGGATAATAACGCAAATGGCGGCAACACAGAAGAATTCTAAGTATGCCCAAATTTTTGTCTTGGGGTTGATTCTGGCGGGGATGGTGATTTATTTTCCGCCGTATGCCCGCGCCTGGGTGGGCGATGATTACGTGCAGTTGGGCTACATTTTGAATTTTGTAGCACGGCCGTTCACCGCTTTCCAGCTTTTTAACCCCACAACGCTGGGCTGGTATTACCGGCCGCTGCAAAATTTGTGGTTTCTGGCCAACCGGCTGGTGTTTGGGCTGAATCCGGCGGCGTTTTACTGGCAGCTTTTGCTATGGCATGCTCTGGCAGCGGCGTTGGTTTTCCGGACGGCGCGGCAGTGGGGGATACGGCCGTTTGCCGCAGCCTGCGCCGCCGCCCTGTTCGCCGTTCACGGCCATTACGTGGACGTGGTGGCCTGGGTCAGCAGTGTGGCGATTGTGATGACGGCCGTTTTCTCCCTGCTCAGCCTCAGCTTTTACCTGGATTACCTGCACCGCCCGCGAAACAGCCGCCTGTGGTTGAGCCTGCTCTTTTTCATCCTGGCCCTCTTCAGCCATGAAGAAGCCATCCTGCTGCCTATCTTCTTCTTGCTGCTTACCATTTTCCCCACCGCACCGCCACAGCCGCTTACCCGCTCGCCTGCTCGCCCTGCCACCCGCTCACCCGCGCACCGGCTCACCCTCGCCGCCATGCTGGGGCTGACGGCCGTCATGGTGATCATTCAGTTCACGCGGCCGAACCTGACCATCGACATCAGCCAGACGTCGGGCGGGCAGTGGCTCAGTTTGTTGTCGCCGGTAAAGCTGGGCCAGTTTTGGAGCGATACGGCCGTGCACTACGCCCTCATCTATAACCTGAAAACCATGATGGCGGGCAACGCCTGGCTCTTTGGCTGGGGGGTGCTGCTGCTCCTGGGCGCCTGGTTTTGGGCGGCTACCCCGGCGGGACGCTGGGGATTGGTGTGGGCGGCGCTGCATCTGAGCCTGATTTACGCCACTATCTGGCTGCAAAAGCCGGAATTGTTCGCCGGCCGCCATTTTTACAACGCGGCCGTTGGGCTGGTGTGGGCGGTGGGAGCCGGGATCGACCAGATTTTGGCGTACTGGCCTGAGCAGAAGAAGCGCAGGGGAAAAAGGGACACGGCCGTTCTCGTCAGGGGCGGCGTGGTATTGGCGGTAACGGCCGTGCTCCTCTTCCACGTCGTCCAGATTCGCCGCGGCGAGGTGCAATGGCTGCAGCGCACCCAACGTGACCAGCTCGCCGAGCAGGAAATGAAAGCCATCCTGCCCACCCTGACGCCCGACACCCACGTTTTCGCTAACCGTTTCCCGATCACGCCCCAGTTTTTCCGCGCCGTGACGGAGGTGTGGTACCAGCAGACACAGCGGCTGCCGCTGCCCACAGGCAGCTTCACACAGCTGCAAGAAGCCGGCCGGGCTACCAGCGATTATTATGTTTTCGATTACGACAACGGGCGGGTATATAACCTGATGCCGGAGCTGCAAACCTCTTCCGAAACGGTATTTATCTGGAGTAACGACCCGCGCCTGGACTTAGTGGATGAAGCCGGACAGGTGACCAGTCTGGCGACCGAGACGGCGCAGACCAACTTTGCCATCGTTAAAAGCGGGGATGGGCGGCGCTTTGCGGTGCAGGTGACGCCTGACGTGGAGACAGAGGGCTGGCTGTCTCTGATGTACATTGTGCCGGAGATTCCGGCAGGCAGCGACCTGCGCCTGGCATTTCGCAGTAATGTGGAGGGCGAAACGCCGTTTCGCGTGCGCCTATCGCGCCTGGATGGCCAAGCGGTTACGCTGGCTGAAGGCGTGTTCACGCCGGAGCAAGAATGGGCAGAGGTGACGGTTCCGCTGGCGGCGTATGGCGGGGAATCAGTCATCGTCCGGCTGGAAACGGCCGTATCTCCTCCCCACACAGCCTACTGGGCCAATCCGCGCCTGACAGTTAACAACTGAGTGCATCGGCACAGACCTGACCAGGTTTAAGAAAACCTCTCAGATCTAAAGGGCCAATGGCTTTCTGCGCCGGGAAAGCACATCTCCCTCATCCACCCTTTTACCCGCTCACCCCTTCTCGCAGGGTTTGCACAAACGCCGCCGCCGCACCCGGCTTATCCCCCGCCGCCTGGTCCACCGCATTGATCAAGGCGCTGCCGACGATCACCCCATCGGCCATGCCGCCGATCTGCGCCGCCTGCTGCGGTGTGCTGATGCCAAAGCCGACGGCCAGTGGGACACTGGCCTGCTGGCGCACGCGGGCGACAAAGGCGGCCAGATCGGACTGCACGGCCGTGCGCGCCCCCGTCACTCCCGTCAGGCTGACCAGATAGATGAAACCCTGCGCTCTCTCGGCCACGTTGGCAATGCGCGCCGGGCTGCTGGTCGGCGCCAAAAAGTGAATGAGGGCCGTACCCGTCCGCGCCGCGGCCTCTTCTAGCTCACCGGCCTCTTCCGGCGGCAAATCGGGCACGATAAAACCGTCGGCGCCGGCCGCCGCCGCGTCGCGAACGTAGTTTTTCACGCCGTAGGCGAGGATGGGGTTGTAGTAGCCCATCAGCATGATCGGTGTCTCCACTCCCCGCTGGCGCAGTTCGGCCAGCATCTCCAGGCAGCCGCGCACGGTGGTCCCGTTTTCCAGCGCCACCTGGGTGCTGTGCTGAATGGTCGGGCCGTCGGCCAGGGGATCGCTGAAGGGCACGCCCAGTTCCAGCAAATCGCTGTCGGGCGCGATGGCGGCCACCACATCCAACGACGTCTGGCGGTCGGGGTAGCCAAGGGTGAAGTAGGGCATAAGGGCAGCGGATTGGGTTTGTTGGGCCTGGGCAAAGGCCGCAGCAATGCGGGCACGGCCGTTGGCCGCCGGGTTTAAGTCGCTCATGGTTTCTCCTCGTGTCGCTAAATTCTGGTGCAGCAGATGCAGGCACATTATAACAGGCAATCGTCCGCTGTCTTACTTTCGGGAGGTTCGGTTATAATGGTTTGATGAGCAGTCGTTTAGCTGGTTGGGAAACGGCCGTGCAGCCCGCAACTCGTCAGGTTTCAGTGCGTAATCAATGAACAGAGCACTGGTTGGCTTGATGAGCGGGTTTGTGAAGTAAGCCCCAACCCACAACTCGCAAACCAACTGACTAATCAACCTGTTACACACCAAAAAGGGAGAAACAACATGAGCTTCATAGGCAATATTATCTGGTTAATCTTCGGCGGATTTCTGGCCGGATTGGGTTATATCCTGGGCGGTCTGCTGCTGTGCATTACCATCATCGGCATCCCCTTTGGCATGCAGTCCATCAGGCTGGGCTTCGCCACCTTTGCCCCATTTGGCAAAGAAGTGGTAGAGAGCCGTCGCAGCGGCGGCTGCCTGACGCTGTTCTTCGACATCATCTGGATTGTGTTGTTTGGCTGGGAAATTGCTATCGCCCATCTGGTAGCCGCGCTGGTGCTGGCTATCACCATCATCGGCATCCCCTTTGCCAAGCAGCATTTCAAGCTGCTGCCGGTGGCGCTGTTCCCCTTCCAGTACCGGCTAGAGTAAGACATGTAGGGGTGAATGGGTGACGGGGTGAGCGGGTGACATGGGAACCCTATAACTCTGTCACCCTTACACTTCTACACCTGTTCACCTCTTCACCTCTACACCAAACTATTGACGCCCCTATTTTTCACTGCTACAAAAGAATATATGGACTATAAAGTTTTAGTTGTCGAAGATGATACGACCCTGCTGGAGACTTTGGAGTATAACCTGGCCCATCAGGGCTATGAGGTGTTGACGGCCGAAAACGGCCGTGACGCCCTCACCCTGGCCCGCAGCAACCAGCCCGACCTGATTGTGCTGGACGTGATGCTGCCGGGCATCGATGGCTTTGAAGTCTGCCGCATTTTGCGTAAAGAACTCAGCGTACCCATCATCATGCTCACAGCGCGCAGCGAAGAGGTGGACAAAATTGTCGGCCTGGAAATGGGCGCCGACGATTACCTGACCAAACCATTCAGCATGCGCGAACTGTTGGCTCGCGTCAAAGCCATGCTGCGCCGGGTCAAACTCATTCGCGAAGAACTGGCCGCCGAACAGGTACCGGAAGTTGCTGCACTGGATACACCGGCCAACGCCATCCTGACCTATGGCAATCTGGTGATTGACCAGACCCGGCGTGAAGTGCGTCTGGATGACAACGCCTTACGGTTGAAACCGAAGGAATTTGAGTTGCTCCTGTTTCTGGCCCGGCACCAGGGCATGGCCCTCTCGCGCGATTTGATCCTGGAACGGGTATGGGGCTGGTCTTACGACGGCAACAGCCGCACCGTGGACGTGCACGTGCGCTGGCTGCGCGAAAAGATCGAACCCGACCCGGCCAACGCCGCCCGTATCGTCACGGTGCGCGGCATTGGCTACCGCTTCGAAGGTTAACGGGCCCACGAAGGTAAACTTGCGTATGTTAACGCAGCTGCGCTGGCGCATTGCCATTCCTTATGCCATTTTGATTGGCCTGGGAACGGCCGTTATGGCCTACTCTGCCGGCCGCCCCGTTTGCAGCACCGACCCCGAATGTCTGCGGCGCACGTTTTGGCTGGGGATGGCCCTACTGCTGGTAACGGCCGTGGCCCTGGCTCTGCTCCTGGCCGCCCGCTTCACCCGGCCCCTGGCAGACCTCACCACTACCACCCAACGCCTGCTAGAAGGCGACCGGCGGGCGCGCATCATGCAGTACGGCCGTGGCGAAACCGCCGAATTCATCCGTGTGTATAACCAACTCATCGACCAGGGCAGCCAGCTCATCAACGAACTGACTGAAGAACGTGACCAGCTTGCCTCTGTGCTGGCCTATATGGCCGACGGCGTGATCATCGCCGACGCTTATGGCTACGTGCGCCAGGTAAACCCGGCGGCCATGCGCCTGTTGGGTACGACCGAAAAAAAAGCCCTGGGCCGCCCCATCGCCGAAACGCTGCGCCACCACCAGCTCATCGGCCTCTGGCAGCAGTGCCAGAGCGAAACAGAAGAGCAAATCGCTGCCGTGGAAGTCGGCCCCGACCTCTTTTTGCAGGCGGTGGTAACGCCCATTATGCGCCGCGGTTCCCTGGTTTACCTGGTGATCCTGCAGGATCTGACGACGATCCGGCGGCTGGAAACCATACGCCGCGACTTTATCAGCAACATTTCCCATGAACTGCGCACGCCGCTGGCCTCATTGCGCGCCGTGGTGGAGACTTTGCAAGATGGCGCGCTGGCCGACCCCCCGGCCGCCACGCGCTTTTTGAGCCGGGCCGAACATGAAGTGGATACTCTGACGCAGATGGTGGAGGAATTGTTGGAGTTGTCGCGCATCGAATCGGGCCGGGTGCCGTTGAAACTGTCGCCAACGGCCGTTTACGACCTCGTGCAGCGGCCGCTAGAACGTTTCCGCGCTCAGGCCAATCGCGATAACTTGCAGTTGGTGGTGGACATTCCCGGCGATTTACCCCTGGTACTGGCCGACGCCGGCCGCATGCAGCAGGTAGTTAACAACCTGGTGCACAATGCGCTCAAGTTTACGCCCCGCGGCCAGGTCACGGTTGCCGCGTACGTGGACCAGGAAGCGCCCAAACAAGTCCGCGAGAAGCTGGCGGGCGCGCCGCCCTCCGTGGTCATCAGCGTAACCGATACAGGCGTGGGCATTCCTGAAGAGGATTTACCGCGTATTTTTGAGCGCTTTTACAAGTCGGATCGGGCGCGCACGCGCGGGCGCGGGGGTACAGGTCTGGGTTTGGCGATTGCCCGGCACATTGTTCAGGCGCATAACGGCCGTATCTGGGCCGAAAGCAAAGAAGGCAAAGGCAGCACCTTCTACTTCAGTCTGAGGAGTAGTTGATAGTTGGGAGCTGGCAGCAGCACTTCTCTTCACTAACCACTAACAACTAGCCACCAACTACCCCTGCCGCCCCGTGATATACGATTCCGTCAGGCTCTCGTGTGGATTGGTAAACAGTTCAGTCGTTTCGTTAAATTCCACCAGCCGCCCCAGCCAGAAAAAGCCCGTCCAGTCAGAAGCGCGCGCCGCCTGCTGCATGTTGTGGGTGACGATGACGATCGTGTACTTCTCCGACAGCCGGCGCATCAGGTCTTCAACGTGCAGGGTTGCCACCGGGTCCAGCGCCGAACACGGCTCGTCCATCAGGATAACCTCCGGGCGCACCGCAATGGTGCGGGCAATGCACATCCGCTGCTGCTGACCGGGATTGAGTTCCAGCGCCGGCTGGTCCAATCTGTCTTTTACCTCGTCCCACAAGGCGGCTCCCTGCAAACTTTCGGTCACAATCTGGTCCAGGTCGTTGGTTTTGTTCATGCCCAACACGCGCGGGCCAAAAGCCACGTTGTTGTAAATGCTTTGCGGGAAAGGATTCGGCCGTTGGAACACCATGCCCACCCGCTGCCGCAAATCGACCACATCCACGTCGGGGTCATAGATGTTTTTGCCGTCCAGCAGAACTTCACCCTCGGCACGGGCGCTGCGGATGGTATCGTTCATGCGGTTCAGTCCGCGCAAAAACGTCGATTTGCCGCAGCCCGACGGACCAATCAAAGCGGTAATTTGGTTGGCCCGAATCGGCACGTTGAGATCAATCAACGCCTGAAAGTCGCCATAGTAAAAGTTGAAATTGCGAACCTCGATTTTGTTTTCCATTTCGCTGCCTGATAGTTTAGCGGGCCAAAGTTCGGCCAATCCCTGGTTTTCCCGGTCTTAGCCGAAACGCCCAGTCACATAATCTTCTGTCCGTTTGTCGTGCGGGTGCATAAAAAGCTGCTGCTGTGAACCAACTTCCACCAGTTCGCCGTTCAGCAAAAAGGCGGCCCGGTCAGCTACCCGCGAGGCTTGCTGTACGCTGTGCGGCACCATGATGATGGTGTACTGCTGCTTTAGTTGAAACAGCGAATCTTCTACCATTGCCGTGGAAATAGGGTCCAGGCCAGACGTGGGATTATCCAGCAGGATAATCTCTGGCTCCAACGCCAGGCTGCGTGCCAGACACATGCGCTGCTTCTGTCCGCCGGACAGGGCAAACGCCGAGTCTTGCAAACGGTCCTTCACCTCGTCCCATAGGGCAGCCTGGCGCAAAGAGCGCTCGACACGTTCGGCAATCGTGTGGTGGTCGCGGATGCCGGCCATTTGCAGGCTGTAGGCCAGATTGCTGTAGATGGAGCCGGGCAGGGGTGTGGGCACCGCAAAGACCATGCCAACGCGCCGCCGCAGTTGGGTTACGTCTACGTTAGGGGCGTAGATGTCACGGCCGTTTATTAACACCTCTCCCGTCCGCTCTGTGCCTTCCAGCAGGTCGGCCAGCCGGTTCAACAGGCGCAGCAGCGTCGTCTTGCCGGCCCGCGAAGGGCCAAACAGCACAAACAACTCGTTGGCCTGAATGTCCATGTTAATCTGGCGCAGTGCCTGGGCGCCATCGGCATAGGTGAAAGATAAATTTTGGATTGATAGTTTGGCGGTCATCGCGTCTCCCAAAGGTTCCAGATGGGTCCAATCTCAGAGATTGAACCCCTCTCCGTGGTCTTGCCTCACCATTCCCGGCGGCGGCGCATAACGGTGCGAATCACAGTCGCCACCAGGGTAAACGACAAAACGATAAACAGCAGCACCAGCGCCGTGCCGTACTGAATGGACAGCGGCATGCCGGGAACCTGCGTGGCAATCACATAGAGGTGATAAGGCAGGGCCATCGTCTGGTCAAAGATAGACTTGGGCAGTTCCGGCAAATAAAAGGCCGCTACGGTGAACAGAATGGGCGCTGTTTCCCCGGCGGCGCGACCCAATCCTAAAATGATGCCGGTGATAATGCCGGGCAGAGCGTGCGGCAGCACCTGATGGCGAATGGTCTGCCAGCGCGAAGCGCCCAGGCTGAAGCTAACGACGCGGAACTCCTGCGGCACAGTCAAAATCGCTTCTTCGGCCGTGCTGATGACCACGGGCAGGGTCATCAAGCCCAGGGTAAGCGCGCCGGCCAGGATGGAGGTGCCAAAATTGAAGAAGAGAACGAACATGCCCAGGCCAAACAGTCCGTAAACGATGGAGGGGATACCGGCCAGGTTAACAATTGCCAGGCGAATGGCGCGGGTAAAACGATTGTCGCCGGCGTATTCGGCCAGGTAGATGGCAGCGCCGACGGCCAGGGGAATGGCGGCTACGGCCGTGCCAAGTGTCAGTATGATCGTGCCCAACAAGGCCGGGAAAATACCACCTTCGGTCATGCCGTTGCGGGGCGGCTGCGTAAGAAATTCCCAGTTAATGGCGCCAATGCCCTTGGCCACGACGTACACCACGACGAGCACGATAGGCAAAATGACGATAACGGCCGTAGCCGAAATTAACCACTGCGCCAATCTTTGCGTTTGCTGCCGGGTCATATCTGCCCTCCCCGCCGCCGCGCACTGCCGCCAATAAAGCGCGTCGCCAGCGAATTCACCAGGAAGGTGATCAAAAACAGCACAATCCCGATGGCGAAAAGCACCGAATAGTGCACGCTGCCCTGCGCCACCTCGCCCATTTCGGCGGCGATGGTCGCCGTCATGGTGCGCACGGGCTGGAAAAAAGCACCCAGGCCAAACTGCGGAATGTTGGCGGCGTTGCCCGTTACCAGCATTACGGCCATCGTTTCGCCAATGGCCCGCCCGACGCCCAGCATCACCGCAATGACAATGCCGGAGCGGGCCGCCGGCAGGGTGACGCGCCAGATGGTCTGCCATTGAGTCGCGCCCAGGGCCAGCGCGCCGTCGCGGTACTCTCTGGGCACGGCGTACAATGCATCTTCGGTGATGCTGATGATGGTGGGCAAAGACATATAGGCCAGGATGATGGCTCCGGTGAACGCCGTAAGGCCGGTCGGCGCGCCGGCGCCCTGAATGAGCGGGGCCAGGGCCACCCAACCCAGAAAACCCAGCACAATGGAGGGGATGGCCGCCAACACTTCGATGACCGGCTTGAGGATTTCCCGCTGCCAGGGGGGCGCAAATTCACCGAGGTAAACGGCCGTTGTCAGACCCAGCGGCACGGCAATCGCTACGGCGCCAATCGTCACCAGCAACGAACCGACCAGCAGCGGTATCAGGCCAAACATATCTTCGATGGGATACCAGCGCGTGCTCAACAGGTTGGTGATGGGTACCTGCATGAAGGCAGGCGCGCCTTCTTTCAACAAAAACAGGAAAATCAGGGTAATAATCACCACGGCCGAAATGCCGGCAAGACGAATCAACGTCTCGATGATCAATTCAGACCAGTTTCGCCGGGCAGGCGGTGCATCCTTTTGCGGTTCTTGCCAGGAAACTGGGGCCTCGTCAAAGGTGGACATAGGCAGTTCTCCCAAGGTGGTAGGTTAGTTGTTGGTCAGTTTGTTTGCCCGTTGGTCCTCCTCTGGTCAGCAAACTATCCAACAAACCAACTCTCTTCTCATTCGGCCGTCAGGGGCACAAAGCCAAGTTTGGCTACAATTGCCTGCCCCTCGGCGCTCAAAATCCAATTCAGGTATTCGGCTACCACGCCGGCCGGTTCGCCGGCTGTATACATGAACAGATCACGAGAGAGCGGGTATTCGCCAGAAGCGGCCGTGGCCACGGTGGGCAGCACATAAGGGCTCTCGCTGTCGGCGGCAACGGCGAGCACTTTTTCGTGTTCTGTGTCGACGTAACCCAGGCCATCGTACCCGATGGCGTTCGGATTGCGCCGGATCTCGCTGGTAATACCCACCGATGAGGGCATGAGCAGCGTTTGCGGGGCGAAGATGTCGGGATTGTCGCTGTCGCCTTTGCGCACAACCTCTTCCAGAAAGTAAACGTGCGTGCCGGAGTTGGTCTCCCGCGAGAGCAAGACGATGGGCGCATCGTTGCCGCCTACCTCCTGCCAGTTGGTGATGCGTCCGGTGTAAATATCGGACAACTGGTCGATGGTTAACTGGCTGACCGGATTATCCAGGTTCAGAATGACGGCCAGGGCGTCAATGGCCACCACGTGCTCCACGGGCTCGATGCCGTTGGCCTGCGCCTGGCTGATTTCATCGTCTTTCATGGGGCGGGAGGCGTTGGCGATGTCGACGGTGCCATTGATGAGGGCGGCGATCCCGGTGCCGGACCCGCCGCCGGTCACGGCGATGGAAACGGTGGGATCTACTTCGCGGTAGGCCTCGGCCCAGGCCAGGGCTACGTTGACCAGGGTATCGGAGCCTTTGTTTTGGATGGCGCGCTGCTCGGTTTCTGGGGCAGTTACGGCCGTTTCCTCTCCCGTCCGACCACAACCCACCCACAGAAGCAGGCTCATCAGCAACAAAAAGAACGCCCTGCTGCCAGGGCGATAACATTGCAAACAAATCAGGGGCTTATTCATTTGGTATCTTTCCCTTGTCAGGTTGTACCTGCGGGGCAATTTTACTAGGTTAACAGATTGTTAACACCCGGCTTCTGTTAAGAATTTGTTAACAACCAGCCGTTTACCGGCCGATTGTGTTAACAGATGGTTAACGGCCGTCGCGGGGACCAACGGCAAAGACAACATCTTTTATTCAGTCTGCGTGCCAGCCAGCAGATCTTAACCCGCTGTTAACAACACCTTATTCAACCGTTAACGATTTTTAATCGCTCGTTAAATGGGCTATGTTATCCTGCCCCAATTATGACCCGCGGCGTATTTGAACATCAACTGGAGCAGCTGCAAGAGCTGCTGCTTATCATGAGCAGCAAGGTTGAAGGCAACCTGGGGCTGGCGGCTACCATTTTGCAAAAGGCCGACGTGCAGGGCGCGCAGCAGCTGATTGCCGCCGATGAGGGGATAAACCAGGCGCAGGTGCACATCGAGGAAATGAGCCTGACCTTGTTTGCGACCCAACAGCCGAGAGCCAGGGACTTGCGGTTGATAACGGCCGTAACCGCCATCGCCGTAGAACTGGAACGCATCAACGACTACGCCAAAGGAATCGCCAAAATTAGCCTGGTATTCAACCCGTCATCGCTGGGCAGCGAGATCGTCATCCTGCGCGAAATGGCCGACCGGCTGCAAGGCATGATGACCGGCGCGATTGACGCCTTCATTGCCCGCGACGTGGCGCAGGCCAGCGCCATTCACGCGGCGGACAGCGCCATCGACTCCTTGTATGAACAGCTTCAACAAGAACTGCTCGCTTATTTACCCACCCACATTGAAGACATGGAAAACGCCACCAAGTTGATGTGGGCGGCCCACAATTACGAGCGCGCCGGCGACCGCATCGGCAATATTTGTGAGCGGGTCGTTTTCCTGGTGACCGGCAAGATCATCGAGCTGCCTTGTGACATGAGCTTGCTGTAAACGACGCGCCAGGTTTTTATGTCTCGCCCTGATTGAAACGGCCGTTAACCAATCCTTAACTTCACCTTTGCCAATTGTTAACATACCCTTGAAAGTTTGTTAAACACCTCGTGCTAACCTTCCTTGTACATTTAAGAACACTTGCCAAATTAACGAGACAGCACGGAGGTATCCGTGCTGTTTCTGTGCTGGAAATATCTTGTAAAAACCGACATCTGGCAGGTGACAACCTATCACCCATAAGTTACATTGGAGGAGAAAATGCGTTCTAAGATTTTCATTTTGAGTGTCCTGGCCATCTTGCTGTTGGCGGCCTGCAGCGGCAATGCCACACCTGCGGAAGAGCCTGCGGCGGATCAGCCGGCGGCCGAAGCAGCCCCCACGGAAGCACAACCTACCGAAGCGTCCATGGAAGAATCCGCGCCGCTTTCCGCCGAACTGCTGGGCGCTGGTGCATCCTTCCCGGCCCCGATTTACCTGGAATGGATCGCCGAATACACCGGCAACGTCCAGCCCGGCGTGAGCATCAACTACCAGTCCATCGGCTCCGGTGGCGGCGTTGAGCAGTTCATCGGCCAGCAGACCGCCTTCGGCGCGTCCGATGCGTTCCTCAGCGAAGAGGAATTTGCGGCGGCCACCGATGCCCGTGGCTGCACGCCGGTTCACATTCCCACCGTCTTTGGTGCAGTAGCCCTGGGCTACAACCTGGAGGGCATCGAAAAACTGACCCTCTCCGGGCCGGTTCTGGCCGACATTTTCCTGGGCAACATCACCAGTTGGGATGACCCGGCCATCGCTGAACTGAATCCCGGCGTAGACCTGCCCGCCGAAGACATTATCGTCGCCCACCGTTCCGATGGCTCCGGCACAACCAGCATCTTCACCACCTACCTGAGCAGCGTTTCCGATGACTGGGCCAACAACGTGGGCGCCGGTAAGGAAGTGGAATGGCCGGCCCCCAACTCCGTTGGCGGCGAGAAAAATGACGGTGTGGCCGCGCAGATTCAGCAGAACCCCGGCGCAGTTGGCTATATCGAACTGTCCTATGCCCTGACCAACGGCATCCCGGTGGCCGACATGGTCAATGAAGATGGCAACGCCATCACCCCAACCCTGGATTCGACCGCTGCCGCCGCTGACGGCATCACCATCCCCGACGACCTGCGCTTCAACATCCTGCACGTGGGCGGCGAAGGCTACCCCATTGCCGGCGCGACCTGGCTCCTGGCCTGGACCTGCGGCTACGATGACAACACGGCCGTGGCCCTGCAAGATTGGATCACCTGGAACCTGACCGAAGGCGACGACCTGGCCAAAGAATTGCTGTACTCGCCTCTGCCCGACTCATTACAGGCCCGCGCACTCGAAAAAGTCGCCATGATCAATGGCGGCGTGGACGAAATGCTCTCCACTGGCGAACCGATGGCCGAAGAAGCAGCCACCGAAGCGCCTATGGCCGAACCCGTGATGCTCTCTGGCGAACTGCTGGGCGCTGGCGCGTCCTTCCCGGCCCCGATTTACCTGGAATGGATTGCCGAATACACCGGCAACGTGCAGCCCGATGTGAGCATCAACTACCAGTCCATCGGTTCCGGCGGCGGTGTTGAGCAGTTTATCGGCCAGCAAACCGACTTTGGCGGCTCGGACGCCTTCCTCAGCGATGAGGAACTGGCCGCGGCCACCGATGCCCGTGGCTGTGAGCCGGTACACATCCCCACCGTCTTCGGCGCAGTGGCCATTGGTTACAATCTAGAAGGCGTAGACAGCCTGACCCTCTCCGGACCGGTTCTGGCCGACATTTTCCTGGGCAATATCACCAGTTGGGATGACCCGGCCATCGCCGAACTGAACCCTGGCGTGTCTCTGCCCGCTGAGGACATCATCGTCGCCCATCGTTCCGATGGTTCCGGCACAACCAGCATCTTCACCACCTATCTGAGCGACGTCTCCGAGCAGTGGGCCAGTGAAGTGGGCGCCGGTAAGGAAGTGGAATGGCCGGCCCCCAATTCCGTTGGCGGCGAGAAGAACGATGGTGTGGCCGCCCAGATTCAGCAGAATCCCGGCGCAGTGGGTTACATCGAACTGTCCTATGCCCTGACCAACGGCATTCCGGTGGCCGACATGGTTAACGCCGATGGCAACGCCGTCACCCCAACTTTGGAATCCACCGCCGCCGCCGCTGATGGCATCACCATCCCCGACGACCTGCGCTTCAATATCCTGGGCGTGGGCGGCGAGGGCTACCCCATCGCTGGCGCTACCTGGATTTTGGCCTGGACCTGCGGCTATGAAGACAACACGGCCGTCATGCTCAAGGATTACCTGACCTGGACCCTGACCGAAGGCGATGCTCTGGCCGAAGAACTGCTCTACTCCCCGCTGTCTGCCTCTCTGGAAGCCCGCGCGCTGGAAAAAGTAGACATGATCAATTCCGCGAACTAAATAGCCGCCAGTTTATAGCTTGATTCACAAGTGGGGCTTTTTCTAAGCCCCACTTGCTTGCTTTCTTAAAAGCGACATGGAGGATTCATGAGTTCTGACACAAATGCCTTTCAAAGGCCAGCTATGGGCAGCGGCGGCAAGTCTACACAGGATGCCTGGTTTCAGCGCGCCCTGGCCCTGGCCGGCGCGAGTGTGCTGATCATTCTGGCGGCCATGCTTATTTCCACAGCGATGAATGCCTGGCCGGTTTTTACCCACTCCGGCTGGTCGTTTATCACCA
Source organism: Ardenticatenaceae bacterium (assembly GCA_020634395.1). Taxonomy (GTDB): domain Bacteria; phylum Chloroflexota; class Anaerolineae; order Promineifilales; family Promineifilaceae; genus Leptovillus. The sequence goes on along the minus strand of JACKBU010000004.1, from coordinate 108,298 downwards.
GCTCTGACTGGGACCCGGGCATCTCCCGCACGGAAATAACCGGCTCTTACGGCGCGCTGTCGTTCATTCTGGGAACATTGATTACCTCTACTATCGCTTTGTTGATTGCCGTGCCGCTGGCAATTGGCTGCAGCCTGTATCTAACGCAAATTGCACGGCCGTCTATCGGCCGTCCCCTGGCCTATGCCGTCGATCTGTTGGCGGCTGTGCCCAGTGTGGTGTACGGCTTGTGGGGGCTGCTTTTCTTTGTCCCCATTTTCGTTCGCCCGATGATCAAGGTTATTGCTGATACCGTGGGGGAGGCTGTGCCCTTTTTAGGCTCCCCGGTGGTCACTTATAACTACGCCACGGCGGGTATCGTGCTGGCGATCATGGTACTGCCAATTATTACGGCCGTTACCCGCGAAGTCATGCTCAACACACCCATCGCCGAGATCCAGGGAGCATACGCCCTGGGCTCGACCCGTTGGGAAATGATCCGCGCCATCGTCCTGCCCCGGGCCAGGCCGGGCATTATCGGCGCGACCATGCTCGGACTGGGTCGCGCCCTGGGCGAAACGGTCGCCGTCGCCATGCTGATCGGCGGTTCGCAGCGTATGCCAACCTCCCTCTTTCAGGGCGGGCAATCGATGGCCGGCGTAATTGCCATCACATTTCAGGAGGCTTCGCCCGAGAACGTCAAAGCGCTGCTGGGCGTGGGTGTCGTTCTTTTTGTGATTACCGTACTTGTCAATATGGCCGCTAGACTGGTCATTTGGGCTACCGGCGGTCGTGTTGCAGGAGATGCTGCCGTATGACATCGACAGAACTAAATACCAGCTCAGAATCAGTTGTTTTTAGCGTTGCGGATAAGGGTGAAATGCCCGGAAACTATGCGGCTCGCAAACGCAAAAACCAGATAATGGAAGGCATTCTGTTTTTAGCCATCCTGATGGCCTTGATCCCCCTCGCCTTGATCCTGTTTGAAGTGATCCGGCGCGGCGCCAGCGCTATGAATTTCGAGTTTCTCACCTCCGTTCAGAATATCTCGCTCATCCGGGAAGGCGGCGGCTATCTAAACGGTTTGTTTGGCACGCTGTATATGGTCGGGATCGCTTCCCTTATCGCTGTTCCGTTAGGGGTGGCCACAGCGACCTACGTGGTTGAGTATTCCAACAGCAAGTTGGTGCCGTTTATCCAATTTTTTACCGACGTGATGACCGGCGTTCCCTCCATCTTTGTGGGGTTGTTTGTTTATACCATTCTTGTGCAGGGAGACAGCATCTTTGGTGGTTTCTCGACGCTGGCGGGGGGACTGGGTTTGAGCCTGATCATGATTCCGATTATTGCGCGCGCCTCTGAAGAGGTCATCCGCCTGGTTCCCGACGATCTACGGAACGCGGCTTATGGCCTGGGCGCGCGGCGCTGGCAGGTGGTGATGCAGATTGTGCTGCCTACGGCGGCGAGCGGCCTGATCACGGCTTCGATGCTGGCTGTGGCGCGTGCGGCGGGGGAAACGGCCGTTCTCCTGCTCACAGCCCTCGGCGCCTTCAAAATTGTGCCCGAACTGCTAGGCAGCCCCCAGGCGGCTCTGCCCCTGATTATCTTTAACGAGGCGCGCGGCCCGTTCGAGCCGGCGCATGCCAGAGCCTGGGCCGGCGCCCTGGAGCTGATGCTGCTGGTGCTGCTCCTGACACTCATTGCCCGCTACATTGGCCGGAAAACGCAGGTATAAGCGCCGTGATCAGCAAGAAAATTACCGGCTCAGGCCGGATACTCCCCAATTGGTTTTTAGATTTTGTTACAAACGCTAAACGCCTCAACTATCTTACTGCAAAACCGCTTTCCAAGGAGGGCGCACCATGACAATAAACCATAACGGCTCAGCAGCAGGTCTTGCCGTTGAAGCCAAAAATATGAACGTGTACTACGGCAGCTTTCGGGCTGTTAAAGACATATCACTCAAAATTGAACGCAACAGCATCACGGCTTTGATTGGGCCCTCGGGCTGCGGCAAAAGTACCGTGCTGCGCTCATTTAACCGCATGAACGATCTCGTGCCCTCGGCGCGGGTTGAAGGGGAAATCCTCTTCCAGGGAAACAACATTTATGCCGAAAATGTAGACCCGGTTGAAGTTCGCCGCCGCATTGGCATGGTGTTCCAAAAGCCGAATCCCTTCCCCAAGAGTATTTACGAAAACGTGGCCTGGGGCGCGCGAATTAATGGATTCAAAGGCAATATGGACGAACTGGTGGAACAATCCCTGCACCATGCCGCGCTGTGGGATGAGGTGAAGGACAAGCTAGACCAGAGTGGCCTCTCGCTGTCTGGCGGGCAGCAGCAGCGTTTGTGCATCGCCCGCACGATTGCGGTGAAGCCGGAGATTATCTTGATGGATGAACCGGCTTCGGCGCTGGACCCCATCGCCACGCTGCGTATTGAGGATTTGATTCGTGAGCTGAAAAAGGAATACACGATTCTCATCGTGACCCATAACATGCAGCAGGCGGCGCGTGCCTCTGATTACACAGCCTTTTTCAACATGGACTCCGATCGGGCGGGGTATCTGGTAGAATTTAGTGAGACGGACGAAATTTTCACCAACCCCAAGCACGAATTGACCGAACAATACATTACCGGGCGATTTGGGTAAAACGGGGTTAGCGGCTGGAGATGGGTACTTGGAATTGTCTTCAGTCTCTTTATCCTGGATTCTAAATTGGCTACTTCAAGAGGAAATTATGACTAGAGAAGCTTTTGATCGCGAATTGAAGGCCTTGAATGAGAGAATTCTTCGCCTGGGTAATGTGGTGGAAGAAGATATTTTGAAAGCGGCCATGGCCCTTAAAGAACGCGACCTGCGGACTTCCCGAGAAATGATTGCTGCCGACGAATGGGTAAACAACCAGCGCATCGAAATCATGATGGCTTCATTCACGCTGATTGCCACGCAGCAGCCGGCCGGTCCGGACATGCGCGCTCTGGCGGCGACCATTGAAATTGCCGGTGAACTGGAACGTATTCATGATTATGTCAAAGGGCTGGGCAAGATCAGCCTGAAACTGGCGGAAATACCTCTGCCTGCAGCGCTGGCCGACTTAATCCCGCAAATGGCCGCCATCGCCGGGGTGATGCTGCAGCAGGCCCTGGACGCTTTTGCCGCCAACGACGCGACTCTGGCGCGGGCAATTCCGGTGCAAGACAATGACGTGGACGAGTTATATCGACAGATTTCCTATGAACTGACCACGACGGTTACGCAGGATAGTGGGGCGTATGAAAACGCCAACCTGATTCAGTGGGCGGTGCATAACCTGGAGCGCTCGGCGGACCGGGTGATTAACATTTGTGAATGGGTGGTGTACAAGGCGGTGGGCAAGTACGTGGAGATGGACAGTGAGTACGAAGCACCGGCCACGGCCGTAACCCCATAGCGTATGTATTTCTAGATGGGTCTAAAGACCGGGTTGTTAGCAGCCCGGTCTTTATTTTTCGGCAGGCGGCTGATCCGCACAATGCCCGACAATTCTAAACATCGCCACGGCCGTCTTGGTGTATAATCATCTTCGCTGCAGGCATCAGCAGCGGCAGACACCACCGGAAGTTCGCAGGAAAATTGTAAGGCCTGGCGTCATGGACCCGCTTGAACTTGATTTCTCGCAATTCACAATCTTGGCGGTGGATGATACGCCCGCCAACCTCACCATCGTAGGTACTTACCTGACGAGTCTGGGTTTTGGCGTGCTGACAGCGGAAAACGGCCGTACCGCCCTGGATGTCGCCCGCGAATACCTCCCCCACCTCATCCTCCTCGACGTCGTCATGCCCGAGATGAACGGCCTGCAAGTCTGCGACGCCCTCAAACAAGACCCGCTCACGGCCGACATCCCTGTCATCTTTATGACTGCCCTGTCGACTACCGAAGACAAAGTCAAAGGGTTCCAGCACGGCGCCGTCGATTACATCACCAAGCCCCTCAGCAAACGCGAACTGGCCGCCCGCATCACCATCCACCTGAAAAACCAACTGCTGACGCGCAGCTACCAGCAGCACGCCAACTACCTGGAAACCAGCAGCAAACTCGGCCAGCAGGTCACCTCTATCCTCAACATGAACGACCTGCTGGCGAAAGCCACACGGCTCATCCAGTCCCGATTTCTGTATTACTGCGTGGCCGTCTGGGTAAAAAGCGGCCGGCAGCAGGCCCTGATCCTGCAGGCCATAGCCGGCCGTGATTTTGAGGAGCAGCAGTTGGTGAACACAGAAATACCCCTCGACATGCCGCGCAGCATCGTGGCCCACGTGTGGCGCCATCATGAAATTTATCTGACCAACGACGTGCGCCAGGACCCGGTGTACCTGCCCAACAAGGGCCTGCCGCATACCGGATCAGAATATGCCATTCCGCTGCTGGTGGGCAAAACGATGATCGGCGTGCTGGACGTGCAAGACGACAAAGTGGACGCCTTTGACGAAGAAGATCGCACGGTGCTGCGCATGATGGCCGACCAGTTGGCCATCGCCATGCAGAACGCCAGGTCATACGGCCGTCTCGCCCGCTTTAACATCCGCCTGGAACAAGAAGTCCTCCGGCGCACCGCCGCCCTGCAAAACGCCTACGGCCAACTGGCCCAGATGGACCAGGCCAAGTCCGATTTCATCAACGTCGCTTCGCACGAACTGTTCACCCCCATTTCCCTGATCAAAGGCTACACCCAGATTTTGCTGGAAAGCCCCAAATTCAGCAGCGACGAAAATCAGGCGCGCATCGTGGCCGGCATTTACCGTGGCGTGCAGCGGCTGCACGAAATTGTGGAAAGCATGCTCGACATCGCCAAAATCGACAATGCCGATCTGGAACTCTACTTCCAGCCCCTCTCCCTGGCTGCTCTATGGCAGCAGCTTCAACAGCAAATGAGCGGCGCCCTGGCCGACCGGCACATCATGCTGGACGTGCAGCCCGGCCTGCAACAACTTGAATTGATCGAAGGCGACCCCGAAGCGCTGTACAAAGTCTTTTCCCAGCTTCTGGTAAACGCCATTAAGTACACGCCAGATGGAGGGCAGATTGTGGTAAACGGCCGTTACCCCACGCCCACTACTGTCGAAATCACCATTCAGGACACCGGCATCGGCATCGACCCCGACAAACAAGAATTCATCTTCAGCAAGTTTTACCAGATCGGCCGGGTAGACCTGCACTCCACCGGCAAAACCAAGTTCAAGGGCGGCGGACCCGGCCTTGGCCTGGCCATCGCCCGCGGCATCATCCACGCCCACCAGGGCGAAATCTGGGTCGAAAGCCCCGGCTACGACGAGGAAACATGCCCCGGCAGCACCTTCTTCATCCGCCTCCCCCGGAAACAGACTAACAGCTAACAGCTAAAAGCTATAAGCTGTTAGCTGTTAGCTTTTAGGCCGCGCTTAAGCTGCACCATTAACACACCGATGGCTGCCAGGGCCAGGCCCACCACGTCCAGCCAGCTTAACGTCTCGCCCAGGAACAGCCAGGCCAGCAGCGTGATCTGGATGAGCATGGTGTTGTTGATAATGCTCGATTCCATCGCCGACAGCGTGCGCAGGGTATGGTTCCACAACGTAAAGGCAAACGCCGTATTTACCACCGCCAGAAACAAAATCAGCAGCCAACTCTGCCACGTCAGCACGGGCCATGGTTCTGTCGCCAGGCCCAAACCCAGCAGCAGCACGCTGCCAATGCCCATGCTCACCAGCGTCACCGTCAATGGATGCAGCCGATTTTGCCGGTTGATCGCCCGCCCCAAAATGCCGGAGAAGGAATTGGCAAAAATGGTGATCGTGGCAATCGCGTAGCCGATAGCCTGCCCGGGCGGGATTTGCTTGGGCAAAAAGTAGACCAACACGCCGCCGATAAACACGGCCACCCCCGCCCACTGCTGCCCCGACGGCCGTTCCGCCAGAAACAGCACGCCCAAGACGGCCGTCACAACGGCCGTGGCATTCAGCAGCAAGCTAAACGTAATCGCCGGTAAATACACCAGACCCAAAAACTGCGTCCCCTGGGTAATGGTGTAATACACCAGCCCCAGCAGCGCCAGCGCCAGCCAATCACGCCGCGTCAGCGCCCGCAGCGGCGTGGCCTGCGCCGTTCGCAAATACAGCGGAATCAGCACCAAAAATGCCAGCACATACCGCAGCCCGGCAAACGTCAGCGCCGGAATGTCCGTCAGTCCAATTTTGATCAGCACCCAGGAAGTGGACCACAGAAAAGTCACAAACAAAGCCTGCAAAACGGCCTGCGTGTGGGGCGAAAGGCGTTTCCACATAGATAATTCTCCTTGTGCTGAAGTTTTACCACAAGCTCGCCCGTTTGCATGCTGGATTTTAAAGGTGTTTAGGGCACACTATCTAAAGAGACACGGCCGTTTTTCTGGCAATCTTTCCGTAGATATTTCTGGCTAAATCCCCTATCATTCTAAGTGACTTGTGCTGAAATGCGCGGTTCAGTGGGAAATAGTGGGAATTGAAGAAGGCGACCTGCGGGTCGCCTTCTTCAGTTTAAACGGCCGTTAACCAAACCTTAACACCCCCCGCTTGCTCCCGCCGCCCCACCCAACGTATCATTCCCCCAACACAAAAATCCGCCGCACCCGCGAAAATCCGCGTCCCAATCTGCAACTCTGGAGAAAACCACCTATGAAAAAGCGCGTCCTGTTTCTTTGTACCGGCAACTCCTGCCGCAGCCACATGGCCGAAGGGCTGACCAATCACTTTTTAGGCGATTCCTGGGAAGCTGTGTCGGCCGGCACGCAGCCATCGGGCTACGTCCACCCCCTGGCCATCGCCGCCCTGGCCGAACTGGGCATCGACATCAGCAGCCACACGTCCAAAACCGCCGACGAATTCCGGCAAACACCCCTCGATCTGGTCATCACCGTCTGCGACGACGCCGCCGAAAACTGCCCGCTGTGGCTGGGCCAGGGCCGTGTCACCCACATCAGCTTCCCCGACCCCGCCAAAGCCACCGGCACGGAGGAAGAGAAAACGGCCGTCTTCCGCCAGGTCCGCGACGACATTCGCGCGCAGGTGCTGCCCTACCTGGAAATGTTCAACACCTAAAAGGAGATACAGGGGGCACGGATAACACGGATTGAACGGATTTACACGGATTTTTAAGCCGTTTATCCTTGAGAATCTCTTTAATCCGTCAAATCCGTGTCCCAATTCCTACTTTGCGACCAATCTTTTCTTCTGCCACAAACGCCAGGCGGCGATACCGCCAGCCAAAATCGCGGCGGCCAGCACGGCCGTTTCCCACCCCACCCGTTCCTTCATAACCACCGGCTCCGCCGGAATATCCGGCAGGCCAAAGGCTACATCGCCGGCAATGTCGTCACCGGCGCGGAGCGGCCGTAAACGGAACGCATAGCGGTACTCCCGATCTTTCACCAGCCGGAATTCTGGGTGCGGCAGGCTGCCCGCCGGGGTGTCGCCGCCCACGCCGCGCTGCTTGTAATCGATCAGCAGGCTCACACTCTCGCGGCGCGGCAGCTCATGGATGCGCGTGGCGGCGGCCAGATCGTCCTGGGTGTAGGGGCGAGCGGTGATGTTTAGCAGCGTGCCGCCCGCGTCGGCCACCAGCAGGCCGTCGCCCGCCGCGTTGGTCAGCGTCGCCCAGCGCACGTCGCTACGGTTGCCGTTTTCCTGCGGGCGCGCGTAGTTGTGGATGGCTTCCTCCACCGGCAGGGAATAGCGCCCCACGGCCGCGCCGCTTTGCCGGTCCCACATGGTCTCGTGCGGACCGCGCCCCAGCCACGTCAGCCGGTCGAACTGGCCGGGCACGTCAACCATCATGCCGAAGCGCACCATGTCGATGGCCGGCACGAAGCGGCAGCTTACCACCACGTCGCCGCTGCCGTAGATGGTGTAGACGGCCGTAAAAGGGGAACGGCCGTGCGCCACCTGCCAGCTTGCCGTTATTTGCACAACGGCGGGGACGGGATGGATGAGATCAAAAGAGTGGACCAATCTGGGAGATGGGTCCAAGCGGCGCCAGGGCTGGCGGGCGTAACCCAGGTATTTGGCGCGGCTGTCCAGCACCAGCGGGGCCACGTCGTTGTCGATGGGCACGCGCCAGAGGTTGGGCAGCAGCGGCCCGGCCAGCAGCGATAGGCCGGGCGTCAGAAATTCGGTCAATGCACCGGTCTGGCGATTGAAGGTGAGGGCAAAGCCTTTACCGCTGACGGTGACGGCGACGGCCGTTTCCATCACGTCCAGCGGCGGCATCGCGCCGGGCGCGGCCAGCCGGGGCGCAGGCACTTTTACCGGCAGGGCGAACTGCTCCCAGGCGACGACGTGCCCGGCGTCGGCCCAGGGCGCGGGCGCGGCCAGCGCCAGTTCGACGAGCAGGTGGTATTCGCGGCCGGGTTGGGCGGCAGGCAAGGTGTAGGGAATGTGGAGAGAAACGGCCGTGCCCGGCGCGCAGTCCGGCGCGGCCGTTTCGCCCGTTTGCACAATCTCGCCATCCTCCGTCACCTGCCAGCGGATTCGCAGGCCGCTTAAATCGGTGAAGATGTTCTTGTTGGTTATGCGCAATTGTCCGGCGGCCAGGTCCACTGCTTCCAATGCGATGGGCTGGTACACCTTTTTCACCTCAAACGCCGATGGATGAGGCGTGCGGTCGGCGAAAAAGAGGCCGTTGCAGCCGAACATGGCGAAGTCGTACTCGTCGCCTAAATCGCCGCCGATGTGCCAGAGGGGACGGCCGTTTTCATCGTGGCGCAGGATGGCCTGATCGGCAAAGTCCCAGATGAAGCCGCCGATGCACTCCGGGTAGCGCTCGAACAGGTCCATGTAGCTTTGCAGGCTGCCAACGCTGTTGCCCATCGCGTGGGCGTATTCGCAGAGGACGAGGGGTTTATTCAGGGTGTTGGCACCGCCTATTTTTTCCCATTTCAGGGCGGCGGTGCGGGCGGTGTACATGCCACCTGCGATAACCGTTTGCCACTGGTCGGGCGTGGGATACATCGCCGAGAAGATGTCGACGTAGTCACCGCTGTAGTCTTGCTCGTAGTGGACGGGACGGCCGTCCAGTTCATGCACGCGTTCGGTCAGGCGGCGGAACTTGTCGTCGCTGCTGGATTCGTTGCCCAGCGACCAGATGATGACGCAGGGGTGGTTTTTGTCGCGGGCGATCAGGCGCTCGACGCGGTCTTGCATGGCGGGCAGCCACTGCATGTCGCCGCGCATGGCTTCGCGGTAGCCGTGGGTTTCGATATTGGCCTCGTCCATGACGTAGAGGCCCAGCTCGTCGCACAGGTCGTAGAAGCGCTCGTCGTCGGGGTAATGGGAGGTGCGCACGGCGTTGATGTTGAAGCGTTTCATCGTTAGCAGGTCTTGGCGCAGGCGGTCCAGGGTCATGGTGTGGCCGGTGACGGGGTCGAAATCGTGGCGGTTGACGCCTTTGAGGAGGATAGCACGGCCGTTGACCCACAACTGCCTGTCCCGAATGGCCACCTGCCGGAAGCCAACGGTCGCGTGGCGTACTTCGACGAGGCTGCCGTACTCCTCTTGCATGGTGAGCAGGAGGTGGTAGCGATGGGGCGTTTCGGCGGTCCAGGGACGGGGTTGGGCCACGGCCGTTTCCAACACGGCCGTATTGCCACTGGTCACGGCCGTAGCTGCAGCCAGCGGCTCCTCCTCGTCGTTGAACAGTTCTGTTTGCAGGATAAACGGCCGTGTCTCGCCGCCCCAACGCGCCAGTTCTACCTCCACTCGCAGCACCGCATCCCGAAAATCGGCGTCGAAGGTGGTGGTGATGGTGAAATCGCGGATGTGGGCGGGCGGCACGGACAGCAGCCTGACGCGCCGGAAGATGCCGGAGAGGAACCACATATCCTGGTTTTCCAGGTAGGAGCCATCCGACCAGCGGTAGACCAGCACGGCCAGCAGGTTTTCGCCGGGCTGCACGAAGGGCGTAATGCGGAATTCGGCCGGCAGCATGCTGTCCTGACTGTAGCCAACCTGCTGCCCATTGACCCACACCAGGCAGGCGGAGCTGACGCCGCCAAAGTGCAGGATGATCTCGCGCCCGGCCCAGTTTTCGGGCACGGTGAAGGTGCGCCGGTAGGAGCCGACGGGGTTGTTGTCCGGATCAATGTTGGGCATGTGGTCTTTGCGCAGGCTGCGGGGCATGTGGGCCGGGGCATAGACGGGCGCGCCGTAGCCTTGCATCTCCCAGTTGGACGGCACGGGGATGGTGTCCCAGGCGCTGTCGTCGAAGGATGGGAGGTGGAAGGTAGACGGCCGTTCCGCCGGTTTGGCCGCCCAGTGGAAGCGCCAGTCGCCATCCAGGGACAGCTCGTAGGGCGAGCGGCTGGACAGGGCAGCCACCGGATCGGGGAAGCTGGAAGAGGTGCAGCGGCCGGGTTCTTTGTTCAGGCCGAAGAGGCGGGCGTTTTGGTAGAAGTGTTGGTTGTTCATAGGGTTGAGATGGGGATTAGAGACTGGAGACTGGGACGGTCTGCATTCTCTGATATTGGTTGTTCTTCCTTTTTTAGATTGGAGACGGATACGGCCGTTGCCGCTCACGCCACGATGCTAGCGGGAAACGGCCGTTTCTGCCAGCAAACCGGTATGTTATAATGCGTCCACATCAAGGAATCCATTATGCCGACTGTACAGGTTACGGCTACGGCCGTTCAATTTGTAGGCTTACAGCCGTTAACTTGAGAGGAAAAGGAACGGCCGTTCCCCTCCCCACCACAAAGCAATCGCCTACCAGGTCTACCGCCCATATCGCCCGGCGCTGAAGTCGCCGGGCTATAAAACGACGCTCCGTAAAACGGGGCTTTTTTTCATCTTTTAGCCGGTTTCAACCGGCGTTGTTGTCCAGCCGGGGCGTTTACGCCTCGGTGGGGGTCGCCTCAAGCACGTGAATTGGCCGAACAAGCGATTGCCTCCCCCACCACCAGCCATCCCAGCTCTCCATCGACAGCGCAGAAGTGTCTCGGACCGGGTTGCCGTTTGCTACAAGCCAACTTATTCCTCTATGGGGCGAATGTTGAGCGCTATTGCATTTAGAATGTTCTGCATTTCCTCGCTCCGACTGGCCGGCCCTAATGCATGCATAACAAGTACTTTGTCATCCGCAATGCGCAGTACAATTTCATAACTATGCAATGGTATGCGAGCCTCAACAGCTATTAGAGAAGTAGCTCCATCAAATCCATTGATACTAACCGCTTTAACAGGTTGGATAACCTCAGGATAGTCCCTTGTACCAACGATCACTTGTGCCACTTCGCGCGCAGACTGAGGGATTCGCCATTTCCTACTGAAGTTTCCAGTATATGGACCCATTGTAAACAAAATGAAATCTACCTCAGTTAAAATTGAACGATGATCTTGTGGAAAATCAGCCTCACTTGGCTCTACCCAGATCATGTTCTCCTCCGCTACTTTCCAGTCTGCAGGATACTCCAAAACAAAACCGTTTTTAATACTCCGAAATTCCAGGTCTTTCTCCATGACAAATTCTGTTGTTAGCTCCGGGGTATCCGGCTGACTGGTGATTGGCGCGCCAACGTTTCCAGCACATCCTACCAAACTCAGCAACAGACATACGAGCATCAGACTCTTGTGCAGCATTTAGCTCTCCAGTATTAACATCACCTGCTGACATCCGCTCCAGGTCATATACCCGTCTATGGCGGAAACGGCCGTCTCCTCTCCCCTCATCAATCGCTGCCTGCCAACACGGCCGTTTTCCGCCCCTGCAACTCCACCAACAGCGCCTCAAACTTCGCCTCCGTCAGCGGGTAAAAGTACATGGCAATCATCGCCAGCACGGCAAAAGCCGCCGGAACCAGACTGACCATCGCCAGCAGCCCGGTTAGCGTTTGCGGCGATTGGGCCGCGTTCGGCTGGTAGCCTACCCAGGCCAGCATGTAGCCCGCCAGCGCCCCGCCCAGCCCATTGGCCGTCTTCTTGACAAACGTAAAACCCGCCTGAATCGCCCCCTCCGAGCGCGTGCCCGTCTGCCATTCGGCGTATTCGTTGGTGTCGGCCACCATTGAATCAATCAGGGCCGCGCCGGGCGAACCGGCCACGGCCATGCCTGCCGCCAGAGCAATCAACAGCGGCAAACTGGTCGGCCGCAGGATGAAAAACAGTCCGCCAATGACAATCGTCAGGGCGAAGCCGAGCATGTAGGTGTTGCGTTTGCCCAGCCGCCCGGCCATGTAGGGCATCCCAATGGCCGCCAGCAAAATCGCCGGGCCGGTGGCCAACTGCACCGGACCAAACAAATCGGCACTGCCCACAAAGTAGGTGTAAAAAATGACGTTGGCGCTGGTGACCACAAAGTTGCCGATGCTGAACAGCACCGTCGAGAGCATCAAAATCATGAACGGCCGATTTTTGATGAGGATGGGATACAACTGGCGCAGGGTATAACTTTCGTCGGGGCCGCGCGGCACGCGCTCTTTGGCCACGGCCGCGCAAATCGCCACCGCCACCACCGCAATCAGGCCGTAAATGAGGCCGACCATGCGGTAGCCCTGCTGCGGCGTGGGGAACATGTTCACCAGCGGCACAGTCGCCACCACCGCCAGCCCCGTGCCAATAATCAGGCCGATGGCCACCAGGCTGTTGAGCTTGTTGCGCTCGTGGGTGTTCTGGGTCATCGTCACCATCAGCGAGGAGTAGGGGATGTCTACCAGATCAAACGTAATGCCAAACACCAGATAGGTGATATAGGCGTAGGCCAGTTTGCCGGTATACGACAGCTCCGGTCCCAGAAACATGGCGGCGAAGTTCAATCCGGCCAGCACGCCGCCCATGAGCAGCCACGGCCGAAACCGCCCCCAGCGCGTCGGCTTCAGGTGGTCGAGGATGTAGCCGACGATGGGGTCGTTGACGGCGTCCATCAGGCGGGCGACGAGGAACAGGGTGCCCACGGCCGTTGGCGTCAGCCCAAACACGTCGGTATAAAAAACCAGCAAAAAGGTGCCAATGCCCCAAAACAGAATGTTTTTGCCGATGGAACCCAGGGTAAAAGCGGTCTTTTCACCTTTGCCAATGGGGGCAAGGGCAGCGGACGGCGGGGAAATGGGGGGTGTTGTCATAATGTCTCCTGATTGAAATGGGATGGAACTTTGGGACTTCGTGGAGTCCGACGTGAAGCGTGAAGCGTGATGCGTGAAGGTTACGAATCACGCATCACGCATCACGCATCACTTTATAATTTTCAAGTGCAGCGTCCGGCTGTAGCCCGCCGGACCAAACGTATCGCCGGGGATGCCCTGGGCCATCAGGTCCGCGCCGGACAGGTGGGCGATGGCCCGATCGTGGCGGTCCAGAACGGTGTAAACGGCCGTCGGATTGAGTCCGCGCAAGGCAGCCGGGGCGCGGTGCCGGCCGATCAAATGATCATGCACGGCGACGGAATAAACCGCCTCACTCTGGTCCGGCAGCACAAACAGCCAGGTAGACGCGCCCTGCTCCGCCAGCGTTTCCAACCGGTACAGGTCGCCGGTCTGCACCACGTGGCGGAAGCGCTTGTAAAAGGCGATATAACCGGCAAAGTCGGCCAGCTCCGCTTCGCTCAAAGCGTTCAGGTCCGAGCCAATGCCCAGCACGCCGCGCATCGCCACGTCGAAGCGCGTAGACAGGTCCAGCACGCGGCCGGTCTGGTGGTTCTTCTCGTGCGTCACCCACGCCTCCATGATGCGCGCCGGGTAAGCCAGCGAAAAGCCCTCCTGAATGCCCAGCCGGTCGAGGGCGTCGGTATTGTCGCTGGTCCATACCTGGTCCACCCGCCGCAAGATGCCCAAATCCACCCGCCCGCCGCCGCCGGAGCAGCTTTGCAAGGCCAGGTTGGGGTACTTTTGCCGCAGGCGGTCCATCAGCCCATACACCCCGGCGGCGTGGGCGCGCCAGATGGCCTTGCCCGCCACCGAGCCGGGTTCCGTCACGTTGCGGTTCATGTCCCACTTGATGAAGTCGATGTCGTGGGCGGCCAGGATGGCGTCGAGGGCGTTGAAGATGTGGTCGATGACTTCAGGACGGCCGTAATCCAACACCAACTGCATCCGGGCCTCCGTGCGTGGGCGGCCGGGGAAATGCAGCACCCAGTCAGGATGCTGCCGGTAGAGATCGGAATCAGGATTAACCATTTCCGGCTCGAACCACAGGCCAAACTGCATCCCCAGCGCGTGCACCTCCTCGATGAGCGGCTGGAGGCCGCGCGGGAACACCTCCGGGCTGACGGTCCAATCGCCCAGCCCGGACAGCGGGCTGCGCCGTCCGCCAAACCAGCCATCGTCCACCACAAACAGCTCCACCCCAATGGCCGCCGCTTTACGCGCCAGCGCCGCCTGCCCCTCATGGCTGAGGGCGAAGTAGGTGGCCTCCCAACTGTTGTACAGCACCGGGCGCGGCGCGGCATTGGGCAGTACCGCGTCGCGGATGAAGGCGTGCAGACGGCGGCTGGCCCCGCCCCACCCCTCGCCGCTAACGCCGCAGACAAAGGCGGGCGTGGTATGGGTCTTGCCGGACGGCAAAGTGAGGGCAAAGTCGAACGGGTTGTAGCCGCCAAAAACGCGCACGTCGCCGCTGTGCTGATGCTCGAAGGTAAGCTGCCACGCGCCGCTGAAGGCCAGCGCGCCAAAGTAGACCGGGCCGCTCTCCTCGGTGGCGTGACCGGGGCGATTCGCCAGGAAGAAGGGGTTGAAGGCGTGGCCGGTTTGCACGCTGCGGTGGCCCACGCTGAAACTGCCCACCGGCAGCACGTGACGCTGCGCCGTGAATTCGGCCGCCCACGCGCCATGCACCGTCGCCACCTCGGTGGAGCCGGGCGGTAGGTGCAGGGCGGCAAAGTCCAGCTTTTCGATGGCGAGGGGGTCGGGGCCGGTGTTGGTGAGTTCGCACCAGCGCTCGATGATGTCGTAGGCCGGGAACAAGCGGTAGCAGAGGGTGACGATGAGCGGCTGGAGCGAATCCGTTAGAGAAATGCGGAGTGTGGAGTGCGGAGTGCGGAGTGAAGAGGAGGATGAGGGCAATTGAGCGTTTTCTTCGATTTCGTGGCCGGTGTAGACGAGGCGCACGTCGCGGATGGGATGGTCGGGAGCGGATGGATTGGGGAAGCTGACTTTGAGGGCCACTTCGTGGACGGAGATGGGGCCATAGGCGGGCAGTTCATGGCGCTGGCCCTGGAATTCGAAGGAGCTTTGGCCGGGTGGGGTGAAGCGGTTGTGGCCTGTAACCGGGTTCGGCGTTGGTCCCCAGGCGAGGTGGAGGAGACGGCCGTCGCCGTCCACCATCATGGCGTAGTGGCTGTTTTGGCCGGTCAGGTTGAAGGTGCGGGTATCAGAGTTGTAGTGAATCATAGGCGGCTCCTGGTAATGGGTTTATGCGTTCGCGGGAATTGTAGTGTGGGTGATAAAGGGGGGCAAGGAACGGCCGTCACCCCGTTTTGCCTGTGGCTGTTTTTCTGTATACTGGCCTGCATGAAAGATTACCTGCGCTTGATTGACACCCAAACCTCCGGTCCACGCTGCGACGTGACCCCCCTGTTTGCCGATCCGGCCGCATTTGCCCGGCTGGTAGACGACCTGGCCGCGCCGTTCGCGGCCATGCCGCTCGACTACGTAGCCGGCATCGACGCCCTGGGATTTATCCTGGGAACCGCGCTGGCACTGCGCCTGAAAAAAGGCTTCATCCCCATTCGCAAAGGGGGCAAGCTGCCCGTGGCCGTGGCGAGGGCCGCGCTGGTGGACTATTCAGGGCAGGAGAAAGTTCTGGAAATCCGCCAGGGAATCATCCGGCCGGGCGACCGCGTACTGCTCGTGGATGAATGGATCGAAACCGGGGCGCAGGCACAGACGGCCGTTTCCCTCATTGAGCAGCAAAACGGCCGTATCGCCGGCATTGCCGCCATCAACATCGATGCCAATCCCGGCGCGGCGCGCCTGCGCCAGAACTATTTCTGCCATTCCCTCTGGTACGATATGCAGCCGGTGGAAGCGTGACCCGGCGATTGGCCTGAAAGTGCGCCAAAGGAGAAACCCATGCACAACCTGTTTTTTGTTCGCTGCCGCTTTGGTAAGAAAAGCAACGGCACCATCCTGACTTTGTTCGTTTTGAGCCTGGTTTTGCTGGCTTTGGGAATCGGCCTGGTGCTGCTGAACAGTGCGGTCTGAGAGCGGATGCGCGATGGCGAGCAGGGAGGGGAAACGGCCGTTTCCCCTCCCTGCTCACCTCCATACATGGTCAGTTCCGGTCGCTTTGTGGATAATAGGCCCATAATTCAATGCATTGTCAGGCGGTGCGTCGGGACCGGAGAGCAAACACTACCCGCCGCCAGCTCCTCATTCTCTGTCCCATGCCCCAACCTGAATCTGGACAAACGCTATTGAAGCGACACGTATACCTGGAAGATATTCCCCTGGCCGAAGCGCAGCGGGCGCTGCGCCAGGCTTTAGAGGCGGTTGGTCTGTGGCAGCCGCTGGCCGCCGAAACAATCCTCGTTGCCGAGGCGCACGGCCGTATCACCGCCACGGCCGTGTGGGCCAAACTCTCCTCCCCCCACTACCACGCCAGCGCCATGGACGGCTTCGCCCTGCGCGCCCAGGACAGCGCCGGAGCAGCCGAAACCCACCCCGTGCGCTTTACCCTGGTCGACAGCCCCGAAGACGCCGAGCGCGCCCGCCGCCCGGCGCAGGCCGTCAACACTGGCCACCCCCTGCCCGCCTGGGCCAACGCTGTCGTTATGATCGAACACACCCAGGCCGTCAGCGATGAAGCGGGGCCGGGCATCGAAATTCGCGCCGCGCTGCCGCCCTGGCAGCACGTGCGCCCCATGGGCGAAGACATGGTGGCCACGGAATTGGTGCTGCCCGCTAACCACAAGCTGCGCCCGGTGGATCTGGGCGCGCTGGCCGGTTCCGGCCATGCCACGGTGACGGTGTACCGACGGCCGTCTGTGGCCATCATCCCCACCGGCTCCGAACTGGTGGCGGCGGAAACGGCCGTTTCCGGCCTCGCCCCCGGGCAGATCATCGAATACAACAGCCTGGTACTGGCCGCCCAGGTGGCCGAATGGGGCGGCGCGCCCACTCGCTGGCCCATTGTGGCCGATGATTTGGCGGCAATCAAAACGGCCGTGCAGCAAGCCGCCCAAACCCACGACCTCATCCTCATCAACGCCGGTTCCTCGGCCGGCAGCGAAGATTACACCGCCCATGTCGTCAGAGAGTTGGGCCAACTGCTCGTCCACGGCGTCGCCGTGCGTCCCGGCCACCCCGTCATCCTCGGCCTTATCGCGCCGCACGCCGCATCCCCCACTCCCCACTCCCCGGTCCCCATCATCGGCGTGCCCGGCTATCCCGTCAGCGCCGCCCTGACCGGCGAAATCTTTGTGGAGCCGCTGCTGGCCCGCTGGCAAGGCCAGCCGCCCTACGAGCCGCCCACCCTGCAGGCCACCCTCACGCGCAAGCTCAATTCGCCCACCGGCGATGACGATTTTGTGCGCGTGGCCGTGGGCCAAGTGGGCGACCGGGTGCTGGCAACGCCCTTAAATCGCGGCGCGGGCGTCATCACCTCGCTGGTGCGGGCCGATGGGTTGGTGCGCGTGCCCCGTTTTAGCGAAGGATTGAACGCCGGCACGGCCGTTACCGTCCATCTCTACCGCCCCCCGCGCGACATCGAGCGCACGCTGGTCGCCATCGGCAGCCATGACCTGACCCTGGACCTGCTGGCCCAGTTCCTGGCCGAAAAGGCCGCCGGGCTGCGCCTTTCCTCGGCCAACGTGGGCAGTTTGGGCGGGCTGATGGCCCTGCGGCGCGGCGAATCCCACTTTGGCGGCTGCCACCTGTTGGACCCTGACAGTGGGACTTACAACGACAGCTACGTGCGCCGCTATCTGCCCGGCCAGGAAATTGTGCTGGTAACGCTGGTGGGGCGCGAGCAGGGCTGGATTGTGCCGCCGGGCAACCCGCGCGGCCTCGCCGATTGGGCCGACGCGGCCCAGGCGGGTGTGCGTATCGTCAACCGGCAGCGCGGCGCGGGCACGCGCGTGCTGCTGGAATATGAACTGGGGCAGCGCGGCATTCAGCCCGGCGACGTGGCCGGCTATGACCACGAGGAATACACCCATCTGGCAGTGGCAGCGGCTGTCGCTTCCGGCACGGCCGCTGCCGGGCTGGGCATTCAGGCGGCGGCGCGCGCCTTGCAGCTTGATTTTGTGCCGCTGACCCACGAGCGCTATGAACTGGTGATGACGCTGGCCACCTACGAGAGCGACCTGCTGCGGCCGCTGCTGGAACTGCTGCACGATGAGGCCTTCAGAACGGCCGTTACCGCCCTGCCCGGCTACGACATCACCCACATGGGAGAGACACGGAGAATGACCACATGACCAAATCTGTAATGATAACCGGGGTTTCCTCCGGCATTGGGCTGGCGACGGCCGTGCGCCTGGCAAGCTACGGCTACAACGTATTCGGCAGCGTGCGCCAGCCGGCGGACGCCGCGCGCGTGCAGGCCGAATTGGGCGAGCGGTTTACGCCCCTGGTGTTTGACGTGACGGACCATGACGGGGTGGGAACGGCCGTTTCCCAGGTCCAGGCTACCTTAGGCGAGCAAAACCTGGCCGGGTTGGTCAACAACGCCGGTATCTCCACCCTTGGTCCGCTGGCCCACATGCCCCTGGAAGATTTCCGCCGCCAGTTTGAGGTGAATTTGTTTGGCCTGCTGGACGTGACCCAGCAGTTTTTGCCGCTCTTGGGAGCGCGGCCTCATGCACCGGAGCCGCACGGCCGTATTGTCAACGTCGGCTCCGTCAGCGGGCGGATCGCGTACCCGTTTTTCGGCGCGTATGCCGCCTCCAAGCACGCTCTGGAAGGTCTGTCCGATGCGCTGCGACGCGAGTTGATCGTCTATGGCATCGACGTCATCGTCGTGGAGCCGGGCACGACTAGCACGCCCATCATCGACAAAGCCAGCGTCGGCGCCGACCAGTACCTGGACACACCCTACGGCGACATCATCCGCAAAATGCAGACCGAAGCCGTGGCTGAACGGCGCGAATCGGCCATCCCGGTCGAGAAGGTGAGCGACATTATCGTTAAGGCGTTGGAAGTGGCAAACCCGAAAGCGCGTTACCCCATCCCGCGCAAACGGTTTTCCGGCTGGCTTATCCCCCGCTGGCTGCCCGACCGCTGGCTGGACCGCATCGTGGCGGCGCAGATGGGGCTGCACCGCCTGGATTAGGGCGGAGGGAGACTGGAGATTGGAGACTGCGATAGTCTCCAGTCTCTAATCTCTAATCTCTATTTCCACAAAACTCGTGCGATAGGGGAAGACCCACAATTCCTGGGTGACTTTTGTTTTGCCGCTGCCCACGGTGATTTCGTAGTAGCCGGCTGGTACGTCGTCGATGGCGAAGTTTTCCTGCCACTGGTCGTCGGGGTTGACGGTAGTACCGGCGTAAGAAGTGGCTGCCAGGTAGCGGGAGGGCGCGTCAATACGGCGCAGGCTGACGGGCGCTTCTTCTACCAGGGAGCCATTGGGCCGCGTAATGCGCCCGGCAACCGTGCCATAATCGGGGAAGGGATAAAGCCACAGCAGCGGGTTGCGCGTGTTGTCGTAGCTGTTTTGGTCGAGGCGCACTTCAAAATGGAGGTGCGGTCCATCAGCCACGCCAGTGGCCCCGGAAAGGGCAATAGGATCAAAGGCCGAGACACGCTGCCCTTCGCTGACCTGAATCTGCGAGAGATGGCCGTAGAGATTGTAAACAGGACGGCCGTCCAGCGTAGAATCCAACTGGATGACCACCAGATCGCCATAGAAATTGGTCTGCGGCCCGTACGCCACGTCGGCGTCACTGCCGGCAACAACGACCGTGCCGCTGGCAGCGGCCAAAACCTGCGTGCCGGTCGGTACGTAAAATTCGACGCCGTGGTGGGGGCTGAGGGCGCCGCCGCGCGTGCTGCCGTAAGAGTAGGATTTGTCGGTCCAGACGGTGCCACCTTCGGGGATGGGGCGCTGGAGCCAGTAGTGCTCCTCGTTGGAGGTGAAGGGCAAGGCTGGCGGCGTGAAGGTGGGCGGCAGTGTCGCGGTTTCGGTGGGCACGGCCGTTTCCTGCACCACATCTTCCGTATTTTCTGTTGGCGTGGCTACGGCCGTGGCTGTCTCCTCAGCGGCTAATTTGGCATTTGTCAGCTCGTCGGGATCGACGGCAGCAAACGAAGGCAGTTCGGTCTCCGAGGAAGTACTGGCCGCTGGTGCGGATGTGACCACCAGCGCGGGCGGCGGCGGCACGGCCGTCGCCGTGTTGGGCGGAGTCGACAGCGGCGTGGAAACGGCTGTGGGCTGACCGACGGCCGTGTTGGCCACCACTGCCTGCTGGCAGGCCGCCAATCCGACGAGCGCCAGCACGCCAATCAGCAGCAAGAAAAACGGCCGTTTCATAAAGCAAATCCCGCCCGCGCGGCCGTCGTCGCCAGGATGCCATCCAGCAGCTGCACCGCTTCCTGCTCCAGATCGTCCACCTGCCTCCGCCAGTGCGCGGCCAGATCTTGATCCTGCAGGTTAACGGCGTTGATTTTGACGTTGAGAGCGGCCACACGCACGGCCGTCTGCGCCAGCAGCGCCCCGGCCGCCGCATCGGTGACGGCGTTGGTATTGCCCACTTCCACAATTTGCTGCGCCAGGAACACCACGTCGCGGCTGAGGCGGGCTACGCGCAGCGGCACTTCGCCCGCGCCGATGGTCGCCGTCTCGATGGCGGCGGCGCGGCTGTCGGCGTCCTGGTCTTTCTGGCGGAAAGCGTCCATCACACGGCCGTAGGCTGCTGCATCTTCCGAGATGGCCGCCGTGAGCTGCTGCCGCAGATTATCGGCTTCCGCCAGAACAGCCTCAGCTTTGTCCTGCACGTCGGCATATTTTTTGCGCCCCAGGGTCAGCCCGGCAACCATCTGGGTGAGGGCGGCGGCCAGCGCGCCGGCCAGGGCGGCCACGGAGCCGCCGCCGGGCGTGGGGCTGGCTTCGGCTGTGGCCGCGAGGAAGGCTTTGGGGGTAATATCGCCCGCTTCTTCGGCGGCGGCATCCTGCAGGCGATGCTCCAACACCTGCTCGTCTTTCAAATCGTGGAGCTGCAGGTACCATTTGGCGGCGTCCAGCAGCGCTTTTTGCGGCGTCAGGCCGATGAGTTCGGCTTTGGTGATGGAAAGGCCGTAGTGGGCGGCCTCGCGGCGCACCATTTCCTGAACGTGGTGCACGGCCGTCTTGTCAAAGTCGGTCAGGTTCATGCTGACCTGGGCCTGGCCTTCGACCAGGAACCCCTTGGCCTGCACAAAGCGCAGGCCGCCGCCGATGAAGCGTACCCGGCGGGCAATCTGGTCAGCGAGGTCGACATTGTCGCTGTTGAGGTAAATATTGTAGGCGATGAGAAACGGCCGTACACCAATCACCGTCGCCCCCCAGGGCTGGGGCTCGGCCGGGCCATAGTCCGGCTGGCGCGCCGGGTTGGTGGCGACCTCTTCCTTCCACAACTCGTACTCCCCCTTGCGAATGGCCGACAAAGATTTGCGCTCCGGGCGGGTGGCGGCGTCGCCGTACAGATAGACCGCCACGCCCAGTTCCTCGCCAACGCGTTGGCCCAGGCGATTGGCCAAAGCCACACACTCGTCGGTGCTGATATTTTTGATGGGAATGAAGGGGCAAACGTCAGTTGCGCCGATGCGGGGATGCTCACCCTGGTGGTTGTCCAGATTGATGTGTTGGGCGGCGTAAGCAATAGAACGGAAGGCGGCCTCTTCTACACTGGCCGGGGCCCCGACAAAGGTGATGACCGTGCGGTTGTGGTCGGGGTCGGCGCTGACATCCAGAACGTGGACACCATCCACAGAACGAATCGCCTCAGCAATGCCATTGTAGATCTCGGGGTTACGGCCGTTGCTAAAATTGGGCACGCATTCCACAATTTGTTTCATCAAAATCCTCTCCTTGCCGTAAAAGCCGGAGCTTTCACAAGTTTACGGGGACGAGCCGCCTCTAGGACATGCTCGCCAACCCGACAATTCTATGCAACCCAGGCACAAATACCAGGAATTTTAAGGGATGTCAATGTTTCGCTATAATTCAGCTAACCTTTACAGAATGAATCGGCAAGCGGTCATTCTCCGATAAAGCGCATAGGTGAGGAAAAGTCCGTAAAAATCTCGCCATTTTAAGAACGGGAAGGGAAAAGATGACCAATTTTCTGTTAAGCGAATATTTCAGCTTCGGAATTGTGGCCAGTATTTTGCTGACCACCTGGACAGATCTGGCCAGCGGCGCGCTAGATGGCATTATCGCCGGATTAGTCGTCGGCGCCATTGTCATTCCCATCATTCAAACGCCAGACGCGCTGGGCCGCTCGTTACTGTTTGGCCTGTTGCTGGGCCTGGGAATGGCAGTTTACCAACTGCTGCGTGTCTCACAGGTTACAGGCGCTTCGCTGGGTTCCATCATCAACTCCCTCGACGGCTCCACCGGGACCATTGTGGGCCAGATGATTTTGCAGTCCGTTGTATACATCTTGTATGCTGTGTTGGCCGGAGCTGTTATTGGGGTGGCTACGACAGTGCCAGATCGCGCCCTGAAAGGCGCGATTGTCGGCGTATTGATGGGGGCGGTGGTCGGCGCGTTCTTCAAGTGGATTTTAGGAGTTATTGGCATAGCCCTAGACCCCGTTTTATTCCGGCTGCTGACAGGGCTGTTAATTTTTGGCATCCTGACGGCGATCGTGGGTCGCTAGGCGAACCGTTCGTTAGAGACGGGCTTCGCTTCAGCTACGAGGAGTCATCGGCTTCAGCAGCATCTTCTTTGGGCCTGCTGCGCCGGCGGCGAATGTTGGCCCTTACCTTGCGCCACTGTGCTTTTAAAGGCGGAATGTCTTCTTCTTCCACCGGCTGCCTGCTGTACCGGGCGTGCAAAAAGGCGTTCGTCAGTTCCTCAATTTCCGGGGCGGCATCGGGCCAGGTGGCCTTGAGATCGCCGGCAAATTCTGACGGTGTTTCGCTTTGGCGTCGGGGCGTGCCCTCACTTCCGGCGCGTTTGACCACAGAAAGATAAAAGTAACGTACTTTTTCGCGGGGCGAGAGAGAGTTGAAGCGGATGTAACGCCAGGGGGGAGCGGGCTGTTTTGCCGTGGTGGGGCGTTGCAAACGCGCTTGAATGGACTCCCGGACTTCGGCGACTTGAGAGCGAACGCCGTACCACAGGGAGCGACACCAGACCACAAAGGCGTCCCAAAGCTGGCGTAACACGGCCGTGTCAAATTTAATCCCCCGTTCCCGCAAAAAGAAAGACAAGGCCAGAATAGTCAGAACAATTGCCACGGCCCAGAACGCTGAAGTGACGATCATTTGCAGCGTCATATCGGGATCAACCGGTTCGGGCTGCTGTGGCGGCAGTTGGAATGGGCGCGGCGGCGTAAACGGCTCCGGTTCCGCAGTTTGCTGGTGGGGAAACAAGAAAGAGAGCAGGCCAAAAAGGATAACGGAGAAAAAGTAAATAATGCTGGAAATCGCCAGCATCAACCCATAAATTGCATAGCTTAAAATGCGGCCGAAGGCAAAGGTTGAGCCAAGAGGCAAAAAGGCAGCGATAAACCCGATGACGACCAGAACCAGCAGGGTACGCTGATACCAGTTGCGGCCAATGCCGGGGTTTCTGAGAACGTCGTCGGCCAGCCAACGGGCTTCCATCATGGCCAGACGTCCCTGGCTGAGCAGCAAGAAACCAGTCAGAAAATATATCAGCAAGGCTGCCAGCATGCCGGAGGGCAGCCCCAGGCGCACGATGCCGCTTTTCAAGGGGTTTTCCACGGTCCAAATCTGATTCAGGTCAACGGAGATCAGAGCTGTACAGACGAGAAGCAAAATAGCGCCGCCCAGAAACTGCTGCATAAAACTACGCTGCAAGGCTTCGCGGTTAGTAGGCAGCGGCTGGTTGGCTTCGATGCGCTCGTGGCGGGGAATAGCGTAATAGGCTAGCTCGGCCGTATCGGGGGCCAGCCGGGAAAAGACACCGGTGATGGCTATGGTACGATACCAGGCAGTGTAAGCGATAATGACCGCGCCGATAAAAAAGCCGTCGAGAAACAAGGGGAGCGGGTTTATAAGATAGTCGGGCCAACGGGCAGCATTAGGCCAGTTGCCATAGAATGCCCAGGTTGTAAGGCGCAGCAGGAGAAATAAGACCAACACTTCGGCGGCGCGGTACTTCGTGTGTTCAAACTGGCGACGGGCAGGAGCGTTTAGCCAGATGGTGGTAGAGTAGCTCTCCATGGCAATCAGAGCACAAGGGATCAGCAGGTTGATCCACGGCCGTTCCGCATCCACACGCTGCAGAAAGACCAACACGGCCGTCAGCATGGCCAGGGTATTGGCAATGAGCAAGATCGGCTGGATGACCGTGCGCGACCAGGAAGTGATGGTCAACGGCCGTTTCTCAGGAGGGGATGCAGGCTGCTCAGACATAGCTAGGGGTTAACGGCCGTTGCCAGCGTTCCAGGTCCCGTTTTTCCGTGACATGGTAGGCGGCAAAGCCCAGACGCCGGGCGCGCTCCCGCACCCGTCCAAACTCACTGTCCGGTTCCACAACTAACAAAATCGGATTAAATCCGGCGCGTACCAGGCGGTGCAGTGCCTGGCAAACCACTTCGTTGCCGGTGGGCGTAATAGCCAGCAGCGTCACCCCCCAGCTCAGATCCAGGCAAGCCGTCGGCACCCAGCGATCAAAAGGCATCGTTTCATCGGCTTCCAGGCGGGCCAGGCGCTCCAGAATCTTTATCAGGTGCGGCCGGCCAGGATGCGGCGGGATGGGCGGCGGCAGGACGAGCTGTCGCGCGCCCCTGCCCTGGACAAACAACAAGCGGCCGCTTTCTTCGTCAAATTCAACCGGGCCATTTTGCGGCTGGTGCAGCGGATCGACGCCGTTGGTCACCAGGCCCACCGGCTGGCGCAGATCAACCAGATGCGCGGCCAGGGAAGCGGCTACTTCGATGGCCCACTCGACCGTGTAAGCTCGATCGCGCAAAACGTAGTCGCCCAGGTGGAGATTGAGGAGAACGGCCGTTTCCAGCGAAATGGCCGGTTCAAACGTTTTCACCAACAAATCGCGCGTATGGGCGCTGGCCTTCCAGTTAATCTGCCGCAGCGAGTCACCAGAACGAAACTGGCGCACACCCATCGGCCGGGCTGGGTCTTCAAACAGCCGCTGGCGGCTGCCAATCACGCCAAAAGGCAGCCGCGAGGGCAAATTTAACTGGCTCAGCGTCCACAAACGGGGATAGACTGTCAGATAATCGGGCGGCAATACGCGGACCTGTTCCGGGAAAAAGCCAAACAGATCACTGGTCTTTAAGCGCAGCGGGCCAAGCCGATAGTAGCCGCGGCGGCGCGTTTGCACAATGTAGTTTAGGCGGATGGTCTGGCGGCGGCGGAGGGAAATTACCTGGTTCGTGGGCTGGCGCGCTGTCAGCTCTACAGCTACCGATTCACGCAGTTGCAGCCAGGGAATACCGAGGCGGTTTTTGTTTTGCAGAACAAGTGTGACCTGGATCTCTTCGCCCCAAAAGGCATGATCGGTGAAAGCACGGTGGGCCAAAACGCCGCCTAAGACACGCGGCGTGTACCAGCGGTTCCAGGCGTAAAGACCCACGCTGACGTAGACAATATAAAAAATAAAGTCGACATTCAGCAAAAAAGCAACCAGCAGAAGAATAAAAATGAGGGCGGTAAATTGACCCATTGCCAGACAATATGCCGGGTCTCAGGCGCCTTGTAGCGCCCGAAGCACCCTTCTCAATCTGTTAATTCGCCGATTTCCAGGGGCGTTTCGGCCACGATGTCGGCCAATACCTCGGCAATTTTGATGCCGCGCAGGGCACTTTCCGGATGGACCAGGCAGCGATGGGCCAGGATTGGCACAGTAAGTTTTTTTACGTCGTCGGGCAAGACGTAGTCGCGCCCTTGCAGGGCGGCGTAAGCCTGGGCAGCACGATAGAGGGCCAGGCTGCCACGCGGGCTGGCTCCCAGGACGAGATCTGTGTGACTGCGGGTGGCAAATACCAGGCGCACAATGTACTCACGCAGCGTGTCATCGACGTGAACCTGCCAGACCAGGGGAATGAGTTCGGGCAGGCGACGGCCGTCTATCACACTGCCGATGGTTTCGATAGGGTGCACGCCACCCAGGTTGAGCAGCAGCTGGCTTTCCGTGGCTTCATCCAGGTAGCCGAGACTCAGTTTCACGAAGAAACGATCGAGCTGCGCCTCCGGCAGCGGGAAGGTTCCTTCATATTCAACGGGGTTCTGCGTAGCCATCACAAAAAACGGCCGTTCCAACTCCCGCGTTACCCCGTCCACCGTCACCTGCCGCTCACCCATCGCCTCCAACAGCGCCGACTGCGTGCGCGGCGTGGCCCGGTTGATTTCGTCGGCCAGCAAAATGTTGGTAAAGGTAGGACCGGGGATAAAGGTAAACACCTGCTGCTTTTGGTCGAAGACAGACACGCCGGTAACGTCGTTGGGCAGCAGGTCGGGTGTGCACTGCAGCCGCTTAAAATCTACCCCCAGGCTGACGGCCAGCGCCCGGGCCAACATCGTCTTGCCAACGCCGGGCACGTCCTCCAGCAAGACGTGGCCCTCACATAAAAGGGCTACCAGCAGCAGTTCCAACACGTCGTGCTTACCAATGATGACTTGCTCGACGTTACCAATAACCTCTTGGGCGAATTGTTGAATATCTTGGACCATAAGGCATATCGTATCAGAGAGGCAAGAGAGGGGCAATGGAGTTGTTGCCTGTAAAGTGGCAACTGCCAGTGGATTACGGCCGTATCTGCCACAGCAGCAAGAGCTGCGGCAAAATCATCCCGGTCAGAGGAGCGCGATAATGCCAGCCCAGCACGTCTACCAGGATGTAATCGGCAATGGCCCACAGGCCAAAACAGCTAAAGGCCATGATGAGGATGACCACGGCAATGCTCAGCAGCAAACAGGTTTGGGCACAGCCCAGGCTGCTGCTGGGCAGAACGCGCACTTTAGAACGCGGCTCCTCCTCGGCCGTGGGCGCGTCGATGACCCGCGGACGGCCGTTACCGGGTGGAATGGGGGCGCTGGCGGACTGGAGACGGCCGTTACCCGTGCAGCCAAAAGCCGAGCATTTGTTGCCGTTGGCTTCCCAACATTGGGCATGGTGCCGCGCCCCATCTTCCGGGCAAATGACAATTTCATCGCCGGCAACAAAGTGCTCTTTACACAGCGCACACTGCTGGTCGATAAAGGCGGAGGTGGCGCTTACTTTGAGGGGGCGGATCATAAGCTGTTAGCTGTCAGCTGTAAGCTATTAACCCACAGCCAACAGCCTCCATCACCCGATTTGTATCTGGTCTAGCAGCCACTTCCAGAAGCGCTGCCAGAAGCCGGGCTGGCGCATTCGCTCCACTTCGCGGGCCTGCTCAGCCTTCAGGCGCTTGGTTTGCGGGCTGACGGTGGGACCACGGCCGTTAAGCGACGGCGCGGGCAAATCGGAGTAAGTGATGGTAAGGGCGGGGTCACGGTTACGGCCGTAAACGTAATATTCCGTACACTCGCAGCCCAAAATGGCGCACTTGCCCCCGCTCTGTTCCCAGCACGTTTTGTGGTAAAGCGTGCCGCACTTGGCGCAAACAACCGGCGTGAGCGTACGATCGCGCATGTTGTTTTCGACCGCGCCGGCACAAATCGGACAGTGAAGACTCAGCCGATTGGCTTCGGCAATATCATCGTCCGTTATTTCGATGGGAGGGAGTTCCTTTTCTTCCATGTTTTTACTTGTTGGTTAGTTTGCTGGTTTGCCGGTGTGCTCCAAACAGCCCACCGGCTGACAAACCCAACCAACTATCCAACCCAAATTATACACGAATCGGCAAGCACTTGGGTGAAAATTACCAGGAGCGGGCGGCCCAACCCGGCCATTCAAATTCGACTGGACTGACACGCGTTTTTTGCCGGTCCCAGCAGAAGAAACCGCTGATACGCGCCTGTGGATCCAGCACCAGAGCCACATGCCAGATCTGCGTGAAGAAGTTTTGGTGAATAAACTGGTCCATACCAGACAAAAAGATGCCGAAGCCGGGATGCGTATGATACCAGCCAACCATCACGGCCGTATCGTCGGGATACCGTTCGTTCAGTTTGTCGTTCATGTAGCGCCAGCTTTCCGGCGTGTACGTCACGCTGGCCCCCTGCATGACCGTGTATTTGGCGATGATGGTGTCCATGATGTGCACCACGTAACGGCCGTCCGGCTGCTTTTCTGGGCGCGGGCCAACCAATACACCGGCCACCTCACGGTTGGGGCTGCTAAGGGCGTGGGCCTGGGCCGCGCGGAAGGCCGGTTCCTCCATCAAAATGTCCACCGCCATCCAGGTGCGCGAGCCGACCGGCAACCGCCGCCCGGCAATTTGCACCCGCGCCTTGCTGGGGGCAATGATGGCCGCCTCCGGCCCGGCGACGGCCGTTTCTTCCGGCTCGGCAAAAACCGGCTCAGACTCGGCCACGACAACCTGCGGCTCGGCTTCGGGCGGTGATTCGGGTTCTGGTTCGGGCTGCGGAGCCAGTTCGGGGGGATCGGGCACGGCCGTTTCCTGGTCCGTCGATTCCTCTTCGTCAGCAGTAGACTCATCGGCGACGGCGACGGCCGTTTCTTCCGCCTCAGATTCCGCCGGCAGAATGATCGCCTGCCGCTGCCAGATGTTTTCCAAAGAACGCGTTTTGCCCTGCCGGTCCAGCACAGTTACTTCGATCTCGGCTTTTTGCTGCTCGTCCAGTTCCAGCAAGGTGATCGCCTCATAGGCATCCCAGACGTCAGCTTCCAACTCGTCAGCGAAGGCTTGCAGGTCACGCAGGGTGCAGTCGGCCAGGGGTTTGACACGGCCGTCCACCGTCACGGTATCAGGCGGCGTCAGCACCACCGTCACTGAAGCAGATTGCCCGGATTGCGGGACTTTTATTGTAACGATTGCGGCGTAAACAGGTTTGTCGTTCATAGTCTTTAACGAGACCTGACAGGTTTTTGCAACCTGTCAGGTCTAAATTTACGGAATTAGTTCAATTTGCAGTTCGCACAGGGCTGTGCTGACCAGGCGGATGTTATTGGGATCAACGGCCGTCAGGCGCAAATCATACACGCCAGGCGCATAATTGGTCGTCTCCCAACGAACGAGAGTATCCAGATTGGTATCGTGGTTCATTGTACGCAGCAGCACCCAGTTTTCCGCGCCAGACGGCCGTGTCTCTACCCGATATTTGGCCGCATCCGGGTGGCTGGCCGTGCCGATAATCTCAACCGTCGCGCCAACCGGATACTGCTGCCCGGCCAGCGGAGCCAGGATGCGCAGGCGCGTATCCGGGCAGGCAGCGGCGTTGCTAGTGGCCAGGGCCTCATCGGCCATCATCAGAACCACGTGTTCCAGGCGGCTGACCTGTTGGCTTAGCGGCACCACCCAGCCAACGAGCAAAAAAAAGCTCAAAAGCAGCCCCAGGCTGCCGACGATCAGGCCAATGCCGGGGTTGAAGGATGGTTTGAGGGTGCGCGGCGCATACACTGTCGTCGGCTCCGGCGAATCGGACGGCCGTTTCGCCTGCGCCAGTTCCGCTTCCGTAGCATCTCTCCAGACGGAGGTGCGCACCACGCGCCAGCGGGCATATGGTGATTGCTGGCTGTCCAGCAGCTCATAAAAGCCGGGAAAGGCCACCAGATCGCCGTTGTCCCAGCCGAAAAAGCAGGCTTCGTTGCGGCCAGGATCTACTACCAGCCCCACGTGCCAGGGCAGCGTAAACGCCGCCGAATGCACCACCACGTCATCGCCAGAATAAAACACGCCCAGGTTTGGGTGCGTATGGAACCAGCCGACGATTTCCAGGTTGGGGTATTTTTGCTCCCGGTCCTGGCGGAGCTGGCTCCAGGTATCGGCGGTGAAGGTGAAATGCACCGGCCCGTGATCGGCGCTGACGACGGGCAGGGCAGCCTGGATTTCCACGAAGACCTGATCCTGGTACTGGTAGGCGCGGCCTAACAGCGCGCCGCCCAGTTCAGTGTACAGGTTGGAACGGCCGTGCGTGTCAATTTGCTGCAGCGCCGCCTGGCTGACGATGATCTGTATTTGCTCAGGGGCGGGCGCATGGCCGTGCAGGTAGCACTGTTCGTCCAGGTTGGGCGGCTGTTTGGTGGCCAGTTGGCGCAGTTCTGGGCGGTCCGGTTTGGCGTCTGTGGGGGGTGAGGCAGGGGTGGGAGGAGTGACGGCCGTTTTAGAGGATGTTGATCCCGAAGTCATCGCTTTCCGCCTCCGTATCGCCCAACACGATCAGCTCTTCCAACGATTGACCCTTCAGGCTCCGTTTGTCTACCGGAAACAGACCTTTGTTACGCAGCGCCCAGGACGCCGCTTTAGAGTTCATTGGGTCGCGCGGATCGTAATTTTTATACTGCACCATCTCACCTAAGGTCAGCAAAAGCTCATCCAGAGTTTTAGCCGCCCACCACGCGCCAATGCACACCGCGCCCGTCACATGGATGTTCGGATGAAAAATAGGGGTCATCCACTTAAGCTGCGGTTGTTTTAGCGGATATTCAGCGTGCAGATAAATGCTTACCTTATGATCGGAGCGATAGATTGGCTCGCCATTGGCTTTGATATTTTCCACACCTCGGCAGGTAAACTGGATCAGGTATTTTTCCGGCGGATCACCTTCAGTGTTCAGCACACGGATAAATTCACTGCGGTTAACCAGTTCACGAATGTTTTTGTTATCGTTGCGCAGCCGAGTCTCACGGATGTCGAATGCCATGTTATCCTCAAAACGATGAATGATGAAAGATGAACGATGAAAGGGTCGCTCATCGTTCATCGCTCTTCGTTCCTTATTATAAATTACCCTGCTGTAACTTCGGGGAATAAGCTCAAGATGTCGTCTTCTTGCACGCCGGCGTCGGCCAGAGAATCATCCTCAGAGAGACGCTTGCCGGACGCGCGGTGATCTAACCGGTAGGTGATGGGGTTGGCGCCCTGGTTGGTGGGCAGGCCCATTTTGCTAACCAGAGCCGGGATCAGACGGCGCATAGGCACGTCGGCCGGAAGTTCAACCGGGGTCTTTTTGGAACCGGTGGGATCGTAAATGATAACTTTGATGCTAGCCATTTGTTTAAGCCTCCATTGTTTTTCTAAGCGAATATCACTTGTAATTACGTAAATTTGAATCCAGGGTTGCTGTTTAGAGGGGATCAATCTGGGGATTGGTCGCCTCTGGCCCTAGGAAAATGTTAAAAATGTTTCCGCATCGCCGGTCAATTCCAGATAGGCGCGTTCGCTGCCATTGCGGGCACGGACGATGGCCAGGGGTGGCAGGTCGATTTCCGCCAGGGTGCGGTCCAGAAAGTCTTCGTCGCCGGTAATGCGGTGGGTCAGGTTCATGTCGCGGTGGCCGCCGCAGTTGGGGCAGTCGGCGGCGTTTTCGTACAGGCGGGCCATGCTTTTGAAGATGGGTTCCTCCTGCCCGCAATCCGGGCATTGCATGGAAACGACCAATTCACCGTTGAATTCTAGCACAGTTCCAGGGCCGAGTCGCTGGCGGGCGATGGCCAGTAGTTCCCCGACGGTGGTAACGGCCGTTTTCACTTCCGGCAGCTCTGCAATCGGTTCCAGCCGGTTGTGGCTCAGGCAGTCCTGCTTCACCGGGTACTCGGTGGTGTAGATGTCGTTGGTCAGGCCGTTGATGATCATGGCCTTGCCGGGCTGGACCTCCATGCCGTGCAGCAATTTCAACGCTTCCTGCGTCTGGAAGGCGGCCACAATCGAGGCGCTGGTGGGCGTGGTGGGCACTTTGCCTTTCAGCAGGTTTTGCCGCGCCAGCAGCGGGCAGGAATAGCGCAGGCCGATCAACTGATAGTCCATGTCGGTGAGGGTGCATTCGTAACACGCGCCCTCACCGGGCCAGAAAACGCGCACAATGCCCATCAATTCTTCGATGGCGCCATCGACCCACGGCTTGCCGACGGCCCAGCTCATGCGGTTAATAGAGAGGCGCGCCTCGCGGTTATCCAGGCAGCCGATGATCACGTCGACGTGGCGGAAAACGCCCATGCCCAGCTCGAAGTTGATGTCGCCGTGCCAGGTGAGCACGTTGACGTCGGGGTTTAGTTCCTTGACGGCTTCGGCGGCGGCGTCGACTTTGCGACGGCCGTTATCCTTCGCCCGGAACAACACGGAGCGGCTGAGGTTGCTGTCTTCGATGGTATCGAAATCGGCGATCATGATGTTGCCGATGCCCATCAGGGCCAGATTCTTCAGGACTTCGTTGCCCAAGGCCCCCGCGCCGACCACCAGGACTCTGGCGTTCCGCACCACATCCTGCTGCCACCAACTGATGTAGCTAAAGGTGTGGTACCGGTCGGCATCGGGATCGGTGATGACGATGGTTTCGGGTTCGGTCATAGTTTCCTTTTTCAAAGAAGGTTGGTTAGTTAGTTGGTTGGTTCGTTTGCGGTAGTTTCTAACAAACCATCCAACCAACAAACCAACAAACTTCTTCTAGATCGTTGAAATAAAATTCTGTGTCGCCACCAGAGCGCCGCTGGGCGCGTAGGCCAGGCCGATGCCCACGTGGGTCCACAAGGGATTGAGCAAGTTGCCGCGATGGTTGCTGAACTTGGGCGGCTGGTTCATAAATTTTTTGTGTATTTCGTAAATTCCGGCTTCGCTGTGGCTGGCTGCGCCGTAAACAATGCCGATGTTTTCGCCGCAGGCGAGGTATTGGATGCCATAGTGCGTAATCCGCTGCGCCGACGTGGTGCCTTCGGGCGAGACGTGGGACACGTACTGCCGTTTGAGCATGTCGGCAGAGTGGCCGCGGGCCACGGCCGTTAATCCCGGGTGCCACTTCAACTGGTTATTCGGCAGCCAGCGCAGCACATGCTCCAGCCGCGCCGCGTTCACCAGATTGAACATCAGCGTTTCCAGAATGTCCAGGTCGGGCGAGGTGGCGTGCTGGGGAGGAACGGCCGTTAAATCCTCAACCGTAATCCGCACCAGCCCGGCCGAAACCATCGGCTGTACACCTTCAATATCAGCTTCTGTCAACCGCAAACGCTCAACCATAGCCGGATTTTAACCACGGAGACACAGAGGGCACGGAGTTTAACCAAAAATCCTCCGTGTTCTCCGTGCCTCCGTGGTGCTTTCTCTTAACCTTTCCCTTCAGGCGAAAGCGTTCGATAAAAAGGGAGTTGGAACTCTGTTCTGTCGGGGTTTAGCGTCACCGATTTGCGCTCGACTTCGTTGTTCATTTCACGAGGCCAGGTCACGTCCACGTCATAAGTCAGGCCGGACTGGACACGCACCGGCAGTTCGCAGAGGAACTTGCCCTCGCGGTTGGTCGTGCCGGCGACGTAGCTCTTGATGCCCTTGCAGGTCACTTTCACTTGCAGCCCGTACAGGCCAGGGCCGTCCGGGTATTCCTGCACGATCACCCGCAGTTTGGTTGTGGTCATCGGCTCTTTGCGCCCAAACGATTGGCGCACGTTGTCCGAGAAGTTGGTGCTGCTCTCGGCGCCGCCGCGCGGCGTAACCACCCGCGAAGCCGGCGGTGGTGTCGGCTGGTGCACCTGATCCTGCGTGATGCGAATGGAAGGCATCCGCGTCACGTTGTTGGGCAGCGAATCGGGCCGTAAATCGTCCTCGGTGATGGTGAGTGGGGCGTTGCGAGTAACGGCCGTTCCCGGCACATCCCGCGCTTCCTCATCCTCATCCACCCGCACCGTATCCCGCGCCACTTCCGGGTAGTTCACCGGGATGGGCGGCCGGAAATAGGGCGGCAGCGGCGGGATTTCGGCCGCTGGCGGCATAGAATCCAGCGTCGGCGCAGCGTCGGCGTTAGCGTTGAAGGCCAGTTGGCGGCCCAGCTTGTCGCGCTCGGTGGCGCTGCGCTGCACCTGCTGGCGCAGGAAGTGGGCCGTTTGTTTCACTACCAGCCCGGCCGGACTGTACGTGTCCGGCGGCGAGGCCGGGTCTAGCTGCAGCAGCGGGTATTCGGCTTTCCAGGCGAAAACGGCCGTCGCCAGCGACAACCACTGGATTTCGGATTTCGGATTTGGGATTTCGGTTTGGGCCGAAGCGGCGGCCAGGGCCGCGACTTCGCTGTTTTCGGCCAGGCCAGAGGCCTCTAACAATTGATGGAGGGCCAGGCGCACGGCCGTTTCCTGTTCCAGCAGCCGCGCAAAGTCGTTCAAGGTGGCATCGTCCACCGCATTCGTCACGCGCAGCAGCGCCTTCGCCCGCGATTCCGTAAACGCCGCGTTTTCGGTCAGATCGGCAATCAGCCAGCTTCGCAGCCGTTGGGCAAACAGGGCCAGATGGTCGCTGTCCGGATTGGTCTGTATTAATTTTGTCGCTAAATCCGGCATAGTTGCTCCTCGTAGGGAGAGACTGGAGAACTGGAGACTGGAGATTGTGTTGCATCTCTAGTCTCTAATCTCCAGTCTCCCAAATTCTTAAATCGCCAGACCTGTCTCCAGGTTGTGCAGCCCTTCCCAGACCCGCATCAAGCCTTCTAGGTCGGAAACCGATTCCAGGTCTACTTCCATCGCCGTGCGCAGTTCAGAGTTTTGCAGGTTGCGGTCGTGCTGCTTCAGCATCGGCTTGACAAGCTGGTTGTTGAAATCGCGCTCCGCTTTGGTGGCTTCCAGCCAGAAGAGGCGGCGCAGACGCGGCAGCAGTTCGTCATCGCTAAACAGGTCGTCGATGATGGCGGCGAAGATGCGGTTGACCTTCACGGCCACGTTGTCCAGCATGTCGGCGTAGCTGGTTTCCAGCTCCGCCGCCGGCATGGGCTTGTTGTCCGCCTGGTCGCCCAGGAAGCTGATGTCGAAGTCGGGCTGCGAACCGCCTAGCGGTTCGTCCAGAATGTTGATGGCGATTTCTTCCTCGGCGGGCTGGGGGGCAACGGCCGTTTGATTATTCCCCGACGCGGCCGGAGCCGGTTGGCTGGCGGCCAACTGCTGGCGCACCGCTTCCGGTCCCAACAGGGCCACGTCCAGCAGGCGTTCGTTCGTCGGCAGAGCCAGTTCCCGTTCACCCTGTTCCAGACGGTCATGGACCGACCGATCCGGCTTCATCAGCTCATACATGGTCGCCTGGCGGCAGATGTGGCGGAAATTCGCCCCCACCTGGCCGATGACGGCATCGTAAGCGTCGGGCAAATCCAGCGCCTCGGCCGCGCCGGGCACGGTGTAGGTGTACGCCTGCCCATAGCTGGCGCGCTCCAGGCGGCTGTAGATTTCGTGGGCTTCCAGCGTGCGCTGCAACTCCGCGCCCATCACGTCGGCTACTTCCGGCATAAACTTGGAGACCGAATCCTGCATGATCAATTCCACCTGGTACAGGATGCGCTTGATCGGGATTTCGATGCCGCTGGTGCCCCAGATCAGGTTGTCGTAGGTCACGTCGCGGTCGTCCCAGTATTCGGTGCCGTAGCTTTCCAGCAGCGTTTCCACCTCGCGCCGCACGGAATCGCTGACCATGCCTTTCACACCGTCCAAGGTGGGGCGCAGCAGGTTGCGGAAGCGCGTGTCGCTGTTGGTGCGCATGCTCAGTTCCAGCAAGGCGTTGTGGAAGGCGCGCGGCAGCTCTTTTTGCTGGCGCAGCAGCACGTTCTCAAAGCGGCGCTCTTGCAACTGTTCCCAACTGTTGGCGAAGGGCGGCTGCACACCGCGCGCCGCCAACTGCTTTTCGTAGTAGAAGCGCAGCGCTTGCAGGGCATTGCGAATGCGGGTGGCTGCTTCGCGCAGTTGGCCGCGCACGCGCTCCGTCTTGATGAAGTCTACCAAGCGCTCGCGCAGCAGGCTGACTTCGCTCAATTTGAGCAGGGCTTCTTTGGTGTCCGGTTCCAGCGGATCGCTGCTGTTGACCGGGCCAAGCTGGTCTTTAAAGACCTTCAGGATGCGCTCGGTTTCGCTGGCGAACTCTTCCGGGGCATGGTCCGGGTCTTGGACGTAAAGCGCCGGCGGCGCCATCACCAGGAAGTAAGGGCGGTTGTGGCCGCGATCGCGGTATTTTTCCCAGTAGTTGGGGGCGATGTAGCGCGTGACTTCCTTGACTTCCAGTTCAGCCTGGGGCAGACCGGAATTCAGACGGTCGAAAGCCTGACGCACGTTGCCGCCGTTGACGGCCAGGAAAATCTTGGAGGCGGCTTCGTCCAGATCGGCCCCGGTGAGGCCAAAGAGGCGGTTTTCTTTGATCCAGTTCACGGCCGAAAGCGACTTCATCTCGTCCACGCGCTGCCGCCCGGCGTCGGTCACCAGGACGATCATGGCGTCTTCGCGTTTCATTTCTTCCAGGGTGATGGCTTCGTGCAGCTTCATGCCCGCACCCAGACCGGGCACATCCACAATGCGCAGGTAGCCATTCATGAGCAGGTTGGGGATGCCCGCCTGCGGATGAATCTTGAAGGTGGCCGATTTGACCAGGCGGATTTGCCGCTGGGTGCTGCCTTTGAAGCCGTCTTCGCGCAGGTGGCGCAGGGAGTTTTCGTCTTCCAGGGGCAGGCTCATAGGCGGCGGCGTGCCGCCGTTTTGGTAGAGGCTCTGGTTGTGTTCGTAGGAGTCCAGGCAGTCGATCAGGATGTCCAGGTATTCGTCGCGTTCGGTTTTGGCGTTGTCTTTGCTCTCTTCGACGACGGCTTTGATGGTCTCACGGGCCTGGTCGCGTTCGCCTTCGTTGGTGATGTCGAAGGCGTCGATTTCGGCCAACTGGCAGAGACGGCGCACGCGTTCGGCGAATTCGTCTTTGCTCCAGTAGGTGAGGATGAGGGATTCGGCTTCGTTTTCGGGGGCCTGCTCGATGTAGACGATGGTGCCGGTAACGGCCGTTACCGCCCCAGTCGGCAGCAAATTCCGGCCCAGCAGCGCATTGATCAATGTGCTCTTGCCTACGCCGGTGCCGCCAAAAAAGACCAGCGTGTAGGTGCGCTGGCCCAAGATTTTTTGCGCTTCGTCGATGCTGAACTGCGCCTGCGGCACAGCGCGAATCAAATAGTCGCGTGTGCCATCAATAGTACGCTGCAAATCGACCCACGTATCGACCTGCGCCGGGCTGATGTGCGGCAGCGTCGCCAGAGACGCGCGTAATTCTTCATATTTGTCTGTTTTCTTTGCACTCATGGTCTATTCCTTTTTATACGAGATAGGGGATTGGAGATTGGCAGGAATTCAGAATCTCTCGTCCACCTCTGCTCATTTGTGATGCGTTTTCTCCTGACGCCATTCAATCATTGTACAATACATTCCCTTATACGTGGCCTATGGTAAAAGGTTGCAGCACGGAAAGAATTGGCTTTACCTCTCTGAAGAGAACCTCCCGGAGGTTGCTATTTCTGCCCTGAAAACCTCCGGGAGGTTGACTGTTCATCCGTGGTGGCCGGCACCATCACTGGCTATTTTTCCTTAACAGTACAAAAGTGTCGCTTGATTTCAGGCTGCGGCTATGTTATCCTCTGCCTGTGACGCAGTGCGTCAAATAAGCTTTTGGGCTGATAAGCCTCCCTGATTAACATCCTCAGTGAACTGGCTTCGGACCAGAGTGGAACTTTAGCAAAGACGATACACCACAGAATTAAAGGCTTCAGGTTGAGCGATGGAAAAACAAGTGATGGATTACAGCTTCACAACCAAAGATGGTCAGGAAATCAGTGTTCGCCGTCTACGGCACGATGACGCGGTTTATCTGGTGGACATCTTTGAAAATATGAGTTCGGACAGCCGGTATCGGCGTTTTCACCAGATGACCGACAACTTGCAGCCGGCTCTGATCTGGCGCGAAGCGGAAAACATTGCCCATCTGGATGAAGCTCGCCAGGGCGGGTTAATTGCTTTTGCCGATTTGCCCGATCGCCCCCAGGCGCCTATCGCCGCGGCGCGATTTGTTTGCTTGGGTGAAGGCCGTGCGGAAACGGCCGTATCCGTTCGCGACGATATGCAAAACAAGGGCATCGGCACCCAACTGCTCCACTTGCTTACCGAAGAAGCGCGAGCACAGGGCATACAAAAATTAGTGGCCGACATTATGAACAATAACCGGGCGATCCTGGGGGTGCTGCGCAAACTGCCTTACGTGGTTAGCCGCGTGCCGGATGGCCTCTATTCTACGCTAGAAATCGATCTTACCCGGCTAAAAGAAGAGGAAGGGAGTGGGGAAACGGCCGTTTCCCGCTGCTGATACCTCGCCAATCCCCCTTCCCTCTACTCCTTCACCAACGTTCCCTGCCGCATATAATCCTCCGGCTTCAGGGAAATCACCTGGCTGGCGCTGTCCGTGCCCATGCTAATGCCATAGATCGTCTGGGCGGCCTGTACCGTGCCCCGATTATGGGTGATGACGATAAACTGGCTTTTCAAGCTCAGTTCCCGCAGCAAATCACGGAAGCGATTGATGTTAGCCTCGTCCAGGGCGGCATCCACTTCGTCCATCACACAAAAAGGCGTGGGCGAAACCTTTAGAAGCGAAAAGATGAGGGCCGCCGCCGTCAGCGAGCGTTCGCCGCCGGACAGCAGCCCCAGCCCCTGTTCACGCCGGTTGGGCAGCCGGGCGATAATATCCACCCCGCTGATGGTCAGGTCGTCGGGGTCGGTCAGAATCAGCCGGGCCGCGCCGCCGCCAAACAACTGGGTGAAGGTATCGCCAAAAACAGCGTTCACCTTGTCCACCGTCTCGGCAAAAGCCCGCGAAGTCAAATCGTCCAGTTCTTCAATGACCCGGCGCAGCTGGGCATCGGTTTGGGTCAGGTCTTCCACCTGCTGGGTCAAAAATTCAAAGCGCTCGCTGACCTGCTCATACTCCAGAGGCGCATCCGGGTTGATGGCCCCCATGCGCTGCATCTGTGCCCGGTAATTCTGGATGCTCTCGGCGATGTCGCCGGGCAGTTCGTCCACTACCGGCAGCTGCTCCACCACCTCACCGATGGGCAGCGGCGTGGGGCCAGTCTGGTCTTCGTCGTAGCTGAGGGCCACCAGACCAATGTCGGCTTTGATGCGCTCCTGTAAGCCCTCAATGGCATTTTGCTGTTGGCTAAGGTTAATCCGCGCCTGGGTGTACTGCGTTTCTTTATCGTGGGCCTGTTTTTGGATAACGGCCGTTTCTTCTTCCAGCACCATCATCTGCTTACGGCCGTCGGCCAACTGCGATTGCAGCGGTTCCAGAGCCGCATCCAGGTCCGACAACTGCTTTTGCAGGGCCAGCAAGGTTTGCTCTTCTTCGGTGAGGATACTTTGGGACTGCTGCCGCTGCAGCGACGCCTGCCGCTCCTGCAAACGAGCCAACTGGCGCTCGACCTGATGAAGCGTAGCGCGGCGGCTGTCTACCACAGCCTGCCGTCCGGCCAAAATGGTATTGGCCGCATTCATCTGCTGCTGGATGGCCTGCCGCTGCTGCTGGGCCTCGGCAATAGGCAAGGCATCCAGGCTGGCGCGCGCGGTGGCAACGGACTGTTCCAGGGTCACGGCCGTTTCCCGCGCAGCAGCTATTTCCTGCTGCACCACCACGATGCGGCCTTGCAGCCGTTCCACTTCCTGCTGCCGGGCCGCTTGCTGCCGCTGCAAAAACGTTTGCTGCTGCTTCACCCGATCCTGATCGCGCTGCGCCTGGGCCAGCCGCTGCGCGGCCTCATTCTGCAGGCGGGCCAGGCGGCGTTCCTCGTTTTGCAGACGATCCACTTCGGCCTGTTTTTCGTCCACGGCCGTCTGGACGGCGTTTAAGTCTGCTTCAAGGCTGTCCAGTTCGGCCCGCAGCCTGTCGCTGTCGGCGCGGGCGGCACGCCATTCCGCTTCGCGGGCTAACAGGCTGTTCTGGCTGTCGGCGCCGCCTGACTCCACCAACCCGCCAGCGTGGGCAATGAAGCCCTCGGGAGTCACGGCCAGCGCGCCAGGCGGCAGTGCCAGCGCCAGCCGATAAGCCGATTCCGCATCTTTGACCAGTAAAATCGGCCCCAGGAGCAAATCAACCACCGGCTTGACGACCGGATTGCCGCTGACAAGTTGATTGGCCCAGCCGATGAAGGCCGTTTCACCCTTCAGTTCTGGCTGCGGCGGCGGCTGCAAATGGTCCAGGGCCACGGCCGTCAGAGCTTGCTGGCCGTTGCTGTTTAGCAACTGCCACAAGTTTGCGCTGTCCGGCAGCACCAGGGCTGCCAGCCGATGGGCCAGAGCGGCGGCCACGGCCGTTTCGTACGCCGCCGGAATCGTCACCAGAGCCGCCAGCTGGCCGAGGGTGCGCGCTTCGCCATTCAGGTTGGTTTCTTTACGACGCATCTGATCCAGCATGTCGGCTCGCGCTTCTAGGCGGGCCAGATTGTTGCGCCGCTGGTTGATTTGCTGCTGCTGCTCATGGGCAGCGGCGCGCTGTTTTTTCAATTCACCGATCAGCGCCTGCCGCTCATCGACGGCCGTGCCGCGGCTCTGGCCTAATTCGTCCACCCGGCTCTGAGCCGAGGAGAGAACGGCCGTAAGCTGGGCAAAACGCGCTTCGAGGGTGGCAGCTTCGTCGTCAGGGGCTGTGGCTGTGACGGCCGTTTGCTCGCGCCGCCGCTCTTGCAGTTGGCTGAGCTGCCCTTCGGCCTGGGCCAGCCGGGTTTGGGCGGCGCGTTGTTCTTGCTCGGCCTGCTGCAGCTGCGTTTGCCAGCGATTGATCTCGGCCTGCTGCTGCTGGAAACTGGCGTTAAACTGGCGCAGCTCGGCCTGGCTGCTTTGCAAGGTGGCCTGCGCCGCTTCCAGTTCGCTTGTGGCCGCAGCCAGTTCGTCCTGGGCGCGCTGCTGCTGGAGCGTCACTTCCGGCAGTTCCTGGTCGATGTCGGCCAATTGGCGCTGGAGGGAGTCTTGCCGTTCATGCAGAATGGCCACCTGGCGGCGGGCTTTTTCGAGCTGGTCGCGGACGTCATCGCGCTGGCTGCGGGTAACGGCCGTTTGCTCTTGTAGTTGGTGGATGCGGCGGCGCAGCGCATCCATTTTATCTTGTTGGGCCAGCAGGCCGGCACGGCTGGCCTGCCACACCTGTTCAGCGGTAACGGCCGTTTCCCGGGCCTGGCGCATCTCCTGCTTACTCTGCTCCCACTTATACCCATACCAGATGCGCAGCAGGTGATGCAGATCCGCAGCCACCTGCTCGTAGTTGCGGGCGCGTACGGCCTGCCGCTTGAGCGAATTCATACGCGGGCCGATTTCGGCCAGGATGTCGTGGA
The DNA here is from genome assembly GCA_020634395.1 of Ardenticatenaceae bacterium. Classification (GTDB taxonomy): domain Bacteria; phylum Chloroflexota; class Anaerolineae; order Promineifilales; family Promineifilaceae; genus Leptovillus. Next base: position 67,024 of record JACKBU010000004.1, on the reverse strand, counting down.
TGCGCTCCAGGTTGTGCTGTGTTTCGGTCAGGCGGCGCAGGGTTTCGGCCCGGCGGGCTTTGTAGTGGTTGATGCCGGCCGCTTCTTCAAACAGCGCCCGGCGTTCTTCGGCGCGCAGCGAGAGCGCCTGATCGACCAACCCCTGCCCAATGATGGTATAGGTACGCTCAGCCAGGCCGCTGGTCGCCAGCAGATCGGCGATGTCTTTCAGGCGGACTTTCTGGCCGTTGAGGGTGTATTCGTTTTCCCCGGAGCGATAAGCGCGGCGGCCGATTTCCACTTCGGTGTAATCGATGGGCAGCCAGCCATCGGCATTGTCCAGGGTAAGGATGGCCTGGGCCAGACCGGCGCGAGGCCGCGTCTGGCTGCCGGCGAAGATCATGTCGATGGTGCGTTTGCCGCGCAGGGTGCTGTAGCTTTGTTCGCCCAGCACCCAGCGCAGGGCATCGGCAATATTGCTCTTGCCGCTGCCGTTCGGCCCAACGATGGCCGTAATTCCTTCGTCAAAAACAAATTCGGTTTTGCTGGCAAAGGTTTTATACCCTTGGAGGACGAGTTTTTTCAGTCGCATAGTTTTGAGAGGGTGAAACGTGTTCCGTTTACCCTGTTATCAGTCACCTTGTCACGAATTAGTGCGGCGGGCAGTATAGTGAGAAGTTAGTCAGTCGGCAAGTCTGAAAAATCGCTTTTCATTCCTTCCCAATATATAATCCGGTACGTTGTTTGCCTCGGCTTCTTGAAGCCCTGCCCACTCTTGGTGAAGGGACCGACCGGAATTATTGGAATTATTGTGGTTGATTATCAACTCCTCGAAGACGCCATCGTCACAATTCGCACTCATCGCACCCTGCTAGGGGACGCTGTGGTAGAAACGGCCGTCGCGGCGCTGCAGGAGAAACTACGAGGGCGCACGGCCGTCGCCGAAGGGGAAGCCTTCGATGCGGCTTTTGTTTTGCAGGCGGATTTATCCGGCTTTACGGCGATGTCGGCCGACATGGACGCCGAACAGGTGCGTGACATGGTCAACGCCTTGTGGGAACGGCTGGACAACGTGGTGCGCGCCTGGGGGGGACTGATCGAGAAACACACAGGGGATGGTCTGATTGCCCTCTTTGGTATGCCGACTGCCCGCGATGACGACGCTGAGCGTGCTGTGCTGGCTGCCCTGGATATGCAAATGGAGCTGACGCTGTTTAACGAGGCGGCCCGCCGGCGCACCGACACCGGACCGCTGGAACGGCGCAAGGCCAACGGGGAGCTGCACATGCGCCTGGCCATCCATGCCGGCCCGGTTGTGCGGGCACGGGTAGGGGCAAACCGGGAATTAACGGCCGTGGGCGAAGCCATCACCCTTGTCGAATACCTGGAACAGGCCGCCCCGGTCGGCGGCGTTCTCATTTCTTACGATGTGTACCGACACATTTACGGCCAGTTTGAAGTCTCCCCGTCCAAATCGTTAGAAGTTCCCGGCCGCCAGGAGCCGCTGGAAGTTTATGCGGTGCAGCGGGAGAAACCGCGCGCTTTTCATCCCGAAGGCTGGTCCCGGCAAAGCTTCCGCACGCGCTTTGTCGACCGCACGGCCGAACTAGAACGCCTGCAGTTTGCCCTCCAAGAAACCATCAACAACAGCGTGATGCAGGTGGTGGCGGTGGTCGGCGAAGCCGGATCAGGCAAGTCGCGTTTATTTGACGAGTTTGAGCAGTTGTTAGAACTTCAGCCCGTGCAGGGCTGCATTTTGCGTTCGCGGGCGGACCCGACAACGGCCGTTGCCCCCTATGCCCTGATGCGCGACTTTTTTGGGCAGCTTTTCGAAATCCATTTACGCAGCAGCACGGCCGTGGGCCGGGAAAAATTTGTGCGCGGCGTGGAAAACATTATGCAGGCGCACCAGATCAGCGCCCGCGAACAGGCCCACGTGATGGGCCACTATCTGGGCTTCGATTTTTCGGACAGCCCGTATTTGCAGGAGTTGATGGCCAACCCGGATCGGCTGCGTCGCTATGCGCAGAATGACCTGGCGCGTTTTTTTACCGATCTGGCCAACGGCTGCCCGCCGGTGGTCTGGCTGGTGGAAAATGCCCAGTGGGCCGACGCGGCCTCTCTAGACCTGATCGAGTTTCTGCTGGAGCGCTGCTCCGATCTGCCGCTGCTGGTTGTTTGCCTGGCCCGACCGGAACTGTTGGCGCAACGGCCGTCGTGGCAGTCTAGCGATCCCTTCCATCCTATCACCACGCTTGTTCTCCCACCGCTCACGGCCATCGACACGCGCCATCTCGTCACCCAAAATTTGGAAGAAGTGCCCAACCTACCGCTGAAACTGACCGATCTGGTCGTCTATGGCGCTCAGGGCAATCCACTCTATGTAGAGCAAATGATCCACTTGCTGTTCGACCAAAACATCATTGCCCGGCACGGCGAGAACTGGCAGATGAACCTGAGCAAACTGGATGAACTGGCCGTGCCGGAAACGTTGGCCGGCCTTTTCCAGGCACGTGTAGAGTGTCTCCCGGAGCCTGAACAAACGGTGCTGCAGCTGGCTGCGCTGTTTGGCCCCCAGTTTTGGGATGGGGCCGTGCGGCAGGTGGCCGTGGCGAGCAAGGATCTGGAGGCGGATCAGGTCGCTGCGGCTCTGGAGGCGCTGGAGCAGAAAGACCTCATCGTGCGGCGTCATTCCTCGGCCCTGGCTGGTGTGTTGGAGTATCAATTTGTCCATGACATACTGCGTGATGTTGTTTACCGGCAAATGCCCCCGGCCCGGCGGCGCGAGAATCAGATTGAACTATTGGCCTGGCTGACCAATAAGGTTTCTAGCTTTCATCTGCCGTTTTTCCAGGAACTGCTGGGCTATCTGCGCAGCATGATGGCAACCGACCAGTCAAACAGAGAGTTGACCCATGATTGACGCCAGCCGCCGGGCAGAATTCCAGCACGCAATCGAAGTCATTGAAGCGCAGCGGGCTGTTTTGGGCGACCGGGTTGCTAACGTGACCATTGAGGCGCTGCGGGAAAAGTTGAAGGAAGCGGTGGGAGAAACGGCCGTTTTTCCCTCTGCCCCGCCCCGCACCACCCAGCGGAAACAACTCACCATCCTGTTTGCCAACGTGGTAGGCTTTTCCGGCGTCGCCGAAAACGTACCCGATACCAGCATGCTGAACGTCATCAACCTGCTCTGGCGGCGGCTGGATGAAGCCATCACCACCCACGGCGGCATGGTAGACAAACACATCGGCGACGCTGTTATGGGGCTGTTTGGCGTGCCCGTAGCCGGCGAAGATGACCCGGAAAACGCCGTGCGCGCCGCGCTGGCCATGCGCGCCGCCCTCAGCGACTTCATCAACGAAGTGCAGGAGCAACTGCCTTTAGAAAACAAATCGAACAACGGCGACCAATCCCCGTCAACCACCATCGCCGATTTGCGGCTGCGCATCGGCATAAACACGGGGCCAGTGCTTTTGGGCGAAGTAGGCACCAGCGAAGAATACACGGTAATCGGTGATCCGGTGAACGTGGCCAGCCGCCTGGAACGGCTGGCTCCCGTGGGCGGTGTGCTCGTTTCGCACGAAACGTACCAACTTGTGCGTGGAACTTTTGATTTTGAGCCGCTGGGACCGGTGCAGATCAAAGGCAAGCGTGATCCGATCCAGGTTTACCTGGCCCTGGGCGCCAAGCCCCACCGCTTTTATCGTAAAGGCCGCGGCGTCGAAGGTGTGGAAACACGGATGGTTGGCCGGGATGCGGAACTACGTGCCCTGCAAAAGGCGCTAGAACGGGTGGTTAAAAATCAGGTGGGCCAGGTCATCACCATTGCCGGTGACGCGGGCGTCGGGAAGTCTCGGCTGATTTATGAGTTTACGCAGTGGGTGCAGGCGCTGCCTGCGGCCGTTTTGCTGCTCAAGGGACGCATGGACCAGAGCATGAAACAACTGCCCTACGCCCTTCTGCGCGATCTTTTTGTGACCACTTTTGGCATCCAGGATTCTGACCCGGCGCCTGTCGTGGTAGAAAAGCTCCAGAACAGCCTGGGCGACCTGCTGACCGAACACAACGCCGCCGAATGGCGGCGGCGCATCCGCTCGGTGGCGCAGCTGCTGGGTCTGAGCCTGGATGACGAATTTCCGGCGGCGCTGGCTCCAGTAGAAATTACCCAGGTGCGGGAACGCGCTTTTGAAGACGTCTCCGTGTTTCTGCGGGCGCTGATGAGCCACCATCACGTCACACTGCTGGTGCTGGAAGACGTACATTGGGCCGACGAAGGCTCGCTGGATCTGGTGGATCATCTGGTGCGTCTGTGCACGCAGTCCCCTCTGCTCGTGCTGGCAATTACCCGACCATCGCTGTTTGAAAATCGGACGAAATGGGGACAAACGGCCGTTACCGACACCACCCGCCAGTTAGAAGCCCCTCAACTTGTCATGTCCCTGCGCGCCCTTAACCGCAACGAAAGCCAGCAGTTGGTCGAAGATATTTTGCGCCACCTGCCCGAAATCCCACCCGATCTCAGCAACCTCATCGTAGACCGGGCCGAGGGCAACCCTTTTTACGTCGAAGAACTCATCAAAGTCCTGATCGAGGACGGCATCATCATCCCCACCGATACCGTCTGGCGCGTGCAGGACAAGCACCTGACCAACGTGCGCGTGCCGCTGACGCTGACCGGCGTGCTGCAGGCGCGCCTGGACCGGCTCTCTTCACTGGAACGGGTGACGCTGCAGCGGGCGGCAGTGATTGGGCGCGTGTTTTGGGACACGGCCGTTATCCTCATGAACGCCCTGGCAGAAGATAACATCATCCGCGAGCCCGAAACAACGGTAGCCCTGCAAGCCCTGGAAAAGCGAGAACTGGTCTTCCACCGCAATGCCTCCGTCTTTGCCAACTGCGAGGCATTCCTGTTCAAACACGAAATGCTGCGCGAAGTCGCCTACGAGAGCGTGCTGCTGCGCACCCGCCCCGCCTACCATCGGCAGGTAGCCGGCTGGCTGGCCGAACAAAGCGGCGAACGCCTCGCCGAATACGCCAGCCTCATCGCCGATCACTTTGAGCTGGCCGAAGAACCTATCTCCGCAGCCGAGATGCACGAAATGGCCGCCCTGCGCGCCGAAGAAATGGCCAATCCGGCCCTGGCGCTGCGCCACTACCGCCGCCTGCTGGCTCTTCTGGCCAACAACCCCGTTCACGCTGCCTGGCAGGTAAGCGTGCAAGAGCGGGTGGCCCGCCTGCTGCGGCTGCAGGCGCAGCTGGTAGAAGCAGCCGCCACGTATCGCGCCATGCGCCAGACAGCCGAAAATGATGGCGACCTGTCGGCACAGGCGCGGGCGCTGAATGGGCTGTCGGACATTATGGTGGAGCAGACTCAATATGCCAATTTGCTGGAGACCGCAACCCGGGCCGAAAAAGTGGCCTGGCTGGTCAGCGATGAGGTCCAACTGGCGCAGGCGCTGCGCTATAAAAGCGAAGCCTACCACCGGCTGGGCGATACGGCGCTGGCGCTGGCTGCAGCGCGCCAGTCACTGGCATTTAGCGAAGAGCTGCAGGAGACAACGGCCGTTATCCAAAGCCTGCAGCTCCTTTGCAGCCTCTACATCGCCTGGGGGCGTCAAACCCACGCTTTGCACTTCCTGGAACGCCTGCAAGTTGTCGCCGACCAGGCCAACAACGAGCCAGGAAATGCATCCAGCAAAATCATGGCCTTCCGGGCGTTGGGCGAACTGTACACAAAAATGGGCCAGTACAAGACGGCCGAACAAAACCTGCTGCTGGCGCTGCGCCACGCCCGCCAGGCAGAACGCCAGGCAGAGGTCAGCCAGGTGCTGCACCGGCTGGGGAATCTGGCCTATCTGCGCGGCAAACCGCGTGCGGCCGTGCCCGTGTATCGGGAAGCGCTGGCTATAGCCAGCGCCATTGGCGACCGATACGGCGAGATGTTTTACCGCACCGACTTGGGCGGCGCCTTGGCCGGCGTGGGTCATTACCTGCCCGCCGAACGGCTGCTGCGACGTATCATCCAGTATGCGGAGAGTAAAGAGACAATTGGCCGATGGCGCGGGCTGGGGCAGGCTTACCTGTTCCTGGCAGAGGCTGCGTTGGGACAGGAGAAAACACCTATCGCCCAGGAAGCCATCCTCAAAGCGCAGACCGTTGCCCTGCACATGGCCGACGACACTCTGCGGGGCGCCAGTTGGCACGTGCTGGGATTGATTGCCGCGCAGTTACCGGCCCATGCGCTGCCTCTGATGCTGGCGGAACGGCCGTATCAACCTGGCGACTGTTTCCAGGAAAGCCTGCGTCTGCTGCGGCGGGCCGGCGGCAACAGCACTGCTACCTACCGCGAACAGATCCGCACGCTGCAAGCCTGGGCCGACTACGAAGCTGCACATGGCAGCGCCGCGCGCAGCGACATCATGCGCCAGGAAGCCGCCGCTCTGGCCGAAGAACTGGAGTAGGCGCCTGGGGGCGTTTCCCTGAGCACCTGAATACCCCGACACCCATCACTCCCCCACCCGGCAAAGCAATCCCTTCAGATAAGCAGACTCAGGAAATGAGAGCAGCACCGGATGATCCGGCGCCTGGGCCAAGGGCTGCAAGATTTGCACGTCACGGCCGGCATCTACAGCCGCGCTGAAAACTATTTTTTGAAAGAGGTCCGCGCTGACGAGGCCGGAGCAGGAAAAGGTAGCCAGCAGGCCGCCGGGGCGCAGCAGGCGCAGGGCCAGCCAGTTGAGGTCTTTGTAGCCCCGCGCGGCACGTTCCAGGTCGCGCTGGCTGTGGGCGAATTTGGGGGGATCGAGAATGACGACGTCGAACTGACGGCCGTTATCCCGAAAATCGCGTAAGATCATAAACGCATCACCCAGCAGGTATTCGTCAGACGGCCGTTCGGCAGCGGCGCGCAGCACGTTCTGCTCCGCCAGCTCCAAAACATCCAGCGAACTGTCGATGTTGGTGATGGGGCCGGCGCCATGAGCCGCCGCGTAAACAGCAAAACCGCCGGTGTAGGCAAAAACGTTCAGAATTTCCTTGCCGGCCACGTGGCGCGGGGCACAGACGATGGCCCGATTAACCCGCTGGTCGAGATAAAAGCCCGTTTTATGCCCACCAGATAGATCCACGGCGAAGGTGTGGCCGTTTTCCTGAATAAGCAGCGGATCAGGCGGCGGTGTCCCCCAGAGCAAGCCGTTTTCTTCCGGCAGGCCTTCTTTGGCGCGCACGCTGGCATCGGAGCGCTCCAGGATACCGGCGGGCTGCCATTCCGCGGCCAACAGCTCAGCCAGCCGCTTTTTGCGCCGGTCAATGCCCTGGGTCAAACACTGCATCACCAGGTAATCGTTGTATCGATCCACGATGAGACCGGGCAGGCCGTCGGCTTCGGCGTTGACCAGGCGATAGGCTGTCGTTTGATCCAGATCCAGCTCCTGCCGCATCCTGTGGGCGCGATGGAGGCGGCGCTGCCAGAAATCGTCGTTGATGGCTTCGTTGGCATCCCAACTGAGGATGCGCGCGCGGATTTGGGAGTGGGGATTGACGTAGGCCGTAGCCAGGAAACGGCCGTCTTTGCTCACAATCGTTACCAGATCGCCGGGCTGGTAACGGCCGTCGCTGTGATGCACCGCCCCGGAAAATACCCAGGGGTGGCGGTTGAGGACCGGCTTTTCACGGCCGGGCTTGAGGGTCAGGACGCCAGTGGTCAGTTCTGTGGTCATAAAGGCGAGTGTAACATTACGGCCGTTGCCCGGCAACGCAAAAGCTGGCACTTGACTGCCGTGACGCGCTGCGTTATATTTTTCTTATCATCCTTTGGTTATTGGACAGGATTGGAGCAATCGTCGAAACAGTCCAATCTGACATCTCAGGGTAAAGTGGAGAAAGAAAATGGCACTAAAAAGCACAGTTGGGGCAGTTTGCAGCCGGGTTAAACACGTGACGCGGCAGACGCTTCTGTTGGGTCTGGGGGTAACGGCCGTACTCGTGGAAAACGTGCGCGAGAACGCCGGACCTTATTCCGAGAAATTAATGGAACGGGGCGAGCACGCCGCCCAAACAATCAATGAAGCCTATGACCAGCGCCGCAACGAGATCCGGGAGCGGGCGCGAGCCAATGGGCACGTGAAAGAAGAAGTGAAGTAACGGCCGTATCCCAGATTGGACCAATCTTGGAGATTGGTCCAATCTACGTTCTACCCCGTATTCTTCAACCCCGCCGCAATCCCATTAATCGTCAAGAAAATAGCATGAAGAATTTCCTGCGCTTTGGGGCTGTCTTGCTCCGACAGGAAACGCAGGCGGCGCAGCAAGGCCACCTGGATAAAGTTTAGCGGATCGACGTACGGATTGCGGCGGCGGATGGTGCGCTGCAGCGTGGGCGCGTTATCCAGCAGTTCCCGCTGATCGGTCACAAGCAAAACCAGGCGGCGGGTTTCGTAGAAGGCGCCCTCGATCTGCCCGAATATGTTGTCGCGCACGGCCGTATCCTCTACCAGCCCGGCGTACAGGCGGGCAATGCCCATGTCGGCCTTGGCCAGAGCCATCTGGGCGTTGTCCAGACTGTGACGGAAGAAAGGCCACTCCTGGTACATCTCTTGCAGCAGGGGGATGTCGCTGAACGAGGCCAGGGCTGCGCCGATGCCGTACCAGCCCGGCAGCACGTGGCGGCACTGCATCCAGCTAAAGCCCCAGGGAATGGCCCGCAAGCTGTCCAGCGTGGCCTTGCCCGCGCGGCGCGACGGCCGTGAACCAATCCGCATCTGGCTGATTTCGTTGATAGGTGTTGCCTGCTGCCAGTAATCCAACAGCGCCGGCGTTTCGTAAATAAGCTGGCGGTAGGCGCGGTAAGCGACGGCCGTCAGGTCGTTCATCGCCATGCGCCACGCTTCTTTCGGCGCGGACTGCGGGCGGTGATAGGGCGGCACGCTGGCCAGCAGCACCGCGTGGACGATCTGCTCCAGGTGCCGCCGGGCGATGGCCGGGTGGCCGTAATTTTCGTCGATCACTTCGCCCTGTTCGGTGATGCGGATACGGCCGTTTACCGATCCCGGCGGCTGCGCCAGGATCGCCCGGTTGGTGGGACCGCCGCCGCGAGCGACAGTACCACCACGGCCGTGAAACAACATCATCATCACCTGATGCTCCTGGCAGGCGGCAGCCAACGCCTCCTGCGCCTGATACAGCTCCCAGTTAGCCGCCAGATAGCCGGCATCCTTGTTGCTGTCCGAGTAACCGATCATGATGGTTTGCCGGCGGTTAACGCGCGCCAGATGCGGCGCGTAGGCCAAATGGGTAAACAGCGCCGCCATGACGTCCGGCGCAGCGCGCAAATCCTCCCGCGTTTCAAACAGCGGAGCGAAGGTCAGACCTTCTTTCTCGTCATCGGGATCCAGGCAAATGCCATGCCAGCGGGCCAGCAGCAGCGGCGCCAGAATGTCCTCCGGTCCGTGGGTCATACTGACGATGTAGGGGCCGATCAGGTCTGAACCGTAAAAATCGACCGCGCGCTGCAAAATCTGGAAGAGTTTCAAAGTTTCGTCTGCTTCCGGCGACAAATCGCTGAGGGCGCTTAGATCGGGAAGGGGATCGGCCAGCAGCCGGGTGAGGGCAGCGGCTCGCTCGGGGCCAGTCATCTGCCCAAAGCCGGTGAGAAGGTTGAGCTTGCGGAAGAGTTCGTCGAGAACGGCCGTGTTGTATTCACTGTACTGGCGAATGTCCAACCGGGCCGCGTGCAGACCAAACACCTCCACCTGATCGCGCATACGCGCCAGATCGGCGTCGGCCAGGTCGGCCAGGCCGCCTTCACGCAGCGAGGCGTCCATCAGCGCCAACGGCTCCTGTAAATCCTCCATGCGCCGCAGCCGCACCGGCGGATTAGACTGGCCAGTCAGACGGCCTACCATGTCACCGCGCGACGATTCGGCCAGATCGGCCTTAATCACAGCCGACCAGAGGCGGTACGGTTCGTGGGGATAACGGGTTTGCAAGAAGGCGACGTGTTCGGAGCGATTGCGGGCCGCGGCCAGCGCCGCCTTTAGCGCCGGGCTGATCTGGGCCAATTGATCGGATACGCTTAAGGAGCGATCCAACTGGCGGGAGGCGGCGCGGTGGCGTTCTACGGCCAGGCCACGATGCAGTCGCAGCGTTTCGGCCGTTACGTCGGCCGTGACGTTGGGATTGCCGTCGCGGTCACCGCCGATCCAGGAGCCAAAGGTCAGGAAGCGTTCCGGCCAGGGCAGGGTAGGATAGTGGGTAGCCAGGGCAGCGGCCATCGCGGCGTAAACGTCCGGCAGCACATCCCAGAGAGTGATGTCGAAGTAGTACAGGCCGGTGCGCACTTCATCGGTGACGGTGGGTTTGGTGGTGCGGCTGTGGTCGGTGACCCACAAGGCCGTTACTTCGGCCGTGATTTGGGCTTCGAGTTGGCGGCGCTCGGCGGGCAGCAGGTTGCGTTCTTGTAGTTCGGTGAGGGCGTTGGCCAGGCGGCGCAGCTTGGCGATGACGGTACGGCGCTTGGCCTGGGTCGGATGCGCGGTAAAAACGAGCTCGATGTGCAGGCGCTGCAGCAGTTGGGCCATCTCAAATTCATCTACTCCCATCTGGCGCAGGGTGGCAACGGCCGTGGGGATGGATTCGGTTAGCGCCTGTGGATGGGCGGCGCGTTCGCGCTCGCGCAGCACGCTGACGCGGTGCTGCTCTTCGGCCAGGTTGATCAGCTCGAAGTAAATGGCGAAGCTGCGAGCGATGAGTTCGGCCTCGTGTAAATTGAGGCGGCTGACAATTTCCTCCAGGCGGCGGTCGATGGCCGTGTCTTCGTCGGCGCGGCGGGCCTTGGTTAGGGCGCGGATGCGTTCTTCCAGTTCGAAGACTTCGATGCCCGCATGACGACGCATCACCTTGCCGAGGATGTCGCCCAGGAGGTGAATATCTTGACTGAGTACACTTTGTAGGGGTTCGTTTGACATAAGATTTATTGGGGTGAAAGACGGCCGTTGGCAAAATTAAACAGATCTGGCTGCTGGCGGCGCACCTGGTCCAGGTGATAAAAAGCGGCAACGACGAGGGCGTGGGTGATCTGGCCGCTGGTGATGAGGGAGGGAACGGCCGTTAGATCTATTTCTTCCGTGGAAATATCCTCGGCCCCATCAAACTGCGGCGCTTGTTTCCAGCACGCACCCAGAGCGAGATAGGTGTGGCAGCGGTTATTCAGGAAGGCCGGGTTCGGCTCCACAATTCCGATGTGGATGATCTGCCGGGCATCGTAGCCGGTCTCCTCCAACATTTCACGGTATGCGGCCGTTTGGGGATCGGCGTCCGTCTCATCGACCACACCCCCCGGAATCTCCAGGGTTACAGCGGCCGTTCCGTGACGAAACTGGCGGATAAACACGACCTTGCCGTCCGGCGTTATAGGAATGATATTGACCCAGTCGGCGGCGTCGAGGACAAAAAAGTTGTGAACGTTTCCCGTACGCGGCGAACGGCGCGTATCTTGCCGCACTGTAAAGATGCGATAGTTGGCTAACGTTTCACTTTGCAACATTTCCCAATCTTCTACCATATTTTTTTACCTGCCATTTTCAGTATGAAATAGTCTGATGGTCAAGCTTACGGGGTTCAAGAGGAAAAGGGCGTGGTGGATGTTCCAAAGAAATTGTAAGAGCAGGCAGCCTCAGGGTCAAATTTAGGCCAAGCGTGGTCTGGCGTTGTCTGAGTCGCCTGCCTGGATGGATTTGCCGCCTCTTTTGTGGCTGTTTTCCATAGCAGTTTGAGTAAAAAATTTCTGGCAAATTCATAAACTTTGTGTAAAATGGCTTTCTGTTCAATCGGAAGGAGCCTTCTGATCGCTAGTTAAAGTACGACCCAAGTTTTAGAGTTGACGATAGATACAAGTACAGCCTCAAACAATAACGTAAAACTATCGGATAATTAAACTGCATCAAAACAACTGTTTCATTCACTATTGGATTAACGAGCCATCCGATATTATTTTTCGATTTGTAGAAGATAATTCAATATCCATCATGCATTCACAGCTTGTGGGTTGTCCGCATTTAGCCAACTTAGCACTGCACAGTTTTGTGCCCGCGAATAGAATTCATTAGGTTTTCTACGGCCGTTGCCTGGTTTTTACCGGGAGACGGCCGTTTTTCATTACACCCATCTTCCGCGTATCAGTTAGCAACATCAAGTCGGGTGACAAGGTCAATACTCGTCACAAAACATCATAAGGAGGTGCCCATCAGCAAAGACTCAAAGACCCCTTGTTTTTTTGTTGCTTTTTGTCAAAGCAGCCCATTTTACTTTTCCCGATCTTGAGGAGGATATATCAAAATGAGACGTAAAGTACTTTTAGTAACATTAATGCTCATTGCGTTAGTTGTTGCTAATGCTGTCGCGATTGCTGCCGAACCGGCCGCCGACGCTTCAGTCTTCGAAGGAGCCACTGCCCAGCCGGCAGGTTCTGGCGTCGTGGTACAACCCAAAGACGCTGCCGGTCCGGCAATTTATTTGGTAATCCTGAATGATGTTCCCCTGGCCAGCTATCGTGGTGGCATTGAGGGGCTGGCAGCCACGAACCCATCGGCCAGTGGCAAGGCCAAACTAGATGCCAGCTCACCGGCCAGCCAGGCCTATCTCGCTTACCTGGACGGCCGTCGCGCCGCCTCCATCGCTGAAGCGAATGCCGCCATCGGGCGCTCCCTGGACATTGCCTACGAGTACAAAGCCACGGTAAACGGTTATGCGGCGACCATGACCCCTGAAGAAGCCGCGACCATCGCCAAACTGGGCAACGTCAAATTCGTTGAACGCGAACGAGAATTTGAACTCCAGACCGATGCCGGACCCGCCTGGATCGGCGCACCGGGTATCTGGGATGGTTCCGCTACCGGCGATGCCGGCACAAAGGGTGAAGGCATCATCGTTGGTGTCATTGATACCGGCATTGATCCCTGGAACCCCTCCTTTGCCGCCACCGGCGGCGATGGTTATACGCACACCAACCCCTTTGGCACCGGCAATTATGTCGGTGTTTGCGACCCCACGAACACGTCCCCGCCGCCTGGAGTTGTGGCCTATGACCCGACCTTCCCTTGCAATGACAAACTGATCGGCGCCTGGGGTTACACCTCCGTATCTTCTACCCCGCGCGACGAGGATGGGCATGGTTCGCATACCGCCAGCACAGCCGCCGGCAACTACGTCGAAGACACAACTGTAGAAACACCCACCGATGTGTATACAGCGACTATTTCCGGTGTTGCGCCGCACGCCAACATCATCGCCTATGCGGCTTGCTGCACCAACTCCGCGTTGTCTGCCGCCCGCGATCAGGCGCTTCTGGATGGCGTTGACGTCATTAACTACTCCATCGGCGCTGATTCACCAACCGGCGATCCCTGGGCCGACACAGAAGCAATGCAATGGCTGGCTATCCGCGACGCAGGTATCTTTGTGGCGACTTCAGCCGGCAACAATGGTCCTGGTGACGCCACCGTTGGTCAGCCTGGCGATTTGCCCTGGCTGACGACAGTAGCCGCAGCCAGCCATAACCGGGCCTTCTTGCAAGAGATCACCCTCGATGACGGCTCAGGCAATCCGCTGACACTGTCTGGTCTGGCCATGACTTCTGGCTTGCCTGCTACACCTATTGTCTTTGCCGCAGATTACGCCGACCCACCGTCGATTAGCGCTGAGGATGCACGCCTGTGTGCCGATGGTGTTTTCCCGCCGGGAACGTTTAGCGGCGAAATCGTCATCTGCGAACGTGGAACTTACGGCCGTGTCGCCAAAGGTCAGACAGTCCTGGACGGCGGCGCCGGTGGTTACATCCTGGCCCAGCCCGATGAGTTTGGCGGCGGTCCGGGTTCGCTTCTAGCCGATCCGCACGTTCTCCCCGCTATTCACATCGATTACTATACCTACCAGGCACTGCTGGATTACATGAACGCTGCCACCGGCACGGTGACCGGCACAATCGCCGGTGCAGTGCGCGACATTTCCGATGCGAATGGCGATGTGATGGCCGCCTTTAGCTCGCGCGGCCCGAACGGCGGCTTCTTCAAAGATCTGATCGTTCCCAACGTTACTGCTCCTGGCCGTGACATCTGGGCAGCCTACCATCAAGGCCCCGGCGGCGATGGCGATTATACCTGGAACGTGATCTCCGGTACATCTATGTCCAGCCCGCATGTGGCCGGTTCCGGTGCGCTGTTGAAAGCGGCTCATCCAGATTGGACACCAGCGCAAATTGAGTCGGCCTTGATGACGACCGGCGTGCGCACAGTCATCAACGATGACGGCGTGAACACCGCTACCCCGTTTGCCCAAGGCTCCGGTCGTGTTGATCTGGTCGCCGCAGTCCAGGCCGGGTTGGTTCTAGACGTATCCACGACGGCCTTTGAAGATTCCGATCCGCGCACGGGCGGCGATCCCACCACCCTGAACCTGGCCGAAATGGGCAACTCCAGCTGCGTACAGTCTTGCAGTTGGACGCGTACCGTAGAAAGCACACTTTCCGCGGCTGAAACCTACACGTTAACGCTCGATCTGCCCACCGGCATGACTGGTTCGGTGACGCCCACCAGCTTCACCATCGATCCTGGCGCGTCCCAGACCTTCACGGTTACAGTCAATGTGTTAGGCCTGGATGAAAGCTGGCACTTCGGTTCTTTGGAGATTACTCCGGCCGGCGCTTCTACACCAGCGCAGCACATGGTGATCGGCGTGCAGCCCAACACCGGTGACCTGCCCGATTTGGTGAACCTCCAAACGCGCCGCGATGCCGGTTCAGATCTGGTGACAGGTCTGACTGCCATCGAGATCACTGACCTGACTGTTGAAACGTACGGTCTGGTTAAGGGCACCGAATACAACACGATGCTGGTCGAAGATCCGACACATTCCGATGTCTATGATGACATTAATGGCGACGGTATCTTCTACACCACGGTTAACGTTCCGGCTGACGCCAAGCGCCTGATTGCTCAGGTAACTGAGTCTGATGCTCCGGATGTGGATCTGTACGTCGGCACGGGCGATACGCCCAGCCAAAGCACCGAGGTTTGCATCAGCGCCACGGGCGCTGCCCTGGAATACTGCGATATCACAGATCCGGCAGCCGGTACGTGGTGGGTTCTGATTCAAAACTGGGCAGCATCAGCGACGCCGCCAGATCACATCCAGTTCATGACGGCCGTTGTCCCCACTGAGGACGCAGGCAACATGACTGTTACCGGTCCTACGGCCGTGGCCGCTCTGGATCCCTTTGATTTACGCATCTATTGGGACGAAGACATGAATGCCGGTGAATACTGGTATGGTGGTTTCACTCTAGGTACAGACGCCGCCCATCCGGGTAACATTGGCTACGTGCCAGTGAATCTCCAACGAATCGAGGACGATGTTATCAAGACAGTCAACACCAACGTGGCTATGCCCGGTGACACCTTGACCTACACCATCACCATCATGCCCAATGTGCTTGGTGAAAACCTCAACTACAACATCCTCGACACGATTCCAGATGGCCTCACCTATGTGCCTGGATCGGCAACCGCTTCGGATGGCAGCGTCCTGGTTGGCCTGGACACCCTTTTCTGGACCGGCACCATGATCTCGCCTGCTAATGCCCAACCGATGTATAACATTTCCACTCCAGCCACAGATCCTATGTGCGACACCGGCTTCGGTGGTTATGTTAACCTGGAGGACTTCGGTATCTTTACACAGGCGTCCATTACTGGCGATACTGTAAGATTTACAGCCTTCTCAAGCGGTAATCCGTTTAGCTTCTACGGCGTTGATAACACTGGTGTGTCTTTCACGGACGATGGTTTTGCAATCTTTGACGGTGCCAACAACTATGGCGGCTCACCGTGGGTACCGCAAGCTCTACCGGACGCTGCGCTGCCTAATGATGTGGCGGCTATCCTGTGGCAAGATTTCGAAATCTTCTATGATGCGGCCCTGAACCATGGCGTTAGCCTGGCGACTGCCGGACCCAACGTCGCCGTTATTGAATATGACAATATTCAATTCTACGGTGGCAGCGCCGATAACTTCGACTTCGAAGTCGTGCTCTTGCGCCAACCTTCAGATGCACCTGGTGATTACGAAGTCGTCTTCGCTTACGATAATCTCAACGGTGATCTGGCAACTGATCCTTTCACAATTGGTCTGGAAGATGCAGCCGGTGGTTATGCTGACGCATATCTGAACCGCGGCAGTGCGGCCAGCTTGAGCAATGGTGACATGATTTGCTTCGACTACGCAGGCGGTGATTTGCAGCCTGTAGAGATCACATACCAAGTCACTGTAGATGCCGGTGTGTTAGGCCCTGTCAGCAACGATGTACGGTCCTATACCAATAACCCGGGTGGAAAAATGGATCACACGTCCGCCACTGTCGTCGTTGGTATGCCGACCTACATGCCGATTATCCTCAAACCATGACGATCACATCGTTTTGATGAGTGCCCAGGCTTACAAACCTGAGCGCTAAGGATTAAAAAAACCACCTGGGAGGCAGATGTCTTCCAGGTGGTTTTTCTTTGGTGTTGTGCAGGTGTGGAAGAATGCCGGAACCCCGCAAGTAGACTATTAAAGCACGACCGGCGATTGATTTACTCGGCAGTGGCGGGCTTCGATAATGCTCAGAATCTGCTGTACGGCGCGCTCCTGAGCATCCTCGGCATTGATGACGAAATAATCAAATTCATGCATGCGCTTCATTTCCTGGCGCGCCGTAGCGATGCGCAAGTTGAGGCCTTCGGCCGTTTCCGATTTGCGCTCGTGCAGCCGGCGCACCAGCTCTTCTTCTGATTCGCACATCAAAAAGACGGAAACCGCATTGGGCACCAGCTTGCGAATGGTGGCCGCGCCTTGCACATCCACACGCATGATCACGTCCCGCCCGCTGTTTAGGGCATCCCGGATGTGCTGCTTGGGAATCCCTTTATAGTCGTTGTAAACCACCGCATATTCCAGCAGTTCGTTTTCTTCGATCATGCGGGCGAATTCATCGTTGCTGACAAAATAATAATCCTGGCCGTGCACCTCTCCGGCACGCGGCGGCCGGGTGGTGGCGGTGACCACAAAATAGAATTTTTCCGGGCGCCGATCGATCAGCTTGCGGGCGATGGTGTCTTTGCCCACGCCAGATGGCCCCGAAATAACCAGTAGAACCGGATAGCTTGTTTTTTGATAGAGATTGCCTTCGCTGCTCATGTTTGCACCTATTTTCGTCGAAAGTATAATGTTTATGAACGAGAAGGACGAACGACGGAAGACGGCCAATCTACGCCTTTCGCCCTTCGTCCTTTATGATTTTTAAGATTGACTGTGGTGATGGAAGAGAACGGCCGTTTGCCCCCCTCTCGCTAAAACCACCTGATGGAAGAAAAGTTATTATGCCTGTTTACGAATTTCGCTGCCAGGATTGCCGCCGCCCGGTGCGCCTGGCATTCACATTTGCCGAGTATGGAAAAGTTCAACCTGTCTGTCCCCACTGCCAAAGCGCCAACCTGAAACGGCGCATTGGGCGCGTGGCCGTGGCCAAATCCGAGGATGCCCGGCTGGATGCCATGATGGACGACAGCGCCCTGTCTGGTTTGGACGAAGAAGACCCCAAAGCGATCGGCCAGTTCATGCGCAAGATGAGCCGCGAAATGGGCGAAGACATGGGCGACGAGTTTAACGAGGTGGTTGACCGCCTGGAAAGCGGGGAATCGCCAGATTCTATCGAAGCGGCGATGCCCGATTTGGGAAACGCCGGCGGGGCAGATGATTTTATGTAAATGTAAAGTCAGGCGGGGTTCGCCTGATGCCGGGATAAACGAGCCAGCACGGCCGTGCACAAATCCACCTGCACCTCGTCTACTGGCCGATCCGCGTCGATGGTGATCCAGCGCCCTGGCTCAGCCGCCGCCAGGGCATGATAGCCCCGGCGCACCCGTTGGTGAAAAGTAACAGCTTCCAGGTCCAGACGGTTCATCTCTTCTCCCCCTACCTGGCGGCGGGCCAACCCGCGCTCTACGTCAATGTCCAGCAAGAGAGTTAGATCGGGCTTCAGGCCGCCGGTGGCAATGCGCGTCAGGGTATGCAAGTTATCCAGGTTCAGGCCACGGCCGTATCCCTGGTAGGCAATGGTGCTGTCGGCGAAGCGGTCGCACAGCACAACTTTTCCGGCTTGCAGGGCCGGCCGGATCAGTTCGTCGACGTGTTGGGCACGGGAAGCAGCGTAGAGCAGCACCTCGGTAACGGCCGTCATCTCCGTATTCGCCACGTCATGCAAACAAGCCCGAATCTGATCGCCAATGCGCGTGCCACCCGGCTCGCGCGTCTGCACAACTTCATATCCCTGCTCGCGTAAAAATCCGGCCAAAAGCCCAATCTGGCTGGATTTTCCACTCCCCTCCGGTCCTTCCAACGTAATAAACATCGCTCTCCCAAATCCACATAAAAAAAGACAGGCGACCCGTTTTCACAGGTCGCCTGTCCTCTTAATCAACTGCTAATTGCGCCGCTCGCTAAAGATGCGGACAAAGCGCTGCGGCTCTTTACCATAGCTATGCGAAACCAGGTTGGCCTGACGGGCCATCTGGTGCTGGTAACGGCGCACAGTGGAACTGACCGGGCTTAAATCGACCGAACTCTGGCCGGTTAAGACCTTTTGAATCGCCCGCTCGGCCTCCGAGACGGCCGCATCGAAGGGATCTTCCGGCTTCACGTCCAGGTTCAAGGCCTGCGCCAGGAAACTTTCCATCTGCGAAATGGTATTCGCGCGCAAAACGTACACCGGAATGCGCATATGTTCCGCCTGGCTGACCAGCTTCCGCTGTTTGCGATAGTAGCTCTTTAAGGTCAAAAAGACGTCGGCGTCGGCCAAATTATCAACGATGTCGATGCGGATTTTAAGCTGTTTGGCGGCTTGCAGAAGCCGGTTACGGGCCACACCGAAAACAAAGATGTTTAATCCTTTGCGTTCTTCCGGTGCGTGCTCTGATTCGGCTGCGGGGCCATCTAGCCGGATACGGCCGTTTGTGCCGTTGGACGCCTTGGCCGGCGGCAGTTCACTGCCACGCCCGCGCGAACTCTGGAAACTACGCGATTCCCGCGGCGCACGGGGGTCCCGATCCAGGCGTTGTTCCCGCCGTCCGGTAACGGCCGACGAGGTCACCAGCATGGTTTGCTGCTCGTGGTGGATGCCGCCTTCGGCATCGCGCGACAATATTTCCACGTCGAACGGCTGCCCGCGCAGCATGGCATCCACGGAAGTTGTGACATCCCGGTGAACCAGCAGCTGCTGGCGGTTCTGGATTTCGATAAGTACATCAAAGGTTGGCGGAGCGCGCCGTTCCAAAACTGTCTTCTGCGTGCCGCGCCGCCGCGCTTCTTCATCGGAGAGCGTCACACTTTCGATGCCGCCCACCAGATCAGACAACGTGGGGTTGAGCAGCAGGTTTTCCAGAGTGTTGCCGTGCGCTGTACCAATCAGCTGCACGCCGCGCTCATTGATGGTCCGCGCCGCTTCGGCTTCTCGCTCCCGGCCAATTTCGTCGATGACAATGACTTCCGGATTATGGTTTTCCACGGCTTCGATCATCGTCTCATGCTGGTGGGACGGCCGGGGAACTTGCATGCGTCTGGCCCGGCCCACAGCCGGATGCGGAATGTCGCCGTCGCCGCCAATTTCGTTGGAGGTATCGACGATGACTACGCGCTTCTTTTCGGCCAGCACGCGGGCCATCTCGCGCAGCATGGTTGTCTTGCCCACGCCCGGACGGCCGAGCAGCAAAATGCTGTGCCCTTCGGCTACGATATCGGCGATGATGTCGATGGTTCCGTACACAGCCCGGCCCACGCGGCAAGTCAGCCCCACCACCTGGCCGCGCCGGTTGCGAATACCGGAGATGCGGTGCAGGGTGCGGGCAATGCCGGTGCGGTTGTCGTCGTCGAAATCGCCAATGCTGGCGACGACGCCGTCAATCTCGGCCTGGGTGATTTCTTTGGAATTTAGCAGGACTTCGCCGTCTACGTAGCGGGCCGTAGGAACGCGGCCCAGATCCATGACGATCTCTAGCAGCTCGTCCAGTCGTCCTATTTCTTCAATTTTGTGGCGCACTCGCAAGGGTAGAATTTTAAGAAGTGCTTCTAAATCTTCTTTATCTTGACTTTGTATATGTTCTATCATGAACGCTAGTTTTTCCGTTATCTTTCGGGCGCTGGTATTGCCGGACCATGGGTGCGGAGGCCGGGATACCTTGCGCTTCAATTACGGCCGTTGACTCAAGCAACGGCTTCCGTTGTTGTTTGACCGTGTGTTTCACCATCACGGCCTGACTACCCCATAAGCTAAAACCGGCCCGGTGTAGCGGCCCCTGTAGCCAACTCTGATACCGGCGTACACAGCAAAACACCGGGCAGGAAATGGCGGGACGCGCCAAATGCAGCGCAGCCGCTACAATTTCATCCACTCGGGACTCGGCGTGGGGATGAATAAACAATCGGAGCCAGGAAGCCAGGGAACCTTTTTGAATGTGGACAAAGGCGGTCACTTCGCCTTCTTCTCGCAGCACCCAACTCTCGCCACTGCTCAAGGGAGGCAGCGGCTCCACCATCTGCACCAGACGGGGGACGGTGTTGGCATATAGCAGTTGAATGTCCCAATCGTCGGTCGGCTGACGCTGGCTCAATAAATTGGAATGGTTCAGTTTTTCTGTATGTCCATTTTCTAAAACCCAAATATCTTGTCTCGTGTAAACGGCAAATCCGGCCCGCCGGAGGACGGGCAGTTCATCGCCGCTCTCACTTACTTCGGCTACCAGGCTGTGGATTCCGCGCTGCCCAATTTCGACAACGGCCTGGTCCAACAAAGCCAGCCAGACGCTCTCGTTGAGCACGGGATCGCCTGAGTGGTTATTTTTTTTGAACGGCTCAGATGGGAGGGAAACGGCCGTTTCGTCGCCATCCGGCATGGGCAAAAAGATTGGTGTTGCGCCTAAAAAAAAGATGTGGGCATGAGGGGATTCCTCTCGAACTTGCAGTTGAATGAAGCCGGCCGCATCACGGCCGTCGGACTTCCAAACCAACGTCGGATAATCGCCGCTAACCATGCTCACCAACGCATCCCGGACAGGATGTAAACTGTTTGTCAGAGCCGACTCTGTGTGAAAAGAAACCGCATGTTCACTCAACCGGTGTACGAGAGTTAAATCGCGCAACGTAAATGAACGTATCATACCTTAAAGTTTAACAATCACCAGAGATCAAATCAAGCAGCCAGATGCATTATACCGCAAATATTAAGATAAGGTCGGGCGCCTCATTACCCATTTCCGTAACTGTGTTATAATCCGAAAAATCTTTCCCATTTTAGATTTTGTCTGGCTTTGCCGCCCCAAAACCGGGGCTGCTGGCCCAAAGACAAAGTTGTTTGATAAGCCCACAACGCAAGAGAAGGAGAAGGTTTATGTCAACACTTGCCCTCACGATCCGCGAAAGCATTCGCTATCGTGGCCGAAGTGGTCATTGGAGTTGGGTGGCACACCGCATCTCCGGCCTGGCCATCCTCTTGTTCCTGACGATCCACGTTTGGGACACAGCCAATGCCTACTTCTATCCACATATCTATGCCTGGACAATCGATATTTTTAAATGGCCGCCTGTCGCCGTGGGTGAAATCCCGTTGATGGCCGCCGTGTTATATCATGCCATCAACGGGATCCGCATTACCGTTCTCGATTTCAAGCCTGAATGGTGGAAACATCAAAAACGATCCACGCAGGTTAGTTGGGGCCTGTTTTTGCTTGTTTTTGTGCCCATCGGCATATTCATGTTTGTGACCATGATCGAGCATTGGCAAAGCATGGGCGATGCCTGGATGGCTTTTCCCCGCCTCGCTGACTATCCCCCCATTAACTAAGAGGAGAGACTGATATGGCAACAGCAAATGTCACCGGTATGACACACCGGAAGGTACAGGTTCAATCGAACTTCCAGCGCTGGGCATTTCTTTTTATGCGTGTTTCTGGCCTGGCGCTGCTTATTTTGGCCGTAGGGCACATGATGATTCAGCATGTCCTAAACTCCTCATCCAATCTTTCCATTCAGTTTGTCGCTGCTCAGTGGAACTCTTGGGGCTGGAAGGTCTTCGACATGCTGCTTCTGGCATTTGCTCTTACGCATGGCATGAACGGTTTTCGGAATGTTTTGGAAGACTACATTCACAACCCACAAACGGTCAAAATCGTCAATACTGTGCTGGCGATTTTTACCATCATTACGGTCCTTTGGGCGGGTTATGCCATAGCCCGCTTTAATTCGACGCCCTTCATGGGAAATTGAGGTTTAAGACAATGGCCAATGTGAAAATACACACTTTCGATGCAGTGATCGTTGGCGCGGGTGGGGCAGGGCTAATGGCGGCTCTGTATGCTAGCAGAAACGCCAATGTAGCTGTACTTTCTAAGTTATATCCAACCCGCTCGCATACCGGCGCAGCACAAGGCGGCGTCGGGGCAGCGCTGGGCAATATGGAAGAGGATCACTGGGAATGGCATGCTTTTGATACTGTTAAAGGCTCTGATTATCTGGCAGACCAGGATGCGGTAGATATTCTGTGTAAGGATGCTATCGACGTGGTTATAGAGTTGGAGCATATGGGGCTGCCATTTGACCGGTTTCCAAACGGCCGTATCTCCCAACGGCGCTTCGGCGGCCACACCAACAACGAAACCAAAAAACCCGTCATGCGTGCCTGCCACGCCGCCGACCGTACAGGCCACATGATTCTGCAAACCCTCTACCAGCAGTGCATCAAAAACAAAGTCAACTTCTTCGACGAATTCCACGTCGTTGACCTCATCCGCGTTGATGACACCATACGCGGTGTGGTCGCTATCGAAATCGCCACCGGCGAGTTCCACATTTTCCACAGCAAAGCCGTTATGTTTGCCACTGGCGGTTGGGGCCGCTGCTGGCAGGTTACTTCCAACGCCCACTCGCTTACCGGCGATGGCGCGGCCATCTGCCTGCGCCGGGGCGTTCCCCTGGAAGACATGGAATTCTTCCAGTTCCACCCCACCGGCATTTTCAAGCTGGGCATCCTCATCACCGAAGGCGTGCGCGGCGAAGGTGGGGTGCTGCTCAACAGCCAGGGTGAGCGCTTCATGGAAAAATACGCCCCGACCATCAAAGACCTGGCCAGCCGGGATGTGGTCAGCCGGGCTATCTATCTGGAAGTCAAAGCCGGGCGCGGCATCAACGGCAAAAATTACGTCCACCTGGACATTACACCAGAGACCGTCAACCACTATTTTGAAAAAGAGGGTGAAAAACGGCGCATCGACCGCGAATACATCGAAGCGAAACTGCCGGACATTGCTGACTTTACCCGCACCTATCTGGGCGTTGATCCGGTAAAGGAACCGATGCCGGTGCAGCCCACAGCCCACTACGCCATGGGCGGCATCCCCACCGATGTGGAGGGCCGGGTGGTTTTGGACGCCGACAATACGCCTCTGCCCGGCCTTTACGCCGCCGGTGAAGCAGCCTGCGTATCGGTCCATGGCGCCAACCGCCTGGGGACAAACTCGCTGACCGACCTGGTCGTTTTTGGCCGGCGTGCTGGAAAGCACATGGCCGAGTACTGCCAGACGGCCGTATTACAGCCCCTGCCCGACGACGCCGCCGACGAAATTATGGCCGAATTCGAACGCATTCGTAACAACGAAGGCCATGCCAAAATGTTCGATGTACGCAACCAGATGCAGACAACCATGACCGAAGGCGTCAGCGTATTCCGCACAGAAGAGACGGTTAGCACCACTTTAGAAGAACTAAAGAAGCTGCGCACCGAATACAAGAGCGTGGCCATCCAGGACAAAGGCAAAATTTTCAACAGCGATTTGCTGGAAACCTGGGAGTTGGGCTGTCTGTTAGAACTGGCGGAGGTAACGACTATTTCTGCCCTGGCTCGCAAGGAAAGCCGCGGCGGGCACGCCCGCGATGACTATCCGGAACGGGATGATGATAACTGGCTTAAGCACACGCTTTGCTACAAAGTCGGCCCTGGGGAATACAGACTGGACTACAAACCGGTCACGCTGGGTCGCTACGAACCCAAGCCCCGCGTCTACTAATGGCTAACAGCAAATAGCTAACAGCTTACAGGAGCACACCATGCAAGTAAATTTACGCATCCGCCGGTTTAATCCGGAAAAAGATACCAAAGCCTGGTGGGGAGAGTACACCCTCAGCGATGTCCATCCTACCGACACTGTTTTAGATCTGTTAAATCGCGTCAAGTGGGAAATAGACGGCACGCTGTCTTTGCGCCGCTCTTGCGCCCACGGCGTTTGCGGCTCAGACGCCATGCGCATCAACGAAGTCAACGCCCTGGCCTGCAAAACCCTGGTGCAGCGGCTGGAGAAAAAGGGCGACACGATGACCATTCAGATTGAGCCCATCCTGGGTCTGCGGGTGATTAAAGACCTGATTGTGGACATGGAACCGTTTATGGAGCATTATCGCGCGGTCATGCCCTATTTCATCAACGATTCACCGCCGCCGGCAGACGGCCGTGAACGCCTGCAATCCCAGGAAGATCGCGCCCGCTTCGATGACACCACCAAGTGCATCCTCTGCGCCTGCTGCACCACCTCCTGCCCCAGCTTCTGGGCCAACGGCAAGTACATCGGCCCAGCCTCCATCGTCCAGGCTCACCGCTTCATCTTCGACAGCCGCGACGAAGGGGCAGCTGAACGCCTGAAAGTGGTGGGCGATACGTTTGGCGTCTGGCGCTGCCGCACAATCTTCAACTGCACCAACGCCTGCCCACGCGACATCGAAGTCACCAAAGCCATCGCCGAAGTGAAAGGAGTCTTGGCGACCGGCGAAATATAATCTCCGGCGGGCAGCGAGCAGCGCGTCGACCTCAGACGCGCTGCTCGCTGCCTTCTATTTGCTCTACCGCTGCCACGGCTCAAAATCATCCATGATCGAGCCGCCGATAAACTCCCGCAAAATCGAATCACTGGCAATATAACTGAGCGCCTCACCAGGAACAGGCTCAAACCACTGCAAAAATGCCAGCAGCCGGTTGGCCTCGATGCGCTCTGGCGTGCCCGGCTCTACCTGCAGCAGCAAAGGCTGCGCCAGCGTTTTAAGCACGGACAGTTCATACACCAGCGCCGAGTTAAAAAACACGTCGGCGTTGTTTTGGTTGGGGAAAATGTACAGCCGCTCACCGCGCCGCACACTGGCCCAGCGGCTGATAGTGTTGGCGGCCGTGTAGCCGCGATGGGCCGCATCACGCACAATGCGCCGCAGCAGCCGCGTATCCGTAGTGGGCACGCGGTTGTGTTTGTCCAGATTCAACTGCGTCAGGGCGGAAATGAAGATGCGGAACATCGCCTCGGGGGCAATGCCTTCCACCAGCCGCGGATTCAGCCCGTGGATCCCTTCGATGATGATCACGTGATCGGACCCAATTTTGAGCTTTTCGCCCCACTCCCGGCTGCCGGTGAAGAAGTTGTACCGGGGCTGAATAATCGTCTCGCCGGCCAGCAGTTGGTGCAAATGCTGCTGGAACAAAGCCACATCCACCGCTTCCAGCGCTTCAAAGTCGAAGTCGCCGTTGGCGTCGCGCGGGGTGTCTTCCCGGTTGACGAAGTAATTATCCATGCCAATGGTGACGGGATAGATACCCTGGGCCAGGAGCTGAACCGCCAGGCGCTTGCTAAATGTCGTTTTGCCCGATGAAGTGGGACCGGAGATCAGCACCAGTTTGACAGCCGGGCGGCGCGCAGCAATCGCGGCAGCGATGGCTGAAAGCTGCCGCTGGTGAAATGCTTCGGCCACCAGGATGACCTCCTGAGTACGGCCGTTTCTGAGCGCATTGTTCAGCGAAGATACACTGGGCACGCCAACAATCCGCAACCAATCGGCGTAATCCTGGAACACCCGCGCCAGGCGGGGTTCGTCTTCAAACGGCTGCAAGACAGCCGAATCGTGCCGCCGTGGAAACTGCAGGATAAAGCCATCGTTGTACGGCCGTAACGCAAACAAATCCAGATAGCCGGTACGCGGCACCATAAACCCATGAAAATAGTCGCGCACGCCATTCAACTCGTACAGCGTCAGATAATCCTTGCGCCGCTTGGCAAACAACTCCGCTTTTTCCATGTCGCCGCTGACGCGGAAAATTTGCAGCGCTTCGTTTAACGGGACGACGACGCGCGTGATGGGCAGGTCGGCCGCCACCAGTTCGCGCATCCGCTGGCGCAGGCGATCCAGTTCTTCGCTGGTTACACGGCCGTTATCCTCGCGCTCACAATAGTAGCCGCCAAAGGGCATCGAGTGCTGCACCGTAATCACCTGGTTTGGGAACACTTCCGCCGCGGCGGCAATCATCAAAAAACTCAACGAGCGGCGGTAAATCCGCGCCCCGTCGGGGTTCTGAGTTGTCAGGGGTACCAGATGCGCATCGGAGTTTAGCGGCTGGCCCAATTCGCGCAGATGGCCGTCACACAGCACACCCACAACGTGGTCACATGCCATGGCCTCCGGCATGGCAGCCAATAAAAATTCTTCAACTGTCGTCCCTACCGGGCCGTCAAAGGCACGGCCGTCGGGGAGCCGAACTTGCACAGTTTCTCTTACTGGAGCTTCAATAATTTTATTCATGGTAAATCCTCGGAAAAAGTGGAATAAGTTTGGGAGGAATGATCAGGCGGCGTCCATAATTTTCAGATAATCGATCATGATGTCCAATCCGGTAACCAGTGCGGCGTCTAGCCGCGCCTGTACCTCGTCGATGGGCACCATGTTAAAGACGTTTTCCGCCATCCAGGCCGGATCACGCAAGCAGGCAGCAAACTCTTCCGCCGACATGTGCAGACGTTGAGCATAGACGGCCACGGTCTCCAGCGATCCTTCTGGCTCTAACTGGGCAACCAGTCGATCGCGCCAGAGCACCAACGCCGCGTCGTCTACGAACGGCAGCCAGTGAGCGGGGACGGCGGCCGTCAGGGTGGAAACGGCCGTTTCCGGCAGCGCCTCATACGCCTTCTGGTCCAGGTACGTCAGCACAATGTTATGCACCAAGTGCCGCCGTTCATAACCGTCGCGCCATTCCGGCCGATTAACAAAAAAAGGCAGCAATATTTCACGAAACCAGACCAGATCGACCATCAGATGCACGCTGTAGGCGGCCACAAACGCTGCCTGGTCCGGCGGCATACAGTCCGGATCGGCCAGTTCCGGGTAGGCAGCCAGCATCCGGGGATAAGCCTGGTTATCCGGGTCCGGCGGAAGGTTGTAGAAGTGGGTCGCCGTGCGCGGCACACCGGCCAGATCCTGGCAGTCGGCGGCTACGCTGCCCAGGTAAAACGCCGGCCAGGATTGGCGCAGGAGAAGAGGCAAACGGCCGTCGGCGCCAAATCGGGTCACGGCCATTGCGCGGAGCTGTTCCGCCATCTGTAAATGCATAAACGGCGTAGGCATAAGAGAGAAATTTTAGGCCGAATAACGAAAAAGGCAACTGCTTAGCGGTGCCAGTCGGGGCAGTCTGAGGGAGCGAACCAGCGCGTACTGGCCCGGCCGCGCAGTCGATCCAGGCTGGGCAGGCAGGCCAGCAGCACCTGTGGATTGCTGGAAGCGCCTTTTACGCTGCCATCTTCACCCAGGCGCGCCCGCAGGTGGGCATCCACTGTTTCGCTGTCGCCGTACATCACCGTGTCGTTTTCTACGGGGGCAACCAGAGCCACGGGCACGGCATAACCCAACACGTAATATGCTCGCCCGGCGCTGTCCACGTAATCGTAAACGACGTGTTCGCCAAACGTGTAAAGGCCGGAAACTGGCTGGTCGCCCAGGACCAGCAGCGATTCGTTGGGCACGTTGCCATAGCGGATTTTGATGGCCACAGTCCACTGCGTAGCAATATCTGGCGAGATGTTGTTGCGGGCGGCAATGGCCCGGCCATAACTATCCAGCACGCTGGTGGCATAACTGCGCGGCACCCCATTGTTAACGTTGGCCCAGCCGCCGCTGTAGGCCGCCAAAGCCGCGTACAAATCGCCGCCCGCCTGGCGCACCACGTCGGCCAGAATGGCCACGCCCCAGCGCAGGTTAATGGCCGGATTGGCCAGGTCATCGGCTGAGGGGCGCCATTCCATGCCGGGGCCGGTGGGCATGACACCCATCAGGCCTACCGCGCCTTTCTGGCTGGTGGCGTGATGGTCGCCATCCGATTCTTCGTTAATTACGGCGGCAATGAAATCTGGATCGAGGCCGTGGGCTTGAGCAAGAACACCGATGTGGAAAGCCCACTGCTGCACACCCGGCCCCCAGATCGTGGAAATGACCGGAGCGTCGCCGGTTTGTTGGGCGGCGGCGGTTTGCTCTGGCAGAAAGACTTCCGTACACAGCAGTGCCAAAAGCGCGAGCAGCAAAAAACGGCCGTAAACCCGCCCCTGAACCATTACCCATCCTCCAGACCGAACGCAAATGATTCTGTGTGGGGAGGAACCTGCCACCAATTCACCTGCGCCGCGCGTAACGGCCGCGCAATGGCCTCCTCGTCTGGCCGGTCGACGGCCAGCGGCGCATCTATCCCCGCGGTGGGCAGCAAGACGGCGTGCAGCCGGACGCCCTGGGCCAGCGGCTCATCGGCCGAAGTGTAGACATAACAAGGCCAGCGCATGTGCAGCTCCAGGCTGCGCAGGAAAAGCTGGGTCTCGCTGCCATCGAGATCAAACCCAAAGACCTCGGCGCGCGGAAAATCATCGCCATGCTCGCGGATGAACTGGTAAATTTCCAGGCCGCGAATCTCATTGCCCCAATCATCCAGAAGCAAAGCGGGCAGCACGTGGTCTTCCGGTCCCATGACCACCAGGGCATAACGCAAATAGAGGGAAACGGCCGTTTCCTCCGTTGGGTTGAGATCTATAAGGAGCAGGGCGGCACGGCCGTTCGCCTGTATTAAACGGCCGTGGACATGTTGTTTTACCGCTTTCATGGCCATGGGAAACACCTCGCAATCTGTTTCAACAATGACCAGACAATACCAAAACCTGCGCCCGGCGACAAGCAAAAACCGGTTGCGAATTTGGCGGCGCATGTCTATCATTCCAGGTTAGGTCCAACATACACAACGACCCACCAACAATCGCAAACAATCAGGAGAACATTGTGGAGACAAAAGAAGAAAGGCTTACTCGGGCGCGTGAACTGCGCGATCAGGATCAGTTAGAGGAATCGCAGGCTATTTTGCTGGCTCTGATGGACGATTTTCCCGAAGACCCGCTAGTATTATACGAAGTAGGCGGCTCATACGATGTGATGGGCGAAGAACGGGATGCGATCCCCTACTATGAAGATGCCATCGAAGAGGGCCTCAGCGGCGACGATTTGCTGGAGTGCCTGATTTGCCTGGGCAGCTGCCGCCGGGTGATTGGCGAATTTGCCGCCGCCGTAAAAGCGTTGGAAACGGCCGTGGCGCAGTTCCCCGAAAACCAAAGCGGCCCCGTCTTCCTGGCCCTGGCCTACTACAGCAACAACCAAAAAGAAGCCGCCATGCGCACCTTGTTGGACGTGCTGCTGCAAACCACCACCAACGAGGACATTCTGGCCTACGCCGACGTTTTTGAGTTTTACAAAGACAATCTGGAAGAAGTCTGGGACGACTAAAATGATGAACAGGGAGCGAGGAGCGCAAACATCATTGTGCCTCGTTCCAAAGGAGATACTGTGAAGGCTGTCGTATTTTACGAACACGGCACACTGGAAAATGTACACTACACCGACGTAGCCGAACCTGAAATCGGTCCCGACGAGGTGCTGCTGGCTGTCGAAGCGGCGGCGCTGAACCGGCTGGATTTATTTGTTTTGGAAGGCTGGCCCGGCCTGAGCCTGAAACTACCGCACATCATGGGCAGCGACGGCGCGGGCGTCATTGCCCGGTTAGGCGCAAACGTCACCGATTTTGCCGTCGGTGACCGGGTGGCGGTGAACCCGACGCTGTTTTGCGGGCACTGCCTCTTCTGCCGAAACGGCCAGGAAAACATGTGCCAGCACTTTGCCATCCTGGGCGAGCACGTCGACGGCTTTTTTGCCGATTACACGGCCGTTCCGGCGCGCAACCTGCTCAAATTACCCGAAACCGTCTCGTTTGCCACCGCCGCCGCCGCCTCGCTGGTCTTCCTGACCGCCTGGCATTCGCTGATTAAGGCCGGCGGCTTGCAGGCCGGCGAATCCGTGCTGATCCTCGGTGCAGGCGGCGGCGTCAACACAGCCGCCATCCAGATTGCCAAACTGGCCGGGGCCGGCCCAATTTACGTGGTCGGCTCGTCGGAAGAGAAGCTGGCGCAGGCGCGTGCTTTGGGCGCAGACGTAACCATCAACCGCCACGAAGAGAACTGGGGCAAAGCCGTTTATGCGGCCACAAACCGGCTGGGTGTGGATGTGGTGGTTGATAACGTGGGCGCAGCCACCTACATGCTGTCGCTGCGGGCGCTAAAGCGCGGCGGCCGCCTGCTGACGGTGGGCAACACCAGCGGCCCCAAATTTGAGATCGATAACCGGCTCATGTTTGCCAAACATTTACGCATCATCGGCAGCACGATGGGCACCAGCATAGACTATGAAGAGGTGATGAAGCTGGTGTTTAACGGCCGTCTCCAACCCATCATCGACACCGTTTACCCCCTGGCTGAAGCTCCTGCAGCCCTCCACCACATGCAAGAAGGCGATTTCAGCGGCAAGCTGGTTTTAATCAACGAATCGTCAGAGTAAAAAGTGAGCTGGCGGGTTTGTTAGTTGGCAGATTGACCCCGACACACCGCCCTGCCCCCCAACAAACCCACCACCCCAGTTCCAGTCATGATTCATTACCCGTTTAAAAATCTGGTCTTTCAAGGCGGCGGCGTCAAAAGTTTCGCCTATCACGGGGTTGTTCCGGTGTTGGAGGAAGTGGGAATCCTGCCACAAATCCAGCGGGTCGGGGGCACGTCGGCCGGGGCGATGATTGCTGCTGTGCTCAGCTTTCGTCTGAGCGCCGCCGAAAGCATCGCCATTTTCCGCTCCCTGGACTACAGCAGGATTCCGGGGCTAAAAACGGCCGTGCGCATGCCCGCGCGCCTGATCAATGCCAACCTGGGCCGCGACCTGGCCCACAACATCGACGGCCTCAACCGCCTGCTGCGCCATTACGGCTGGTACGATACCGATTACGCCTATAACTGGCTGCAAGAAACGGTTGCCGCCCATTTGGGCGACAGCGGCGCAACCTTCACCGATTTCCGGGCTCACGGCTGCCGTGATCTACACGTCGTGGTGACCAACATTTCGCAGCACCGCCTGGAAGTGTTTTCTGCCGCCACCACGCCGCACATGGCCGTCGCCGATGCCCTGCTGCTGTCCCAATCGCTGCCGCTCTTCTTCGCGGCGCCGCAGTTCGACGGCCGTAAATTGGGCCAGGGCGACTATTACGGCGACGGCGGCATCCTTTCCAACTACCCCCTTCACCTGTTCGACGGGTCCCAGTACGAAAACAACAACCCTTACTACAGAAACGGCCTCAACTGGCAAACCCTCGGCTGCCGTCTTTATACCCCAGCGGACTGTCCGGAAGCCGGGCAACGGCCGATTACCAACATCGCCAGCTACCTTTCCAACCTTTTCGAGACCAGCCTCGAATCACAAATTACCGCCCATGAACGGCGACCCATAGACCAGCGGCGCACCATCAATGTGAGCAACTGCTGCATCTCCACGACCGACTTTAGTGTGGCGCCGCAGCCGGAAGATCCCACCTATCAGAAATTGGTGCAGGCTGGGGAAACGGCCGTGCGCTCCTTTCTAGAGTCTTATGCCCCACCGGACCTGGTTATTCCGGCCCCCCTCTCCAGACGCATTCGCCGCCAGATCGAACACTTCTTTCACTACCGCAACCGCGGACAAAACGAACAGTAAGCAGCGGTTAAACGGGGTGAATTTGTACCTCGGGATACGGCTTTGCCTCTTTTAGCAGCGGCGACGGCCGTTCCCGCAGATACGTATCAAAAAACGCTAGCGTGTAATCGTTGATAATCCGCGCCGCACGACGGCCGTTAATCGGCCCCTTGGCCCCAAACAACCGCGTGGCCGGCGAGAGTAGCGGCAGATCGCTGTAATCGTAATGGCCGGTGCCGGCGATAGTGGCCACCAGACCATCCGCGCGCCCATTGGCGGTCAGCTGCTCGGCCAGCTGGCCATTTATCCGGCCAAACTCCCCCTCGCTCATCAGGCTTAGAACCGGTACGTCTAGCCCCTGCTGCAAAATGGCCTCATCCACGGGTCGCAGCCAGGGGTCCAGCAGCAGCAGCGCCCGGCAGCGGGCCTCGCCCGCTGCCAGATGCACGGCTGCCCCGCCGCCCATCGAATGCCCAAAACAGCCAATGCGGCTCAGGTCTAAACGGCCGTAAAACGAGTGCCCCACTTCGGCCTGCCAGCAAGCCAGTTGATCCAGCACAAACTGCACATCCGCCGCCCACTGCTGCATGCCCAGCCGCCCGGCCTGCTCTGGAGACATATCATCGGGCAGCGTGGTGAGGCCAAACACTACACGGCCGTCGGGAAACACCGTCACAATCGCCCCGCGCGTATGGTTGGGGGCCACTACCACGTAACCCTGGCTGGCCAGTTCTTCCATCTGCCAGGTATTTTGCGAATGGAGCCCCAGATAGCCGTGCGAAAAAGTCAACACCGGGAAAGGCCCGCCCGCTTCGGCTGCCGGCGCAGCTAAGAAACTGTGCGTGCGCACCAGGTCCACATGGCGCACTACAAAGGGCGGAAAGCCGAACCGCCGGGCGATGGCCGGACCGCCAATCTTAAAGTCGGCGATGAACGGAGCGCGGCGCGCATTTGGTTTTTTTTCGGCCGGATACCAGACCTGCACCATCAGTTCACGCGGTTCAGTCTGATCGGGACCAAACGCATCCGATCGCGTCTTGTCTACCAGGTAAAATGTGCGCGTGCCCACGGCGTACGGGCCGGCTGGCCGGGGCAAATGGGGCACAGCCAGTACGTAGGGCAAAACCACCGACGCCAGGTAAAGCACGATGCCGCAGAAAATTGCCCAGCCATTGACGCCAAAAGCGGTCCACTTGCCAGCCCAGGCCACAGCCAGCACCACCCCCGCCTGCCCATAAGCGGGAGCCATTTGCCAGCGCGGCTTTTCCCACAGCACGTGCAGCACAATAACCAAAGGTACAATCAACACCGCCGCCTGTTCCGCTGCCGGGCTGCCCTGAATATGGGCGTATAACCAGCCGATCGTTAACAGATGGCCGGCCAGGATGACAACTTCAAGTGGTCGCACGTGGTTTGTCCCCTATGCCGAGCCTGTTTGCCTGGCTCGCACAATGCCCCAAACGCTTAAAAGCAGTGCCATCACAGTTAAAAACAGCATTGCCAGAAAAGTATCGCTTAACCCGGCGATTTGGGCTGGGCCGGGCGCGGTGGTCGCTCCGCCGGGCAGCGTCTCCCCGGCATAGGCAGCCACGCGTCCGGCCCACAAAGCGCCAAACACGGCGATACCGGCCGTCTGCCCCAGGGTACGGCTGAGACCCAGCAGGCCCGAGGCAATGCCCAGATGTTTGTGGGGCACGGCTCCCATCACGGCGCTGTTGTTGGGTGATTGGAAGACGCCAATGCCCAGACCCATGGGCATGACCCCCAGCGCGAACCCGAGCACGGCCGTCTGCGCATCAAATCGGCTCATCAACCAGAAGCCGACGGCCGTAATCGCCAAGCCTATCATCGCGATGATGCGCGTGCCGTACCGGTCGGAAACGATGCCGGAAAGCGGCGCGGCCACACCCAAAAACACGGGAATCAAAGCCATCATCAGGCCAACTTCCCGCGCGTTATAGCCCCGCATGTCTTGCAGGTAAAACGGCAGCAGCAGCGTGGCCCCGGCGATCACCACAAACACCAACGCCCCGGTCAGCAAGCTCTGGCTGAACAGGGCGTTGCGAAACAACCGCAGGTCGATCATGGGCTGGGGATGGCGGCTTTCCAGCCAGATAAAGAGTGCCAGAAAGAGAACGGCCGTGCCCAACAGACCCACAATACGCCAGTCGGTAAATCCCACCTGCTGCCCCATCGTCAGGGCCAGCAAAACAGCCAGCAGGCTGACAAACAGGGTCGCCGCTCCGGCAAAGTCGAACTGCGCCTGGCCGGCGGGGCGCACATCGGGTAAATAACGCCAGGCCAAAATCAAACCCACAATACCCACCGGCAAATTCACAAAGAAAATCCAGTGCCAGCTAAACGAACCCAGAATCAGACCGCCCAGCGTGGGACCAACAACCACACCGATGGAGACAAACGTGCCGTTTAGACCCAGCGCTTTACCGCGCTCCTCCACGGGAAAAGCTTCGGTGACGATGGCCATGCCCAACCCCAGCGCCAGCGCCGACCCCACAGCCTGCACCACCCGCGCCGCAATCAGCCAATAAACCGTGGGCGATAAGCCGCATAGCACCGAACCCAATGTGAAAATGGCAATCCCGGCCGTGTAAAGCCGTTTTTTGCCCAGCATATCACCCAGACGGCCGATGCTGGGCAGGAGCGTGGTTTGGGCCAGCAAATACGCCAGAATGACCCACTGGGCCACGGCAAAAACGGTGTTAAGTTCCGTTACCAGCGTCGGCATGGCGACATTGATGATGCTGCCGTCGATGGTGGAAAGAAAGGTGCTCATAGCCACCGCGGCCATGACAAACCATTTGCGGCTGTAATCGATGGAAGGTGAAGACGTGTTCATGTGTCAGGGTGTAGGGAGAGCTTATTCACTGAGGGAGGTGGTTTCGTGGCCGACAATACGGCGTAGTTCGGTTGTTGTGAGGCGCATGAGGGCGTGGATTTCGCCGCCGCCGCCGTAGATGACGGCTTGTTGGTAGACGGCCGTATCCACCACCGTACGCAGCGGCACTTTATGACCAAACGGCGGCACAGCGCCCACCGGATAGCCGGTGATAGCGAGGACCTGGTCGGCAACGGCCGTTTTCAGCCGCCGCCGCGAGACTTCCAGATAATCGGCCAGCCGCTTCCAGGCAATGCGCGACAGGCCATTGCTGATCACCAACACCGGCGCCCCATCTGCCAGAAACAAGACCGACTTGATAATTTGGTCCGTAGACACCCCCATCACCGCCGCGGCCGCGGCCACAGTCGGCGTGTCATCTAGTAATTCAATGATTTCTGCCTGGATTCCCTGTTCCCGCACAAATTGGATGAGTGTCTCGCTCGATAATCTCATAATCGTTCTACCAAACTGCCAGGTAATAACTGGCAGGCAGTTTAACAAATCTGTTTCACGGCGCAACAAAACACCGCACCGGCAGCCACTTTTCAGCTGCGTTTCCAAAATACAACGAGGACCATACGCCTGATTTTCGTTGCTGCCGCCCGCAGCAAAACTTAAACGAAAATTAAACAATAGGTCATCGGTACTAAACTATAATTGATCATGGAATTTAAACATTAATTGAAATTTTTCTTTGTTAGATTCACGTCTATAGGGCTAAACCGGTGGAGCCAGCCCATGCAAGGTCAGCAGGGCGACGGAGCCAATCCCGGTGAAACAGACGATTTACCATCTTACCTGGCACTTGTGTGCAAGCCGTGGAAGCACCAATTATTCTGGCCGATAGATTCTAGATCCCGAACCGGTTGGTTATCTGGATCACTCTCATCGGCCAAGAATTGAAGAAAGCCACTACCTCAATAACTGTATACGTTTTGTAACAGCCATTTTCAGAATCTAGTTTGGTGTATTGGAAGCTTTCCCAGAGATTCTGCTTAATTTGGCCTGTTCAGCTTGCCCATGAAGAAGAGGATTGAGAAAAATTATGAAAAGACATGTGATTTATTACCTCGCCAGCATCATTTTCCTGATTCTGGTGGCTGTTGGACCGCAGCCGGCGTCTGCGGGTTCTTCAGAACAGGCAGAAACGCCGACAAATCCAACGCAGCCTTCCGGCCAGACGGAAAAGACAGGCAGCGAGGCCGTCCCCAAAGAGCCATCTGGCGAGATACAAACATCCGGCGAACGGCCGTTGCCGTCGCCCCCCTTGCCGGAACGCAGCCAGACCGGTCTGCAGATTCGTCTGCAACAAGCCGTGTTCGATCCACTGGTCGCCCTGCCGGATTTAGCGCCAAACTTAACGGCCGTTCCCTCCCTCAATTCCGAAGCCGAAAGCAATTATTACCTTATTCAATTTATCGGCCCCATCGAGGAAGAATGGCAGCAAAAAGTTGAGGCGCTGGGCGGCCGTATCATGGACTACGTGCCAGATTTCGCCTACATCGTCAAAATGCCCGGCGCGCTGGTCACGCCAATGACGGATCTGGAATTTGTGCGCTGGGTAGGTATCTACCAACCTGCGTTCCGCCTGAGCAACAGCCTGGCCGCCACGGCCGCAGCGCCGCAGGCAGTCGCAACGACCGAATTACTCGTGCGCACGTTTACCGGCGAACCTGAGCAGGCTTTTACCTCGCGGCTGGCCGGACTCAACGGCACCGTTCTGGAGCAGGGAATCGACAGCGGCGGCGGCATTGTTTATAAACTGCGCCTGCCCGAAACGGCCGTCACTGCCCTGGCCCACATTGCCGCCGTGGCCTGGATCGAACCCTATGTCCAGCCCCAGCTGACCAACGCTGTCGCCCGCAGCAGCACCGCGATGAACAAAGACCAGGTAGAAACCGTGCTGGGATTGTACGGCGAAAACCAGATTGTCGTCGTCGGCGACACGGGCGTTAGCACCGGCAATGCCGCCACCGTTCACCTGGATTTCCAGGGGCGCGTTTTGGGCGGCACAACGGGCGCCGGCAGCACGTGCGGCGGCTGGCAAGACAGC
Source organism: Ardenticatenaceae bacterium (assembly GCA_020634395.1). GTDB lineage: Bacteria > Chloroflexota > Anaerolineae > Promineifilales > Promineifilaceae > Leptovillus. Next base: position 30,137 of record JACKBU010000004.1, on the reverse strand, counting down.
CATTCCCATGGCACCCATGTGGCCGGTTCCGTCTTGGGCAGTGGTGCACGCAGCGGCGCCGATATCGCCAACCATCAATACGCCGGTTCTAACGCTGGGATCGCCCCTGAAGCTCTGCTCTATGCCTGGGGTTTTTGTAATGATTTCTCCGGCCTGCCCGATGTCGATCCCTACAATGACTATTTTACGCCCATGTATAACGTGGACGGCCGTGCCCGGGTAAACACCAACTCCTGGGGATACACGGCCGTTTCTTCCGGTTCCTACAACACCTTTTCACGTGAAACCGACCGGTTCATTTGGGATCACCCGGATATGGTCGTGACCTTTTCCGCCGGTAACGACGGTACCGACGCCAACAGCAACGGTGTCGTCGATGCGGATTCGATGGGTGTTCCGGCCGGCTCCAAAAATATCATTACCGTAGGCGCTTCGGAAAACGTGCGCAGCGGCAATGCCTTTACCTGGGGTTCGGGCTGGCCGACAGATTATCCGGCTGATCCCATCAGCAGCGATCTGGTAGCCGATAATGCCAGCGGCATGGCTGCGTTCTCCAGCCGCGGACCAGTGGATGACGGCCGTCTCAAACCCGACGTCGTCGCCCCCGGCAGCAACATCGTTTCCACCCGCTACGAAGGGGCCAATACCGGCTGGGGAGTGTACGATGCCTATTACCTCTACATGGGCGGCACCAGCATGTCTACACCACTCGTAGCCGGAGCCAGCGCCATCGTCCGCGAATTCTATGGCGATACCTACAATATCAACCCCGGCGCGGCCTTAGTCAAGGCCACCCTGATCAATGGCGCCTATGATATGACCCCCGGCCAATATGGCACAGGCGCAACCCGCGACGTCACCCGCCGCCCGGACAATAACCAGGGCTGGGGACGCGTAGACCTGGCCAATTCACTGGTTTACGAAGGCCACCGCGCTTTGTGGTTTAACGAACACGCCGGACTGACGACTGGCGGCAGCTACCAAACCACCTTTAACGTCATAGACGCCTCTGTGCCTTTCCGCGCTACGCTCGTCTGGCTGGACTATCCCGGCCTGGAAGCAACTTATGGCGCTTTGATCAATGACCTGGACCTGGAAATCATCGCGCCCGACAACACCCACTTTTACGGCAACGACATCCTCGACGGCGCTCTGGATAACGACATCGACCACATCAACAACGTGGAAGGTGTTGATCTGCCCGCCCAAACCGGTGTTTACACCGTGATTGTGCATGGCTACAACGTGCCTTCCGGCCCTCAGCCTTTCGCCCTGGTTGTTACGGCCGGCACGGCTGAAGTAGGTTATCTCAGCGGAGTCGTGGACAATGGCAGCCTGCCGCTTGCCGGCGCTACCGTCTCAGCCATTGGTTCTTCGGCCAGTTCCGCCACCACGGATGGCAGCGGCATCTACACGCTCGCCTTACCGGTGGGCAGTTACAACGTCACAGCCTCAGCGTATGCCCACAGTCCGGTTACGGTTAATAACATCACCATCAGCGCCAACGCTACCACGGTGCAAAACTTTACGCTTACGGCCCTGTCTACGTACCAGGTGTCGGGCATCGTCACGGATGCGACAACGGGTTGGCCTTTGTATGCACGTCTAGACATTCCCGGTTATCCGGGCAGTCCCATCTGGACCGATCCCGTGACCGGACAGTACAGCGTGAATTTGTTAGGCGGCACGGCCTATAACTTCACCGTCAGTGCCTGGGCGGATGGTTACCAAACGGCCGTGCGCACCATCGGCCCCTTATCCGGCAGCACTACTGAAAACTTCGCCCTGGGCGTGGACGTGTTCGCCTGTACCGCGCCGGGTTATACCGGCTCTTCTACGGCCGTCTTCAATCATTCCTTTGAAGGAAATGGCTCTAATTTCCCATCGGATAACTGGGAACAGGTTGACATAAGCGGTGCAGCAGGGAACTGGACAAGGTCGGCATCGGGAACCTTGCCCACTGCTACGCCTCATACCGGCAGCCGTCTGGCGATGTTCAACTCTTACCAGGCAACGGCGGGCAACCAGAGCCGGCTTTTCCGTACCGCCGGTCTAAATCTGAGCAGCTATGCCAACCCGGAAGCTTCTTTCTGGCTCTTTAATGGGGGCTGCGGCTATGACGCAAACGACACCGTTCAATTACAAATCTCGACAGATGGCGGTACAAACTGGAACAACGTGGGCTCGCCGATACCTCGCCAGGATACCGGCGGCTGGCAGCAGTACTCATTCGACCTCAGCGCGTATGGCGGCGCCGGGATGACGAATGTGCGGCTGGGCCTGCTGGCCACCAGCGGTTTCGGCTGCAACATCTCTATCGACGATGTGGCCGTTGTAAACAATACCTGCACCGCGCCGACAACTGGCGGCCTGACAGTCGGTAACGTCTATGACGTAACCACCAACAACGGCATAAACGGCACGGCCGTTTCCAACCAGGATGGTTTTAGCACCACGAGCACAGCCACACCGCTGGATCCTGACCAGGCCGACGGTTTTTATACCTTGTACTCCCCGGCCGGCAGCAAAACGTTTACGGCCGTGGCCACCGGCTATGCCCCGGCCACAGCTACCGTCAATGTGGCGGCCAACAGCACTGTGCGCCACGACTTTTATCTGGGCGGCGGACGGCTAAGTTATGCCCCAGAGGCGTTGGAGGCGGTCGTTCCGGCCGGCGGGAGCACCACGCTGCCCTTAACTCTTAGCAACACCGGCGCTCGCGCAGCTTCCTTCCAGCTAGAAGAAATTGGCAAGGATACGGCCGTGGCCGCGGCCTGGGAGACAATGGCTCCGCTGCCTGCCGGGCGCGCTTTTCATGCGGTGGTGGCTACGGAAAATTATCTGTACGTTATCGGCGGCACCAGCGACGCCGCTGGCACGGCCAGCAGCACCAATTTCCGCTACGATTTCAATTACGACAACTGGCAAACAATGGCTCCGCTGCCCGAAGCGATGGACTCCATTGATGGCGCTGCCATTAACGGCAAAATCTACATTCCCGGCAATGCCAGTACAGGAACAACGTATGTCTACGACATCGCCGCTGATAGCTGGTCAACCCTCGCCGCCAACAACGGATATTCGGCGCGCTCTCAGTATCAGGTTGTGACCCTCGGCTCTGATTTGTACGTCTTGGGCGGCATCGTCGGCGGTGCCAGCACCACTCAGGTTTGGCGGCTGGACACTACCACTGGCAACTGGACGGCCGTTACCCCGATGCAAAAATCCCGCACCAGTTTTGCGGCCGGAGCCATTAATGGCGAAATCTACGTCGCCGGCGGGGTCGCATTCCCCGGTTTCGCGCCCGACATGACAGCCGAAAAGTTCGACGGCAGTTCCTGGCAATACATTGCCAGCGTTCCTGACGGCGGTGGGGCATACACGCGCTGGTCATACAGCGCCGACGCGGAAGGCGGCGGCAAACTATGGTTGATGGCCGGTCGCCGAGACACTGCCTGGTCTGTTCTAAATCATGCCGGTTACTATGATGCGGCCACCGATACGTGGACAACCTCGCCCACCATTCCGGCTCTTACCCAAAGCCGCGTCTACCTCGAAAGCGCCCTTGCGCCGGATGGTTATCTCTATGTCATTGGCGGGCGCGACGCCGGTGCGACGACAATTTACGTTACCAACGAACGCCTGCACGTTATGGGCGATATTCCCTGGTTAAGCGAATCGCCCACGTCCGGCAGCATTGCCCCGGCAGCGAACCAGGTGGTCGACGCCGTTTTCGACGCAACCGCTCTCGCGCCCGGTCAATATACCGGCCAGCTTCTCATCTCTCACGACACGCCGTCCGTTCTGCCCAACGTACCGGTCACTCTGACGGTCGTCACCGATTACACCTGGAACGGCAGCCTGGACAGCGATTGGGATGAACCGCAAAACTGGACGCCCGCCGTGGTGCCCGGCGGCTTTGCCCGGGTGACTATCGATCCGGCCCATCTTACCGGGGCGCTGGCCTGGCCGGTGTTAAATGTGGACCCCACGGTCTTTGAATTGACCGTGGCGGCTGGCGCGGAACTGACCATTCCCAACGGCCGTTCCCTCACCGTCAACGGCGCCCTCACCAACGATGGCCTGCTGCGCCAGACCATCGACATCGCCAGCCCGGCGCCAACGCGCTTCCTGCACATCACCGGCAGCGGCGGCAGCGCGTACGAGGGCGTTGACATCACCCCGGCAGGCGCTATGGGATTGACGACGGTGGAGATCCGCGGCAATCACACCGCGGGCTGCAACCAGAGTAACCAGTTGGCCCATCGCTGTTTCGACATCGCCCCTGCGACGCCGCAAACAGCAACCATCCGCTTCTGGTATCTGGACCATGAACGCAACGGCCGTAACAGTGAGGCGATGAACGTCTACCATTGGAACGGGGCAAATTGGGAGCAACTGGACAGCGGCGGCGAGCTGCGCGGCCACAGCGGCCGTTACCACTTCGTCGAAGTGGATGGCGTTAGCGCTTACTCGCCCTTTGGCCTGTCGGATGGGTCGCCGGACGCACCAACGGCCGTTTCTCTGCAAAGCCTTCAGGCTGCGGGCACAAACACGGCCGTCTTGCCCCTGATTCTCTTATCCATCCTTCTGCTGCTGACCGGCGGCTGGGTTCTGCGCCGCCGCTAAATCCTCCGCTACTAACCAGAAGGGTGAGTCTCAAGCTCACCCTTCTGGTTAGACTATGGCATTTCTGATCCCTCTTGTCGATTTGCCGCCCGACAAACTCTAATACCGCCAGCTTTAGGGATAAGGATCAGGCGTGTTCGTTGCCGTTTGTGTGGACGTGGGCGTCGGCGTATGGGTGGGTGTGCTGGTAGGCGTGCTGGTGGGGGTGTTGGTCGGGGTATTGGTTGGCGTGGCCGTCGGCGTATCGGTGGGAACGGCCGTAGGCGTATGGGTGGCCGTGGCTGTGTGGGTGGCTGCGGAAACGGCCGTCGCTGTAGCTGTACCTATCGCCCCACCCCCTCCTTCGATAACCGGCAAAAACAGGCAGTTTAATCCCGGATACGAGGGATAAGCGCCGTCCACACACTCAGATGAACCGGCGAAAAAGACAGAACCCTGGCTACTTGCTACAATATAGGCCATGAACAACAGGCCCAACGTGCAACAGGCCACAAATAAAATTTCCGCACTGCGTCGGTATCGGTTCATGATACTTCCTCCTGAGTTTTGTCCGGTCTTTTCCGCAGGGCCCACGACCCTGGCCGCCATGAGCCTGGCTCTGGTCATCTTACCACAAAATGAAGGAAAAACGGCCGTTTCCGGCGCAAATAACAAAAGGATTTGTCCATGAACCGCCACCAACTAGGCCACACCAATCTCTCTGTTACCCCCCTCGGGCTGGGCATGGCCGCCCTCGGCCGTCCCGGCTACATCAACCTCGGCCATGCCGGCGACCTGAACGAGGATTACAACGTCGCGGCCATGGAAAGCCACGCCCATGATGTGCTGGATGCGGCCTGGGCCGCCGGTATCCGTTATTTTGACGCCGCGCGCTCATACGGCCGTGCCGAAGCCTTCCTCGGTTCCTGGCTCACTGCCCGCAACCTATCTCCGGCCGAAGTGACCGTTGGCTCCAAATGGGGCTACACCTACACCGCCGATTGGCAGGTAGAAGCCGCAAAACACGAGGTGAAAGACCATACTCTGCCCGTATTACAGCGACAGATCGACGAGAGCCGGGCCTTGTTAGGCGAGTTTCTGGATCTCTACCAGATTCATTCCGCTACTCTGGACAGCGGCGTGCTGCAAAATGAAGCCGTGCTGGACGAACTGACGCGCCTGAAAGCGGGCGGCCTGAAAATCGGCCTCTCCCTCAGCGGCGACCGGCAGGCGGAAACCCTGTATCGCGCGCTGGAGATTGAAACGGCCGACGGCCGTCTCCTCTTCGATGCTGTACAGGCCACCTGGAATCTGCTGGAACAGTCGGCCGGGCCGGCGCTGCAAGCCGCCCACGCCGCCGGGTTAGGGGTGATCGTGAAGGAAGCGCTGGCCAACGGCCGTCTCACTCCCCGCAGCAAAGAACCCAAAATGGCGCTCCTGCGCCAGCTCGCCGCCGATAAAGGGATAACGATGGATGCCCTGGCCCTGGCCGCCGTCCTGGCCCAGCCGTGGGCGGGCGTCGTCCTCAGCGGCGCGGCCACCGTGCAGCAACTACAGGCCAACGTGAAAGCGGTAGACGTGGCCTGGGATGAGGAAACGGCCGTGCGCCTGCAAGCCCTGGTCGAAGCCCCTGCCCCATACTGGCAAACCCGCAGCCAGCTCGCCTGGAACTAAAGGACAACTGGCGACCGTTATTTGTTGATGGGGGGAATTCTTGATTCCTGGCCAACCGGAGTCTGGCGCATGGCGGCAACAGCTTCGGGCGGCAGGGCCAGCACTTCGCGCATTTGGGCGCGGGCCATCTCCGGGTCGCGGCTGAATAGAATGTTTAGAATGGTCTGGATGTAACCAGCCTCCTCCGCCAGCGCTTCGGCCAGAGTTTGCTCGGGGGCTTCCCAGTTCCGGCTACTGCGCAAACTGACCAACGGCCGTGCCAGCAGCTGCAGCAGCTTGTTGTGCGTGGCGGCAAAAATCGCCTCCACAAAAGCCCGGTAATCGGCCATCAACAAAGCGCCGGCCGCCGGCGGCAGGCTGTCCTCGCCCCAATGTTCCGTTACCTGCTCCTCTCGATGCGCCAGATACGCATCTGCCAGCGTGCCGATGTGCGCCAGTTCCTCGTCTGTGGCCTCACTCGCCGCCAGAGCAAACAATTCCGGATAAACGATTTGCTCAAACTGCTCTACGTCCCAGGCCGTGGCCCCGGCGCGGCGCAAAGCCAGCAGCAGCGCCTCGCCGAACGCCTGGACCTGCGATTCGGTCACAAACACGCCACGGCCGTGCTGCGCTTCGACCAGACCTCGGGCGGCCAACATCCGCGTGGCATCGCGCACCACCGCCCGGCTGACGCCAAACGCCTCCGCCAGCTCCGGCTCGGTGGGCAGCGCCGCGCCAGGCTCCCACTCCCCGGCCAGGATAGATTCTTTGATAGCCTCGGCCACCTGCTCGGCGAGGGTCTGTTTTTTGAGGGATTGGGCGAAGGGCGGGTTTTGGGTCATGGTTACTCCCACAGGGTTTGAGATCGGAGATTGGAGTCTAGGGACTGGAGACTGGTTTAGTCTCTAGTCTCCAGTCTCCCCAACATTTAATTTTCGGTGCTCACGAGTCTGTCTGCCAGCCGGTTTTGGCGGCGGTCCAGGCGCACGTACAGCAGCAATGATACCATCAGGCCCGCCGCCGCCACAATCCAGGCGGCGCTGATGGACGCCTGCTGGGCGACGTAGCCCAGGGCAACATTGCCTATCATGCCGCCCAAATACCCGGCCAGCGACTCCACCGACAGCATGGCCGAGCGACGAGCAGCGGGGATGGCCGCGTTAAGCAGCGTGCGGTGCGGCGAATCGAGCGCGCCCATATTCAGATAGACCAGCCAGAAGCAGAGAGCAAAGCCAGGCACGGCCGTTTGCAGCGCCAGCAGGGCCAAAAACAGGCCTTGCAAACCGCGCACCAGTGCGGCCACCAGCGCATAACGCCCGCCTAACCAGCGGCTGAGCGGCGTGGACAACATGTTGCCGCCCATGCCCGCCAGAAAACTGCCAGTCATCACCACGCCAAAGAAAATGGTGCTGCTGGATGCGCCGCCGAGCAGCAGAGCCATTTGCGGCTGCCAAAAAGTTTCAACGGCCGAAAGCGCCAGCCCGGCGGCCAGGGTCGTGCCCAGAAGCAGGGGAAGTACTTCGCTTTTGCGGGTCAGGTCCAGCGCCTCGCGCACGACTTGCGGCGTGGCGCGCAGCCCGGCGGTCCAGGTAGCGTTGCTGCCGGACGGCCGTTCCTCGTGCACAGCCAGCGCCACATACACCACCAGCGCCCCTTTCAGCAGCACCGAGACCAGGATGGGCACGGACAACGGAGTGAGAACGGCCGTGCCTTCGGGCGGCAGTCCGCTGACTAACTGCGGCAGGGCGCTGCCCACCAGCGTGCCGAGCCCCAGGGCCAGCAGGGTAAATGTGCCTGCTTTGGCCAGCGCCGGCTGCAAATCCACCTGCGGATCAGCGGCTTGCAAGGTATCCACAAACCAGGCGTCTAGCGCCCCGGACGACAGCGCCCGGCTTACGCCGTACAGCACCATCGCCAGAATCGCCACCGGCAAGGTAAAAGCCAGCAGCAAAACCAGCGACATTAAAACCATCAGGACATAGGCCAGTAAAGCCACACGCTTGCGCCCCACAGCGTCGGCCAGACCGCCGGTCGGCACTTCCAGCAGCACAATCGTCGCGGCGTAAATGCCCAGGGCCAGGCCAATCTCGAACAGTGAAAAGCCGCGCGCCTGAAAGAGCAGGGTGGTCAGGGCCAGCGGCAAGGCGGTGGCGAACCAGTACAGGCTGGTTGCCAAATAGAACACTCGTTGGATGTGTTTGGTCGTCTGCATTCTCACCTCATCATGTCATCATATGACCTTATGACATGACGTTATTGTAGCAGAACGGCCGTTGTGTTGTCAACTCAACGGGAGGGCCGTGTGGCAACCGCGCCAGTGAGCAGCAAATGAAGCGAGACGCGAAAGGCAGGTATCCCCCGGCCACCCTTTTGCCAGGGTGTCTGTTATACTTTGAGACATGAATACAATTCGTGCAAAAGCAGTCTGTTTGGTGAGAAATGGAACGAAGATATTGTTGGCGGAAGGGTATGATCCGGGCAAAAAACAGCGCTATGTGATTCCAGTTGGCGGCGGCATTGAATTTTTTGAATCGGCAAAAGACGCGGCCGTCAGAGAGGTGTTTGAGGAGATTGGCGTGAGGGTAAAAAATCCACGTCTCCTGGGCGTCAGCGAGAATATGTTTACGTTTGACAGCGAACCAGGCCATGAAATTGTTTTTGTGTTCGCGGCCGAGTTTCACGATGTCTCCCACTATCAGGTGGCCCAGTTCGCCGGTCGAGAGTCTAATGACGAGCCGTTTGTGGCGCGGTGGTATGAAGAAAGCGCGCTAAAAGCAGGCGAGATTCCTTTTTATCCCGATGGCATTGTCGGGATGATTTGAGCGGTCGGTCGGGGCTTATGCCTGTGTGACGAAGGGAGGCGGCTTGGGGGAGGAAACGGCCGTTTCCAATTGTTGAATTGGTTAATAGTTGAGTGGTAGAATATTTTAATGGGCCAAGGGAAGCCGTGCCGGAGCAGGGGGAAATACGATGATTCTCAAAAAATATGCTGTTCTTTTTTTGATACTTCACTTTCTATTGATAGGGTGTTCTAGCTCTATAGAGAAATTGGAAGGCGTGTCTTCGCTAGACCTGGAAACAGATTGGGTTATGTCGAAAATAGCCGCATCGCCTAATGGTGCTTACTTATCATTTAATGTAGTAGGAAACGAGGACCAGGGCATCTATATTCTAGAAATTGAAAACGAAAATTATTATCCTGTTCAAAAGGATAACGATAGGATATGGTATGAAGCTCGTGGGGCAGCCTGGTCGCCGGACAGCACGTCGTTGGTTGCTCTCTATCCCTCTAGCGTAGTTGGAGCACCTGGGCAACCCTGGATAAGAAAGACTCCATTTGATATCGTCACAATTGATGCTAAATCCGGCGACATTATTTACGGCTTTTGGGATGGAAGCTACGCAACGTGGGGTAGCAATCAGGACGAAATTATCATTCTTGATAATGATATTGGAAAATTGGATCAATTAGTACCGATTTATCAATACAATACGAGTACCGGCTCCTATAAAAAAGTGGGAGAAGGGTACAGCAATCACATTGATGTATATGATGGACTCGAGGTTTCATCAACGGGTCTGTTAGCCTATTTCGATAAAAAAAACCTCATTATTACCGACTTGGAATCGGGAGAACAAACTGGCAAAATAAAACTTCCTAGTGCTAGTGACCCGTACACACTATATAGTCCTGCCTGGTCACCTAACGGTGAGATAATTGCTTACATCAGATCTAAAATCGAAGATGGGCAGATGTGGGGAAATATTTATTTTTCTACCAGCGAGGGGTCATGTCAAGGTGATCCATTAAAATTAGAAACGTTTATCAGATCGATAGATTGGCTTCCAGATGGTCAGACTTTGGTTTTTAGTACAAGTGAGCCAGGCAAAATCTATTTTCTTGATTTGAATCGAGGTGTAGGCAAAGAACTGCTTGAATCTTTTCAAAATGAATGTACTTATGAATCTAAGTCGACAATCAACGGAGAATAGTTGTGCCTATTCCGGCAGGTCTTCCGTTAATCGTAGTAGCCGATGTTTTCAGGCGCCAAATCCTGGCTAGATTCCGGCCCTGGTCCCTCTAGGACTAAGGGAGGCGACTTGGGGGAGGAAACGGCCGTTTCCAATTGTTGAATTGGTTAATGGTTAAGGGGCCAACCCAAAACAAAACGCCCGGTTGAAACCGCACATTCCCCTTGCCGCCTCGCCCGCAAATCGCTATCCTCACCCCACCTGAACACATCAACACCTGAACACCGATACACCCACCACCCATCAAACGGAGGAACCCATGCTTATCACTCACGTTTTTGTCCACGTCAAAGAAGACCATATTGACGCCTTCAAGGCCGCCAGCCTGGACAACGCCCGCCACAGCGTGCAAGAGCCGGGCATCGCCCGCTTCGACGTCATCCAGCAGCAGGATGACCCCACCCGCTTTGTCCTGCTGGAGGTCTACCGCACGGCCGACGCCCCGGCCCGCCACAAGGAAACCGCCCACTACGCCCGCTGGCGCGATACCGTCGCCGACATGATGGCTGAACAGCGGTACGCCATCAAATACGACAACGTTTTCCCCAACGACAGCGGCTGGGATTCTGACTATGAACTTTGAGTTTGCGACAGCCGGCCGGATTGTGTTTGGCGCGGGTACGCTGGCGCAGGTCGGCGCAGCAGCCGCGCAGATGGGCCGCCACGCGCTGGTGGTCTGCGGCGCGCCGGAAACGGTAACGGCCGTTCTCCTCGATCACCTCCTCGACCATCCCATCACCGCTACAACGTTTACCACGTCCGGCGAACCGACTACCGACAGCATCATCGCCGGCGTGCAGGCGGCGCGGGCTGCGGGCTGCGATCTGGTGATCGGTCTGGGCGGGGGCAGCGCCATCGACACGGCCAAAGCCGTGGCCGCCCTGCTGAGCAACGGCGGCGAGCCGCTGGATTACCTGGAAGTGATTGGCCGCGGACGGCCGTTAACCCAACCCTCCGCCCCCACCATCGCCATCCCCACCACCGCCGGAACCGGGGCCGAGGTCACGCGCAACGCCGTGCTGGCCTCGCCGGAACACCGCGTGAAGGTCAGCCTGCGCAGCCCCCATATGCTGCCTGACCTGGCCATCGTCGACCCGGAGCTAACCTATTCCCTGCCGCCCGCCGTGACTGCCAGCACCGGCCTGGACGCGCTGACGCAGGTGATGGAGCCGTTTGTCTCCAACAAAGCCAACCCGCTCACAGACGGTTTTTGCCGCGAGGGGCTGGCCCTGGCGGCGCGTTCCCTGCGGCGGGTGATGGCCGACGGCCGTGACGCCGCCGCCCGCACAGACATGGCCCTGGTCAGTTTGCTGAGCGGGCTGGCTCTGGCCAACGCCAAGCTGGGCGCGGTCCACGGTTTCGCCGGGGTGCTGGGCGGCATGTATCCCGCGCCGCACGGCATCATCTGCGCCCGGCTGCTGCCCTTTGTCATGGCCGCCAACGTGCGCGCCCTGCACACGCGCGCCCCCGACCATCCCGCCCTGGCCCGCTACAACGAAATCGCGCGGATTCTGACCGGGCAGGCAGGCGCTACGGCCGTCGACGGCGTCGCCTGGATAGAAAGCCTGTGCGCCGACCTGGCCGTGCCGCCGCTGGGCGAGTTTGGCCTGACGGATGAAGCCTTTGCCGAAGTCGTGGCCCAATCGCAGCGCGCCAGCAGCATGAAGGGCAATCCCATCCCCCTGACGGACGGGGAACTGACGGCAATTTTGGCGCAGGCGGTTTGAACGAGGAACGAGGAACGAGGAACAGATAACAGTCAACGTTTAACCGTTTTTCGTTGACTGTTATCTGTTGCTTGTTAAAAGCTTTTATGGGGCGAAAAGTTTGGCAAACGGCCGTTCTGCTTACGCTCTCTCTGGCCGGATTGGCGGTGCTGGGGGCGGGCGTGCAGGTGTACACCTATGCACAGCGGGATGAGACCCGGCCGGCGGATGCGGCGATTGTGTTGGGGGCGGCGGTGTTTGGCGCACGGCCGTCACCCGTGCTGCGCGAGCGTCTCAATCACGCCATCGCCCTGTACGAAGACGGAACCGTCCAAGTCCTCATCTTCACCGGCGGGCAGGGCGACCCGGACGAAGCGGCCGAAGCCGACGTCTCCGCCGCCTACGCCCTGGCCCAGGGCGTGCCGCCATCAGCCATCCTGCGCGAAACCACTTCCACCAACACCCTCGAAAATCTGACCAACGCCCGACAAATCGCCACCGACAACGGGCTGGATACCTTCCTCATCGTCAGCACGCCGTTTCACATGAAGCGGGCCATGGCGATTGCCGCCGATCTGGGGATGGAGGCGTACAGCTCGCCGACGCGCAGCATCCAGTGGATCAGCTGGCGCACCAAACTTCGGGCTTTTTTGCAGGAAGTGGGGAGTTATCTGCTTTACGGGGCGCGCGCGGCCGTGAGCGCTTCTTGAATCGCCGCCACGATATGCTCCACATCAAACGGCTTGGGAATCCAGCCGACGATGCCGTGGCGCAAAGCCTGCCGATCTTCTTCGGCGAAGGGGTAGCCGGTAATGATCAGCATCTTGATGTCCGGGCTTTTTTCGTGCAGGCTGGCATATAACTCTGCGCCGGTCATGCCCGGCATCACCATGTCGCTCAGGACCAGGGCAATATCGTTTGCAAAATAATCAAACAGCCGCAGCGCCTCTTCGCCATCGGCGCTGGCGATGGTGCGGTAATTGTAGGTCTCCAGGATGGCGCAGATGGCCTCGCGCGTGATTTCTTCATCTTCGACGACCAGAATTGTCTGGCCATTGCCGCGCATCAGGTTCATATCCACCGGCTGCGACTGCACAGGGAGGGCTTCCAGCAGGGCCGGGAAGTAAAGACGGAATGTCGTGCCCTCACCCACGATGCTCTCCACGCCCACATAACCCTGGTGCTGCTTGATGATGCCGTGCACCTGGGCCAGGCCCAGGCCGGTACCCTTGCCGCGCTCTTTAGTGGTAAAAAGCGGCTCGAAGATGCGGGGAAGCACGTCGTGGGGAATGCCTATGCCGTTATCGGTTACTTCGAGGCAAATCCACTGGCCGGGCAGCATGTCGGGTAACGGCCGTTTGCCGGTTTCTGTCACCTCAATTTGCCGCAAGTTTAGCCGCAGCTTGCCGCCGTTGGGCATCGCATCTCGGGCATTCACCACCAGATTCATCACCGCCTGCTGCACCCGCGTTAGGTCCGCGCTGATCAGATAATCCCCTTCGGCATAGTCCAGGCTTAGATTAATGTTTTCCGGCAGCGTGCGGCGCAGCAGCTTGGCCAGTTCCTTCAAAAATGGCAGCAAATGCACCGGCTGCCGCTTCACGTCCGCCAGCCGGCTGAAATCAAGGATCTGGCTGATGAGGTTGGCGGCCAGTTTGGACTGCTGCAGAATGGTGTCCAGCCGGTTACTCAGTTCACCGGACAAATCCGGCATCTTCAACAGCATCTGTGTATACAGGATGATGACCGTCATGATGTTGTTGAAATCGTGGGCGATACCGGCCGCCATTTGCCCGACCATGGCCAGCCGCTCTTGGGCCTGCACGTACTGCTGCTGCCGCCGCGACTCGGTGATGTCGCGCAGCACCAGCACCCAACCGCCAGACTGCGTTTTGATCGGCTGGGCCAGAGCTTCAAAGGTGCGCGGGGGCTTTTGCAGGGAAATCTCATGCCACAAGGTACCGGCGGGCGGCGGCTGTAACAGATCACGAAGGGGCTGACTGCCCAGTGACTTAAGCGGCTTGTCGGGGGAGAAGTCCGCTAAAACAGACAGGTGGGCGCGCGCGGCCGGGTTAGCCAGTTCTACATGACAGTGCGCATCCAACAGCAAAATACCGTCTTGCACGGTGTCCAAAATGCGCTGCACCTGTTCGGCCTTCTGCTGGGTCTCTTCCAGCAGCCGGGAGTTTTGCAGCGCAATGGCAATGGTGGTCGCCAGATGCTGCAAACGCTGCGCGTCCTGCTCCGTGAACTCGCCGGGCGTGTTGCCATCCAGGCGCAGTAGCGCCAACACATGGTCCTGCTGCAAAATGGGCACGACCATGTGCGAGCGCACCCAGGCCGTTTCATCGAATACTACCCAGCGAGGCTCCTGGCGTGTATCGGCGATGACAAGGGGCTGGCGACTGGCGACTACTTCTTTCTCCAGAGGCAGTGCCGATAGTGACTGGAGCAGATGCGAGACAAAGTCTTCGCCGCCATACTGGCTGTATCCCTGCCAGCGGGCAATCTGCAAGGTATCGCCGGCCAGCAGCATGATGTGGGCTGCTGCGAAAGGCACAATGCGCTGCACCTGATTGAGAATTTGATCGAGCAGGTCTTCGGGGCGGGTTTGGACCGCCAGAGAGAGGGTGGCTTCGGCCAGAGTTTCGGCGATGAGGCGTTGTTCGTGTTCGGCGGCCAGGAGGCGGCTGCGTTCGGCTTCGGTTTGTTTTTGGCTGGTGATGTCGATGCCGGTGCTGAGGATGTGGGCAACACGGCCGTTTTCGTCTAACAACGGCGCACTGGTCCAGGCAATCAACCGCCGCTCGCCCTGACGGGTGAGCAGGTAACTTTCGTAGGCGGTGGGCTGCTGATCGGCCAGTAGTTGGGCCAGCACCGTCTTGATCAGATCCATGCCGTCCGGCGTGAGGAGATGATCCCAGATGTACTGGTCAGCCACTTCGGCGGCCTGGTAACCGGTGATTTGGGAGCAGGCGCGGTTGAAGCGTTGGATACGGCCGTTGACAGCCAAAACGATCACCAGTGCGCCGGAGGTATCCAGCACCGTGGCCGCAAAATCGCGTTCCTGGCGCAGCTCGGCCACGCTGTTATCCAGGCTGCGGATCAGATAGGACACAGAGGTAACCAGGGTAACGTTTATCAGCAAAAAAATGGTGATGCTGTTGACCCAGGCCAGCTTACTCACCCCTTCTGCCTGGCCAGCCAGGGGCAAAATGGTGTGTAACGAGGTAACGTGCACAACAGCGAAAAATAGCAGCGTGCCGGTGCTGATCAGCAGCGCATAAACACTGTGGCGAAAGTCGAAGAAGATGGCTGTTAGAACGGCAAACGCGACGAGGAAGAGACGGCCGTCACTGTTATACGCGCGTAACACCAGATCGGCCACGCCAAACAGAAACACAAGAAACAAAAACATCGCAGCCCGGGTAGCATAGCCTAAGCGCTGCAAAAAGGTAATGATCACCATCAACGCCGCGACGACAACGTAAAACCCGATGAGCTGCCAGATGAAGGTCAGGTTCTGCATGCGGCGGCCGACTATAAAAATACTGAGCAGCCCGATGACCAAACCCGCCAGCCAAAAGACGAGAATCGCCCGCAGGAGCCAGTCCAGCAGACGCTCGCGCCACGCTTTTAAGGTGTGGGGCAGGTCTGCATCCAGGTTGGGGGCGAAGGTGCGCGGGTTAAACGACATAGGAGGGCGCCTCGCTAGACGGCCGTTTGCGTCTGGTAAAGATGCGGCCGGCGGTCGGAGAAGATAGGGATTTTGCGGCGCACTGCTTCCACCTGATCCAGGTCAATCGTGGCCACGAGCAGTTCTTCACTTTCGCCGCCTTCCACCAGCGCTTCACCCCAGGGATCGATGATCGCCGAGTGGCCGCAAAATTCGGTGCTGCCCGTGCGCCCCACGCGATTGCAGGCGACGACAAACATCTGGTTTTCGATGGCGCGGGCGCGCAGGAGGGTTTGCCAGTGGGCCAGGCGGGGATGGGGCCATTCCGCCGGTATGACCACCAACCGTACGCCGGATAGAGCGTAGGCGCGGAACAGTTCGGGGAAGCGTAGATCGTAGCAGATGCTTAGACCTACCTGCCCCCAGGCTGTTTCGACCTGCGCCAGCCGGTCGCCACCGGTAAGATATTGGTGTTCGTCCATGAGGCGAAAGAGGTGGATTTTGCTGTATTCGACCAGGATACGGCCGTGATCATCCCAGAAGACGGCCGTGTTGCCATAGCGCCCATCACCCAGCCAGGAAAGACAAGAGCCGATGATGTGCAGGCGATGGGTGCGCGCGAGAACGGCCGTTTGCGCAAAAATGCCCTGGTCAGTCGTCGTGGCGTGGCGGCTGGCGTTCTCCAGATCATAGCCGGTCGACCACAGCTCAGGCAGCACCAACCAGTCTGCCGAACGCGCCGCCGCGGCTGCCGCCAGATCGGCCACGCGCGCCAGATTCACCTCCGGATCACCCAACGAAACATCCATTTGTCCAACTGCGATGGTTAATGCGGTCATGTGTTATCTCCCTGTACCACTGCTGTGAGCGCAGGGCTGATTTGACCCTTTTATAGTATCACGTTGAGGGGGGAAACAAAAAGGGAAACTGGCCCAGTCTGTTCTCACGACAGGCGTTTCCCGAGGGGCTGGACAGCGAGTTAGATTGTGGAGGCAGCGATGCCTTGTGGCAGGTACTGGGCGGCAGCCTGGCGCATTTCTGCCGCGATCTCGGCACGCAGCCAGCCGGGAGCCAGCACTTCCACCTGCGCGCCCCAACTGCGAATCCAGGGCTTCATTTCCAACGGCTCCGCCACCCGAACGCATAAGATGCAGCCACCATCAGGGGTGCTTTCCAGCGTTTGCGAGGGATGCCACTGGCGCTCGCGCACCTGGGTATTCACCTCTGCGGCAAATCGCAAAGAGACTTCGTTCACTTCATCTCCGGCCATGATGCGCCAACCGGAAGCCAGACGCGCTTCCAGGTCAAAATCCTCGGGGATCGTAAACCTCTTTTTCAGGACCACCGCGCTTTCCAGACGATCCAGTTTGAAAGTGCGAATGTCGTCGGACCAACTGTCGTGGCCGATGATGTAGATGCCAGAAGGGGTTGGCTCCAGCGCGTAGGGGCTGATGATGCGCTGGCGCAGCACGCCGCTGCGCGGTGAGCGGTAGCCAATTTTTACCTGCTGTCCAGTTCCCCACCCTTCGGCGATGGCTTCGAGGACGGCAACCTGGGCGCTCTCCTCGCGCTGCTGCACCCGATCGGCGGCGCGTTCCAGGTGTTCGCTGAGGGGTCTGGGCAAAGTGGAGGCCAGCTTGCGCAGCGCAGCCGTAACGTGGGGATTACGATCATCAACGGTGCGGGACAGGAGCAAACCTGCCAGGACGAGAGCGATGGCTTCCTGGAAAGAAAGGCGAACGTTGGCCAGGTAACGGCTGCGGTTGATACCGAAACGGCCGTTTTCCTGCCATACCGGCACACCCTGCTCACACAAAAAGTCCACGTCCCGGTAAACTGTACGCCGATCTACTTCCAGGCTCTCCGCCAGTTCAATCGCCGTCAAACCATCGGCGGCTAACAGCAGTAGAGATTCAATTTCACGTAGACGTGCCGTGCGAGTTGCCAATCGCGCCATGTTAAGTCCCCTGGATAGACCATGTGTTCTACAAGGAATTATATCACAAGTTGTGTTAAAATGTCTGCAACAATTGTCCGTCAGCTATTGTGGGTTTTTTCTTGGGGCGGTAAGGACTTTGAAGGTGCGAGGAGCCTGCCCCAAACGGTAAGTAATCCACGATAAATGCCCCAACGAGCGACGCGACGCCGTCTGGCTCAACCACGCGCTTGTATGAAGTAAGTAATGGTTGTTTGTACCCGGCAGTGACAGGGATGGAAGCAGTGGGCAGTGTATTTGATCGAGGCAGGCAGACATGTCCAAATTAGAAGAGTCGACGACACCACAACAGGAAACAGTCCCTGATAAAACAGCCACGCTGCGGTCCAGAATCCAACAGCTAGAGGCAGAGCTGGCCAGTTATAAAGAATCCGGAGCGCAAATCTCTCGTTTTGCCAACCAACTGCGCACGGCCGCCGACGTTTCCAAACAGCTCAGTTCGATTCTGGACCGGGAGCAGTTACTGAAAAAAGTAGTGGCCCTGCTCAAAGAGCGCTTCCGGTTGTATCACGTCCACGTTTATTTGCTGGATGAGTCGCAAAAAGTGCTGCGAATGGTGGCTGGTTCCGGTGGAGTGGGAGAGCTGTTGCGGGTGCGCCAGCATGCGATTTCGCTGGATACCGTACACAGCCTCGTGGTGCGTGCTGCCCGGGAAGGCTACATTATCCTCGTAGACGACGTGAGCCGGGAGCCGGACTTTTTACCCAATCCGCTGCTGCCGGATACCCGCTGTGAGATGGCGGTGCCGCTTATTACGGGGAACCGGGTGCTGGGCGTGCTGGACGTGCAGGATGATCGCTCGCACCGGTTTGACCAGCTTGACGTGGCGACGTTCAGTACGTTTTCCGGGCATATTGCGGCGGCCATTCAGAATGCCTATCTGTTTGAGGAGCAGCGACGGGCGGAAACGGCCGTGCGCCGCTACGCCGAGCGCCTGCAAAGCCTGCACGAGATTGACCAGGCCATCCTGACCGCCGAATCCCCAGACAACATCGCCCGCACCGCCATCCAGCGCCTAAGAGAAATGGTGCCCTACCATCGGGCCAGTTTCTCCAGTTTCGATTACCAATCCGGCATTGTCCACATCTTTTCCGTAACCGGCAGCCCGGAGCCTGACGCCATAGACGGCGATTATTCACTGGCAGAAAGCCAGGAAATCCTGGAGTTGGTTCGCCAGGGTCCCATCGTAGGCAATTTAGCCGACCTGCCCAGCAACTTGCCGCCTCTGCCCGCGCTGGCCGACTACGGCGTCAAATCCGTCCTGATCTACCCCTTAGTCGCCTACAAAGAAATCATCGGCACGCTAAACTTTTCGCGCAGCACGCCAGATTCTTTTGACGAGCACGACGTCCAGGTGGTGGGCGAGGTGGCCGCACCCCTGGCAATTGCCATTGAACAGGCCCGGCTGTATGAGCAGGTGAAACAACACGCCCAAACTCTGGAAGAGCAAAACACTGAATTAGCCCAGTTTGCCTACGTCGCTTCCCACGACTTGCAAGAACCGCTGCGTATTGTGATCAGCTATGTGCAGCTCCTGGAACGACGTTATGCCGGCAAATTGGATGAGGATGCGGATCTCTTCATCCATTACATTGTGGATGGAGCTTTGCGCATGAAGAATCTAATCAATGGCCTGCTGGATTATTCCCGCCTGGGCCGTCAGAATCAATCCCTGGCGCCAACGGACTGCGAAGCGGTTTTGCAGCAGGTTCTAAGCAATTTGCACCTCACTATTCAGGAAACCAACGCCATTATCCATCATGATCCTTTACCTACGCTGATGGCCGATAGCATGCAGCTGACGCAGTTGTGGCAAAATCTCTTGAGCAACGCACTCAAATTCAGCGAGACACAGCCAGAAATTTACATTGGCGCCAAACGCGAGAACCAGCACTGGCTGTTCTGGGTAAAAGATAACGGCATCGGGCTGGAAGTTGAGTATGGGGAACGAATTTTTGCTATTTTCCAGCGGTTGCACACGTTGGAGGAATATCCGGGTACGGGGATAGGCCTGGCGATTTGCAGGAAAATTGTCGAAAGGCATAACGGCCGTATCTGGGTCGAATCTGAACCGGGAGCAGGGGCCACATTTTACTTTACCCTTCCAGTCAAAGGATAAAACCTGATGACCAATCCCAATTCAACTGAGAAAGAGATTATCGACATTCTGCTGGTGGAGGACAACCCGGCCGACGTGCGCCTGACGCAAGAAGCGTTTAAGGAAACCAGCATCAAGGTCCAGTTGTACGTAGTGCGCGACGGCGCGGAAGCCCTGGACTTTTTACAGCGCCACGGCCGTTTCGCCCACGTGCCCCGCCCAGACATGATTTTATTGGACCTGAACCTGCCCAAGAAAGACGGCCGTGAAGTCCTCTCGGAAATCAAAACCTCGCCAGACTTCAAAAGCATCCCCATCGTCATCCTCACCACCTCCAGCGCGGTAGAAGACATCCACCACACCTACAACCACCACGCCAACTGCTACATCACCAAACCCGCCGATCTGGACCAATTTATGGACGTCGTCAAGCAGATCGAACAATTTTGGCTCAGTGTCGTCCGGCTGCCATAAAGCCAGACTGCACCCCAGTCGTCGTATACCAGGCAGGCAGAAACTGTCCGTAAAGAGCTTATGATTGAACCTGTGATTACCGTTCTGCTAATAGAAGACAATCGCGCCGACGCCGATCTGATTCGTTTGCTGCTGAATGCGGCCACGGATGTACGATCCGCACCGCAGCCCCAGTTCATCATCCACCACGCCGACCGGATCGCCAGCGCCATCAACCTGATGGACCAGAACACCTTCAATATCATTCTGCTGGACCTTTCGCTGCCAGATGGTCAGGGCCTGGACACCTTCCGCAAAGTGCAGTTAAGCGCTCAAAACGTGCCAATTGTTATTCTAAGCGGCCAGGACAATGAGTCCCTTACCGTTACGGCAATGCAGCAGGGCGCGCAAGATTATCTGGTTAAAGGCGCCATTGAGGGCGAACTTCTGATCCGCGCCATCCGCCACGCCATCGAACGACAACATTTGTTGATTGAACAAATGCGCGCCAAAAATCAACTGGCGCGCCAAACCGTGGAACTACAAAATCGTAATGCCGAACTGGATCAATTTGCCCACACTGTGGCGCACCAGGTGCAAGGGCTGCTGGGCCAGATCATTGGTTATGGCAGCCTGCTAGAAATGACCAACCAGGAAAACCTGGATGCCGAAGGGCG
The DNA here is from genome assembly GCA_020634395.1 of Ardenticatenaceae bacterium. Classification (GTDB taxonomy): domain Bacteria; phylum Chloroflexota; class Anaerolineae; order Promineifilales; family Promineifilaceae; genus Leptovillus. The sequence continues at coordinate 9,238 of JACKBU010000004.1, read as the reverse complement.
GCTGGCGCTAAAGCGAATTTTGCAAAGCGGCCACAAAATGAACAACGTTCTGAGTGAAATCTTACTCCTGGCCAGCGTAGACCGGGAAGAGGTGGTAACGATACCTCTGGACATGCAGCGGATCGTGACAGAAGCTCGCAAAAGGCTGGTATTTGAAATTCAGGAGACCAAAGCGCAGATCCAAGAAACGGAATACTGGCCAACGGCCGTTGGCTACCCCTCATGGATTGAAGAAGTGTGGGTCAACTACATCAGCAACGCCCTGAAGTACGGCGGCGAGCCGCCGGTGCTGCAGTTGGGTGCCGCCTTGCACGAAACCACGGTTTGCTTCTGGGTAAAAGACAACGGCGACGGCATTTCCGAAGTTGATCAGCTGCGGCTGTTCAAAACCCACACCCGTCTCAACCCGCAGCGCACCCGCGGTGAAGGATTAGGCTTGTCGATTGTGCGCCGCATCGTCGAAAGGTGCGGCGGCGAAGTGGGCGTGATCAGCCAGTTGGGTGAAGGCAGCACATTTTGGTTCACTTTGCCGCTTGAAGCGCCGCCCCCTGCTTCCGCCTGATGCCCCTGCCCGCCGTCCTGACCCTGACTGAATACGAACCCCGGCGTCTGCCAGCCGATGCGCTGCCTACGGCCGTTTTCCACCAGCTCTGGCACGACTATGACCAGCACGGCCGTCAGCTTGAAGTCACCTTTCCCAGCCCTAAAACCGACAACCAGTGGCAGTTAACCGCTCTCGGTTGGGTGGGCCTCATCCCCCTGGGGCAGCATGGCATGCTGCACATCCACCCCAAAACGCCGCTCACCAACCTCTTCCGCCTGTGGGAAGTCGCCTATGGTCTGCAAGATACGCATCTGCTAGACGGCCAGGTGGCCATCGCCACGCTGCAAGACTTTTACCAGCATCTCGCCTACCTGCTGGCCCGGAAGGCGCTGCGCCGCGCCCAACAAGGAGTGTACCGGGCATACCTGACGGAAACACGGCCGTTATCCGTTATCCGCAGCCAGATTGCCCACTATCCCTGGCCGCCACAGATACAGCCCACCTGCCGCTTCCAAGAATCCACCACCGATTTGGCCGACAACCAGATTGTGGCCTTCACCCTCTCCCAAATCGCGCGCAGCGGCTTGTGCGCAGGGGCAGCGCAAACGGCCGTGCGCCACGCCGCCCGCGTCTGGCAGTCAGCCGCCACGCCCTACCCCTTCACCCCGGCCGACTGCGTGGGGCGTGTCTACTCCCGCCTGAACCAGGATTACGCTTTGCTGCACGCCCTCTGCCGCTTTTTTCTGGAACACCAGGGACCGGCCCGCCAGACCGGCGATCATGCCATGCGGCCGTTTCTCATCAACATGGCCCGGCTGTACGAGCGTTTTGTGGCAGCCTGGCTGGACGACCATCTACTCGTGCCCTGGCGTCTGCGCGCCCAGGAAACGGTGACCGTTGGCGCCCACGATGAGCTGCAGTTTACCCTGGACCTGGTTCTGTACGATGAGTACGGCCGTCCCCACACCGTGCTGGACACCAAATACAAAACGCCGGAATCCGCCGCCACCAGCGACGTCAGCCAGGTCGTGACCTATGCCCAGGCCAAAGGCTGCCGTGAAGCGGTACTGGTTTATCCGCAGGCTCTGGCACGGCCGTTAGATGTCCATGTCGGCGATGTCCACGTCCGCAGCCTGGCATTTGCGCCAGATGAAAAAGCAGGTGGGGAATTTTTAGCGGCGTTATGGGATTGAGGAAGGAGGAAACGGCCGTTTTCTTCTCTCAAGACCGGCTTTGTCGCCACACTACCCGGCGCCCAATCCACAACAGTACTTGCAGCGGATGGCGCAGCCAGCGCATCCGTGCCAGCTCTCCGGCGCTGCTTATCCCATAATACAGACACAACGACGCGGGCTGCGGAAAAAACAGACCCCGCGCCTGCTGCCAGCGCTTCATTTCCGCCCAGTGGGCGTCACCCAGCGGCGGCCAATCCTGCGGGATTTCCTTCAGCGCCAGTGTGAAGGCGGGGTTGATGCCCGCCCGGGCTTGCAGCTGCGCCGACAAGGGCGTCATGCCATGCAGCAGGGCCAGCGCCTGCAGCACCAGCGGATGCCGCCGCCGCAGGCGCGCCCAATCCATCCTGCCGGAGAACTTTTCGGCATAAGCCACCAGATCCACCACCCGAATTAACCGCCACGGTTCGACAATCATATGCCGGTACAGATGCCACAGCATCACCTCGTGGTCCAGCGTTAAAGCTTCTTGCCTGCCCAGGCGAAACGGCCGTAACCAGGCCGCCACATCCGCCAACGTCAACGAATCACCGGCCATAAAACCACTGAATAAGTTATGATGCAGCTCCAGGTGAATAACCGTTCCCTCCACCGTCCGCGCCAATCCTACCCCATGCCGGTGGTCGGGCGGAATTGGCCCGCTGACCAGCGGAGCAAAGCCGCAGTCCGCCAGGATTTGGCGCAGGCGCGGCTCATCGGCCGGATTCACCAGCAGGTCAACATCGCGCATGGGCCGTAGGGCCGCCTCCGGGTAAACCACGCTGGCCAGCGCCAAACCCTTCAACACCACCAGGGGAATGTCTGCCTGCTGCGCGGCGGCCAGCGCCTGCGCCACCACCGTCTCGGCCACGTTGTGCCAATGGCGGGCACGCACGAACATGCCCTGCAAGCCCAACCGGATCTCGTCGGGCACGGTAACGGCCGTATTCCGAACGTGGGCATACAACAGCGGTCCCAATCCCTGAGCTTCCGCCGCCGGCAGCAGCTCATCCCAGGCGGAAAACGCCGCCAATGCTTGCGTCAGAGGCTCATCGTTTTTGTGTGGGAGATGGGTACAGGCCAGCAGCAAGCCATCGACGGAAGTCATGGGAGGTGCAGATTGTCGTGGATCCAGGCAGCGACGGCCGTCGCTTCATCGTAGGTGATCTGGTAGGCGGGCACGCGGCGAGCAATCTCCGCCGCCGCCGAGACGCCTTTGTCCGGCAGATTGCGGGCATTCACCAGATTTTGCAGCAGTTGGAAAGCAGCCTCGGCGGTAGATAACGGCCGTATCGCCAGCGGCGCGGCAGCGCGATAAGTAGGAAACAGCAGCAGTCCCAGCGGCACAGGGCCGGCGGCCACCGCTGCGCCCATCCACGCCGGCAAAATCCAGTGGGTGCCATCTGTCATGGCCGCCAGCGGGGAGGATGTGGGGTCTGGCAGCCAGGGCGCCCAGGCCGGCGGCAGAGCCTCTTTCAGTACCAGCGGACGAACCAGGCCCACCATCGTTGGCGGGGTGGCAGGCGATAGAGCCAGCACCTCATCGCTGAGATAGTCTGCGCCGTTCGCCAGCAGGCAGGCCGTGAGCGTGGACTTGCCACTGCCGGTCTGCCCGCCAAGAAAAATGCCGACATTGTCTACCAACACGCCGCCCGCATGGAAGATGAGGTGCTCAGTCTGCGCTTCAATCAGGGCCGACACCAAATCCTGCATCAGCCAGGGCAGCAAGGCCGGCGCTGTAGGGGTGGTCTGTAAAATTTGCTTGTCGCGGGAGAGGGTAAAACGGCCGTCAACCGGCCCGCTGATCTGGTAAGCGGTGCGGGGAGATAAACGGCCGTCCAGGCTGTGCTGAAACATTTCAGACAGGTAGGCGGCCAGTTCGGGGTCGTCACATTGCAGAGAAGCCGCCTGGTCGCCGAAGTGGATGATCAGCGGCGGCTGGTTCATTGCCAGTGGATAGCTCCGTGGCGGGCAAAACCGGCCAGGATGGCCGGCACGTCGTCTGTGATGGCGGCAGCAGCGTCGGGGTAGGCGGCGGCCAGCAGAGCGGTGATGTCGGCGATGGTGCGACGGCCGTCGCATAACTGCCAGACCAGCGCCCCGCTCTGGTTGGTCTGCAAAATCTGGTCGCTGGCCGGGTTAAACAGGAGGAGTTCACCATCCAGCGATTCGATATGGTAGCCGGGAGCCGGCAACGGCCGTTGCTGCAAATTCACCATCAAGCTCTACCTTTTGGCCCTATCGTGCGGAGCAGACCCATCTCAGGGAACAAACCAGGTAATTGTCCCGGCCGGGTAGGTCACGTCGGCAACGTGAATGGTAGTATTGCTGGCCGGAGGCGTGTTAAATTCGATGCCGCGGTTGTCGTTGTTGGCATTGGCCGTGATGTCAATGGTAGCAAACAACAGAAACCCTTGTGAGTCATTGGTAGAAATGACCCGCAGCCAGACCTGGTATGTGTTGGCAACCACACCAGACGTCGAATTCACAGTTTCCAGACCCGTACCGCCCAATCCGGCGTCGCCGCTGTGTACCAGGGTCAATGTCGTGGGATTGGCTGGCGTTGCCCAGGTGCTGTCGCCGGGATCAAACACCTCCAGATCCAGGTCTATCTCCCCCACTTCAAAGTTCCAGTCCAACACCACCCCAAGCGTTCCCTGGATGATCTGAGGAGTGGCAGTAGCGGTGGGCGTGCTGGTAGCGGTGGCCGTGGGAGTCGTCGTCGGGGTGCTGGTAGGTGTGGACGTGGGGACAGTCGTGGGGGTATTGATCGGCACACCCGTTGCCGTGGGCAGCCCGGAAGTTTGGGCGTGGGCCGGCAGCACGCCGGCGCGTAAAACAGGTTTCATCCACTGACCGGGCAGGTTGGCCAGGGTGGTTGCTCCGGCAGCGGCTGCGAGAATTTTTAGAGCATTGCGCCGGGAGATTTTTTTTGTTTCAGGCTGTTCCTGATCGTGAGGGTCGTGTTGGGTCATCTGACTTTCCTCCTGTTTGTCTTTATGACGATCTTGCTCAACTATACTATGCTCAGCCAGTGCTGACAATGGAAGATAACCTTTGGCCGGACCCACCACAATTATTCAGCAGGTCGCTTCCGCCGTAGGGAGAAAACTCCGGTATAATGAGACAACATTTAGCAACAGGGAGAAACTTGTATGACACAGCCTGTCGATGATCCCGTGGTGGGTTGGGAGAGCACCGACCCTGTCCCCGATGGAACCCAATTTAACCGCTACCTGAACGTGAAAAACGGCCGTCTCCACATGGAAGACCTCGATCTGGCGCAACTCTTCCTCGGTGGTGGCAGCGGCCCTGGCCTGGGGCGCACCCTGCCCAGCCCGCTGGAAATCGTCTACCTGCCCATCATCCGCCGCCAGATTGAGTACATGAACGCGGTATTTGCCGGGGCGATTGAGGAGGTGGGGTATAACGGCCGTTTCATCTACACCTACGCCTCCAAAGCCAACGCCGCCGAAGAAGTCATCCGCACCACCCTCAGCGCCGGCGCTCACCACGAAATGTCCTCCACCGTCGACGTGGACATCGCCCGCCACGTGATCCGGCGCGGCCTGCTGACCCCCGACCGTTACATCATCTGCAACGGCTTCAAAACCAACGGCAGCGCCTACGCCGACAACATTCTGCGCCTGCGCGACCTTCACGAAAAAGTCGTGCCAGTGATCGAAGATTTAGACGAAATCGCCCCGTTTCTGAACAGCCGCCATCACTTCAACGTGGGCCTGCGCGAGAAAAGCTACGGCCACCACGCCAGCATCAGCGACATGGACGCCGCCAACTCTCGCTTTGGCCTGGACAGCCACAGCCTATGGAAAGCCGCCGACTACATTGCCGCCGCCCCCAACCTGACCCTTACCCTGTTCCACAACATGGTCGGCAGCCAGATTACGGACAAAAATGCCTTCGTGGAATACCTGCAGCCGGGCATAGAGCTTTACGCCCAACTGTGCCAGCGCCATCCCAGCCTGCACATCTTCGATTTTGGCGGCGGCATGCCCGTGGCCATGACTCTGAATTTCGATTTTGATTATGCCGCCTTCGCCCGCCAACTGCTGACCGCTTTAAAAGAAACGTGCGCCCGCTACAACGTGCCGGAACCCGACGTGATGGGCGAATTCGGCCGTTACACCACCTCCGAGCATGGCGCGCACCTCTTCAAAATCCTCGCCGCCAAAGACAACGCTTCGGACACACCCTGGTACATCATCGACGGCTCGATTATGAGTTCTTTCCCCGATAGTTGGGCGCTGGGTGAACATTTTATCGTGCTGCCGCTGAACCACCTGGACCAGCCTTTCCAGCGTGTGCAGCTTGGCGGCATCACCTGCGACAGCGACGATGTGTATCCGCCCAAAAAGAGTACTACCCCCCTCTACCTGCCGGTGGAAACAGACAATCTGTACATCGGCTTTTTTAGCATTGGCGCGTACCAGGAGATGCTGGGCGGAGTGCGGGGCAGCAAGCACTGTGTCTTGCCGGAAGCAGTGGAGCTGATCGTGTACAAGGACGATGACGGCCGTCTGCAATTCGACCTCATCCCCGGCCAATCCGCCGCCGACGTCCTGCACAACCTGGGCTACCATCTTGTATAACGCCGCCGTCATAAGGACGCAACTTCACGGCCGTTTCCACGTAATATCCCGTAGACGTGGACCCGCAAATGTGGGTAAATCGGGCACTTTTTCACAAATCTACCCATATTTGGAAAAGGTTAGTTAAAAAGCACAGGCAGCTCCGGCGCACAGCCAACACCTTCATACCCCTCTGCGCCTCAGCGCCTCAGCGCCTCTGCGTTAAATTTTTACAGGAGAAGAACAATGCAAATGGATCGAACCCGCGTCATTTTTATCGCTATCGTCGGCCTGGCCGTGGTGGTAGCTTGCGTGGCCGGCGCTGTTACCATGTTTTCGAACAGAGGCGGGGATGTCACGCCAACGGCCGTGGCCGCCGCCTCCCCCGGCAGCCAAACCGTCGCTACCCCCACCCGCCCCGCCAGCAACGTCACCTCCCCCGAACCAATCTGGGGACCGGACTACGACGCCAACGACGGCCTGCCCACCTACGTCTGCGGCGCAGACGCCTTCGGCAGCTACTTTACCCTGCAGCAAATGCAAATGGCGGGCATCGACGTGGCCAACGGTTTCCACCTGGGCATCGTCCCCTTCGCCCTCGACGGCGATCCTAAATACGAAATTTCTGAAGAGCAGCGCACCGCCCTGCTAAACAGCGGCGCGTGGGACTGCCTCCTCACCACCCTGGACTCCGTCGCCCTCACCAGTCCCGGTGTCATCACCGCCATCGTCGATGAAAGCGCCGGCGCCGACCAGCTCTGGGGCCGCAACGTGGAAACGATCAACGAATTACAGGGCAAACGCATCGCCTTCTCCCGCGGCAGCGTGGGCGAATATTTCGTTTACTACGTGCTGTCCATCGCCCAACTCAGCCCGCGCTCCGACGTCACCCTCGTCCCTCAAGACACTGTGGCCGACGCCATTGCCATCTTCAACAGCGGCCAGGCCGACGCCGTTTCCGGCTGGGAACCCGACATCTACGACGCCGAAAACAGCGGCGGCGTGCCGCTGCTCAGTTCCGCCCAGCTGCGCATCGTCATCGACACGATTGTCACCTCGCGGGACTCTATCCAGAGCCACCCCGACCTGGTGCAAAGCTTCCACAACGCCTGGTTTGCCACCCTGAAAGCGCAGGTAGAAGATTTCGATACGGCCGCCAGCCAGATCGCTGATTGGGGCCACAACGATTGGAGCTTTGTCTACCCCGAATCGGCCAGCGACGACTTTGCTGCCTGGCTGGAAAGTGTGGCCCAGGCCGATCTGGGCGATAACGCCTTTGTAATGCGCGACACACGCCCCATCATCGACCGGCTGAACATTGCCCGCCGCGTCTGGGCCGCCTCCAACGTCAACGTGCCGTCGGACAACGTGGAGAACCTGATCAACCCCGGCTTTGTGCTGCGCGCCGCCGAACAACCTGCTTTGCAGGCCAACGGCCGTCCCGTCAACGACACCTTTTCCATCTCCCAGCAGCTAGACCTCAGCGGCGTCTCCACGTCCGCCTCGGCCACGCTGGTGGTGCTGCCCTGCCGCACCTTCACCTTCCTGCCTGAATCCACCGAACTCACGCTGGAATCGCGGCGCATTTTGGACAACTGCGTCGTGCCCACCCTGTCGCAAAGCGTAGGCTTGTTCCTGAAAGTGGAAGGGTCGTCGGCCTGGCCGGCTAATAATCCACCCTATACGGAAGCCGACATTTTGGAAGTGGCCGAAGGGCGCGCCCAGTCCGTGGTGGACTATCTGGTCAGCCAGGGTATCGATCCGGCCCGCTTCATCGTCGAAGCCGTGCTGCCGCCCGAAGACCATCGCAACACCGACGACCCCAACCTGCAAGCCGAAGACCGCTACGTGGAACTGACGCTGATCACGGTAGGGCGGTAGGAATAGTTGATAGTGGGTAGTTGTTAGTGGATAGTGAAGACCGCTGCTAACAACGCCCAACTAACAACTATCAACTGGAGAAAACTATGAAACGTGTGCAACGTTATCGCGGGTTGTGGCTGCTGGTGGGGCTGTTGGGCTTAACGGCCGTTGCCTGCCAGCTCGGCAGCATCGGCTCCTCAAACACAACCAACGACACGGTAGACATTCCCAACGATGCGGCCGTCGTCACTGTAGTCGCCAACAACAGCCTGCTCCCCTGGCTGGAACAGGCCGCCAACGACTTCAACGCCACCCAGACCCAAACCGCCGCCGAACAACCTGTCTTTGTACTCGTCGAGGGACAGGAGTCCGGCCAATTCATCACAGACGTGGCCAACGGGGCAGTCGCGCCGCCCGCCATGTGGATTCCCGACAGCCCGGTCTGGACCAACGTCATGGCCGACCAGGGTTACAACAACTACCAGAACAGTTGTGTGAGCGTGGCCCAAAGCCCGCTGGTTATCGGCACCTGGCGCACTGTGGCCGAATCGTTGGGCTGGCCGGGGTATGCCCTGGGCTGGCTGGACTTCGGCAGCCTGGCCCAAGACCCATCGGCCTGGAACTACTACACCGGCGGCGACTTCGGCGAGAGTTTGCGCCTGAGCCATACGCATCCCGGCCTGTCCGGTGCGGGGGCCAGCACGCTGCTGGCCCTGGTGCAGTCGGCGCAGCAGCAGACGCAGGCTGTGTCGGTGGATGAAATCAACCTGCCGATTGTGCAGGCTTCTGTAGGCGCGTTTGAGAGCGCCGTGGCCTCGTTTGCCAGCGACCCGTACACACTGGCGCAAACGATGCAGGAGCGCGGCGCCAGTTATCTGGGCGCGGCGGTGATGTATGAAAGCGACGTGGTAAGTAACGGCCGTGGCGAGCTGGTGCCGATTTATCCGCTAGAAGGCACGTTTGTGGCCACACATCCGGCCTGCCTCAATACCCAATCGGACCAGGAAGCGGCCAAGCTGTTTCGGGATTAT
>JACKBU010000039.1 GCA_020634395.1 Ardenticatenaceae bacterium | reverse complement strand
TTCTTTGAAGGCGACGCGGGCCAGCTTGAGGGTGTGTTTGTAGACCAGGTTGGCGGCGGCGCGGGCTTGTTTGGCCTGTTCCACGGCGGCGGCTTTGTCGCCGTATTCGCGGGACTGAGCTTTGGTCAGGTCTTCGGCCTCACGGTAGAGGGCGCGGGCCTGGTTAAGGGCGTCGGCGTCGTAACCGTAAGGGGTGAGGGCGTCCTGGAGCCGGGAATTGGTGAGGACGCCGTCGATGGCGACCTGGGCAGCCATGAGACGGTCTTCTATTTTTACTTTGGGACGATAGGTCATCTAAAAAATCCTCCTAAACATGGGTTATGGAGCCGCCTGGGGGTGGCTTTGCAGACTGGGCCACAGGACGGCACTTTTCATTAGGGTCCGGGCTGCCCTGTGGATTTTTCCTGGGGAAACAGGAAAGGGAGAGACCGGGCCGGATAAACAGAGTGTAGGGAGCAGGCGTTGTAATGGCGCTGCTTCACGTTCAAACGCGGCTGCTTCACATTCAAATGCGGCTGCTTCGCATTCAAACGCGGCTGCTTCACATTCAAATGCGACTGCTTCGCGTTGAAATGCGGCTGCTTCACATTCAAATGGCGCTGCTTCACGTTCAAATGCGGCTGCTTCACGTTGAAATGCGGCTGCTTCACGTTCAAATGCGACTGCTTCGCGTTGAAATGGCGCTGCTTCGCGTTCAAATGCGGCTGCTTCATGTTCAAATGCGGCTGCTTCGGGTTGAAGCGGCGGTTTCTGGGGGGCGGGGGTGGGGCTGGTGCAGGGCAGCATGGTGTCGGGCGGGCGGGTCCTCCCGGAAGTCAGGGCTTCCGGGAGGTTAGAGGTGATGTGCCCGCCAAGGCAGTGAAGGAATACTTTATGATGGCGTAACGGCCGTTGTGGTTATGGGGTACTGCTGGTTCCATGTATGGCTATCTGGTTAAAAACTGTTTGTTTGCAACACAAGGGAAATTATTATGAATTTTGGGGCGGGGGGCCATAGTACGCTGGTGGGAGACCCCCAGGGTTTTTAAAACCCTGGGGGTCGGGGTCGGGGGTTATTCCTGGTTTTGGATGTATTTTTTTAGGCGGGTTTCGTTGGGGTCGGTTTGGTGGGCTTGTTGGAAGGGGCCAGGGCCGCCGTACCATTCGAGTACGGCCGTTTTGTGGACGCGGGTGGGTTTGTCGTGGAGGATGGCGTCGTAGGAGGTGTAGGGCCAGGCGCGGAAGTCGTCGGTGAGGCCGTGTTTTTGGGGGTTGCGGTGGATGTAGGTGATGAGGTTGTAGAAGTAGGCGTCGGTGGTGACGGGGATGCGGCCGAAGGGGTGTTGGAGGAGGGAGCCGGAACGGCCGTTGGCTTTGTTGAAGGCTTTGGCGTAGGCGTTGCAGAGGTTGCTGAAGGCCTGGCTGGGGGTGGGAGGGGGGGTGGGGGAAACCCCAAGGGTTTTTAAAACCCTTGGGGTTGTGGGGGTGCTGGGGGTTGGGAGGATGTAGACGAGGAAGTGGAAGTGGTTGGGGAGGAGGCAGTAGGCGTAGGTTTGGGCATAGGGATGGAAGTGTTTGGTGTAGAGGGTGAGGAAGTAGCGGTAGTTTTCTGGGGTGCGGAAGATGGTTTCGCCGTTGTTGCCGCGGTTGTAGATGTGGTAGATGGTGTGGGGTTGGAGGGGGGCTGGTTTGCTCATGATTTTGTTTTGGGTGTTGAGACTTAGACCCCCAGGGTTTTTTAAAACCCTGGGGGTCTTAGGCGTGGTTGTAGGCGGCGAAGAGTTGGCCGAGGCCGTCGAGGGCCTGGGGGTCATGGTAGAGGGAGTGGAGGGTCATGCCGACGGCCGTGGGGAAGGTCTGGCCTTCGACGATGGCGGCGAAGGGGAAGCCGCCGAGCAGGCGGTTGGCGTAGGTGAGGTAGAGGCGGTTGAGGACGCCGGACTGCAGGAGGAGGTGGAGGACGCGGGGTCCGGCGGCGGAGTAGATGGTGCGGTAGCCGAGGTCGTGGAGGCTTTGGACCATTTGGGCGCCATCGACGGTGATGTCGTCGCCGGCCACGATGACCTGGCCGGCGTGGGTTTCCAGTTCGCGCACGCGCTGGGGGTCGGGGTTGGCGGTGGTGAAGATGACGACGCGGCGTCCGGCGGCGGTGAGGATGTCGGGGATGGGGAAGTTGAGGCTGCCGCTGATGATGGCGAGGTCGGGCAGGGGGGCGAGGCCCTGTTCTTCGCGCCAGGTGCGGAGGTCGGCGAAGCGGGGGTCGTCGGTTTGCAGGATTTCCTGGGCACGGCCGTCGGCGTAGTCGCGCAGGTAACGGCCGCTGCTGATGATGATGTCGGCCTGGGCGGTGAGTTCCTGGAAGAGGCGCCAGTCGCGGTCGTTGGCGATGGCTTTGGGTACGGTGAGGCTGTGGCCGGCGGGGTGGGGGATGGCGATACGGCCGTCGAGGCTGACGACGAAGTTGGCGTAGACGAAGGGCAGGCCGGATGATTGGTTGAGGCGGCGCAGGTTGTGGTGGAGGTAGAGGTTGGTTAACGGCCGTTCGGCCGCGGGCAGGGGATAGAGTTGGATGACGGTGTTTAACATGGGTGTTTGGGTGATCAGGTGAATAGGTGTTTAGGTGTTTGGGTGTTTAGGTGATGGGTGAAGGGTGCATTATGCCTCGCGCTTTAGGTTTCAGGCTGCTATGGGGGCGATGCAGGCGGGGTCGTCGTTGGTAGGGCTGTTGACGTGCGGGCTGACGGGATAGGCTTCCATTTCTTCGGCGGGGTAGGGGCGCAGCAGGTGGAGGGCGGTTTGCGGGCTGGCGCCGGGGTGGAGCCATTCGTCGTAGTCGTCGGGATGGAGCAGGACGGGCATGCGGTTGTGGATGGGTTCCATGAGTTCGTTGGGGGTGGTGGTGAGGATGGTGCAGGTTTCGAGTTCGTCGCCGCCGGGTGACTGCCAGATTTCCCAGAGGCCGGCGAGGGCAAACGGCCGTTCGTCGCGCAGGCGGATGTAGAGGGGTTGTTTGCCGCCGTTTTGTTTTTGCCATTCATAGAAGCCGTCGGCGGGAATAAGGCAGCGGCGGCGCTTGAAGGCGGAGCGGAAGGCGGGTTTTTCGGCGACGGTTTCGGAGCGGGCGTTGATCATGCGCGCGCCCATCTTCATGTCTTTGGCCCAGGAGGGGATGAGACCCCAACGGAAGAGAGTGAGTTCGCGCTGGTCGGAAACGGCCGTGGTGCGCACGGCCAGAACGGGCTGGGTGGGGGCAATATTGTAACGCGGACCCAGCTGCGAAAGGTCCAGAGGCGTGGTATCAACTTCAAAGGAAGACAGCAGGCTGTCACCGGATGTAAGAAGGGCAAATCGTCCACACATAAGCATTCTCCTGGAATTAGATTGACGAACAAACGCAGTCAGGGCCGAGAGTGGGCGCCTGCTGCTGCGAAAACAAAGGGCCGGGCAGGCCGGCTCGTGGTCTCATGCGCGGGTGCGTTGTTCTTAGCTTGATTTTTCTTGTCTGGTCCGGGGGCGAGGAAAGGTGGCGGGTGGATGGCCGGACACACGTTTAACCAATGGGGCGCCGCCGGGCGCTGCATTGGGTATTGTGGTTGCTGCGGTGGCGGTAGTAGTAGGCAACTTCACCTTTGTTCATGGTGCGGCGGCGGCGCAAAACGACGATCCCCCCACAGTAAGGACACAAAGCCTCTTCCGGCGCATCGGGAGCGGCCACAATTTCTTTTCCTTCCGTTGTTTTAGCAGTTTTCATTGTTAAGCATCTCTTCTTTGAACACGACGGGGTAAATTCCTCTATAGTTTACGGGATTTGATGAGAAATATCCACCGAAATTGGAGAGTTGGTAAAGCCAAGCGCCTCCTCGCCGCGCCTAAGGTTTTGCCTAAACTGGCCGGAACGTAAACGCCCCGGCGGGCAGGCAACGGCGGTTAAAACCGGCTAAAAGAGGAAAAAAGCTCCGTTTACGAGGTGGTGTGGCGCTCAGGCGGAAACCTGGGTGCGCAGCGCGTCGGGATCCAGGAGGGTGATGCAGCCCTGGTCCAGGCGAATCCACTGCCGGCGGCGAAAGTCGCGCAGGCTTTTGTTGATGCTTTCCCGCGTGGCGCCGATGAGGCTGGCCAGATCGGTCTGGGTGAGGGTGAGGGGGATGCAGACGCCGTCGGTGTCGAGACGGCCGTAACTTTGCGCCAGTTCCAGCAGTTTGCGGGCCAACCGCTGCGGGACGTCCAGAGAGGCGAAGCTGTCCATCTGGCGGGTGCTGTAGCGGAGGCGGGTGCTGAGTTCTTGCAGGAAGTTGAGGCTGAATTGGGGGATGCGGCGGGTGTGATAACTGAAGGCTTCGCGGCTGAGGGTGCACAGAATGGTGGCGTCCTGGGCAACGGCCGTGGCCGAACGAGGCAGCCCATCGATGACCGCCAGTTCGCCAAAAATCTGGCCGGACCGGCCGATTAAAATGACAGACGTTTCGCTGCCATCCCGCCCGCTGACGAAGATGCGCACCTGCCCGGACTTTACCAGGTAGAACACACGCCCCGGATCGCCCTCGCGGAAGATGATTTCGCCGGGCTGGAAGCGGCGTTCAACGATGTCGCGGCTTATTTCGGCCAGTTGGGCTGCGGTGAGGTGCTGGAACAGCGGCGTCTGGCGCAAAAATTCGAGTTGGGCGGTGGGGGAGGTCGTGGGGGTCATCGTCTGGTCCGGTATCTGGTAAAGGCAGGCTGTGGCGGCGCTTATAACTGGCGCAACAGCAGGCCGACGCCGACGGCCAGGGTGATGCTGGCTAACATTTCGACGAGGTAAAGCGTGGTTTGTTTGCTGGCGGCCACGTCCGGCCATTCGCTGACCAGCCGCGGGACGACGACCAGGGGGATGAGCAGGAACTGGCCGAAGGCAACGAAGGTGGTCATGAGGATGCGTTCCAGGATTTCCAGGTATTTGTTGGTGCGGCCGGGGAATTCGGGGGAACGGCCGTGAACCAGCCCGTAGGCGGTGAACTTCACGATGACCCAGGCCGGCATGGTGATAAAAGCGTAGCTTAAGAGAATCATCATCAGGCGCTGGCTGTGGGCCAGGCCACTAAAGCTGGCCGCCAGGTGATTAATTTCCAGAAACCTGCCGGCCGCCAGAGCGAGCAGGATGATGGTGACGTGGGCAGCCTGGTCCAGCGTGAAACGGAGCAGGGCGGGGATGGGCGGTTTGACATAGAGCTGGACGGCGTCGATAAAGAGGTGGGTGAGACCGATAAAAACGACGCCGCGCCACCAGGTAGGGTCGAAGGGCAGGGAAAAGAGCCAGGTGACCAGAAAAACGACGCTGACGTGGGCCAAAACACCGCTTAACTGGCGGCTTTTCCAGGCCGCCAGAGAGTCCCACTGCAAGATATAGTCGCCGACTAAGTGTGCTAAAAACATTGCCAGTACCATGAAACCCTTCCTGTTACGGTAAGATGGGAAAACGGCCGTGTCCAGAGCCGTGCAGTGGCGGGCCGCCCGTTTCTTTTACTCTCCATATCATATAAAAAGCGGGCTCTGACCGCTGTGAATTACGTCACAACCGGGTAAAAGTGGGGCCGGGTCGTTTTTGCGGCGTTGGCGGCCGGGCCTACTGGCGGTTGAGAGCAGAGGTGGGCGCGGATAAATCTAAATCAGTTAGAGGTGTCATATCAATTTTGTGACATATGTCACTATTTTGGCGTGAATCTTGTCACAACTTCATTTGGATTTATAATATGGACCAATTAGGTCCACATTATCTTAACGATGATTCCAAGACTATGTTTCAAGTAAGTCGACGCGCAGATTACGCCATGCGAATTATGATTGAACTGGGGCAGCGGGGAGAAGATGCCAGTGTTTCGGCGCGTGAGATCTCCCGGAAGACGGCCGTTCCCAAGGCTTTTTTGCATAAAATCGTGGCGGATCTGGCCAAAGCATCGCTGGTGCGCACCTATTCGGGGCCGACGGGCGGGCTGGCACTGGCGCAGCCGGCGGGGGACATCACGGCGCTGCAAATTATTGAAGCAATCGAAGGCCCGATTTGTGTCAACGTGTGTTTGCTGCGTCCGCAGGAGTGCCCGCGCGACCTGGTGTGCCCGGCGCACGGATTGTGGGGGCGTTTGCAAGGAATGATCGTGGCGGAGCTGCAAACGGCGACGCTGGCGGAGTTGGTGGAGGAAGCCAAGGTCTTGAAACAACGGCCGCAGCGGCCGGGTACGATTCAGTATTTGTTTCCCGAGGGTCTGAAGCGGGTAACGGCCGTGCAGGAGGCTGCCGGTTCATGAACCATCCAGACGGTCTGGCGGCTGAGCCAAAAAATTCTGGTAGACGCTGGGGGTTTCGACCGTCGTTCCCGGTGATTATGTTTTCGGTACTGGGATTTTTGACGTTGGGTCTGTTTGCGTTTGTGACCATACGGCCGATCCAGGTGCTGCCGCGCATTACGCTGGGACCGGGCTATTTTCTGACAGACGCTAACGGCGCCGCGGTGACGAATGAAGATTTTCGCGGCAGCATTGTGCTGTATAACTTCACTTATTTGAACTGTACAGCGCCATGCCCGGAGACGAGCGGGACGCTGCAGGAAGTGCAGGCGCGTCTGGATGAGTTGGATACCGGCGGCATCCCCGTCCGGCTGGTGACGATCTCGTTTGATCCGGCGCGTGACACGCCGGAAGCGCTGCAAGCTGCGGCGGCAAAGTTGGGCGCCGATCCGGCAGTGTGGACGTTTCTCACGGGCGCGCCGGAGCGGCTGAAGTGGCTGATTGGCGGGGGATTTAGCGTGTATTACGAAGAGCGGGAGCCAGGCGACTTTCGTTTTGACCCGGCTTTTATGCTTGTGGACGGGGCGGGAGTTTTGCGGGCGGAGTATCGCACGGCCGTGCCGGATCCGGACCGGATTTTACGCGACATACGGCTGGTGGCTGAGGAAGTTCACAATCGACAGGGGGTTGCTAACTACGCCTACGACGCTGCGCATCTGTTTTTGTGCTATCCGCGTTAAAGCGGGGCTTTCAGGCGGCGATTTAGGCGGTTGGATTGGGGAAAATTATGAATGAGGTGAGTGATTCACCGGAATCAGAGGGTGAGGTGAGGGAGCCGCAGGTCGCTCCGAAGAAAACAGTGTCGGGCAGGTTGTATGCCCTGCTGGCGGTGGGTTTGTTGTTGGGGCTGCTGCTGGGATGGGTGCTGGTGCGTATGAGCCAGGGACGGCCGTTGTTTGGGCCGCCGCAGTTTCACGGGCTGGTCATCCAGTCACCTCCGCCGCTGTCTAACTTTACATTGACAGCCACGAACGGCGAGCGCATGAGTCTGCTCGATTTCCGCGGCAAGCTGGTAGTTCTCTATTTTGGCTATACGTTTTGCCCAGACGTATGCCCGGCGACGATGGTAGAACTGAAGCATATGATGGAAAAACTGGGGCGAGACGGGAAGGATGTGCAGGTGATCATGGTCTCTGTTGATCCGGAGCGTGATACGCCGGACAAGTTGGGTGAGTATGTCACTCAGTTTGATCCTTCTTTTATCGGGATGACGGGGACCGATGATGAATTGCTGGGGGTGACGACCCAGTTGGGCATTTTTTATCAGAAGCATGAGGGCACGCCGGCGACTGGCTACCTGATTGATCATACGGCGACGGTAAGCGTGTTGGACGAAGACGGCCGTTTACGTCTCGTATTTCCCTTTGGCACCACCGGAGAAGACATGGCCGAAGATCTGCGCCACCTTCTCCCGTAACAGCCCTAAGTTCATTTTATTCAAGGAGGTTTCGGATGGAAAAGAAGAAGTACAAAGTTCCGCAGGGCACCGTAGCGATCATGATAATCTTCATCATCCTCATCATCGCTCTATGGGGTAGCGCGTACCTGACGATGTTGTCTCGAGGAGTGACCATAACGCCATGATCCACGTAGACCGCAGCGAGAAGATCTACATCATCATTAGTGTGACCCTCATTTCGGTCTTTTTCATTGCTTTAGGCATCAGCAGCTTTGTATATGGCTTCCAGGTGCCGGTACCCGAGCAAAGAGTGGACCCCCGAACCATTGCCACGCCTGCGCCAGATAATCCATTTGGCGAACCCGGTTTACGCGAGTTGGTTCCGGGCAAAAAATATGAGGCCTATGTCCTGGCGCAAATCTGGTCGTTTACCCCCCGAGAAATCCGGGTTCCGGCCGGTTCAACTGTGACCTTTTACGTGACCAGCAAAGACGTACAGCATGGTTTTCGCATCAACGAGACCAACGTCAATATGCAAATCGTTCCCGGGGAAGTTTCCAAGCTCACCATCACTTTCGACGAACCTCGCGAATACGATTTTATCTGTCACGAGTATTGCGGCGTCGGGCATCAGTCGATGGCCGGCAAAATCATCGTAGAACCTTAAGGCAGGAGGGAAAACAAACATGTTTGCGCGAGAGCATAAATTAACTGCCTGGCATCTAGGCGTGGCCATGACCGCGTTGTTTATTGGCGGATTCTTTGGGCCGTTGCAGAAACTAGAATATGTCGGGATCAATCTGTACACCACCTTAAACAAGATCGGCATCGCCAGTTACTATCAAGGGTTAACCTTGCACGCTGTGCTCAATGCCCTGGTCTGGACAACCTTTTTCATCGTTGGTTTCTTTACCTACGCGATTACCCACAGCCTCGATAAAGAACTGACCCATCCCAAAATAAACATCATCGGGCTTATCGTCATGATCGTGGGGCTGATAATGGCGGCCATCCCCATTTTGCTGAACCTGGCAACGGTGCTGTTCACCTTTTACCCACCCATGCGGGCCAACCCCTTCTTCTACATTGGTCTGGTTCTCGTCGTCGTAGGTTCTTGGGTGTGTGGCTGGGGGTTTTACCTGACCTATATCGCCTGGCGTAAAGAAAATCCGGGCGTTCGCACACCCCTCATCGCTCTGGGATCGTTGATCACGATGGTCTTATGGCAAATTGCCACGTTGGGCGTGGCCACCGAGCTGTTGGTTCTGGTGATTCCCTGGTCTTTTGGCCTGGTAGAAGGAACAGACCCACAGTTGGCGCGCACATTCTTTTGGTTTACGGGCCATCCCCTGGTTTATTTCTGGCTGCTGCCAGCTTACGTTTCCTGGTACGGGATGCTGCCCAAACAGGCTGGGGGCAAGTTGTTCAGCGAGCCGTTAGCCCGGCTGGTTTTCTGGCTGTTCCTGGCGCTTTCCGTGCCAGTGGGGCTGCATCATCAATATCTGGATCCTGGAGTCCCGGCCGGATGGAAGTTTTTGCATGCGCTGCTCACCTATTCGCTCTTCATCCCCAGTATGTTGACGGCTTTTAACGTGGTGGCTTCCCTGGAAATTGGTGCCCGTGACAACGGCGGCACTGGCCTGCTCAGTTGGGTGCGGGCTTTGCCCTGGGGCGATCCTTCCTATGCTGCACAGAATCTGGCCATGATTTTGTTTGTCTTTGGCGGCATTGGCGGCCTGACTAACTCCTCCTACAACCTGAATCTGGCGATACACAATACCAGTTGGGTTCCGGGTCACTTTCACCTGACGGTTGGTTCGGCCGTCACGCTCACTTTCTTTGGCATTGCTTATTGGTTGGTGCCTTCGTTAAGCGGCAAACCGTTATGGAACCGCAAAGTAGCGTTGGTGCAGACCTGGACCTGGTTCTTCGGCATGCTTTTGATGGGCAATGGCTTGCATATTTTGGGCCTTAACTTTGGCATGCCCCGCCGGACTATGATTGGGGCCGCTTCTTACGCGGCCGATGCCTGGACGCCGATGTTGATTGAAGCGGCTATTGGCGGCATTATCCTGGGTATCAGTGGTTTGCTGTTCTACTCCAACATGGTGGGTACCGTCTTCTCGAAGAAACGTCTCGAAGCCCCAATTGAGATGCCTGTGGCCGAACCGTACGAGTCGGAGCCTGCACCTGCCTGGCTGGATAACTGGAAGCCCTGGCTGGCTGTTACAGTTGTATTGATTTTAGTAGCCTATGGACCGATCCTGGTCGATATGATCGCCAATGCGAACATGACCTCACCAGGCTTTAAGGTTTGGTAAATGGACTGGAAAAGAGGCGTGATGACGGCCGGTGCCTGCCTGGGAACTGGCCGTCATCTACCGCCTCATCTTTAGTTGCAGTATAATTGTGCAATTCTTAACAATTGAATGGATGACGGATAAACTGATCAGCCGTGCTTATCTTTTTGCTGCGGATAAGGGGGATCGAGCCGCTCTTTTCTCACGCATTCAGATACATGATAAGTAGTATCCGTTTGTCTGGGCATCCGTTCCAAGTTGATGTTAACTGGAGGTAGAATCAATGCGTAAGTTTTTGATGGTATTTGTGTTAGCGCTTGTGTTGTCCCTGGTGCTGGCTGCTTGTGGCGGCGGCGGGGAAGAAGCTGGCGAAAGCGCTTCCGGTGGTATAGTCGGCAATCCGGACCGGGGCAAGAAGCTGTATGAGCAAACCACGATTGGCTCGGCCAGTGCGCCGGGTTGCATTACCTGCCACTCCTTGGAGCCGGGGGTAGTTATTGTTGGTCCTTCTCATGCAGGCGTGGCGACACGGGCTGAGACCTATGTTGAGGGTATGTCGGCTGAAGATTATTTGCATGAATCGATCGTTAGCCCGGATGCCCACGTTGTAGACGGCTTTACGCCGGGTGTCATGTACCAGAATTTTGGCGAGGAACTGAATGATCAGGAAATTGCCGATCTGGTAGCGTACTTGATGACGCTGAAGTAGTTCGATCTGTTTTGTGAGTGTTGGAATAGAATGTGGCTTTGTGACGGAGAGCGACAGCCTGGTCACAAAGCCACATTTTTAATGTGCAGTGTAGCCAGGGAGCCTGATAGGCGATGTCCAATGCAAGTAAGAAGTTGACAGGGCCGGAGGTTTTGCCGGGCGCTGATGTAGAAAGCGACTGCCAAACCATACCGGAAGAGATGCCGGTAGTCGTGGTGGAGGCTGAGGAAGATGCCGAGCACGAGCACGACGTAACCTGGGAAGCGGTCGGCGCGGGGGGAGAAAACGGCCGTTCTGCCGCCGCCGCTCATCCCCTCGACAATTGGCTCCCGCAGCAAACCGCCTGGGCCCACTTCCTGGAAAAAATAGCCCTGGCCGTGGAAAAGCCTGTCAACCGCCTGGTTGGCAGTTTACAGTTCAATCCCTTCTACCATACCGGCACCATTGCCTTTTTCCTGCTGCTCATCGTCGGGCTGACCGGCATTTACCTCTTCATGTTTTTCCAGTATGGCTACGACTTGTCCTACAATGCCGTATCGCGTATCGAAGGACAGTTCATTGGCCGGACCATTCGCGCCATCCACCGCTATGCTTCCGGCGCGTTAGTCATTACCACGCTGCTGCACGCCTATCGCACGTTGTTCATGGAGCGGTTCCGCGGGCCGCGTTGGCTGGCCTGGGTAACCGGCGTGGTGATGACGATCTTCTTGTGGGTGGCCGGTGTGACCGGTTACTGGCTCATTTGGGATCAGCGCGCCCAGGCGATTACCGACGCCTTCGTCGCCTTTTTGCAGCGCTTCAGCGATTGGGGGCCGGTGGTGATGCTGCGCCTGATCCGTGCGGAAGCAGTGCAAAATACGTGGTGGGTAATTGGCCTGATCATGGCCGTGCACGTGGTGTTGTTTGTGGTAACGGCCGTCTTCTTCTGGCTGCACCTCAAGCGCCTGAAACGAGCCAAGTGGCTGCCCGATTCACAGTGGACCATCGGCCTGGGCCTCGTCTTGCTGCTCGGCGCCGTGATTTTTCCCCTGGGCATGCTGCCGCAGGCCAGTTTCTTACAGCTTCCGGGAACCATCGGCATCGACCCCATATTCCTGTTCTTTTTGCCGCTGGCCGGCAGTCTGGCCGGGCTGGTACTGTGGATCTCATTGGGTGTGGTAACGGTGATCGGCCTGCTGCTGCCCTGGCTCTCTAAAGGTAAAAAAGAAGCACCACTGCCCAAGGTTCATATCCTTAAAGATCGCTGTACCGGCTGCACCAAGTGTGCCCTGGATTGTCCCTATGGCGCCATCCAGATGGTCGAGCGCCATGATGACAAGCCCCACAAGTTCATCGCCATCGAAGATCCCAGTTTGTGCGTTTCTTGCGGCATTTGCGTCGGTTCGTGTGATGGCGTGGCGGTGACATTGGGCAACGATTCGCCGGAAGTTTTGTGGAGTACCGTCGCTGCACAATTGACTTTGGCCCAGGCGAAAGCGCCAGAAGGGCAGGTGAAGGTGATTTTTACCTGCGAGCGCCACGCGGCGCACGGCGCACGGCCGTTTCTGACCAGTAACGGTCGTCACACCACCGACACGGCCGTCGAAGTGATCACGTTGCCCTGCGTGGGCACGGCGCCGCCCGATTTGCTGGTGCGCACGCTCAATGCCGGGGCAACGGCCGTGCAAGTAGTCGGCTGCCCGCCCGATGACTGCTCCAACCGCGAAGGCAATTTATGGACAGAACAGCGGCTTACCCGCCAACGCGTGCCGCGTCTGAAGCGCGCCTATGCCAACGCACCCATTACGGCCGCCTGGCTGCCGCCCAACGATTTCCAGCGAGCCATCGAGCTAAAGCCGGTGCTGACCGTGAACGAAACGACCGGCGCAGAAGAACCGGATTACCTGGCCAGCCGCCGAATGTTTTTGCCTTTCACCTGGCGCAACATCGCCACAGCCTTTGCCTTGTTGGCAGTGGTCATGGTGATACAGATTTTTATGACCGATTTGCCATTCCGCCCGCAGCCGGAGCAGCCGGTTGTGTTGCAAATCGCCCTGCCGGAACCGCAGCTGCCTTTGGGGCCGGTTACGGCCGTGTCTGCCCCGCCGGCCATGCAGATGCAGCTTTTAGTGGATGGCGACGTGTTGTTAACGCGGCCGCTGGCGGTAAATGATTGGACCACCACGCCACCGGCGCCGATCTTTCTGGAACAGACGATTGCCCCCGGCGAGCATCACGTGAAACTGCAGTATGCTACGGACCCGGCCAGCCTGAAGCTGGTGCTGTTTGACGAAACGGCCGTTCTGAAACCGGGCCAGATCCTGCGGTTGGACTTCGAAGCCCCGGCGACCCCCGGCTGCCTGCGCGATTGCCCGTAAGGAGGGGCGGTTCGAGACGGCCGTCCCTCACCAATCAAGTTGCTCCCAAACCCTACCCGCTAGAAAACCGCATATTTGACGGCCGTCTGGCCAGGCGTTTGTGCTTTGCGGGCTGTTGGCCGGCGTCAACTATGGGGCAGCCCGGCAGCGACGTGCAGCGTGGCATACAACGTTCCTGTCTATATCTGGCGAAAAAAGAGGCGGAAAATAGGGAAGGGGAAACGGCCGTTTCGTCAGACCTCAACCAGTTCCAATTCGCGCGCCCGAATGACGGCCTGGGTGCGGTTTTGCACGTCTAGTTTGCTAAAGATGTGGTTGACGTGCCCTTTAACGGTGCCTACGCTGATGAACAGCGCATCAGCGATCTGGCGGTTGGACTGCCCCTGGGCAATCAGGCTAAGAATGTCCAGTTCGCGTTCCGTTAGCGGATCGAGCAGGGCTGGAGAGGCGGTGCCATTGGCCGGGGTTGATTCAGTCATTGCCCGCAGCAGCTGGGGCACGTATTCAGGGTAGAAGCTGCGGACTTCGGCAAGCAGGGCCGCGAGCGGGTGCCCGTTTTCGATGAAGACCCGCATGTAACCTTCAGGCTTGGCCAGGGCCAGCGCGTGAAGAAGGGCTTTGCGCGCATTCGCCTCGTCTTTTTTGCGGTCCCAGGCCAGCGCCTGAAGGATGTGGGCTTCTACCAGCAAGCGGTTGCGCCCTACGGCCGTCAACTCGGGGATGATGTCTTCCAAAAACTGCAGAACGGTATCTGTGCGGCCCTGCAGGAGCCAGATTCTGGCCAGTAGCAGGTCCGCCGATTGCGCCATTAAGACGTTCAACACACATGCCGGGCTTTTACGTCGATGGGCGTAAGCTTCGGCCCACTCCGCGGCGGTGGCGAGGTCGCCGCCAGTCAGCTGGTGCCGGGCGCAGTGCATGTCTACCTGGGCGGAGACGGAGGCAGATTGTAGCTGTACGGCCGTTTCTCGGGCCAGGGCCAGGTGTTCTCTGGCGGCCGTGCCGTCTCCCTGTGCTGCCAATACAGCGGCCAGTTTCAAATAACCGTCTACCAGTGCCAGCAGCATCCGGCCGGTCTGGGCCAGTTCGATTTCCTGACGGGCAAACGCTGCGGCCTGTTCCAGGTCGTTCCACTCCCAGTACAAATCGCTGAGATGGCCAAAAACTTCGCCGCTCATTATCAGCGGTTCATAGCCGGCAGCCTGAGCCTGTTGGCGCACCAACTCATAGGTTTGCCGCGCCTGGTACAGGTGTCCCTGCAAGATTTGGATGTGGGCCATGCGATAAATGGGCAAGTGAGCCATGAAGGGATCACCCATTGCCTTAAACTGTTCTACGGCCTGAGCGTAGGCGTCCAGGGCGCCGTCAAGCTGGCCCTGATAGCGGTAGGCGTTGCCCAACGCCTGGTAAGCTGCTGCCAGGCTGAGAAAATCATCAGGCGCAATCAGACCCAGTGCCTGTTTGGCCCATTCAATGCTCTGTTCCGGCTGGCCGTAAAGCGATGAATAAATGGCCTGCACAGCCAACATTTCGCCCTGCAAAGGCCCATCCATCGCGGTTAACTGCTCGCGGATTCCGGTTAAGGTCCGCTGCAGATCTGCCTCGCCGCTTTCGTAGATTCTGGCCCAGGCGAAGGCCAGGCGTAAGCGTGGCGTTTGGAACTCGTTGGGCACGGCCGCCAACCATTTTTGCAAGGAGACCAGGAAGCCGTTGGCCAGAAGCGTTTTATAGGTTTGTTCGAGCAGCCGGACAAGCAAATCGTAGTCGCTGGCGGCCAGGGCGTGGTGGATGGCGTCGGGCAAAAGCTGCTGTTCGGCATACCAGTGGGCGGCGCGGCGATGGCAGGTTTGCACGGCCGTTTCATCCAGGCCGGCACGCAGCATCTCGGCAAACAAAGGATGGTAACGGTACCACTGCCCCTGATCATCCAAGGGCGTCAGGAAGAGATTTGCGGCGGCCAGTTGGGCCAGCAGGCGGTCGGCGTCTTGCTGGCCAGTAACGGCCGTGCACAGCGAGGCCGAAAACTGCCCGAGAACGGCCGTTTCTCGCAGAAACTGCCGCACCTCTTCCGGCTGGTGGTAAAGAACCTCTTCCATTAAGTAGGCAAACACGTGCTGCCTGGCCCCGGCAAACGTGTACACGCGCCTGGCCGAATCTACTGGACCCGGCTGGCGCAGGGAGAGGGCCGCCAACTGCAGGCCGGCCGCCCAGCCTTCCGTCCTGTCGGCCAACAAACTAACCGCTTCGTCAGGAATCCCCAGGGCCATGACCCTGTTAAAAAACTCGCCAATCTCGGGCAGCGTCAGGCGCAGGTCGGCGGCACGCAGTTCCATGAGGCGGCCTTCCACGCGCAGCCGCGCCAGAGAAAGGGGCGGGTCGGCGCGTGTCAGGATGAGCAGGTGTAACTGCGGCGGCTGGTGCTGCAGCAGGTAGTTGAGGCTGTGGTGGATGGCCGCGTCATGGATCCAGTGAAAATCGTCGAGCACCAGTATGAGCGGTGTGTCTACGGGAACATAGGTGGCGATGTCGTTGATGAGGAAGGTAACGGCCGTTTCCAGTGAAATCCTCGTCAGGCTGGCCAAGGCGGCCTGCGCATGCAGTCCCAGGCGGGGATCTATCACCTGCAGCGCCGCGATAAGATAACGCCAGAAAAGCATGGGATCGTTGTCTTGTTCGTCTAGTGTTAGCCAGGCGGCCGGGGCGCTTTGCTGCCGTATCCAGTCGGCTACCAGGGTTGTTTTGCCAAAGCCGGCCGGAGCCGACAGCAAAATGAGCGAACCGTTGGGATGTTGGGTTAGCTGCTCGGTGAGACGGGGGCGCGTGAGGAGGGTAGCTGTGGCGTGCGGTGGGTGCAGCTTGGTACGCAGCAATGGACTTTCTATTGCCGGAGAATAATCGAGGGAATTGTCAACACGGGACGACGGCCGTTCCAAACTTGCACTATCTTGAATCATGAACTCTCCCGAAAATAACCACTCTACTACCAGAATATATGATATGAAAAAGCGGTTCGGGAAAAGTAGTGACGAATGTCATCAGAAACATGTGATTCCAGAGAGGCGCGGCCGGAGGTCCGCGTCTGCAGCGGCGCAAAACCTCCGGCCAGTTGGCGATAGGTTAAGCTGTGATGTCCGGCAGCAAAGTGTTGGAGAAGAAGGGCAGCATCACATCTTTGGCCCGACCTACCAGGTTGCCATGTCCCCCGGCAAATGTTTGCAGCTCATGGGGGATGCCGGCGGCCGTTAGTTCCGCTGACAGAAAATCGCAGCCGGCCGGAATCCAACGATAGGGATCGCGTGTCCCGTAGTCAATAACGATGCCTTTTAGCTGGAGGAAGTTGTCTTTATAAGCGGCGACCTCATCGGTTACGCCGCCAAAGCCGCTTTCCCAACGCTGCCAGGTGGCTTCGTCAACCGGGCCATCCGCAGCGGTGTAGGGAAAGTCGATGTAAGGAGCATTTTTATCCGGATCTGGGGCGAAGGCTGCCCCATAGGCTACCGTGAAACCCAGATCGCCGTGCGAGGAGCCGGTCCAGTGCAGGAACTGCGCCTGGGCTTCTTCAGGCGATAAAGAGGCCAGCTCATCTTCTAGCGCCAGAAAGGATTCGGCGACATACGGTGCGGCAAACATTTGTGAACTGGCCAGGCCATCGGGCGCAAACAAGCCGGGCGAAAGGGCGTAAACCGCGCCGAAGATTTCCGGATGGCGCATGGCCAGATTCAGAGCACCGAAACCACCCATCGAAAAGCCAGCGATACCCCGCGATTCTACAGCCGGGATGGTACGGAAATTGCTGTCGGTATACTGCACCAGATCGTGGATGACAAAGTCTTCCCAGTTGCCAGTGACGGGAGAATTGACGTAGAAACTGCCGCCCAGCAAGTTATAGCCGCTGGCCTCGACAATGATCATTTCTTGCACAGTGCCGTCGGCGACCATTGTGTCCATCAGGCTGCGCAGTGTGTAACTGTCGCTCAATCCTTCTTCGAAGCCGGCCAGGTAGTAGATGACCGGGTAGCGGGTGGTTGATTCGTAGTAGGAGGGAGGCAGGTAGACGGCGATCTCGCGTTCGGCTGGTTCGCCCAGCATGTTTTCGGCCAGAGAGGGAGCCGGAATGGTGGTCGTGAAGAAGTTTTCTTGGGGCACGGCCGTTTCCGTTGGCGCCGGGGTCTGGGTAGGTTCGGTTGTGGGTGGCAGGCTGGTGGGCACGGCCGTTGCCTGGATGGCGGGCGTGGGAGACGGAGCAGCGGTGGGGGAAACGGCCGTTTCCCCGGCTGAACAGCCTATCAAAAAGGTTAACAGTCCAATCAAAAACCAGAATGACTTTTTCATGTTGTACTCCTTCTAAATAAACCTCCCGGAGGTCGTTGCCTCGACTTTGCGCTGCCCTGAAAACCTCCGGGAGGTTGGGTTTTCATTCTCGGTGGTCGGTGCAGCCGGTGAATTCCCCCCCACGCAGCTATGAGCAGGGCGGAATGTCCCGCGTTAGCAAACGAGGGAACAGCCAGGGATGTTTGATGAGATACTTGCTGATGGGCGGCGCTTGTGGTGGGTGCAGACGCGGTTTGCGCGTTGGCTCCGTCCAGGAAATTGGTAGATGCACGGCCGTTCCCGGCGTGGTGATACTCTCCAGGGCCTGTAAGGTGGCTCGCAGAATCTCCATTTGCCTGGCTTTGTCGCCCGGCAGGCCAAATTGGCAGCCAAACGGATACTCGATGGCCGCCAGGCGCGGTACGCATACCGAAGACGTTAAATCCGGTACGTTGGAAAGGATAATCGTGCTTATGCCGGCGGCTTCAATTTCTCGCTGAACCAGTCCTACGGACCAGTTACAGATCGGTCAGGTGGGAACCAGGACGACGGCATCGACGGCTTCTTCTTGCAGCTGGTGGATAATGGCCGGTGTGCTTTCGGCCAGAAGTACGTCTGGCTGCAATATGTAGCCCATGATGGAGTAGTGGGAGGGCGCAGATCGGCCGATTTCTCTAGACTGTTCCAGTTCTAGCAAGCGCTCCAATGGCAGCAGGCAGTTCAGATCTTCTTCGGCGAAGGCCGGGTTGATGTGCAGATGGTAGACACGAATGTCAACGGCCGTGGTAGTGCGCGGGATAAGCCGGTAAGATGGATCGCCCCACCACGGATTTCGCCGTTCCTTTTCCTGGTCAAAAGGGGGCTGCGTTTTCAGGGCAATGCCGCCAGAACTGATGAGCGCGACCGTACATTCCGACAGAGGCTTGGTTAAGGGTGTCCACGGAATGGCCCGCGGCGTTTCTTGCCTGATCCAGGTGGTCACCATTTGTTTGCTCAGTTTGTCGAGATAACGATAAGAATCTACTTGTAGAGTCATCGCGTTTGCTCCTGGGGCTTTTTGCCGGAAAAAACGGTGTAGGTAAAAAAGGCGTAATAGTCGGGAAGGTTCAGGACAAAATCGGCCGATTGTGGGTGGCACAGGCGTTGGTAAGCCTGCCAGTCTTCGTCCAAAACCTGTGGCTGCGGCTGCTCCCACAACATCTCAAAGAGGGACGTCAGAGCCGTGCGTTGGCTGTTGTTGAGCGGCCCCTGGACATCGCCGACAAAAGTCTGCGCCCGGACTTGCTCTAATCCTACTTCTCGGAACCAGTGCAGCCCTCGGAGAAAATGAAGTTCCGGGCTTTTTCCTCGCAAGAAGGGGGTGTATGATGAGCAGTCGGAATTCAAGCGGGCTTCCAACAAAGGATGGCCGGGCAGCAGTTGCTGAGAAGTCCAGCCCAGAATGGTAATGCTCCCGCCCGGTTTCACGATCCGTGCCAGTTCGGCCAAAATCGGGCACAGCTCACCTGCCGGATACCCCACACAGTCTGCGCTCCAGACCCAATCGAAAGTGTCATTGGCAAAAGGAAGGCCGTGCATGTCGCCTTCACGAAACGATATGCGGTCAGAGAGCCCGGCCTTGGCCACCAGAGTTTCGGCGTAGGTCAGTAATTCTGGAGAAATATCCAGGCCGGTAATGTGTCCCTCTGTACCGGCAGCTTCGGCGAGCAACAAAGCCTGCAGACCAATGCCGCTGCCGACGTCAAGTCCTAGGCTGGCCAGCGGCAGGTTCAGGGTCTGGATGATTGAGCGAAGCACCGGTTCTCGCAGTGGGTTTGTTTCCAACAAGCGTTGGATGATGCGTTGAATATCGGTCATTTTGTTTCCAGACGGCCGTATCGTCACAGCCCTTAAACTATGGCGTGGCGTGTCATCCACCAGAACAGCATCGACCCCAGCCAGGCCACGCCAACGCTGATCGCTGTCCAGAGGATTTCTTCGGAGAGCGTGGCATACGTCTGTCCAAAAATCAGGGCGCTGGACGAAAGGCTGGCGTGCATGAGAATGGATAGAAGCAGGCTGCCCTGCGTGCCCTGATAAACGCGGGTCAGAACCAGCGCCCAGGCTGACAGCAAGATTGGCCCAACCAGCAGCATGAGCGGCCAGAAAGCCAGGCCCTTTCCGCCCAAGCCAAAGTAATCGGCATATCCGTGCCATAGGCCGCCCCAAATAAGGCCTACCAACAGTGAGGCCGCAAATGGAGCATATCGTTTAAGCAAATGCGGTAACAGAAATCCGCGCCAGCCGAACTCTTCCATCAAACCGGCCGTGAGACCTAACAGCAAACCGGGGATGAGCAAACTCAGCATCGTCGAGAAGTCGACCGGGTAGCCGGCCAGCCAGCGCAAAAGCGGCGTAATGGCGGTAATGGCGGGGATGACGAGCAGCGCTGCCCACCAACGGCCGACCTGCCAGTGGCGCAGCCTGCGGCCTAACGCCTGCATCCCTGAACGGCCGTAAACCAGATACGTTATCAGCAAGCCGCTAATCGTTGGCCCAAAACCACCCACAACCACAAAAACGAACGTTATCGGCGGCGGGTTTTGCAGCAGGCCACCCGGCTTGATAAACAGGAATAACAAAGACCAGATGCTCCACGACCACAACATGGCGACCAGGATAAAGGCGGCAATGGGATGGCGTTGCACCCAGCCTGTTGCTGTCACGGGTGTTTCCTTTGGGGAGATGGATTCAATGTTGTTGGTGTTCATAATTCCTCGCAGATAAATCTTGGTTTATTGATACCACTGCATGTCGGCCCAGAGTTCGGGCCACGGCCGTCTCGGCTGGCGGCATACGTACAGCATCGAATGAAAATTGGTCTCTTCATTCTTTACGCCATACTGGTTGCGTACCCGGCCCTGCGGCTGGCAAGAAGCGAAAAGATGCGTGGCATAGGTCCCCTCAAAGCCCACCACAATGACCGTTTCCGGCGGCGGGTCGCCGTACCCCCGCGCCCACAGACTGTTAGCTCCACTGATCACCGGCGGCAAATCATAATCCGGTCCATACAGATCCAGTGCTCCCGCTTCGCCGTAGTTCCCGGCCAGGACGGCCGTATGGGCCTGCTCTTCAACCGGCAAACGATGGTAAATGTCGGCTACCTGCTGTACCAGGTCCGGCCAGCCCACCATTTCTGTCTTCAAGTCACTGATCTGGCTGAGGATATCCCACATGCCAGAGTTGAGGGGGACGATAGGTTTTACAATGAGGACTGCCACGATCGCTCCCAAAACCAGCAGGATGCCCACCCCGATTTCCAGCAGCCGCGCTTTTTGCCGCGCCAGCGTCTTAAGCCAGCTTTCCAGCCAGGCGGAACCGGCCGCCAGCAGCATGGGGTAAGCTGGCGCCAGGTAGTAAGATCGTCCCTTGCTGACCAGCAGCAAGACGAAAGTGGTCACGTACATCCAGGCCAGCGGGCGGAAGCGTTTGCCCGCCGGGGCAAAGAAACAAAAGAACAATCCGGCTATCCACAACGGCAGTGTGAAGGGATTGGTCGTCATGTAAATCTGCTCAGGCAGGTAGTTATCGGCGCGGCCCCAGTCCAGATCGCGGGCGTGGATGGCGCTCAAAAAATCCAGGGAGATAAATTGATGCTGGATTTGCCAGATAAGATTGGGCAGGAAGATGAGAAGGGCAACGGCCGTGCCCGCCCACAACCACGGAGAACGTAAATACCGGCGGGACGACGTAATCAACACCCCCACAACCAGTCCGGCTACCAGGAAGAGCATCGTGTATTTTGTCATCATGCCCAGGCCGATGGCCGCGCCGATGCCCAACCACCAGTGGGGGTTTTCGCTGCGCAGCAGCCGCACCGTGCAGAAAGCCAGCAGCACCCACCACAAGTAGTCAAATGACATGTACTGGATCAATGTGCCGGTTGTCAGCGCCACGGGAGAGATAGCCACGGCCACAGCGGCTACAACTTGCGCCCACCGTCCGCCACCAAAATCCCGCGCCATCAGGCCGCTGAGAATGACGACGATGCCCTGCCCCAGCGCCGCAAAGGCGCGCAGCCCAATCAGTGAAGGGCCGAAGAGCGTCAGTCCGATGCGCGCTAAAAACGGTGTGATGGGCGGGTAGGCCACATAGCCCCAGGCCAGCTGCCGCGCGTTCATTAGAATATCCAGTTCATCCCGATGGAAACCGTACTGGCCGTTGGTTAGGATGTGAAAAAGTACGACGCCGCCACCGATGAGCAGCAGCAGCATGTTGTCGCTGAGGTGATGGGTAGTTGCCACCTTGTTGCTGATGGGCTGAGTGGGCTGAGAAGTTTGCATGTCCGAATCCTCCTTATAACGGCCAGCCTGCGGCGGGCGTCCTTGGTACGTTAAGGATAGTGTGGCAGAAAGGGGTCGTTCTGGCCTCTAACTAAGGTTATGGTTAGAGGTATGGTTCGGTGAACGTAACTAAAGATAGAGGACGCCTCCTTTTCCTGAGGGTATGCTTTGAGTATGAACCTGTCTGGGCAAGGTCAGGTTGTATGAATCCGGAAATTTCAACCCTCAGGAGGGAAGTTTCATGACTGCACCAACGATACCTGTACCATCAGAAGTAGAAGTGATTGCCGAATCGCCGGCACGGCCGTCTGCCTGGTTTGTGGCCCTTAACGGATTTGGCAGCGGCTTGATGTGGGGGGCGGTCATCGTCTCCGCTTTGCTGGCCGTAGAACTGGATTTTGGCATTCCGCGTATTCTGGTAGCCGCGCTCTTGGGCTTTTTGGGTTTTGCCATCATTTCCGCCGGTGAAGGCATTATCTTACTGCTGCGTAAACTGCTGAGTTTATTGTTCCGGCTGGTGGGCTTCACGCGCGGCACACGCTTTTTGCAGCAGGTTCCTGCTGTGCCGCTTGGCCGGATTTTGGGCGCTTTCATCTATATTGCCGGCGACTTGCTGTGGCCAAACAGCTTTTTGCAGCACGTCACCCTGCCCGTGGTAGGCGAAATCACCATCGTCCTGGCCGGGGTGGGCGTGATGGCTGTGGCCCTGGCGCGGATGAACGGCCGTTCTCGTCCCGCGCAGATCGCTCTTCTGGCAGTACCGGCCATCCTCGTTCTGGCCTTTGTGGTTTGGGTGGTGAATCCGGGATTTGATGGCTATGTGGCGGCGCTGCCGGAAACGGCCGTTTCCGCTTCCTTACCCCTGGCCAATCCTGGTTTGCCCGGTCCTTACACCGTCCAGACGCTCAGTTACGGCAGCGGCAGCAACGCCCGCCGGCCGCAGTTTGGCGAGGCGGCTACCCTGACAACTCCGTCCGTCGATGGCTCAGACATTTTTGCCGGCTACAGCGGTGTCGTGGACAAATTCTTCCGCTGGTATTGGGGCTTTGGATTCGACCAACTGCCCCTTAACGGCACGGTTTGGTATCCGGTGGGGGAGGGACCCTTTCCCCTGGTGCTGATTGTGCATGGCAACCATGTCATGAGCGAATACTCCGACCCTGGCTATGCTTACCTGGCCGAACATCTGGCCAGCCAGGGCTACATCGCCGTGTCGGTGGATGAGAATTTTTTGAACGGCCTGTTTTTCTTTGACGGCGGCAACCAGGAAATGCCCCTGCGCGCCTGGCTGCTGCTGAAGCATCTGCAGCAGTGGCAGAACTGGAATGAAGCCCCAGGGACATTCCAGGGCCAGGTCGACCTGGAGCGTATCGCTCTGATCGGTCATTCGCGCGGTGGTGAAGCGGTGGCCTGGGCCGCGGAAATGAATTGGAAGGACATGGCCGACATTTCCCAGGCTGATGACTTTGGGTTTGGTATTCGCGGCGTGGTGTCCATTGCCCCGTCAGATGCTTATGCCGGGCCAAACGGCCGTAGACCAACCCTCGACCACACCAACTACATGTTGCTGGCCGGCGGCCACGACGGCGATACGTTTGTGCTGTACGGACAGCAGCAATACAGCCGCCTGCGTTTCGACGAAAATCCGGACGGGTTTAAGACGCTGGCTTACGTTTACCAGGGTAACCACGGCCAGTTTAACAGCGTGTGGGCCGGCAATGATCGCGGTATCTACAACTCGTGGCTGTTGAACCGGGGGCCGTTGTTATCGCCGGCAGAACAGCAGCAGGCGGCCAAAGTGCTCGTCACCGGCTTTCTGAATGCGGCGCTGCGCGACGAAGCCGGTTATCGCGAACTGTTTCGTAACCCGGCGGCGCGTGACTGGCTGCCAGAAGGTATTGTGGTGACGCAGTATCAGGAAGCGGGCCTTCTTCGTGTAGACACTAACAGCGGCAGCGTCAAAGTGGAAGCTACAGAGGTTAACGGCGGCACGGCCGTGGCCCAGGATATGTCATTTGCCAAAGTAGAGACGCTAAAACTGCGCAATGGCGAGATCAACCAGGGCAACAAAGCCCTGCACCTGGCCTGGGAAGAGGGCAGCAATCCGGTATATGAAATAGATTTGCCCGAAGGCCGGGCCAACGACTGGAATCTAACGACCGACGCGGCGCTGACATTTGCCCTGGCCAGTGTGCCCGGTGAACCCGTGGCCCAAGATGTGACGGTGGAACTGGTAGCTGCAGGCGAAACTGCCCGTCTGCCGTTGAGTGAGTTTGGCCCCATTGTGCCGCCGCTGCCGGCGCATCTGGTCAAAGCAAGCTGGCTGGCCGGAATGAACGGATTTCCTAACAAAACGGCCGCCGAGGAAGTGGTTTTACAGACCTATAGTTTGCCGCTGGCTGCTTTCCTGACGGTCAATCCGGATTTGCAGCCCGCCCAACTGCTGGCCATCCGCTTTGTGTTTGATGGCGGGGCGGCTGGGGCAACGTACCTGGATGAAATCGGATTTTCCCTGGAGTGAGGGTGGAGGTAAAGATGGACGGCGGTTTTGTGGCGGTAGAGACTGGCCTGCTGGCTCAGGTACCGTGTAAATCATTTCGGCAGTTTGTGGAGATGCATGAAACGGCCGTCTTCACCTTTTGCTACCGTCTGTTGGGCAGTGCGGCTGTGGCTGAAGATGTGGCGGAGGCCGCCTTTGAGGAAGTCTATGCGCGCTTTCCGGCTGTCAGCCTGGTGGATGTGCTGGCTGCAGCCCGGCGCCGCTGCCGGCAGCGGCGCCGGGAGCGTTGGGCTGGACCGGAAACGGCCGTGGCCGACATCCAATGCCTGTTTAACGGGCTGACCGTTTCTGAATGTGAAGTAATGGCCTTGCGGTATGGCTGCCGGCTCAATTTTGAGGAGATAGCCACTGTTTTGGGTCTTTCGGCCGAGGATGTGCGTGCCACGCTGCGACAAGGGCGCTGGCGTGTAGCCAATCTGGAAATGGCCCGCCTGGCCGGGCAAAATTAAGCAGCACGGAGATACATAATGTCGTTTTGGTGGCGTGTGATAGTGGCGTTACTGGTGGGCGCGCACGGAGTGGGACATATTTTGTTTTTGCTTCCGCTGTGGGGCATGGCGGACTGGGGACAGTCTGCTCGTTCCTGGCTGCTGGGCGAGGGGTGGCTGGCAAAAGGGGTGAGCAGTGTGATCTGGATCGTGGCGATTGTGGGATTCACGGCCGTTGCCTTTGGCCTGTTGCGCCAAACAGATTGGTGGCGGACAATCGCCATCATTGCGGCGGCTGTGTCCACGCTGGGCCTGCTGTTGTTCTGGGCGAGTCCACCGGGTTCACCGGTTGTTTCAGCCCTGGTGTTTAACCTGCTGGTGTTGGGCGCCCTGCTTATTTTTCATTGGCCGCCGGCGGTAGAGCTTGCCGGCTAAGCAGGGCCGGACTTGGAGCGTAACGACAGTTGTGATGGAAACGAAACTCATTCTGGTTGAAGGCATACCCGGCTCCGGCAAAACGACGACGGCGCAGTTTGCCGCCGATTGGTTGGCGGCCAGAGGTGTGGCAACGGCCGTTTTTCTAGAAGGCGATCTTGGCCACCCGGCTGATTTTGAGTCCGTGGCCTGCCTGGACGGCCGTGAATATGCCCGGCTGAAGGCCCAGTTTCCGGACCACACCGCTTTTTTAGAGCAGCAGGTGATCCACCAGGGCGAAGATTACTTCTTTCGTTATCGCGCCATGCAGCTGGCTAATCCTGAGATGTCTGAGGCGCTGCTGGCCGCCCTGGCCCATTATGAAATCTATGAGCTGCCGGTGGAAAAATTTCAGCGGCTGTTGTGCCAGCGCTGGCAGCAGTTTGCCACGGCCGCAGCAGCTGCCGATAAAACGTACATTTTTGAATGCTGCTTTCTGCAAAATCCTCTGACTATGCTGCTGGGCCGGCATGATGAGCCGGTGGCTGCGGCGCAGGCGTTTATTCTGCAACTGGCCGACATTGTACGGCCGTTGGCCCCACGCTGGTTATATCTTCATCCGAGCGATGTGCGCACTGTCCTGACGCGCGTTGCCCAATCACGGCCGCCTGAGTGGCTGGATTACGTAATTGCTTACCATACCCGGCAGGGACACGGCCTGGCGCAGGGTTGGCAGGGTTTTGATGGGTTGGTCAGTTTCTACGAGATGCGCCAGGCCATCGAACTGGATCTGCTGCCGCAGCTGCCGTTTCCTGGTAGGCTGGTAGCACACACAACCTGGACACAAAACCAGGCGCAGATCGCTGATTTCTTGCAGTAGTCGGTTACACTCGCGTGACGATTGTCTCCCCACACCATCTCCACACCTCCATAACTTGAGACCACAACAGGGTACGGCCGTCTGGCTATAACCCTGAATATAACTTTAGTTAGGAGACGGCCGTTCTCCTTTTCCAGTATTCTCCAGGTAATTAACCCGATTGGATTGGCCTGGGGTGCACCTGGGCAGGAGGAACGAGATGTCCGAGCAGAATCAATATAAAGTCGACGAAGTTACAGATTCCGAAACTGGCTATAAAACGCGTCGGGAGGAGCGTCTGGAGCGGCGCGCCGCGCGGCGCGCTGACCGCCTGGATGGTGGGTTGGGCTGGTTGGGGGGCGTGGTGCTCATTGCCCTGGGGCTGCTTTTCTGGCTGCAAAGTGCCGGTTATCTCACGCAATTGACGAATTGGTGGGCGCTTTTCATTTTGCTGCCGGCGGTCGCCACCTTTTCGGCGGGAATGGGCGCTTATCGGCGGAACGGCGGCCAATGGACCGGTGAGGCCGTTGGGCCGATGGTTGCCAGTGTGATGTTTTTGGGGTTGACGGCCGTTTTCTTCTTCGGTCTGAATTTGAGCCTGTTTGGCCCGATCCTGTTGATCGTGGCCGGCCTGCTGCTGATTTTGGGCCGGCGCTAAGCGCTCGCCTACCGTGAGGAGCACCATGAAAGCCTTGCGTTCTAACGGAGCCGCGGCCAGGCCGCCAAACGGCCGTGATCACTTAATTGCCCTCCATCAGGTAAAAAAGGTCTACAAAAACAATGCTGGCGGCTACACCGCCCTCAAAAACATAGACCTGACCATCGATCGGGGCGAATTTGTGGGCATCATCGGGCGGTCCGGCAGCGGTAAATCAACGCTCATCAACATGATCACGGGGATCGATCGGCCGACTACCGGCGAAGTGTATGTGGGGGAAACGGCCGTACACACCCTCAGCGAGAATCAGATAGCCCGCTGGCGCGGCCGGAATCTGGGCGTTATCTTCCAATTCTTTCAACTGCTGCCCAATCTTTCCGTCATCGAAAATGTGATGCTGCCCATGGATTTCTGCCACGCCTACCCGCTCAGTCAGCGGCGTCAGCGGGCGCTGGCCCTGCTGGACATGGTGGAGATGGCCGATCAGGCTTACAAACTGCCCTCCGCCCTGTCCGGCGGGCAGCAGCAGCGCGTGGCTATCGCCCGCGGCCTGGCCAACGACCCGCAAATCATCGTCGCCGACGAACCGACCGGCAATCTGGACTCGAAAACGGCCGACGCCGTCTTCAACCTGTTCGAGACTCTGACCGCCGAAGGCAAAACCGTGGTCATGGTCACCCACGACAGCAACCTGGCGCGTCGTGTTTCGCGCACCGTGCTCATCACAGATGGCGAAGTGGTCAACGAGTACGTCGCCCGGGCGCTGCCCTCCTTCCCGCCGGAAGCCGTGCTGCAAGCCAGCCGCCAGGTCCAACCCGAGACATTCCCGCCGGGCGCCACCATCATCAACCCCGGCGAAGCAGCGCAAAAGTTTTATATGATCGTTGCCGGTACGGCTGAAGTCGCGCTGAAGCGGGCAGGCGGCAGCGATGTCGTCGCCGCAGAGATGGGGCCGGGGCAATATTTTGGTGAAATGTCCCTTTCCAGCCGCACGGTAGCCGCCATGCGCGCCGCACCCGACCAGCCGGTTCAGGTGTTGGCCATGGACAACGAGACTTTTCAAAATCTATTGGCCGGGTCGCCCGATTTCCAGGCCGCCATGCAGCAGATGACACGCTTCACGCCGCAGGCGGAAGGGCAGGTGGGCTGATGGTTATCCCGCGCTGGAAGAAAGTGCTGGCTGATTTGTGGGGCAACAAAGTGCGCACCTTTCTGGTGGCGCTGTCCATTGCCGTGGGTGTGTTTGCGGTAGGTTTTGTCGTCAATGCTTACCTGATTCTGGAAGAAGACATCCCGGCGGATTATTTGGCGGCCAATCCCCACGCCGCGCTGATCTATACCGATCCGTTTGAGGCCGCTTTGCTGAATTCCGCACGGCGCGTGCCCGGCGTGCAACATGCTGTCGGGCGCAGCGAACAGACGGTGAAGGTCGGCGCACCAGACGGCCGTACCTATCCGCTGCAAATTGTGAGTTATCCCCGGCTGGCCGAGGCGCAAATCGATTTGCTGCGCCTGGAACAGGGCGCACCGACACTGAGCAAACACGAGGTGTACCTGGAACGGCAGGCGGCTGAGGCGTTGGGCTACACTGTGGGCGATACCCTGCACGCTCTGCTGAACGACGGCACACTGCGGGATTTGCGCATCGCCGGCATTGTGCAGGACGTGGCTGGCAATCATTTTCCATTCACCAAAGTGGTGAGCGTCTATGGCAGCCTGGAGACGCTGGCCTGGATGGGCGGCGTGGATCAGTACACCGAGCTGCTGTTAACGGTCAGTGAAGGGGGCAGTGACGCCGACCACGTGCGTCAGGTGGCCAACGCG
The DNA here is from genome assembly GCA_020634395.1 of Ardenticatenaceae bacterium. Classification (GTDB taxonomy): domain Bacteria; phylum Chloroflexota; class Anaerolineae; order Promineifilales; family Promineifilaceae; genus Leptovillus. Next base: position 797 of record JACKBU010000039.1, on the reverse strand, counting down.
GTGGCCGATAAGCTGAGTAAAAGCGGCTTGCGCGTGTTCGCCACTGTGGTCAATAATCCCGGCCAGCAGCCCCACCAGCAGATTTTGGATGCGATGCTGGCGTTGATGGGCGGTCTGGGTGTGCTGGCGCTGGCCTTGAGCGCCTTTTTGGTAATCAACACTATTTCCGGGCTGATGGGGCAGCAAATCCGGCAAATTGGGGTGATGAAGGCTGTGGGCGCGACGATGGGGCAGATCACGGCCGTTTACCTGCTGCTGGTGGCCCTCTTTGGCGTGGCGGCGCTGCTGGTGGCTGTGCCGGCCGCCGCTGTGGGCGCTTATGCCTTGTGTCTGGGCATTGCCGGGCGGATGGATTTTAACCTGGCGCCTTTCCGCGTGCCGTTAACGGCCGTCTGGCTGCAAGTGGCGGTTGGCCTGGGTGTGCCGATCGTTAGTGCGCTGCTGCCCGTGCTGAGCGGCGCGCGCCTGACGGTGCGCGAGGCGATCAGTAATTACGGCCTCAGCCCGGTGGCCCGGCAAAGCTGGTTTGACCGGGTCCTGGAAGCGGCGCCGGCGCTGCCACGGCCGTTGCTGCTGTCCATCCGCAATACGTTTCGTCGCAAAGGGCGGTTGGTGTTGACCCTGTCAACGCTGACGCTGGGCGGGGCTATCTTTATCGCTGTGTTCGGCGTGCGCAGTTCCATCTACGACGCCGTTGAAAAAACCTTCGGCTATACCCTGGGCGATGTGAACGTGACGTTTTCCCGCGACTACCGAATCGAACAGCTGCAGGCTGCGGTGCGCGATGTGCCGGGGGT
>JACKBU010000038.1 GCA_020634395.1 Ardenticatenaceae bacterium | reverse complement strand
TGATGCACGAACTATGCCATTTGCGAGAGCATCATCACGGCGCAGAGTTTTATTCATTGTTAGATCGGGCTATGCCGGATTGGCGGCAGCGGCGACAGAAGCTGAACGAGTTGGATGTGGCTTAGAACTGCCTTAATTAAGAAGAATACTCAAACACGGCATAGAAACCGACCATATAGTTGAAATGGGGTGGCATTAATTCCCCCGATCAGTCTCAACTAAAAGGAAATCCTACAACGATAACGATTTAGACGCCTTTACAGTGCTTTTGCAGCGATATGTTGGCAAATGGCTTTTTACTGGCTAACGATGGCCACAAACCGAATGTAACCGGTCGCGGCGTTCAGTATGTCGTCTGCTAGGTCTGGCAGTACGTCGCTCATGCTGATGTCCCATGCGCCAGCGCCTGGCACGTCTTGTTTGTGCAGCAGATCGTAAGCCCTATCCAAAGCGGTGTGAACAATCGCGTGCCCACGCTGCTGATAAACATACAGCACGATAAACTGGCGGGAACTGCGTCTATACGGACCAAGGGGCGTTGTTGTCTCCAGCTTTAACAGGGCACAAGGTAGTAATTCACTGCTGGCATCGAAGGCGTCTGGTGTGTCCTGGCGACTGATCTGCTCTACGTTATCAACCCCTACCGCGTAGATACCGCCGGTCAACGGCGTGCTAAAGGCGCTGTCGGCTTTCAGAAGATCAAGGATTGCTGTTTTTGCTGTTTGTATTCCCATTACCGTAACGCCATATTCCAGAACAATCCGCCCAACTCGACGGCGTCACCCCACAGCCAGTACGCCATAGAGAGTCCGATCTGTGACCCGCGCAGGTCGTTGCCTAAATTGTCACGGCCGCCCAACATTGCGGCGTAGGCGTCCATTTGCGGCCAGTTTTGGGCGCCGGACATCCACCCCCTGAGCTGGCCAACAAATTGCTCTTTGTTTGCCAGAACGGCCGTGCGATAGCAGAGACAGTGCGGGTGAGCCGGCAGGAACACTACTCCCACCAGATAAACACCATCGTTATCCTCGCCGCCATTGGCCAGATCGTCACACTCGTCGACTACAGCATGTTCTGGGCTGAGGTTGATTTGTTCCTTCTCGATCCAGGGCATCGAGCGGAACATCTCCACCGTGGCCATATTGAGAATTGCTTGAATCTCTGTGCGCGCCAGGCGCAGAGCGTTGTAGGAAACACCCTGACCCCGACAGTCATCGCCGGTGTACAGACCGGTGCGATCGCCGGCGGCAATGTCCGCTTTGGTCAAATCTCGCAGCCGTTCTCGCGCCCAGCGAGGACAGTCGCGGTCTGGTCCAAGAAACTGCTCCACATCCTGAGCAAGCTCCCAAGCACCGGCGCCGCGCGCCAAAGCCAGATTAATCGCATCATTTAGGCCGTTACGGCCGTATCGGTCCAACTGCCAGATACGGTTGCTAAGATTTAAGCCATCCTCCCACGTGCGACGATAGGCGGCGTCGACGATGGCCTGCAGCTGCGGCCGGAATAACACATCAGCGTTAAGCTGCTCACGAAATAGGCGTGATTCCTGTACTTCATTGGCAACCGGCCGTATCCACTCTTCGTGCATGATGGCCAGGACACCAAAGGAAAAAGAGGAGGCCTGCTGCAAAGCGATCCCCACTATGTTCGTATAGGACTGAATAAATTCATCCCAGGCGCGGGAAACGGCCGTTTGGAGTTGGGCCACAACTGCAGGTGATGGGGGGTCATCTGGCGGCGAAGAGCGCAAGGTAGAGTGCGCTGCATCGGCGACCTTCACCAATGCTTTCTGCACTTCGGCCATAACAAACAGGTGCAGACGGATAACAGCCGCTTGCTGGGCCAGCTCCGCCAGGTCGGGCGGGATGTTGGTCAGACTGTAATCACTTAGAGCTTCGCGCAGTGGGGCAGGGGGCGTCATTTGGGGAACAGGGCGGCTAACTGCTGTTGAATGGCGCCCAGGCGGTCCGCGTCGCCGGCCGCAGGTTCATTACTGGCAAATTCCAGCATATCCGGCGTGATGCCGGGCAGGAAGCGCGCCAGCACCAGAGCGATAACGTTCTCCGGTACCCGGAGCGTGCGTAGTATCTGGGCGGCCTGGGCAATTTGCAGAATATCGGACGGCTTGACGATGGCCTTGATTGGACGGGTAATCTCATACTCTACCGTTTCTGGCAGGATGCCCTTGAGCAGCCATTGCAATTCCAGGAGCGGAATAATCATGTGCGCCTTAACCCAATTCACGACGGCGTCCAGTGTCTCGTCGTACTGCTCCTTCTGCTGGTCCAGCACATCGCGATTCAAATCCTTGCCGTAACCGATAATGCTCTTAGGAACTGGCGAACCGATCCAAAATGTATCGATATGATGTACGATATCGTCGATATTTCCGATCGTCGAATCACCACCAATAGACGTGATGCTGCCGGGCCTGTTGCTAAAGAAGTCGGCCAAGGCAACGTTAACATCGTTTAGGGCTGCCTCGTTCCGCTTCTTGTAAGCCTCTATATGGGGCTCGTCGCCCTCAACGACGTGCAGGTAGCGCATGCCTGCCCGGGTCTTGCGGCGGATGGCCACATCCGTTTCGCCCTCATCAATACGTCGCCAGGCCTTGCGCGCGCTGCTGAGTAACGGCCGTCCGTATCGGCTGCCTTCATCGTGCTGCCAGCGGACGTGAATAATTTGCCATTCTGCGAACCAGAGTGCGTTGCCCGTTGGCTGCTGCATATACACTTCTTCGGTGTACCAGTAGGCACGGGTGGGGTCTGGAAAACGGTCAAACTTATCAGAATTGCGTCGCATGTGCAGCGCGGGTTTGCGGGTGACCTCCGTAATGTTCCGTTCCTTAGTGACGCCTGGCTCCAGGAAGCTATCGCCGTCCCGCAGGGTCAACCGTACCCAATCGTCTAGTCGATCATCCAGCTTTAGCCGGCGCATTAATTCATTGGCTTCGCGCTGCGCTTCCGGGTTATTTTTCACCTCTACCTGGAAGCCGCCCTTAGTGGCGTCGCGGGCCAGGGTATCGACAATACCTTCGTATCGCGGATCCTCGTCATACATCTTCCGCGCCAAGCGTACCCGACTTACACGATCCGTCTCTACCCTGAACCGACCGGCCAAAGAGCTGTAGCTGCCGGCGCCGGGGCTGCCAACGCGAGTTGTGGTAGTCGTAGGCTGCTGCTTTTGTCGAAGTAGCTGACCGATGTCCTCAATCAGCCCTTCCTCGAAGAGGCTCATTTAAATAGGTCTTTCAGCATCTTCTCCAACTGCGGGAGAATGCGCTGCATGGTTGGGATAATAATTGCGTACTTGCCGGCGTAACGAGTTTCCAGAAAGACGCCATACCAGATGGCCGTGCCGTGGCTGAGATACAGGACTACGACGTCGCGAGCGGCTCGATTGGCAGTTGAAAACAGGCCATTACGGGCATTACCGGTCCGGTCCGTCCACGATGCGTTGCGCCGCATATCGTTTTGGGCTTGAGTGGCAATGTGCTGGGCAACAGCAAGGATGGCGACAAACACCCGATCGCCATACTTCTCGACGGCTTTAGCCAGCTCACTTGGTGGCCGTACCCAGCGCACCTGCATCTGCATCGGCTTAGCCATCAAGCCCCCGTATCGAGCACCTCGCTATGAAATTCATTTAGCACGATACTGGTAGATTCACGCTTGATTTCTTTCAGAACGCCCTCCACCAGGGTTTCAATTTGCTCGCGCGTAACCAGGATGTTGCTCCAGGCGGCCAGCTCTACCAGCTTATCAACGACGAAGGCTTTTTTCTTTTCGCCCGTGTCTAAGCCCATCTGCTCGGCGACCTGCTCGGCCGCCAGGATGAACGTGCGCGCCATGCTCGTGATGGTCTCCCAGTTTTGCGAGCCAATTTCCGCCTCAATGCGCGCCTGCAAGATCGGAAAGTACTGCCGGGCAAAATAGACTATCAATCCGATCACGATGATCAGAATACCGATAACGGCTGAACTTACGTACAGAGTTGTTGTTTCCACGAATACCTCCTATTCGTCTAGCCGAACAATGTTCGGCGGGATATACCTGTTGGGGTTGTCGAATTGGTTCAGCATGCCGCGCTGTGGGATACGGCCGTCAGCGACCGTGAATTCCTTCTTGTCCAGCAGCATGGCCAGCTTATGGATGAGAGAGCCGGGCATCGCATCCCGTACTTCCGCGAGTTCTTCAGGAGTTAATTGATCACGCCACATCATTGCACCATATAGGCATCCGCTTGGATACCCACCTGTTTAGGGGAGACGGCCGCCACTTCAAATAAAAAGCCAAAAGCGTTAAACCGATCCCCTCTCTGAATGTCAATTTCCACCTGGCTGACGATGACGTAGCGTGTGACGGTCTGCTCGGTCTCGCCGCCCTTGTTGATTGTGAAGGATCCTTTGCGCTCGATGCGCACGGTATGCTCCCCAACCAAATTTCCGCCGCGCCGCAAAGCAATCGTCACGGCATGGTCGCTGATCAGCTCAGCGATATCTTGAGCCATCTCGGTAAAGTCGTCTCCGGTCAACATCAGCCCAGCCCTCCAAGCGGGCCGATGAGCTTGGTGACGCGCTCGTCGAACTCGGTATCCAGGTCAGCTACCCAGCCTTTTAGGGCGTCGCCGACTTTTGTTTTGTCGATCATCACGTCACCCATCTGGTATTTCCAAGCCTTATTACGACTGATCTGGCCGCAGATAATGCGCCAGGCGTTGGCCTGAGCCTTCACATAGATAATGCTGGCAGTACGCTCCGTCATCGACGGGTATACCGAGACTCCGTCTACTTCACTTAGTACATGACCACCTCGGTACCACAAGCGGCGGGGGAGGGCGTATGCTGGCGTGGGGTCGATTGTCAGGGTTAGACCATCGACCAAGTAGGTTTCATCGCCGATATAAGAGCCGGACATCAGCGGGACCAGGCCATCGGCGGTGATCATGACGTTGCCAGGCTGCTTAAAGAACGGCTCCATGTGGATCAGCCCCCAGTAATCGTCTGGCAGTGCGTACACAGCCTGCCCAGAGACAGTGCTAAAGCTGTGCAGCTTCTTTGTTCCGTACCGGTCGTTAAATGCAGCTACGGCATCCCGGACAGCATTCTCGTATTGCGCGGCAGTTGGTATGCCATCTTGCGCCGGCACATCCTGCATAAACCGGGCGAGGAAGTAGTTAAGCTCGATACTCATTCCACCACGAAGTCTTTGCTACCCGGCAGCTTGACGGCAAAAAAGCCAGGGAGCTCGCCACGTAATTGCGCATAGTACGAATGTCGAACACGCACAACTTCATTAAGCAGAACGGCCTGGTGATTGACTGTGGCTGTCTTTGCACCTATCAGCTTTATCCACACCAGTTCGGACGGGGCGACAGTTGGCGCCTTAGCGGTAGCCTTCTTTGGTTCCGGCGGGGGGACTGCCGTCTCTTTGGCAACGGCCGTTTCTTCTGTCGACTCGACCTCTGTCTCAACCGGTGGGGAAGGGGAATCCGCAACGGTCGTTTCTTCTGCCGGGGGTGTTTTTTGTTCCTCTTCGACTACGGTTTTATTCTTTGTAGTGCGTGCCATAGGTACCTCCAAAAAAAGCACCGAGGCCGGGAAGCCCAGCCCCGGTGCGAGCTGAAACGGGTAGTTTAACGGTTACGCGATCTTGACGTAGGCGCCCTTCTCCGGGACCGGAGCAATGGACCCGTTAAATTCTTCCACAAAGAATTGATCTGCTGCGATGAGATTGCCGTTGGTGTCGTAGCTGGGATACGGACCAAACAGCTGCATGGGCTGGAAGACGCGCGCCATCACCAGTTCCCGATTAAACACCAGCACGTAGCTGTCAGAGAACTGAGTCGACTCGAACACGGGCAAACCCTTCAGGCGCCCAACGTACCCGGCCGCATTGACGTCGGCATCCGGCCGTTTGCCTGCCGCCGTGAACCCATCCCAGTTAGAAATGGTGTCGCTGCGGGTCAGGCTGACCACAATACCGGTCGGCTCGTAGAGGCGGTTGGCCAGCTTGACCTTGGCTGCACCAATTTTCTCCACCAACGAGAGCAGTGTGTCAGAAGCGCTGGTCCAGGTACCGCCACTGTTGTTGGCCACGAGGAGTGCTGCCCCCAGCGCTTTCCACAGCCGGTCACCATCGATTTTCTTGGCGATTTCGTTGACCAGGCCTTGGAGTGTGCGGGCGGTGGCATCCCAACCCAACTGCGAACGGCTGAAAACCACAGCTTCGCGGCTGATCTGGCTGGCCAGACGGTCGGCAGCCTGATTGAGCGTCTGAAAAGAAAGGGTCATTTTGCCACGCTGAATCGGCTGCAATTCGCCTTCTCGCATAGCGCGATACTGGTAATCAACGTGCAAGACGTCGGTATCAGAGATGCTGCCGCCGGCCAGGGTGTACAGCTTCCCTTCTTCATAGTCTATGACGTAATCCGTCCCCTCCGCATAGGTCGTGGTGTCTGTCACGTCTTGGGCTATCACCGTGCCGGGGATGACACGCTTGTGCGCCATGGCCACCCATGCGCCGGTATCGGCCGTCACATTCTCGTTGGTGATAGTAGCCGTCTCGCCAGTCTCGCCTGTGTACTGTTCGTAGTACACGTTCACCGGTGACTGCGCTTCCATGGCGTAATCAAAGATGACCGGCGTGATCAGCTGCGGATACGCCTGCTGAATGACCGCGCGCATGACGCTGTAAGGCAAGTTGAGGTCGGTGGTTTGTTCAGCCTCTTCAAACATCCGGGCCTCATGGACCAGGTGGTGTTTGTAGGCGGCATCATACCGTTCCAGATACTCTGCCAGCAGCTGCTCCTGAATAGTGACCGGCTTGCTGTCGTCGCGGCGGCGGCCGGGATCGCGTTTTGCCAGGCTTTCGTGGATGAAGAAGGCGGCCTGCGCGTACTGGGGCACATTACCTTCGCGCTCCAAAACTGGGCCGAGGACATCAACGCCGTTGAAACCCTTACTTTTCATGCGCAGTTCAGAAACGATCTTGTCGAAAATGCCGCGCTGTTTCTTCAGTGCTGCCTTAGCATCCTCAACAGTTTCTGGCTCGCCGACGGCTTCCAGCAGCTGCACCTTCATAAAGTCAGGATAAGAAATGTTTTCCGTTTCCCTCTCAATGAAAGCTTTTACTGCCCGTTTCTGTTCCTCGGCTTGTAGGCGGGCGATTTCTTTTTGCTGCGCATCAAGAGCAGCCTGCAAATCGTCGGTCTCACCCAACCCAAGTTTTTCACGCAGAACCTTTTCGCGTTGACGCGCCAATTCTTCTTTCTCGTGTAGTATGGCTGCGCGCCGCTTCTGCTCCGCCTTTGCTTCTTTTTCCTTCTTTTCGGTTACTGCCTTAAAGATAGCCTCGGCGGCCTCTGGGTTTTTCTTGATAAGTACGTCCGGATCAATTGTTGCCGCTTCCGTTTCTGGGGCGGGATTTTGATTCTTTTCGTCCAATACGTCGGCCATGTTTTTATCCTCCATTTGAGATTCAATGGCTGTAATGGCCGCGTCTTCGAAGCCAGGGGTCATTACCAGATCTACGCCTGTAAATCTCAACCACTGAACCTCTTGGACTGCACGGCCGTTTTCCTTTACAACTTTCGCTTCACCAAAACCACGCAGACTGACGCCGGGGAAGACGCCGGCATCCATGGTGACAACCGCGTCGCGCCCTCGGCTGTTCTCCACCATGCGGCCTGAGACCTTCACCTGGTTCACGGCATAGTCGAACCAGATGTCTTCCCAGACGATGATGGTTTCGGTCAACCGGGGGGACTGACGCTTGTCAGCCGGATGATCTTCTTCACCTAACAGGATGGCGCGGCCCTGCGAGAAACTTTCATGAAGATGTTGTTTCGCTTCAAGAACAGCTTCTACCAGCACGGCCATGGGATACCGCCTGTCGTTGCCATTCACCACATCCGCCGTGGCTACGTCTGCAAAAATGCGGCGCGGCTTACCTTCAACGGCTTCTCCCAGGTAGGCTGTAGCCTGACTCACCTCTTTGATGCGCTGTCCGGAACGTTCGCGCAGGCGCTCCAGGACGCTGGCGGGCTGATAGGTCAGCTCGACAACTTCCCAATTTTCGTAGCTTGCAAAAACGTAACGGCCGTTTTCCTGGGAGTAGGTAACGAGGTAAAACTCGTCATGAGATAAGGCGCTGCTGTATACAATGATGTGATCCTCGAAGATCTCCTCAACGATGAACCACTCGCGTTCTGTGTCAGGATGCTGGCGATAAAACGCCGAACGAATCATGCGCGACGTATACTCTAACGAGCCTTTTGTCGTCGCCTCGTTCAGCGGCTTGCCGCGCCCGACTTGGCGTTTGCTACCCATACGCACCTCCAATACAGAGATGGGGGACCTACCAATACAGTTTGGGCCACCAACTGACCCGAAATGTCACCCCATCAAGCGGAGCGTAACACGGCCGTTATAAGAGACTCCCCACAAGAAAAAGAAAGGACCGTCTTGAAGACGGTCCTTTCTGCACACATCAGGAGTGGAATTTACCGACAAAACTTCACATATTTAGAAAAACTTTTTCTTACAACGCCCTACAGGCTTAAATACAACAATACTATGCGCAGGTTAATCATCTACCTTGGGGATATCTACCACCATTCGCCCCAGCGTCTCAGTAGGTGACACCATGCCAACCTTGATGCGCAGGCGAGCCTGCAGTTCATCGAACGCTTCCTGGTATTTCTGCACCGCTCGGCGGTACGCCTTAAGCGAGCGTTCCGTTCTGTTTTTGTTCATAAGGTACTTTGCCCGGGTGATAGATGCGGCCAGCCTCTTGGTGTGGGGCGTTTGGTAGAATGCGTGCACCCACCGTCCACAGTCTGGGCACAGCAGTCCGATTTCAGTTACCCCGGATTCGACATCAGTGATTGCCTGGCGCTGACTATAGAATTCTTCTAGGGGATGTTCTGCCCGACATTCAACGCACGAAACCGTTGTTTCCTTGCCTTTTTCTTTCATACAGTCTCCTAATTGGTTGTTTCCGACGCGGCATTATCAATGTCGCTATGGTTCAGGATTCCATACACCCCAGTTCCCTCGTCGTAATACAAAGGCACCTCAGCCTGAGATAGATTGTCCAATAAGTCGTAGATGCTAAATCGGCTACTGTATCCCAGAGCCTTCGTTAATTCGTCTGCTCGCATGGGGCCAACCGTTATGAGCAGATATACCGCTCGCCCTGAGCGCCCTTGCGGAGACAATGGCGGGCGAAGCATGTCGTTCTTTGCTCGCACCATAGCTATGTAGTCAAAAATAGGGCCAGGGTACAGTTGTGTATCAGACATCGTTAGTTAGTTGCGCGTACAACCCAAGTCCCGGCATGTTCGTCAAAGCGCATGCCAGGTACGTCCTGTGATAAATTCCTCAACAAGAAATCAACCCCAAGTTGCGAGCCGTACCCCAGGATTTCTCTTAGTTCATCAGGGCGCATGGGGCCGGACGTCATCAAAAGATAGACCGCTTTACCGGCGCGCCCTTGCGGTGTGAATTCGTCCATCTACTCTCCAGGCAGAAACTTCTGGTAACGGCCGTTTGACCAGTGCAGCCATACACCCGGCTCTCTACATATCCAGGGCCAGATAATCTTTTCCATCCGGCCTCTTTTTAGCATGTCGCGCACGTCGTCATCAGACTCTGCTATCACTTCTGTTTCCGGGTCGAAGAAGCGCGTCTCCCATTGGATGACATCTATCCTGGAAACGGGCAAAGGCCCCTTCTTCCACAAGGACACCTCAGGGAACTCGCCGGCAAAACGGGCGTAATCGCCTGGGCAATCCACGAACCAGATTTCCGTGACGAATGGGGGCATATCCTCTCGCAGCTTCCTGACCGTCTTGATGAACGCCGCCACGTCCACTCCTTGTGTATCACAGGCTATTTGGCCCACCTCTGTGACTGCCGGTTCTGGGGCCAGCCCAGCCAGAAATGCCCGATCAACCGCTTCGGCAAGTGCCTGTTGTATGCCCTGTATAGAGGATAAGGGAGGCATCGAACCGACATGGCCGGTGAGCAACGTAGCATTGACCACTTTTGCCGTATCACGCCGTGACGATCCTGTCGCTGTCGAAGTGGCGTAACCGGTATCCACCTCATAGTCAGCCTCGCCATCCACTGCGGTGCCCTTCTCATCTGTATTCAAAAAGCTAAAATCACCCATCTCATCCACGTCTCCTTGTCCTTGGTTGCATTACAAACCAAACTGATCGCGGCGAATCACCTTCGGGGGTGCTGTTGTTTGCAGCGGTGGGTGCTTCGACGCGGTCAGACAGTAAACCTCTGCATGTGCATAGTGGTCAGGGGCATCCTCGATATAAACGGCAACTTCTTTACCATGGGCTCTTTTTTCGAGTACGCGGACCGGCGCCTTCAGGTGGGAATAGTAGTCCGCAACGCTTTTGATGTGCCCTGGTATTACATTCGTTTTGCCGTCGTAGAAACCGGCGTACATTTCATCGAGGATGCGCGTCCGGTCAATGTTAACGACGCCCTCTTTACGGTTCCAGCTGACCGGCTGCTCGGCCTGTTCCGCCCCGTTGTAAAAAGCCACCCAGCCGACACCATCAGGAAAAGCGGCCTGCAGCTCACGCGACTTCCTGGTTTCCGGCAAGCCATCAATAACAAAAAAGCCGACGTTATACTCTCGCAGCTTATGGTCCGCCTCGCGGAAGGTGTAGACCTCGCCGGCCCAGAGCTGCCGGCGCGCCCCTTCACCATCCAGCGGCGCACGGATGACGATATGCAGCATCTTACCGACGTCGATGCCGGCATACGGCCGTATGCTAGGTATTGGCCCATGACCGTACTCCCGTTTAAGCGCGTCAATATGCTCATCCAGCAGCCGGCCACCGCGAGGGGTGTAGGGCAGGCCCAGGTCCTGGTTATAGGCCTCCTTGCGTTTGGTCTCATCGACCGTCTGCAAGTTACGTACCACATCAATCAATGCCGTATGTCCGGCCATGAGCTTTGTGGGATGGAAGCCTGTTATGGGTCGGCCGGGGTGCGCCGGGATCCATTCACCCTGTGCCAGACGGTCTAGTTCCTGCCCACATCGCTTGCAGACTACGTATGCCCGATCCTCATTCATGCCGTGCCAGGCAACCGGCCGTTCTAGTTCATCCCACTCCACGACTACCTGCTGAATTGTCAAACGCTGTCGGTAACCGCAGTGTGGGCACGGCACGAACCACTCGCGTTGGTCGCTGTCAGTCCAAACGGCATGAATGCCAACGCCATGATACGTAGGCGTAGAGGCCTGCCGCACCTCTTTAATAGGGCTGTGGCCCAGACGTTTGCGGGCGATAGGCATGGCTCGCGGGTCCATTTCGTCGATTTCATCCCCTATAAGGATGTCAACAGGAATAGACTTGAGCTGCCGGGCATTACCGGTCTTGTCCACAGTGGCACCGCGTAGGTACAGGAAGTTATCTCTGATACGCTTCAGTGTAATCTTGTCGGATCCGCGCCGTTCCCGACCAGCCCCCACAACCAGGCCGTTAAGGTAGTCACTGGCCTCCAGAGCCGGCCCAAAGCGCGAGCGGGAAAAGTCGCTTACGTCGTCACTGGTAGGCATCAGATACAGCACGTCTGCTGCGCGCTGGTCGTTGGCGTGCAGGCCGAACGAAATGAGTAACTCACTAACGCCAACTTGCCCGGCTTTCATATAAGAACTTTCCTGGCTGTTATCGCGGTACAAATCTATCAGGTATCGGTGATCATCAAGCGAGAAGTATGCTCCCGGCTTTAACAGGCGCCGGTGCCGAATCGCCCAATTAAGTAAATCGAGCGTCTCTTTCGGTCGGCGGTGGCGGGTACGTGACGGCCGTTCGCCCTTTGCTTTGGCCATCAACGCCATAGCCAACTGACGCTTGTCCTCTGTACCAGCCAACATCCCGAATCGCCCCTAAATGCTTCCTACCCAAAACGGCCGGCCGCGGTTGACAAGACCCACAATCGTTGTCATGCTGCTTTATTCTGTGCCTTAACCCAGCTCAAGGCGTGCTCCACGCAGCTGTCGCCATGCGTGGGGCAGGGGGGTATTTCTGCCAATATCCCGTCGAGTTGACGGGCCTGGTGGTTAAGTGAAACGAACAGGTGTCTCTGCTCTTCTTCCTTAAGCTGCTTAAACTCGTCCCAGGACACAGCATCGCCGACGGCGGCCAGGCTCTCTTCCAATCCATAAAGGCGCTGGAGTTCATCTACCAACGCCTCGCCAAAGTCCTTCGTGATGACCGCATACCCAGGTGTGGGTAAACCGATTGCTTGGCGCAGCATCTCTATTGCGTTGAACTGCAAACGGCCGTGCCTACGATTGCTCACCGCTCACCTCCTCGTGCTCGTATACCCCTTCAATCACTACAGGTGCGTTGACACCGGCAGAGATCATCAGGTTTTGAATGAGTAGATCTAGTTCCTCTTCTTCCATGTCCATCACCTCAGCCTGAAGCGCGCTGAGGGTGTGGTTTATTTCTCCATCAACGTGTCCATTTAGGTTCAGTTCTATCGGCTCATCCAGGCCGAAGAGCTGGCGTTCCTGGACAAGCAGCTGGGCGACAAGAGTGTGATTGCGCTCAGCCCAGGCCGCACGCTTCAGTTCCTGGATTTCGGCATTGACCCTGGCCTTTTTAGCTAGGCGGTCCTTGATAGCCGCGCCGCGCCACTGATCCTCTAACTCTTGTAAGTCGGAATTGATGGTGGCCAAGCTCCACGGTTTACCTGTGTTAACATTGATAATGCGCTGCTTCTCCAGCGCCTTCACAATCTCGCGCTGGGACAAGCCCCGTAAACTCAACTGCTCGATTTTCTGCTGGCGGGCTGCTTTGAGAGCCTTCGACGAGACTTTGCGCACAGATTAGCTTTTCCCCCCAAAGCCGGACTGCCGTCGCTTAACCTTCACGACAATCCGCACAACATTCTTGCCTGTCTTAAAATCCACCCACTGCCCCCAACGCTCCTTCAAGACGGCCATCTCGCGCCGGCTACGTTCAATGCTGCGCATGTGGGCGTTGCCGCCTTTATGCTGGAACATGGCGTGATGGATGAAGCTGAACCGAGAGTCAATGAAAATAATGCGGTGCTCCAGCATGGCGCGGAGGCAGAAATCAATATCCGCACGCATCCGAAGCGTAACGTCGTATTCAATGTCACGGCCGTATACACCGATAACAGAACCAACCCAGCCGGATAGGCTGATGGGGTCGGTGGGGCGGTACTTACGCACGTCGCCGCTGGTCTGGGAGAAACCGAAGATGGGCGCACCGATCTCGCCGGCGATATAGGCTGCGTTCTCTACGACTTGGGCAATAGCTACCGGATCCTTGATGACACGGCTTGCCGTCTCAAACCCGGCCACTACTTTTAGATAGCGGACGTCGTCATCGACAAAGAGAACGGCCGTGTTGGGCAGCGTGTCCAGCACCCACTGACGAATAGGGGCAATGCCACCTTCCAGATTGTGGGCCATAACCTCGATGCTGTTTGGGAGTGCCTGACGGTAATCATCATATTCTGGCTCGTGGACCACAACTAGAGCACCTGGAAACAGTCTGACGGCGTGCTTGCACTCCTCGATACGACCCCGGCTGGGGATAACGACACGCAGATCCACATCACTCATCGCTGGCTACCCCGCCTTTGGCCTGCGCCAGCTTGTCCATGAGCTGGCCGCCATCGACGACGCGGCAGAGGCCGACCTTGCGTGTTTTCTTCGAGACGGTGAAACCCTTCTTCACCAACCCAAACTCTTCCATCAGGTCCAGCGCCCTGGACCAATCCAGCGTAGAACGGAAGATCACCAACATATAGTCGTAGTGCTCGAACGGCTGAAGCGCCATCTCGGGCACCAGGTCCTGAGGGGTTTCCCCAAAGCTCTCATCTTCTTCCCAGTACATATCGGCGTCGCCAGTGAGGCGGGCCAGCTCGTCATCGTAGAAGAGCACAGAAAAGTCGGCACCCTCGTTGGCGGCTGCGGCAATGTTGTCAGCATCCCAGGCAAGACCAAGTTCTCCTGAACGGTTATCTGCCACGGAATACTCGCGTGCTCGCGTATCCTCCGGGTCATCCAGGTCCATATCTCGGCGACGTGTGGCCACCAGCACTTCACCATCCGTCTCCACCACGATGACCTTTTTCACGCCAGCACGCTTCGCCGACCGTACAGTCTTGTTGCCGGCCATCGTCATATTGTCTTTGTCTAGCGCGATGCCTCGCGCCGGCTTGAACGTATCTACGGAGAAGTCGGTAACGGCCGCGCCTCGGGCCGTTCCCTTGTTGGGGTTGAGCGGATCTTCTTCTATTTCTGTGATGTCTATCACAGAGACCGTCACACCATCGTCGAGGACAACAGGTTCTTCTTTCGGTTTGTTTGCCACAATACCCCCTGTATTGAAACCAATTGAAACCAATTTCAGCAATTATAAACTATCCAACAGATTATTTCCATGAAAACAACGTTAGGTGAAAAGCAGCACAAGGGGAGGGGCGAATTTATATTAATTCAAGCCCTTTAGCACGCTGCACGGCTTCGTAACGGCCGTGTACCTCCAGCTTGGCATAAATGTTCTTAATATGCGTCCGCACGGTGGACCAGGTGACATTCACTTCCGCGGCGATTTCTTTGGTAGAAAGATCCGTGGCCAGGAACTTAAGCACTTCCAGTTCACGAGTCGTTAAAAGGTCGTCGGCCACGAAAACGGGAGAGACACGTTTTGTTTCTGGCGGGTTGGGATAGGCATCTAATAGTTGGGCAACATAGGCCTCATCATGCATGATGGCTAGGTTTTGCTGTTTGCAAAATTGGACCAACAACTCATGCATCTGTGGTCCCAGATCGAGGTAATTGCGAATGAACTTTCCCGGCGCTGCCAGCGCCAGAGACTGACCGAGTTTTTCCACAGCTTTTGGCCAGTTATCCTGGGATTTGTATACCAGAGCTTGCAGGGCCAAAATATCAATACGATGGATGTGGCGATTCAACTTGCGCAAAAATTCATCCATCTCTTCCAGCAAAGCAAGGGCTCGTTTTAGATTCTTTTCCTCGGCCACCCAAAGTTTGATAGGGATAAGATGGGGGATGTAGTAATGCCAGAACCAGATGGGAAGCTTTAAATCGATATGGTGTGGCAGGAGCAGCTGCCGGGCATAAGCCAGGTGTCCCCGGTGAATCGCCAGCTCAACCTGAAACAGGTCGAGTAACTGCCGTGAATAGGCGTTATCCATTTCTTCCAGGGCAGATTGGGATTTTTGCAGGACGGCTTCGGTTTTTTGTGGCTGTCCTTGTGCTTCATAAAGGCGCATTAAGCCGCAAGCAGCGTGGGCAAAATAGAGAGGGTCTACCCAGGCTGGCTGTTCTGTCACGGCCAGGAAATGCCTCTCTGCCTGTGTCAGATCATTTTGTAAGTAAAGGGCCGTGCCCATGAAATATCTGGCTTCGAATGGGTTCGAATTATTTTTGAGGGCAAACTGGATGCTCCTGTCCGCTAAGATCTGCGCTGCGGTCAGGTCTGCTTCCATAAAGTAAAGGAGGGATTGATTAAGAAAGGCTTTGACTTGTAAATTTACCGGCCATTCCGCTGTATTGAGCGCTTTTTGAAATATGTGGATGCCCTGTTGAACGTTGCCTGACATTTGATGCCCAAAAGCTTCGATACCAACCGCCTGACCGCGCAAATAATAAGCGTCTGATGGTAATGTTTGTCTCATTATGGCACCGGTGTTGATTGCCGTATCTGGCGGTCCGGTCATGAGCGCACCCAGGCCAATAAAGTAAGAGAGTTCGGCCCAGAGTGCCTGTGTTGTTGGTGAATCCGAGGGTTGTTCAGCCAACAGGGATCCTGCCTGCGTGAGGATTGCCTCCAAGTCAAAGTTAAAGCCATAGGCCAGGGGAAGATGGGCTCGGGTGAGCAAAAGAACGGGATCGTTTTCGACTACTTCTTCAGGGAATAAGTGCACCCACTGTTCGAGTTGACGCCAACGTTCATCATTCATGGCCAAACGACGATAACGAGTAAACACTTCTATCGCTGCCGTCGTATCGTTGGCTGCCAGTGCATGTTGAATCGCTTCAACAACGCTCCCGTTTTCAGCAAACCATTTACTTATTCGCAGATGTAATTTGGCTATTTCCTGAGCCGGCAGTTGCCTTTCCAGCATATGTCGCAAATTGTCTTGAAAAAGATGATGGAAACGGAACCATTCATTCTGTTGATCAAGGTCGATCAGGAAAAGGTTTGACTGTTGCAGCCACTGAATGAACTCATCGCCCGTCATCTCCATATGGTCGTTCTCATTGGCATCCAGACAAACAGCCTCGCACAAAGGCACACAGAAGCGGTCAAGCAGGGAGATTTTGAGCAAATAGTTTTGTAAAGCTGCCGGTAACTGAATCAATACTTCAGCCAAAAGATATTCATGTAAAAACTGGTTGCTACCGGGAACGTTGACACGCAAACTGGCTAGTTGTGGGCGCTGGCGAAGCGAAAGGGCGGCCAGGCGCAAAGCCACAGGCCATCCTTCCGTATTTTCTGCCCACTCGGCAGCAATCTCTTTGCTGATAGCACGGTTCAACATCTGCTGCAAAAACCGGGCTGTCTCATCAAGCGAGAAACGCAAGTCACGCACGCGAATCTCAGTGACAAGCTGATAGGCACGCAAAGATGCAAGCGGCAAGGGTGGATCCATGCGTCCAACCAATACCAAACGCAAGACTTTTGAAGGATGTTTCAGTAAAGCCGCTAGAAAGTCAAAAACGAGTTGGTTTTGGATAAAATGGAAATCATCCAATACTAACAAGAAAGGTGTTTCCAGTTGTTCGAGATCGGCGAGCAGGTAGTTAGCCAGAGTAGCAGCGGGTGGTAAAGTGTATGCTTTTAGCTGATCCTGGGTTTGTTCTGGTTTATGAGAAACGGCCGTTTCAATAGCCGCCAGCAGATAAGTAACGAAGGTGTGCAAATCGTTATCAGAGTCATCCAGAGAAACCCAACCGCCCGGCAACCCACTTGCTTTCAGCCACATACTGGCCAGGATACTTTTGCCATATCCTGCTGGCGCAAAGATAACGGTTAACGGCCGTTCGTGTTCCCGTTCTAAACGATTGAGTAGTTCAACCCGAGGCACCAAATCCGGTGTCACGGATGGCGGATACAGCTTAGTCTTTAGTGTTGGTAAGATGCCAATTACGCTCGATTCATCCATGAGGTTTCAGTCTCAGTTTTCTTGTTTCAAATGATACAGTAGGATATTTTATGCGCAGACGGCGTTCGTTGCCTTTTCACACAACACACTCGGCTGAGAACGGGGCAAACCAAGACTGTACAACAAAAGAGCAGTCCGAAAAGGACTACCTGATCGCCCTGCCATCCCTTGATGATGGTAATGTTGTATCGCAGGCCATGATCTTTAGTGGGCCCTGCAAAAACAACGCTCGGCACACAGTTAATACATCTACCTGATCATTCACCGCAATTAACTTTGACCAAAAATCCAGATTAATGCGGTTTACCTAATCCCAAAAGAGTCCAAAAAAGGGCGTTATGCTGAACTTCCTACCCCGGATCAGCCGGGAGCTTATTTCCACCTGACGGATACAGACCGCCACCTCATTTTTAATTACATCGAAGACCATACCCAACTGGGAATCGCGGTCCAAATCGGCTGGACCCGATTCCTCGGTCTCTTTCTGCCTAAATCACAGTGGTGGCGGTGCCGGCCAACGCGGTGCAATTCGTGGCCGCGCAACTGGCATTGAATCCGGCAGGGTGGCCAGAATATCTCAGCCACAAACATGCGGTGTATGAACACCAGTCGTTGATACGTCTGCTAATGTTTTTGACGCTGCTTTCGAGCCGACTTGAGTCAAAAGTTATGATGAAAGTGGGTCTATTTACACGCGTTCCGAAAGTAGGCGATAACCGCCCATCATTAAGGCCAACAGCCGTTATTTAATCGCCATAAAACTCAACCTGCTTTGTTCAATTGGCACCAGGGCCTTATCGTTGCTCACATGTTCCTCTTCTAACTTCACTCCAAGCAAACAGCCTCTTCTTTCTGCATATCCCAATGAGACTGAAAACAAACTGGTAAATTATAGACTTGCTGATAGTAGAGAATCATAGCCATGCACCCTGCACACACTGCTGGCCCTGTGCCGTAAGAAAACACATAGTCTTCTCGGAAATAAACATCACCTGGTTGTATCTTACATCCACGGAGGCATTCGTGCTCCTTCCTGGCTCTCACGGATCTCCATCGATGCTCACAAGTTGGCTGGTCGTGTATACGCCTTAACCCCTCCTGAATAGCCCACATTTGCCGATCTTCTTGTGGATTCAGGCCATACCGGTACCCACTGTCATCGGTGGCATAAGTCGCGGCCGCCCACAAACAATCTTCAAACGTGATATGTTGCCGTGTTTTCACTTCATAGTCTCCATACAGAAAGCTAACTGGCACTAATACCCTGTTAGCTTTTCATGTTTTTAACAGCTTCATGTTGGTCGTTCATATCCCGAATAACCTTGTCCATTTTCTCGGACCATTCCCAGTCAAGCTGACTTTCATCAGTTACCGGTGGCAACCGCAGACAACCGATCGTGGTCTCCATATAGTCAAGCAGGGCGGACATGCCATCCACCAGGGCGATGATACGGCCGTCAAACTACGCGGCTGGCTAAGCTTTAAGAGCCATCAGGTTCTCTTTAGCGAATCGAGATAGGCATAAAAGTCTGATAGCCAACGTGCAGTCTTATAGTTTGAGATGTAATATTACCATCAGAATCAGTTACTTGAAGAGTGATCTCATGAAAACCAACAGATAACTTCGATACGATAGTATTCCCTGAACCCAGTAAGCCATCAACGTCTGATAACCAAACTAAGGATGAATCATTAAGAAGACCATCTTCGGGATCCGTGCCATAACCCTGCATGATGACCGGACCCGGAGGCAGAACACTTCCTTTGGAAGGTGCCGTAATCACAGCAGCTGGTGAATGACTCGCAACAGAAGAATATTCGTTTGCAACATCCGAAACGGTATGAAAGCCATCAGATCCAATAACCCGAAACAATACTGTGTCACTACCGGGCAGACGGCTGGTGTCAACAGTTAGAGTTGTTTGAGTAAGCCCAATTGCCAGATGAATCCAACTTACCCCACCATCAGCTGAGTAAGAAACTATATAATTCAGATCATCCCCGTCCAAATCGCCGCCGCTCCACTCAACCGTTACAAGGTCACTCAGTAGTTCGTGTGTGTTTGGGTAGATTAGTTCAACAGTTGGTGCGTGAGCACTAACTGTACTCGAGGCCAGAGTGTCATTGCCCGCTTTTAAGACGAGGGTTACAGCATTCTCGTCAAAAGGCAATGCCCTAATGAAATGGGCCGAATCCACTGGAGCTAGCCACTCGGGATCTAGGAAGGTCAGATCAAAACAACTACTCGATAGTTCCTGATCGCTCTGATCCAGTAGTTGTAAGCAGTACGCACTACCAGCAGACTGTGTGATCGCATGTGTCGTTGTAATTACGAAACCTGAGTTAATGGTAGCAGTAGTATCTGAATAGACGTCACCGCTTATCAGAAGTACGGGTTGAGCCTCCGCCACTGATGGCGATCCAGGCTGTACAGTTTGAGAGTTAGGCATCTGTTCTAGGGCATCATACAACCTGCGATAGTGAAAAGCAGAGATCCATTTGCGATCGTGAGGCTCTGCGCCACAGTGTTGACCAATCATGAAATCATCTGTCGCAGCGCTAACCAGAGGATTGAAGGGCGAGTACAGTCCACCATCGTAACCCTCATCATGAATAGCATAATCTCCATAAGGCCATGCGTAACCTGGCAGATTTTCACAAGTGGGATGCTGTAGCCCAAGGTTATGGGCAATTTCGTGCGCCATAATTACTTGATACACATTATTTTCGGGATCGTCCGTGCCATAGGCAACTCGCCCCAAACCTCCTTGCATCCATACAGGATCCGAGTTTCCAGTAGTCCCCCACACTGTGTGAGGACCCCAAGCAAAAAGCATATCTGGCCTCCCGTTCGGCTGCGGCCACCCAGTATGTTCATAGAAGGTCCAAATATCCTTCAGATATGTGATTACGCCGTCAGGGGGTCCGAGATAAGGCTTATCATAGGGGACCTCGAAATAGTCGATGTCGGATACGGGATAAACCCGCATGAACGGCACGGCCCGCTCAACAAGCTCATCATTTGGGAGATCACCATTGTCTGCAACTTTTACGTAACCAATTCGCAAAGATGGGCGCTCATTAAAGCTGCGACTGACTTGGCTTGTTTGTACTAGAGTGGCTTCACCAGGAAAGAAAGCTCTCGCAAACATCTTCACCGTACCAGTTGCCATTTCCGGCGGGATTGTAAAGCGAAAAGCGTGACGATCGTTAGCTCGATCAAACTCTGTAGGCTCAACAGCCCGCACGGGTGCGTTGTCAGCTTCTATTGTGGTCCAGGTTGCACCTCCATCGCCGCTAACATGCAGAGTTCCATAGAGACCAGTTTCTTCACCAACAAGCGACTCCAGATAGGCTCGAACGATGGTCGGCTTGTTGGCGACCAGAGGAATGTTGTTATCGGCACATCCTGGATCCTCTGAGTTTTGATAGCACTGAATTGCCTGCGTGTACTCGAAATGGACAACAGCGACGTTTAGATTCGCTGAAAAATCAATCCCACTAAGATCGGAAATCACATGTACTGTTTGCGTATTTGGGGTTATCACATAGCCGTGCTTCTCGGCGCTCAATGTGTATCTGCCCGATGGCACACCTGTTATTGTGTAATATCCATTGACATCGGAAAGGGCACTCTGCCCAATTCCATTACTGATGCGCACGTTCTTTACAGGATCTCCTGCAGCATTTACGACTCGCCCAGAAACTGTATGATAGGAGGCGATTGCACCAGTGTAGTGAAGAGAGACTAATCCCCCCCAAATATCTGTAACATGTGCTATTGTTCCCTGGACTGTAATGCCGTTAGCCCGGCCAGCGGTATTATAATATCCTGCTCCCACTGGAAGTTGAGGATTCGATACATCCACAACATAGACGCCTCCATCACCACTCGCCACAAACGCACGATTGTCCGCAAGCTCTACGTCACTTGCGAAACCACTCGTCTCGAATGCACCCGCCTTGGATAGTTGGTACGGATTGCTAACGTCTAGTATTAGCAATCCATCATTGCCATTGGCCACATAAGCCATATCCTCATGGACCTGAATACCGCTTGGATAGCTACTTGATGTGTAGCATCCTGCCAGTATAGGCGACCCTGGATTCGATACATCTAGGGCACAGATACGCTGACTTCGATTCTCGGTTGCATAGTAGACATAGTTGTCTACAACATCGATTCCTGCGGCCGGGTCTGCAAACAAAGCTATCTGAACTGGGTTGTATGGATCGGAAACATCAATTATGCGTATTCCCGCATAGAAATCTGTAGCGTAGACCAAATTCTGGGAAACAACTAAATCTTGGGTATAACTTGCACCTACATGGCCAGTCTCAAACGGATGAACCGGATCACTGATATCAATGATGCGGACTGCGTTATAGTCAGCAACGTAAGCATAGTCACCATTAACTGCCACAGCACGAGCAAGATCGGCCGTGTCATACGCGCCAGTCTCCGTTACATTAGAAGGATTCGAGATGTCATAGATCTGCAAGCCGCGATCATCGTCAACAACGAAAGCATGATTTCCAACGGTCACTAAGGAGGAGGAATAACCAGGAACCTCCGAGTAAACACCTAAGTGCTGAGGGCTGCCAGGGTTGGCAATGCTTATTATTCTCAAGCCATAATTTCGGCTGGCGATAAAGGCGAATCCTGGTTCTACCTCAACTTCCTCGGCTCCCCCTGGGAAGTAAGTAGAAGAAATCAGACTTGGGCTACTCGGGTTGGTGACATCCAAGATTTCGATGCCTTGCCAATCTATACATATATAAGCTTTGGATCCGGATACTTTAATTCCGCTCACCCCCCAGGTCTGATAAAAACCAACTTCATATGGAACATAGGGATTAACCAAATTTATAATCCGTACGCCGCCATTTTCGCCAAGATAAACGATATTCGACTGAGTTTCGACATCAAAAGCACTTCCCCCGGTTACAATAGAACTGACGAGAAACGGGCTATAGGGGTTGGACACATTTACAACATACAATCCGGCACTCCCGCTTGCAATCAAAGCGTAACTCCCATATAGATCAACACCAAATGCTCTATCAGCCGTGTCAAGGGATGCTATTCGATAAGGGTTAGATGGATTTGCAATATTTACGATTTGAAGGCCGAAGTACCAGTCCGTCACATAAGCAAAACTACCAGAGACTTCTACATCCCATGCATAGGGAGATGGCGTTGCATAGAACCCTACCTCTTCAGGATGACTTTTGTTAGAAACATCAATAACGTAGAGTCCGCTTCCTGTGCCAGTGGCATAAATGAAATTACCCTGTAGGGCAAGATCATTTATATAGCCATCAAGGACATCGGTTTTCCCCAAAACTATAGGGTTAGACTTGTCCGAAATGTCAAGGACGATTAAGCGAGGGCCTAGACCAATATAAGCAGTATTCCCAGACACTTCGACGGCATAGGTAGTCCCACCACGTTGCCCGACCAGATCCATGCTTTGACCAGATGGAATAGTTGCAGAAAACTGGTTTAGGGCTGAAGCTCCCATAAACTCCCAGGGTTGAACGTCAGTGGGATTCGGGCGTTCGATGGTGTCGAATTTCTCACTAGCGTAAGTTACACTATGGCTGTTACTGAAAGCGCCCTGAGCATCACTGATGCATACAGTTGCTGTCACCATAATAACGAATAGGAATATCTTGATGCGCATCTGTTCCTCCCCAAACACAAAACAAACTAGCAACGATAACAGGCTCTTTCCAAATTAGCGACAGGTGAACTCGTTGTTACTCGTCCCCTTAACTAACTCGTTTAACTAGATAAACCATAGATGAACCCTATAGCATTTTCCTTGTTTCACATGTTATCTTTACTGACAATGAAAATTGTGACACAGTACTAACTGACGTTTCTTTTTCGCCATCATAAACTACTTTCTTTTCTTTGTCATCTGACTTGACGTACGACGTACGCGATTTACACTCAACCGCTTTGCTTCTATATAAATCAAGAGCTTTACAAACCTTAATATCGCAACTTCACACCTTCGTTAACTACTTTGTTCTTCTCCACGTACCGACTGGGGGTCTGCATGTTAGACCAGCCACCGGCGTCGCGAAGAATGAAGGGGTTAGTCTCCTTCGCCGCATGCGTGGCCCAGGTATGGCGCAGGTCGTGAGGGCTTAGATCCCATTCATCCACAACCGTAGCACCCAGCTCCTTCACCCGATAGCCGATGGCCCTAGGCGTCAGACCACGATTGGCCAGCTTGCCGTTCTTCAGGCTGCTACGCAGGAGCGGTTGGCCACGGCGCATGTATGGCCGGTAGGCCGACAGTGCCAGGGTGATATCTGATGTCATAGCCATCACGTCTGTCGTATCGGTCTTAATGCGGTAGACACGAATGGTGCCGGCCATCACGTTCACGTCTTCGCAGTTTAGCCCGGCCGCTTCGCTTGCCCGGATACCCAGATCCAGGAGCAAGCAGATCAGCAGCCGGTCACGAATACCTTGTGGGGTGTTCTGGTGGTTGTGTTTCAGTCGCCGTGCCTGTTCCTCCGTCAGCACAACGGCATCTTCCTTTTTGTGGCCCACGCGCGTTTTGGCGCGGCGCTGGTCCACGCGCTTGCCCTCGGTCTGGCCATACCCGCTCACATCCAGGATGCGCACTTTTTCTTCCAGGGAGATGGCGCCAGCCTTGGCAGCCAGCTTTACGTACACACGCACGGCCGCCAGTCGGTTGTTCACGCTGGCGATGCTGTAGCCCTGAGTAAGCATCCACTTCACGAATCCATCAACGACACCCCACGTCACTCCCGCCCAGGCAGTAGGGACATGCTGGCAGTAAGACGCCGCGCAGACGAGGGGCAGGGGGATATCCTGAGCCTCAGCATACTCCTCAAACGGCCGTATATCCTGCACTTCAGCCCAGTCCACGGCCGACGATAGCAGACTGTCGGCGGCGCCTACCTGGTGCAAGAACGTCACCCAAAGCTGCAAGGCGGCGCGCTGGGTAGCGACGGTGCGAGGGGCGCGACGCGCGTGGTAATCATCGAACAGGTGTGCAGACGCAGCCGCGTTCGCTTGCTCGGCGACATCTAAGGGCAGCGCAACGGCCGTGCCGCGTCCCGATTTCAACGATAACGATTTATCTTTTTGGGGCATGGGTCTAACCTCCTGTTTGTTTAGGTGTGCCCATTGTACGTCGAAAATCGATTACTTCCAATAAACAATACTTATCGGAAGTTATTTGTTTTTGAAAAAAGAACGCCAAAAACGGCGCCGGCGCTATTCCTGCCGCCCCATGCGCGACCAAACACGGCCTACCTCAAAAACCATTCGCGCCTATCGGCGCGCGGCGGCTGCGCCGCCAGAGTTCAGAGTGGCGGCTGTCGCCGCCTATTTCAGAGTAACAGAGTCCAGAGGGTTCATCGTCCAGAGTGAGAGAGAAATGGGGAAACGCAGATACGAAACCCGCCGCCCCCGTAGCCGCCGCGAACGTAGCTCCCGTGGCGGGACGCGCAGCGCATGTCGGTAGGGCCACTGTAAAAAGCACCCCCCCGCAGCACACGGGAGTCGCCCGACGCATCCACCACTTCCCGACCATCATCGGCGCGGTATTCATATCCCTTGTACTTGCTGAGCAGCCACTCCCACACATTGCCCGCCATCTCCTCTATTCCATAAGGCGACGCGCCGCCGGGAAAACAGCCCACGGCGCTGCTGCTGCCGATGCCGCTGTCCTTGTAGTTCGCCCGATTGGCGTCCGGCGCGCTGCCCCAGATGTAGGCGGCCTGGTTACGCGGGTTTTCTTGCAGCGGCATGACCGTTTCGGCATAGCCGCGCAGAGCAGTGATGGGCTGGATTACGGCCTGCGCCGGGATTTGCGCGCCGCCACGCGCCCCCTTCTCCCACTCCGCCTCTGTCGGCAGCCGCACGCCCCACTTCTCCAGCAACCACGGCTGCCAGCGCTCCGTCAGCCAGCGCGTGTAAGCCAGCGCCTCGTACCACACCACCCCCACCACCGGATGATTGGGTAAGTCAAAGGGATGGCCAAACCTGGCTGGCCGGTTACGCGGTTCTCTTTCCGCATACCCTTTTACCTTGCCTTTCTCCCACACGCCCTGCTCTTTGGCTTCTGACCAATACCGCTCGGTTACGTAACCGCCTTCGGCCATAAACAGCGCGTACTGCGCATTCGTCACCGGGAAACGGCTTAGCCAGTAAGGCTGCGGCATCTCCACCCAGTGCTGCGGCTTTTCATCCTTGTCCCCATCATCGCTGCCCATCCAGAAGGGGCCGGGCGGCACGTAGCAGAACTGCATCGCGTCTACATCCAGCACCTCCGGGCGCGGGTCGCCCAGGCGCGCCAGTACCTGCCCTGCCTTGGCTCGCTGCGCCGGCTTCACCCGGTCATCATCGCGCATGGCGGCCAACAGCGC
This sequence comes from Ardenticatenaceae bacterium, assembly GCA_020634395.1. GTDB lineage: Bacteria > Chloroflexota > Anaerolineae > Promineifilales > Promineifilaceae > Leptovillus. The sequence continues at coordinate 4,202 of JACKBU010000038.1, read as the reverse complement.
CGCAATCACCTCTGCCCGGCAGTTGTGCGTCACCCCCCCCGGCCAGGCGTCGGCCACCGCCTCCCCGGCCACAACCTCCGCCTGCCCCGGCGTGCCCGGCCGCTGCGCCACCAACAGGGCCAACACGCTCCCGGCCGCTTCATCGCGCCCCTGTACAATGCCCAGATAGCCTATGGTCAGGAGCGTCACTTCGTGCCAGTTGTCGTCATCCAGTCGTTCCGCCAGAATGTCGACGACTGGCTGCATGCCTTGCTGGCCTTTGGCCGCCACCCCTACCGCCGCCAGATATTCCTGAAAGGTCAGGTGGATGAAGCCATAACTGCCCTGCCCTCGCTCCACCAACAGGCTGGCGTGGTCCCGCGCATCCCGCAAAAGCAGCTTCGCCGCCTGCTCGGCCTCTGGCACGCCCCGCTCCTGGAAGATCCGCCGCAGCTGCTGCTGCATGTCGTGTTGTTTGACCAGCCCCACGCCCGGACTGGTCTCATGCATCCACAGCGCCAGCGGCCCTAACACCTTCATTGTCTCCACCTCATCCAGATCGCGCGCCTGTCCGCTGTCCAATCCGCGTGCCAGATTCCAATGTTTCAACAAGGTCTTGACATACTGGTCATACAGCTGTACCCGGCGCTCGGGCAGGTTCACCCCTTGCCGCTTCATCAAAGCCAGAATGGTCAGCAGTAGCGGATTGCTGGCCAGGCGGCGCACCCCCGGATTGTTGGCGACGGCGTGCAGCAGATCAGCCCGCTCTTGCTGCGCCTTTCGCGCCGCCAGTTGTGGATCTTCCTGCGCTGCCCGCTCAATTGCGGTTGTCCAACGACTGATGAACTGCTCAATCTCTTCCTCAGAGAAATCGATCAAGGTACATTCGGCCAAGCCATCGGTTGTGGGCCGCACGTCCTTATACCCCACAATTCGGCTCGTCAGGACAAATTTGTTACCTTGCTGCTGGCTAAAGCTGAAAAACTGCGTCACCCGCTCCACCACTTGCAGCCGCAGTCCGGTCTCTTTCACCTCGTCCAACCCATCCAGCAGTAGCAGCGCCCGCCCTTCACGCAGCGCCACATCCAGCAGATCGCCTACCGGCAGTTCATCTCCCAACATCTCCCGATAATACGCGGTAATAAAATCGGGCAGCGCCAGCCGGCGCTGTTGCGCCAGGGCATTGGCATACGCCGATAACGGTAGCAGAACCGGCAACCGCTGGCCCAGGCCAATGTCTTGCTGCGCCGCCAGGCAGAGGGTGAGGAATTTGAGGAAGGTCGTTTTGCCGGCGCCCGGGTCGCCGAGGATGATCAGGCCGGCATTTTCTTGCAGCAGATTCAACACCGGCTGCGGCTGGCTGATCTGTCGTCCAATCGCTTCCGCTTCTTCTTCGCTAACATCACGCATGCGCCGCCCCGCCAGATACAGGTCACGGGCCTCTGGTGACCACGTCTCCCCCTCCGGCATTTCGATGCGCGCTTGTAAGGGGATATACATTTCCAGCAGCGCCAGCTTAAGCGGTATACGATCTGTCACGCCCATCCCCTGAAACTCCAGGTAGCGGTAGCGGTTGATCAGGTAGCGTAAATATTGCTCCGTAATGCTCTGCAAGTTTTGTCCCGTCTTGCCCCAGCGCGCCAGCAAGCTGGCCGCGGCCGCCTCGCCCAGAATGGTCACGTCTCCCATGACCACGTTCACCGGCACATTCGATGCCCCAGCCGTTGTCGCCAGCGGATCTTCTTCCTTACCCAACAATTTCGCCAACTGCACCGTATCCGCTATCCCGGACAAAGCCGCCAGCACGGCGGCAAGCACGATGCCAAGCAAGATAAGAATATTGTTCCAGGGGGCCGGCAGCAGCGGCTGCACCAGCCAGCTCAGGAGCAAGAGAATCACGGTAGGCACGCCTATCAAAAGGGCAGCAATAAGGAAGGTGCGTTTGTTCATAAGAGTCTCGGCCTTTGCTGTTTCGGAATGCGGGTGCGCGTCAGCACCGCTTTGCGTAACCCGATGGTATTGCCATATCCGACGTGAGTAATCCAGCCCTGCACGCTGGCGGTTAATTGCGCCAACGAAATGATACCATCCGCATAATCCGCCACCAAACGGTGTAGCCGCCGTTGGAAATACACGCCCTTACGCCGCTTGAGCCGCCGCCGTTCCGGGTAAATGACAAAACCGAGAAAGGGAATCCCTTCGTTCACCGGCCGTGGCTGTGCCTGCGCATGAATGGTCAGCCGCAAGCGCGCCAGACGCGCCACCATCGCCTCACGCCAGGTCCACAAAGTTGATTTATCATTGCTAAACAGCAGCACATCATCCACATAACGCGCATAAGCCGGGCAGCGCAGTTCACGTTTGATAAAGTGGTCCAACGGGTTCAGGTAACAGTTGGCCCAAAACTGGCTGGTGAGGTTCCCTATCGGCAGCCCGCGTCGCCGGGACGCCGCCAGCAAGTCATCGCCCGAAAACCAGATCATTTCATACACCTCGTCCAGCACACCTAACCCACTGGCCAGAATCTGATCAATCAACCACAGCACGTTCTCGTCGGTTATCTTGCAGCCGAGTGTCTGGCGCAGGATGGCGTGGTCTAGGCTGGGGAAGAACTGGCGCATGTCACAGGACAAGTAATAGGCGTAACGCCGGGCAAACTGGTGGCAGCGCGCGATGGCCCGGTGCGTGCCTTTCCCCACGCGGTTGGCATAACTGTCGGCGATGAAACTGCGTTCAAAAAGAGGTTCAATCCGGTTGCAGAGGGCATGGTGCACCACCCGGTCGCGGAACGGCGCGGCGCTGATGATCCGCGTCTTGGGTTCATGGATGTGAAAGCTAACGTAACCGCCTGGCCGATACTGCCGCGTCCTCAGCTCATCCTCCAACTGAAACAGGTTCTCTTCCAGGCGGTGTTCAAACAGGGCCACGTTCCCCTTACCCCGTTTGCCCTTCGCCGCCTTGTGATAGGCCCGCAGCAGATTATCCCAACTTGTCAGTTCTGCATACATGGTTCGGGAAACCTGGCAGGCCAACCGGCTGGCTGCCTGCCAGGTTTAAATGTGACGACCCAGAGGTCGCCCCCAGGGGCCGCCACCGTTGTTATGTGCCCGGCCGGCAGCGGCTTCCGCCAGCTACGCGGCGCGGCCGGGAACAGACCCCGCCATTTCTCTCTGGCCTGGGCGTAACCCCAGGACCGCCCGCAACCGGGAAGGGCAGGTTCCCCCACCCCGCCCGGCCATTTTGGGAGGAAAGGGAAAAATGTGGAAACGCAGATACGAAACCCGTTGTTCCTGTTGTCGTTGTCAACGTTGTTCCTGTTGCGGTACGCGCAGCGCATGGACGGGTCTGACCCCACTGCCCATGGGCAGTGGTCAGAAAACAGGTTTTGCTTATTCCCATCCACCAGTTTGCTGATCACTACCCACTACCCACTCCCAACTATCAACTATCCAGCCACTGTTTTCTGCCAGCCGCCCAGCAGCCGGCCGATTTCTACGACCATCGCCGCCACGTGTTCATATTGCCCTGAAGAGAGCCAGTTCCATCTGTAGGCCAGCCGCAGATAAAGACGAATTTTGGCCAGCGCTTCATCGGCCAGCGCCAGCCGTTCTCGCCGCGCTGGGCCGGAGCGCAGGTTGGCTTCTTCCAGCCGCTCGCGTAAATCGAAAGCGGCGTCCAGCAAGCGGCGGGTGAAGGTATGGCGCTGCGCCGTGGGAAAGTTGTTGGTCACCGGCAGCAGCCAGGTGAGAAAATCAAAAGTACGGGTGAAAATGGGCATTTCTTGTCGAGACATCATCACCTCCCAAAACGCCATGCGCGCCTATCGGCGCGCGGCGGCTGCGCCGCCAGAGTTCAGAGTGGCGGCTTTCGCCGCCTACTTCAGAGTAACAGAGTCCAGAGGGTTCATCGTCCAGAGTGAGAGAGAAATGGGGAAACGCAGATACGAAACCCGAGGTTCCAGTTGACGTCGTCAACGCGGTACCTGCCGCGGAACGCGCAGCGCATGTCAGTAGGGTCACTCACAAAAGAACCACCCCGCAGCACACGGCGGTCGCCCGACGCATCCACCACTTCCCGGCCATCATCGGCGTGGTATTCATATCCCTTGTACTTGCTGAGCAGCCACTCCCACACATTGCCCGCCATCTCCTCTACCCCATAAGGTGACGCGCCGCCAGGGAAGCAGCCGACGGCGCTGCTGCTGTCAATGCCGCTGTCCTCAT
>JACKBU010000037.1 GCA_020634395.1 Ardenticatenaceae bacterium | reverse complement strand
CGATTCATCTTCGTCCCAGCACCAGTCAATAGCTGCCAGTGTGTTGTCAACTTCTAACCGAACGCTGTCTAGGGTGCTATAGCCCTTCTTTCTCTGGAGGTCAATAAACTCAAGTATGTCCTCGATCCAGCGGTAATGAAATAGCTTTTCTTTGGTTGGCTCATCAATTAACCGGGCCCGAGCGTAATTTGTCGTTAGAGGCAGCAGAGAAAACCGACTTTGGGAACCGCTCTGATTTCCCGGTTCAGATAGTTTGGCTGACTGATTGTCTTCATCATCCTGGGTAATGCTCTTGTTCACTAAAGATAGTCTTTCCAGTTGTACTAACCCTTCATCGCGGTCCGACTCTGATAGTTGAGTAATTTTCCCTAACATTTGTCGAGAAGCGCTTGTAACAAACAATGACAATGCCAAGAGTAGCTGATAAGCTGGTTTTGTCTTAATTTGCTCAATCGAGTTTTCAAAACAATACTGAACGATCTCGTTATTTGGCGATGACAATTTCTTTAGGACTGAGGAAACAATATAACCATATCCAATTTGTCCCATACTCCACACGATGGCTAAGGGTACACCACCCGTAAGTTCGAAGAGCAAGCGCATCTCTTTATCAGTAAGATAGAGGTTTCTTGCGGCCGCCTCATTCTTAATAAGTTCTTTGGCTTTCCTCCAGGGCATTCCTTGTAAACGAATTGGATAGGACGCATCTAGCCGATAACGAGTGGTGACAATCGCTTTCGTTGTACCTGGTAACTCGCGCAAGAAAGTGATAACACTTTTATCATCGATGGTTTCAAAGTTATCGATGACAAGTAAAGTTCGCTGCTGCACAAGGGCGCGACGAACAAGCTGGTCTCGATAATGTCCAGAAGTGCGAAGAATATCATCACGCTGAAGAGCAATGGCAATGGCCGTGTAAATTTCATCCAGAGTGTGGAGAACTTGACGACGAGCAACAATGCCGTCAGCTGTGAGAACTGATTGTTTGGCACTGGTCCAGATAATCGCGTCAAACTTTTCGGCGACGACCGTACTATCTTGAGTGTTCGGGAACCAATTATAATATTCGATATCTGGTCTAAGGCGCTGTACTGTTTCGATCAATTCAACCAAGCGATTTCGCCGCTGAAGATAAGTAATCAGTTCGCGAGTTTTACTCCCTTTGCCTTTTCCCGGCAGCATTTCATAATCTAGTGCCATATCAAAACAGAGATCACACAATTCTTCCTCATTGAATCGCTCTATCAAAATTTGCCGCATTTGTGCCAAATGATCTTGTTCTGTTTCTTTTTGCCCCTCTAAAGCCTGCAAGCTGGTTTGCAGGCAGCGGTATGCCACTTCTAAAGCCAGCGTGCTTTTACCAATACCGCCCACACCATCTACGACTATCAGATGATAGTTGGATAGAGGGCTCGGGCGCAGTAGGCTAAAAATTTGGTTAAGTTCTTCCTCCCGGCCGATAAACTCGCCATAGTCTGGTCGAGGTAAATTGTGATAAATAGTTGGACGTGGCGTGGATAAGGAGGCTGTTTCAGGAGCGACGGATAACCGTTTCTGTTCGCTTAAGGCTTCGGTCAATTGAAGAAATGCATCACGTACGCCGCTGTTCATGCTCTCTAGCGCTGCCAGCTGTGCTTTTTGCACAGCCAATTGTTCATGAGCGACCTCAGCAGTAATACGCTGGAATTCCAAACTATAAATAGGCTGCAACTCTGGCAAATGCCACATCTCCTGGGCCAAGCACTTGAGTAGATAAAGAATTGCCCGATCCACGCGCTCTCGGTTAATTCGGCCTGGCAGCACGGCGGCAAAGGTCTGACTGACCAAGGTCCGTTCTTCCATTAGGTAGCGACCTGGCTGTTGGACTATTTCAATAAGGGCATCCCGGACTGCGTGCGCAGTGAATAAAGCTGTGTCTTGGAGAATGGCCGCAACCAAATCTTCGTCTTTGAGTTGGTACTCGTCTGCGAATCGCTGCAGGCCACGTTGCATTCCAACGTCCAGCTGTTTACGAAAGGCAGCGTCTGAGCGCAACCCCTTAATTCTGTTGAGGATGGAATCGCTAAGCAACCCTTCACCACGTTCGACGACAGTTTCGACAATGGCGTCAACGGCTGACTGTTTGAAACTGTCAGGAATGAGTCCAAAAACATCGCTTATGAAAAACATAAGCTTTACAACTCCTGTTATCTGACGACGGATACGCTATTTCTTTGTTTCTCAGAGAATTTTACCACGTCAAATAGTTGAAGAGACAGAGCCCACCTTTAACCGCACGTAGTGCACAGCACGCAATGCCAACTCTACCCAAGAAATCCCGTCTACAGTCAGCCTCGAAAACGGCCACAAGAAACGTGGTGCCCAGTGGCGGCGGGAATGGGTGGGGATGTCAATGACGATGTGCAAAGCCCAGGCCCCAAACACGCGACGCGGCAAACGGCCGTTGCGCCTATAGACAAGCCAGGCCGCCAGGGTAACCAGGGGCAGGCTGTGGAATACGTGGTGGCCCCATTCCATCCAGGCGGGCGGCTCCGGCCATTCTTGCGTTTTCAACGCCGCCTCTAACTTCCCTTGGACAATTACCCAGCCTGGATAAGTCAGATAAAATGGCGCATCAGGCAGGACGCCAGCCAGAAGCACGGCCCTATCACGGCCGAAAACTTTGCCGGTAATGACGAGGTGGGTAAGCGGGTCCATAGCAGCCTCCTCTTCATCTATCTCAGCGCTAATGACCGGTATACCGGTAAGAAGGCTTACACATCAATGGATCAGCGAGCTACGTCTTGGAGGACATCTTGTACTCCACGCAAGTTTCTATCCCAATCTGTCGCATCATATCCTGAAAGCAAAATGGCGATAGCCGCTATCCCGTTCTTATCTAGCCAGTCGGAGACGTCCCCCGTTACCTGGTAGCCGGTGATAAAGCCAAACTCATATCCAGAATGCGCTCCATATACCGAAGCCAACCTTTGAGAATCGGAATGATAACTCCCACAGCGACCTGGAATCACCAACTCACCTCTGGCTTCCCAGAAGATTACCGCAGATGGCTCTTCATCCAAAAAGAATGCTTTTAAGGCAGCACTTTCCGGCTCGGAAAAAGGTTTATCCCCCGCGTTAATCGACTGGGAACGCCAGACTGCGTTTTCGGTCCAATTACAATCCCAGTTTCGATTGATGTCTACGCCATTACCATTAACACGACCGCTGATCGCCTCCCGTCCCCCCTGTGCGCTGTCAGGATTAGCAAGTGGAATCACGTAGATTCGCACGTCTTCTGGTATTTCTTCTGGATTACTTTGAAAATAATCGATCATGCTCTCGGCCAGTCTGACAGAAGCCGGGGCAAAACCAGCGTGGAATCCGCCTACCAAAACCACTACACGCGCACCATTGCCGATTTGAGTGACTGTGATGGCTTCACCATTCACCGACCGGCCGATTTCAAAAGTATTGACCGTAAGTGCCGCTCGTTCCGAGTTCATACTGATCCTTTGCGCGAGAGTTTCTTTGAATTGCGGCTCTACCTCTCCAGTGATACGCCTGTCCACGACTTCAATAACCAGATTGCCGTCGCCGTCACCACGTACATTGGCATCTATATCCACCAAATCGACTGCAAAAGGTCGATCGTTTAAATCGTAGACCCAAGTTTGGCGCTGCGTCACAATTGTCAGCGTTTTCTGTTTTGGGAATTCGATACTGGCTTCGACAAATGCGCTAAATGCACCCAAAGGAGTTGGCACGGAAGGAGTCTCTGCCACCACTGAAACCTCAATTTCGCCGCGCTGGTTAATCGCTACTACCAGCAGCCCTAGTTCGACGCCAATTTTAAGGGACGGATCCACATCCCTGCCTGTAGCATCCTCAAACTCCTCGACTACAGACCCGGCCTCAGATACAGCCTGCTGCGCTAAACCCTGAATCTCACCGCCTTTGCCGCAGCCAGTGCAAAGGAAAGCAAATACAAACAGGACGAACAGAGCAAATTTTGTGTTCATGAGACCCTCCGTCTTTCTGTGTTGCGTGCTCAAAAGCCATTTTGTTGTCCATCTCATCTCTAGAGAGCGGCCCGTACAGTCGTGTCTCCACAATCAAAGACTTGCGTTTGGCTCAGCTGCTAATTCTCAGTTGGCCGCAGTGTTGCACTTCCGCTCCCCCTGTCACCAATATTCCTCCAACTAAAACTGTTATCCAGTTCCCCTCACTCTGTCGCACAAAGCTACTCCCCAACTTGATGCATATAGCTGTCCGTTCCTAACTCAGACGTTGTCATTGGGAGGTCATCTATGCCTCAATCCAACGTTATCACCTGATACCCCAACGCCGCATCCACCAGATGGAGATAAAGTTTCTGCTCCACCGCATTGCCCGTCATCCAGGCGGCACGGCCGTCTAACAAGAAAGCATCATCACCTCGCTGCAAATGATGGGCGCTGGTGATCATTGCCGGGCCTTGCAGCACGGTGCCTTGGGCGTCAATCCGCAGGGCGTACACGCCGTTGAACGTATCGCTGTAACTGCCTGTGTAGAGCCACTCCTCCCAGAGCACAATGTACTGGTCGTTGCCAATGCCCACCAGTTTGGGCCGCTCGGCGTGTAGGTTGGAAACGGCCGTATACTGCGTCAGCCACTTCAGGCGATTGGTATACGCTGTTCCGTCTGAAACGATGGTCAGCGCGTCCGGCAAAGTGGGGTCCAGGCTGTTATCGCTCCGATTGACTCGCACAATGGCCAGGTTGCGCGGACCGTTTATCACGCTGCCGGTGTCGGCGGTGCTTTCTGTGGCAAACAGGGCAATGTAGCCATAGGTGGGGTCGTTTTCAATCAGGGCGACGTTGCCCAGTCGGGTGCGCGTATTGTTCTCGCCCAGGTTGCCCTTGATGTGCAGCAGGGGGTAGGATGTATGGTCGCGCGCAAAGACGATGTAGCGCGGGTAAGCGTCCCCCAAATGATGCTCAATAATCCCCGCGCCATCATACAAGAGACGCTGGTCAAATGAATGACTGACCCAAACAGAAGAGACGCGGGTCACAGCGCCGGTAGTGGTGTTCAGCCGGGTGGAAAGCGCCTTCTGATGGCGCGCGCCGCCGATGTTCCAATCTGGGTCTGTGTTGATGCTGTGCATCAGGGCAATCTCGTTGCCGCCCACCGCCAGCCGCGCCGAGGCGAAGGTCATCGGGTTGATGATCATCTCGGCGTTGTTGTTAAAGGCATGGCGGGCAATATCTAGGTCCACGTTGAACAAGACGTTGCCATCCGGATCGACCTTGACGACGCGCACGATGTTGCTGCGATAGGTGTCCAGGGGCGGATAGGTGGGGCTGATGAGGCTGCTTTCATCCACAGCGGTGGCATAATACCGGTTGCCCTGCTCATCTACTGCCAGCCCCATTACGCGGTCGAGCATGGGCAGATCGGTCAGCGCTTGAGTGACCTTATAACCAGTGGCTGCGGGTTCCAGGCGCAGCAGTACCGCCTTCCAGGGCGTGGCTGGACCATAATCCTGCGCCAGCACGTGCAGCATACCTCCATCTGCGACCACAACGATTTCCGGCGTCTTGCCATAATTGGTCGCCCAACTGGAGGGACCGTTCAAGTCGGACATATTGGCGTCAAAGGGCGTGAGAACGGTCGCCACAGGAATAGAGACATCGGGGACGGTGACCAGCGGCAGGAAGATGTCTCCCAAATCTGAAACGGCCGTAGGCTTGTTGTCGGCATGACTGATGGCGCCTGGCAAAACGGCCGTCATCATTACCAGGAACAGAATGGCCAGGGCCAGATTTCCACTGCTTCTTGGGGTTTTCATCGGCTTACCTCCTCGTAACACAACTGCATATTACTGGCGCGGATACAGGCAGCATCTCCAACGTTGCTGCCGCCGCTTCGTGTCATTGTATCATAAGGGTACTGGTTTTATAGGAAGATTCTGACAAGCGATGCCTGAATCACAGGGTGTGGGTGGCGGAGTCAGTGTGAATAAAAAGTAAGGTCAGCCCGACAGATTTACACTGTTCCCTACATCTGCTGCTCGCTTCAAGGCAAACGGCCGTTTTCGAGGTAAGATTAAGGCTTTCAGACGACGCATAGCCTGATGGCTCAGTCAGGATATTGCTCACCTATCAAAGAGGCGCCCTATGAAACTCATCCTCAGCCGCAAAGGCTTCGATGCCGCCAACGGCCGTTTCCCCAGCCCCATCCTGCCTTCCGGCCAACTCTGCTCCCTGCCCATTCCCGATACCCACCCCGAACGGCAAAAGAACCTCCGCCGCTACGCAGAGATTCAGGCTGGTGACATTCCCCTGGGCAAACTGGTAGTCGACCTCAGCCGGGGGCGCATCCTCCCCACGACGCCCACCCACCTGGACCCGGACCTCAACACCGCCAGCGTGCCGCGCCTACCCGGCTGGCGGCCCGTCTTCGGCCAGTCGGGCGCAGCCGAAACGCATTTGCAGCGGCAGGGCGTTGGTCCCGGCGACCTCTTCCTGTTTTACGGCTGGTTTCGCCAAGTGGAGGTAGCAGACGGCCGTTTCCGCTACGTCCCCAATACCCGCAACTGGCACGTCTTGTTTGGCTGGCTGCAAGTGGCGCAGCGCATCCCCCTGACGGCCGCGGCCGTCATCCCGCCCTGGGCCGCCGACCACCCCCACTGCCAGCGCCGCCAGCCGCTCAACCCGGACGCCCTCTACATCGCCCGCGAAACCCTGAACTTGCCCGGCGTCGATTTACCCGGCGGCGGCATCTTTCCCCAGTTCCATCCGGGCCTGCGCCTGACCGATCCCGACAGCAAGCAGCGCAGTCGCTGGCGGCTGCCCGCCTGGTTCCACCCGGCAAAACGGCCGTCGGCGCTCAGTTATCACGGCCGTCCCGACCGCTGGGAAACAGCGGGGAATGCCGTGTACCTGAGAACGGTGGGGCGCGGCCAGGAATTTGTGTTGGATAGTGACCATTACCCGGAAGCAGAGGGCTGGCTGCGAACCCTGTTTACCGACAGCTTCAGCCATCATCTGTCGCCCAAGAGGAGCAATGACCCAGCGCCATGACCACGCTATCCCCTCCTAATCCCACACCGACTGAGGCCCTGGCCGCCCTCATCCCCGGCATCCACCAGTTCGCCCAGTATATCGCCGGCGAAATTCGCACCTACCAGCCCGACCTGGTCATCGGCCTGGCCCACTCTGGCTGGCTGCCCGTCCTGGCGGCGCAGACAGTCTGGGAAACGCAGCAAGACGCCCCTTTTCCGCCCAGCCTGCGGCTCAACTTCGGCCAGGAAAAACTCGACCGCCACAATGATCTTTGAGGCCAGACCGATGTGTGCCAGATCGCTTTTGCCATTCAAGGGGAAACGGCCGTTGCCGGCGGCGCAGCCATTCCCCAGGATGGCCACAGGTCATCGGCGGCGTGGGTTGCCAGAGGGCGCTGGTCGCTGCCATCCGGGTTCATCAGGTAAATTTCAAAGTTGCCATCCCGATTGGTCTGGAAGGCCAGCAAACCGCCTGTGGGCGACCAGGCCGGATTTTCGTCAAAGCCGGGCGCTGTGGTGAGCTGGCGGACATCTGTACCGTCCGCGTGCATCACAAACACGTCGGTGTTGCGCGAACGCGGAACCAGGCCGGTGTAGGCAATTTGCACCCCGTCGGGCGACCAGGCCGGAAACAGTTCCCAATCCGGGCTGTTGGTTAACGGCCGTTGCTCGCTGCCGTCGGCGTTCATCACAAAAATATCCCAGTTGCCGCTGCGGTCGGAGGCAAAAGCAATCTGCGCGCTGTCAGGCGACCAGTCGGCGAACTGGTCATTGGCGGCATTGGCGGTCAGGCGCTGCAAGTCGGAACCGTCGGCGTTCATTCTGTAGATTTCGTAATAGCCATCCCCGTCATAATCGACGTCAAAGAGGAGCTGACGGCCGTCTGGCGACCATGCCGGATGATCTTCGGCCGCTTCGGTGCTTGTCAGGCGGCGTGAACTTGTGCCGTCGACGGCCGTTACATAAAGTTCATATTTGAGGTTGGGAAACCGGGGATTGGGATCATGCCGGGCGGCCAAAAAGGCGACTTGCGTGCCGTCTGGCGACAGGGCCGGGCTGTCGTCGAAGGCGGGGTCGTCGGTCAGGCGGCGCAGCCCGGAACCATCCACGTTGATGACATAGATTTCCGGGTTGCCATCGCGGTTGGAGTAAAAGGCCAGCACCTCCTGGCCCGCTGGGGGCGTTTCCGGTTCGTTCTGGTCAGGTGTTTCTAGCGCGATGGTGGCGGTGGGTTTGGGCGGCGCAGCCGGTGGTGGGTTAGGAGATGGCATGGGGTCTGAGCGGCAGCCCATCAGCCCCAGGATCAGGATATAGATGAAGGTGGTGGCGTGTTTCATGGTTTCTGCTCCCCTGTTGCCTTCATCGCCAGGATGGCGAATCGGGCCATAAGACTCTACGCGGATTTTATAGCATAAACGGTCGTTTATCCTACCCTGGTCAGTATCCTGTTCACATTCTGACGGAACAAACCTTCAACGGCCTGCTGACGGCAAACGTCGTGGATATTCGCCCAACGTTGGGCGCCAATCACGGAACGGCCGTGTGGGCAGTCATCTCTCCTGTCGGTAAATGCTTGCCCCACTCAAGACGCGGCTCAGCGCGTGGCCAGCGGCAGGTAAACCCACTGCGACGGCATAAAAGCCACCGCGCCAGCTTCATACGCTCCCACATCGCACTGCCCATCGGTGCGGAAGAAGCCGCGCTGGTCGGTGGCGGGGCAGGGGGCGTTCAGACCGCCGCCGATGGCCGGGCTGCCCGCCGGCAGCGGAATGGCCAGCGTCGGTCCGCCGTTGGCGGACAGAGCGCCAAGTTGGGGATTGACGGCCGTTTGCCCGCCAAAACATTCGTAATCGTTCCCATTACCGGTCGTTTTCTGGGGATACTGGATGTTGCCGCCGCCGTTGCTCAGTTCCACCGTGCAGTTTTGTTGGATACTCCAGGGATTGCCGCCGGTATTGCTGGCAATGATGCTGTTCGTCGCTGTCGCCGGTCCGGCCATTGCCCCACCGACAAACCCGGCCGTGTTGCCGGCAATGGTGCTGTTGACGATGGTCGTCTGGCTGCTGGTCCAAATCGCGCCGCCGAAACCGCGCCGCCAGTCGTCGGCGGCCAGGTCGTCGCTGTGGGCATGAACCGCCTGATTGCCGGTGAACGTGCTGTTGACAATCGTCACCGGCGCATCCAGCAGCCACAAGGCGCCGCCCTGGCTGGCCGCATCCAACGGTTCGGCCGCCGCCCGGTTAGCGACAAACAGGCTGCGCGTGATGGTCAAGGGGCCGGTCCCCAGAGCGCTCTGGTGGTAAATCGCGCCGCCCTGCCCACGGTTGGTGGAGACGTTGCCGTCGAACGTACTCTGGTCGACGGCCGTCGCCCCCGTTCCCTCGGGGAAGCTGAAAATCGCGCCGCCCAACTGGTTGGTGCTGTTCTGGTGGAATGTGCAAGCCTGGAGGCGTACCTGACCGCTAAGCGCCTTTGTGCCATCCAGGTAAATCGCGCCGCCGCCCCCGCCGCCGGCGGTATTCTGGGCGCTGTTGCTGGTGAAGGTGACATCTGTGGCCCATAAATTGCTGTGCAGCAGGTGGATGGCCCCGCCATTGCCCGCCGTGTTGCCGCTGAACGTCGTATCGCTTACCATCGCCGCCGAGCCGCCCGATAGATAAAGTGCGCCGCCGCCGTTGCCGCCGCCGGAGAGGGCCGGGGCAGTGGCCGTGTTGTGGCTGAACGTACTGCCGCTGATACTCAACACCACGCCGTCGTCGTTGGCGCCCCAGCCGTTGGTGGCGATGGCCCCACCGTTGGCGGCGACATTGTCCTGAAACAGGCTGTCCTCAATGGCAAGCGTGCTCAGGCGTTCGGCGTAGATGGCGCCGCCGTTGCCGGTTGTGGAGCCGTCCGCCAGCTGTAAACCGCGTACCGTGAAAGTTGCGCCGTTTTGTACGCTGAACAGGCGAGTGGCCATGCCGCCGCTGAGGGTTATCAGGCCGCTGCCGTCTACCGTGGTGTCGGTCGTGATGGTCTGCACGGCCGTCAGGGTGATGGTGTGGGGCGCGGGGCCGCAGTTGAATGTGACCGTGCCGCCGCCGCTGAGAGCGGTCGTCAGCGCGGCGGCCGTGCAGCTCGCAGGTGTCCCATTGCCGACAATCCCGGCGGCCTGTAACGGCCGTGCGCCGGCCAAGACCCAGCCCCAGGTAATCAGCCCTATCAATCCCCTCCACAGCAGCATTCGTTTGCCAGTCATTGTCATCCACTCCCTATCTTTTGGTTCGTGAACGGCCGTTTCAGACAAACGGCCGTTTTGCCCATTATATAGGGAACGGCCGTCGTCTTGTTCTGGCGGAAGCGGCTCACACTGGCCTGATGGGGATTTCCAGGGTGGCGGACACAGGCTCCACTGTCCACCCCGTAAAAGCTAAAACCTCCAGTGGGTAGCTGAGCTGGTACCTGGACTGCGGCAGCCAGGTCTGATAAATATAATCGTTCAGGAGTTGACGCGCGGCAACGGAGGCGGGGAGCGGGAAACAGGCATACAGGCCGGACGGCATTGTCTTGTTAACCAGCACAGGGGGAAAAGCGATGTTGGCGGCTGATTCCACGGCGGCCAGGTAATAAACGCCGGTTTGGGGATAGTGGGGCAGGTAGTGACACACAGCCCAGGCCGGCTGCTGCGCCAGCGCATCGCCCAAACACTCACGCATCTGTCGCCACAGGGCAGACACGGCCGTTGCCTCTTCATCCACGGCCGTCATCAGACCGGTTAACGTGCGCGACGGCCGTTCTACTACCTGCGGCCGCACACTTGCCGCATGGCTACGATGGGTCAGGTGCGTCGGGGTGAGCGGCGTCATAAAGCAGCGGGGATCAATCCAGCCTGATTTTTGCCACTGGCTGGGCAGCAGACCAAACAGACGTTTGAAGGCCCGCGAGAACGCTTCCGGGCTGCCAAATTGGCAATCCAGAGCGACCTCGGTGACACGTGCGCCGTCTGCCAGCCGGTGTGCCGCCTCTGTCAGACGGCGGCGGACAAGGTAGTCGTAAGGGGGGTGATGGGTGACCTGGTTGAAGATGCGGCAAAAGTGGAAGAGGGAATAGTGAACGGCCATGGCCATATCGGCTACTTTGATGTCAGCGTGTAGATGGTTTTCGATGAACTGCACGGCCGTCGCCATCGCCAACTGCGTCGCGGTCGCTTCGGGAAACGCTTCCAGAAAGGCCATGTCACGCTTTCGGGCGGACGGGAACGTAAACGTCCAGGCTCGATTCATCCAGGTGGTCGAACCCTTTGAAGCTGCCATCGTGATACTGGATGTGGTACTGGTGAGCCAGTTCGTAGCCAGATTCAGGCAACCATTCGCCATAAATTGCCAGCGACCAGTCACCCACAATTTCCTGGCCGCGCAGCGTAAATACGGCATAGGTGGTCGCCGGCAATACCTTAACAACCGCTTCCAGGGGAATTGGCGCGCCTTTGGCCAGTTCGACGCCGACGAAGACTTCAAACAGGCCGCTGTTGCGCGTCTCCTCATTATAGACATGCACTTCGTAAGCTATACCGGGCCGGGCAATGAAGGCGCGGCCTGCTTCGTCCAGACTCGCCAGGTAAGCCATGAAACGCTGCCAGAGTCGGCCGATTTCGTTTTCTTCCGTCCAGCCAGGACTGAGACGGAAGGGGTCGCCGTAGAAACTGAAGCCAGCCAGCCACGTCTGTTCTTTGCGTACGATTTGTGGATTCATTGCGCCATCCATCCTTTGATGGCCCCAAGTATAACAAAAGCCCGGCCAGTCGTTGGCTGCGCAAATTGCCAGCGACTGGCCGGGCTGAGGGGATCAGGCGGCCTGCGCCGCCTCATATTCTTCATACAGACCCATGCCTTCTTCAGGCAGCCAATCCAGCCCCAATCCAGCCAATCAGGAATGTGGGCGCCTTTCACGCGATCACAGACCGGAAAGTACCCTTTGAGGTCGAGAATAGGCGTGCCCTCGAAGGCGTCTACGTTGCGCACCTGAATAATGCCGTTGGCTTCATCCAGGGTGATGATTTCGCAGACCGTCAGGCCAATAGGGTTCGGGCGATATTCGGCACGTGTGGCGAAGACGCCGGTGAGCTTGTCGGGCGCGTAAGGTGGATAACAGGTCATCTGGCTCCGGCTTTCCGGCGTGGCCTGCCGGTCGGCCCACCACAAGACAATAACGTGGCTGAAGTGTTCCAGCTGCTTCAGGCCAGCGCGATAGGGTGGGGCGATGTGCAGGCAATAGCCATTTTCCGGGCGATGCACGGTTCCGATGGGCTGGACAATGTAAGTGTTTGTTTCTTCAGTATTCTGAATAATCATGGGCTGCTCCTTATCAGACAGATTGGTTAACTGTTGACAGAATAGCGAAGAAACGGCCGTTCCGCCTGATTCTGTTTGCTGGCTTGCCCGCCTGTGTTAGCTTGGCTATCAGGCTGAATCTGATAAATTTTGCGTTCTTTACCCAGCTACCTCAACTATCCCTCATATCCGCCTGCCAGCGTTTCTTGTAGGCTTGCCCATCTAGTGCGTCCATAATACTAGGGGAGGGTCAATTCTTGTAGGAGGGAAACGGCCGTTTCCCACTTATCCAGTTCGCTCGCTCGCGCCTCCGCCGCTGCCACAGTGTCCGCCGGCAGCGCCGCCGCCACCGCGGCCAGGGGGACGCCAACCACATCAGCAAACCATTGGGCGTTCGCCACAAACGGTTCTTGTTTTGCCAGCGCAAAAATCGTCAAAGCACGTTCGCCTTGTTCTTTTTTTGCCAGATACAGGGCAGCAGCCGGCAGCGCCCAGATCAATGCGGTGTAATCCCGGAACGTGCTGACCAACTCCAAAACCACCTGAAGATGTTCTTCTGCTTCATCAGGTTGGTCTTGCCATAGGGCTGCCATCGCCGCTATGGCGCTGGCACGGCCTAAAATAGGAGGAAAGGAGGTGGAACGGTGTAGGTTTTTCAAGGACTCGGCCAGGTACATTTTGGCTTTTTGGTGGTGACGCTGAACCAGGGCAACCGCGCCCAGAACGGTCAGCTCAAACGCTCCAGTGGTTGCCACAATATTCTCGCCGATAAAACCAAGGTTGTCTTTACATTCTTGAGCCAGTAAACAGGCTTGCTCGTAGTCTCCCCGCATGAGTTTGGTGATGGCCATCATATTTTTGGCCACTTGTTCGTGATTTATTTTGCCGAGATGGTGATGATGAGCCATGGTTTTGTGGCGGATGTTTTCAGATTCGGCAAAACGCCCTTGCATAAAAAAAAGATTGGCCTGGTCGCCCATGAAGACCGGTCCATAAATCCCTAATTCTTGTAACAAAGCAATGCTTTCGTCCATCATTCGCTCGCCTACCGCCAGTTCCCCAAGGTTGGCGGCATTTCCGCCAACCCAGCTGAGAACCCTGGCTTCGCCCAGCTTATCACCCTGTTGCCGGCAAATCGCCAAACTTTTCTTGAACCATTTTTCTGCCTGACGGTATTTGCCCAGTCTGTTGGCGAGAGCACCCATTTCTAATAGGGCGCGTGACATGCCCCGCTGGTCATCGGCCGCCTTGTAATGCGCCAAACTTTTTTGGGCGATGTCTAATCCAGTTGAATAATGGTCAACCAGCCGGCACAAAATCAAATAACCGAAGGCAGTTTCGCTGTGCGTCTCCATGCCGCTCTGTGACAATCCTTTGAGAAGCGCGTGGCTGCTTTGTACCTGGGCAATGGCCAGCGGTATATTCTTCTGCATGAGAAAGTAACCTTGCCATGCCTGTAATCGGGCCAGTAGGAATTGTGTTTGCCTATCTGCCAGGGACCATTCCGGAAAGTCAGCTGTGATTGACTCAAGCGCAGTCTGGCAGGCGTCGGCTCCATACTCGTCAAAATTGCGCATCTCGTGCCAGATCGCCAGACTTTCGAGGGTGTTGTTTAACAGGGCGACGTCTTGATGGACGGCAGCCCAACGCCAGGCCATTTGCTCGTTTTCCCGATCTGCCTCCAAAAGGGCCAGGGCCTCTAATTGGCGACCACCCTTTAGCTCGTGTTCTTGTTGCTGCAATTGATGACAGTAATAGCGTGCGTGGCGTGCTTTTATCTTTGCTTCGGCTGATGGCGCCAGTTGGCTGGCGGCATATTGTCGTAAGAGTTCGTGCAGGGAATAACGGCCGTTTTCCCCATCATAGAGTACCAGAGATCGACGTACCAGCCGCGTCAACATGGGCCGGTTCGCCTGGGCAATTTGAGCCGCCGCTTCCTGGGTAAATCCCCCGCGAAAAACAGAAAGTAAAGGCAAGACTGCTCGTTCATCGTCACTCAGGCGACGCCATGAGGTTTCAAACACGGCACGCATACTGCGGTGTCGTTCCTGAACATTGCGCAGGTCTGTCTTTAAAAAATCGATATTTTGCTCAATTTCCACCACAATTTGGGGCAGCGGCACACTATCAACAAAGCTGGCGGCCAGTTCAATTGCCAGCGGATTCCCGCAAACGAGCCGGCACAAATGATCAATGTCATCCGCATTTTGGGCTGTTAACAAAAAGCGGGGCAGTACGCGCCGGGCACACCTGATAAACAACTGCACAGCCAAATACGTTTCTGCACTATCGAGGGACGAAATAGCAGCCTTCCTGGGATACGGCAATCCTTTTAACGGGTAAATTTGTTCTTCATACAACCGCAACGCTTCCCGCGATGTCACCAAAAGTTTCAGTCCCGGTGCAGCCGCCAGCATTTCTTTGACAAGAGCTGACCCTTCCAGAAGGTGTTCAAAGTTATCCAGAATGAGCAGCATGTGCTTATGGCGCAAAAAGTCTAATACTTGTTCTCTTGGCGAGCGCCAGCTCCCCCTTTCCAGAGGTAAGTTGACGGATTGGGCAATTTTTGCCGGGATTTCTTCCGCGGCTTGCAGCGCCGTCAGGGGGGCGAAATACACACCAGCCTGAAAAGCCGCCTCTTTCCCCTTTTGTTGTTCGAGTAGATGGTGCCCCAAAGAAATAGCGAGCTGCGTTTTACCGATGCCGCCAGGGCCGGTAACTGTTATGAGGCGGGTGTGGGGTTTAGTCAGCAAAGGGGCCAGATGAGCCAGATCCAGTTCGCGGCCCATAAAGGTGGCGGCTTGCTCAGGAAGGTTGTGCGGGATGGGGGCGGTGGTAGGGGTTTTCATTTCCGGCCCTTGAGCCAACATAGCGGCGGCCGCATGCTTTCCGTGCCGAATAGATGTCGCCAATTCCCGGGTTGCCAGGGAAGGATTAATGCCCAGTTCGTCAAGGAGCAGTTGACACAGCGTTTCGTAGTGGCTGAGGGCGGCCCGGCGACGGCCGTTTCCGGCTAACGCGGCCATCAACTGCCGGTGGGCGCTTTCCCGTAAATTGTCCATGGCTAACTGCTGCCGCGCCGCTGCCTCTGCCTTGTCCCACGTTGCATTTGCCAGATGCCAGGCGGTCAACCGATCAAGAAGCCGCAGCATCTGCCGGCGATAATCGCGGCGCTGCATATCGACCCATTCGGCGAATGGCGCATTGTCGGGAAGAAAAAAGTCGCTCAGAAAATCGCCCCGATAAAGCGCGATGCCTTGTTGCAGCGCGTCACAGTCGGACGAACTGCCTGCTTGTTTGGCGAATTGTTCAAAGGCGCGGACATCCAGGTTTACCTCAGCCTCAGGCGGAATCTGGATGGTCTGATTATCGGCCAGGATCAAGGGGCAGGCAGCGGCTTCACTACCTGAAGACAACGCCTGGCGCAGCAGGTAAAGCGCACGGCGCAGGTTGGCTTTTGCCGCGCGCGGCATAGCGCCGGGCCAGAGAAGCTCCATCAGCACTTCACGCGGATGGGGCTTTTCTTGATTCATGACCAGGTAGATGAGCAGCCCCTTGGCCGGATTGCTGTTTAGGGGGAGGGAACGGCCGTTTAACTCAGCTTGGAATGAACCTAAAAGCGATAGGGATAAGCAGCCCATCAAACGCGCACCTCCTCCACTGGAACAATCACCCTGGTTGTGCAGGCGTTCGATAGGTTTGAGGGGGTTATTCCACTTAGCACCCTGACTTACATATCAAAAATTATAGCAGATTGCCTCGCCACTTTGGGAAATCACGGCGCTATCACGACAAATCACGCTCCAGTCATGGAAAACAAACAGGCAAATCACCCCCTTAAGCGAGACTGCTTATAGGACAAAGATTGCCGCAGTTACGCACAATAAGGGAGGAGCCGTGAAAAGCCATATGATTTTCACATGCATCTGGGTATTCCTGTTTACTGTTGGCTGTCAAACACAAGTCTCGCCCACTGCCCAGCCCGAAAATACCCCGGCCAAACCATTGCAATTAAAATTGAGCCATGCGGACGCAGAGACGCCGCCTGAAGAGCAGGCGTTGGGCTATTCTTGCGCCGCCCCCAACCAGGCAACAGCCGCGGCCTGTCAGGCCGAGACGGAGAAAATTCTCAACGCCACCGTGCGGATCAAGCTGGAATATGGGTCCGGAGGCAAGCCTATACCTTCAGACCAGACGACAAGCTATGAAATTACACAAGTCACCAGCCATGCCACACTGGTGAACAAACGGTATCTCGTCACCCACAATCATTTTCCAATTTCACCCCGCCTGATGAAAGAAAATGCCGCTGGTTTGGAACTGCGTCTTTCCCTCTATACCCTGAATAATGACCTTATTTTGCGCGGCGCCTCGACGCGGAATTTTGATGTGTTTGTAGAATTTCCGGAAACACTGGTGTTGGATTTTCGGGAGTCGGGCGAAGTTTTATTCAAGGCGTTTGGGGTGCAGTCTGTTTCCATGGGAACAATTGAGCATGTGCCTCTGTCGCCGGGTATGGAAGTGGCGCAGGTTAATTGGGATGGGGTGACAACCTGGGTCGAATGGGTGCGTGTGGAAGAGGTGATTGAAGAACAAGGAATCACCTTGATTGTGCTGAATCAAGGCGTGCAGAAAGGGGGGTCTGGCGGCGGCGTTTTTTGGCATGGACTGCACATTGGTAATAACTGGAAAACATGTGAAGTGCGCGCTGTTCTGGATAGCCAACCTATTCGCATGTTCAGTATAGCGGTATCGAACGCCGAGTTGGTATGGCCGCCCTGATTTCAGTTGTACTTCTCGATCCCCTTACGCAGCCCGGTGAGCAAAAGCGTCCGCGCCAATCCCCGCCGCTGGAAATCCGGATGCGTCGCTATGGGATCCGTGAACCCTTCCTGTCGTCCGGTGCGCTCATTTTCTTCCTGGCTAATTCCACAGAGACAATAAGCCGCCAACCGCCCGCTGGCTGGCGCAACGACAACCAGGTCCAATTCCGCCTCATACTCCGGCACGCGCATCATCGCCAAGCGTTCTTCAGGCGTCATGTACTCTGTGCCAAATGCGGCGCGGTGCAGCGCCACAAGCGCCGCCACCTCTTGCTCCCCCTGGACGTGACGGATGGCAAATCCGTCGGGCAACTGAGGGGCAGGAACAGATTCAATGAGGGGACGAACCAGATGAAGCGAGCGGGTGTCTTGCCGTATAAAACCGTGCCGCTGGAGAAAGGCGATTTGCTCGACATCATCTTCGCGGCAGCTGGCGTCGAGCGTGCGCGTCTTGTCTTCCGCCCCGATGGTGCGTCGCAGGCAGGCCACGCCCCAATCGACGATCGCCGCCTCCAGATCCGGCTGCGGAGTTTGTAGGTTTATGGCAAACCTCAGATTATCGTATTGGTCCACAAAGGCATATGCTACGAGACGGCCGTCGCCGGCAAACCAGAGGCGCGTATTCTCCTGCACAGCGCTCAGGGCGAGGAGTTCGCGTAAATCAACCGGGCCGGGATAATCTGCCAGCCGTTCGGCCGGCCTGACGATAAACAAGAACTGTATCATGGCTGCCAGATCGTCTGGCCCAGCCTACAAACGATGGGTGAGCGTGGTCATCGTCTGCCCTATTCCATTAACCCGGCCTGGCGCAGGTCGTTCAGCGTCGCCTGGAAGAGGGTAACGGCCGTTGCCTGTTTCTCGGCCAACTCCTCGAAGCTGCCGCAGAAAAGCAGGGCCTCCACCTGCCGGCGCACCTCCGGCGGCAAATCCCGGTCCAGATAGCGCAAGCCAAAGTCGTACCGGTCGGGACAGTAGCGCATGCGCAGCAGCTCTACCAGCGAGCGCATCGTGACCGCATGGTACGTGCTGATGGCGTCAGCCGCATCGTGCCGCCAGATCGCTTTGTCCACAAAAACGTGGAACAAATCAAAGCGGGCAGTCAGGTGGACCAGGCGCGCGCGCATAGCCGCTTCGTGGGCCGGGCGGTCAAACGATGCGGGCTGCACCAGGCCGTCATCGTCAAAGAGCACAAGCTGACGGCCGTGCCGCTCCGGCTCCAGAAAGCGGTTGGCCGGGGAACTGCTCATTTTCAGGACAGCCAAATCCACCAGCAGCCAGGGCGGTGCGTCTTGCAGGCGATAGAAGACCTGGGAGTGTCCGTGCCAGGTGGGTTCTGGGATGCGGTACTGCCGGTCGATGGGGGACAGGGCGCTGAGGGCAGCGGTCACAGCCGTAAAAACCGCTTCGACCGCCTCATCGTCCACCAGAGCCTGGCAGTCGACGTCCGAATAGCCGTCGGTGCGACCGGTAGCGTCGCTGCCGCCCAGCCAGGCGGCGTGAACAGCAGGCACGGCGCGCAGCGCCTGGTGCAAGGTGTCAATGATTTGTTGCCGGGTGAGGGGATTTGTTATGGATATCATAAGGGCAGATGGTAGCAAAATACGGTCAGGCGACAAGCGAAGAAGCGCGAATATCTTAGGCCGTCACCTCAAGCATCGTGGCAACGGCCGTTCCCCTCTTTCACACAACCCCAGTTCACCGCAGCCACACGCCCCCTAAATGATGAATCGGCGCATTCAGAGTAAAATTTACCGTTACAAACAGGAGGTTTTGTCCATGGCCCGAGAAAAGAGCTCCACGCCCGTCGTTTCTTGCGACCAGGCTGTTCTTGTACGAGCATCATGACGCTTGCCGACGATAGCCAGAAGTTCACCTGCCTCAGCGCCAATCAGAACTCGCTCAACCCGGTCACGCAGCGCCGCCCGCACGCCAGGCAATACATGGCTAGATTGGACAGACAGTATTTCCCCAACGGCCGTCTCACCCCGCCGAGCTGGCGGCCTTTCCCCGCAGGCGTTGGCAGATGGGGCAGGGGCAGCGGCGCGAGCGCCGTAACTGGCAGCGAAACACTATGAACACAGGGAAACGTGCCTCAAAGATACTCTTGCTTACCTTGTTATGGCTCCTCTTTCTTGCTGGCTGCGGGCAGCTGGCGAGCATCCCCACCCAACCGCCCCAGACCCCAACCGACTGGCTGGCCAGCCAGCCCTATGTAACATTCACCGTCGGGGAGCAAATCATTCACCTGATGCAGCCCACCTCAACGTTCTTTGTCTACGCCCTGGGGCTGGTGGCAATTTGCATCGGCCTCCATGCCTGGCGGCGCTGTCACGGGCAGCACTCCCGGCGCTGGTGGGGCGTGGCTCTGGTTCTATGGGGCGTGGGTGCGCTGTTGGCCGGAACCAGTTATGAGGGTTTGAGCTACCATCTCAAGTGCACCGGCTGGGATGTCTGCCGCTGGACCAGCGGGTGGGAGGTGGGTTACCTGCTGTTCTCTGCGGCCAGCATCAATGCCATGGTGTTGGCCCAGGCGTATGCGTGCGCAGACAGCCGTCTCCGCCGGGGTCTGCTCGCCTACGGTTGGGGCAACATGGGGCTGTATGCAACGGCTGTGCTGCTCGGGGCATTGGCGCCGCTCCAGTTTCTCATCTCGTTCGAGTTCCTCATTCTCGCCGTGGTAATGATAATCTAAAAGTGAGCCACTTAGGGCGAAAAGTGATCCTGAAAAATTGAGCCACCTCAGCACCTCTGCTATCGTTTAGATGATGACGAAAGTGGAGGTGAGGAGATGCTAAATATGACTGAAAAAGACAGGATCCGCCGGCTAGTTTTGGTGGAGGGCAAGAGCATCCGTCAGGTAGCCAAAGAGACCGGACGCTCGCGCAATACCATTACCAAGATGCTGGCCGACAGTGAACCGCCGCGCTACCAACGTGCCGTTGAGAAACCGACGCCGGTTTTAGGACCGTTTACGGCGCTCATCGACCGCTGGATTGCTGAAGACGAGAAGAAGCCGAAAAAGAAACGGCGCACAGCCAGGCGAATGTACGACATTCTGCGAGCTGAACCGTACGGCTATCAAGGAGCGGAATCAACGCTGCGGCGATACGTTGGCCTGGCCCGACGCCAGACACGGCACAAGGTGTTTGTGCTGCTGGACTATCAAGCGGGGGAAGCGGCCCAACTGGATTTCGGCGAAACAGACGTCATCGTTGCCGACCAGCGGGTGGTGGCCCAATTGTTCCTGATGTGGCTGGGTCACTCCAGCGCCACATTCATGAAGGCCTACCCGGCCCAGACACAAGAAATCTTCTTTGACGGCCACGCCGCAGCCTTTGCCTTCTTCGGCGGCGTGCCACGACAGGTCTGGTACGACAACCTCAAGGTGGCGGTGGCCAAGGTGCTGCGCGGTCGTAACCGACAGGAACAAGAAGCGTTCATCAGCCTACGCAGCCACTACCTCTTCGAAGCCCACTTCTGCAACACGGCAGCGGGCTGGGAAAAAGGTGGCGTGGAAGGTCGGGTCGGCTACGGTCGGCGTAACTGGCTCGTTCCAGTCCAGGAATTCCCCTCCTGGACCGCGCTCAACGACTATCTGGCGGAACAATGCCGCCTGGAGTGGTCGCGGCGTTTGAAGGGCCGCGGCCAAACTATTGGCGAGCTGTTGGCCGCTGAAAGGGCGCAGTTCTTACCGCTGCCGGAACAGCCATTCCCCTGCTGCAAAACCGAACCGGTGAAAGCCAATCATCTGTCCCTGGTGACCTACGCCACCAACCGCTACTCCATTCCGGTGGAACACGCTCACGAGTCGCTGCTGTTGCGAGCCTTCGTCGACCGGATTGAAGTCACCAATGGTCGCCAGATTGTAGCTACCCACCCGCGCTGTTGGGACAGAGAGCGCGACATCCTCGACCCGCTGCATTTCCTGGGCCTTCTGGCTCGGCGGCCGCGGGCGTTCACCCAGGCCAAAGCCATTCGCCAGTGGCGGGAGACATGGCCGCCGGTCTTTGACCGGTATTGGACGGTGCTGCAAGACCGGCTGCCGGAAGCCGAGTGGAGCACCACGTTCATCCGCATCCTCCAACTGTGCGCCACCTATCCGGAGGAAACGCTGGCCCGAGTTCTGGAAGTGGCGCTTAGCCATCATTGCTACAGCTACGATGGCGTGCGGGAATTGCTGCGCCGGCAAACAGAGCCAGCTCCGCCGGCGCCGGTCAACCTGGCCGACCGTCCCGACCTGAGGCAAGTGCACGTGGACCTGCCAGACCTGGCCCAATTCAACCGGCTCTTGCCGACAGGAGGTGTGTCATGAAAGTCACATCCGCTCACTGTGAAGCCCGTCTGCCCGTGCTGCTGCGCCAACTCAAGCTGCCGACGGTGGCCGCCAATTACCATCGCCTGGCGCAAGAAGCAGCCAGCAGCGGTCAACCCTACGACGAATATCTCCTGACACTGCTGGAGCAGGAGACGTCCCAGCGCGATGTCAACCGGCGCAAACGGCGCATTCAAGATGCTCGCTTCCCCCGGCTGCACACCCTGGATGAGTATGACTTCACCCTCATGCCCAACCTCCCCCAAGCCAAAATCCTGCAGTTGGCCCGCTGTGATTTTATTAACCAGGCGGAGAATGTCCTCTTTGTCGGCGCCATTGGCACCGGCAAGACCCATCTGGCCATCAGTATCGGCCTGGCGGCCTGCCAGGCGGGCAAGCGGGTTCGTTTCTTCACTGCTGCCGGGCTGGTCAACGCTCTGTTGGAAGCAGCTGAGCAGCACCGCCTCAGCCGGGTGGAAAGGCTGCTCATGACGCAGGACCTCATTATCATCGACGAGGTCGGCTTTGTGCCCTTTTCCCAACAAGGCGCCAATATGCTTTTCACCTTCGTCAGCCAGCGCTATCTGCAGGGCTCGCTGCTGGTCACCACGAACCTGGCCTTTGCCGACTGGAGCGAGGTCTTTGGCAATGCCCTGAGTGTTGGCCCGTTGCTGGACCGGCTCACCCACCGCTGCCACATCGTTGAATTTAAGGGCGAGAGCTATCGATTTCGGCAAAGTCTCGAACGGCAGCAGCAGCTGGCCGAAGTAGGCCGGGAAGCTTTGACCAGGAGTGTTTCGAATGTTCCTTAAAAAGAGGAGGATGGATCACTTTTTCACGATCACCTGGATCACTTTTTGAGGATCGTTTTATTGGTGTTTACTTATCAGGTGGCTCATTTTTTCAGGATCAAATGGATCACTTTTTGATTGACAAAACCATCGCCGCGGCCCCCAGCATCATCGGCTTCATCCTCCTGAATGGCTGGCGCTACTGGCAGTTTCGGCAGCGCCTGGATGCGGTTTTGTTGGGTACATGGCTGTCGTTGGGTGCGGTGCTTGGGTTATACTTCCTTTACTATCTGTTGGGCATCACGCCCCGGCTGTGGGCGCAGGGTATCTGGTTTTCCGAAAACGACGTCCTCCATCTGGGCCTCATTGCCTGGATGGTCTACATTGGTTGGATTGTCCTGCCCCAAGTCCAGGATTTAACAAATCGTCATCATTAACGGCAGCATGGGCGACTTGCTGGGTTGAATTGCTGTGAGATGAATCGGTCGAGCGAGTCTGGCAGCAGATTGAAACCGGGCCGCCTGCTGAAAAGGAACAACGCCATGTCTGAAGCTGACACCATTTTTCAATTCAAAGTCACCCTCAAAGAAATCAAGCCCCCCATCTGGCGCCGTTTCCAGGTGCGCAGCGACATCACCTTCCGCGACCTGCACAACACCTTGCAGGTGGTGATGGGGTGGTGGGACTCTCACCCACACCTGTTCCAATTTGGCGAACTGCTCCTCACCGATGCCGAAACGCTGGCCGAATGGGGTGAAGGAGGTCTGCGCGACGATACCATACCGCTCAACAGGCTGCTCACAGTTGAAGGGACCTCGTTGACCTACGAATATGATTTCGGTGACAGTTGGCAGCATGAGCTGGTGTTGGAGGCAATGCTGCCAGAGGAGGAAACGGCCGTTTACCCCCGCTGTCTGGCTGGCGCCCGCGCCTGCCCGCCCGAGGATTGTGGCGGCATCTGGGGCTATGAGCAGTTCCTCGAAGCCATCCGCGACCCGAACCATGAAGAGCATAGACGCTACCGGGAATGGATTGGCGGCGCGTTCGACCCCGAAGCCTTTGACCTCGACAAAGTTATGCAGCAGTTCCGTGAGGGCGTCTATTGGCAAGGTGAACTGGTGGTCCCGCCCTTAACTTCCACCCAGACCTTCACCCCCCAGGCGCGCTGGTTTTGGCGCAGCATCCCTGAAGAAGCGCAGACTCGGATTATCGGGACGGTCTGGTGCAGTCACTGCGAGCAAAAGACGACGATCACCAATTTCAAGGGCAACATCCAGCAGGGGGATTTAATCCTGCGCGGCGAATGTGTGCGCTGCGGCGGGGTTGTTGTGCGGCTGCTGGAAGGCGGCTAAGTGGGACTGCCGGACCTGACACAAACAGGTATTCCAGTCGTTTGAGGAGAAATCAGCGCAAGTGGAGGACCATACTTGAAACGCAACGACCCTTTCTTATCTTCATCTCAACGCATCTGGCTTATTGGGCTGGCCGGCCTCTGGGCGCTGTTTCTCTTTGGCGGCTTCCTCTTCGGTGCGCCAGACGACGCGTACAGCCACCGCATGCCCACCTGGACGCGCATGGCCTCCTCCTTCGCGCTCGTCGTCGCCGGCTGGAGTTGGTTCGCCTTCAGCCGCCGGCAGTTGGTCAACCGCTATGCCCTGCTCATCAGCCTGGGAATGACCTTTGGCTTCCTGGGCGACCTGTTCCTGGCTTCCGTCTTGCCCGCGCCCAACCGCGTGTTGACCGGTATCGCCGCCTTCGCTGTCGGCCACGTCTTCTACATCCTGGCCATCGCCGGGTTCGGCAACCGCTTCAAGCTCAACGACCCGGCTGCCCGCTGGGGGATGTTGCTCCTTTGGTGGCTGATTGGCCTGGCCGGCTGGTTTTTCGTCGTCTTTCACGGGCAAGACCCGACTCTGGTGCATTGGGTGGCGCTGCCCTACGCCCTCTTGTTGGCCAGCACGGCCGGTCTGGGGTCTGGGTTAGCGATTCAAGACCGGCGCTTTATCCCCTTGGCGCTGGGCGGGGCGCTGTTCCTCCTGAGCGACCTGATCCTCGCTGGTGATATGTTCAGCGACCTCTTTTTTCCCCTGATTGGGGATGTGGTCTGGCTGACCTATGGCCCGGCGCAGATGCTCATTGTCTATTCGATAGGCGCGGCCTGGAGAAAAGCCGGTTAAACGGATGGCGTCACACAATCTATAACTCAACCTCATCCATTCCACAGGAACACGGACGGGTCACATGTACTACACATCATCCTCATCGGCCAGCATATCTTCATCGTGTTGTGCAGCAAGGGACGACCCACACCAGGGACAAAATACAAACGGTTTGCCTTGATACCCTTTGCCGCCATGAGTCCAACGCAAAAGAACCATATCGTGCAAATAGCCAATGTTTTCCTGCCAATCGCAGCAATAGCAACCTGATTCTTTTTCTTTGGTCAAGGAGAACCTCCGATGTGGCTTTGGGCTTGCAGGAGTTGTTGATAACAAATCCTGTTCTTTTCCGAAATCTTACGCTTGTCGAACACAGTGCCACAGTTATGAAACCTGGCGCTACCCAATCATCGTCGTCAGAGGCACAAATTCAACATATACGCCAGTGACCTTCCCATCTTCGACCTGGACAAAAACCGGGTAGCCGCCATCCGCATTCGCGGTATTGGAAAAACAAAGGTGTGTGCCCACGCCAGCTATTTGATAACCTACTTCGTCCACGTCAAGGGGAATATAGGCCTCCTGGTCGGCAATGGCACAGGTTGCCGTGTCAATGGGCACAGAACCAACTTCCAGCCAGGCTGTTTGTCGCATAAGATCATGGAGAGCAGACGACGCGGCAGGCACGGCCGTTTCGTGCCAGGCAAATAACGCCACATGCACACCGGCAACCACACCTACCCAGGCACGCCATCTGCCGTTCAATACCGATGAGAGGGGAACGGCATTGTCGGCCATGCCAAAGGCATCCACCACTACCATCTGTCCACACTGCACCACAAATGCGCCCAATGGGTAAACGGCCGTTGGCGCTGCTTCATACGCCGCGTGCGCGGCCTGGACTGCTGCCAGCGCCGCCAGGAACGTCTCCTGGTCGGTAGCCGGATCATGTACAATATCCAGGAAACGTCGGACCGCTACAGTCAGTTCTTGTGGAGTCATGGCGTTTTCTGATTCCTTATTCCCGTTCGTTAGTTATCTAGAAGACCTGACCATTTTTACAAAGTATAGTCACCCATCAGAACCGTCAGATCAGTCCATAACTCCTGTAAACCAATTCCGCCCAGGGCTAGCGGAAACTGAGAGTTTTCATGACAATTCCTCCAGCCGGCGGATTAGCTGGCCTCGCCTGGCGTATATGCCGCCATCAGGTCAGGCGTGCCGCTCAGATGCTCGTTGTCCCAACTAACCAACGGCGCCTTAAGCTGAACAGCAACAGCCGCGTAGAGCGCATCTGCTCCGCGCAGGCGTTGCCCGGCAGCCAGTTCGGCGGCCAGCAATCCTAATTTTGCATCTGTGTAAACCAGGCGCAGGTTCGGCGTTGAGAGGATGTGTTGAATTGCCTGTTGGCCCAATGCTGCGTCGCCGGTGCGTCGGGCCACAGCGCCTCCTACTTCTGCCAGCAGCAGGGCGGGGGCCACGATGATGGTACGACTATGGACAACGGCCGTTAACCAACGACGACTAACCGCATGATGAACTTCCTGCGCAATTAAGTGGCTAACCCAGACGCTGGCATCTGTTACAATCATAACTCTCGCCGTACCTCTCTGATGGCGTCTACAGCAGAAACGCCTTCCGGCCATTTGGCGCTAATTTCGGCCGTTAGCTGATCCAGGTTTGCCCAAACTGCGGCAATCTTTTCTTCCGTCGGCTCTGGCGGGGCGACCGGAACCAGGCGAGCGATCACCTCGCCGTGATAGGTAATCTCTACGATCTCGCCCTCTTCACGCACACGACGCAATATCTTGCTCGTTTCCTGCTTTAACTGTCGCACACCTACAGTGACCATTATCAACCTCCGGGAAATATATCCACAATTGTGGCCACATTATATCATAAAAGCAGATTCAGGATACTGCTTGACATGCCCCCAGGGCCTTTAGACATGCACCCAGGGTTAAAGGCCCTGGGTGCATGTCAACGAAGGCACTTAACCTGTTAATCGAATTCAACCGACATCGCTGGATTCTTTCATCATCTCAGCGGGGTATACGACCACTCCCTCTTTGGTGCTGATAATATGATCCAATAGCCCAATCCCCCGTAATGCTTCAATTGTTTGGTGAGCAATGGAAATTTGCTCTACACCCGGTTGCGATGAACCTGTTTCCTCTTTGCTTCCCGCCAACCACACGGCCGTATCCGCTCTACCATCCTCCTTCCCATACACACTGGCCAACGCACCCAATAAAATCGCCCCGCGCTGCTCAGGCGGGAAGTGCGCCAGATAATCCTCCGCTGCGACTCTGGCTCGCTCCAACACGCTGGCATATTGGCCCTTGCCCATCCGTAAAGCGGTAGCGTATGCTTTATTCAAGCCCGCGCCCAGCTGCACAGCCTCCGGGTCGGCCAGCGCCGCATCCAGCACGGCCTGTAGCGGCCGCGCCTGGCTAACGAGTTCATCGCGCTTTTCCTGCATCGCCTGGATATGCTCTTTCACACCGGCTTCCAGTCTGTCCAGCCAATGCCCTTCAGCTCCAATCAGATTGCTTGTACGAGGTGGGGGCGGGCGGTTCTCCGTGTCGGACCAATCCACGCTCAGCCGCTGGTGCAGCAGCGCCGGAATGGGGGTTTTGCTTTCCAAAATCTCGCGTGAGTTCGCATAGTTCCACAACACAACCCGACTCAAGTCTGCGCCCGTTTTCACGGCACTGTCAATAATATCTTCCAATGGAGCAGGGGGATTGTCCGGCAAACGGCCGTACAGCGCCTTGTTGAGCATCAGCGAATTGCAATACATACCCAGGGCGCCCTGGTTGGCAATCGCCTGAGCAACGGCCGTTTCCATCACGTCTACACTGTAAGCCTCACCTGCATCCAAATTCCCGGCAGAGTCCGGGGTTACCAAACCCAGATACGCTGTTTCGACAAAATCCACGCGCGGCGGCAGCTTGCGGCTGTCGGCAGGCGGGTAAACGGCCGTTTCCCGCTCCCTCACATCATTCACGCTTGTCGTCCAGGGAAGCGCCTGGGAATCGGCCGTCGGCTTGAGAATCACATATTCCCCCACCTGGTTGGGGCTGCGCCAGGCTAGCACCTTGCGCTGACCATCATGGTCGGTAAACGGGTGCAGCCATAGCGCGTCGTCGTTGTCGGCCCCGCCCAGAATCCCGGCGATGCCCTCGCCTGGCGACCCCGGTCGCTTGGGCGAGTCCGGCAGCGCCAGCCAGTCGTCGTCATTGACCCAGGCGGTGCCGCGCTTGTCGTCAATGTGAATATAGCCTCTGGGCACGTCCAGCCCTTTGATCCCCGCCCGCTGCGCCACGGCCGCCGGCATGACGTAGTGACGGCCGCCGGGAATGGGCAGCCGCATTTTCGCCAGCGTGGAATGGTTCAACCGCTTCAGGTGCTGGTTCAGCAGGCTCTTGACGTGGCTGCGGAACCACATCGGGTGGCCGCCGCTGGCAAAGTATTCCCGCAGCGGCCACGCCTGCACCTCGTCGAGGGTGGTGTGGCGATCAATCCTACCCATCGCTTCGGCCACCTGCCCGGTTTCTACAGCTTGGACAAACAAGCTGCCTTCATCTTTTAGCCAATCCAACAGTTTATCTTCCTGAAAGAAGGGATGGAGATTGATGAGGCTCTGAATATCCAAGCGCATATCGTTGTGGCCATGGACGAAGCTCAGCCCAACGAAGGTACGGGGTCCTGAGCGACGACCAAGGTCGTTTGCCGAAGGATCCAACCGCACTTCTTTCTTCGTGTCCTGTGGCAAAAGGAAGTCTACGGGGCGGCCGTTTTCATCCCGTAAATCATCCGCCACGATGGCGTGGCCTTTGTCCTGCCCTTTGGGCGTCATCACGGTAAACTCCACCCGCTGTGCATGGCGCAGCTCCGTTTCCAGCCGTTCCCGCTTGGCGGGCGTGAGATCCTCGCTGAGCATCATCTTCCGCAGCATCCGCCGAGAAATTAGCCCCGCGCCATCCCACACTTTGGCTTCCATCGGGGATTGCGCCATGTAGGCCACGCGCACCTCCTCAGGGGCAAAAAAGCCGCTGACAAAATGGGGGCGCATGAGGCGTGAGATGCGCTTGGACAAGACAAAACCGCCCTTATGCATGTCCAGCTGCAGCCCGGTGGCTTCCAGAAACTGCGCCGTCGTCATCCCGTCCACATACAGGTCGCTGACCTGGCTGCCATTGACCCAGCGCAAAGTGGGGGCGGCCAGGCCAAACGTATGCGCGGCATGGGGGGCGGTCGATTCGTCTACCGGCCGGGTGAGAATACGCCAGGCCCGCCCGGTCTGCTCCAGGAAGGGAAAAGTCGCCCCGCCGCGATCATCGTTAAAACTGGTGACGGTGTAGGGCAGGTCGGCGAGAATTGCTTCCGGTAAAACGGCCGACCCGCCACTGGCTGCACCGCGTCCGCCCACTACCTACCTCCCACGATGACTATCATTTGTTCATCTTTCGCGTTGGTCTGCGTCTCTCGGATCGTTACAATACAGGCATGAAGATCCGACAAATCGTCTGGCCTGAAGATCGTATCGAACATATAGCCCGCTACAACGTTACCCCTGAAGAGGTTGAAGAAGTCTGTTTTGGCCAGGCGCTGGTTCAACGGGCTAAATCTGAAGGCGATAACCCGATTTATTATGTGTTGGGTCAGACATTTGCCGGGCGCTAATTGTTTTGTGTTATTATTCGGTTTACAGATGGAAATGGATACCCGGTCACAGCCCGACCAATGACCGATAGAGAAAGACGTCGGTTTCAAAAATGGCAAAGAAAATGAAAAAGCAAAAACTACCGCAAACTGATTCCATTGAAGCACTGGCTCATTTCTGGGACAGTCATGATCTGACCGAGTTCGAAGATGAGTTGGAGGAAGTGGTTGAGCCTGTCTTTGTGCAGGAAACGGCCGTAACCATTCATCTTCAGCCCGAAGAAGCAGAAGCTGTAAAAAAGCTGGCAGCTTCTCGCGGTGTTCCCGATGCCGATCTAATCTATCAATGGGTGCGTGAAAAATTGCAGCCAGCTTAATCTTCATCATATATTCCCTCTTGTTTGCTACAGCATAACTGATTCACCCACTGCCTGACTCGCGCGATAAGCTATGGCTTATAGACAGACAACAAAACTGATCCACGAAGGCGGCTATGCTGCCGAAGTTGATGTCACGCTCATCGTGATAGAGGACGAATGGTCGCCTTATCTCTCCCTGAAAGATGCCTATAAGCTAGATGATGTACGCCAGGCGCTGCGCCAAGGAGATTTGGAAACAGCGACCCATCTGGCCCGCGTTTTCAAGTTGACGCCAGTCGCTGCCTGATCTCATCTTCCCATTTGTTTCCGCCGCGCCGCCCGGATGTTGGTCCAGCGCGTCGGATAAGTCACAATCTCCGCCAGTTCATGACAGACGGCGGGCAAACGGCCGTAACTCAGCACCACCTGCGGCTCCAGCCGCCGCACCATTTCCCCAAACCCATCCACAAACAGCCGGTACTCCAACGGCCCGTCAAGATTGACGCCCACCGCCGATACGGCTACCACGCTGCGTCGGGGCACGCCCAAAAAGCAGAAGTCGTAGGTAACGGCCGTGCTCCAGCTCACGGTGGGAATGACGGTAAACCCTTCCTCCTGCCAGAAACGGCCGCACCAGCGGTTGCGGTAGACGTTCCACAGCTGCAGCGTCAGCGGCCAGTCCCGGTAGAGGGAGAAGTCCGGCGTCAGCAGCATCTGGTAAGGGGCCAGCGCTGCCAACGCTTTGTAGGGTCGGTTCCAGACCGTCTCGAAGCGGTAATCGTGCAAGAAGAAATGGACGCAGCCATCGTCCAGGGGTTCATTGGCCCGGATGCGCTGCCGGTAGGGGACCAGCCAGCCGGGCACCTGGCTGACAGGCGTGTGGCGCAAGGCAGGAATGCCGTACGCATTATCTGCCCGGAAGCGGTACCCGGCGTGCAGGGCGTCGAAGCTGCCCGGTTTGCTTTGCCAGCGATGCGATGTGCGGGTCATCAAATCGCGTCCCTGGCGGCGCTGCCGGTGGTCGTGTCGGTATCGTGGCTGCGGTCTTTGGCGGACGGCCGTGTTTCCGTCGCGTCGTCCTTATCATCCGGTGCCGGCATTTCGGCCGGGGTGGGGGGCTGCTCGCTGTTCGGCGGCGCTGCCGCCGGTGGCGCAGGCGTTTCCAACCAACGGGTATACACGCGCTCTCCGTACCGCGGCCGGGGCAGACGCAAAAGAGAGGCCGGCGGCAGCTTGTCAAAAAGCGGAATCGGGTTTAGCCGCTGTCCTAGAAAGACCAGCCGCTGCGCACCGGCGAGGGTGGAGACCATCACCTGCTCTTTGGGCAGAGCCATCACCTGGCTGGGCAGCAGCTCCGGCCGTTCCTGCCAGGACCAGGAGGCGCCCTGGTTGTTGTTGATCTGCAAATTGGCCCGGCCCTCTTTATCTTTGTGCTGGCGCGAACCGCGCGACGAGGAATGCACCGGGTTGGCGCGTAACGTCATCCCGTACAGCCGGGACATCGTTTCGGCCGTTTCGTACTCCGTGGGCGGATACCAGACCTGGTGGGTGCAGTTGGAAAGAATGGCGCTGGTGCCATCCAGCCCATAAAGCTCCTTCAGCTGGGCGATGGACTGCACGTACAGCAGGAGCGTGATGCCATAGCCGCCGCAGGTAGCCAGGTAGTCGGCGATGTTCTTCAGACCCACGGCCGGCAGCTCGTCAATGGCCACCAGCAGGCGTTCCTTGGTATGCTGCAGCGCCTGGGCGCCCATTTGATGGCGCAGCATGGCGGCGATTATGGCCGCAACCACGCCGCCGACGCCTTTCAAATCTTGCAGGGAATAGGTGATGTAGATGGTGCCGTTCTGCCGCGCCCAGTTGGGATCAATGACCAGGTGGCTGCCCGCATCCGGCGGGGCGATGGTGCCAATGTGTTTCTGGTAGGTAGCCAGCCGGGTGGTGAAGTTGCCGAAGGCGGAGGTCACAAACCGGTCGTCCCGGTACGCTTCCGGCTTGGCGCCGTTGGTGAAAACGCGCACGTGGCGCTTGGCGGCAGGAACGGTTTCCAGCCCGGCCAGCGCCTCTACGGCGTCGCTCTCGGCCAGATCCAGCAGCACGCGGATGGGGTCCAATTCCTTCGCCTGGGCGTACAGGCCGGCAGCGGTGAAGAGGGACATCGCCTTTTCGGCAAAGATCGTTTCCCGGCTCTCCCGCGGCCGCATCAGGTGGGTGTGCAGTTCGGCGACGTCATCCCGATCCAGCAGCTGGCGGTAGGTGGCTGCCAGGTTAATCTGGTGGCCGGGCAGGCAGTAAATGGGGCCAAACTGGCTGCGCCAGGCGGCCGTGCGCGCCATCTGCTCCCCCTTTGGATCCACTATAAGCGCCGGGCCGGGCCAGGTGAGTAGGGTATCGGTTAAATGCAGCCCCTTTCCCGACCGGGTAGGGCCAGAGACTAGCAGATGCCCTTCGCCGCTGGCGTAGTCCAAACCGACTTTGACTTCTTTTTTCTTGTCATCGGTGATGGTGGCATAGGGCACGCCGCGCTCGACAGCCATTTCCTGCGCCACTTCCTTATCCTGCAAACGCCCCTGGGAGCGGGCGAATTTGCCCAGCATCTTCTGCATGTTGAATAACGGGTTGGGGGCCTGGTCCAAAATGTAAATGAAGCCAAAGACAGCGCCGGGCAGCGCCAGGGCCAGGACGACCCAGAACAGGTTCGGCTCCTGGGCCGTTTCCTGGATCAGCCCCAGCCCTTTCAGCCCGCCCCAGAGGAAGCCGAAACCGCCCATCCCCACGGCCATTAACAGGCGGGCCAGGCCGGTCAGCCGGGCGATACCGGCCACGGCCGTGGGTGCATAGGCCGCGCCGGCCAGCCAGAAGAGACTGAACCCCAGCAGGAACACCCGCCAGCGTTTCTTCGGGGCGGCGGGCATCTCCTGCCACCACTGCTTAAAGTACGTTCCGTTCTTAATTTCTCCCATTTCTAAATTCATAGGTCTATCTCCCATCCTTGACGCTGCGCCTGTTCCGGCGTCGCTTCATACTCCTGCGCCGCAGCCAATGCGGGCGTCATGTCTGTTTCTAACTGTCGTTCCTGGTGGCGTTGGGCTTGCAGCTGCTCCAGTTCCGCCTGCAACGTTTGCTGCCAC
>JACKBU010000036.1 GCA_020634395.1 Ardenticatenaceae bacterium | reverse complement strand
GACGACGTGACCCTGGTGACGTACGGCGCGGGCTGCCGGTTGGCGCTGGACGCCGCCGCGCGGTTGGCCAAGGCCGGTATTGGGCTTGAGGTGATTGATGTGCGCAGCCTGCTGCCGTTTGATAGAAACGGCCGTATCCTCGAATCGCTCAAAAAGACCAGCCGCATCATATTTATGGACGAGGATGTGCCCGGCGGGGCCACCGCTTACATGATGCAGCAGGTCATCGAAGCCCAGGGCGGCTTCCATTGGTTGGATGTCGAGCCGCGCACGCTGACAGCGCAGCCCCACCGCCCGGCTTATGGGACGGACGGCAACTATTTCTCTAAACCCAACGTGCAAGATGTGTTCGACATGGTTTATGATCTGATGAACGAGCTAGACCCGGCGGAATATCCGAGGTTTTATGCGTGAATGGGTGTTTAGGTGTTCAAGTGGTCAAGTGGTCAAGTGTTCATGTGTACGAACCTCAGGTTACTTGAACACGTGACCACTTGAACACGTGACCACCGGGTCACACATACACCCTCAAACGAGGCAACATGGGAACAAAAATTATCATGCCCGAAATGGGCGAGGGCATTATCGAGGCCACGGTGGCCCAATGGTTGAAGAACGAAGGCGATAAGGTGGAGCAGTATGAGCCGCTGTTGGAGATTGAGACCGACAAGGTCACGACTGAGGCCACGGCTGAGGGCGCAGGCACGCTGCTGAAAATCCTGGTGGCGGAAGGAGAGACGGTGCCTGTGGGCACACTGCTGGCTTTCATCGGCCAGCCGGGCGAAACGATGGACGGGGAAGAGGCGGAGACCACGGCCGTTACCGCCAGCCCCGCCCCAGCTGCCCAATCCACAGGCTCATCGACCCATGCCACGCATACCAACGGCCGTCCCACCGAATCACGCCATTACACCGGCCGCATCAGCCCCGTCGTCTCGCGCATCGCCTCAGAAAACGAGGTGAACCTGGACCTGGTGCCCGGTACCGGGCGCGACGGCCGTATCACCAAAAAGGATATTCTGGACTACGTGGAGCAGCGCGACAGCCTGCCTGCTTCGCCGCCCGTGGCAGCAGCCCTCAAGCCGCCCGCCCCGGAGCCTCAGCCCAAACAAGCCGCCCCCGCCCCCGCCGACGGCGACATTGTCTCCCTGACGAGCATGCGCCGCAGCATTGCCGAGCATATGGTGCGCAGCAAACACACCAGCCCCCATGTCACCACGGTGTTCGAGTTTGACTTTACGGCCGTGGCCGCCCACCGCGCGGCCCACAAAGAACAGTTCGCCCGCGACAACGCCCGGCTGACCTTTACCGCCTACCTGGTGGCCGCCACCGTGGCCGCCCTAAAGGAGCATCCGTTGGCGAACAGCAGCTGGAGCGACGAGGGCATTGTGCTGCACCGCAGCATCAATCTAGGCATGGCCACGGCGCTGGATGAGGGTTTGATCGTGCCGGTGATTAAGAACGCCGACTCGCTTAACCTGTTGGGATTGGCGCGCACCATCAACGATCTGGCCGACCGGGCGCGCCGCAAGCAGTTACGCCCGGAGGAAACGCAGGGCGGCACGTTTACCATTACCAATCACGGAGTCAGCGGCAGCCTGTTTGCCACGCCGATTATCAACCAGCCGCAGTGCGGCATTTTGGGCGTGGGTCAAATCGAGAAACGGGTGAAGGTGATCAACGACGCGATTGCCATACGGCCGTTGGCCTACGTCAGCTTTACCTTCGACCACCGCATTCTGGATGGGGCCACGGCC
Source organism: Ardenticatenaceae bacterium (assembly GCA_020634395.1). Lineage (GTDB taxonomy): Bacteria > Chloroflexota > Anaerolineae > Promineifilales > Promineifilaceae > Leptovillus. The sequence continues at coordinate 35,004 of JACKBU010000036.1, read as the reverse complement.
GATTATTTTGTAGCGGCGATTAAAAAGAAAATTGAGAACTGGCAGTAGGCAACAAAAAAGGGCGGTGTTTCCGCCCTTTTTTGTTGCCTTGTCTGTTCGCCGCTTACTGCGCCGGGCGCGCTTCCAGCGTGACCGGAATTTCCATCTGTTCGCCATTGCGCAGGACAGTCAGGGTGATGGTGTCGCCTACGGCCGTTTTCTGCACAATGTGGCTCAGTAAGTTATCAAACTCCACCACCGGCTGGCCGTCGATGCCCACGATGATGTCGCCGCCAATCGCTACCGGGAAGCCATCGATCGTCACTTCACTGTTGCTGCCTTGCAGTCCAGCCTTCGCCGACGGACCATCGGGCACTACTTCCACTACCAGCACGCCGCGCTGGTTGGAATCCAGGTTCATGGCCTCTGCCAGTGTGCGGTTCATCTCCCGCCCGGAAATACCAATCCACGGATGCTCCACCTGCCCATCGGCGATCAACTGCGGCACAACCTGCTGCACCGTCTCGGACGGCACGGCATATCCCACACCGGAGAACGTGCCCACGTCGGTGGCAATCGCCGTGTTCACACCGATGACGTCACCGTCCAGGTTCAACAGCGGGCCGCCGGAATTGCCGGGGTTAATGGCCGCATCTGTCTGGATGATGTCGGGAATGCTGAACTGGTTGCCGCTAATGGTACGAGCCTCGGCTGGCAGCGTGCGGCCTAAACCGGAGACGATACCAGAGGTCATGGAGCCATCCAGGCCAAATGGGTTGCCAATGGCGATGACAAACTGGCCAACCTTCAAGCTCTCAGAATCGCCCAGCGCGACCGTTGTCAGTTGGTCAGCCGGCACGTCGACCTTAATCACAGCCAGGTCGGAGTCTGGGTCTGTGCCTACGAGTGTGGCGTCGGCCTCTGTGCCATCGGCAAAGACCACGGTGATGCTGTCGGCGTCACCCACGACGTGATTATTGGTCACGATGTAGCCATCTTTGCTGTAGACAAAGCCGGAGCCTTGCCCATACTGCGGGCCGGAGAAGGGATGGCCGTTGGGTAAATCTTGCGGGTTTGCGCCGTTGGGCAGCGCGAAGTTGCTGTTGTCGGTGCTGTTGATGGTGACTTGAATATTGACCACGGCGGGGTTTACGCGCTCATACAGACTGACCAGCGTATCCTGAGCAGCCTGCAAATCCAGGTTGTTGGATACCTGTGAGGGTGTATCGACCTGTGTCGCGGGGGCGCTGCTGACGTTGCTAACGGGGACAACGGCCGTTGTGGTGTCATCGGCGGCGTTGTTGGTGGTAGAGGCCGGCAAAGCGGCCGCCTGACCGGCGTCGAGAGCCGCGCAGCCTGCCAAAGCCAGGATGCCGAGTATCAGCACGGCAATTAGCGTCAATCGAAGTTGATATGTTTGTTTCACAATTCACCTCCAAGGTGCATTTACAATAAATTCCATTGCTGCAATAGCTAAACGTTACAGTCTCAATTGTCTGCGGCAATGGTAAAAAATGTGTAAAGTGGAGGTTAAACTGTGTTTAGAGGTTTAAGGGACGGGGAGTAAGGATTGGTGACTGGAGAATGACGCGGTCTTTATTCTCTAACTTTATTTTCTTCATCCCAGATAGTGCGCAGTTGGGCCGGGACACGAACGGGACGGCCGTTGCCCAACTGCGCAAAATAACCAGTCTGCCGGGAAGCCGCCGCCACCACGTCGCCAACACAGATTTCGCCCTGCACCGTCCAGCGCGTGCGCTCCAGATCGGCTACCCACATGCGCCCCAGCACGGCGTCGCCGAAGCGCACCGGATGCCGATACTCGATTTCTGTCCTGGTGAGGATAGGGGTCAGGCCGTCGGCCAGCATGTCTTCGATGCTGTAATGGGCGGCCAGCACTTCCGTGCGCAAATCTTCCAGCCAGCGGATGTAGACGGCGTTATGGACGATGTTGGCAAAGTCGATATCGTAGGTTTTTACCTGTATGGGAAGCTGGACGAGAAACGGCCGTGTTTCCTGCATCATTTCATCTACTCGTAAACGAAGGGACCTCTGGTTAGTGGCTCATTCCACACGAACCAGCCAACCACTCCCTGACCTATCACCCTTCAGTTTTTTCCGCTGGCAACAAAGCCACATCCAGCACTTCATCCAGGTGCTTCACCAGGACAAACTCCATATCCTGGCGCAGTTTCTTGGGGATTTCTTCCAGATCGCGCTCATTCTTTTGCGGCAAAATGAAGGTGCGAATACCGGCCCGGCGCGCCGCCAGCGCTTTTTCCCGCACGCCGCCTACCGGCAGCACCCGTCCGCGCAGCGTAATCTCGCCGGTCATACTGACATCCCGCCGAATCGGCCGGTTCGTAAAGGCCGAGATAATTGCCGAGGCCAGCGACACACCCGCGGATGGCCCATCTTTGGGCACGGCGCCCTCCGGCACGTGCAGGTGAATATCCAGCTTATCAAATTCCGCCGGATCGATGCCCAATGCTTTCGTCTGGCTGCGGGTGTAAGTGAGCGCAGCCTGGGCGCTCTCCTGCATCACGTCGCCCAACTGACCGGTCAGCATCAGGCCGCCCTTGCCTGGCATCAGGTTTACCTCGATGAACATGATTTCGCCGCCTGTGGCGGTCCAGGCCGCGCCGGTCGCCACGCCGATTTCGTTCTCTTCGTGCAGTTCCTCGGTGGAAAAACGCGGTGGGCCGAGCAGGTTATACACCCGCCGGGCGGTAATGCGCTTGGGGAACCGCCGCCCCTCCGCCACAGCGCGGGCGATCTTGCGGCAGACGTTGGCCGTTTCGCGTTCCATGTTACGCACCCCGGCCTCGCGCGTATATTCGCGGATGATGGTTTTGAGTGCCTCATCCTCAAATCTTACGCCGCTCTCGGCCAGACCGTGTTGTTCAAGCTGGCGGGGCAGCAAAAAGTTACGGCCGATTTCCAGCTTTTCCTCTTCCAGGTAGCCAGGGAACTCAATAAGTTCCATGCGATCCTGCAGCGCCGGCGGGATGGTGTCCAGATAGTTGGCTGTTGTAATAAACAGCACTTTGGACAGGTCAAAATCCAGTCCTAGATAATGGTCGGCGAAGGCGTAATTTTGCTCTGGGTCCAGCACTTCCAACAGTGCCGCAGCCGGATCGCCGCGAAAATCTTGACCCAGTTTGTCCACCTCGTCGAGCATGAACAGCGGGTTTTTGGTTCCGGCCCGGCGCATGGCCTGTACAATGCGGCCGGGCATGGCCCCGATGTAGGTGCGGCGATGCCCGCGAATTTCTGCTTCGTCGCGCACGCCGCCCAGGCTCATACGGATAAACTCGCGCCCCAAAGCGTGGGCGATGGAACGGCCGATTGAAGTCTTGCCAGTTCCGGGTGGTCCTACAAAGCATAAGATGGGGCTGCGCAGGGTGTCGGGCGCTATTTTTTTGACAGCAATGTATTCCAGGATGCGCTCTTTGGCTTTTTCCAGACCAAAGTGATCGTTTTCCAGCACCTCGGCCGCGTGCCGCACGTCCAGATTGTCTTCCGATTCATCCAGCCAGGGCAGGTTCAAGATCCAGTCCAGGTAGGTAAGGATGATGCCTACTTCGGGCGACATGGGCGGCATAGCGCTCAAGCGGCTGAGTTCCTTTTCGGCTTTGGAGCGCACATCGGGGGTTAATTCTTTTTTGGCTACCGCTTCGCGCAGCTCGTTGATCTCCTGGGCAAAAACATCGGCTTCGCCCAGTTCTCCCTGGATCACCCGCATCTGTTCGCGCAGAAAATGCTCGCGCTGGTTTTTGTCCATTTCCTGCTGCACTTGCATGTGGATCTGGTCTTCCAGCTCCAAAACGTCTAGCTCTTTGGCTAAAGAGATGCTCACTTTTTGCAGGCGCACGGCCGGATCAATGGTTTCCAGGATGTCTTGTTTCACTTCAAGTGGGGTGTTCAACGTTGAAGCGATGAAATCGGCCAGCCAGCCGGGTTCTTCGATGTTGATGGCAAAAGTGTAGGCATCTTCCGGCAGGCTGCGATTGAGGGTTACTACTTTTTCAAAAAGGGTGATGACGGCGCGCATGAGGGCTTCGGTGTTGTTTTCCCAATCTTCGGGTTCGCGGATGCGGCGGGCGCGAACGCGGATGTAGGGAGTCCACTGAGTAAACTCGACGATTTCGACACGGCGGCGGCCTTGAGCCAGGACGCTGGTGGAATCGTCGGGCATGCGCAGGGCTTTACCGATGGTGACTTCCGTGCCCAGGGAATAGATGTCATTTACGCCAGGCTCGGGAATATCGCTGTCTTTTTGGGCGGCCACGATGATGTTTTCATTGTTGGACACGGCCGCTTTGATGGCGGCCAGGGAGCGCTCGCGCCCTACAAAGAGTGGCATGACCATTTGTGGATAGAGCACCAGGTCACGCAGGGGGAGGAAGGGGCAGTCGATGTAGCCGTCTTCATCGAACGCCTCTTCTATCTCAAAGAGTTCATCTTCAAAGCCGGGGATACTGTCCATGAAGTCAGGGTACTGGGACAGTATGAAGTCCTCTTCATTGATCATGTATTCTAAATCCTTGTCGGCTTAGTGTGCCGTCTCTGGTAGGTTGAGTAGCTGCGATTTTAGGCTTTCCCACTGATTTAGCAAGTCACCGACGACGATGATAGAGCCGGTTGCACAAATCAGGTCACCGGGAGCGGCCATGTGCCACACGGCCGTTAACGCCTCCGCAATCGACGTGCTGGTAACAGCCTCACCGCCCAACTCGGTGACGATGTGGGCCAGATCGGCGGGTGTGGCCGAGCGGGGATGATTGGCGCTGGCTGTGACCAGGCCGTCGGCCAGCGGGACAAGTTGGGTCAGCATGCCGGGAATGTCTTTGTCGGCCGGTGCGCCAAAGAGGAGCAGCAGCCGCCGGTACTTGTAATCGTGGGTGAGGGCGTGGCAGAGGCGGCCGACCGAATCGGGGTTGTGGGCGCAGTCGACCAGCAGGGTGGGGGTGCGGTCATCGCCGGGATGAACGATTTGCAGACGGCCGTTCCACTCGACCATCGCCAGACCAGAGCGCACGGCCGTTTCATCCACCAGCGGAAAATGTACATGAATGGTATCCAGCGCCGCCACGGCCACGGCCGCATTCTCCAGCTGGTGCTCTCCATCTAGTGCCAGGGTGAAAGCTGTGCCCGGCGCCACAATCGCCCCGTCTGGCGTGTGCTGCAGCACCACTTGCTGCCGCTGCTCCTGGCCGGTGTGGAGACCTTCGTATAACCATGCTGGCTGGCCGGTGGCATTGGCCGCGCGGGCAACAAAATCGATCCGTGAACCACGCTCGGCGGCGATGTCGCGCAGGCGCTGCGCGGCCTCTGGCGCCTGCTGTGCCGCAATCACGGGAATGCCGGGCTTGATGATGCCCGCTTTCTCATAGGCGATTTCCGCCAGCGTGTTGCCCAGCAGTTCCGTATGGTCCAGGCTGAGGCTGGTGATGACCGAAACCAGCGGGTTGACCACACGCGTGGCGTCCAACCGCCCGCCCAGGCCCGTTTCGATGACGGCTACGTCTACCTGCTCGTTGGCGAAGTGGGCCAGGGCAATCGCCGTGACCGCTTCAAACCAGGTCACGTCAGCCACGTGGTCGAGGGCAATTTTGATTTGGCCCACCAGGTCGACGAAGGCCGGTTCGGGAATACGGCCGTCGGGGTCTTCTGGGGTGAGGATGCGAATCCGTTCGCGGAATTCCTGCAAGTGGGGCGAGGTGTAGAGGCCGACGCGCAGCCCGGCGGCGCGCAGGCTGTAGGCGCACATGGCCGCCACGGAACCTTTGCCTTTGGTCCCGGCAATGTGGATGGCCGGAAACTTGTTTTGGGGTGCGCCTAAATAATTGACCAGATTAAACGGCCGTTCCGGATCCAGTTTACTCTCGGCGTAGCGGTCCAACCTCTGCCGCTCGAAGTTAATCAAGCTGTATAGATAATCGAGGGCTTGTTCGTAAGCCTCTATTGGGGTGCCTTTCTCCATAGTGCGGAATTGTAGCCGAAAAGCCTATTTGGGACAGGGGGCGTTGACAAGCGGTAAGCGGCTGGCTAAACTCGATTTCGGATTTTTGGATTCATGCACACTGAACCTGGGAGTTTTTTATGGGCACCGTTGTTTTGATTCATAACCAGCTTTCGCAAACTATCTGGATTTTCTTCTTGCTGTTAGGGATATGGGGCTTGTATCGAGCCATTCGCGGCTATTCCGTGGATGGCAGCTATCTGGGCGCGATGGTGATTGGGCAGGTGTTGTACGTGGTGCAGGGGGTGCTGGGCGGCATTTTGTGGCTGAATGGCAATATGGCGGTGGTGGCACGGCCGTTTATGCACGTGCTGTACGGCTCCTTTGCCCTGGTCTTTTTGCCATTTGTCTTTATGGTCTGGCTCAAAGGCGATGATTCCAACCGCGGCCAGTGGGTGCTGGCCTTTACCATCCTCTTCCTCTTTGGCATCGCCTTGCGGGCGGCCTCCACAGTCTGATAGCTGTTGGCGGTAAGCTGTCAGCTAGAAGCCTGCAGCTCCAGCGCCGCCCGCAAAACGCCGGCGTCCATCTGGAAGTGAGCGGCCACGGCCGTTACCGGATCGCCATCTAGAGCGTGCTCAATGCGGCGGCCACCGCTGAAGCTCTCCATTTGATCTCGATTTTCGGCAGCGTTATACCGGTAGGGACGGCCGTTCACCACTTTGTTGATGATCACCCGGTCCAGGAACAAGCCGTTTGGCCCATAGTCGGCCGTGGCTGCGGCGCGATAAGCGGCGTCACTCACCGGCTCGTCGATGAGGGTGAAGGCGTTGGGTTTGGGATGCGGCGCACGCTCGATCTGGTACCGGGCACGGCCGTCGGGGCGGACGGTGTATTGTTGCCAGCGGCTGGCGCGGCCCACGGTGCCCTGCGGATCGATGAGCAGCGGCGCGTACAGCGGGAACCCGGCGTCCACCAGCCAGTTGAGCCCCTCTAACTGCGCTACAATCGCGGTGTGGCAGCCTACCGTTTCGCCCATGTTGTTGATGGTCAGGTAACCTTCAAATCCCAGGGCGCGCAGCAAACTGAAAAAGGCATAGTTGCTCTCGAAGCAGGTGCCGCCGCCGCCTCGCTGCAAATGATCTTGCCAAAACTCTGCGGGCCAGCGGGGGCAAACGGCCGTGTCTCCTCCACACTGCGCTCGCTTTACCATACGAAAGGCGCTTTCCCAGGGCACGGTCTGCGCGTATGCTTCCAGCAGCGCGGCCAAAAAGTCCGGCGTGGGCGAAGCCGCAGCCAGATTGAAGCGGTCTAAAACTTGCTGAACCAGAGCGGCATCTAGCGGAGGAGTCATCGTTGCCATATTCGTCCATTCTAGCAGCAAAAATGGGAAACAGGCAGCAGCGCCAGTTTCGTTTCTGGCGCTGCTGCCATATCTTGGAAGAGGTGTGGAAAAGGTTAGATGGTGGGATCGGCCACGGCCGTTTCGGCCAGCGGCTTCCCCGACGACTCGGGTGCGGTGGCATCTTCGATGCTGAGGATCATCGGAATGAAGAACCCGGCGATGCCCATCAGCAAGGTCACACTGCCGCCGATGAGGAACCACGTCCGCACGCCCAACTGGTCGGCCAGCGGCCCGGCCAGGATGAGGCCCAGCGGCGCCATCGCCGCCGACAGGCTGGTTAGCAGTGTAAAAATACGCCCCTGCATTTCCGGAACGACCAAAACCTGGAACAGCGCCAGCACCGGCCCGTTGGTAAGGGAATTGCTGAAGCCAATGACGAAGGTGGCCGCCACAGCCAGCCAAAACAGATAAGCGGGCGTCAGGCCTACCAGCAGGATGGCCACCCCCATGCCAATCAGGCCCACCAACGAGGTAACAATGCGCCGGTGGAAGCCGCCCCATACGCTGAGCAGCAGGCCGCCCACCAGCAAGCCCACGCCAAAACTGGATTCAATAAAACCCAGCTGCAAGGCACTGCCCTGAAAGTGGTTGGTCACAAGCAGCGGTACCAGCGAAAAGGCGGGATTGAGCACCAGGTTGACGATCATGGCCATGCCCATCAGCAGCATGAGGGCGGGCATGGCGCGCAGGTAGCGCAGGCCGGCAGCCATGTCGGTCCAAAACTCGCGCCAAAAGTTGGCCGGCTGGCCGGACGGCCGTGTCGTGTTTTCCGGCTGTGGAATGTGGATGATGAGCAGGGGGATGATGGCGAAAACGGCCGTGATCACGTCAATCATCAACACGCCCTGCATGGGCAGCACGCCCAGCAGCAGCGCCCCCAACGGGGCGGAAATGATGTTGAGCGAGCCGTTGAGCGTCTGGTTGAGGCCTTGAATGCGCGTGAAATATTCTTGCGGCACCATCAGCGTGGTAGAGGACTGCATGGCCGGCCAGTGGAAGGCCCCGCCCAGCGCCCGCACAAACAGGACAACATAAACCTGCCAGACGGCTGCTTGCCCACTCCAAAACAGCAGCACCAGCACCACCGTTGCCAAAGCAACCAGACCATCGGCCAGCAGCATGGTCAGGCGTCGATTCCAGCGGTCGACCAGCACGCCGACGAATGGCCCCAGCACGACCTGGGGCAGCAGGCCCATCAGGGAAGCCAGGGCCAGAACGGTGGCCGAGCCGGTGGTGGTGGTGAGCCACCAGATCAGGGCGAACTGCACCAGTTGGCTGCCAAAAAGGGAAGCGGCCTGGCCGCCCCACAAAATGAGAAATGGTTTGAGGGGTTTTTCTTTTGTAGGCGATTGATTCATGAGCTTCTGCCTGAAAGGTCGGGATACGGCCGTTTTGCTGAACGGCTTGCTGCGAGCATGATAATGCCTAATTTTAGCTTTGTCAAGCAAAAATCGTAAGAAAATTTAAAAATGTATTGATATATTTGATGTTGTGGTTAAAAATATTTAGGGGAAGGAAAATAATTAACAGCTGCCAGGCATTTCAAAAATGCCTGGCAGCTGTGGCTCATCTTAGGGTTTGAGAATGACTGGCAGGAAAGTGAAGTGGTCGAAGACGACGGCCGTCGTGGTTAAATCCACTGTGGCTTGCTGGCTGGGGTCGCCGCTGGAAACGGCCGTGATGCGCACCGTGTCGCTCAGGCCGTGGGTGGCTGTCAGCGGAATGGTGACGGTAGCGGTAAACGCGGTGGATTGGGCCGGATCCAGCGTTACGCTGCCGGTGGATACATTGACCGGCCAGATCTGGCCGGCGGTCGTGAGGGTGAACGTATCCGAGACGCTGCCGGTGTTGCTGATCTGGACAGTGTAGGTGACGACTTCGCCGGGTGCGGCGAACTGGGCGGCATCCGGTGAGAGGCTGACGCCATGAACCAGGGGGGCGGAAGTCGAACTGCCGATCAGTTGAATGTCGTCCACGTGCCAGCCATCGGCGGTGATGGACGTGTCGGAGGTAAAGCGGAAGCGGAAGCGCGCCTGCGCCTGGCCGTCCAGCATGGGCAGCGGCAGGCTGATCGCCTGCCAACTGTTGGAAAGGCCGTCAAAGCGGGTCACTTCTTGCCAAGATGCGCCGCCACTGCTGGAAACCTCGACGATGCAGTAATCCCAACCGGCTTCGGTGTTGCAGATTTGCCAGTAATTGAGGCGGATATTCTGGTAACTGCTCAGATCGAACAGGGGCGAGGTGAGCGAGATGTTGCGATAGTTGGTGTAGTTGCCGCCAGGGCTTTCTGTCCAACTGTGGTTGGCGCTGTGACTGGCCTCGGTGGTGATGGTCCAGGGCGTTTGGGCCGTCCAGCCCAGATTGCCGCTCTCCACATCGTCGTCGAAGATGGTGACGTAGGGGGCGAGGCTGAAGTTTTGCTGCACGGTCTGGTAATCGACGGCCGTTACCCTGGCCGTTGCCGGCGCATAGTTCGGGTCAGACGGCGTGGCTGTCAGGGTGTAGGTGCCGCTGATGACCTGCATGGCATACGTGCCGTCGCCTAGGGTGGTGGTCTGGAAGGTCTGGTTGGAGGTGATGGTGGCGGCCAGCGGCAGGCCGGTATCGGCGGCCGTGACCTGCCCGCCGATGGTGGGCGCGACGGCCGGATCGAGCACGTAGAAGAATTGGGCGGAAACCGGACCCCAGTTGGCGGCGGCGTCCCGCCCGCGCACGAAGAGGATGTGACGGCCGTTGCTCAGACCAGTGGTGTCGACCGTGCCGCGCACGCTTTCGATGGTCTGGTTGAAATTGCCGTCAACGGCCGTCATGGCGAGGGGGGTAGCGCCGGCTGCCCAGGGCGGCGTGTCCACGTACAGTTCGGCGGCGTAGATGGCCTGGGTGGGCTCCGTGCCGTTCTGGTTGTTGAAGCGCGTGTCGTTGATGCTGGCCGTGACGGTGAAGACACTGCCCGGCGCAGGCCCAAAATTGCTCAGGACCACGTTGAGGGCATCCGGTCCGGCGGGTGTCTGATAGGGTGTGCGGGCTACTTTGGCGGCGTAGAGCAGCGCGTCCATGTTGCCCGGTAGAATGTTGTTTTCAAACGTGCTGCAGTCCTGGAAGAAGCTGGTGCCCATCTCGAAGGTGTAGGCGGCCAGGCCTAATTCGCCGTAGGCAAAATCGTCGGTTGTGCCGTCGGTGGGATAGAGGCCGATCGATTGCTCCGGTTCGTAGCTGTTGAAGTAGGCGAATTTGCGGCCCAGGGTTTGCAGGGCAGTGCCGTTGGGCGGGATGCTGTTGGTAAAGCCCCAGGGCCAGAGGACAAGCTGGCTGTAGCTGTGCAAATCCAGGAAGAGGCCGGTGGCGTCGGCCGGGGCGGGATCGGTCAGGTTGGGGCCGCGCTGGTCGGGGAAATTGGCGCGCACGTAGGCTTCTATAGCTTTCACTTCTGGCTCGGAAGCGGCGGAGGGGCCGCGATAGGTTTCATCGCACTGGGAACCGCTGGAGCCGCCGCAGCAGCCCCAGGCAAAGGAGAAATTGCGATTGAGGTCGGCGCCGCGGGAGGTGGAGGTGGCCCCGCAGTAGTTCTGGTTGGTGTTTTTGCGCCAGAGGATGCCGGTTTCGGCTTGTTTACGGCCGTCTGGGTTGGCTTGCAGCAGCAGGTGGATTTCGTGGTAATCCAGCAGCCAGGTCACGTCGGGGTCGGTGCCGTAGTTGTCGATGAGGTATTCGGCGAAGCGGGTGTTCAGCTCGGCCGGGGCGTATTCGCGGGCATGAATGGACGACATGGAGAAGAATTTGGGCTTGGGGCCGGGGATGGCCGAATTGGTCAGCTTTAGCACCATCAGGTCGTAGCCGCCCAGGCCGACGCTTTTCTGCCAGGTATCGCCGATGTCGATCCAGGCGGCCAGATCGGGGTGGGCGGCGGCGATGGCGGCGGCCGTGGCGTAGCTCTCTTCGACGGTGCGGTAGCAGGCGTAGCCGGGAATGCCGTTCGCCTGATCGGGCGCGGCTTGATTGGCCGCATCTGCCAGCGATGGATAATAGAGCGCCGTCATTTTCTCATCTACTTCCAGGCGAAAACCCGCCTTGACCATCTGGTCATATTCGGCCGGGGTGACGTCGATAACCAGATAGCCTTTTTCGTAGTTGACTTCCCACGGTTCGCGGATGGCGGCCAGATCGGCCACCATCTGCCGGTCGGGGAAGTAGGCGCGCACCACCACCCAATCGGTAGGCAGGGCGGCTGCATCGACGGCCGGGGCGGGCCGCACAGAGAGGGCCAATAAGAGGCTGATGCCGGCCAGGCACAGCAGGAGTATGAGGGCAAAACGTTTCATGGGACTTCCTTTTATGGTGGTGAGAAGTGTAAAGATGGCGGGTAGTTTACCGCAGAACGGCCGTGTGCGATACCCCATTTCCCAATCTGAAAGGGCGGTTCCTGCGGCCCGTTTTGCCTGCGGCTAAAGCCCCAGGCTGCAAATCAACGCCCGGTGAACCGGGCTTAAAGAACAAAAGCCGGTTTCAACCGGCGTTGTTATCCAGCCAGCGTTTACGCCCGGCGAGGCCCCGAGACATCTGAATGTGGCGCATAGGCATTCGCCCTGCCCAATCTGAAAGGGCGGTTCCTGCGGCCCGTTTTGCCGGCGGCTAAAGCCCCAGGCTGCAAAACAACGCCCGGTGAACCGGGCTTAAAGAACAAAAGCCGGTTTCAACCGGCGTTGTTGTCCAGCCGGAGCGTTTACGCCCCGGCGAGGCCACCCGAGACATCTGAATGTGGCGCATAGGCATTCGCCCTACCCAATCTGAAAGCACGCATTCTTGCGGATCAGTCATTTCTGCCAGCGGATCAATCATTTCTGCCAGCGGATCAGTCATTTCTGCCAGCGGACAAGTGATTTCTGACGGCGGATAGACCATTTCTGGCGGCGGACAAATCATTTCTGGCGGCGGATAAGTCATTTCTGGCGGCGGACAAGTCATTTCTGGCGGCGGATAACTCATTTCTGGCGACGGATAGACCATTTCTGGCAGCGGATCAGCAGTTTCTGCGCGGGGAAGGGCGCGGGCTGGAATCGGCTTGATGAGTTGGGCAGTCTGGAGATAATTGGCCTATGAATTTCGTTACCCTCGAACACGTCGGCAAGCAGTACAGCGAGCGCGTCTTGCTGGAAGACGTGAACCTGCTCATCAACGACGGCGACCGCATCGGCCTGATTGGGCCGAACGGCAGCGGCAAAACCACGCTGCTGCGCCTCATCGCCGGGCTGGAAGGCGTGGATGAGGGGCAGATCACCGTGTGGGGCAACGTGCGCATCCAGTTTTTGCCCCAGGACCCGGAACTGGACCCCGCCCTGACGGTGCTGGAAACCGTCTTCCAGAGCGATGCGCCGCTGATGCGCGTGCTGCGCGATTATCAGGTGGCGGCCGAACGGCTGCAGCAAGACCCCACGAGCGCGGCGAATCAGGCGGCGTTTGCGGAGGCCACGGCCGTCATGGACCAGCACAACGGCTGGGCGGCCGAAGCCGAAGCCAAGACCATCCTCACCCAGCTGGGCATCACCCAGTTCGCGGCCAAAATCGGCACGCTCAGCGGCGGGCAGCACAAGCGCGTGGCCCTGGCCCACGCCCTCATCGACCCCGCCGACCTGCTGATCCTCGACGAGCCGACCAACCACATCGACGCCGAGGCCATCGCCTGGCTGGAGGAATATCTGAAAAACCGCCCCGGCGCGCTGCTGATGGTGACCCACGACCGCTATTTTCTGGACCGGGTGGTCAACCGCATTGTGGATTTAGACCGGCGGCAGTTGGTGAGCTATGAGGGGAATTACGGCCGTTACCTGGAACTCTCCACCGCCCGCCACGAACAACTCGCCGCCGCCGAGCAAAAGCGCCAGGCCCTGCTGCGCCGCGAGCTGGAATGGCTGCACCGCAGCCCAATGGCCCGCAGCACCAAACAAAAAGCGCGCAAACAGCGCGTCGAAGAGATGCAGGTGCTGCGCCACGACCGGCGCGAGGCGCAGGTGGCTATCTCCCTGGCCAGCCGCCGCCTGGGCAAGCGCGTGCTGGAAGCGCGCCACCTCAGCAAATCGTTCGGCGATCTGACCCTTTTCCAAAACCTCGATTTTGACCTGGCCCCCGGCGACCGCATCGGCATCCTGGGGCCAAACGGCGCGGGCAAAAGCACCCTGCTCAACATCCTGGCGGGCAAGATCCCGCCGGACAGCGGCACGGTGAACTGGGGCGAGACCGTCGAGCTGGGCTATTATGACCAGTTGAGCGCGGGCTTGGTGGACGGCCGTCGCGTCTTCGACACCATCGCCGACGCCGCCCCCCTCATCAAAAACGCCGAAGGCTACCGCATCGACGCGGCGCAAATGCTGGAATGGTTCCTTTTCACCCGGCCGGAGCAGCAAACCTACGTCGGCAGCCTCAGCGGCGGCGAGCGGCGGCGGCTCTACCTGCTGCTGACCCTGGTGCGCCAGCCCAACGTCCTCTTCCTCGACGAGCCGACCAACGACCTGGATATTCACACCCTGGCGGTGCTGGAGCAGTTCCTGGATCATTTCCAGGGCTGCCTGGTGGTCGTCAGCCACGACCGTTACTTTCTGGACCGCAACGTCGATTTTCTGGTCAGCTTTGAGGATGGCGTGCTGGGCACGCGCTATCCCACGCCGTATGAGACGTACCGGCGGTTGGTGAACGAGGAACGAGGAACGGGGAACGAGGAACGGGGAACGAGGAACGCAGAGCGGCAGTCTCCAGTCTCCAGTCTCCAGTCTCCCGCCGCCCGGCCGCGCAAGCTAACGTGGAAGGAGCGGCAGGAGATGACGGCCGTGGAAGCCCAAATTGCCGCCTTGGAAAGCAAGATACCGGAACTGGAAACGGCCGTTAACGCCGCCGGCGGCGACTACACCCGCCTGCAATCCCTGGCCGACGAACTGGCCGCCGCCCGCGCCGCCCTGGAAACGGCCGAAACCCGCTGGCTGGAACTCTCGGAAATTGAACAATGAACGGGCAACAGTTAACAGTTAACGGATAACTACCTCCCCCACTATCGACTAACAACTATCAACTATCTACAGGAGTTCACATGTCCCACCAACCCATTACCCTTGAAGATGTCGCCACCTATCCCCTGCCGGGCACGGCCGTTCCCCAATCGCTCGCCTTCAGCCCGGACGGCCGTCTGATCACCTACCTGTTTAGCGGCCCGGACAGCCTCTCGCAGCAGTTGTGGGCCTACGACCCGGAAACGGCCGTGGCCCGCACCCTCATCGCCCCGCCCGGCGGCGGCGACACCGAAGACAGCCTCTCGCTGGAAGAAAAGCTGCGCCGCGAACGGCTGCGCCAGCACAGCCTGGGCATTACCAGTTACGCCTGGGGGAAAAACGGCCGTCTGCTCATCCCCCTGCAAGGCAACCTCTACCTGCAAAACGGCCCCGATGCCGAACTGGAACTGCTGGTAGACGGCAACGGCTCGCCGCTGCTCGACCCGCGCTTTTCGCCCGACGGCGCGTGGGTCTCCTTTGTGCAAGACTGCGAACTGTACGTCCTGCCCGTAGCCGATGGCGAACCGCGCCAGCTGACGCGCGGCGCGCGCGGCACCGGTCGCACGCACGGCCTGGCCGAATACATCGCCCAGGAAGAAATGGCTCGCCGCGAAGGCTACTGGTGGTCGCCGGATAGCCAATGGCTGGCTTTCACCGAGGTCGATGAGACCCACATCCCGGTTTATCGCATCGTTCACCAGGGCAAAGACCAGACCGGCGACGGCGCGCAGGAAGACCACCGCTACCCGTTTGCCGGGCAGCCCAACGCCAAAGTGCGCCTGGGCGTGGTCGGCCGCGACAGCGGCGACCCGCTGTGGCTGGACCTGGGCGACGACGAGGATATTTATCTGGCGCGGGTGAAGTGGCTGCCGAACGGCCGTCTCACCGCCCAGATCGAAAACCGCGCCCAAACCCGGCTGGACCTGGTGGAGTTCAACGTGGAAACGGGTGCAAAACGCACCCTGCTCACGGAAACCAGCGACGTCTGGATCAACCTCCACGACCTGTTTAAGCCGCTAAAAGACGGCCGTTTCCTCTGGGCTTCGGAGCGCACTGGCTTCATGCACCTGTATCTCTACGATGCGGATGGGCGGCTGGAACGGCCGCTCACGCAGGGCGAGTGGCTGGTGGGGGGGATAACGGCCGTAGACGAAAAGGCGCAGTCCATCTACTTCACCGCCACCCTCGACAGCCCGCTGGAAACCCATCTCTACGCCGTCTCCTTCTCCGGCGAAGCGCCGCGCCGCCTTACCCGCGAGCCGGGAAGCCACGCCCCCACTATCGATCTGGCCCGTCGCCGCTTTATCGACGTCTACCAGAGCAAAGACACGCCGCCTGTCGTGCGCCTCTGCTCGTTGGACGATGGCGCCATCCTGCAAACCATCGTCGCCAACCAGGACCCGCGCCTCGAACGCCTGAGTTTACAGCCGCCGGAAATCGTCACCTTGCACAGCCGGGATGGTGTAGAACTGTACGGCGCGATCTATCGTCCGCCAGCCTCGGCGGGCAGCGGCCCTTATCCCACCATCGTCCACGTTTATGGCGGCCCGCACGCGCAAATGGTCAAGAACAGCTGGCAGGTGACGGCCAGCATGCGCGCCCAATATCTGGCCCAGCAGGGCTTTCTCGTTTTCGTGCTGGACAATCGTGGCAGCGCCCGGCGCGGTCTGGCCTTTGAAGGCTGGATTAAGGGGCGCATGGGCATCATCGAGGTGCAAGATCAGGTGGATGGTGTGCGCTGGCTGGTGGAGCAGGGCCTGGCCGACCCGGCGCGAGTAGGCATTTACGGTTGGAGCTATGGCGGCTACATGGCCGCCATGTGTCTGGCGCAGGCCCCGGACACCTTCAAGGTCGCCGTGGCCGGTGCGCCCGTCACTCACTACGATGGTTATGACACCCACTACACCGAACGCTACATGGGCACGCCGCAAGATAACCCGGAAGGGTATACGCAGGGCAGCGTGATGGCCCACGTCGACAATCTACAGGGCAAGCTGCTGCTGGTGCACGGCCTGATCGACGAAAACGTCCATTTCCGGCACACGGCCCGCCTCATCAATGCCCTCATCCGCGCCCGCAAGCCCTACGACCTGCTGCTCTTCCCCGACGAGCGCCACTCGCCGCGCAGCCTGGCCGACCGCGTGTTTATGGAGGAGCAAATTCGAGATTATTTTGGGCGGAATTTGTAGAGTTTACGATGTCTGATTCGCGCCGGTTAGATTGGTCCAATCTCACAGATTGGACCAATCTAACCGGCGTAGTCTTATCTCACCACCATTGGCAAGAAAACTGGTTGTTGCTCAGTCAGCAAAAAGGTGACGGTGACCGACTGCGGTGAATTGGCGGCGCTGCCGCCATCGATGCGTAGTGTGGTTTCATACACGTCGGGCAGCAGTCCGCTGCGGGTGGCGGTCAGGGTGAGGGTAGTACTGCCACCGCTCGGAACGGTGCCGTTGGTCACGTTGGCGCTTAACCAACTGGCGGCCGGTTCCTCTGACAGGTTCCAGGTGAGCAGCTCTCCCCCTGTGTTTTGGATAGTCAACTGCCTTGTCTGACTAACTGCTCCGGTGCTTTGTAAGGCAAAGCTCAATTCTGAAGCGGAAACTGCCAGGGCTGGTCCGGGCAGACTCAACGCGATGGAATCATCGGCGCTGCGGACGTTACCGCTGCCATCCTTGATTTCGGCGAAGACAGTTTTAATACCACTGCCGTCACTGAGCTGCCACGAACTGTTGGCCTGATACGGCTGCCAGGCCGACCAGTTCCCGTTTTCATTGCGAAAGCGCATTTGCGTGGCCCATCCTTCACCGTACATGTATAGGTTCACCTGCCGGGTGGTGGCCTCATATGCTTCGCGATTGATCACCACGGGCATGACGCTGCTGATACGGCCGAAATCCTGGGTCCAGAAGCGGAAAAACGGGCCGTGGCCGCCGGCGTCGGGAGTGCAGCTGCCGGCATCATAGCGGATGTTGTTGGTGTCATTTGATTGGTAGACGTAGCCGATGCCAATCTCGCGCACATTGGTGGACAGGATATTGGCCCGGTGGCCGGAGCTGTTCATCCAGCCGTTCATGACTTCGGCGGGGGTGCCGTAGCCGGCGGCAATGTTTTCGGCCGCGTAGTTCCAGCCGGTGTAGCCGCCAGCTTCCATGCGATCCCAGGGTGAGGTTTTGGTATCCAGGTCGCAGTGGGCGAAGAAGTTGCGAACGGCCATGTTGTCGCTGTGGGTTTCGGCGGCGGCATCTAACAGGGTGTTGCCTTTTAGCGGGGGAAGCTGGCCGTTATTCCAGCGTTCCTGGTTGACCAGCTCCAGGACCTGTTCTTCGAAGGTGGCGGCGGTAACGGCCGTTATCCCCTCCAAATTGTCCGGTGTACCGGGCACAACCGGACCGTCCGCTGGCGCACCATCGGCGAATACGGTGGGGGCGATGAGGGCGGCGACGAGGAGCAAGAAAAGCGCAAAACGCTGCATAAGCAAGACCTCCATCGTGGGTGAATTGAGACGAGTATAGAGACAATGGTAGGGCAAACGGCCGTTTGCGCCATCCCCCCATAGTCCCAAAACAAAAGGGTAGACGTACACGCCTACCCCTCTCTAACAGCCAACAGCTAATAGCTAACAGCCAACAACGAACAGCTACTTCATCGCCTCCACCACGATCTCTGCCACGTCCTTCACCTGCATCGGTTCGCCCTCTTCACGGTTGGCATCCTTCATCATCGTCATACAGAAGGGGCAGCCGACGGCCAGCGTATCTGCGCCAGTGTGGTGGGCTTCACGGTAGCGGTTCATGTTCACCGCTTCCGTGCCCGGTTCCTCTTCCTTCCACATTTGCGCGCCGCCCGCGCCGCAGCAGAACGAATTCTTCTTGTTGCGGTCCATTTCCAGCAGCGTTGCCCCGGCTTGTGCCAGCGCCGCACGCGGCGCATCAATGACGCCATTGTGCCGGCCCAGGTAGCAGGGGTCGTGGAAGGTGACTTTTTCGAGGGAACGGCCGTTCAGCCTCAGCTTCCCTTTCCCCACCAAATCAGAAATCAACTGGGTATGGTGGAACACCTGATAATGACCGCCCAGTTCGCCATATTCCTTGCCAATGGTCGTAAAGCAGTGCGGGCAGCTCGTCACAATCTTCTTTTGATCGGCTCCGGCCGCATTTAGCGTTTCGATGTTGCCCATCGCCATTTCATAGAAGAGGTATTCATTCCCGGCGCGCCGGGCCGAATCGCCGGTGCAGGTTTCCGCATCGCCCAGCACGGCGAAGCTCACGTCCGCTTCGTGCAAAATGGTCGCCACAGCCCGCACTACCGCCTGCGAATCCGGATTAAAGGCCCCGGCGCAGCCTACCCACAGCAGATATTCGTAATCTGGGTTTTCGTCCACCAGCGGAACCTCAAACGGCAGCGAGGCAGCCCATTCCATGCGGCTTTCCTTCGACTGCCAGGGATTGCCGGTACGTTCCATGCCTACAAACGCGCCTTTGAGTTGATCCGGGAACGCGCTGGCCATCAACACCTGGTCGCGGCGAATTTCCATGATGTCCAGCATGGGCGCGTTGCCCACCGGGCAGGCTTCGATGCACGCGCCACAGGCCGTGCAGGCCCACACGGCGCTCTCGCTGATCATCAAATCCATTAGCGGCAGGCCAGCCCCATTGCCGTTAGCCCCGTTCACACTGCCGCCTGCCGCCAAAGTCGCCATGTTGTCGCGGATGTAATACCGTTTGTTGACTTCCAGAGCGGCCGGCGAAAGTTCTTTGCCGGTAGCATAGGCCGGGCATGCCTCCTGGCAGCGATTACACATGATGCAGGCAAAAGCGTCCACCAGCTTGGTTTGCTCCAAATCAAACAAATCGGCCGCGCCAAACTGTTCGATGGACTCATCCTCGAAATTGAGGGTAAACAACTGCCCCAGATAGGTCCGTTCCGGATTGGTCATGAAGTTGAAGGGACCGACCATCAGGTGGAAGTGCTTAGTGTAGGGGAAGTAGGGCAGGAAGAGCAGCACCAGCCCTACCGCTATCCAAAAGAAGATATGCCATCCAGCAACAAGTGCGCTCTCCGGCAGACTGGCCAATCCGCTGCCAATCAAGGTGGCGAAGGGTTCCCAGGGGTTTGGCCCCTCGGCAGCGTTGAGGAAAGCGGAGCCCATCAGGCGGCTGCCTACGTGCAGGAATATGAAGACGATGACGATGAGCGAATCGCGGTTGATACCGCCCAATTCGCGGGCCTTAGGATGTACGACGACGTTTTCGCGAATCTTGAGCGCTCTATCCTGAAAAGCGAAGCGGCGCACGAGGAAGAAAACAATGCCCACCAACACGGCAACGCTGAATAAGTCGGCCAGCAGGTGGTAGACATTGGTAACGATGTTATCGGGCAGGCGGAAGTTGGGGATGAGGGCTTCGAGGATGTCCAGGAAGTTGACGAGGAAATAGAAGATAAAGCCCCAGGCGACGCCCCAGTGAAAGAGGGAAGCCAAAGGCCGGCGTTTAATGATATTGCCCTGACCAAAAAGGGCTACGAGACCGGTCATCATACGCTGCGGTAAGTGGTCGAAATGGAGTTTGCCCTGTCCGCGTGAGATAATTCTGACCACCTGGCCGAAGGTGTAATAGGTGGCTACCAGGGAAAAGACCATGAGCAGTACAAATAGAAGTTTTTCGATTCCAGTTAACATGTACACCTCTTCTTTGCGGTTTTCAGTGGGTAAAACTTGCGAGTCTTCCCTTTGCTGCAAGTTTACCGCGGGATTTTGGGTTATTGTAACATAGTTTTGACGCACTGCATCATTTTTTGTTTGGCGGTGGGCAAGCGGCAGGTAGCGGGCAGCGGGTTGAGGTATAATGTTGCGCTTATGAGTAGAGGCTGGTCGGTTATTTGGAAGTTCGTTGTGGGCGTGGCGCTGCTTTTGCTGCTCGTGGCGCTGTGGCCCCATGCCCACTCGCTCTATGATTTAACGGGCGAGGAGAGCGTGGCGGCGCAGCTGCGGGGGGTGGTACATTGGGTGAACACGGCCGTTCGCCCCCAGCCTTCTCTCGCTCCCGACATGGATATTGAAAACACGGCCGTTTCCCCCTTCGGCGTCAATACCTTTTTGCAACAAGAAGTGGAACCGGCCAAACGCGAACAAAGCCTGCAGCTGCTGCACGACGCCGGTTTCCAGTTCATCCGGCAGGAATTCCCCTGGGAGGACATCGAAATTCACGGCAAGGGCGATTTTACCGACCGGCGCAACGTGGACGCCGTGGGCGAGGTGGACGCCTGGGCTAAATACGACCAGATCGTCGATCTGGCCGAGACCTACGACCTGCAAATCATCGCCCGCATCAGCAACCCGCCGTCGTGGACGCGGGCGCTGACGGACACCATCGGCACGTATGCGCCGCCGGACAATTTCGCCGATTTTGGCGACTTTGCGGCCACAGTAGCGCAGCGCTACCAGGGGCGCATCCACTATTACCAGATCTGGAACGAGCCGAACGGGAACCAGGAGTGGGGCCTGCAAGATGTGAACCCGGAAGCCTACACGGAACTGCTCTGCGAAGGCTACCGGCGCATCAAAGAGGTGGACCCGAACGCCGTGGTGTTGGCCGCTGCCCTCACCCCGACGCTGGCGATGGACGGCCGTCACATGAACGACCTCATCTTCTTGCAGCGCATGTACAATGCGGGAGCCGCCGCCTGCTTCGACGTGCTCTCGGCGCAGGGCTACGGCCTCTGGTCTGGGGCCACCGACCAGCGGCTGCGTCCCACAGTCATCAACTACCCCCACAATCTCTTCATCCGCGACCTGATGGTGCGCAACGGCGACGCCGCCAAACCCATCTGGATCAGCGAGATGGGCTGGAACACCGCGCCGGAGGAGATTCCGGCCAATTTTGGCCGCGTCACCGAGGCGCAGCAGGCGAAGTACACCGTCGAAGCCTTTCAGCGGCAGCAGGCGGAGTGGCCCTGGGTGGGCGTGAACAATGTCTGGTTTTTTAAGCGGGAGGGCGACAGTGAGCAGGGCGAGTCGTGGTATTACTTCCGCATGATGGAGCCGGACTTTACGCCGCTGCCCGTCTTTCCGGCGGTGGCCGACTATGCCACCGGCGACCAGACCATTACCCCTCTGCCGGATTGGATGCGGACGTGGGATGGGGCACGGCCGTTCCTCTTCACCCTCAGCAGCGCCATCCTCTTTTTTGCCCTGCTTTGGTGGCTGATGCCGAAGAACGAGATGGGAGATTAGAGATTGGCGATTGGCGACGCTCGCTCTGCCGCACCTCCGCGCCCTCTGCGCTCTCCGCGGTTCAAAAAACTCGCCCTGGTCATCGTTTTGCTGTGGCTGGCGATGGCCCTGCGCTTTCACAATCTGGGGGCGCAGTCGTTTTGGAACGATGAGGGCAACAGTGCCCGCCTGAGCGAGCGCACCATCCAGCTGATCATCGAGGGCACGGCCAGCGACATTCATCCGCCGCTCTACTACCTGCTGCTGCGGGGCTGGCGCGAACTGGCCGGCGAGACCGAATTTGGCCTGCGCGCCCTGTCCGCCTTCGCCGGTCTGCTCGTCGTCCCCCTGGCCATCTCCCTGGCCCGCGATCCGAAATCCAAAATCCGAAATCCAAAATGGCTTCTGGTGGGGGTGATTACGGCCGTTTCCCCCCCGCTCATCTACTACAGCCAGGAAGCCCGCATGTATGCCCTGCTGGGGCTGCTGGCGGCGCTGTCGACGTGGCTTTTATTTCGGATCTGGGATTTGGGATTTCGGAAAGTGCTTGTAGTTGCTTATGTGTTGACGGCCGTTGCCGGACTCTACACCCACTACTTCTTCCCCGCCGTGCTGGCCGCGCAGGGCGTGGTGGTGGTCATTTGGGCGGTTAGAGACTGGAGACTGGAGACTAAAGACCTTCCCACTCCCCGCTTCGCACTCCGCACTCCCCTCCTCTGGGCGGCCATGATGCTCATCACCCTGCTCCTCTACCTGCCCTGGGTGCCAACTTTTCTGGCGAATGTGGGCGGCGGCGGGGCGACACGGCCGTCATTCCTCCCCTTCCTCGCCGACACGCTGTTCTGGCTGGGTTTTGGCCTCACCATCAGCCCGGTGACCATTCCCTGGGCGTTTGTGGCGCTGGGCGTGCTGCTGGTGCTGGCGGTGGTGCTGCGCTGGGGGTGGGACACGGCCGTTGCCTTCGCCTTGCTTTTCGTCCCCATCCTGTTTCTCTACCTGTCCGGGGCCACCTCGCCGCAGTATTTTAAGTTTCTAACGGCCGTCATCGCGCCGTTTGCCCTGGTGTTGGGCGGACAGAGACTGGCGATTAGAGACTGGAGACTGGAGATGGCGCGTCCCACCAGTCTCCAGTCTTCAGTCTCCAGTTTCTTTATTCTGCTGCTCTTACTGGCCTATTCCGTCGGCGTCTACCAATCCCTGCACAACCTCTACGCCAATCCGGCCTATGCCCGCGCCGATTACCGGGCGATGGCGGCGCGTATTGCCGCTGACGGCCATCCCAACGCGGGCATTATTCTCGACGCGCCCAATCAGTGGGAGGTGTTTACCTATTACCACCGCGAGGGCGCGCCGGTGTATCCGCTGCCGCTGCAAGGCATGACCGAAAGCGACGTGGCCGCCGAGCTAGAAGCCATCGCCGCCCGCCACGACCGGCTGTACGTGATTTATTGGGGCGACGCGCAGCAAGACCCGCAGCGCTGGGTGGAGCGCTGGCTGGATGAGCATACGTTTAAGGCGGAGGATGAGTGGCTGAAGGATGTGCGCTTTGCCGTTTATGCGGTGCCGACGGCCGCAGCGACGGAGATGGAAACGGCCGTTTCCATCCCCTTTGGCCCGGCCATCACCCTGCAAGGCTACACCGTACGCACTGGCGATTTACAGCCGGGCGATATAGTGCAGGCGACGCTGTTCTGGCAAACGGCCGTGCCCCTAAACACGCGCTATAAAGTGTTCCTGCATCTGGTGGACGAGAACGGCAATCTGGTGGCGCAGCGCGACAGTGAACCGGGCGGCAATCTCAAGCCGACCACCATCTGGCCGCCCGGCGAAACCATCAGCGACAACCACGGCCTGCTGCTGCCCGCCGACCTGCCGCCGGGCGACTATACGCTGCTGCTGGGTTTGTATGACGTGGCGGATCCGGGAGTGCGGCTGGCGGTGGAGGCGGAAACGGCCGTGAACAACGCCTATCCCCTCGCAAAGCTAACAATCAACAACTAACAGTTAACGGACAACGGTTAACCGTTAACCGTTGACTGTTATCTGTTAAATGTTAACCAGTTTGTCGGCGAAGGCGGGCAGGGCGGCGGCACCGCCGGTGTGCCAGAAGAGCACCGTTTGCCCGCGGGTGAAGGCTCCCCAACGAATCAAATCAATCAGACCGCCCATCGCCCGGCCGGTGTACACGGGGTCGAGCAAGATGCCTTCTAGCTGGGCCACCATCTGGATGGCTTCGCGCTCTGTCTCGCCGACGATGGCGTAGCCTTCGCCCAGGTAGTCGTCGTTGACGTCGATGCGGGCGGCCAGGGAGAGCGTGCCCAGGCCGAGATGGGTGGCGGTGGCGGTAGCCAGGGCGGCCACCGAGGTTTGCAGGTCTGAGGCGGGATGGTCCACGCTGACGCCGATGATCTGGCCGTGAAAGTCGTAAATCGCCGCGCCCAGCACCAGGCCGGCCTGCGTGCCGCCGCTGCTGCTGGCAAAGACGATGAAATCGACGTTGAGGCGTTCGGCCTGCAACTGGTTGGTCAATTCTTCCATGGCTTTGACGTAGCCGGTGGCCCCCATGACGTTGGAGCCGCCCAGGGGGATGATGTAGGGCTTGTGGCCCATCGTGCGCAGTTCGGCGGCCACGTCGAGCATGGCTTCCTGGCGGGTGCGTGTCCCGGCCCAGTAGAGGTGCGCGCCGAGCAGTTGGTCGAGGAGGAGGTTGCCGGTAACGGCCGTTTGCTCTGCCCCATTCAGCACCAGACTGCACCCCAGCCCAAACCTGGCGGCGGCGGCGGCCGTCTGGCGGCAGTGGTTGCTCTGCGGCGCGCCGGTCGTGATCAGATAGTCGCACCCTTGCGCCAGCGCGTCGGCCACCAGGAATTCCAGCTTGCGCGTTTTGTTGCCGCCGGTCGCCAGCCCGGTCTGATCGTCGCGTTTGATCAGCAGGCGCGGCCCGCTCAGATGTTTGCTGAGCCGGGTCATCTCTTCCAGCGGGGTGGGCAGGTGGGCGATGGCCACACGATCCGGATACTTGGGCGTCATAATTCCTTAGCTCCTCATTTGGTCGCCAGTTTTACCACAAAAACGGCCGTGTGTCCGTCAACATCCCCGGCCCATTCCCCGGTAGAAATGATTCATCCGCACCCAGAAATGGCCCAGCGGCTGGCAGAAACGGTTCATCCGCTGGCAGAAGTGGTTCATCCGCCGGTAGAAATGGCTCATCCGCCGGCAGAAATGGCTCGTCCGCCGGCAGAAATGACTCATCGGCTGGCAGAAATGATTGATCCGCTGGTAGAAGTGGTTCGTCCGCTGGCAGAAATGACTCGTCCGCTGGCAGAAATGGCTCATCCGCACGCAGAAATGGTTGATCCGCTGGTAGAAATGGCTCGTCCGCACGCAGAAATGGGTGATCCGCTGGTAGAAATGATTGATCCGCAGCCTTTATAGATGGGTCCAATCTCATCAGGCTTCAAAAAATAATCGGGTAACGCTATCTCACCGGACGTAAACGTCCGGGCTAGACCACAACGCCGGGTAAACCCGGCTTGTATTCTTCAAGCCCGGTTCACCGGGCGTTGTTTTGCAGCCGGGGGCTTTAGCCGCAGGCGAAGCAGGCAAAGGTTACCGGATTAACTTTTCAATCTACAAAAAGATTGGACCCATCTTGGCGCGTCCTACGCCAGCGCCGACCACACTTCCAACTTTGACTTCACCCGGCGAATCACCTCGTTGGTGAATTCGTCGGTGTGGGCGCTGCCGCCGATGTCGGCCGTCTTGATGCCGTCGTAAACCGTCTCCAGCGTCGCCTCGTAGATGGCGCGGCTGGCCTGCTTGGCTTCGGCTTCCTTCAGATAGCCCAACAGCCCGGCCGAGGCCAGAATCATGGCCATCGGATTGGCGGCATTGCGCCCTTGCAGGCGCGGGGCCGTGCCATGCGGCGCTTCGGCCATCACACAATCCACCTCGCCGCTGTCGTCGACCGAAATCACCATCGATTCCGACCCGGCAATCGAGCCGAACAACTGCAAAATCATGTCCGACAGCAGGTCGCCGTCGCGGTTGAGGCTGGGGATGACCAGCGGCTCGCCGGTGGTCGCCAGCAGCAGGGCAAAGGTGGCGTCAATCAACTGCGGATCGTAGCGCACGTCGGGGTAGCGTTTGGCGGCGGCGTCCAACTCCTCCTTAAACAGCCCTTCGTAGGTGGGGCTGACGGTGTACTTGGGGCCGCCGAAGACTTTGGCGTTGGTGCGGCGGGCGTGCTGGAAGGCGTATTCGGCCACGTCGCGGCAGACACGGCGCGAGATTTTCTCCGTGCGGTAGGCGGTTTCGTGCATACTGCCCGGCTCGCCCTCGCGCCATTCTTTCGCGCCGTAGGCATCGTCGCGGGCCATACGCACCACGCTGATGGGCGAGTAGACCCCGGCGATGGGGCGCACGCCGGGGATGCGCCGCCCGGTGCGCAAAATCACTTCCGCGTCGATTTGCTCGCGCAGGATGCGGTTGGGGCTGCCCACGTCGCCCGGCTGCTCCGGGGTGATGGTGGCCGCTTTCAGGGCCACGCGGTGCTGGCGCATGGCCTTGCCCGCGTCGTAGACCACCTGGTTGTTGGTGGCGCGCCGGTTCTCCAGGCTCAGGTCGAAGCGCAGAAACGCCACGTCGAAGCGGGTCACGCTGGGGTCGAGGACGCGCAGGGCCTCCTCCAGCAGTTCTTGTCCGGTCTGGTCGCCATCGAGGACGACAATGGTTCTGGTCATGGTTGGGTTCCTTTTTGTGAAATGGAGATGGAAGAATGGAGACTGGAGAGTGTACGAGTCATCAGTCCCCAGTCTCCAGTCCCCAGTCCCCAGTCTCTAGTCTTTAGTCTTAAAGATCAGGTGCGGTGGTTTGATTATTTTCGGCGCGGCGGCGGAGGAGGTTGAGGTAGCGGGGCATGACGGTCGTATACAGCCAATACCAAAACGGCCGTGGCGTGTAATCCCACGCGCCGATGTGGCGCACCACCTCGCCGTTAAAGCCCTGCTTGAAGCGCCAGACGCCCCAAAGCTGGTCGGTTTCCACAAATTCATCCGGCGCGCCCCAAAAATCGTACACTTCTGCGCCCTGCGTCTTGCTCCAGCGGATGGCTTCCCACTGCAGCAGGTAGGTGGGCATGCGGTTGCGCTCCTGGTTGGTCGACGCGCCGTACATATAAATGACGCGATTGCCAAAGCGGATGAGGATAATGGCGGCCACGGCCGTGCCCTCATATTCGGCGATGAGCGGGTGGGCCATGCGGTCATTGTAAAACGACTGCCAGGCATCCAGGTAATACTCAGCGGGGCGGATGGCGAACTGGTCGCGCACGGCCGTTTCCTGGTACATCTGCACAATGGCCGGGAAGTCAGCGTCCGTGCCGTGGCGGATGGTGATGTCCTTGCGCTCGGCCAGGCGGATGTTGTAGCGCGTTTTCTGCTTCATGCTGGCCAGCAGGTCGTCCTCGCTGCGGGTCAGGTCCAGTTCCACCGTATTGCGAAACTGCACCTGATCGGCGGAGAAGCGCCAGCCGCGCCGGGTGAGGTCGGATATGAATTGGCTGCCGGTGGGCGACGGCCGTTCCCCGTCTTCGCCCCAGCTTTGCACCACGTCGGGATCAATCTTCACAAAAATCGCCCTCTCTCGGCGGGCGATTTGTTCCAGTTCGGCTAAAACCACGCGGCGCAGCGAGCCGTCACGGTAATTCAGCAGCGGGCCTTTAGGCACATACAAAATAGAATACGGCAGACGCGGAACCTGGCGTTTGAGAACCAGGGCCGCAGCCAGCGGTTCCCACTTATTTTCGGCCACCGTCAGCAGCAGCGGCCTGGCCTGCCAGCCCCAACGCGCCTTAAACTGCCCCCAGGTCCAGCTTTGCAGGGCGTGGGGATTGGGCAGTTGGCCCAGGGCATGGTTCCAGGCGGCCGGGGATGTGGCTTCTTTGAAGGTTGAGGCTCGGTACATGAGTAGTTGGTAGCTGGTAGTTGGCAGTTGATAGTTGGTAGTTGATAGTGCACGAACAACTGTCAACTATCCACTATCAACTATCAACTGCTTCTTCGCCGTTTGTAGAGTTTGTAGACTAAATCGTTGTAGACACGGTCGGCCGCGCCGACGGTGCGCTGCACCTGGCCGCCATAGCCGCGTTTGGCGCGGTAGACGCCCCATAACCCGTCGCTGCGGTCGGTGAAGTGGGCTTCCAGGTCTTCTTCGGGCGCATCGGGGACGCCCCACAGGTCGTAGGTGTGGCAGCCCTTTTCTTTGGCCCATTGGATGGCCGCCCACTGCAGAGCATAAGTGGGCATGCGCTGGCGTTCTTCGTCGCTGGACGCGCCGTAGAGGTAGATGGCTTTGCCGCCGAAGGCGGAAACCATGATGGCGGCTAACGGCCGTCCCGAAAACTCAGCCAGAAACAGGGCCAGGCGATCCGGCGCAAACAGCTCGTAGGCGGCTTTGTAGTAGGCTGGTTCATGCACGCCAAAGCCATCACGCCGGGCGGTGACTTGCATCAGGGCGTTGAAGGTGGGCAAGTCATCGACGCTGCCCTGGCGCACAACCACTTCTTTGCGCTCGGCCAGACGGATGTTGTAGCGGGTTTTCTGTTTCATGGCGGCCAGGATGTCGTCGAGCGACGGCCGTAAATCCACCAGCACCGTGTTGGGCGGCTGGATGGTATCGGTGTTGGGCAGCAGGTTGTGGCGGGCGCAAAGGTCGGCCCAGGCGGCCGGGGGCATTTCCGTCTGCCACAGCAGCGGCTCTATTTTAACGAGACCCGATCCGTGATAGTAGGCTGAGTGATCGATCTGGTTAAAAAGCACCGCGATCTGCTCTTTGTCCCGCCAATCAACCAGAGGTCCGTGCGGAATGTAGGCGATTTTGACCAGCCCAAGGGCCGCGGATTTGAAGAGTATTTGCGCGCCGGCAATGAAACGGCCGTCTTGCTTCAGCCAGACGCGCTGCGATGACCAGTTGAAGCGGTTTTTCAAGCGCGCCCAGTCGGTGGTTTGCAAAATGCTGCCGTGTGGATGGGCGGCCACAAAGGCGTCCCAGTCGGCATCATCGTCGGTTACAGGTTGTTCTTCCAGGGTGAACCATTTATCAAACATTGCGGGGAGGATATATACCTGATTGACGGCCGTATGGCAAAAAGCTGCAGGCCATTAGCTATAAGCTATTAGCTATAAGCTGTGAGCTGTCGGCCGGACATGCAGCTTGTAGCTTACGGCTATTTCTCTGGTTTGGTGTTACAATTTTGGCCGTCGTGAAGTGAACCGCTAAGAGAGGACGAAGCCATGTCACAAATACGCGTGATGTACAACCTGCAGCAGCTGGATAGTGAAATTAAGGAGAAAAAGCAGCGCCTGGGTGAAGTTTTGCGCGCGCAAAAGGAAACCGCCGAACTGCAGGCAGCCCGGCAGCGGAATGAAACGGCCGTGGCCGTGCTGAAATCCGCGCAGGCAAAACGCCAGAACCTGAACCTGGAACTGGACAGCCTGAACAGCAAAGCCAAACGTTCGGAAGATCGCCTCTATTCCGGCAACGTCAAGAATCCGAAGGAGCTGTCTGATTTGCAGCACGAGATTGAGGCGTTGGGACGGCGGCGGTCGGCGCTGGAGGACGAAATTCTGGAAGCGATGGTGCTGGTGGAAGACGCGGAGACGGAAAAAGTGGTGGCCGAGAAATCTTTGACGGCCGTAGAGTCACGCTGGCAGCAGAGTACGGCCGTGCTGCGAAAGGAACAGCAGGAACTCGCCCTGCGCCTGCACAAGCTCATGGGCGAACGCGAAAAACAGGCGGCCCTCCTCTCCCCGGAATCTCGCGCCCAGTACGATACCCTGGCCAAGCGCAAAAACGGCGTGGCCGTGGCCGGCCTCCGGGGCAACGAGTGCCAGGCCTGTTTCATGACTGTCTCCGCGGCCAAAGTAAAATCCGCCGAACTGGGCGAGTTGGTCTACTGCGGCAGCTGCGGCCGCGTTCTCTGCCCTGTTTAGTCGGGTAGTCCAATAGTCGAGCAGTCTGGTAGTCCAATAGTCTGGTAGTCAGGTATTCGACTACAAGACTAGAAGACTACTAGACCATCTCTTGCAGCAGTTCCCAGGCGCGTTTGACGTGCGCCTCCTCGGTGCGGATGTTGCCGATGGCCAGGCGCAAGGTGTAGGCTCCGTTCAGTTTGGTATGCGACAAAAAGATCTCGCCGGTGGCGTTAACGGCCGTCATCAACTGTTCGTTCAGCTTATTCAACTGATCCGGGTCATCTAAGCCGCGGGGGTGGGCGCGAAAGCAAACCGTGCTGAAAGGCGTGGGAGCCAGCCGCTCAAAATCGGGAGCGGCATCTATCCATTCGGCCAACTGCTGCGCCAGGCGCATGTGCTCGCGCAGGCGGGCCACCAACCCCTCTCGTCCATAAGCCCGCAGCACAAACCACAACTTTAACGAACGAAAGCGCCGGCCAAGCTGCACGCCGTAATCCATGTAATCGATCACCGCGTTGGCGTCGGTTTCCGTGTTGCGCAGGTATTCCGGCAGCAGGCTAAAGGCGCGCTTCAACACGTCCGGGTGGCGCGTGTAAAAGGCGCTCAGGTCCATCGGTGTAAACAGCCATTTATGCGGATTGGTCACCAGGGAGTCGGCGCGTGCCACGCCGTCCAGCACATGGCGCATTTCCGGCACGATGGCCGCCATGCCGCCATAGGCGCCATCGACGTGCAGCCACAGGCCATACTTTTCGGCCAGGTCGGCGATGGCCGGTACGGGGTCGATGCTGGTGGTGGAGGTGGTGCCGATGGTGGCGCAGACGAAGAAGGGGCGATAACCGGCGGCGAGATCGTGGAGCACGGCCGTTTCCAACGCCGCCGGTATCATCCGGAACTGATCGTCCGAGGGGATTTTGACGACGTTTTCCTGCCCAATGCCCAGTACAATCGCCCCCTTCTCCACCGACGAGTGCGTCTGGTCGGAGATATAGGCCCGCAGACGCGGCGTGTCGGTGCGGCCGGCCAATCCCTGGCGGCGCACGTCCAACCCGGCTACCGCTTCACGGGCGGCAGCCACAGCCACCATGCTGGACATCGACGCCCCATCCATGATCACGCCGCGTAAATCGGCCGGCAGGCCCAGCAGTTGGCGCAGCCAATCCAGCGTCACTTCCTCCAATTCGGTAGCGGCCGGGGACGTGCGCCACAGCATGCCGTTGACGTTCAGCGCGGCAATGAGCATCTCGGCCAGGATGCCGGGCACAGAACCGGTGATGCTGAAGTAAGCGAAAAAGTTGGGGTGATTCCAATGGGTAATGCCCGGTACGATGATTTTTTCGAAGTCGGCAATGATGGCCGCCAGCGGTTCTGCCTCTTCCGGTGCAGCCGGAGGCAGCTGCGCTTTGATGTCACCCGGCTGGCTGCGCGATAAAACGGGATACTGCTCGGGGTGACCCAGGTAATCGGCAATCCAGTCGACAAGCTGGTAACCCATCTGGCGGAATTCCTGTAAGTCGATTTCGCCTTGAAGTTGATCAGACATGGTTCCTCCACGAAGTTGTTGTTGGGTTTTGTTTTTAGAGTTATACCCGGCAGGAGGGCAATATGCACGACTGTGCGGGCTAAATCTCTTATTGTTCTGTAACTTTTGCGCTTGTTTGTCCTATTTTTATCGTGGTATTATTTAAAATGTGAATCAGTGTAGGGTATTCAGTGCCCAAATGTTAGGCTGTTTGGTTTGATATCAGGTACACTACTGTCTGAAGTATGGCAGTTTAGAAATTCATCGTAGAGGAGTTTGACTCATACATGATTCGATTGATGCGTGGCACGGCCGTTGTGGGGGTTTTGGTAGCCGCCTGGTTTTTACTGATTCAGCCCGCCTGGGCTGCTAACTGCTACACCTACGCCGATAACATTGGCCTGGTGTGCGAGGCAGAGCCGTCGCGACCAACGTTTGTAGAGCCGCAGTCGCCGGTAAACAGCTTTCGCCCGACCCAGCAGTATGCCCGGCTGAAAGATAATATCTGGGTGTATCCGGAGCCGACCACGGCCTCAACGCCTATTCGCAACGTGGGCGACGGCTACCTGTTTGTGACCTTTACCTGGTGGATAGATGGCACGGACGGCGGCCGTTGGTTCATCATCAATCCCGGTGAGTATGTGCGGGCCGAGGATCTGCAGGTGTATGAAGATTCGGAGTTTTCCGGGGTGGAGATCCATCAGCAGCCGGTACGGCCGTTTGGCTGGATGCTCGTCGATTACTGGCCCAGCCGCGAACCCGGCGCCGAACCCACCCCCGGCGATCCCAAACTGCCGCGTTACACCTTCTTTGAAGTCTACGATGCCCAGGTCGATAACGAAGGCTGGATCTGGTACAATATCGGCTCTGGCTACTGGATGAAACAAACCTACGTCAGCATCACCGAAATTGAACAGCGGCCGGCGGAAATCGGCCCGGACGAATATTGGGTGGAAGTGGACCTCTACGAGCAAAGTATGGCTGCCTACGTAGGTGACCAGATGGTGTATGCCGGCCTCATCTCCAGCGGCCTGAACCGCTGGCCCACTGGCGAAGGGCTGTTCCAGGTTTGGGACCGCCACGAAAAAATCAAAATGTCCGGGGCAGAGGGCAAGGTAGACTATTACTTCATCGAAGACGTGCCCTATACCATGTACATTGATCGGGTGACGGAAATTGCGTTGCACGGCGCCTACTGGCACGATCGGTTTGGTTACAAACACAGCCACGGCTGCATCAACATGCCCCCTCGTGACGCCGAGTGGGTCTTTAATTGGTCGGAAAATGCCCCCAACGACCTGTGGGTTTGGGTGCACACTTCCGATCCCAACCACTACTTCGATCGTTATGACCCGGTGGAAACGTTTGCCGGCCCATAACCCTCCGGCCAAACTTGTTTTTAGATCCCAAGAGCCTGGCACGCGCCAGGCTCTTTTTTATGGGGGTAGGGATGAGGAATCACCTACGCTGCCGGTTGCGCTGTCGGTCAGAGGCGATCAGCCGGTAGTTTGTAAGAGCCAGCACCAGCAGCCCGCTGACCAGATATAAAAGCCGCATGCCCGGGTTGCTGCTGTCCGTTCCTGCCAGGAAGCCGTGCAGTGTAACCAGGGCAAAAGCTACATAGGTCAGATAGTGGAGCCGCCGCCACCATTTTTGCCCCATCCGTTTGCGCCAGCTAAAACTCAGCGAGGTCAAAATCATCAAGTACATGCCGATCATGCCCAGGGCTACCCATTGGGGACGATAGGGGCCGATAAACGGCACGAGCAAATCGACGATGCGATAAGTGTAGTAGCTGTCGAACAGCAGGGCAGTCATGTGCAAGCCGGTCATGCCGATGGCCGCCCAGGACAGGATGTTGTGCATAGCCAGCGAAAGGACGGGCGGCACGCTTTCCTTGATGATTTTGGTGGTCAGCAGCAAGCCCCAGACGGTTGATAGGGTGAGAAGCAGATAGGCCACCATGCCGCTGGCCCGGCTGAAGTGCCAGGCAGTTTTGGCGCCCAGACCCAACCAGGCAGCCAGCCGCTCATCAATAGAAGTGGCGGCGAACAGCAGCCAGAAGAAGGCAATTAGCAGCAGGCTGCCAACAAAACCAATCATCAGGCTGCCCATCAGGGCCGCAGCACGAATGACGGTGTCATCGGATGGGTTGGAGTTAGGTCCGGTAGGCATAGGACTTGTTCCTGAACATGCTGAGCGTTTTCCCGCTTACATGCGGAGATGGGAGATCGGCCTGTTGCCAATCTCCCATCTCCTATACATGGAGGGTAGAATGCTGTTTTAGATGACCAGATTGCCGAGATTGCTTGTCTGGTACATTTCTCCGTCGGTGTCAAAAAGGACGGCTGCCAGATGGGATTGGTTTTCCAGGTTATCCAGGCTCGTATGGCGGCCCATGATCAGGCTGGTGGTTGCTCGTACTTCGGCTTCGGTCGCTTGTGCGGCCCAAACGGTGGCGGTAACCAGGTCCGTGATAGCCGGCAAACCGGTGCGAGGGTCGATGAGGTGATGGGCGGCACGGCCGTTTGACGTCCAGCGGCGATAGTCTACACCCGACGTGGCCAGAGCGGCATTTTCCAGCCAGAGGCTTAGGGCATTGTCGGCGGGATCGCCGGCCTCCGAAGGTTTGGCGACACCCACCGGCCAGCCGGGCAAGCTGGAAGGCGCAGCCCCGGCGACCAGGTCGCCGCCGGCGTTTACCAGGCAGGCGCCCCAGGGCGACATCAGGTCTACGGCCTGTTGGGCCGTGTACCCTTTGGCAATGCCGCCCAGATCAATCCGCAGCCCATAAGGCAGGTAGACTGCCTGATGCGCCGGATCCAACTGGATGCTAGACCATTGACCGTTGAGGAGGTGGTGGGCTTGATGACGGCCGTTAAACTGTGCCGTGGCCATCGCCTCGAAACTTACCACATAACCGGCCGCTTCCAGGGCATTCAGGCAGGTGGGATCAAACAGGCCGTTGGTTTCGGCGGCCCAAATGAGTGCTTCTTCTAGTACATTCCACAATAGATCGGATACGGGAACCCATTCGCCGGTACGGCCGTTCAACTGTGTCAATTCACTGGTGGTCGAAAAGCGGCTCAAAATCCGTTCGTTTTCAGCGAAGAGCTTTTCCACGGCCTCGAAAGCGACGGCCGCGGAAGATTCGTCGGCCTCCAGCCATAAATCAATCTGGCAGCCCATGGCTCGGAAAGTTGTGCTGGGGCAGGTGATAGTTGTACTCATGGTAGTTGGCCTTCAGGTTTCAATCGTCCTAACGGGATGACCGGGTTTGGGTCAGCGGCGCCATCCGGACGATGGACGGCGCAGAGCGAATTTGCGGCACGGTGGCTTGCGGGATGGGCTGCAAGTTCAGGGTGACCTGCCGCTGTGGGGTCGTGCTGTTGACGGCCGGGGCCGCCTGATTGGTTTGCAAGGTCGTGGGCATATCAGATGGTACATTGATGGTCAGAGTATCCGGCTGAGCAACGGCCGTGGCGGCGGCGGCGTCTTGCCGGGCCAAAAGCTGTGTGCCCATCAGTGCGGCGGCCAGACTGCCGGCCGCCACAGCTACCTTCAAAGATCCAAACTGCTGTCCCCGGCGTCGTTGATTTTTAGTCGTCATCGAATTCAAATCCTTCGTGGCTCTCATGTTCGCTGCGTTCGTGAGAGCTAAAACTGGTGCTGGGAGCCGCCTGACCAACGATGATGGAAGGCTGGGCCTGAATCTGGGCGTTCAACTGGTCTTGCAACTGCAAAACGGTCCGGTTGGCCTGTTCTAGCTGTGCCTGGTAGATGGCTTCTCGTTCCTGCATGATCTGCAGGGCGGCTTCTAGCTGTTGGTTATAAGCCTGTAAACTTTGTAATTCCTGAGCGGCGGCCTGGTCATTGGAAACGGCCGTTATCGAGCTGTCCGGCATGGTTACAG
>JACKBU010000035.1 GCA_020634395.1 Ardenticatenaceae bacterium | reverse complement strand
CTTTGCAGCAGCAAATTCAGGTTGCTCACGCCCACGCTGCCATTGTACATCGGCGACAGCACCTGGATGTCGTCCACCGGATCCAGATTGAATTTTTGCGGCACACGCTGTTGCACAATGTCCACCAGCAGGTCGGCCGCTTCGTCCGGGTCTTCTTTAATGAAGATAAAGAAGTCGGGCGGCGGGCCGCCCGGCCTGTCGCTGGCAGTTTCCGGCATCTGCCCCTGGTTGATGCGGTGGGCGTTGCTGATGATCAGCGAATTGGCCGCCTGGCGGAAGATGGTTTGCAGGCGAATCACCGGGGCGACGCCGGAATTGATCAAATCGCCCAGCACGTCGCCTGCGCCCACGCTGGGCAGTTGGTCCACGTCGCCCACCAGCAGCAGGTGTGTGTCCGGGCCAATGGCCTTTAGCAAATTATTCGCCAGCACCAGATCGAGCATGGAGGTTTCGTCGATGACCACCATGTCCACGTCCAACGGG
Organism: Ardenticatenaceae bacterium; assembly: GCA_020634395.1. Classification (GTDB taxonomy): domain Bacteria; phylum Chloroflexota; class Anaerolineae; order Promineifilales; family Promineifilaceae; genus Leptovillus. The sequence continues at coordinate 38,744 of JACKBU010000035.1, read as the reverse complement.
TTTTCTTCGTTGCGGCCAAAGCCTTCGCCGGGACTAAATTCCAGCAGGCGGTGGATGGTTTTGGCGGCGCGGCCGGTGGCTTCGGCCAGGCGTTTGGCGGCACGGCCGGTGGGCGAGGCCAGGGCGTAGGTGCGCCCGTTGGCGTCCAGCAGGTCCAGCAGGGCGCGCAGGGTGGTGGTTTTGCCTGTACCCGGCCCGCCGGTGAGGATGGTGACTTTGTGGGAGACGGCCGTTTGCACCGCCCCCATCTGCTGCTCAGACAGGGCAATTTTGGATTGCGGCTTGCGAATTTCGGACGGGCGGCGCAGGTTGGTCAGGCGGCTGGTGGGATGGGCGATCATGCGGCGCACGCGCTGGGTGACGCCGATTTCGGAGTAATAGAAGGGGGTCAGGTAGACGGCGCGTTCTTCGTGAAGAGTGGGTGGGTTGGGTGGTTGGTTTGTTTGTTGGTTAGTGTGTTTGTTGGCTGGTTGGTTGGGGGCGATTTCGTAGCGGATAGTTTCGCGTTTGATGAAGTCGGAGTTTTCTAATTGGTCGATAACGGCCGTTACCTTTTCCGGCACCACGCCTAAAATCTCCGCCGCTTCCGGCTCCAGGTCTTCCTGCGGCATGTAGACGTGGCCTTCCTCGGCCATGCGGTTGAGCGTGTAAGCCACGCCTGCCTCAATGCGGCCCGGATCATCCAGAGCCAGACCAAGCGCCTGGGCAATTTTATCGGCCGTCTTAAAGCCAATGCCGTACACGTCGTTGACCAATCGATAAGGCGTGTTTTGCACCACCGCCAGCGACTGGTCGCCGTACTGCTTGTAGATTTTGGTGGCCAGGGTAGTCGACACGCCATGCGATTGCAGGAAGATCATCACGTCCTTAATGGCCCGCTGCTGTTCCCACGACTTGACGATGCTGTCTACCCGCTTATCGCCGATACCCAGCACCTTGCGCAGCTCGGTCGGCCGGTAGTCGATGACGTCCAGCGTCTCTTCCCCGAAGCGGTCAACGATGCGCTCGGCCATCACCCGGCCCACGCCGCGGATCATGCCGGAGCCGAGGTAGCGTTTGATGCCCTCGGTGGTGGCGGGCAAGGATTGTTCGCAAAACTCGGCCTGGAATTGACGGCCGTGTTTCGCATGACTGGTCCATTTACCGGTTAGTTTGAGCCATTCACCGGGCTGCACTTCCGGCAAATTCCCCACCACGGTAATCAGCGCATCCCGGCCGCTGGCGTATTTGAAAGGCAGCATCCCCCGCGAGTCGGGCTTCAGGCGAATGACGGAGTAGCCGTTTTCTTCATTGTAGTAAGTGATACGCTCCACCGAGCCGCTGATGTGGTCTTGATCGATCATGGTGTTATTGTACCGGAAATCTCATGGCGTAGACCCCAAGGGTTTTCTTAAACCCTTGGGGTCACCGTTGATGTAACTATCCAAATCACCGCACGAGATTTTTAATACTTTGTTTACTTGACATCACTCTTGCCTTTGCTATACTCGCCAATGTAAGTTTTTATCATGAAATTGATAATAATTCTCGGAAGATGAAGGATATGAACCGGAAACATTGCAGGTGTATGAAGCGAGGGCGCTAACTGACCTTCGTTTCAGCCTAAAGTAACTGACGAACGGCGGTGGCTGCCCTCGCAAAGCAACGCGATTTTGCTTTGTCGTGGTTGCATTGGTAGCTACGGCCGTTTTTGTTGTCCGGAGTCCGCGCGGCTCCCATTCACAAAAAAGGTTACTTTAGGAAAATGTTATCACCTGTCTATCAACCTGTTTATCGTCCCAAATCTATTACTGCCAGGCCCCAAACCCAGGCCCAACGTCTCGAAGAACTCATCGGTAATACGCCGCTGCTCGATTTGTCGCACACGGCCGTGGCCCACGGCCTCTCGCCGCGAGTTGCCCTCTTTGCCAAAGCCGAATGGTTCAACCCCGGCGGCTCCGTCAAAGACCGCGCCGCCCTCAACATCATTCGCACCGCTGAAAAAGACGGCAGCCTGCATCCCGGCATGACCCTGATCGACTCCACGTCCGGCAACACCGGCATTGCCTATGCCATGCTCGGCGCAGCGCGCGGCTATCGTGTCAAACTGGTCGTGCCCCAAAATATCAGCCCGGAGCGCCTGGCGATTCTGCGTGCCTATGGCGCAGAGCTCATCTTTACCGATCCCCTGGACGGTTCCGATGGCGCTTTGGAAGAGGCGCGGCGCCTGGCGGCTGCCGACCCCACTCTCTTTTACGCTCGCCAGTACGACAATCCGGCCAACTGGCGCGCCCATTACCTGACCACAGCCAATGAAATCTGGCAGCAAACGGATGGAACCATCACCCACTTTGTGGCCGGCATGGGCACGTCGGGCACGTTTATGGGCACGATGCGCCGCCTGAAGGAACTAAACCCGGCGATTTTGGGCCACGCGGTGCAGCCGGACAGTCCGTTTAACGGGCTGGAAGGCTTGAAACACATGCCGACCGCCATCAAGCCGGGCATTTACGACGAGTCGCTGGCCGACGACGTGCGCACAGTGCGCACCGAAGATGCGTATAAGATGGCCCGGTTTTTAGCCCGGCACGAGGGCGTATTTGTGGGCATATCGGCGGCAGCGGCCGTGTGGGCAGCAACGGCCGTGGGCCAAAAGCTGGAAGCCGGCACCATCGTCACCATTTTACCGGACAGCGGACTTAAATATTTGAGTGAACGTTTCTGGAGTGAATAACCAGGCCGCTCCCTGTTTACCACAAAATGCTCAAGCTAACTGACAAACTTCACGAAGAAATAAAATCCCACGGCGCGCAGGCGTATCCCTTTGAAGGCTGCGGTCTGCTGTTAGGGCGGATGGAAAACGGCACGAACGTCGTGGAGGCCATTGTGCCGGCGGCCAACACCTGGCCGGTGGAAGGGGAAAAGCCGGTGCGCTTTCAGATTTCCAGCGACGATATGCTGAAGGCCGAAATGGAAGCCATGCGCCGCGACCTGGACGTGATTGGCATTTTTCACAGCCACCCCGACCATCCGCCGGTCGCCTCGCCGCGCGACCTGGCCTGGGCGACCTGGCCGGGCTATTCCTACATCATCACGCAAGTCTGGGAAGGCGAGCCGACATACAGCCAGTCATGGCAGTTGTTGGCGGACCGGTCTGGGTTTGTGGAAGAGATGATTGTGGAGACTGGAGATTAGAGATTGGAGATTGAAAGTCTGTAGTCTCTAATCTCCAGTTCTCCTCTAACACAAAAAACAAACTTCATGATTCTGGAGGATTTCATTTCATGGCAACCATTCGTATTCCTACACCGTTACGGCCGTATACCGGCAACAATGGCCAAGTCACCGTCAACGGCGGCACGGTCGGGTCGGCCCTGGCCGATTTAACCGACCAGTATCCCGATTTGCGCCCGCACCTGTTCGAAGGAGACACCCTGCGCAGCTTTGTCAACGTCTACCTGAACCAGGAGGACGTACGCCATTTGCAGGGGCCGCAAACGGCCGTTGCCGCCGACGATACCTTGATGATTATTCCCTCCATAGCCGGAGGGTAGTTGAAAGTTGATAGTTGGGAGTTGATAGGAGACCTTTTTCTATCAACTACCTTCTATCAACTAACAACTGGAGAAACACATGGACCGAAAAGTGGATCAATCTGCCTTAAAAGTAAACCAGGCCTTTATCATCGGCCTGCTGCTGCTGGCTTATGCACTGGACAGTGTGTGGCTGGTGGCGTTTGTAGGCGCGGTCATGCTGCTGGGAACGGCCGTTCCCAGCCTTTCCCTTTTCAAACGCACATATCAGCACCTGCTCAAACCGGCCGGCCTCGTCAAACCCGACATTGTCACCGACAATCCGGAACCGCACCGTTTTGCCCAGGGATTTGGCGGCGTGGTTGTGGCCCTGGCTGTGATCGCTCTGCTGGCCGGGCAGCCGCTCGTGGGCTGGGCGCTGGCGGGTCTGGTGGTTGTGCTGGCTGCCCTGAATTTGTTTCTGGGCTTTTGCGCTGGCTGCTTTGTCTATTACCAGTTGAACCGCTTCGGCGTGCCTGGGTTTAACCACAGCCCGCTGGCAAAATCATAGCCGGCTGCCGGGCTAATTCATCACGAGTAAAGCATCATGATTTGGGAACGTGTGTTGATTATCTTACTGTTGGGGCTGGTAGGAACCGGCGCCTACACGGCTTTTAAACAGCTGCATTTGCGCCGCGTGAACGGCCGTCAACCGGCAGCTGCGGCCAGCGGACAGCCCACGCTGCTTTATTTTCGCAGCGAAGCGTGCGCCGCCTGCCCCACCCAGTCGCGCTATCTGGCCCAGGTGATGGGCAGCGGTGAGGGGGGAGAGGGAAACGGCCGTTTTACCCTCCAGCAAATCGACGTCGACGCCAACCCCGACCAGGCCCGGCAGTATGGTATCATGACCTTACCAACCACCATGCTGCTCGACGCCGCCGGAAAAGTACGCGAAATTAACTACGGCCTCACCCCGCCGCACAAGTTGCAGCAGCAGTTAAAAACAATAGGGGCGGGGAATTAGGAATAGACATGAATCTCGGCTGCTACACGCTCATCACCCCACACCCGCCGTTTACCTGGAGAAACCATGATGATTAAAGAACAAATTGTCCCGGAGGCACTGGCTGACGTAGAGCTGTCTCACGAAGAAGTGCAGCGCTACAGCCGCCACCTCATCATGCCAGAAGTGGGCATGGCCGGGCAAAAAAAGTTAAAAGCCGCCAGCGTGCTGCTCATTGGCGCCGGCGGCCTGGGATCGCCGCTGGCTATGTATCTGGCGGCCGCCGGTATCGGCCGTCTGGGTCTGGTCGATTATGACGTGGTCGACTACACCAATTTGCAGCGCCAGATCATCCACGGCACCAAAGACGTGGGTCGCCCCAAGCTGGAAAGCGCCAAAGCGCGCATCCAGGATATCAACCCCCATGTTCAAGTCGATACCTATCAGGTGCCGCTAACGTCGGCTAATGCCCTGGAAATCTTTGAGCCTTATGACGTCATCATTGATGGAACCGACAACTTCCCCACGCGCTATCTCACCAACGATGCCTGCGTGCTGTTGGGCAAACCCAACGTCTATGGCAGCATTTTCCGGTTTGAGGGGCAGCTTTCGGTTTTCTACGCCAAAGAAGGACCGTGCTATCGCTGCCTTTTCCCCGAACCCCCGCCGCCGGGATTGGTGCCCAGCTGCGCCGAAGGGGGCGTGCTGGGCATTTTGCCCGGCACAGTCGGAGCCATGCAGGCCACCGAAGCCATCAAGCTCATCCTGGGCATTGGCCAGAGCATGATTGGCCGCCTGCTGCTCTACGACGCTCTGAGCATGGAATTCACCGAAGTGCGGCTGCGCAAGAACCCGAACTGCCCGGTTTGCGGCGAACACCCAACGCTGACGGAGTTGATTGATTACGAGCAGTTTTGCGGCATGCCCGCCCACGATCACAGCCTCTATGCCGCCGATGAGGGAACGAACGGCAACGTCCGCCAGATGTCGCCCCAGGAACTAAAATCGCGTCTGGATGCCGGCGATAACCTGTTCATCCTGGACGTGCGCGAACCCCACGAGTGGGAGATCTCTAACCTCAGCCATCTGGGAGCCCGGCTCATCCCCAAAAACCAGGTGCTGGACCACCTGAATGAGCTGGATACGGCCCAGGAAATGGTGGTGCAGTGCCGCAGCGGCGCGCGCAGTGCGGCCGTTATCCAGGAACTGCAGACGCACGGGTTTAAGAAGCTGTGGAACCTGGAGGGCGGCATCAACCGCTGGGCCAGGGAAGTGGATCCTTCTTTGCCGGTTTATTAAAAGCTACGGGAAAAATAGAAGAAAAGAGGCCCAAGACAAAGCGTCTTAGGCCTCTTTTTTGTTGGGGATCAGGCGGTCAGGAAGGCGTGAATTTGGTGGAATTCGCCGCCCAACTGGCCGGCTAACGGGCGAATGCTTTCCCAATCCTGGCATCTGGCCGCAGATTCCAACTGCAGGCACAGGCCTGAGAAAGTGAACATGCCTAACGTCGCGCTGCTGCCTTTGAGCGTGTGGGCGATGTTGCCGATCTGCTGCCAGTCATTGTTGTGCAGTGACGACTCAAGATGCTGCAGTCGGGTTTCGCCATCTTCCAGGAAAACTTGCAGGAGGTCGGGCATCAGCTCATCCATCAGCGATCCCAGATGAGCACGCACAAAATCGTAGTCGATAGGTCCATCGTCGGCTTTGGCCCGGTTCTGTTTCTTCTGCTGTGTGCTGCGTACTTTCGGTTTCACCTCGTACCTCAGTTAGCTGCCGTGGTTTGTAAGCGATTGTAACACGGGAAACGGCCGTGTCGCCTATCACCCTGGTACTAGCAGTACACAATTCTTACCGTCCAGACGGGCTTTGGTACTATTGTGGGAGTGTTTTCGCAGAAGCGCTTGCCTATACTAACATCGAAAATATGTGAAAAACATGGTACCCGCAACCTCAATCGGCTACCTCTAGCCAAAAGTACCATGCGAGAAGCTGCAAGCTCATGCGGCAAGCCATCCCCCGACCCCTCCAGCAGCAACCTGGGCCTAAGGTGTCTATAAGCCGCATCAAGCCACACATGTAATGGTTGATCAATATACTCATAGGCAGTACAGGTTATGACCGAACTAACGACAAAACCCTACAAAGTATTAGTGGTCGATGACGACCGCATTATTCGCAAAATTCTGGAAATTGCCCTGGACAAAGAGGGCTATGAGGTGGTAACGGCCGTGGACGGCAATGACGCCCTGCAGCAAGTCCGCATCCACCACCCAGACATCGTCGTCACCGACAAAATGATGCCCGAAATGGATGGTTTTGAATTCACCCGCCGTCTGCGCCGCGACCCCGAATTCGTCCATTTACCCATTCTCGTCCTTACCAGCCAATCCGAACTCGAAGACAAACTCGGCGCCTTTGAAGCGGGCGCTGATGACTACCTGCCCAAACCCTTTGAAACGGCCGAGTTGGCCGTGCGCCTCACAGCCCTCCTGCGCCGTGCCGATGCCCTTAAACTAGCCAAAGCCGGTCAGCTAGAAATCAGCGAACCGGCGCGGCTCATCGTCGTGCACAGCCTGCGCGGGGGCACGGGGTGTTCCAGCCTGGCCGTCAACCTTTCTCTGGCCCTGCGCGGATTGTGGCAAAAATCCACCTTGCTGCTGGACATGGTCTTTACGGCCGGTCAGGTGGCCCTCATGCTCAACCGCACCCCCAAAAGAACGTGGGCCGACCTGTCGCGTTACAGCAGCATAGAGCTTGACCTGGAAGCCATCAAAAGCATCATCGGCCAGCATGACAGCGGGCTGGCTTACATCCTCGGCCCTTCAAATCCGGCCAATGCCGAAAAGCTGGACAACGAGGTCATCACGCTTGCCATCTCACATTTGCGCACCAAGTTCGACTATATCGTGGCCGACCTGCCCCATCGTTTTGACGATATGACGCTCCACATGCTCGATTACGCCGACCAAATCGTCCTGGTTGTGTCGCCTGACCTGGCTTCCATTCGCGCCGCCGCCATTACCCTGGACACCTATCGCAAACTGGGTTACGAAGAAGATAAGGTAAAACTGGTGTTGAACTGGACTTTTGAAGATGGCGGGCTGGCTAGCAAAAAGATCGAAGAGGTGTTGAAGCACCCCATTTCTCTAGTACTGCCCTTCGCCCCCCGGCAGTTTGTGTATGCGATTAACCGCGGTACGCCCTTGTTAATCAGTAACCCCGCTGATCCTGTGTCTGCTTTGATTGAGGACTTTGCATTTCGGCTTAGCAAGCCGGGCCACCAGAGCAAGAAGCCCCAGCAGCCAAGCGAAACCTGGACACGGGTGCACGAACGGCTCGATGCTCAGTCCTTACCTGCGCAAAAGACAAAGGAGCGTTCGCGCCCGTCATTTTGGTCGTTTTAGCCGCAACCGTCAGGATCGGGGCGTGGTATGGTCCGGTAGAAAAGCCTGGCAGAATCATGTAGAAAATGGATCAGTAATGAAAAATCGTAGCAGCACACATAAACAGCGCGGCCAATCGGCCGTTGAAGTAGCTCTTCTGGTGGGCATGGTGGCCTTGTTCGTGATTGGCATTTTGCGCATCATGGGCGTGGACCTAGAGGGGGTCTTTTGTCGTGTCGCCAATGGGGTGGGCTTGCAAACGGCCGTTTGCCCTGGCAGTGGCGTCGTCTTCTGGGATGATTTCTCCGACGGCATCGAAGGCTGGGAGCTTGACCGCGGCCCAAACTGGCGCATTGAAGACGGCGAACTGTGCGCCGGTCCGGGACCGGAGCATCGCGCCTACGCCATCGACAGTGAGGGCTCCAATTATACGATTTCCCTCGACGCAACCCTCAAAAAGGGGGATGGGTACGGCGTTTACTTTCGCGCCATTGAGAGCAACGTCAACGGCTATACTTTTCAGTACGACAAAGGTTTTGGCGCGCCGGGAGCCTTCATTTTTCGCAAATGGATCAACGGGCAGGAGATGTCCCCTTTTCGGCCGTGGCAGCCGGCGCCAGCCGGTTACCAATGGTTTGGCGTGAAGCGGCACGTGGTGATTTCAGTGCGCGGCAATGAATATACGGCTGCGGTAGATGGTCAGGTAGTGGCCACGGCCGTTGACGATGCCGCCCACCCAGTGCCGTTTTTCGAGGACGGCCGTATCGGGCTGCGCACCTGGGGCGGCACCGAAGCCTGCTTCGACAACGTGCAGATCACCATGCCCTAGGAGAGCAGACCATGTCATACGTAAACAGCCCAAAAGTACAATACACGCCAGACGGCCGTCCACCAGAAAGGCGAAACTGGCGCCGCCTGCTCATCCGCGGCGGCATTCTAACCATCTTCATTCTGGGCCTGGTTCTCAACCTCTACGCTTTCAAAACCGGCAACCTGCTCAATTTGCTGGCCGGGACCAACGGCGTCGTGCAAGGCACAATTATCAACATCCAGGGACAACCCATCGCCGGAGCAACCATTACCCTGGCTTCTGCGCCGGAAACCCAGGCCAGCACCCAGCCCGATGGCAGCTTCAACCTCAGCAACGTGCCCACCGGCGACCAATACCTCATCGTCGCCAGCGAAGGCGTTGGCCAGGGATACGTCATCACCGTGCAAACCGATGGCGTCACGCAGGTAGGCGCCCTTCGCTACGAAGCTCTCCCCGAAGCCTGGAATTAGTTGCCTGACCGTCCTGGCCCGTGACCCAAACCCAGTCTACCGTCATGCGAGGATTTTTCAGAAGCAGAATAAGCCGGCGCGTTACGGGTCACGGAGCACTGAATACGGATACTGGCCGTTACTATTTTCTTCCATTAGCGACAAATAAGTAGGAGTATTTTTAACTCGGAAAAGGAGGGAAAGTGGTATCCAGAAGAAACAAACAACTTGTGCTGGGTGGTTTGTTGGTGGCGTCGTTAACGGCCGTTATCATCCTCATCACCCTCCCCTCGCCCCGGCAGCTAGAGGCCGCGCCGCCCGAACCCCTGGCCGAAAGCCAGCCAACCGCCGATAGCTACATCGTCCTCAGTTGGAACGACCTGGGCATGCATTGTTACAACCGCGACTTTCAAGACCTGGCCGTCCTGCCGCCCTTCAACACCCTGTGGGCACAGGTGGTCAAAGTAGGCGATCCGCCGCAAATTATCACCAGCGGCATCAACGTTACATACTCGTTTCCTGATAATACCTACTCCGTCGGCAAGTCCAACTTTTGGGATTACGATCAAGATCTATTTGGCGTAGACCTGCCGCCCAACGTGGGGCTGGCCGGCAAAGGGCTGGCCGGGTCTATGGACCTGCACGACGATCACTTTGTCGCTGAAGGCATTCCCCTCACCGAATTTTCCGACAGCAACCCCACCAGCCGAGAACCCTACCAACTGGCGGAAGTGGTTGTTTCGGATGCCGGCAGCGGCCTGGAACTGGCTCGCTCCACCGTCGTCGCGCCGGTATCGACCGAAATGCACTGCGATAACTGCCACTACGATGGCGGGGTAGAGCACATTAATACCGGCCGCGTAGAAACCAACATCCTCACTCTGCACGATGAAGAAAACCAGGACGATTACCCGCCCGGCCACGAAACGCCGCTGATGGACCGCCGGCCGGTCCTATGCGCGGAGTGCCATTCCTCCAACGCGCTGGGCGCGCCGGGCGTGGCCGGCATCCCCAGCCTATCCAACGCCATGCACGAAAAGCACAAAGAAATAGTGCCGGACACCATCGAAGGCTGCTACAACTGCCATCCCGGACCGGACACTCGCTGCCTGCGCGACACGATGTGGCAGGCAGGCATGGAATGCCAGGATTGCCACGGCGGCATGGAGCAGGTATCACAAAACAACACACCGTGGCTGAAAGAACCGCGCTGCGATACCTGCCACAACGATGGGCTGCATGATCAGGACCAGGCGCTTTACCGCATGTCGAAAGACCACGGCGGCCTCTACTGCGCTGCCTGCCACGACAGCCCGCACGCCATTGCCCCCAGTGCCGAACCCCGTGACAACATTAAGTTTATTGCCTTGCAGGGGCATTCTGGCACGCTGCAGCGCTGCACCGTCTGCCACGCCACGCAGCCCACAGAGGCCGGACCGCACGGCCTCCACACGTTCAATCTGTGGGATGACTATTTACCGGCAATTCTCAAGTAGCCAGAGACGAAGTATTTAACAAATTAAAACGGCGCTCCTAGCCCGAAGGTAGGAGCGCCGTTTTTTTGGTTCAGGGGAAAGGGAAAACGAAAGAAGGGATAGAAAACGGCCGTTACGCCGCTTCCGCCGCCAACATCTCCGGCAGCAGGCCCACCCGTTCGTTAAACGCATCAATCAGCGCATCCAGCTCATCCACGTGCCCGTGAATGCTCGTCCAATAGTCAGGATCAGACCACTGCGCCAGAATTTCTTCGTAGGTCTTGCCCTGCTGCTCCACCCAGGTGAAGTACTTCAGGTTGTGCACCCGCTTGCGATCCACGTAGGTCAATTCCTGCATATTGTCGGTCGATTCGCCCAGCAGATATTGATGGAACACGCCGGAAGCATCCAGGTCGCTGAACTGGCCCAGCTCTTCGGTCAGTTCCACCAGACGGCTCTGGTACATCTCCATCGAATCCGTGGCCACAGTGATGATCACGTCGTTGCCGTCCATCTCGTAATATTTGGCCGTCTTGATGGCCGCCAGGACGTTGGCCACGCTGGAGATACCCAGTTCGGGTAACCGCTCTACCAGGTCAGCATCCACGCCCATCTGCGCCAGATATTCCTGACCCACCGCTTCGTTGAAGAGGCGAATGAGGCCCATCGGCGCATTGTCGTCAATCGCCGTGACGATGTCGGTGTTTTTGACGTTGTGAATCCAGGGCACATGCTTGTCGCCGATACCCTCGATGCGGTGCGCGCCAAAGCCATTGTTCAGCAGCGTCGGGCACTGCAGCGCTTCGCTGGCCACAATCTTGCTGCCGGGGAACTGCTCTTTCATGTAATCGCCGCAGGCAATGGTGCCGCCGGAGCCGGTGTTAGAAACGGTCGCCCGGAAGCGGTCGCCGTCGCCCATCACCTCGCCCAAGACTTCCATCATGGCGCGGCCGGTCACTTCGTAGTGCCACAGATAGTTGCCGAACTCCTCAAACTGGTTGAAGATGACCAGATCTTCGCCCGATTCGCGCAGTTCCCAGCATTTGTCGAAGATTTCCTTGACGTTGCTCTCCGAACCGGGGGTCTTGATCGTTTCGCCGGCCACTTTTGCCAGCCAGTCAAACCGTTCTTTACTCATACCTTCCGGCAAAATGGCGATGGATTCGCAGGCCAGCAGGTTGGAGTCATACGCGCCGCCCCGGCAGTAGTTGCCGGTGCTGGGCCAGACTGCTTTTTGCGTGGTCGGGTCGAATTGGCCGGTGACGAGACGCGGCACCAGGCAGCCAAAGGCCGCACCCACTTTGTGGGCGCCGGTGGGGAACCATTTGCCCAGCAAAACAACGATTTTGGCATCTACGCCGGTTAACTCTTTAGGCAGCACCAGGTAATTGACACGGCCGTATTTGCCGCCGCTGGCCGCCGGTTCGTTGTGCCAGTTGATGCGGAACAGGTTCAGTGGGTTCAAATCCCACAGCCCCACTGATTCCAGCCTCGCTTTGATAGCGTCAGGGATGAGATCGGGGTTAATCATCTGCTTGAAGGTGGGGATGATTATGTTTTGCTCGCGGGCGCGCTCGATGGCACGTTCCAGCTTGGCTTCATCGTGAATGGTTAAATCAATTAAGTCGCTCATGGTTTTTCCTTTGGATGAGACCGGAGATGAGAGATTGAGGCAAATCTCCAGTCTCTAATTTCTAATCTCCAATTCCTTTCATGACTCGTTTCAAGTCATCCAAATTTGGTTCCACGCGGTTGGCTTTTGTGCCCACCATTTCCACTGATTTCATCGCGCCGGCCACATCTTTCAGGCCGTTGCCGGTGTTGAGCACCACAATGCGGTCGTCGGCGGAGACCAGACCAAGTTCTACGGCTTTGACCAGCCCGGCGTGGGCAGCGGCCCCGGCCGGTTCGGCAAAAACGCCGGTGGCGCGGGCCAGAGCGGGAATAGAGGCCAGAATCTCGTCGTCGGTGACGCAGACGTAAGCGCCGTTGGTTTCGGTGACGGCCGCCATTGCCTTAATGCGGTCGCGGGGCAGTCCGGCGCTGATGCTGTCGGCCACGGTGACGCCGGAGACCGGCGCTTTGGTCAGCACGTCTTCGCCGTCGCGCCACGCTTCGTACATAAAGGCGCTGCCTTCAGCCTGCACGCCATAGATGCGCGGCATGTGGTCAATCCAGCCGAGGGCAAGCAAATCCTTCAGCCCTTTGTGCAGCCCGCCGATGATACAGCCATCGCCGACGCTGACGAAGATGGCGTCGGGGGCATCCCAGTGGAGCTGTTCGCAGATTTCGTAGACGGCCGTTTTCTTCCCCTCCGTCATGTACGGATTAAAGGCCGTGTTGCGGTTGTACCAACCATACTCGTCGGCCGCTTGCAGGCACAGTTCAAAGGCGTCGTCGTAGGTGCCCTTCACCAGCATCACCGTGGAGCCAAAGACCAGCAGTTGGGCAATTTTGGCCTGGGGCGCTTTCTCCGGCACGAAGATGACGTTGGGCTGCTTCACGCTGGCGCAAATACCGCTGAGGGCGGCGGCCGCGTTGCCCGTGCTGGCGGTGGTGATGATCGCCGCGCCCTTTTCCTGCGCTTTGACCACAGCCATGACGGAGGCGCGGTCTTTGAAGGAGGCGGTGGGGAGACGGCCGTCATCCTTCACCCACACATGCTTTAGCCCCAATTCCGCCGCCAGCCGGTCGGCTTTATACAGCGGCGTGCCGCCAATGGTTAGCGGTGGCACGGGGGCATCCGGTTCCACCGGCAGCAAAGGTTTGTAACGCCACACGGTCATGTCCGGATTCTGGGCCAGGCTCTCCCGGCTAATGCGCGAGCCGATTAGTTCATAATCGTAGCGCACATCCAGAATGCCCTCGTTGCCATGATCGGGGCACACATAATCAACTTCATCCGGCGCATATTCCTTGCCGCAGATGAGACATTTGAGGTGTTTGATATGGTCCATAGTTTTTAGTCGGTTAGTCAAGTAGTCGAGTAGTCTTGTAGTCCGACTGCCAGACTACTCGACTACCAGACTAAGGCTCAATAAATGTGCCGGTTTCGCCGCGCAGAGCGCGGGCAATGTTGGCAGGGTCGGTGATGAGGGCTTGCTTGCCGCCGGCTTCCAGGAAGTTGACAACAGCTTCGATTTTCGGGGCCATGCTGCCTTTGGCGAAGTGTTTGCCTTCGGTCAGGTATTGTTTGGCTTCGGCCAGGGTCATGTGGTCCAGCCATTGCTCGTCGGGTTTGCCAAAGTTGAGGGCGACTTTTTCAACGGCCGTGCTAATCAACAGCAAGTCCGCCTGGATCTGCTGCGCCAACAAAGCGCTGGCGCGGTCTTTGTCAATCACGGCATAGACCCCGCTCAATTCGCGCAGCTCACCCTTCGGATTCTGCACCACCGGAATGCCACCGCCGCCCACAGCAATAACAATGTTCCCGGCGTTGGTCAACGTCTGGATGGCATCCTGCTCCACCACCTCCAGCGGAATCGGCGAAGCGACCACGCGCCGCCAGCCACGGCCGGCGTCTTCAACCACCTGCCAGCCTTCCGCTTCAAATTTACGGGCGTCCTCTTCTTCCATAAAGCTGCCAATCGGCTTCGTCGGATTTTTGAATCCGGCGTCTTCACGATCAACTAAAACTTGCGTGATCACGGAAACAACCGGTTTATCAATGCCCCGGCTGTTTAGCTCGTTACGCAGCGCCTGCTGCAGCATGTAGCCAATGGACCCTTGTGTATCCGCGCCAATAACGTCCAATGGCGTGGGATGCACTTCGTGCGCCGCCAACTCGTTGCGCCGTAGAATATAGCCAACCTGCGGCCCATTGCCGTGCGTGACGACCAGCGTCCAGCCATCTTGCACCATATCCGCCAGGTGACGGCATGTTTCGCGCACCGCATCCCATTGATGCGGCACGTCGGGATGATTTTTGTCGGTGATTAATGAGTTGCCGCCGACAGCAACCACAGCCAGTTTATTGCTCATAGTGGGATCTCCTTAAGAAGCTAGAGCTAGAGCAAGAGCGAGAGGATCTATTCTGTCGAGTCACTGGGTTTTGCTAAGCTGGTCAGGATGGCAGAGATTTCATTGGCTTCCTGATAGTGTTTACGATACAAATCTCTGTCGAGAAAGCCTCTTTTGCCAATCATCACCATCAAACTGACAACTTCATAAACTGAACCTTTGGCAATGCGAAAAAAGTATTGCTTTTCCTTTGCGCTATCTCGTCCGCCACCCTCAGCAATATTTGTGGGGATGCTTAAGGCTGCACGGCGCAACTGCTCGCCCAAAGAAAATTGATACTTTTGCGGTATCTCATCCGCGAGAGAAAACATAGCATCTGCAAAATCAATACTTCGCTTCCAAACATCCAAAGACTCAAACTTGAAACTCATCCTTCCGAGCTCCCCTCTAGCTCTTGCTCTAGCTCATGGTCAGGGCCATGACGGCTTTTTGCGCGTGCAGGCGGTTTTCTGCTTCATCAAAGACGACGGAGTGACGGCCGTCCAGCACCGAGCTGGTCACCTCAATATCCCGGTCGGCCGGCAGCGGATGCATATAAATGACATCGTCTTTGCCCAGCGCCATCAGGTCATCGTTGGCGATCCAGTCCTTGTACTGATCTTGAATGCGCTTGCCTTCGTCCGGGTCTTGGGTGGTCAACAACGGCCCCCAGGATTTAGCATAAATCACGTCCGCATCTTGGCAGGCTTCTTGCATGTCGTGAACCACTTCAAAGCCGGTATGGTTCTGGCGCGCCAGCTCTTGCGCCTGTTCCATGATGTCGGGCATCAGTTGGAATTCCGGCGGATGGGCCAGCACCACGTCCATGCCAAAACGCGGCATCTGCAAAATGAGCGACTGCGGCACAGACATCGGCTTCAGGTACGACGACGCATACGCCCAGGACACGACGATCTTCTTGCGGCGCAGATTGCGCCCTTTCTTTTCCATGATGGTCATCAGGTCAGCCAGGCATTGGTGCGGATGGTAAATTTCGTCCTGCATATTCAGCACCGGCACACGAGAGGCATTGGCCACCAAGTTCAGGTAGCGGTTGCCCGTGCCATAAGTCACGTGGCGAATGGCGATACCGTCGAAGTAACGGCCGAAAATCTCGCCCATTTCCGTTTCCGTGTCACCGTGGGAAATCTGGGTGGTGCGGCTTTCGATGAAGGCCGCGTGGCCGCCCAACTGGGCCATACCGGCCTCAAAACTGCCACGGGTGCGCGTGCTGGAGAAGAAAAAGAGCATCGCCAACACCTTGTCGCGCAGCAGCGCATGCGGCTGGCCCAACGCCCGCTTCATTTTCAAATCCCAGGCCACGTCCAATACAGTTTCCACTTCCTCTTTCGAGAAGTCTAAGTCACTAATAAAATCACGACCGCGTAATCCGGTTTGCATTTTAGTCTCCTTGTCTTGTAGTCTAGTAGTCAGGTGGTCTTGTGTAGGTAGCCTATTAGGCCGTTGATAAGCCTTTTGACTTCTGTGGCCAGTTGGTATGCGCTTTGGAGCTGGTTTTGCATGATGTATTTTCGATCTAGCGCTAAGTACAGTTGTGATTGCACTTCGCTGGCAGAGCGTCGGGCCATTTTGAGAAAGCGTATAAACTCAGCGTCCGTGCCCGCATCAAAACCTTCAGCGATGTTGTGCATGGCCGAGCCTGCGGCCCGTCGGATTTGGTTACGCAATTCAAAATCTTTGGCAAAATCTCCATTTCCAGAAAGATCATAGATGATATTTGCCAGTTCACGAGCTTTTTGCCAGCTTTTCAAATCCTCAAAACGCTCGATCTTCGCCATCCCAGACTACTCGACAACCAGACTACCAGACTACTTGACTTTCTTAATTCTTTACTCAGTTGCTCCGAGAACCAGCGCCAGCAGAGCCATACGCATGACAACGCCGTTGAAGGCTTCTTGCCAGTAGCGCGACCAGCGGGTGATGTCGACGTTGGCCGGGATTTCGTCCATGCGCGGCAGAGAATGCAACAGAATGGCGTCCGATTTGGCCTTGTTGACCAGCAGATCTTTGGTGATTTTGTAGTTGGAGGGGGTCAGGTCCACTTCACCCGTGCGTTCGTCGCGGGATTTGGTGTAATCGGGCTGCACAACGGGTTCGACGAGGATGACGTCAGCGTCGGCGATGGCCTGTTCGACATGCTCAACCTCATTGAAATTCAGGCCGTAGTTCTCGAAGTCGGCTTTCATTTCGTCGGTGAGGCGCTGTCCTTCGGGGGAGACGAAGGTGATGGGGCAGTCGAATTGGGTGAGGCCGTAGCCGAGGGAGTGCATGGTACGCATGCGCATGTCGCCGACGGCGAGCCATTTCAGGCCATCGATGCGCCCTTTTTCGCGCAGGACGGTGTAAAGGTCGGTGAGAATCTGGGTGGGGTGTTCGCCCCAGCCGTCGCCGCCGTTGATGATCGGCACACTGGCCCATTTGGCTGCTTCGTGCGGCGCGCCTTGTTGGAAGTGGCGCATCACGATGACGTCGCCGTAGAACTCCAGCATTTTGACGGTGTCTTTGATGGATTCCTGGTAGAAATCGCCGGCGCGGGTCATTTTGGCGTCGGAGAAGCCGGTGACCTGACCGCCGAGGCGGATCATGGCCGCTTCGTGGGCCAGACGGGTGCGGGTGGATGGCTGGTAGAACGCGGTGACGAGCGTCTTTTCTTTGAGCAAGTCGCTGTTGCGGCGGTTGCGGGCAATCGGCTCCAACTCTTCAGCAATCTCGAAGACACGGAAAAACTCTTGACGTTCAAAATCTTTGAGGGACAGAATATCCCGACCTGCAAAACTTCTCATGATCTTTCTCCTTTTGATAGTGTTGGGAACGGCCGTTCCGCTCCCGGTTCAAAGTGTTAATTTGGGAAACAATCGCCTTACACCGTGGGCCGCCGGATCAGGCGGAAACGGAGCAAATCATCCCGAAAACAGGATGTCGATTTCAAAATAGGGTTATTGTCGTCGTTGTAGCCAATCTCGTGCAGGGAGATAAGAGGCGTGTGGGGCTGGACGTGCAGGATTGTGGCCAGGGCGGCATCGGCCACGATGGGCACAATCTCTGAGAGGTAGTAGCTGAAGTGCTGACGGCCGTTCTCCCACATAAACGTATATACCGGCATCAAAAAATCGTCGGTGGTGTTGGCTCCCTCCACGTAACGTGCCGGGATGTAATTGTAAGCCAGGATAACCGGCTGGTTATCTGCCAGGAAGAGTTTGCGCACTACCAGCAGGTCTTCGCCCTCCGCCAAATTCAGCTCGGCGGCGATGGCGTCGTCGGCGGCCTGGGTGGTAATGTCTAAAATGCGGGTGGAAGGGGTATAACCATGCGCGGCCAGCATCGCCTCGTAGGACCAGATTTCGTCCAGCCGCGATTTGATTTGCAAGCCGGCCTCGTTGACGAACGTGCCCGCGCCCTGTTTGCGGTATACAACGCCTTCAATTTCCAAACGGCTCAGGGCGTCGCGGATGGTGGTGCGGCTGACGCCCAGATCGGCGGCCAGTTCTGTTTCGGAGGGGATACGGCCGTCGGCAAACACGTCGTCCAGGATCATCTGCTTGATGTGGGACTTGGCTTGTTCAGTGAGGGAGGGCGTGCGCTTGAGCATTTCGTAATATCGTACTATCGTATGGTTGTATGACGAATTTTACCCCCGCCGCTAAAATTTTGTCAACTCTATTCGCAGCCATTTTTCCTTCTTGCTCCGTAAACGTGACATTTGTCATGAAAATGGGGTGACAGGCAGGGCTAAAGTCGAACGAGCAAACAAAAACAGCGCCGGTTTTAGCCTGCGCTGTTTAAAAGGAGCTGTGGGGAGGGAACGGCCGAAACGGCCGTTTCCCCCTCCCCTTCACCTAAACTTTACTGCCACATTCGCCGCAAAACTTCGCTCCCGCACCCAACTTCGCCCCTCATTCCTTACTCATGTAAGGAAATCGCCAATCAGGGCGTTGTCAAAGCCTGCAGCGACCAGTCGTCGATGAACCAGCCATTGTTTGATTCCTCATATCGGTTGCGGAAACCGACACCAATGCGCACGGTTTCTGGCGCTGTCAAGGTAAATTCGTGGGTCACAGTGTTCTTGCGGCCTGCGGGAGCCGACTGCCAGCCCGTACCGCCACCACCGACTATGATACGATACTCAGCCGCCAGCGGATCGCCGTTCCACACCTTTTCGCTGCCGACGTAACCAGACACGGCATCCGGGAAAAAGCTGGCCGTGAAGCGATACGTGCCCGGCTGCAAAGCCACGTCGGTGAAGATGGAGAAATTGGTGGGAGCGTCGCCCTTGAAGGCTTTGATGGTATGGTCGCCGTTGAACAAGAACATATCCCGCTCCGCCGGGGGTATGTCGGCGCGGGCCAGCACGCGAATTTCTGGCCGGTAGAACTGGCCGCCGCTGCCCGGCGACAAATTGTTGGCCCCTTCGTCTACCGCCAACTGCCATTGATTGGGCAACTGCCACTCCGCGACGCCATTGAAGAAGTACCAGCCTTCTTCGAAAGAGGGGTTGGGCAGCAGATTGGCTCCGGCCGGAGCGGCGGGCTGCGTGGGCTGCGTGGGCTGGCTGGATTCGGTTGGGGCGGGGCTGTCGCCAGCGGCAACTTCTCCGGACCATCCGGGAATTGTGAGTTCTTGCCCAACGGAGATGATGTTGGCGTTGCTCAGGTTATTGGCGGCCGCGATCTCTTCGGCGGAGACGCCGGTTTTGCCGGCGATGATGGAGAGGGTATCGCCAGGCTGCACGGTGTAGGTGGCGCCGGGTGTGAAGGTGGCCGTGGCCTGGGCAACTTCTGCGGTGGGGGCCACGGTAGGTGTCAGGACGGCCGTTTCTGTTACCTCAGCGACAGCCGTGGCCGTCACTTCCGCCGGGACTTCCACAACCCGCGTTACCTCAACGGTTACTTCTACCATAATCTCCTGAGGCACTATCCGCGTCACTTCCACGGTCACCGGCACGTCATTATTAACAATCCGTGTTACCTCGACGACGTCCGGTGGGGCTGTACAGGCCGCCAGACCCACAACCAGGACAAAAAGAATTAAAGTCAAACGCATAGGATTCATCAAAACTTACCAAAGCTCCTTCTCTCAAACAAACTTTTGATTTGTCACTTCCAGCCGGCAATTTTATCAGAGTTCGGGGCCGTGCATCTGCCTATTTCCCCACGAAACAACGTCGGCTCAAAAAAAAAGGCTGGCCGACAGGCCAACCTTTTTCAGTTTACCAATTTGAGATGCGAGTTACAGCGCGCGCACCTGCGTTGCAGAGGGACCGCGCGGTCCTTCTTCAATGGCAAATTCAACCGCCTGGCCTTCAGCCAGGGTCCGGAAACCTTCCGACTCGATGGCGGAATGATGCACAAAGATATCTCGGCCGCCATCGCGGGAGATAAACCCATATCCTTTTTGATCGCTGAACCATTTGACGGTCCCGGTAAAACGTTGGTCACTCATTTTTGTGAAACTCCTATCATGCTAAATCTGCTAAAAATTTGCCGTAACCTGCCGGTTCTGTGCGCACAAAAACGCCGCCCTAACTTGTGAGTCTGGGCGGCGCTAGAATGCAACATAGTCAGAACTTACAAAATTACAGCAAACCGATAATATGCCACGTTCCGTGGAATGTCAAATTAATGAGGATAGTCACGGCTAAACGGCCGTGCCAATCCTCCGCCACAGCTTTTCTGCCTGCGTGCTCCCTGCCAGCAAATTTGGCCCAAACTACCGGATCCGGAGGTGCACAAATCGAGTACAATGCAGAGGAGCAACGGCCGTTTCTATTTGGGGATACGGCCGTGCACCATCAACAAAAGCAAAAGAGGCAAAATGACAACTTTAAAAGTGATGACCTGGAACGTGGAAAACTTTTTCCGCCCGGCGCTGAACGCGCCGCAGGCAGAAGTGGACAGATACCAGCAAAAACTGGCTTTGCTGGCCGATGTCATTAACCAACAAAACCCGGACGTTATCGCCTTGCAGGAAACCGGCGGCCTGGAACCGCTGCAAGATTTGCAGGAGGCTTTGGGCGGTACATTTCCGCGCTGCGTGGTTTCAGCGTTCCCCGACGGCCGTGGCATCCGCGTAGCCTTTTTGTCGCAAATACCCGTCAGCGGCCAGGCCGACATTGTGGACTTCCCCAGTGGGCCGGCGCTGGATATTCACAACATCACCCCCACGGGCGATTCGCTGCCGGTGCGCCGCATGGGCCGCGGCGCCTTGTGGATTCGTGTGACGAAAAATGGACGGCCGTTTCACCTGATCACAGCCCACTTAAAATCGAAGCTTTTGTCTTATCCGCGAGTGGGAGGCAGCAGCTTTACTCCCCGCGACGAAACGGAACGGGCGCAGGTGGCCGGCATCGCCCTGATGCGCCGTATGGCCGAGGCGGTGACGCTGCGGCTGCAGGCCAACACGCTGCTGTCCGGCAATGACCAGACGCCTCTCCTGCTGATGGGGGATTTTAACGACGTACCAGACGCGCAAACCTCGCTGCTGCTTACTGGCCCGTCGGGCAGCGAGATTGGCACGGTGGGTTTTAACCGCCCGGACAAGGGGGATGATGTGCGGCTGTTTAACCTGGCTCCATTGATTCCGGAAGCGCGCCGGTATTCGCGGATCACGAACGGCCGTCCGGAGCTGCTGGACCAGATTTTTGCCTCTGAGGAATTTTTCCCGGTGGAAGCCAACAATAAGCGCAGGCTGCCCCTCGTGGACAGCCTGATCGACTTTACCAGCCAGCTACCTTCTGTCGGTGATAATCCCACCGTCCGGGACACGGCCACAGCGCCCGATCACGCGCCGGTAGTGGCAATGTTTGCGCTGGGAGTGTAAGCCAGCAGCGTGTTAGATTAGGTGTCACCAGACTCCCAGTAGGGTGAACGGCCGTAATGCTCGTGCAGGGCCGTTTCGTAGGCGCGATTGAGCGGCGCGTCTGGATCGTACTCCGGGCTGTCCTTGATGTTCTTCTGTAACAGATCGACCTCCACGTCGCGTTCCGACCAGTCGATCGATTTTACCCAGTCCACGGACAGCAACACCTTCTTGCCCGGCAGCCAGTTACCCGTATCGGCCACCAGGTAGATAACCGCCCAATTCTTATCCTCTACTATAAACGTCTCCACGTGGCCAAGGTCGCCGTCGCGGGCACGGATGTGATAGCCGCTCACTTCGTTCATGCTGCGCAAATGCTGATCGCGCTGCGCTGCCGGCACTTCCGTCTTTTGCGGCGCCGGCGTTTGGCGGTGCATACCGGCATCGACGGCTGGCGGCGGCGCCACGGTCCCTTCCCGGGTTGGCTGAAAAGGTACCGGGATCGGCGGCACCACATTTGCCGGACTGGTCAGGTTGCCCCAGTAAGGCGCCCAACCATAATAATCATGCAGTTCCACCTCATGCTGACGATAAACTGGCATATCTGTGTCAATGTCAGGGCTGTCTTTTACTTCCTCTTTGGTCAGCGAAACTGGCAGATGCCGGCCCTGGGCATCAGGGTGCTGCAGCACTACCTGAGAAAGCAGCACTTTTCGTCCTGATAACCAGCCGCCGGTCTTTACCACCAGATACCGCACCACCCAGGGAATATCATCAAAGTAAACATCGTCTACCTTACCGATTTCACCGTCCGTGGCCTGGATCGAGTAGCCGCGCAATTCTTTTACACTTTGTAACATAGGCGTTTTGCTCCTTGCTGCTGTGGTTCAAAGCCGCGGTTTAGCGGCTATTGCAGCTCCCAGGTCACGTTAAGGGAGTAGTTGATGGTTTGTGTACCGGCCTGCACGGGCACAGCCACAGATTCGGCTGCTGCCAGGTTGGCAGAATAGGGTGTGGGGGCAGAAAAGCCGGTTTCGTTGATGGTTATGATGGGGCCTAAATCTGCGTCCGCCAGGTCGGCCAGCTGCGTGGCCTTCTGGCGCGCATTTTCCATCGCTGCCGTACGGGCGTTGGCCTCCTGGTCGGCGCGGTCACTTACCTGGAACTGGATGCCTTCAATGGTGTTACCGCCAGCGCTCACGATGTCATCCAGTAATGTGCCCAGGTTGTCCAGGTCGCGTACTGTAATTTGCACCACGTTGCGGGCACGGTAGCCGGTCAGTTCAGCGCTGCCGCCGTTGGTCGGCTGGTTGTAAACGGGATTCAGGCTCAGGCCCTGCGTTTGAATGTCGGCTTCGGCGATGTCGGCGTCCAGGGTGGTGCTGATGACCTGCTGCATTTGTTCGTTGTTCTGGTCGAGGGCGTCAACGGCGGTGTCCGCTTCCGTTTCTACACCCAGGTTCACCGTCGCCATGTCCGGCTGGACCATCACCTGCCCCTGCCCGCTGACCGTCAGCGTGCGCTGCGCCGAACTCTGAGACGGCTGCTCGTCGGTTTGGGCAACGGCCGTCTGGCTGTATCCACCTAAAAAGAAGGTCAGGCCGGCCATCGCCAGCACAGCAACCGTCAGCAGAAGGATCAGTTTTCTCAGTTTATGACTCGTCATGATTTACTCCTTTCTGAACCCCGGCAGGGTTCAGCGACATTTCAGATTCATGATGCAGTCTAGGGGAGACGGCCGTGTGGGGGAATAGATACAGGTATGTAACCCCGGTATAACTCCTGGTACATTTACTCCCATAACCACACATATGACCGCTCTGTATCTCCCTATCTATTGAGATTAAACCGAAAGCAGCCCATAGTAAGAGGAAAGAAGCGTAGAAATGCAAAAGGAGGCAAACATGACGACGATACCCACTTCTCCGCAAGAACGCGAGGCTTATACAGACAGCCTGCAGCAGAAGATTGAAACCTGGGAAAACGACTTCCTGTCTCTGGAGGAACGCGCGCATGCGGCCGAAAAAACCCTTCCGCGCTCCTTCTGGGATCAGATTGAAGCGCTTAGGGCGCGGCTGCGAGCCTATCAGTCACGGACACAGGCTTTAGGTTCGGCTGGCGAAGCGGACTGGGATAGTTTAAGTGAGGGGATGGAAGAAACCTGGGCAGGCATGGAGCAAGCCCTCCAGCAGGCACAGGAGGACTTTGAACAGGAGTATGGAGATAAAACAGGCGTCGGAACAGGGAAGACAGCCGAATAAAGTCTCGTTCTGACGCGGCAGAAACGAGACTTAGAAATTCGTCAGGCTGTTTTTTCCCGGCTGGCCTGCGTTTTGCTGAACTCGCGCCAGGCCTGATTGAAGGCCTGGACGTGGGCCATCGTGCCATACCGTGTGACAATTCTGGCCCAGCGGCGATGTTCATCTGGTTTTCGACGGCGGCTGTCACGGCCAAATTTGCGCGGGTCCACGTCGGCCAGGGCGCGCGCCAGTGTGCCAACGCTGTCCTTGCGTTCTTTTTGTTTCAGCAGCCATTCTTTAAATTTCATTTTTAAACGTTCTCCAATGTCTTTAAGCTCATCAAGCACATCCGATTACGGTTTAAGGCAGTTTACTCCTCCTCGGCCTGGAGCTCGGTGGGTGGAGCCACGGCCGTTTCCGTTTCCTCCACCTCTTCCACCTGTTCTGCTGCCTCTGCCTGTGGTTCCGCCTCAGGCGCTTCATCCGTCACGGCAGGCACCGCTTCCTGCCGCCGGTGTTCCAACATCCACTCCACTTCCTCGTTGGCCGAGACTCGACGCATGCTCAAGCCCAGCCGTTCGCGATCCAGCTCGATGCTGAGGATGCGGGTCAGCACGGTGTCGCCCGGCTGGACGACGTTTTCGGGATTTTCCAGGTACTGATTGTCTATTTCGCTGATGTGCACCAGCCCTTCGACGTTATCGGCCACCAGGACAAAGGCGCCAAAGTCGGTAACGGCCGTTACCACACCTTCCACCAATTCGCCCTCTTCGTGTTGCTCGGCAAACTGCTCCCAGGGACCAGGTAACAGCGCTTTACGGTTCAGACTGATACGCTCACGATCCACGTCTACCTTATCGATGCGTACCTGCACCTCATCTCCAACCTGCAAGGCATCGGAGGGATGATCGATGTTTTCCCAGCTAATTTTGGAGATGTGCAGCAGGCCCGAAACGTGACCCAGGTCGATAAAAGCACCATAAGGCGTCAGGTTGACGACCTCGCCGCTGACAGTATCCCCCACGTTCAGAGCTTGCAGCTGCTGCAGGCGCTGTTCTTTTTCGGCGGCGGTGGCGCTCATGATAAGCCGCTCGCGGGAGCGATCAATTTCTACCACCTTCAAGGAGAGGATATCGCCCACCTTTTTCTGCCGGGCAGTCATCCGTTTCTTATTGTCGTGAATGCGCTTTAGATCTGGTTCGTGCGAATTGGGCACAAACCCACGCAGCCGGCCAAACTGTACCAGCAGCCCGCCCTTGTTGTGGCCAACCACCTGGCAGTCTACCGTTTCATCCGTTTCTAGCAGTCTTTCGGCGCGGTCCCAGTCCAGCTGCTGCAGCCCTTTTTCCAGGGATACCAGAAGTTCTTCGTTGCCTACCGGCGTACGAAGCACGTAGACGGGCACCGTATCGCCGCGGGAAAGTTCATTGAGCAGAGCTTCGTCCAGGTCGGCCAGTTCGTCGTGGGGCACAATGGCATCCCGTTTGGCGCCGACGTTGATAAACATGACATCTTCCTCGATGCGGATGATCTCGCCATTTATAATTTCGCCCTGGCGGGGGCGCGGATATTCATATTCGGCGAGCAAATCGATCCAGGAAGGTTTGGAAGCGGATGGGTTGTTGGGGGTGTCGGGGGTACGGCCGTTGCCGTTTTTCGGTTCAGGCGTGGGAGCAGCCTGTTGTTCATTATTCTCTGTTTCTAATTGAAGCATGTGTCTCCTTGAAAACGAACCATCATCTGACAGTATCGCCTTATGGGCGCGCAAAAGCGGTTGTTTTCCTCGGGTAGGTGGGCATGGTTAGCCAAGAACCATACCCGTAGCCGAATAAACTAAATGATAGACAATGTGTCATACCTGCTCTTGTTGGCGCTGGCAGGTAATGCACAAGGTGGCATAAGGCAGCACTTCTAACCGTTCTGGGTTGATGGACTGCCCGCACCGGGCGCAACGGCCGTAAGTGCCGTCATCCAACCGCTGTAGCGCTGCTTCTATTTGCTCTAGCTGCTCTTGCTCCAGCGTGCTGAGGGTGAGATCACGTTCGCGGCTGGCGTATGCCTGGGCCAGATCGGTGCGATCCGGGTTGCGTCCGAGGGCACGGCCGTCGCCGTCTTCCCCACTGCGCTGCAAAAGCCGTCTGCGTTCCTTTTCTAACACCTGGCGAAATTGAGCGTCCTGGGATTGGGAAGGAAACTGTCTGGTATCTACTTGCTCGGCATTCATGAGCCTAAGCCTTTGCCTGCCATCGGCGAATAAATACCACAGGCAAAGCAATTAGCACGGCTGCAGCCACAAACCAGGCAATCCAATGATCAAAAATGCTGGGGAACTTACGGTGTTTGCTCGCTGTTTTCTGGCGTTTTTGCAGTTCTTCGACAAACGCCTCAGCGCCGGTTGGATTATCTACATGATGCCAGTTTAACATAACTGGCGCCAGACGCAAACCGCCTTCCCGCAGCCAGGCAATCGTTTGAAAAGAATCATCTTCCAAATTGGCTTCAAAATCTTGTACGGGAATCGGTTCCGTCTCTGGCTGGGCAGACATATCGTTGGTCTCCAGCCACTTTTGCAGTGTCTTCTTATCGCCATCGTCATCCAGGACGTTGAAGGCTTGCTTCACCTGGCTAACCAGCGCGTCGGCCAACTGCATGGAAATGCTGCCATTTTGCAGCGTAAAGGTGGCCATCTTTTCTGGATTGTCCTGACTTCGCGCTGTAAAAGTCATTGTCTTATTGCTCATGGTTTATTCATCTCCTTATGGGGTAATCGTGGGATTAAGAGCCGTTCAATTTGCGCCTTGAGGTTTGCCGCGCCACCGATAAGCGTGAAGTGAACGTCGGCAAGCTCGGCGGCGCGTGGTGGTGTTGGAGTTGGGGCGTTGGTTGAGGGGGAAACGGCCGTTTCTTCTTCTTTCTGCTGCACAGCTACCACGATCAGGTCTGAGCCAAACTGTGCTCTTAAAGCCTGCACCATCGCGCCGCTCATCGGTGTAGTCAGACAAATAACGGGCCAGTCACCATGATCTTCCTCAATCACCCGCACCACCTGCTCTACAAAATACTCTGGGCCATGCTGCGCCAATCTCTTGGCGGGCGCATGGCTGCCGGTGGGTGCGGAAATCTGCTGCGGCGGATCAGGCCTGGCTTCTTCGGCGGCGTATTCACGGGCCGTATCTGTCACATCGATCGTGCGTATGCCATATTGATCTTGTAAGGTTGTGGTGAGACGGCGACATACGGCCGTCTCACCGACAACGCCAATAATTTTCACTTGTGAGCCATCAACCATTACTCGGTGCTCGACTCGGGAGTCGCATACGGGCTTTTGTACTCATCGTGTTCCCGGCTTTCCGTGCGATCCGGGGTCGCGTGCGGGCTTTTAAAGCCATCATCGGAAGCGGAACGCTCCTCAGGTTCGCCGCTCACATACGGGCTTTTGTACGGTTCTTCCGGGGCGTCGTGTTCCACGCCGCTGTCTTCCGGGGCAGGCGTTGTGTACGGGCTTTTGTCTTCGCCGGTAGGTGCGGTCACCTCGCGGCTGGAGAAAAGCGAGGATTCGATGACGCCCATTTCCTGATTTTCGGCCTGGGCCAGTTCAATCGTCATGGCGCCGTCTCCCTCGCCGGTGTCCAGAACGGCCGTGCGCTTAATCGCCCGATTCCGCGCCACCGGCCCTTTCACGTAGACGCGGCCCAAGGCCACCCCTACCACCGTGCCGCTCTCGTCGATGATAATGTCGTCCACATCTCCGATGCGCGTGCCGCCAGGGGTATCCACTTCGCGCCCTTTCAAGTCCTCGCGGCGCAGCCACAGCGGCGATTCTTCACCTTTTTGCACACAGTCCGACGAGGAAACGAGGACCGTATCTTCGCCAATCTTGTCAATTTCGTCACGGCTAATAAAGTGGGCTTCGCGGCTGAAGATGCCATCGCTGCCCAAATACAACCCCTCGATCATCTGCAAAGGTTTGTCCACGTAGACATCCTTCACGTGGCCGAGGATACGGCCGTTTTCCAAACTAACAATCGGGTTTCCAATCAATTCTTTACCTAGTATTAACATCGTTACCTTCCGTGTCGGTCCATTTGTCAAAACAGATGGCCTCCGACTCAACTTACGTCTGTTCAGCAATCTGATTCATAGCCGCCACCAACATGCCAATGCCGGGAAAAACGTCCCGGCTGCCCGACGCCTCGTCTCCGTTTGTGGCGTGAGGTTCACCATTGTCGGCAGCGGAGGAATAATCAATAAATATATCCAGGCGGCCAAGCGTATCGACCACGTGTTTAACCACACGCCGGGCAAACTTCCGCTTGTCGTCTTCCGGCGTAGCCGGAATTAACAAACATTCCCGTTGATGCGCTTCTACCTGCCGTTTGGTGGCGTGGGCCTCTTCCGCCGCCTGGCGTCTGTACACCAGAGCGACGTGAGCGCCTTGCTCAGCCAATTCAGCGGCCAGTGTGCGCCCCATGTCGCCGACGCCGCCAATGATCAAAACTACTTTGCCTGCAATACTCCCTCGCCCTTTTTCCGCCGAAGGCAAAGGGGCGGGGAACTCGTTGCTGGGTTGTCCATTAGAAATCATGCAATTATTTCTCCTCATAATTGTTTACGTTATAATTTTTGCATGATACGTGTCGTGATTGTTCACCAAACCCGCTTAATCGCCAGCCTGATCGCTACCAGTTTGCACGAAGAGCCAGACATCCGGGTCGTTGGCCAGACCGACAATCAGGCGGAGGCGATAAGAATTATCGAAGAAAGTGCCTGTAACATTGTCTTGGTCTCTGCCACTTTGCCGGACAATGGCGCTTTAACCTTAACCCAGTCTCTGACCCAAGAACATCCGGAAATTAAGGTGCTGGTGTTTGGCGTGCCCAAGTCCAAGGCGCTGATCTTGCAGTATGTGATGGCGGGGGCAGCTGGTTATGTGCTGCAAGAAGTGGCTGTCGATCGTCTCTTTGAGAACATTCGCGCCGCCCACGAAGGGAAGGCGTTGATCTCGCCAGATATTGCGGCGGCGTTTATGGAGCAGATAACGGAACTGGCGCAGCTTTCTTCGAAAGTAAACTTACACCCCTCTGCCTATGAAGCGCTGACGCCGCGTGAATTGGAAGTGTTGGAACTGATTGATTCTGGACTCAGCAATCAGGAGATTGCCGAACGCCTGTATATTGAGGTCGGCACTGTGAAGAATCACGTTCACAACATCTTGCGGAAGTTGAATGTCAACAACCGCGAGGATGCGGCCGCGCATCTACCATTTATCAAGAGTAACGAAGCAGAGGAATGACGGCCGTTTATCCCAGCCACCCTGTCATCCACCCACTACCACGCTTCGCCCTGCAAGTGCGCCCGGAGCATCCAGGCTATCTTCTCATGCATACGCATCACGCCGGTTAACAAATCGGCCGTACCTACGTCATCCAATCTATTCGTGCAGACGTCGATATCTTGCCGCAGTTGATTAATTACGCTTTCATGATCTTCCAGCAGCCGCCCAACCATGGTGCGGGCATTTGGCTGATCAAGTGGCGATTCCGGTAAACGAGTCCTTTCCAGAAACAGCGTCAGTGTACCAATCGCTTCGCCGCCCAACATGCGGACGCGCTCGGCGATTTCATCGGCTGTTTCCTGCAAGCTGTTGTACTGTTCTTCAAACAGTAGGTGCAGGCTGGCGAACATCGGGCCTGTCACATTCCAGTGAAAATTCCGCGTTTTGGTATAGAGCATATGCTCATCGGCCAATAAATTGTTAAGCTCTTCAACAATGTGCTGACGGTTGTCCGTCGTGATACCAATATTTACAAAATCTAGTTCCTGATTTACATCTACTTTTACATCGGTGTTCAATGTCATTGGTACGGTTTTACCTCCAGTAAACTCAAATTTACTATCCCACTATAAAGAAGAGCAGGGTAAAACTCTATGTGTCAGGGTATATAGCTGAGATATATATCGGGATAGGTTTACGGGTAGGGGAGAGAACAGCAGACAGTACGGCCGTTAATCCTGGGGCTGGATGGCATATAGATGGCTACGGCCGTCTTTGCCCACCACCGCCAGCGCCTGGATGTGGCGCAGAGTATAGGTGATCTTCTGGGCCAGGGCCGGGCGGCAGGACAGCGCCGCCGCCAACTGGCGGTTGGTAAACGAGTCCGGTAAACCCGGCGGCAGCAGTTCCAGAAAATCCGACCGGTCGGCCAGCGACAGCCGGTCGGTTACGGCCAGGAGGCGTTTGTCATACAGGCTCCAGCCTTTGCGCCGCCAGCTTCCCTGCCCGTCATCGCGCCAGATTTCTTCTTCCTGGGTAAAAATCAGTTCGATGGTCAGGTTGGGATGCAGCAGCCAGTCGGTCAGGCGCACCAATTCCTGAAAGGCATCGCCGGGACGGCCGTGTTTGGGTGATTGGCGGCGGCTGATGGGCTGGCCCACGGCCGTTTCCCGTACAATCCACTTATCGCCGGCAATCGGATGCAAAATCCGCATGGGATGGTGTGGCAGCAGGCGCGCCAGCTTGCGCTTCATGGCATACAGATGGCGCGTCTGGATCTCCAGCAGCTCCTCGCCCCGCACCACGTCGATGACAAATCCTTCGACAGTCACCTCGAACTGGTCGCCGGGCTGGGCCACCCACTCCTTCAGCGCCGCGTGCAGCGACTTTTCACCCAACGTGCCAATTGCCACTACGTATCTCCAAACTACACCTTCTGATCACCCGGACACGCTGCGTGCCACCGGCTACCTGCCCGATTCTAAAGACCAAAAATCGCCATTCACAGCGCGTAGTATACAATGGGCCGGTGATGAGTCTCAAACACTTCTGGCAAAAACTGCTGCGATTTGGGTTCCGGCTGTTGTACAACGAACTGGCCTGGACCTATGACGTGGTAAGCTGGCTGGTATCGCTGGGCGAGTGGCGGGAGTGGCAGCAGGCGGCGCTGCCATTTGTGGCCGGCCGCGACGTATTGGAGATTGGTCACGGCCCCGGCCACATGCTGCTGGCGCTGCAAAACGCGCGCTTTCAAGCGGTGGGACTGGACCTGTCGCCGTTTATGGGGCGGCGGGCGCAGCGGCGCACACAGCGCACCGTGCCGCTGGTGCGGGGCAAGGTGCAGGATTTGCCATTTGGCACGGCCGTTTTCGATACCGTCCTGGCCACCTTCCCCACCGAATACATCATCGATCCGGCGGCGCTGACGGCCGTAGCCCGCGTGCTGCGCCCCGACGGCCGTCTGGTCGTTGTGCCAGAAGGGCGGCTGAGGGGGCGCGGGCTGCTCCAGCGTCTCATCGAGTGGCTGTTTGCCGTTACCGGGCAGCGCTACACGGCCGGAGAGGTGGATGACGAGCAGGAAACGGCCATTTGGCAGCAGTATCTACCGCGCTTTCAGGATGCCGGATTTACCGTGCAATTTGTGCGCGTGGAGCGGCCGCGCAGTCGCGTCACGGTGCTGCTCGCCCGCCAAGCAAGCGACGGGTGAGCAAAGAATGTGAAACGGCCGTCGCCCGTTACCGCCGCCCAGACAAAACTGGTACAATGCGCTCCGCATTATCCGCAACAAAGGGTATCTATCGCATCATGACAGAACTCAAACAGACCACCTCATCCGGCCCGGCCGCCCAGACAGCCGAGCACGGCGAGCGCAAGGCCACCTGGGCACAACGCTTTTTACCGCTGCTGGTCGCCGCGCTGGTCATCCTGCTCGATCAGGGCAGCAAATATCTGATCGAGGCTAACATTCCCTACAACACCAGTTGGGCGCCCATTCCCTGGCTGGCGCCTGTTTTCCAGATCACCCACACGGGCAACACGGGCATTGCCTTTGGCCTGTTTGCCGGGGGCAGCGTGCTCTTTGCCATCGTAGCCTGTGTGGTGACGGTGCTCATTCTCTTGTACAACTACACGCTGCCGGCCGGCAACATCGGCCTGCGCATTGTGCTGGGGCTGCTGCTGGGCGGCGCCTTGGGCAACCTGATCGACAGGGTGCGGCTGGGGCACGTGACCGACTTTCTTGATTTTGGTCCCTGGCCAATTTTTAACGTGGCCGACACGGCCGTTGTCGTTGGCGCTCTGGCCCTGGCCTGGTTGATGTGGGTAGAATCGCGGGCGGAATCCCGCACCCCATCTGACGACGAATAAACCTCCCATGACGACGAGCCTCGATTCCCACTCTGAACAAATTATTGAGGTGACGCTGGACAACGCGCGCGGCGACCGGCTGGACCACGCCCTGGCCACGGCCGTTCCCGACTATTCGCGCATGCAGTGGCAGCGGCTCATCCAGGAAAAACGGGTCACCCTCAACGGCCGTATCACCACCAAAGCCAGCCTGCGCCTGAACGGCGGCGAACGGATTACGGCCGTCATCCCGCCCGTGGTAGAAACCGGCCTGGTAGCCGAAGACATCCCCCTGGACGTCCGCTACGAAGACGAAGACATTCTGGTCGTCAACAAACCGGCGGGCATGGTCACCCATCCCTCGCAGCCCAACGAGCAGGGCACACTGGTCAACGCCATCCTTTACCACTATCCCGATCTAGAAGGCATTGGCGGCGAGCGGCGGCCGGGCATTGTCCACCGGCTGGATAAACACACCTCCGGCCTGCTCATCATCGCCCGCAACGACCGCGCCCTCTGGTTTATGCAGGACCAGTTTAAGAAGCGCACCATCGGCAAAAGATACCTGGCGCTGGTGGAAGGACAGATCCAGCCGCCAGCGGCGCTGATCGATGCGCCCATTGGCCGCGATCCCAACAACCGTAAGAAGATGGCCGTCATCCCACCCAACGTCTCGGCCATGTCGCGCCGCGCCCGCACGCGCTATGAAACCGTCACCCGCTATGACAATTTTACGCTGGTGGCCTGCGCCCCGCTGACGGGCCGCACGCACCAGATTCGTGTGCACCTGGCCTACGTGGGCTACCCGATTGTGTGCGACCACATTTACGGCCGTCGCAAAAAATCCTTCGCCGACCTGCGCCGTCACTTCCTGCACGCCGCCGAACTGACGTTTAGACGGCCGTCTGACAATGCCGAACTCACCATCGCCGCCGAGCTGCCCCCCGAACTGCAAATCATCATCGATTCACTAACCCCCATCGGCTAAAACCACCCCATCCCGCGTGGAAACACCGTTCATCAACGTGGAAACACCGTTCATCAGCGCGAAAATGCCGTGCCGCTAGTCTGGATTATTCTTCGTAACCGTTTAAATTGATGGGAATGGCAATGTAGAATGTGCTGCCCTGCCCCCGCTTACTCTGGCACCAGGCCCGGCCGCCGTGCCGTTCGGCAATCGATTTAACAATTGCCAGCCCCAAACCGGACCCTTTCACTTTTTCCGTACCCCGTTCTTTCACCCGGTAAAAGCGCTCAAACAGGCGCATCTGGTCCTGCTCTGGAATGCCGGGACCATGATCGGCCACGCTGAAAACCACTTCGTTGTTCACCCGCTCGGCGCACAACTTCATGTCGCCGCTGTCCGGTGCGTATTTGATGGCGTTGGTCAGGAGATTGGTCAGCGCCTGCCGCAGCAGCGGCTTGTCGGCGACCAGCACCAGCTCTTTTGGCTCCACGCCCACTTCCAGCTTGATGCCGTTCAGATGGGCGTGCTGCCAGTACTCGGTCGCCAGGTCGGCCAGCAGCGGCTCCACCTCGATGGTTTGGTTGCGCAGCTTAACGCCTGACTCAATCCGCCCCAGGTCGAGTAAATCGTTCACCAGCTTGGCCATCTGGTCGATGCCGCCCATGATCTTATCCACGTAATCCTGCTGTTTGTCGTTCAGTTCGCCCACCATGGGCAGCATGGTGGCGTAGCCGCGCATGAAGGTGAGCGGGCTGCGCAAATCGTGGGAGACAGTGCTGACAAAATCGGACTTCATGGCGTCGATTTCTTTGAGATGGCTGATGTCGTGGAGGACGGCCACCCGCCCCATCACCTGGCCGTCGTTGCCGATGATGGTGGAGGTACTGGTGTAAAAGACACGGCCGTCTTCCAGCGGGATTTCGCGGCTGGGCTGCTGATCGAACTGGTTGGTCAGGGCGTCGACCAGAGACTGCACCGGGATCACATCGGCCACGGGACGGCCGTTTACCTCGCTGGCCTTCAACTGGAAAAGCTGCTCCGTCGCCCGGTTCACCAACAAAATCCGCTGCGTCCGGTCCGTCACAATAACCGCATCCGAAGTGCTTTCCAGCACCGCCGAGAGCCGCCGGCGGCCGCTTTCCGCCGTGGCATACAGGCGGGCGTTATCCACCAGCACCGCCGCCTGCCCGGCCAGCGTCTTCAGCAAACTGCGCTCCGTCGAATCAAAGGCGTGGGGCGAACGGTAGCCCAGCCACAACACGCCCTGAA
This sequence comes from Ardenticatenaceae bacterium, assembly GCA_020634395.1. Classification (GTDB taxonomy): domain Bacteria; phylum Chloroflexota; class Anaerolineae; order Promineifilales; family Promineifilaceae; genus Leptovillus. The sequence goes on along the minus strand of JACKBU010000035.1, from coordinate 4,722 downwards.
AGCGTTCTTTGGCATACAGCGGCAGCGCCAGCAGCGCCGCCACCGGCAGGTCGGCCTTTTCGTCTAACTGCAGCGTCGTGCGGATCTCCTGTGGCGTTTCCAGCAGCAGCTCCGAGGCGCGCCGCAAGGCTTTACGGATCGGCCGGTCTAAAACGGCCATATCCTCCACCGCGGCCCCTTCACCAAAGGTGACTGGGTGGCCGCCGCTGGGGCTGGTGATCACCGCCCGCGCCCCGGCGGCGCCGGAGCCGCGCACCGCGCCGCGCAAAATGGCCGGCATCCCCTGTGTAATGTCGATGCTGGCCGAAACGTCGTGGCTGACGCCCAGCAGCAGGGAAAGCTCATTGAGGCGCTGCTTGATGGAGCGCTGCATGTGGGCAAAGGCTTTGGTAAGCTGCCCAATCTCGTCGTCGCGCTGCTCGATGATTTCCGGACGCCAGTTGCCGCCCGCGGCCAACGTCTCGGAGGCGTTGACCAGTTCGGTGATGGGTTGGGTAATGTCGCGGCCCATGAGGGCGAAGATGATGTAGAAAACGGCCGTGATCACCACCATCGCCAGAGCCAGGGGCACGCCGATACCCACCGCCAGATTCAGCACCGATTCATACGGCGCCGTCACGACCACCGTCCAGGGATGGGTTTCGCCGCGAATAAAATAAACCAGTTCGCGCGCATTCGTCTGCCCTTCTCGGCCCTGGTAGGCCACGCCCGGCGCCGTCTCGCTCGTCACAATTTCACGGCCGATTTCATCCGGCAGCCGCCAGGTGCGCAGCAGTTGGTTAGGGTCGGCGTGGGCCACAACCTGCTCATTCTCATCCAGAATAAAACCGGCGCCGCGCCCCACCGTGCCCTTCAACCCAATGATCAAGTCGTTCAGCGACAGCGATGGCACCCGACCCACCAGCGCCGCCCCCGGCTCGCCCGTCGGCGACAGCACCGGCACCACAAAGCTCAAAACATACTCGTCGTTGGGCGAAGGTGCGGTCGTTGTTTCGGCCTGATTGCCTTGCAGGGCGGCCGCCACGGCCACCTTTTCGCGATCTGACAATGTCACCTGGTCTACGTCTTCCGGGTAAAAAGCGCTAATGGTCTGGTCTGCGTTTACCAGCAGAATGCGCCGGTAAAACGGATTGACGCGGAATAACTGCTGCAGCACCTTTTCCGATTCGGCCGAATCATCTACCAGCAGTTGGGCATCGTCGTTATAAAGGGCCAGCAAATTTTGCAGATTGGCGCGGAAGTCGGGGATCTGGCTGGAGACGGTTTGGGCATCGTGGGCCATCTGGTTAACCACCAGCCGCGTTGAAACGTTGACCGCTACGTTGTAGACCACAAACACCATCAGGATGAGCACCAGCCCGACAAACAAAACAAAGTTGGTCAAAAGCCGGTTGCGCAGGCTGCGCTGCCAGGGGGTGGGGCGGAGCGGCCGGGGCGGCGGCGCCAACTGCGGCACGCCCAACAAAATCAACATGACGATGACACCGCCCAGCACGCCTTCTAGCAGCAGGGGCAGCAGATTGGCGGTGGCGGTGGAAATGGCCAGGTCAACGGCCGTCAGCGTGCTCACAACGCCCACCGCCTCTACAAACGTCGCCAAGCCGATGGGGATGGCCAGAGCCGCCATGCTCAAAGGCCCGGCTACAACCGGCAGCCGCAGCCAGCGGAACAATCGACCTTGATAATTCTGGCGGAGGAGGAAGTAGGCCAACACGGCCGTAAACCCGCCATGAAAAATCGCGTAAACCTGGTGGGTCTGGCCCAGCGCCGTGCCCAGGCCGGTTACCAGGCCTACGCCCAGCGCGGCCAACGGATTGAGGGAGGCGGCGGCCAGGAGGAGGGGAACGGCCGTAAACGGAGCCAGCACCGTCATGGGGTTCTGTGCCACGGCCACAGGGGCCAACTGGTTTTCAAAAGAAAGGGGAATCGGAAATAACTGGCTGGTCAGCAGGCCGATCACCGATAGGCCGGCAAATAAGCCCCATTCGCGCGAGTTGAACTCGGAAACGTGCGCCCGGTAGGCGTAAACGATATATGCCAACAATCCGGCATATAAGAGCAGCAGAAGGTATTCGAGTGGGTGGTCAGGCCACGACAAGCCCGTCGTGCCTGCCGCTCCCCATAACTCTAGTGGCATCCTGTACCTTTTTCGGCCGCGTTACTTCTCGCTCAGCATCGCTATTTCTTTATCAGGGGTGCAGACTACAACCTGCCGTCAACTTTACAATAATGCTCAGATTATAACATGCCCAATTTTGCCTCGCAATTGGGGTAACGGCCGTCAAAATCTGACGGTCTCAGACAACGGGTGTTATAATTTGCCCATCAGTCTAATCGGAACAGCATAGGTACAAGAAGATTATGTCCGAGTACATTGAAATTGAAACTGAATTTGGGGATGACGGCCGTTCCCTTTTTGTGACCACCAATCTCTCTCTCACCGATGGCTCTGTTGAAACGTATGAGTCGCTGGCAGAAATGGAGGAAGGCTCGCCGCTGGCCCAGGCTCTATCGATGATTGAAGGTATTGCGCGTTTGACGATAAACGGCCGTTCCCTCACCCTTATCCGCGAGCCAGACACACCCTGGCACCACCTCGTCGCCGATCTGTCGGCCGTGTTGAAGGATTTCTTTTTGTAGTCGGTTAGTCTGGTAGTCCTGTAGTCTGGTAGTCAAGCCACACTACCACCCGACCACCCGACCACCTGACTACCTGACCACCTCTCCCATGCCCCGCAAACCTTCCCCCGCCGCCATTCTTGCCGTCATCGCTTTTGGCGTCTTTGTCGCTGCCGACGACCTGACGGTGGTTTCCACCATGCTGCGCCAGATCGTCTTCGACCTGGGCATTCCGCTGCCCGACGGGCTGGATCAGGCGGCCTGGATCGTCAACGTCTACCTCATCGCCTACGTCGTCGTCATGCCCTTTGTGGGGCGGCTGAGCGATTTGATTGGGCGACGGGCGGTGTACGTGGGGGCGCTGGTCCTGTTCCTGGCCGGGTCGATCTGGATTCCGCTGGCGGGCAGTTTTAACAGTTTTCTGGCGGGACGGGTGTTAACGGCCGTGGGCGGCGGCGCCATGGTTCCGGTGGGCATGGCCGTGCTGGGCGACGTCTACCCGCGCGAAAAACGGGCCTCGGCGCTGGGCGCGCTGGGGGCCATCGACACCGCCGGCTGGGTATGGGGACCGCTCTACGGCGCGCTGCTTATCCGTTTTTTGAGCTGGCGCTGGCAGTTCTACCTGAACATTCCGCTGGCGCTCATCGGCATCGCCGCGGCCTGGTGGGCGCTGGCCGATCTGCCTCGTCCGGCCCGCCGGGAACGTCTGGATTGGGGGGGTACCATCACCCTCTCCGCCGCGCTGCTGGCCCTGAATATCGCCCTGCTTAACAGCGGCGACGTGCAAAGCGCCGGCAGTTTTGCCAACCTGAATGCCAATCCGCCCGCCCCTGCCTGGCCTTACTTCCTGGCCGCGGCCTGCGCCTTCGCCCTCTTTTTGTGGATTGAAACCCGCCTCACCGCCACACCCGCTCACCTCCACACCCCCACATCTCCTCCCCCGCTCATCCCTCTTGCCCTCTTCCGCCGCCGCAACTTCAGCCCGGCCGTGTCGATCAACTTCCTGGTAGGCAGCGTGCTGATCATCGCTATGGTCAACGTGCCGCTGATCGTCAATGTGCTGGCGGTGGATGTGGAGGAAGCGGCCCTGATCAGCGGCGGGCTGCTTAGCGGCACGACGCTGGCGATGGCGATTTTCTCCTTTGTGGGCGGCCGCCTGACGGAGCGCTGGCGCTACCGGCTGGTCACACTGGTGGGGTTGTGGTTGTGCGCGCTGGCTTTTTATTGGATGGGCCGCTGGCAGGCCACGGCCGTTGGCGACCACACCCCGTACGCGCAGATGGCCTGGCAGTTGGTGGTGCTGGGAATAGGTTTTGGGCTGGTGATTGCGCCCGTGGGCACGGCCGTGATCAACGCCGCCCCCGACGACCAGCGCGGCATCGCTTCCAGTCTGGTTATCGTCATGCGCCTGATGGGGATGAGCGTGGGCCTGTCCGGCCTGACGGCCTGGGGCTTGCGCCGCTTCGACGTCCTGCGCACCCAGATCACCCTGCCCGATCTGCCCCTCACGGACCCGGCCTACCAGCAAGCCATCGTCGATGGCCTGACCCACGTCACCGTCGCCGTTTTGGCCGAGACGTTTCTCATCTCTGTGCTGCTGGTCGCCCTGGCCTGGCTCATCGCGCTGGTCTTGAAGCCGGACGAGTAGAGGGTGCAGACTGGAGGATGGAAAGTCTCCAGTCTCTATTCTCTAATGCCGGGTCTCCATCAAAAAAGGCCCGGCAAACACACTCTGCCGGGCCTTTGCTCTATCTCTAGCTCTCGCTCTAGCTTTTCTGCTTGTCGCGCGGCGCCACAGCAATTTGCAGTTCGTCTAGCTGCTTCTGGGCTACCTCCGAAGGGGTGTCGGACATGAGGTCGGTGGCCTGGGCGGTTTTGGGGAAGGCCATGACTTCGCGGATGTTGGGTTCGCCGGCCATCAGGGCCACCAGCCGGTCGATGCCGGGGGCGATGCCGCCGTGGGGCGGCGCGCCGTACTCAAAGGCTTCCAGCATGTGGCCGAACTGGTCCATCGCTTCCTCGAAGGAGAAGCCGATGAGCTCCATGATTTTGCGCTGTAACGGCCGTTCGTGGATTCTGATACTCCCGCCGGCCACCTCAAAC
>JACKBU010000034.1 GCA_020634395.1 Ardenticatenaceae bacterium | reverse complement strand
CTCGTCGGCTTTCTGAATCTGCTCGACGACCGGCGGGCGCCACTGGTGGGCTTTAAAGCCTTTACCCACCGCTTCGTGCCCGCGCCCAATGATCAAAAACGCTTCCTTATCCACGGCCGCCACAATATTTTTCAGCGTGCTTACCTCCGGGCGGCCAACCGTGCAGTAGAGCGCCGTATGCCCATCTCGCTGGCCGCGCACCTCCCAGCGGGTGATGCCGCGCTGTAATTCCGCCGCTATCTCCCGGCTAATGCGGTCCGGATAGTCGGTAATGATCATGGCTGTCTGCACCACGTCCGGACCTTCCAGCATAAAGTCGGAAGCCGCCCCCGATACAAAAAAGCTGATCACCGCATACATGGCCGCTACCCAGCCAAAAACGAAACCCGCTGCCAGCACCACGATTCCATTGGTAAAAAGCGACAGGGTGCTGATCGGCCAGGAAAACTTTTGCCGCAGCAGCCGCGTTACCACGCCGCCCGCACCGGCTACTCCGCCCGCCCGGTAAATCAGGCCTACACCGATGCCGCCGATGATGCCGCCAAAGACGGCGTTCAGCAGCATTTCTTGTGTCAGGCCGCCGGGCGGCACAAAGCGGCCCATGACATCCACAGACACGTTGTAAACGGCCGTGCCAATAACCGACCGAATCAGAAAAGAACTGCCACCCAGCTTGCGGTAACCGAGCAGAAACGAAGGAATATTGAACATCAGCATCAAGACGCCGATAGGAATGGGCACAAACTGGTTCAGAATGATCGCTGCGCCGCTGGAACCGCCGGGGGCAATATCATGCGGCGCAATAAACACGGCCACAGCAAAGGCCACAATCAGGCCGCCCAATACCAGCAGAAAAAGATCCTGGAAGGCCAGATTCAGGTGGATGCGTTTTTTACTGTCTTTGTCTTCGGCAATGTCTATCGTGCTGGCGTAGTCAACGGTATGCCGCAGTTTGGAAGGCAGCTTCATTGCTAACGAAACTCGGGCAAAATTTCTTGCTGGTAAAAGCGAAAGAATCCATCCTGATTGTGGCCAATCTGGTGGATGTAGATGTGGTCATAGCCAGCGTCTATGAACTTGTAGATTTGTTCTATGTGCTTTTGCGGATCTGGGCCGCAGACAAAATGCTCTGTGCGCTGCTCCGGGCTGAGCATTTTTACAGCCTGCTCAAAGTGCTTCACGGTGCGTAAATCCTGGTTAAGCTGGCCGGTAATGCCACTGTTGGGCCAGATATTGCTGACGATTTCTTTGCCTTCCGCCTCGCTCTCGGCCCAGCAAACAGCGATCTGGCCATAACACGGCTTGTTGTCGCCGCCTGCGGCGCGGAATTCCTGGATGGTATCTTCTTTGGGAGCCAGGCTCACCAGCCCGTCGCCGATGCGTCCGGCGGTTTCTATGGCGTGGGAGCCGCTGCCGGCGACCATGACCTGGGGCGGGGTGTTGGGCAGGGTAAAGATCTGGGCGTCTTCGACGGTGAAAAAATCGCCGTAGTAAGTGGTGCTCTCGCCTTCCCACAGTTGGCGCATAATGTCGACGGCTTCTTCCATCATTTCCAGGCGTACGGGATGAGGCGGCCAGTGTTCACCGAGAATGTGTTCGTTGAGGTTTTCGCCGGTACCCACGCTCAGGAAGAAACGGCCGTTCATCATCACCGAGGCCGTAGCCGCCGCCTGAGCAATAATCGCCGGGTGCAGCCGCATAATGGGACACGTCACTCCCGTACCCAATTCCAGCCGCTCCGTCACCTGCGCGATCCCGCCAATGACACTCCACACAAATGGGCTTTGTCCCTGGGCGCTAACCCAGGGATGATAATGGTCGGAAATGAGCGCAAATTCAAAGCCCACTTCTTCGGCCCGTTGGGCAAAACGGACCAGGTCATTGGGCGAATGTTCTTCGCTGGACAAAGCATAGCCAAGTTTCGTCATTCTAAAACTCCTTTTTAATAGAAACGGCCGTTACGTCTGTTCCGCGTGTTGCTTTTCTTTCCGGCCATCCGCAGTCGTCTGATTTGTGGCCGCAGCAAAATGCGGCCGGGGATCCTCCTTCAACAATTTTGTAGAATCGTCGCCCAGCACGTCCTGAACGTACAGCATTTTTGTCAATACCAGCAGCAGGGCAGCAAACGGCGCGGCCACGGCGATCCCGGTGAGCCCCAGAAACAACCCCAGCACCACCTGCGACATAATCAGCAGCACCGGCGGCAGGGCAACCGCTTTTCGCTGAATGATGGGCGTAATAAAGTAGCTCTCCAATACCTGAATGCCCATGTACAGTAAGAAAACGTATAACGCCTTCTGTGGGCTAACTGTAAAAGCCACTAAAGTGGCGGGAATCAGCGCCAAGGCCGGGCCAATAATCGGAATAAAAGTCAGCAGTCCGGCCACCACGCCCAAAATAAAAGCCAGGGGAATACCGAGCAGCAAAAGGCCAATAACCGACAGCACGCCGATCACCGTCATCGACGCGAAGCGGCCTACCAGCCACCAGCGCAGGGTGTAGGCCACTTCATCCAGTACCACCCCGGCCCGGCGGCGGCTGGCCTGGGGCAGCAGCTTAATGAACCCATTGACGTATTTGTCCGGCTCAAAAGCCAGATATAAACCGATGAACAAGATCACGACGGCATTGAGAAACAGGCCGAAAGTCCGGGAAAAAACCCCGGAAACCCGGCTCAAAAGCTGGCCAGGCCACGAGCTAACTTGCCGAAAATCGGGCAGGAAATTCTGTATGGGCTGTGCCCAGGGCTGATTGAGCAGCACGGTTTCCAGGTTGTCTAACGACTGCTGGACGTTCCCGCTCAACTGCTGGCTCTGATCGACCAGGTTGGGGGCGGCCAGAGCGACAGCCACGGCCGTTAGCCCCACCAGAAAAAGTAGCGTTGCGGCCAGCGCCAGGTGATGCGACAGCGGGGTGTGCTGACGAATCCAGCCGCTAATACCGGTGAGGAATACCCCAAACAAAATCCCGGCAAACAGCAGCACCAATACACTTAAAATCTGCCAGGCAAGGATGACAAGAAGGACGACGGCCGTTACCACACCCACCACCACCAACGTGCGTCGTACAAAATTATCGGGCAATGTCTCCTGGAAAGACGTCATCCTGCTGCTCCTTACCTACTCGACCACTTACCTGCTTTTGGCAAACAGGGCCGCCACGCCTAACAGCGCCCCCCCGGCCAGCGCCACTGGCCGGACATATTTGTTCATTTCCAGATACCAGCTCCGTTCCTTGGCGCGGGCATCAAAAGCGCCGTGGGCGCCAAAGTCGCCATCCACCGGCTGCCACAAATTAAACGGCCGTTCCGGGTCACGCGGCTCGTCGGTTTGCTGCGATTTGTAACCCGTACGCGCCAGATACCAATCGCCCAGGCCGGGGAAAAACTTATTGCCCCACAAAAACAAGGCGTTATCAAAAGTCACCGACACTTCGCGCCGCCGATTATGGGCCGCCCAAAAGATAGCTTCCGCCGCCACCTCCGGCTGGTAGATGGGCGGCACCGGCTGGGCCTTGTGCGGCAGGCGGCTTTTGACCCAGCCAAACTGCGGCGTGTTCAACGCGGGCATCTGCACCATCGTCATGTGGACGTTGCTGCGATCGTGCATCAGTTCTGTGCGCACCGATTCGGTAAAGCCCTGAATGGCGTGTTTGGCCCCGCAGTAGGCAGATTGCAAAGGAATGCCCCGGTAAGCCAGCGTCGATCCCACCTGCACAATCATGCCGCGGTCGCGCGGCAGCATGTAACGCAGCGCCGCCATCGTGCCGTACACAAAGCCCAGGTAGCAGACCTCGGTCACGCGCCGGTATTCGGCCGCCGTCATTTTCTTGAAAGGCGAAAATACGGAGGTCATGGCATTGTTGATCCAGATGTCGATGGGGCCAAGCTGATCTTCAACGGCTGCGGCCGCTTCGTCTACCTGCTCCGGATCGGCGACGTCGGTGGGCAAAACGAGGGCTTTGCCGCCGGCAATCTCGACTTCTTTTTTCGTCGCTTCCAGGGCATCTTCCCCACGCGCCAGCAGGCCAATGTGGGCGCCGCGCCGGGCAAATGCCCGCACCGTAGCCCGCCCTACGCCGGCCGTCGCGCCGGTTATCACGACAACTTCTGGTTTCTTGTTGGTCATTTTTGTTCCTCTTCTTTTGCCACGAAGCTATGTTGTGCCAAGTGTCAATCTCGGCTGTTCGCGGCAAAACTGTTAGGGGTTGGGAGAATTGAGGGTTACGGCCGTTAATCCCTGCGGCGGAATCGTCAGGCGGACGAGCAGCTCATCGCCCTGGCCCACGGCCGTCACCGCTTCCCAGCAAAACTCCGACGCCGCTTCCAGGTCGGCGACCTGGGCGTCGTCCAGATACATCGGCGCGCCCATCGCCTGCCAGGCGCGGCGCGGATTGGCATGGTCTTCGTCGATACGCGCCATGTGGACGTTGGTCAACGACGGCGCGTGCTGCAGCCGCAGTTCCACGGTTTCCGTCTGGATGGGATGCTGCGGCAGGGCAAAATTGGTCAGGAGAAGGTCGATACGGCCGTTTTTGCGCACGGCCCAGGCATCCACCGTAGGATGTTGGCCCTGCACGTCCAGTTGTTCATCGCCCAGGCGATGCAGCAGTTGGTAGGCACGGTACACCGGTTTGGGAATGCCGTATAAATTGAGCAGTCCAAATCCGCCGTGATATGGCTGGGAGGGCATGTAGTTTTCTTCAAAAATATCGCTGAACGTCCAGAAGCTGTAGGCATCTACCAACCCTACCGCTTCCATAATGGTTTTGACGGCGAAAACGGCCGTAAACGACAGATCATGCCGTTTATCCCGCGGATTGGAAGAACTGTTCCACTCCGTGTAATACAGCGGCTTGTCGCCCGCCTGTTCGCGGGCCGTTTGCGCCTGGTGGCGCAGCACACTGCGCTCGCTTTTGGCCAGCTGCGTTTCCGTATCGTCACCCGGAGCGCCAAAAGCATCGGTGGGATAGTGATGGGTGCTGACAAAATCCACCGGCAGGTTGTTCCGGGCACAAAATTTCAGAAACTCGGGAATCCATTCGTTTTTAGCGGTGGCCGGGCCGCCTACGCGCAGGTCGGCGTCGATTTCTTTAATCGTCTCCACCGTCGTGCGATACAGGTTAAAATAATCCGCCTGGCTGCCGGCCCAGAAGGAATCCAGGTTCGGCTCGTTCCACACTTCAAAATACCAGCGCCGCACCTCTTCCAGCCCGTAACGATCCACGCAGTGGGCGACAAACTTGTGAATCAATTTGCCCCATTGGGCATAATCCTTGGGAGGACTGACGTGGTTGACGTAGTTGAAGACGGTCTGGCTGCCAGAAGCCAGCGCTTCCGGCATAAAACTAAGCTCAACAAACGGCCGTACACCCAGCGCCAACAAAAAATCATAAATGCGGTCTACGTTCAAAAAAGAATAGTGCGGTTCTTCCTGGTGAATGAAAAGCGCCTGCATCGTGCCAGACAACAAACCGTGAAAGCGCACGTGCCGGATGCCACATTCGTCGTGACAGCGGCGCATCTGGGCCTGCCAGTCGGCGCGTAAAGCCAGCGGGGCATGCCCGCTGCCGATGGTATGCTCCCAAAAATGGTTAAAGCTACGGCCTTGCTGGTCGACGTCGCAGGTAAATTTGGTCATAGGTGATTATCTCTTAGCCTTCACGGCCACCGGGCGGATGCCACAAGGCATGGTTTGTGTGAGAAGCAAAATGGGTTTTTGGGGACGTGGAAAGGGGCAGGCACAGAAAACGGCCGTTCCAGCGATAACTGAAACGGCCGTCTTTCAGGGGAGTGGGAATTGGTGAAGGGCCGCTAGCCTGGTCATTCGGTCCCTTCTAAAAAATCTCAATCCGTTAGTGTAGCCACTCCCTTAGCATCGATTAGTAGGTGCTTTCCTGGCTCGGGTGCCGATCAAAGTACTTATCTACTTCACGTTTGGCTTCTTCACGCGTACGGCCGTAACGTTCCTGCACACGGCCGACGAGTTTGTCGTACTCACCGTTAATGACATCCATATCATCATCGGTCAGTTTGCCCCACTGCTTCTGAACTTCACCCTTCAGCTGCTTCCATTGTCCTTTTAAAGTTTGGTCGTTCATACTTTACCTCCAAGTAAATCTTATTACAGCTTATAATAGTCTGTCTGCTGTTGCGCTTGCTGTAACGCGCAAGGCAAATCTGCTTTCAGTATAAAAAAGGTGCGCTCCTTTTTCATGTGCCTAGATGCACAGAAACGGTACAGAGAAGGGCACATCCGCACCGCGGGCAGCCTATACAGAGGGAGCGTCGGCGGTGGGCCGGCTTTTTTCCAGCGCCTTATCCAGCGTATCCAAAGCCTGACGGAGCCGCGTCTGAGGGGAATTGTGCGGCGCAGGCTTTGCCGGCGGGGGCCAGTCACCGTCTAGCAGATGCGATAAGAGGGCCTGGCGGTCGGCGGCATTGGCGACCTGCGTGCATTCGTCGGCATTCAGGCCCGGCCAGACGGCCGTATCATGCTGCCGCCACATCCTTCGCCACGTTTCCTCATCCTCCGCCAACTGCCACACCGCCGATTCAAAAGCGCGGCGGGCAATCTGCAGCCGGTCGCTAAAACGCATCAGATTAGGGGCCGACATATTCTTGTCGTTTTGCGGCGGCTCGATCATGTAAAAATCAACCTCCGGGTATACGCCGCGCAAGTGCTTGATGTGGTAATGCAGGGTGGCGTGAATCCGCGCGCGCAGCGTCTGCGACAACACCGCCTGCATACTTACCTCGTTTTCTTGCAGACCTTTTTCGGCCGCCTCATCATCGCCCGCTTCTTCATGGGCATCATAGGGCACAATCGGATTGACGCACACCACCAGCGTGGCGCCTTGTTCCACTGCCAGATCGATGCTGGCATTGCCGCGCACGCCGCCATCCAGGTAGTCGATGCCATTGAGGCGCACCGGTTTGTACAAACCGGGCACGGCCGAAGAGGCCGCAATTGCCTGGGAAATGGGAACACGGCCGTCGCGGTTAAAAACAGCGCGCTGCCCGGTGTCCAGCCGGGTGGCGATGATGTGTAGGTCTCTCTCCAGTTCCTCAAATTTGTTGCTGCCGCCCAGAGTTACGATGAGTTCACGCACGTAGGCTTCCAGATTGGCACTGTCGTACAGAGAGGCAGGGAGCAAATCCAGCAGCACCCACAGCGTGCCAAACAGATTGCCATCGCGCAGATCGCGCCAATACCGCTGCCCGGCATTCCATAACCGACCGGGCGCGCGCCTGCCTGCCCGCCAAAAGGAGCCGATGTCGAAGTGCCACAAGTCACGCCGCAGAAACGGCCGTGTCTCTCGTTCTCCCTGTATGGCCTGCAGTATTTTGCCCGGCGTAAACCCATTGGCCAGCAAGGCGGCGACGGTCGCCCCGGCGCTGGTACCCACATAAATATCGAAGTCGTTCACCGACATATCCAGCAGTGTGCGATCTATCGCATGCAGCACGCCCAGTTCATAAGCAATACCGGCCACCCCGCCCCCGGCGAGGACCAGCGCTTTTTTGCCTACGGCCGTTTTCTCTACGGCCGTTTTCTCCCTGGCTCGTTGTTCCTTTTCCATCTGTCACCTTCTCCGGCTCACTCCCCATAAGCGATGGTAGTCATCAGCCCGTTCTCGGCCTGGCGGCTGTCCAGGCGCGTATGCTGCACCACTATCGGCACATCCGAGGTAATGACAGTCGCAAAATCCGTGTCGCGCGGAATTTCCTCCGGGTCTTCCAGATTGTTAAAACGCACATGGCGCGTACGCTCAGCCGGAACTGTGATGCGGTATGGTCCGGCCGGTTCGCGTTCGCTGTAATAAATTGTCAATTCCACATGCGCCGGGGTATCTGTCGCGTTTAGCAGGCAAACCGCGCCGTGGCTCACCATTTGCGGTTCCGGCCCATTGCTCCAGCCGGGCAGATATCCTTCAGCGAGCGCCCAGGTTTTGCGTCCAATTGTTCTGGCCATCGTTCTATCCTTCGTCACTTGTGGCCAAATTTTGCCACTGCCTTTCATCATAAAAGGCGCCTGGCGAACCGTCCATGTGTCCGGGGAACCATGAACCGGTACAAAATAGGTATACGTGCTGTGCCGACCCGGGCGGCACCGGGAGTTATGCCCTATCTGTATCTTGCAGTTAGGATGGGATATATTGTGTATTTTTTGTGGCTGGGTAACCTGAGAGGAAATTTTTATTGGCGATACGACTGGGGCGGAAAAACGGCCGTTCCCACTTCCCGCTAATGGTTTGCCTCTCCCAGGCAAAGCTGCGGCAACTCAACTACCTTTTATGAGCAACAACACGACAGATGTACCCGCCAGACCGGCGCTGGACGTCGATTTGCGGCCCGATCCCGAAGCAGTAGCGCAGGCGGCCGACCTGCACTATGTACGCGGTGATGAACCGGGTTATTGTCGACGGCCGTGGGGCCGCGGCTTTACCTACCTGGACCCAGAAGGCCATCACGTCAAAGATCCGGAACTACGTCAGCGTTTTGAGAATCTGGTTATTCCCCCGGCCTGGACAGACGTCTGGATTTGTATCAGCCCCCAGGGACATATCCAGGCGACCGGCCGCGATGCCAAAGGCCGCAAGCAGTACATTTATCATCCACGTTGGGAAGTAGAGCGCAACGCCCTGAAGTTCAGCCGCATGATCCTGTTTGGCGAAGCACTGCCCGCTCTGCGCCAGCAGGTCGATGCGGATCTCCGCCAGCACAAACTGACGCGGGAAAAAGTAACGGCCGTGGCCGTCCGCCTGCTGGAAGAAACGCTCATCCGCATTGGCAACGAAGAGTATGCCCAGCGCAACCACAGTTATGGGCTCACCACCCTGCAAGAGAAGCATCTCACTCTCTCCGGTTCGCACATTCGCATCGAATTTACCGGCAAGCATGGCAAACGGCAGGAAGTCGACGTGCAAGACCGGCGGCTGGCGCGGCAGGTCGCCCGCTGTCATGAACTGCCCGGTCAGGAGCTGTTCACTTACCTGGATGAAGACGATCAACTGCGCCAGCTTTCGTCTACGGACGTCAACACGTATCTGCGAGAACACACCCATTATGACTTCACCGCCAAAGACTTTCGCACCTGGGGAGCGACAGTTCTGGCCGCGTCTATTCTGCGCGACATGCCGGCGGCCGAGGAGCCGGGGACCCGGCAAAAACAGGTGGTGGAAATGGTGAAGCAGGTGGCCGAAACCCTGGGAAACACGCCGGCTGTTTGCCGCGAGTATTACATTCACCCGGCCGTCATAGAAGCTCATCTGGCCGGCACGCTGTGCCAGGACACGGCCGTCGCTGCCCCCGTAGAAGGTCTCAACGAGCCAGAAACGGCCGTGCTCCAGTTCCTTCGCAGCCGAAAAATGTAACGAAAATGTGTCCCTGCTAGATACCCCGGTCTATAGAACCCTTCTCGTCTCCCTTTTATAGTAAGAGTTAAAGCAACCCCCTGCGGTACAGAACAGTACCGCAACATGATGCTGACCTGCTCCTGAATGGACAACGGCAACAGCAAGGAGATAGAGCAAATGAACCAGACCAAACCCCCCATACCCCCCATGCAAGCCAGTGATGAAGCCACAAAAGATGAACTAGACCTGGCCCGCGAACAAGGCCGCGAGCTGAATAAAGCACTCAACCATATGGTCAGCCAGGTAGCCGATGACGGCCAGGAGAAACAAGTGGGAGACTACCTGGTAAGTTATGCGGTTGAAGGCGCCGAAGGCATGTATCACCTGGAAAACGGTGAGCTGGTCTGGCGTGCGCCGGAAAAAGAAAACATCCACGTGGAGGTAGGCGTGCGAGATGCGGCAGACGGCCGTTTCGTTCCCAACCTCGTCATCCACGCCCGACTGATCGATAGCCAAAACAATGACGTGGGCTACCACCGCCAGCCCTATGTCTGGCATCCCTGGTTGTACCATTACGGCCGTAACTGGTATGTACCCGAGGCAGGCGACTATCGCCTGGAAATCCATATTCAAGCCCCCGACTTCCCCCGCCACGATAAGAAAAACGGCCGGCGCTACGCCAAAGACGTAGATGTTGAATTTTCACCTGTGAAGATTGAGCTGTAGACCCGCTGCACCTCTCCTCTGATGACTCGCGCGTGATGTTGTTGCACCTCTTTTTCTAGCCGATAGATAACGGGTGCATTTATAGATAACGACAGTGACGCCTTATGAAAGGAAAAACCCTATGGCAGAAGGAAAACCAATTCCCTGGCTCAAACCTTTAGGGATAACGGCTGCCGTCTTGATGACAGCTCTGCTGCTGGCCGGCATGATAGCCGCTCCCTGGCGCAGCACGCGCCCGCCCCACGGATACGACCAGCCGCGCATTCATTACAACACCAAAAACTCGATGCGCTTTACCGGCGCCGACACGGTCGCAATTGCGGCGCGTATTGCCAAGGCTGTTTACCCGGCTACCGACCCCGCCACTACCCCGGACACGGTTATTCTATATCCGGCCGACAACTGGCGGGCCGGACTGCAGGCAGCCTCTCTGGTAAAACCGTTAAACGGGCTGCTGCTGCCCGATTCGGTTCCCGCAGACAGCCTGAGTCCTTATTCAACTGCCACCTTCTTGCTGATGGCGAATGCCGCCGCCCCGGCCGGCAGCAGTGGCCAGGCGCTCTCCGCCAGCGACGTGGTCACGAGGCTCACAGACGCTGGCGCACCCCCGCAGCACGCCATCCTGGTAGATGAAAATGATCCCGCTAATGCGCTGCTGGCTGCTCCCTGGCTGGCCTACAGCGGCGACATCGTCATTTTTGATAAGGCCGACGCGCCCGAAGGTGTGCCGATTTTTGCTCTGGGCGCAGTTACGGCCACCGAAGGCATCAAGCGCGTAGGTGGAAGTGATGCGTCCAAAACGGCCGTCGCCTTCGCCAAATACGAAGACAGCCAGACCGGCCTCTTTGGCTGGGGCATGAACGCCGACAGCCTAACGGGCTACCGCGCCTTCACCATCGCCCCGGCCGGTGACTATGCCACCGCCCTGCTTAGCGCCAATCTGGCCCGCCGCGGCCGTCCGGGCCCGCTGTTCTGGAGCCAGGACCGCCAAATTCCGCAAGTGGTTAATAACTATTTCTTCAGCCAGCGTGCCGCCTTTTGGGTCACGCCCAGCGAAGGCCCATTCCACCATTTCTACATTTTGGGCGACACAGACGCCATCAGCTTTCCGGCGCAGGCTCAGGCCGACTACACGGTAGAGATCGGCCCCTATTTTGAGAAAGGCTTTGCCGCCGGTCCGATGGACATGCTGGCGGCCGTCTGGCTGGTACTGGGCATTTCTTCGGCGTTGTGGATAGCCTTCCACGAAACGAAATTCCTGCGGAAGCAGCACTGGACCATGCAGTTGGCCTGGCCCCTGCTGGCCTTCATGATCGGACCATTCGGCATTCCCTTTTACTGGCTGGCCTACAGCCGTCCTATTCTCAAACGCGGCGAAATGGTCGTCTGGGACCGGCCCTTGTGGCTGCAGGGAATGGTGGCTACCGCCTCGGCCGTCGGCTTCGGCGGCCTGATCATGGTGACGGCCGGTTTTGTCGTGACCCTGTTTGGCATGCCGCTTATCCCCTCTCGCGGTCCGCTCTTCTGGCTGGGAAACCCGATGGTTTTGGTGATGGTGATTAATTACGTAACGGCCGTTCTCATCTCCTGGCTCCTCTACCAGACACCCATGATTGCCATGTTTTACGGCCTCTCTTACAGCAAAGCCCTACCCAAAGCGCTGCCCCTGGTGCTCATCTCTATGGCTGCGGCCGCCCTGGCCATGAACCCCGGTATGTGGTGGATGATGATGTCCAAACTGCCCATGATGCCTACCGAAGAATCGATCCTCTGGTTTGGAACGATGTTCTTTACGGTCTTTCTGGCATTCCTCTCAGCCTGGCCCTTTAACTATGTCTTCATCCGGCGACAACAAAAAGCCGGATTTATGTAGGAGTGAACCTGTGCGCAACTTACTTATTATCTTGGGAGCACTACTGGCAGCGGTCATTGTCTTTACAGCCGCACTGGTCAGCTGGATCCCGGAGGCGTATTTGCCCCAGGGCCAGCCAGAGGCGCTGCCCTTCCTGGACATTGACCAGGAGTTGATGACGGTGAACACGGCGCGCATTGGCTCGGATGATCCGGTGGAAACGGCCGTGGCCGTCGCCCAGATCATCTACCCCGCCACCGAAGAAGAAAACACGCCCGGCGCCGTCATCCTCGTCAACCGCAACAACCTGGCCGAAGTGCTCGTCGCCACCAGCCGCGTGCAGCACTTCCCCGTCAATGCGCCCATCCTCTACGTGGATCAAAACAGCATCCCTGCCCCCACCCGCAGCGAACTGCTGCGGCTGCAGCCAGAAGGCGTACCCGCCGACGGCAACGTGCAGGTTTATCTGGTAGGCACCATTGACGATGCCGTACGCCGGGAAGTGGAAGCCATGGACTTTAGCACGCGCACCTTCACCGCCCCCACCGCGCCCGAACTGGCCGAAGTAGTTGACGATTGGACCTCCACTCAGCATGCGGACCATCGCAACGAGGTAGCCATTATCAACCTGGACAACATGGAACCGGGCATTCCCAGCGCTTTCTGGAACGCCCATCGTGGTGATGGCCTGGCCTTCGTTACCAACGATAGCGTGCCGGAAGCTACCCGCCGCATGCTGGAACGCCGCGCCAACGGCCCCTGGCTTTATCTGTTCGGCGACGAAACGGTCATACCCGCTAAAATTGCGCGCGAGCTGGCGCAGTACGGCCAGGTGACGCGCATGAATGCCCCCGACTTACCCGGCGTCAGCGCCTTCTTTGCCGGCTTCCACGATGAAGGCGCAGACTGGGGCGCCTGGTGGTGGATGGCCCACCGCACGTTCGGCTGGGGCATCTCGGAGGCCGGGCACAACGCGGTGTTTGTGAACGCCGACGGTCCTGGCGGCTGGCAGAACGTGCTGCCCGCCACCACCCTCTCGCACATGGGCAAACACGCCCCCGTGCTGGCCATCACGGCGGACGGCGTGCCGCCTGCCGTCGCCAACTACCTGGCTATCCTCAAGCCCTACCCCACAGCCCCGCAGCAGCAGTTGGTCAATCACGGTTGGATCATCGGCGGCCAGGAAACAATTAGTTGGAAAACTCAAGCCACGCTTGATGTAATGTTGGATGCTTATATTTCGGAGAATACAGAGCAATGACTCAAGAAACGAAAACAAAAACTGGAAAACAAGATCGCGATCACCGTGGTAACGGCAGCGGCATGAAGCCGCTGGCCGAAGAACTGGTTCGTTATCATAAGAAGCCGGCGCCGGAAACGGCCGTGCCCTATCCCCGCCCCTTTCCCCATACCCTCTGGCTCGGACTGTGGAGCGGTATCGTCATCGGTGCTGTCGCTGGCTTGATCTTTGGCTGGCTGCTATACACCGGCGCTATCGCCCCGGCAGGTTGGGAAGCCATCTTCTCACTTAGCCCCGTAACCTTTCACTTCTTCTGGACCATGATGGGCTTAAGCCTCGGCATGTTAATCAGCGGCCTGGCCGCCATTCTGGCAACCGGGGCAGACGGCAGAGAATAGCACGACTCCAAACAACAACCGCAGCCTGGCGCCCGCCGGGCAAATGTATCGGATCATGTGCCTGAGGGCTTGTATCCGGTACATTGCCGCTGCCTGCCAGATCCGTAAAAGTTAAGACACATGTTGATATGTAGATCATACGCGCAACATGCGCGCAACATGCCCAGATAGATAAACAGCTAAATCAGCTAATCGCAGAGCGCCCTTGGGAGCTTTGCCCATCCATAAGGAGTTAACCAATGGCTACAACAGCAGCAGATGTGATGCTCGATTGCCTCGAAGATTGGGGCGTAGACATTATTTTTGGACTGCCCGGAGACGGAATTAACGGCATAATGGAAAGCCTGCGCCAGCGACAGGACACCATTCGCTTTGTTCAGGTGCGCCACGAAGAATCAGCCGCCTTTATGGCCTGTGCCTACGCGAAGTACACGGGCAAACTAGGGGTTTGCCTGGCGACTTCCGGTCCCGGCGGCGTGCATCTCCTCAACGGCCTATACGATGCCAAAATGGACGGCCAACCCGTTCTGGCTATCACCGGCCACCATTTTCATGATCTGATCGACACCCACTCCCAGCAAGACATCGACCTGGATCGTGTCTTTATGGACGTGGCAGAATATACCACCCGCGTCATGGGCCCTGCCCACGTGCGCAACGTCACCGACCAGGCCTGCCGCATTGCCCTCAGCCGCCGCACCGTCACCCACATCAATTTTCCCGTCGATACGCAGTCACGCGATGTGGATACCGCCGAGCGTTCCAAACGTAACGTCGCCAAGCACACCTCGGACGCTTATGCCCGGCGTGCGGCCTTGCCCGCCGAAACCGACATTCAACACGCCGCCGACGTGCTGAACGACGGTAAAAAGATCGCCATTTTAGCCGGACGCGGGGCGCTGAACGCCGGCGATGAGCTGGAACAACTGGCCGAACTGTTGGGCGCACCCATCATCAAACCGCTGCTGGGCAAAGCATGTGTTCCCGACCACAGTCCTTACACTACCGGGGGTATTGGCCTGCTGGGCACAGCACCCTCAGAAGAAGCCCTGAAGCACTGCGACACCCTGTTCCTGATCGGCACATCGTTCCCTTACATCGAATTTATGCCCAAGCCGGGCAAAGCCCGCGGCGTCCAGATCGACATCGATCCGGCGCGTATTGGGCTGCGCTTCCCGGTGGAAGTCGGCCTGATCGGCGACAGCAAGCGTACTCTCCAGGCCCTGCTGCCGCGGCTCCGGCGCAACGATTACCGCGACTTTTTGGAGGAAGCCCAGGAAGGGATGAAAGATTGGTGGGATCTGATGGAAACGCGGGGCACACGCTCCGACATGCCCATGAAACCCCAGGTGGTGGCCAGGGAACTGGGCCTGCGGCTGCGCGATGACGCGATTGTTTCTTGCGACAGCGGAACGATCACCACCTGGTATGCGCGCCATATCCCGGCCAAAAAAGGACAGATGTTCTCGCTATCGGGCACGCTGGCGACGATGGCTTGCGGCTTGCCGTATACCATCGCTTCGCAGATTGCCTACCCGGAGCGGCAGTGTGTGGGTTTTGTGGGCGATGGCGGGTTTACGATGCTGATGGGGGAATTTGTTACGGCCGTTAAATACAACCTCCCGATCAAAATCATCGTCATCAAAAATAACGTGCTCGGCCAGATCAAATGGGAGCAAATGGTCTTCCTGGGCAACCCGGAGTTTGGCGTGCAGCTTGCTCCCATCGACTTTGCCGCCTACGCACGCGCCTGCGGCGGCTACGGCTTTACCATCGAAGACCCAGGCGAATGCGGCGCTATCCTCGACGAAGCCCTACGTGTCGACGGCCCGGCTATCATCGAGGCCGTCGTTGATCCTTTAGAACCGCCGATGCCCGGCAGTATCGATGCCGACCAGGCACGAAAATTTGCCGAATCGCTGGCCCGCGGTGAACCCAACCCCCTAAAAATCATCGGCACCGTGGCCGAAGATCGTGTCCGCGAGATGGTCTAAACACTGTGCGCCTTCAGAAGCTGGACGTCCAGGCTTACACCATCCCCACCGATTCCCCGGAAGCAGACGGCACCATCGCCTGGAACTCCACGACGATGGTGCTGGTAACTGCCCGCGCCGAAAATGGTCAGACAGGCATCGGCTATACCTATGCCCATCGCGCTGCGGTCAGCCTCATCCGCGGCAAACTGGCCGAGGCGGTGCAGGATGTGCCGGTTTTTCAAACAGGACAAGCCTGGCAGCGCATGGTTAACACGGTACGCAACCTGGGACGGCCGGGAGTTGCTTCGCACGCCATTTCCGCCGTTGATATTGCTTTGTGGGATCTGAAGGCCAAAATACTCGGCGTACCGCTTTTTCTTCTGCTGAACTGTCACCGAGACAGTGTGCCGATTTATGGCAGCGGTGGTTTTACGACGTACAGCGATGAACGCACACGAGAGCAGCTGAGCGGCTGGGTGGCCCAGGGGATCTCCCGGGTTAAGATCAAAATAGGCGAAAAGTGGGGCACGGCCGTTGCCGAAGATATTCGCCGCGTGGCCCTGGCCCGCGAGATTATCGGCCCGGACGTCGAGCTGATGATCGACGCCAACGGCGGCTACACGGCCAAACAAGCCATCCGCCTGGGTCGTCTGTATGCCAACGACTACGGCGTCACCTACTTTGAAGAACCCACCTCATCCGATCACCTGCAGCAGCTCCGGCTGATACGCGAAAACACACCGCTGGCAGTCGCTGCCGGCGAGTATGGCTACAGCCCCTGGTACTTCCGCGATATGCTGCGCGCCGGCGCCGTGGACATCTTGCAGGCAGACGTGACGCGCTGCCTGGGCATCACCGGCTGGCTGATGGCCGCCGATCTGGCCTACGGCTTCGACATTCCCCTCTCGGCCCACACCTCACCCACCCTGCACGTTCATGTGGGCTGTGCCGCCCCACAGCTAGACCATATCGAGTATTTCTACGACCACGTGCGTATCGAAAAGATGTTTTTTGACGGCGTGTCTGAGCCACAAGCCGGGAGATTGTATCCCGATCCGCAGCGGCCCGGGCTGGGCATCACCCTCAAGCAGTCGGATGCTGCGCCGTACTTACTTGACGTATAGGAGAATCGCTATAATGAAAACGCAGTTGCAGCAAACGCCAGCACCCCAACGGGCGGCAGTGCCCGTCGTGGAGCCGTTTTCGGGCAACGGCCGTATCCCCGCCCTCGCCGCCGAACTAGAGCAAGCCGTTCGCGGCGAAGTGCGCTTTGACGCCGGCAGCCGTGCCCTTTACGCCACCGACGCCTCCAACTACCGCCAAGCGCCCGTCGGTGTGGTGCTGCCCCGCGACAAAGAAGATGTGATTAAAACCGTGGCTGTCTGTCGGCGGCATGGCGTGCCGCTGTTAGGGCGCGGCGGCGGCACCAGTCTGGCGGGTCAGTGTTGCAATACGGCCGTTGTCCTCGACTTCTCCAAATACATGAACAAGGTGCTGTGGATCGACGCCGACAAACAGTTAGCCCGCGTTCAGCCCGGCATTGTGCTGGATGATCTGCAAGCAGCCACCAAGCAGCATGGACTGATTTTCGGCCCCGATCCGGCCACCCACTCCCACTGCACCCTGGGCGGCATGGTAGGCAACAACTCCTGCGGCATCCACTCCGTCATGACCGAATTTTATGGCCCCGGTGCCCGCACCTCCGATAACCTGCTGTCGATGGAAGTGCTGACCTACGACGGCGAAGTGATGGAAGTCGGCCCCACCAGCCCAGAAATGCTGGAGGCAATCATCGCCGAAGGGGGACGGCGCGGCGACATTTACCGCCGGCTGCGCGACCTGGGGCAAACGCACGCCTCATTGATGCAGGAACGGTATCCCGATCTCCCCCGGCGTGTATCGGGATACGAAAACCTGGATGAGTTTATCCCTGGGAACGGCTTCAACGTGGCGCAGGCCCTGGCCGGAACCGAAAGCACCTGTGTCATCATTCTAGAGATAACTGTGCATCTCCTCCCTAATCCCAAAGCGCGTTCACTGCTGGTACTGGGCTATCCCAACGTCTACGAGGCGGGCGACCATGTTCCCCTCATCCGCGAACACAAGCCCATCGGCCTGGAAGGGATGGACAGCCTGCTGGTCAGATATCAACACGCCAAGGAAATGCATCCTGAGGAGCTGGGGCTGCTGCCAGAGGGTGAGGGGTTTCTGCTGGTGGAATTTGGCGGCGAGAGCAAAGAGGACTCAGACGACAAAGCCCGCCAATTGATGAGCGACCTGCGCCAGACAGGCAATCCGCCCCAAATGATTCTGTACGACGATCCGGAAACGGAGACCAAGCTGTGGGACGTGCGCGAATCCGGACTGGGAGCAACGGCACGCATTCCCGGCAAACCAGACACGTGGCCAGGCTGGGAGGATTCGGCCGTTCACCCCGACGATATTGGCAACTACCTGCGCGATCTGCGCGAACTTTACAATGAGTATGAATATGAAGCCGCACTTTACGGCCACTTCGGTCAGGGCCTCATCCACTGCCGGGTCACCTTCGATCTGCGGACACCCGCCGGCCTGGCCAAATTCCGCGACTTTCTGGAAGAAGCGGCCGATTTGATTGTGGCCTATGGCGGCACGCTGTCCGGGGAACACGGCGATGGGCAGGCACGGGGTGAACTCCTCTCTAAAATGTACGGCGACGAGATGATCGGCGTCTTCCGCGAATTCAAATCCATCTGGGACCCTGATTGGAAAATGAACCCGGGCAAAGTTATCAACGCCGACGGCGTGACGGAAAATCTGCGGTTGGGCGCGAATTACAATCCGTGGGAACCGGCAACCTATTTTCAGTTCCCGGAAGATGATTATAGTTTGCCGCGCGCAGCGCTGCGCTGCGTGGGCGTGGGCAAATGCCGCCGCGAAAAAGGGGGCACCATGTGCCCCAGCTACAAAGTCACGCGGGAAGAGGCCCATTCTACTCGCGGGCGGGCGCGGCTGCTCTTTGAGATGCTGGAAGGCGAAACGTTGAGCGACGGGTGGCGGGATGAAAACGTTAAGGAAGCGCTGGATCTATGCCTGGCCTGCAAGGGCTGCAAAGGCGACTGCCCCGTTAACGTCGACATCGCCACTTACAAAGCCGAGTTTCTAGCGCACTATTACGAAGAAAACGCACGGCCGCGTTCGGCCTATGCCTTTGGACTGATTTACTGGTGGTCTCGGCTGGCCTCTTTGCTGCCGGGGGTAGCGAACTTTTTTACGCAGACGCCAGGACTGAGCCGTGCGGCGAAGTGGACAGCAAACGTGGACCAGCGGCGGCGCATTCCACCCTTCGCCCGGCAGACCTTTCGAGCGTGGTTCCGGCAACGGCCGTTGCGCCGCCCCAATCATCCCCAGGTGATGCTCTGGCCCGATACCTTCAACAACTTCTTCCATCCGGAAACGGCCAAAGCGGCCGTGGAGGTGCTGGAGGATGCGGGTTTCCAGGTGATTATCCCCGAAAAATCGTTGTGCTGCGGACGGCCGTTATACGACTTCGGCATGCTGGATCAGGCCAGGAAGCAGTGGCATGAAATTCTGGAAACACTTCGTCCGCAAATCCGGGCCGGGCTGCCGCTGGTTGGCCTGGAACCTAGCTGCACCGCCGCTTTCCGCGACGAACTGATCAATTTACTCCCCCACGACGAAGACGCCCGCCGCCTTAGCCAGCAAACCTATACCCTGGCCGAATTTCTACAGCACAGAGCGCCCGACTACCAACCACCCCACCTGGAGCGCAAGGCGCTGGTACACACCCACTGCCACCACGCGGCGATTATGGGAGTGGATTCCGAAAAAGAGCTGTTAGAAGACATGGGGCTGGATGCGGAACTGCTCGATTCGGGCTGCTGCGGCATGGCAGGCAATTTTGGCTTTGAGGCCGGGCGCAAGTATGAAGTCTCAACGGCCGTGGGCGAGCTGGTGCTGCTGCCGGCCGTGCGCCAGGCCGCCACCGATACCCTCATCATCGCCGATGGCTTTAGCTGCCGTGAGCAAATCTCCCAGATGACCACACGCCAGGCGCTGCACGTGGCCCAGGTCCTGAAGATGGGCCTGGACGAAGAAGCCGCCGGCAGCCCAAAGCCGGCCGTCGCTTACCCGGAAAACGGCTATGTGACCGAGAAAGACAGTACCGGTAACCGCACGGCCGTGGCCCTGATAGCCGCCGCGCTAATCAGTTTTGTGGCCCTGTTGATCAAACTATTGCGCGACCAAAAGGATCGGCCAGCAAGATGATAGAAATCGTCACGCCGCTGGCAGAATGGTGCGCCGCGTTGATCGAGGCGCTGGGTGTTGTGCTGATCAGCGGCATCGCCATCTATGCCTTGCTGGCCGCTGTGTGGCAGCGCTATACCGACAGCAGCACCGCCGATATTTATCCCGCCACTCGTCAGCGCCTGGGACGCGGCATTTTGCTCGGGCTGGAATTTTTGGTGGCGGCCGACATCATCCACACCGCGGCCGTAGACTTTAATATTCAAACCGTAGCCGTCCTGGCCACCATTGTGATCATCCGCACGTTCCTCAGCTTTACGCTGGAAGTGGAACTGACCGGCCGTTGGCCCTGGCAGGAAGGCAAAAATTAACCTCTGCCCTCCCTTAAGCCGGAGAGATCCGAAATGACCTATTGAGAGGAGTGACTATGCAAGCCAAACGAGTTAACGAGATACCGGGCCAACGCCTATACGTGCTGGTCTTTGACAAAGGGGATGAATTTATCGCCACCTTGCGGCAGTTTGCCGAGGAGACAGGGCTGCAGGGCAGTTCGTTTACGGCCGTTGGCGCCTTCCAACACGCCACCCTCGGCTACTTTGACCGCGAGAAAATGGACTACCACAAGATACCCATCGAGGAGCAGGTAGAGGTGCTGTCGCTGGTGGGCAACATCGCCCTCAACGAGGGCCATCCTAAAGTCCACGCGCATGTGGTGGTCGGCGATCGCAACGGCCGTGCCCACGGCGGCCACATCCTCCAGGCCTACGTCTGGCCCACCCTCGAACTCGTCGTCACCGAAACGCCGCGCGCCCTGCAGCGCCACACCGACGAAAAAACCGGCCTGGCGTTAATCGACCTGACAGCCAATGGACAGACCGTCCGCTCTGTATAAATCACCTGATCATTTGCAGCAAACTAAAAGGAGAAACCATGTTTAAAAACCGAATCAAAGGATTCATTATCGGTGCTATAGGCAGCGTGGCCGGGTTAATGGCCATGCGCCTCTACTGGCAGAAGGTCGCACCACAGGTGCGCGACAAGGTCGATCTGGGCGGCAAGGACGCCTATCCAAACAATATGGACCTCGACGACATCTCAATGGTAGATCGCCAGCCCGACTCGGAAGAAAGCCCCACGGCCGTTATCGGCAACATGGCCTACACGGCGCTCACAGACGAGGAACCTTCTGAAAGCATGAGCAGCAAGCTGAGCAATATGACGCATTGGGGATATGGCATCCTTCAGGGCGGACTGTATGGCGCGGCCCGCGCCGCCAATGGCGCGGACAAAGGATTGGACTTGCGCGGCGGCGCGGCGCACGCCCTGGGCTTGTGGCTGCTCGGCGATGAAGTGACGGTGCCTATGCTGGGTTTGCAGGAAGGACCAACGGCCGTTACCCCCACCACCCATCTCAACCGGCTCGGCGCCCATCTGGCCTACGGCCTGGCTACCGCAGCTGCCACCCAAATTCTAAACCGCGTCCTTTAGTGTATCTGTGTTCAGGTGCTCAACTTTGACACCTGAACACGTTTAATTTTCATTCCGGGCGCGCCAGACGGACCAACACAGCATGCTCACGGCCGTCGTCGTGCAGCGGGATTTCCCCGTCAGGCAGCGCTGCGCCGTCTAACCAGACGCCTGCCTCGTCCTGGGCATTGTTCTCCACAGAAATCTGGTAGCAGGAACGGCCGTACCGGTAAGCCAGCTTAAACCCCGGCCAGGCCGGCGGCAAATTCGGCCGAATTTGCAGGACCTGTCCCCGGCGGTGCACGCCTAAAATTCCTTCAATTCCCAGACGATACATCCAGCCGCAGGAGCCTGTATACCACGTCCAACCGCCCCGCCCCTCGTGGGGCGGCACGCCATAGACGTCGGCGGCGATGACGTATGGCTCCACCTTGTAGATGGCCGCCTTTTCCACGGTATCGGCCCGGTAAATGGGATTTACCAGCCGGAACAGGGCTTCAGCCTTCTCCGCCTGCCCCAAATCGGCAAACGCCCAGATCGTCCACATCGCCGCATGGGTATACTGCCCGCCATTTTCGCGGATGCCGGGCAGGTAGCCTTTGATGTAGCCTGGATCTTTGCGCGTGTCGTCGAAGGGGGGAGTAAAGAGCAAAATGAGCCGTTCGTCTTTTTTGATGAGTTGATCTTCAACGGCCGTCATCGCCTGCCGCACCCGCTCTTCATCCCCCAGTCCCGTCAATACGCCCCACGACTGGGCAATTGCATCCAGGCGGCACTCCCGATTTTGCCGCGACCCCAGCGGGGTGCCATCATCGTAATAAGCGCGGCGGTACCAACCCCCATCCCAGGCGTCCTCCTCCACAGCCTGGCGGTACGCTTCTGCCTGCTGGTGAAACTGCTTCGCTTTTTCCTCATCGCCGCGCTGTTCACACACGGCGGCGAACTTTTGCAAGGTATCGGCCAGGAACCAGCCCAGCCAGACGCTTTCGCCTTTGCCGTGGATGCCTACCCGGTTCATCCCATCATTCCAATCACCGGCCCCCATAAGCGGCAGACCGTGGCGGCCCTGAGTGGCGGCGCGTTTTAGGGCGCGGCAGCAGTGATCGTATAAGGTATACGTGGCTTCGGTGGATTCGTATAAACCGTAACGTTCTTCTTCTTCGCGGCCCAACGGCTGGCCGATGAGCAGGGGGACGGTTTCGTCGAGAACGGCCGTATCGCCTGTGGTTTGCACGTAAACGGCCGTGACATACGGCAGCCACGCCAGATCATCGGTAATGCGCGTACGCACCCCACGGCCAGACGGTGGATGCCACCAGTGCAGCACATCGCCGGCCTCAAACTGGTGGCGCGCCGCGCGCAGCAGCTGCGCCCGCGCCAGATCCGGCCGCGCATGAAGCAGGCTCATCACATCCTGCAGCTGGTCGCGGAAACCATAAGCCCCGCTGGACTGGTACAGCGCCGAGCGGCCCCACACCCGACAGGCCAGCGCCTGATACAGCAGCCAGCGGTTCAACAGTAAATTCATGGCCGGGTCCGGTGTTTCCACGGTAACTGCCCCCAGCACGTCGTCCCAGAGCTTGTGGCCCGCCTCCCAGGCCGCCGCCACATTCGCCTTGTCCCGGAATTTCTCAATAACTGCCAGCGCCTCTGCTTCGTCATTTCCCTCACCTAACAGGAAGTAGATCTCCTCGCTGCCGCCCGGTGGCAGATCGATGTGCAGCTGCATGGCCGCGCCCGGATCGGCCCCGATGGGCGTGCGGTCGCTCAGACCCATACGCCGCAGCGCCGCGGGCCGTGTCAGAGTGCCCAGTCGCCCCAAAAATTCTGTACGATCGGCCGTCAGGCCATGCGGCTGTTTACTGGTCGCCATAAAAGCCACCGCCTGGCCAAACTCGGTATTGTACGGATTGCGCGCCAGCAGCGCGTGCAGTTCCGGCCGGTAGCCGGAGATAATGAACGGCTGGGTAACATAGTGATCCGTGCCCAGCACCCATTCGGCAAAGTAGGTAGCCGTGATACGACGCGGCCGTTGCGCCGCATTTTCCAGGCGCAGGTGAACAATCTTCACCGCGGCATCCTCCGCCACAAACAGACGCAGCTGCTGTTTGAGATGGTGGCTGTGATGTTCAAAAATTGTGTAACCTGCTCCATGTCGCACCAGATAAGGCGCGTCGGCCGGGGTCGGCTGGGGTGTGGGAGACCAGACTTCAGCCGTTTCTTCATCCCGCAAATACAGGGCTTCGGCCGGAGCGTCCGTGATCGGATCGTTGCGCCAGGAGGTCAGCCGGTTCTCGCCGCTGTTGACGTTCCAGGTGTAGCCGCTGCCTGCCTCAGACACCAGAAAGCCAAAGCGCTCGTTGGCGATAACGTTGATCCACGGGGCCGGAGTGGTCTGACCCGGCTCCAGGTAGACAATATACTCCTGGCCGTCGGCCGAAAAGCCACCCCAACCATTATCGAACAGCAAATCGTCGGGGCGGGGGACGGGCGCCATGCGGTCGGCCCGGTCGGCAGGCGAAACCGAAGGCAGAAAATCGGGCAGCACCGTCGTGCGCTCCATCATCCGGGCCACCTGCGCCTCCAGCGGTCCGGCCGCCGCATCCAGAACCACGCGGGCGGCCGTATGCAGGAGAATGTTATCGGCCTGGCTCATCTGGTCGGCGCGCAGGATGAAGATGCCGCCACGCTTGTTAAGCCAGTGTTCACTTTCCATGCGCTGCACGTTGCGAAAAATGTAACCCTGCACGGCCTGGCCATAGTTGGATGGCTGGCGATTCAAGATAACCAGATCGACGCGCAGGCCGCGCCGCCGCCAATACATATGGGCGCGCAGCAGCAGCAAGAGAAGATCGCTGGCCGCTTCATCCTCCAGACTGAACAGCAAGATCGGATAATCGCCGGAGATGCCGTAGGCCCAGAGACCAGACTGACCTTTGGTATTGGCTGCCAGGACGGCGGCCTCGGCGCGCACGGCCGTATGCGGATACAGCAGCAGCGACAGCAGGCGCTGCAGCTGAGCCAGCTCGGCGATCGTGATGTTCAGGCGGCGCAAATCCTGCTCCGCCAGAGTGCGGGCGTTGGTAAAGGCCCGGCTGATCACCGACCAGCGCCGATACTCCTGCGCCAGAGCCAGCAAATCCTCGCGTGAGCCGGCAGTAAAGGTGATCCAGGCCAACTCAACGGCCGTGTGCGGTTCCAGCTCCACCACCTGCCCCAGGGCCATAATGGGATCGAGCGTGGCGCCGGTGGTGCCGGTCAACCATTCGCCCCGGCGCTCCAGGGCAACCGGCCGCACGGCCGTCCGGTTGCGCCCCAGAAAACTGGCCCGGTCACTTTCGTAGGCGCGCGTGAGCGGCGTACCATCGGCGGCGACCAGCATATGGCCCAGGAAGCGCGGCTTTTCATCGGCCGAGCGCGGGCGGCGGCGGAAAATGAGCGCGTTATGTTCGGCAGAGTATTCACTTTCGACGAACAGCTTGGCAAACGCCGGATGGCGATTGTCGCTGGCGAAGTCTGTCAACACCACCTCGCCATAGCTGTTTAGCCGCAGGCGGCGGTCGCGGTCGCTGTCGTTGGTCAGGTGTACCAGCCGAATTTCCACGTTTTCTTCCGGCGCGACGACAACTTCCATTTGCAGGGTGATGTCATAGTCGTGGCGGCGGAACTGGGCTTTGTGGGGAAAATAGTGCAGTTCGCGCCCGTGGGGGGTCTGGCCCGCCGGCTGCTGCCCGGCCGACCAGTAGATGCCGTTGTCTAGATCCTGCACGTACAGCCAGACACCCCAGTTATCGCGCGTGGTATCTGGCCGCCAACGGGTGAGCATCACATCCGGCGTGGCCAGATAACCGCTGCCCGCGTTGCTGATGAGGGACATGAAACGGCCGTTTGACAAATAATGCACCAGCGGCATCGGCGTATCCAGGGGAACCGGCCAGGGATCGGCCGTAATGGCGGCCGCCTCCGGGCGAATATCGCTCACCGTTTCATCTTCGTGCGGCGACTGCAGAGGAATGTCGGCCGGAACCTGCTCCTGAAGCAGCAGCTCCACACTTTGGATGGCCGGCTCAGCGTGAAAACGCGAAACCATGATGTTGTCTTGCAGGTAGTTGACCAGTCCCAACATCATCATGCCCTGATGATGGGACATGTAAGAACGCACGACAGCCGCTTCCTGGCTGAGGTGCAGCCGCGAAGGGGTAAAATCGATGGCTTCGTAAAGGCCATAGGGGCCGACCATCCCATACTGCTGCAGGCGATCCAGATTTGCCAGCGTAGCCAGGGGCTGCATTGGCAAAGCCATGAAGGAGGCGTAAGGTGTAATCACCAGGTCGTCGGACAGGCCGCGTTTGAAACCCGCACCGGGCACGCCGAAGGCGCGATACTGGTAATTCAAAGCATTATCGAAGGTGTAAAAACCAGACTCTGAAATGCCCCAGGGGACGTCGCGGGAACTGCCGTAAGCGATTTGATGCTCCACCACAGCCTCACAGCTCTGCGCCAGCAGCGTGCCGCGGTAACTGTTCATTAACAGAGGCGGCATGAGGTATTCAAACATCGTGCCGCTCCAGGAAAGGAGGGATAAACCACCGTGCAAGCGGGTTAACGGCCGTGCCAGATGCAGCCAGTGCTTCTGGGGCACGTCGCGTTTGGCGATGGCCACAATGCTGGTAATGCGCGCTTCCGAGGCCAGCAAATCATAATAATTGTTATCCAGACGGCCGCTCTCCAGGTTATAGCCGATGTGGAATACGTGACGCTGCTGGCTATACAGAAAGGTAAAGTCCATCTCGTTTACCAGCCGGTCGGCGCGGCCAGCCAGCAGCTGATAGCTGGTGAGCAGCGGCTCTACCGTCAGGCGCGCGCTGGCCAGACTGAGCCGCAGTTCGCTGCACCACTGCTGCACTTCGGCTACCTGAGCGGAATCATCTGACGGCAGGGCTGCCTCCAGCTCCAGCAAGGCTTCTTCTATCTGGCGGCAAATGGGCATCAGCTCGTTCAGGTGCGGCATTTGGGGCATGGCTTCCAGCAAATTTTGCCAGGCCGTGCGCACGGCCGTAGGCGCATGAGCGGCCGTGCAGTAAGCCGGCGCATGCTGCAGCGCCAGCAGCCAGGGACTTAACAGTCTTAGTTTGCGCTCCATGCCAAACAGCATGCCTTGCAAATGATCCATGTTAAGCCGCCACTGGCGAATGGTCTCGGCCGTAAAGACGGCCGCTTCATCTTCTAAAAGCGCGAGCAGCAGGCGATCCAACTCCGGCGTCTCCTCCTGGATCAACCGTTCCAGAAAGCCGACCCACTGCGCGGGTTCGGTCTGGACCGCCTTTATCTGGGTGCGGATATGGGCCAACTGCTCACGAATGGCCGTCTCCTGACCCTCCGCGGCCAGATCCGTCACCATATCATCAAACAAGCCGAGCGTATCCAACAGCCCCTGCCAGCGCTGTTCACGCCAGACGGGCTGCTCGGACATGCGCAGGCAGGCCTGCTTCAGAGCCAGCAGGCAGCCAGCCAGATTGCCGCTGTCGACGGTGGAGACGTAGCGCGGCGGCAGAGGGCTTAACGTCCGGGTATCGAGCCAGTTGAGGAAATGGCCGCGATAGCGATCCAGTTTGTCCAGCGTATCGAAGGTGTCGTTGAGACGGAGTGACAAATTCAACGAGCTGATGTAGCCCAGGTCGTAGGCTGCCAGGCAGGTGAGCAGGTAGAGGCCAATGTTGGTGGGCGAGGTGCGATGAGCCACCACGCCACGCGGGGATTCCTGGAAATGGTCAGGAGGCAACCAGTTGTCTTCGGGACCGATAAATTCTTCAAAGAAGAGCCAGGTGCGGCGGGCGACGTTGCGCAGCCGCTGTTGTTCAGCGGCGGTTAACACGGCCGTGGGCGGATGCTGCGGCCGGCTGATACGGTGGGCAATTTCTGGTCCCAACACCCACACAACCATGAGAGGGACAGCAGCGGCCAAAGCTTCCGGCCGCCACGCGGCCACGAGCAGGAGCAGCGCCCCTACCAGTATCAGGGAACGCACCATCTGCACGGCCGTACTTTCCAGCGACAATTTTTCGCCCAGCAGCCGGGCCGTGTGCGCGGCCGTGGTCCACTGCAGCAGATGGCGGCGGGTGATGAACAGCCGTCCCAACGTGACGATGATGGCGTCTAGATGCAGCAAGGTCTCGTAGGGGAGAAAAGCGATCTGCAGCAGCCAGCGGATGGCCCCATCGCGGATGGGGCGGCGCACGTCGCGCCAGGTCGCGCCGCCGAGGCCGCGCATGATGGCGATGGCCACGGCCGTTAGCAGGGAAACGGCCGTTAAGAGCAGGCCAATAAACGTCCAGACAACCGGCGAGCCGGGCAGCCACAGCCAGCCGGCCACAAAAAAGAGAAGCAGCAGCGGCGCAACGAGACTGCGGCGCAGGTTATCGAAGATTTTCCAACGGGACAACAGGGAGAGGGTGTTGCGGCGGCGGCCAACGGCCGTTGGCACGGTAAACCACAGCCAGGGCAGCAGCTGCCAGTCGCCGCGTATCCACCGATGCGAGCGGCGCACGTGGATCAGATAATGGGGCGGAAAGTCCTCATACAAAACGGTATCGGTTACCAGACCGGCGCGGCCCTGTACGCCCTCAAAGAGATCATGGCTTAACAGGGCGTTTTCCGGCACGCGCCCCGCCAGACTGCATTCAAAAGCGTCCACATCGTAAATCCCCTTGCCTACATAGATGCCCTCGCCGAATAAATCCTGATAAACGTCGGAAACGGCCAGACTGTACAAATCCAGGCCAATGTCGCCGGCAAATACCCGCGTGAAGAGAGATTGGCCGGCACTGGTGGGCTTGATTTCGGTGCGCGGCTGCAAAACCGTGTACCCGGACGTTACCCGGCCGGTTTGCGGATCGCACTGCGCCCGGTTCAGGGGATGGGCAATAGCGCCGACCAATCGCCAGGCGGCGTCGGCGGGCAGCACGGTATCGGCGTCCAGG
Source organism: Ardenticatenaceae bacterium (assembly GCA_020634395.1). GTDB lineage: Bacteria > Chloroflexota > Anaerolineae > Promineifilales > Promineifilaceae > Leptovillus. The sequence goes on along the minus strand of JACKBU010000034.1, from coordinate 11,025 downwards.
GTAATAACAAACTGCACTTCTGGCAGAAACGTGAGGTCGCCAACCTGCAGGGTGAAGGAAGTATCAGCCGCGCCGCGCAGGAGGCGGTTGAACTCGTGGAGTTTGCCACGTTTACGCTCCCAGCCCATCCAGACGCCTTCGCTGGGGTTGTACTGGCGGCGGCGGTTAAACAGGTAAAAAGGGTGACTGGGATAACGCTCGTCGAGCGCCTTGATGCCGGCCTGGGCTATCTGGCCCAACACCTCATCGTCGGGCATTTCTTCCGCAGGGGCGTCACCAAAGTCCGTCAGCAGGGCAAAACCCATCTGGAGATCAGGATTGCGCAGGTAGTGCTGCTCCAACTCGTTCAGCAGGCTGTGAATTTCGGTTTCGCTGGTAAGCAAGGCGGGGATCACCACCATCGTGCGGCAGGAAGAGGGGAGCCCATCGGAAAAGTCCAGACGGGGCATCATCCGGGGTTTGACCACAGCGGTGGCCAGCCAATTGACGAGGCCGATGGCCACGGCCGTTGCCGGTATCAGCCCCAATGCGCCAGCCAAGACCATCTGCCAACCGCTGCCGCCCGAGACGGCCGTATACCAAATCAGCAAGGTCACAATCGCCAGGGTGAGCAGCGCCGTGCCCCCTAAATAGGTGGCCAGGACGTGACGCCGTCCCCAGCGGTGCAGCCAGTCAGGGCGATAGCCGATCTCCTGCTCCAGGGTTTCACGCGCCGGGCCTAACAAATAGTAGCCGACGTGGGCATTGGCAGGCTGCTGCAGCCCTTCCCAGCCATCGGCGGCAGAAAGGGGAGGATGGGCCACGAGGTTGACGGCCGTTTGCGCCACCTCAGTTTCTAACTGGCCGGTAGCCAGGGCCAGGTTTTCCACCACTTTGCGGTAATGGTCGCGGGTGTCGAAAGTCATACGGCCGTAAATCCTGGCCGGGTCCTGGCGCAAAATCTGCTCCACCAGACTGACATCCTCAAAAAAGGTCTGCCAATCATAGCTGTCGAGCAAGCGCAGGCTGAGAATACAGTTGGCGATGGCTTCGTTGCCGGAAGTTTCCAGGGGAAAAGTGAGGGCCGGCTCTAAGACGGCCGTGTCATCAAACTGCCGGGTGGCGCGTCCGGCCGACTGCGCCAGGCACTCCAGCAGGCAAAAGCGCAGCATAATCGGCAGCGCCCACACCTCGCCCATTGTGAGCGGCGTAACTTCCTGGTAGGCATGGGCAAACCGTTTCACCCTTTCCATGTCGGTGTAGCAATGCTCCAGCATGGTGTAAAAGCGGGCCAGAGCATAGATGCGCGGCAGGCCGTGATACTCGCCCTCGCCGGCCAGTTTGGGCAGCTGCTCGTAGTAACTGGCCGGCATATCGTTCTTCACCTGGCGCAGCGCCTGCTGCACCACGTAATAGTTGTCTAGAATCCATTCGGCGGCCGTTGAGTAAGCCAGCTCTTCCTGAGAGGCATGGACAAAATATTGATGAACTGCCTGCAACAAATCTTTTTGGGGGGAGAGGCGTTGCAACAAATAAGGGGGAAATTGGGCCAGCGCTGCTTCCTGGTGTTGGGCAGCCAGTTGGTGGGCAGCCTGTTCAAGGGGAGTTCGCGGATCTCCGCTTTCGCTGGTATCGGAAAGGTGAGTTTTACTTTGTTGACCAGTTTGCGGGTTGAGCATAAGCGATTGTCCGGTTCATTCGTCGTGCACTGCTGGTGGCAGCGGCGTTGATTTCAGCCTGGGTGGGTCTGATTTGGTCTTGGGGCAGATCCTGGATGATGAGCAGGGAAGTACGGCCGTAAGCGATCAGGTTGGAGACGACGGAGCCATACGGCCGTGTGGTTTCACTAGAGTATCCATGGGCGCACGTGGCTAACAGATCAATGTCACGGTGATTGACAAACTCCAGCAGCGCATCGGCCGTGTTATGAGATGACAGGCGGCAGGTGACCGGCGCGGGCTGGATCTGGGCGGCTACCTGCGCCAGGTACAGATCGACCTGGGCCTCGTTGCGTCCGGCTATCTGCGCCAGGGCAGCTCTCTCTTCCGAGGTCTGGCTGCGGCATTGAATAAATGTAGGCGCTTCCATCGTGTGAACCAGCATGAGTTCGGCGTTGTGGGCAGCCGCCAGGCGAACGGCAAAGGGGAGCGCGCACTCCGCGCGCTTGGAGCCATCCAAAAGGACGGCAATGCGCCGATAACGCACATTAAGCGCGCCTTCCGGCTGCTCATAGGCCCGCACCAACAGCAGCGACCGAAATGCGCGGTAGATGATTTTTTGCGCCACACTGCTCACGTTCCAGGGGGACAGTCCCCCTCGTCCGTGGCTGCTCAGGATGACCAAATCCGGGTTGTTTTTTTCGATGTATTCAACGATACGATTGGCGGCCGCTCCTTCTAGCAGCACGGTGTCCAAGGGGGGGCTTGTGTCGGTGTCTTGTTGGGAGATGGCCGCCAGATAGGACTGCGCTTCTATTTTGCGCAGGTGCCAGTTGAGCGGGTCTAAGCGGCCTGTGTCTGTTTTTTCTTTTGGCTCCAGAACGTGCAGCAGGGTCACATTGGCCTGAAATGCCTGGGCCAGCGCGCGGGTGTGGGGCAGCGCACACAGGGCCAATTCGGAGCCGTCCAAAAGTACAACTATATTATCTAACATGCATTTTTCCTCGATGGGCGCGTCGCAGTAAAGGGGCGCAACCGTGTGGCAGGTGAAAAGGCATTGTTCGAAGTTAAGACGGGGCCTGTTACACACAGGGAGTCCCTACGGCCGTTTTCCGATCATAGGGACTCTGTCGCTTTCAATTTTTAGGGGGCACAAACATACGCTTTGGTTTCGTGCTCCACGTCAGACGCCGTTCCCGTGTACGCATTACTTTATTTCCTTTACAAAACAACTGTGGACAACATCGACGGCCGTTCGCGCAGCGGCCGATAGCTAACGGGAATTAGCGATGCTATCTTCCCGAATCTTAGTCCAATAAAACCCGGCAAGCGCATATATCGAGACATATATCCAGGCATAAGTAAGATACAGATGCGCCGGCAGTTTTGGCAGATTGGAAGTTAAACCCGCAGACAAACAGTTAATGCTGTGGTTCTGGCAGCTCTCGTCTGAGCCGCGCCAGGCGTAATAGAGCTTTTTTAGAATTGCCGAAAAACTTTGGTCAAAGGGCTATAGATAAGATACACTTATGCATATAGAAATTCCTAAACCAAGCCCAAACGTCGCTATCTACCCTCTCTATCGTTCCAACTTAGCTGTCACGCCGCCTTTCATTCCTGGTGCGCTGAGGGCATGCAATTAAGAGGATTTTTCTTTGGCGGTTTGGCTGTGATTGTGTATGTGGTGGAAGTGTAAGGTGTGTAATAGGAAGGGTACGGGCCGGCAGAAACGGCCGTACCGCGCTGCTGTGGCTTTGGGCAGAAACAGCAGATCTTTGGGATGAGGACTCTATGCGGGAAATAGATAGCGAAGACAGCCCCCTGGCGCTGTTGCTTGTCATGCTGCGCTTTTGTGTGGCTAATAATTATGACCCGGCGGCCGTCGGCCGCCACGCCCTCAGTTTGATCCTCGAATCGCTTTCAATTTTGCGGGGTGAAATCTACTTTCTGGATGAGGTGGGGCAACTCAAACCCCTGGCTCTGGCCGGCTATGCAGAGGCGAGCCTTTCATCCTTTGAGATGCAGGTGGAGCAGCGCATGCAGCAGCAGCTGATCCGCCAGGTTTTAGGCAGCGGGCGAGGCGTCACCATTCCCGACATTAACTGCCAGGAAGACTGGCTGCCTATCCCCGGTTTGGACGAAGATGTTTGTTCCGTGGCCGTCCTGCCCCTGAAGTCAGAGAACGATATTTTGGGGGTCATCAGTCTTCTGAGCGCAGAAACGGGTTATTTCACTAAGGAACGGCTGCCGCTGTTAACGGCCGTGGCCGCTACCGTAGCCATCGCCTTGTATGTTGCCAAACTCTTCAACGAAGTGCAGACCGGCCAACAGCAGCTGCGTCTGTTGACCGACCAGTTGATCAACGCCCAAGAAATGGAACGCAAGCGCGTTTCGCGCACGCTGCACGACGAAACGGGACAAACGCTGACAGTGCTGCAAATGCGTCTCAAGTCGATCCAAAGTGAACTTCCGCCAGCCAGTTCGCTCGGCACTCAGATGGAGGAAGCCTATAACCTTTTGACGGAAACAATTACCCGTATTCGCCGCCTTACCTACAATCTGCGTCCTCCTGAGCTGGACACCCTGGGCCTGAACAGCGCTATGGAAACATTGTGCCGTGAATTCGACAAGCAGGCCGACATCCAGGTTGATTATCAGGGATCAACAGATATCCCCCGGTTATCCGACAGTGTAAATATCGCTTTTTATCGTTGCTTGCAAGAAGCGCTGACGAACGTGGCCAAACATGCGCAGGCCACGCACATCGAGGTTCAGTTTTACCGAGATGGCGATAACGTCCATCTGCAGGTGAAAGATGACGGCCGTGGCCTGCAGGCCGCCATGGCCCATCCGGACGGCCGGGATCCGGAGCATATTGGTCTGGGACTCATTGGGATGAAGGAACGCTTCGACCGTATCAATGGACACCTGATTTTGATGTCTGGCGACGGTGAGGGGACGACGTTAACGGCCGTTGTCCCCTGGCAAAGCAACATGCAAGCCGCAACCGGGCAGGAATTTACTTGAAACAGACGTATGAAAGCCAAGTAAAAACCAAGGAGGAGTCTATGCTAAAAGTAATCGTTGCCGATGACCATCACCTCGTGCGCGAGGGTATTCGTGCCCTCCTGGAAAAGAATGGCAACGTTCAAGTTTTAGGCGAGGCATCCAACGGCATTGAAGCCGTAAAAATGGTAGAAACACTGTCGCCGGACCTGATCGTCATGGACATTTCAATGCCCAAGCTAGACGGTATCCAGGCCACCGAGCAAATCAGCAAACTCAACGTTCCAACCCGCGTCATTATTCTCTCCATGCACTCCAAAGCCAGCATCGTCCAGGAGGTGCTGCGTAAAGGAGCCAAAGGGTATCTACTAAAAAGCGCCATCAGCGAAGAGCTGTCGCTGGCTATTCAGGCCGCCAGCCACGACAACATCTATCTTAGCCCCAGCGTTTCTCTCTCCCTTCTGGACAATTTGTGGGCCCTGCAGGCAGAAACCGGACAAACCCACCACGACGACTTACTAACAGCGCGCGAGCGACAGGTACTGCAGCTCATTGCCGAAGGCTATACCAACAACGAAATTGCCGCCATGCTTACGGTCAGCGTAAAAACAGTAGAAAAACATCGCACCAACTTAATGTCCAAACTGAACGTCCATGATGTGCCAAGCCTCATAAGGACTGCTATCAAATACAATCTGATATTTATCGATTGAGAAAACCGCAAGCAGTCTTATTCTAGTCCGCAGGCTTTTCAGGTCTTAATTTTGCCGATATGGGGGAAAAACCCCATACATCTTCCGGTCCAGATAGGCCATCATGGTAGTATGATAGTTAGGCCTCGAATTTAGCATTTCCCCCAACTTAACTCCGCGCTAAAGCGTGCTTCACGTGCGGAGCTTAAACTCTATAAACATCACTGCAAAACCAACAAGTTCAGAGGAGGTAAAAATGAGAATCAGAATGCTGATTGTTGCCGAGACACCTCTTGTGGGCAACGTGGTAAAGCACCTCATGGAAAATGAGGAAGATATGCAGGTTGTCGGCTGTGTCACAACCACACGACAAGCTTTGGATGTGCTGTCGGGTGAATCTTGCGACCTGGCCCTTATTCATTCTCAGCTGGGGCAGCGAGACGCACTCTCCCTGGTTCACACTCTCACACTCGAATATCCGTCGCTCAAGTCTGTCGTTGTGGATCTACCCAACAACAAGGACGTTATTTTGCCTTATCTAGAGACTGGCGCCTGTGGTTACATCCTGCGCGGCGACTCGGTGCCAGAAATGATAAGGAAAGTTCGCGCCGTTCAGGCTGGCAAGCCTGTTATTTGCAGCCAGGTTACGGCCGCATTAATGGGCCGCCTGGCAGAACTGGCCGACAACCACCACAATCCTACCCTTTCCTTGCAGCCCACAGCCAAATTGACGCGGCGCGAACGCGAGGTGCTGAAACTGCTGGCGCAGAATCTAAGCAACCGCGAAATTGCCCACCATCTGGTGATCGAAGTGGGAACCGTCAAAAATCACGTGCACCGCATCCTCAAAAAGCTCAACGTCCACAACCGCCGCGCCGCCGCTGCTTATTTGTCCACGCTCGACGGCAGCAGCAAGCCCGGTTGGGCTTAAAGAAAGCGAGAATATTATGCAAGATGACGAATTCCGAGAGAAAAGAGATGAGGAAATCCCTACTGAAACGCGCCTATCTGGGTACGTAAAGTGGTTCGATACGCAGAAGAAATATGGCTTTATCCAGTCTGAAGAAGGCGCCGATGTATTTGTCCATGCCTCCAGCGTCACCGGAGAACCGCAGACGCTGAAGGAATATGACCGCGTGGAATTTACGCTGGTGTCTACCGAAAAAGGGGCAGAAGCCTACGACGTGACCATCGTGAGCGAGGCAGCCTGAACCCAGGTTTTTATCGCGTCGCGCTCCGCTCCATTTTCCCTTCGTAAATAAACCTTTCGGAGGGTGTTGCCTCGGCGCTGCCCTGAAAATCTCCGGGAGGTTGGATTTTCATCCGTCGTGGTAAAGACTTTTATTGCTGGAATTGTTCAAAGTTTTGTGGCCGGGCAGCCAGGGTTACGCTTACCTGCTGCTGCTCGCCGTCGCGCAGGATCGTAAGCGTCATCTGATCTCCCGGTCTGCTGAAGGCGATGTCTTCCAATAGGGTGTCCAGGCTGTTTAGCTGTTGGCCGTTGACTTCCAAAATCACGTCACCGCCAGTGGGAATGTCCAGACCGTTAACGGCCGTGCTTCCCGTACTTCCGCGCAGCCCTGCCTGGGCGGCCGGACCACCCGGCACCACCTCATGAATGTACACTCCCTGCTGCGTCGGTAAGTTGTTAGCCTCGGCCAACAACAGATTGACGCTGGCAGGCTGGTTGATGCCCAACCAGGGCCATTGGTAAGTGCCCTGCTCCAGCAGCACCGGTACAACTCGCCGCACGACATTCACGGGCACGGCAAACCCCACACCGCTGTTGGCCGCCACGGATCCGCCCGTGCGAATCTGGGCATTAACCCCAACCACTTCGCCGCTCAGATTTAGCAACGGGCCGCCGGAATTGCCTGGATTAATGGCCGCATCCGTCTGGATGGCCTGCGGGATGGCAAACGGCGTAACGCCGGAGGGAATACTGCGCCCCACAGCGCTCACAATGCCCAGGGTAATGCTGCCGCCCAGGCTAAACGGATTGCCAATCGCCACCACCCACTGCCCTGCCTGCAGTTGGTCTGAATCGCCCAACGGCAGCGGGTGGGCCCCATCGGCCATCTGATCTACCTGGAGAACGGCCAGGTCACTGTCGTCATCGACGCCTAACACTTCGGCATTAGACTCGAACCCGTTGTAAAAAATGACGGTCACAATATCGGCGTCGGCGACGACGTGGTTGTTGGTGACGATGTGTCCGGCGTCATCCAGTATGAAACCGGACCCGGCACCCTGCGCGCCCAATCCTTGATTAATGAAGATTTGAATGTTAACCACGCCAGGATTAAGCTGCTGATAAAGAGGAATCAGAGAATCCTCGCTCGTGGTGCTGGTAAGTTCCAGCATTCCACCTGTCCCAGCCGTGCCGACGCTCAACGTAGGCAGCGCTTCCTGTGTGCTTAAGGCGTCTGCCAGGTCAGAAGTAGGGCCAGCGGGGAGTGTATTTTGCACGGCCGTTGGCCCGACCTGTGCCTGCTCGCTGCGTACCCGTCGGAAGGGCACAAACAACGCGGCCACCGCGACAACAGCCAGCACAAGCAGCACCGTGCAGCCAATGCCCGCCGTAAGAGCAAATTTCCTGTTCATTTTTCTTTTACCTTTTCCCAAGTGGGCAGATCGGAAAAGGAGGCAGAAACAAACGGATACAGCGGATAGCTGCAGATGAAAATTGTGAAAAATCCACATTTATCCGCTGCATCCGTCAACTCCTGCGTTTCAGTTTCCCAAAGTGCCATCATCTTTTTCTTTACGTTCTTCGACCACCATCAGGCACTTTGCTGTTGATCGCGGCCGGCGACGTGGGCGGGTGGATGGGTAGCCTCGACGGCCGTAAACGACTGCAAAATCTCATAGCGGTGCGCCACCCCTTTGGGCACAACCCAGGAGTCGCCTTCGTTAAGCGTGACTGTTTGCTCGCCTATGTGCAGTCTGGCCCGGCCGTTTAGCACATAGCCGACGGTTTCATACGACCGTGTGTGCACAGTCTTGTCCTGGTCGGTTGCCTCTCTTTGCCACAGCCGCATGGCGATGGAAACACCAGAAGCCAGGTAGATCTGCCCCATCTCACCGCGAGGTGAATGCCGGGAATCAATTTTCTTCACAGTTGTGTCTTCGTTGGTCATATGTCTAATTCTCCAGTCCGACCTGGCTCTACCATGATCCAGGATCGGCCGCTTGAACACAGAGGAGCAGACAAAGCCGGGTGCTTTTCTGCTCCTGCGCGTGGATGGATGGTGGATGGGATTTCGTTTTTGCACCGGCCCTCGTGATATGGAGGGGAAACGGCCGTTTAAGATGCGCCTGCACGCTCGCCAGCGTTGGCAAACTCCTTCACAATCGTCCGATTAAAGGCCGGAATATCGTCCGGGTTGCGGCTGGTGATCAGGTTGTCGTCAACCACCACCTCTTCATCTACCCAGTCGGCCCCGGCATTCTTCAGATCAGTTTGCAGAGAGTGGTAAGAAGTCAGACGGCGTCCGGCGGCCAGCCCGGAATCAATCAGCGTCCAGGGCGCATGGCAAATAGCCGCTACCGGCTTGCCAGTCGCAAAAAAGCGCCGCACAAACTGCTGCGCCTGTTCGTTACGGCGCAGCTTATCCGGATTCATCACGCCGCCCGGCATCAGCAAAGCGTCGTACTCATCCGGATCGGCGTCGCTTAGTTTCACGTCTACGTCAAACTTGTCTCCCCAATCCACGTGATCCCACCCTTTAACCGTTTCCCAGGCCGGCGAAACGATATAGGTTTCGGCTCCCGCTTCCTCCAACGCCTGGCGCGGACGCGTCAATTCTTCCTGCTCAAACCCAGTCTCCACGAGAATGGCGACTTTTTTATTCTGCAAATTCTGACTTGGCATCTGGTTTTCTCCCTGGCCTTGTTCTCGGCCGCTGCACGCTGACTCACCCATCACCCTCGCTGTTGCGGCGGACTGGTGGTTGGTGGTTGGGGTGGATGCGCTGGATGATAGGTTTACTAAACCCTACAAGAAACGGGAGATTGCAGACATATATCAAGACATACAAAGCAGGCACAACCTAGATACAATCGGCTTTTTCACCACTTCTGCAGCTGCGGTTACCGTAAGCCAAATGAAGGTGTGCCGGCCGATCTTTGCGATAAGCAAGTTGCGCATTATGAGGATGAGACGGCCGTAAAGTAGAGAAGAAACGGCCGTTACGCGCACAAAAAATGCCGGTCACAAGACCGGCACTTCAACTCTCTCAACAGGCGTTCAGTCCCATCAACGCCAATCATCCTCGCGGCGTTTCTGGCCAACGTACATCGCTGAACCCAAAATGCCCAGGAATACGCCGACCACCGAAGTCACAAAGGCGAGAAAGTTCCAGAAAAAAGTAGACTCCAACACACCCATCAAGATCAGGAATGGCAGCACAGCCCCCGCTAATACCAGGAAAAAGCCGACCAGGATCAGCCGGTTAATACGCATGGTTTTGTTCCTCATCATAGAGCCAACAGGCTACCCGGTGGCCTGGAGCCACCAAAAAGTTAGGCGGCTCCTTAACTTCACACAATCCCGCAATCATTTTGGAACAGCGAGGGTTAAAACGGCAGCCTTGAGGCGGATTCACCAGACTCGGCGGTTCACCACGCGGGACCTCGCGCATAACCAGGGCATTGTCCGCATTCGGATCGGAAGAAGCTTCGAGCAGCGCCAGCGTGTAAGGGTGCTTCGGATCCTGTAGCAGATCTTCCATTTTGGCTATCTCGATCACCTCACCGGCATACATCACAAAAATATACTCGGAAAAATAGCGCACTGTAGAGAGATCGTGGGTGATATAAATCACCGCCAGATCGTGCGTTTCCTGTAAATTTCGCAGCAAGCGCAAAATCTCTACACGCACAGACGCGTCCAGCATGGACACCGGCTCATCGGCTACCAACAGCTTCGGTTCCATAACCATGGCGCGAGCAATGACAACACGCTGCTGCTGCCCGCCGCTGAGCATGTGGGGAAATTTGGGCAGCACTTCTTCAACCGGCGTCAGTTTTACCTCTTCCAGCGTTTTACAAATGCGATCCAGGCGTGCCTGCTTGTCCTTCATACCATTGATGATCAGCGGCTCTTCCAATATTCGCTGCACGGACATAAAGGGCGGCAAGGCACCAAAAGGATCCTGCTGCACGTACCCAATTTTGGCCCGATAGAGGCGCAAATCCTCCCCAAAAGTTTCGGTTAATCGTTGATCGTCGAAAACGACGTCGCCTTTGGTAGGACGATTGAGACCAAGGATTGTCTTCATCAGGCTGGATTTGCCGCAGCCGCTTTCGCCCACACAGGCCATGGCCTCGCCTTGCTGCAAATCGAACGTTACCCCGTCCACAGCGCGCACGTACCCGGCGTGACCGAAACCAAAGCGCTTCAACTCATACCAGACGTGCAAATCTTGAATTTGTAACAAGGGCTGCTGACCGTTTGACTTGGGGTCACCATTTGTATTGCTCATCGTGTCAGTCTCTTTCCTTTGCGATTTGGGGGCTGGTGTGTCAGACATAAAGCCAGCATTTTACTTTACGGCCGTCTGCCCGCATCACGGTCGGCGGCTCCTCGTCACAGCGATCAAACCGTGCCGGACATCGCTCGGCAAAACGACAGCCAGTTGGCGGATTCAGCAAACTAGGCGGCTGCCCGGTGATGAAGTCGGGTTCTA
>JACKBU010000033.1 GCA_020634395.1 Ardenticatenaceae bacterium | reverse complement strand
GGCGTGGCGATGTTGAATGTGCCGCTGCGCTTTTTCTTTTCGGCGCAGGGATTGTGGATCTGGTTGATTGTCGTGCTGTTTTTGTCGGCGCTGGCGAGCTTGCTGCCGGCGCGCAGCGCGGTGCGCCTGACGGTGCGCGACGTGTTGGCTTACGAATAATTGGAAATTTACATAAAAGATTGGAGGTGTCATGAAAATTCTAACTCGTGTATTGGGCATCATGTTTTTGGTTGGTTTGTTGGCCGGCTGCCAGGCTGTGGGCACGGCCGTGGGCACAGCCGTGGATAAGACAGTGGCCGGTTCGGGCAATGTCCAGACGGAAACGCGGGAGGTGAGTGGGTTTACGGCCGTTTCCCTGCAAGGGTTCGGCCAGGTGGTCATCGACCAAAACGGCAGCGAAACCCTCACCATCACCGCCGATGATAATTTCCTGCCGTACATCACCACCGAAGTGCGCGGCGGCACTCTGGTGATCGCCACCACGGAGAAGGTCCTTTTCACCGACGTGACCGAACTGTCTTACCAGATTTCGGCAAAAGCGCTCAATATGGTGGAAGTGGCCGGGGCCGGCAGCATGGACGTCCACAATCTGTCCACCGACAAGTGGCAGGTAAAGATTCCAGGGGCCGGCAGTGTAACCGTCGATGGCCAGACGACGACGCAAACCGTGGAGATCAACGGCGCGGGCAACTACAATGGCGAGAATCTGTCCAGCCAGGAGACGACCATTCACAGCAGCGGCGCCGGGATGGCCGTCGTCCAGGTCAGCGATACGCTGGACGTGACCATCGACGGGCTGGGCGGAGTGGAATACATTGGCAATCCCACGGTGACGCAGAAAATTAATGGCGTGGGCACGGTAAAGCAGCGGCAATAAGCCTTTACCCTCTGCCTTCGGCTGTTTAAGCAACTAACGAAACCGCCCGATCCCGCTCGGGCGGTTTTCTGTTTCTCTGGCGCGGCGCTTCTCGCCAAAGGGATGGTCTGATCCTATCATTAAGCGGATGGACATCGGATTATTTTGGCAGGGGTTGGTTTTTGGGCTGGCGATTGCTGCGCCGGTAGGGCCGATTGGGGTGCTGACTATTCGGCGCACGCTGGTGGGCGGGCTGCTGGCCGGTCTGCTGTCCGGATTGGGCGCGGCTACGGCCGATGCGTTTTATGGCAGTGTGGCGGCGTTGGGGTTAACGGTTGTTTCCGGTTTCCTGGTGCAGCAGCAGTTGTGGCTGTGCCTGATCGGCGGGCTGTTCCTGGTGTACCTGGGGGTAAAAGCCATCCGCGAAAAGCCAACGGCCGTCAGCCAGGCTGCCCTTCCGGTAGAAACCACCGATCATCTCCGTGCTTACACCTCGACGCTTTTCCTCACGCTGTCCAACCCGGTGACGATTTTGTCGTTTACGGCCGTGTTTGCCGGCTTTGGGATTGGCAGCCAGACAGGGGAAAGCCGGACAGGTTTGCAGCTTGTACTCGGCGTTTTTCTGGGCTCGGCTCTGTGGTGGCTGACGTTGTGCGCGGTGGTAACGGCCGTGCGCACCCGTCTCTCCCCGGCCATCCTGCGCCTCATCAACCTGGCCTCCGGCCTGATTTTGGCTGGGTTTGGGCTGGCGTTGCTTGCCAGCCTGCTAACCCTCTAGCAGTAACTGACCGCCAATAGACTGCTACGGCGTGGGTGAGGGCGGTGGAGTGGCTGTGGGTGTGCTGGTCGGCGTGGGGGTAGGCACGGCTCCTTCCCAGGTAAAGAACCCATCGGCGCTGCTTTGGCCGCCAAAAGTGTAAATCGGCAGGCCGTCCTCACGCCAGTCTGTCACCTGCACAATGCTGACGCGCCAGCGCAGGTGATGGGGTTCGGCTACCGGCGGTCGCCACGATGAGGGGACCTGGAAGGCATTGTCGCGGGTGAATCCCCGATAAGGCGCGGCGTCCAGCGCATCCAGATCGGTCAGTTCCACCATGTACCATTCATCCGGGGCGAGATCCTTCACCGCTACCCACTGCAGTGTCACCGGGCTATCCGGCGGGGTGATGACCGCTTCCCGGATGGGATAAAGCAGGCTTGGACCTGCCGGCGGCGGCGTCAGGGAAGGCGTAGGCGAGGGTCCAGGGGTGGGCGGCAGTGTGGCATTGTAGACGATGGTAGGAATGCACACGGTATCGCCGGGCTGGATAACCGAATCGTTCGTCAGGCGATTGACCAGTAGAAACAGCTCGTAGTCCACGTCGAAACGGGCAGCAATAGCTGACAAAGAATCGCCAGAAACAACCTCGTGGCGCTGGCAGTCGGTGGGATCGGCGATGACCAGTTCGCCGTTCACGTCTACACCCACTGGGATGAGCGGTGGGGTGGGTGTCGGCCAGGGAATTTGCAGCGTCTGGCCGGATAAGATGGGCGATTCCGGCGAAAAGTTGTTGGCGCTGGCGATGGCTTCCGGCGAGACGCGATAGCGCAGAGCCAGGCCAAACAGCGTATCGCCGCTGGTGACGGTGTGCTGGCGCGGCGGCTGGGGCGTATCGGTCGGGGCCGGGGTAGGGGTGATGGTGGGGGTGTCGCTGGGCGGCACTGTTTCGGTGGGCAAGGGGGTCCAGGTGGGGGTGTAGGACGGTGTGGGCGGAATGGGCGTGGAAGTCGGCACGAGGGCCACAATCAAATTGGGGTCGCGGTACTGCCAGACCAGGCTGCCCAGGATGACGATGAAGACGGCAAACACGGCCGTCATCCAAAAAACCACCGGCGACTGCCGCTCGCGCATGACCGATTCAAATACTTCGGGGATGGGTTCCGGGTCAGGTGTCGATACGGCCGTGGCAGTTGGCTTCAATTTGGCCGGTTTCTGTTTCTCTGCGCGAGCAGGTGGCGGTGTGGCAGGGGCATTCTGCGGCGCCGTTTCCTGCGCTGGCAGCGGCGTGCCGCACATGATGCACACCGTCGCTGCGGCGGCGACCACGCTGTCACACCGGGGACAACGACGCACCGGTTGGCTCACTGCTCCCTCGTTTTCGTCACTCATGCCCATTCATCTTCTCAATCAAAACGCGGCATTATACCCAAACTTAAGGTGGGTCACAATAACGGCCGTCTGATGCTTATGAGAACCTTATGAAGGCATGAATAGTCGATAAGCAGCCGGCAGCCCCTGGCGCGATTTGCCCCTGTTTGGCTTATACTGTACCCGTAGTGAGCCCAACTGGTGTGGAGTAAGGAGATACATGAGCGAACAGAAGCTAAACGGAAACGGCCGTGCGCCGCAGTCTATTACCTACGTCGGTCACGCTACCGTCCTCATCCAAATGGACGGCGTGCGTTTGTTGACCGATCCGATTCTGCGCGGGCGCGTGGCGCATCTTTCGCATCGCACACGCCGCATCGAGCCGACCTATTTTGAAAATATCGATGCCGTGCTCATCTCTCATTTGCATTGGGATCATCTGGACTGGCCGTCCTTACGCCGCCTGGGGCACAACACCCGCATTTTGGCGCCGCGTGGCAGCGCCGCCTATTTTGCGGGGCGCGGCTTTAAGAACGTCGAAGAGCTGCAAAATGGCGAAGAAACCCGTGTGGGGGGCGTGGCTGTCCGGGCAACGCAGGCGGTGCATGACGGCCGTCGCTACCCCAAAGGCCCGTTTGCCGATCCCGTAGGGTATCTTGTTAACAGCCATCACTCCATTTACTTTGCCGGTGATACGGATCTCTTCCCCGCCATGTCCCATCTGGCCGATAACCTGGATGTGGCCCTGCTGCCGGTGTGGGGCTGGGGGCCAACGCTGGGCACTGGTCACCTGACACCGGATCGCGCCGCCCAGGCCCTGACAATGCTGCGGCCGCAGATCGCCATTCCTATCCATTGGGGGGCGCTCCATCCCATCGGCATGGGCATGCTCAAACCGGCGTTTCTGACACAGCCGCCGGTGGCCTTCGCCCGGCACGCCGCCCGGCTGGCCCCGGAAGTCAACACTTGCATTCTGCCTATCGGCAATACGTTGTCGCTAAACGGTGTTAATGGGGCAGATAACGGAGCGCAGGCAGGCTGACAAACGCCGCCAGCCCGCTCACCAGAAAGGCGGTCGGCAGTCCAAAGCGATCGGCCATCAGACCGACTATCCAGATGGCTGCGGCCCGAATCAGGAAGTTAACGGCCAGGTAGCTGCCGTTAGCCAGGGCGCGGTTATGGGGGAATTGATCTTGCACAATGGCCAGAAACACCGGCTGCGGCGATAAAACAGTCAGTCCCAGGGCCAGCAGCAGGGGCACGGCCAGCCAGGAAGGCCCGTACAAGAAAGCCAGCAGCAGCAGGGGAGCCACAACCAGTACGATGAAAAGGATCCGTTGACGGCCGTATTTATCGCTCACCGTCCCGGATGTCAGTGCTCCCACGACGCCGGCCGCCTGCAAAATCGTCAGCGAGGCAGCGGCCAGCCAGAGATTGGTTTGCAGCACATCGCTCATAAAAAGCGGCAGGTAAGTAGTAAGGGCTACCTGGAGCAGCATCCCTCCGGCCATAATCCAGATAAGCGGCACAAATACCTGCCGCACCGTTGGCCACATTTTGACCAGCGAAGCCTCTGCAATGTCGCGCTTCGGGGCTGCCCGGACGTGGCGCAGGCGCAAATACAAAATTCCCGACACTGCCCAGCCGACGAACATCAAGCGCCACATGCCTTCCAGACCCCACCAGGCCACGCCGGCGGCGGCCACCACCGGTCCTACTGTGCGGCCCAATTCGCCGCTGGCCATAAAAATGCTCATGCCTTTGCCCACCCGTTTACCCGATACTTTGGCGATCATCGCCGGGGCGGGCGAGTGGAAACAGGCGATGCTGACGCCGGAGGCCAGCAGCAGCAGGGCCAGTGACAGGTAGCTGGAGGTCAGCCCCATGGAGCTCATCAGGGTGGCGGTGACGGCCGGGGCCAGGATGATAAACCAGCGCAGGTTGACCTTGTCGGCGATGTAGCCGATGAAGGGATTGAAGAGGCTGGGCAGTTGGGCAAAGATTTGCAGGCTGCCAGCCAGGGCATAGCCGACGCCTAACCTTTCTTGCAGCACCGGCAGCAGCGGGGAGATGAACGCGCTGTAGGTGTCGTGGACGAAGTGGGCGGAGGAGACGGTACCGACCTGACCGGTTTGAAAGGTGTCGGCCGCGGGGGTGGGGGAAACGGCCGTATCCTCTTCTCTGGCGGCTGGTCTTGTTGTGGGTGAATCCAAATCCATAAATATGTCCTCGCTAATAGCTTAAACTGCTGCCGCCTATAAACTCGCGCAGCACCGAATCCTGCGGCACCGGCGAATCATCGGCCACCGGGGTGACGGCCTGCAGTACGCGCGCGACACGGCTGGCCCGGGTATAAGCGTCTTCCCGCAGTGGATCATCCTGGTATTCGCTTTTCCATCGAGCAAAATCGGCCAGAAGGCGGTGGGCGTAGAGGGGCAGTTCGTAGGGCATGGCGCTGTTGATGATGAAATCGGCCGTGACCATGTGGGGAATGATGTGACGCAGCTCGCTGGAGCGTACATAGTGCCAATGTTCCAACGTCATCTGCGGATTATACGCCCGATGGGTAGCGTCGCGTAACATGCGCCGAATCAGGCGCAAATCGGTCCAGCGAATGTAGCCATCCGGACCGCGCGTTTGCAGCAGTGGCTCCAGGTAGAGTTTGAATTTTTTCTCAAACGGGATGCCTTCGGTCATGGGCGGGTAGAGGCCGTGGAGGCTGTCGATGAGCAGGATTTCGTTGGCCGCCAGGCGCAGGGGGGTCTGATCGGGGTGGCGTGTGCCAGTTTTGAAGTCGTAGAAAGGGATGCGGACTTCTTCGCCGGTGATGAGCCGCTGCAAGTGGTCGTTGATGAGGTCCAGATCCAGAGCCTGGGGTGTCTCGAAGTCATAGTCGCCAAACTCGTCTTTGGGGTGCATTTCCAGGTCGAAGAAGTAGTTGTCTACGTTGAGGGTGACGAACTTGAGGCCAGTGCGCTGGAGGCGCTGCTCCAGTTTGATGGTGGTGGTCGTTTTGCCGGAGGAGGAGGGACCGCTGATGAGCACGATTTTTAGCGCTTTGCCTTTTTCGGCGAGCATCGCGGCGGCGGTGTCTACGTCATCTTCGTAAGCGGCCTCGGCTTCGTGGACGATTTGGGGAAACTCGCCGCGGGCAATACGGCCGTTTAGCCCTTCGACTGTGTTTAGGTCGCGCTGTACGG
This sequence comes from Ardenticatenaceae bacterium, assembly GCA_020634395.1. Taxonomy (GTDB): domain Bacteria; phylum Chloroflexota; class Anaerolineae; order Promineifilales; family Promineifilaceae; genus Leptovillus. Next base: position 33,673 of record JACKBU010000033.1, on the reverse strand, counting down.
CCCAATCCAGAATGTGCCAGATTTTGGCCCAGGGGATATTTTCAGACGGCCGTGAGGCATGTTTGGCCGCTTCCTGCCGCCGCCGGTTTTGCTCGTCCCGGTACAAGATGTAGGCTTTGGCGACGGTGGCATGGCCGTTTTCGATGAGCACCTTTTCGACGACGTCCTGTATTTCTTCGATGGTCGGCGCTTCGCCGGGCGGGATGGTCGCCGCCAACATCTGCACAACCTGGTCCGACAGCCACTGCGCCCGTTCCCGGTCGCGGCCGCCTACCGCTACGGCCGCGCGGTAGATGGCGTTGGTAATGCGATCCTGGTTAAAAGGGACGATTGCGCCGCTGCGTTTAACGACGTGGGTAATCTGGTTCATGGCACTCTCCTTGCTGCTAATCGATTGAAGCCGGCGGAATGGAGTAGGCGGCAAAACGGCCGTTTTCACGCCTTTTCAAGCGACGGGTGACAAAAATCACTGGTCGCATTTGCCGCCGACGTTTATGCTTTGTTCTGTATGGACGCCGAAAAAGCCGCCGATTCCCAACATCCGCCAGCGCCTTCCCCCACATATTGGTGGCGCAAACAAGACGCGCCGCCTTGTGCAGGCCGTTCTCCCCGGCCAGGCGATGTGTGCCCCGCCTGTGGTGAAGGCCATCTGGCTTATGATGGGCTATTTATTTTAACATGTTCTGCCTGCGGCAAGGCGGCGGAAAGTGGCGCTTTTACCTGATAACTCATTTTCCAGGGGCGTGTCCCCTGGTCGCTCTGGCGTTTAGGCGCCAATCAACCATCACACAAGGAGGCAGTTTTTATGGATGCAAAAGTTAGCTGGCACAGTGGATTACAGTTTACGGCCGTAGCCGACAGCGGTCACGAGATTACGCTGGATGGCGACCCAAGTGTGGGCGGGACCAATCTAGGGGCACGGCCGTTAGAGCTGATGTTGATGAGCCTGGCCGGCTGCACCGGCATGGATGTCATTTCTATCCTCAAGAAGAAACGCCAGGACGTTACGGCTTTTGAAGTAAAAACGCATGCCGAACGGGCGCAAAACCACCCCAAGGTGTTTACGGCCGTTACCGTAGAATACATCGTCACCGGCCACAACATCGATCCCAAGGCAGTGGAGCGCGCCATAGAGCTGTCTGAACAGGCGTATTGTCCGGCACAGGCCATGCTGGTGCAGGCCGTGCCGATTTCCCACACCTACCGCATTATCAATGTCTGATTGCTAACCCAATTTCCACTGCGGGTAAACGGCCGTTTCTCCTCTGTCTCGCGACATGATGGGGAGAGACGGCCGTTTTGCTTCATCACAACACCTTTTCGCTGTTTAGTTAATAAAAAAAACCAAAAACGCAAATATCAGTTATAAAGTTAACCAAAATTGCCTTTTCGGATATGACATTTGTCACCGGGATTCTATCAATCTGTCACTATCCCCCTGACGTAAAAAAAAGCATAATCACCATAGAAGCGGGGCTTGCACCCGCAGGAATTGTCGCTTCAAAGTTTCCTTCTCAATCTGTAATTTACCAACTTACAGCAAGGTGGCAGGGTCGTTCTTCCCACAACAGGTCTCTGCTGCCCCCACCGAGAGAACCGAAACAAGTCACCGGGATGGCGTCCTGGTTGCAGGGCGCCATCCCACCAAAAAGGAGATTCCCACTATGGCTAAAGGTCGAGTTGATATTGATGTTGACCGATGCAAAGGCTGTGAACTGTGTCGAGAAGCCTGCCCCCAAAATGTCCTGGCGCTGGCCGACGACCTGAACGGCAAAGGGTATCGGCCCGTCATCTTACTTGATCCCCTCCACGACTGCACCGGCTGCGCCCTGTGCGCCGTGGTTTGCCCCGACGGCTGCATCACCGTATACCGCGATGTGCCCCAAAAAACACCTAAAAAAGAACCTGTGCTAAACGGCAAAAGCCTTAGCCTGGCCGTGTAGGAGGAATAAGATGGCTAAAGAATTATTAAAAGGAAACGTAGCCATTGCCGAAGCGGCCGTGCGTGCGGGCTGCGAGGCCTATTTTGGCTACCCCATCACTCCCCAAACTGAACTGTTGGAGCACATGTCCAAACGAATGCCGGAGCTGGGCCGCGTTTTTTTGCAGGCCGAATCGGAAGTGGCAGCCGTTAACATGGTCTATGGGGCGGCTTCCGCGGGCGTGCGCGTAATGACCTCTTCGAGCAGTCCTGGCATCAGCCTGATGCAAGAGGGTTTCAGTTACATCGCCGGGTCGGAAGTGCCGGCTGTGGTGGTGGATGTGATGCGCGGCGGGCCGGGTCTGGGCAACATTCAACCCAGCCAGGCCGATTACAATCAGGTTGTCAAACAGGCCGGACATGGCGATTTCCATCCCATCGTCCTGGCGCCTTCGACAATTCAAGAGTCCATCGACATGATGGTGCTCTCGTTTGACCTCGCAGAGAAGTACCGCACGCTGGTTTTTATGGTGTTGGATGGCGCTATCGGCCAGATGATGGAGCCGGCGGAACTGCCGCCGATGCGCGAGATGAATGAAAAACGGCCGTCCTGGGCGCTTACCGGCCAATCCAAACGGCGGCTTAACGGCCGTCTCCCCGACAAAAACGTCGTCACATCCATTCACCTGGGCGGCGACGAACTCAACGCCTTTAACGAAAAACTGCAGGCCAAACTGGCCCAAATCACCGCCAACGAAGTCCGCTATGAGGAGAGCTACATCGAAGACGCCGAGATTATCGTGGTGGCTTTTGGTACGGCAGGTAGAGTAGCGGGCACGGCCGTTAAAAATCTGCGTCAGGCCAACGTTCCCGTTGGTCTTTTCCGGCCGATCACCCTCTGGCCCTTCCCCGAAAAACGGCTGGCCCACCTGGCCGAACGCGCCAAAGCGTTCCTGGTCGTCGAAATGAATGCCGGGCAGATGCTCCACGATGTGCGCGAAGCCGTTGGCTGCCAGGCCCCGGTCGAATTCCTGGGCCGCATGGGTGGACTGCTCCCCTTCACCAATGACATTGAGAAAGAAGTCCAGACGATCTGGCGGCGCAGCGAAGTGCTCGCCCTGCACCAGCAAAATTAGGACGCGCATGTGGCGTCCGCCACGGTTGGCTAAAAGGAGAACAAACTCATGGTCATGTTAGCACCCAATCAACAACAGACTGAGAAACTGATTTATGAACGGCCGCACAGCCTGGAAGAAGTCTATACCCACTACTGCCCTGGCTGCACTCACGGTATCGCCCACCGTCTAATCGCCGAAGTGATTGACGAATTGGACATTCAAGAACGTACCATCCTCGTAGCTCCGGTAGGCTGCGCGGTGTTTGCCTACAATTACTTTGCCTTTGATTCGGCGGAAGCAGCACACGGCCGTGCACCGGCCATGGCCACCGGCATCAAGCGTGTCAATCCAGACAGCATCGTTTTCACCTACCAGGGTGATGGCGACCTGGCCTCTATTGGCATCGCCGAAGCCATTCACGCCGCCTCGCGGGGCGAGCAGCTTACCGTCATCTTCATTAACAACGCCATTTATGGCATGACCGGCGGGCAAATGGCCCCTACATCACTTCTTGGCCAGGTCACCACATCCTCGCCCACGGGGCGCGATGCGCAGGCTACCGGCCAGCCCATGCGCATCGCCGAGATGATGGCCGGTTTGCCGGGCGTCGTCTACAGCGTCCGCCGCAGCCTGCACGACGCGCGCCATGTTATCCAGGCCAAACAAGCCATCAAAACCGCCTTCGAGGCCCAAATGCAAGGTCTGGGCTTTAGCATTGTGGAACTGCTGTCTAGCTGTCCCACCAACTGGGGCATGTCCCCCGCCGATGCCGTCCACTGGGTCCGCGACGAAATGATTCCGGTCTACCCGCTGGGCGATTATAAGGTAGCCGAAGCGCTGCAAAATAAGCGCGGCCGGAATTAACGGAAAGAGGACACATCTGTAAACCCTTTCTGAGAAGACTTCACCGGCTGCTGCTGACCACCGTGGGTGAAAACCCACCCCCGGAGGTTTTCAGGGCAGCGCAAAGTCGAGACAACAACCTCCGGGAGGTTTGTTTACGAAGGAGAGCAAAAAATGACCTGTCCCTGGGAACGGCGATATGCCCAACGTATGCAAGGTATGAGCGGTTCGATCATCCGCGAACTGCTGAAGTTAACCGAACAACCCGACATTATTTCCTTTGCCGGCGGGTTACCTGCCCCGGAAGTATTTCCGGTGACCCGCTTCGAAGAAGCTACGCAGCGCGTCCTGGCCGAACATGGGGCGCAGGCGCTGCAATATTCCACTACAGAAGGTTACCGGCCGCTGCGTGAGTTCATCGTTGAAAAAATGAGCCGCTACGGCATTAAGGCCCGCGTGGAAAACGTGCTGATCACCAGCGGGGCGCAGCAGGCGCTGGATCTCATTGGTAAAGTGCTGGTAGATCCGGGCGACGTGATCTTGACGGAGCAGCCGACCTACATGGGGGCGCTGCAAGCGTGGCGGGCTTACCAGGCTGATTACGTGACGGTGCCTATCGACGACGACGGCATATGCCTGGACGACCGTTTTATCGAGGCGCTGCGCGCCGGGCCGAAGTTCATGTATATCCTGCCTAATTTCCAGAACCCGACCGGGGTAACCCTGTCACTGGAGCGCCGGCGCAAGCTGGTGCAAATCGCCGATCATTACGGCATTCCGATTATTGAGGATGATCCGTATGGCGACCTGCGGTATGAAGGCGACCATCTGCCGCCGCTGATTGTGTTGGATGCGGAGTTTCAGGAAGAGCGCGGAACCAGCGGCAACGGCCGTGGTTTTGTGCGCGGCAACGTGATTTACCTGGGCACTTTCTCCAAGACGCTGGCGCCGGGCCTGCGCTTGGGCTGGATGGTCGCGCCGGAAGAAGTCATCAAGCGCTGCGTGATGGCCAAGCAGGGCATGGATCTGCATACCAGCTCGTTCTCGCAGATGGTGGCCGATGAAGTGGCCAAAGACGATTATCTGGACGAGCACAAGCTTTTGATTCGCCAGGTGTACCGCGAGCGGCGGGACGTGATGCTGGCGGCGATGGCGGAATATTTCCCGCTGGGCGTGTACTGGACACGGCCGTCTGGCGGCCTGTTCTTGTGGGTGACCTTCCCGGACTGGCTGGATGCGGCGGAACTGCTGAAAACGGCCGTTGAATACAAAGTTGCTTTTGTACCCGGCGCCGCCTTCCATCCAAATGCCCGCGAAGGCGTTGGCCACAATACCGCGCGTTTCAACTTCTCCAATGCCCAGCCGGCACAAATCGAGGAAGGCATCCGGCGGCTGGGGCAGGTTCTCACCCGTGTCCTGGCCGAGCACCAGGAAGAAGAACGAGACCCAGAACTCGTCATGGCCTGATTTTTTGAGCCAGAGCGGGCGTTCAGATGGGTTCACCCTCTGCCTCTCGCTCTGGCCATCACAAGAGGAAAGAAACATGGAAACTTCAATTGTAATTGCCGGATTTGGGGGACAGGGCGTTTTATTTGCCGGACAACTTTTGGCTTACGCCGGTATGGACAATAATTTGCACGTCACCTGGATTCCGTCTTACGGACCGGAGATGCGCGGCGGCACGGCCAACTGCACCGTCATCGTTGCCGACGAGCCGGTGGGCGCGCCCATCGTGGCCAACCCGGACGTAGCCATCGTCTTGAATCTGCCCTCGCTGGAAAAGTATGAACCGCTGGTGAAGTCTGGCGGCTTATTGGTGGTCAACAGCTCACTCATCACACGAACTGTCGCTCGCACCGACGTGGACGTGGCCTATGTCCCGGCCAACGACATCGCCGAAGAACTGGGATCGGCCAAGATGATGAACATGGCGGCGCTGGGTGCGCTGCTGGCGCAGCGGCCCATCCTTACCCTGGATCAGCTCATGCGCACTCTGGATGATCACCTGCCGGCGCGCAAGGCCCACCTGCTCGAAGCCAACAAGTTGGTCATCCAAAAGGGCTACGCCGTCGCCACGGCCGTTCTCGCGTAAGATCTCTTCAGCCCTGATAGGTTTTTGCCGGTCAAGGCTGCGCTGATAGTTTTCCTTTTTTAAACCTCCCGGAGATTCATCACCTCCGGGAGGTTTTTGCCTGAATATTGACAAAAGGTGTCATGATTGCCCGTTAAACTGAACTCTAAACGCAGGAAGATGGGTCTAATCTCCCAGACTGGACCCATCTAACTTAGTGAGGGTGAATCCATGACACAATTTCAGTTAACTGCTCCGTATGAACCAACCGGCGATCAGCCAACGGCCGTTTCCTCTCTTCTCCACGGCCTCAACGATGGGCTGCGCCATCAAGTGTTGTTGGGCGCTACCGGGACCGGCAAAACCTTCACCATCGCCAACGTCATCCAGCAAACGCAGCGGCCCACGCTTATCCTGGCCCACAACAAAACCCTGGCAGCCCAGCTTTACAGCGAGTTCAAAAGCTTCTTCCCCCACAACGCCGTCAGCTACTTTGTGAGCTACTACGATTATTACCAGCCGGAAGCCTACATCCCGCGCACCGACACCTACATCGAAAAAACCACCGAGATCAACGCGGAGATTGAGCGGATGCGGCTGGCGGCCACACAGGCTCTGGCCACCCGCCGCGACGTGATCGTCATAGCCAGTGTCAGCGTCATCTACTCGCTGGGCGACCCGGTGAAATATCATCAGGCGCACGCCCATTTTCAGGTGGGCGAAGTGCGCCAACGCGACCGGATACTGCGCCGTCTGGTGAGCATTTTTTACGAGCGCAACGATCTGGACCTGGATTACAATCGTTTTCGGGTACGGGGTGACGTGTTGGAGATACGGCCGTCTTACGCCGCCAACGCCTACCGCGTCGAGTTCTGGGGCGACACCGTCGAGCGCATCACCGAAATTGATCCCCTCACCGGCGAAGTGGTGGCCGAACTGCCGGAATTAATGATCCACCCGGCGCGCCACTTCGTCACCGAGCAGGAAGACCTGGAGAGCGCCATCCAGCGCATCGAAGCTGAACTGGAAGAGCGCCTGGCCGAACTGAACCGCGACAACAAGCTGCTGGAAGCTTACCGCCTGGAGCAGCGCACGCGCTTCGACGTGGAAATGCTGCGCGAGATGGGCTACTGCACTGGTAGCGAAAACTACACCAGGCATTTTTACGGCCGTCCCGCCGGCATGCCTCCCTGGACCCTGCTCGACTACTTCCCCGACGACTTCCTCCTCGTCGTCGACGAGAGCCACATGACCCTGCCGCAAATCCGCGCCATGTACCACGGCGACCGCCAGCGCAAACAAACTTTGGTTGATTTTGGCTTCCGCCTGCCCAGCGCCCTGGACAACCGCCCGCTTACCTTCGACGAGTGGGAAAACCGGATCTATCAGGTCATCTACACCACCGCTACCCCTGGCCCCTACGAGCGCGAGCACAGCCAGAATACCGCCGAGCAAATCATCCGGCCCACCGGCCTGATCGATCCGCAAATCGACGTGCGCCCGGTGAAGGGGCAGGTGGACGATTTGCTGTTCGAGGTGCGCCGCCGCGTCGATCGCGGCCAGCGCGCCCTCATCACCACGCTTACCAAGCGCATGGCCGAAGACCTGGCCGATTATTTGCTGGAAATGGGCCTCCACGTCCACTACCTGCACAGCGAGGTAGAGACTTTGGAGCGCATCGAAATCTTGCAGGATTTGCGCCGGGGCGTGTACGACGCGGTGGTGGGCATCAACCTGCTGCGCGAAGGGCTGGACCTGCCGGAAGTGACGCTGGTGGCCATTCTGGATGCGGACAAGGAAGGCTTTTTGCGCTCCGACACGGCCCTTATCCAGACGATTGGCCGCGCCGCCCGCCACGCGGAAGGTACGGTGATCATGTACGCTGACCGGGTGACGGATTCGATGCAGCGGGCCATCGACGAGACCAACCGCCGCCGCGAGAAGCAGGTCGCCTACAACACTGCGCACGGCATCACGCCGCAAACCATTGCCAAGCAAATCAGCGAGATGGCGTGGCAGAAGGGAAAGGTGGCGGAAGGGGAAACGGCCGTTTCCGAACCCGCCCCCCTCTACAACGCTGTTGAACTGCTGGCCCAGGTGGAACAGTTGGAAGCCGATATGAAATCGGCCGCCCTGCTGCTGCAGTTCGAGCGCGCCGCCGCCCTGCGCGACCAACTCATCGAACTGCGCGGCCAACTCGAACCGGTTTAAAGATAGGTACACGGATTGGACGGATTTAGCAGATTTTCACGGATTTCTTTGATTTATCCGTGAAAATCCGTCTCATCCGTGTCATCCGCGTACCCATTGCATATCAAAAAAGGAAGGGAGTCATGAAAATTTGTATTACCAGAGCAACGGAAGGGGATGCACGGCCGTTAACGGCCGTGTCCCGGCAGGCCTTCGACCACGACATCCACTACGGCGCGCCGCAGGTTGGCGGCCCGCCCGGCTACGACGTGGTCAACTGGCAGCTGCGCACGATTTTAACCTGCGACACGTACAAGATTGAGGACGAAAACGGCCGTCTCCTCGGCGGCGCCATCGTCTATCCCAAAGGCTACCGGCATATGGAACTGGGGCGCATCTACCTGCTGCCCGACTGCCAGAACCAGGGCATCGGCGCGCAGGCCATACGCTTGCTGGAAGAAACGTACCCGGACACCGACTTGTGGACACTGGACACGCCGGCCTGGAACGCCCGCAACCGCCACTTCTATGAAAGAATGGGCTACCGCCTGACCGGCGAAGAAGAGCACGGCTGCGTTTGGTATGCCAAACAAGTGGTAAGGTGATAGGCGCATAAACGTCCGGCACGTTTCGTTGACAGGGGATTTTGCCGCTGGTTATACTCCGCTTGTTGTGGGGAAGTTAATTACCTCATCATCCATGCCGCCGAAAGCCCCATCCATGTAGACAAAGGTTTGGTCCATGTGGACGGACCTTTGGTCCAGATAAACCAACGTTCCGGCCCGCTGGATAATAAACAAACGAAAGGAGTTCCTATGCAATTCGATCCGCGTTCACCAGAAGTTCGCGCCAACCCTTACCCCTATTACGAAATGCTCCAACGCTACGCGCCCGTCTTTTACTGGGAAGAGTGGGGCATGACGTTTCTATCGCGCCACGAAGACTGCCAGACCTTGCTGCGCGACAACCGGCTGGCGCATGGCCAGTTTATGGAAGTGCCGGAGCAGCAACGGCCGTTACTGGACATGCAAAACAACTGGCTGCTGCTGCAAAATCCCCCCGACCACACCCGCCTGCGCGCCCTGGTCCACAAAGCCTTCACCCCGCGCATGGTCGAGCAGCTGCGCGGCACCATCCAAGAGATCACCGACGAACTGCTGGACAGCGTCCAGGACGCCGGCCGCATGGACGTCATTGCCGACCTGGCCTACCCGCTGCCCGTCACCGTTATTGCCCGCATGATTGGCATACCAGAAGCCGACTACGACCGCTTCCACGGCTGGTCGGACGCCCTGGCGCGCAGTCTGGACTTTACAGAGGAAACGGCCGTCTACGATCGGGCGGCCGTCGCCGCGGCCGAGTTTACAGACTACCTGGCGGAATTGGCGCAGCGGCGGCGCGTGGAACCGGGCAGCGACTTGCTCTCGGCGCTGGTGGCCGTGGAGGAAGAAGGCGACCGCCTGACGGAAGCGGAACTGTATGGCACCTGCTCGCTGCTTCTGGTGGCCGGCCACGAAACGACCATCAACCTGATTGGCAATGGCACCCTGGCGCTGCTGCAAAACCGGCCGCAGTGGGAATTGTTATGCGGCCAGCCGGACCTGGCAAAAACGGCCGTCGAAGAACTCCTGCGCTACGACAGCCCGGTGCAGCTGACGAGTCGGCTGGCGCTGGAGCCGATAGAAGTGGGCGAGCATACGCTGCCAGCCCACACGATGGTGACGTTTTTGTTGGGAGCGGCCAATCGAGATACGGCCGTTTTCGACGCCCCCGACCGGCTGGACATTACGCGCAAGCCCAACCCGCATCTGGCCTTTGGTTCGGGCATCCACTACTGTTTAGGCGCGCCGCTGGCCCGCCTGGAAGGGCAGATCGCCTTCACCACGCTCACCCGCCGCTTCCCCAAACTGCAGTTGGCCAACGACACCCCATGCTACCGCGACAATTACGTCTTGCGCGGCCTGGAAACGCTGCAAACCGAGTTTTAGAGACTGGAGATTGGAGATTGTCCAGTCTCCAATCTCCAGTCTCCCTGCTTCATTCCAGATAAACCCTGACGTTTTTCAGGCTGTACACCGGCACAAACGGGAACAAGACGGGCACGGTGCGGGTGTAGGTCTGGTAGGCGGGCTGGTCACCGTAACGGCCGTCTTGCTGCCTCTCCAGCCGCTTCGTTGAACCCATCATGATCAGCACGATACAGGCCAGGCCGATTAAGCTGGTGGCCCAGTGCAGCAAAAACGTGTAGAAGGCCAGGCCCAGCAGCCAGTTGCCCACCCAAAAAGTGATTTCGCCCAAATAATTGGGGCAGCGCACCCAACTGTACAGCCCTACAGAGCAAAAATCGTGCGGATGGTCGGCTTTGAAGGCCGATTTTTGCCGGTCGGCAAGGGTTTCCAAGAACAGGCCACCGGCCATCACCACCAGCCCTAAAATTTGCAGGATCAGCGTCAGCGCCGGCGAGAAGTTGCTGGGATAGTAGAGGCTGAACAGGCTGGGGGAAATCATGCACACGTACAACAGCGACACACCCACCCAGACAGCCACCTTGCGCAGGCCAACGACGCTGGCGCCCCTGGCTACCACGCTGGCCATTTCGCGGCGGTAGGAGGGCTGAAATTCGCGGCGCACCAGATAAATGCCCAGCCGCAGCCCCCAGCCAATGAGCAGCAGATTGTGCAACACGGCCGTCGCCGTCAGCGCCGGCCACCGGCTGATCAACAGCGCCAGGGCCATCGCCGCAATCGAAAAGGCATAGCCGATACTGACAAAATAAACCACACGAATAAAACCCAGGGCTGAAATCAGCAGACTGATGCCCAGTAACAAAGCGGTGATGGCCGGCAAAACGGCCGTTTCCGGTTCAGGCGCAGGCAAGGTCATAGGTCACTCTCTTTTTATGTGGGTTAATTTGGGAGACGGCCGTAGCCAGTTTCCCTCCCGCCTCTATCTTACCCCGCAAACCCCGCGCCGCGCATCTCCATCGGCAGATAAAAAATAAACATGGCAGCCAGCGCCAGCGCCAGCAGCAGCGCCAGCCAGGGAAGCTGCGCAGCAAGCGTGTCAGGTCGCCCGTCGGCGCGGCGCGCGCGCACGCCGACAGCGTAGAAACTGGCGGCGAACCCCGCCAATACCACCACCATCTCAAACGGGTCCAGCCAAGCCCCCGGCAGCAGCGGCCCCAGCGTCCAATCTGGCGTCCCCAAGAACGTCAGGCCGTGGTCCAGCAAGAAGTTTTGGAAGACCGGCACGATGGTCATGGCGCTGCTGAGAAAGTGGAATCCGGCGTAGTGGGCAAACCAGACGGCAAATGCCAGCGGCAACAGCGCCGGAGCATAGCGCGCCAGCGCCACGCGCAGCGGCTCCCGGCGGCCCGCAAATCGGCGGCTGAGCCAGGCCGCACTCAGGCCCAGGCCCACGGGCAGCAGCAAATTCAGCACGGCGAAGATGAGGAAAAGCACCAGGCCCTCATTGTTGGTGTGCAGCCAGCGACCCAGCGCCGCTTCCAGCGTGTAGACGGGCGGCACCATGCCAAACGCATTGCTTAGTCCGGCAAAGGCAAAAACGAGAATGAGCAGGTGCAAATCCCAGCGGCGCGGCCAGGCGTCCGGTGTGGTCGCTTCGTGCAGGGGATTGCGCAGCGCGAGGGCCACATTGTCGTAGGGGCAGGCGCGGGCGCAGTCCAGACAAAACACGCAGTCCATGTTGCTGCTGATTTGCGGCGCGAACAGTTCCGTGCCGCAGCCCAGCACGTCGCCGTTGCCGTTGATGCACTCTTTGCCGGGGCAGGTGCGGCAGGTGTCGGGGCTGAGCACGGTGATTTGGGTGGGCGAGATGGTGGCGCTGGCGAAGTTGAACGTGCCCAGCGGGCAGACGTATTTGCAGAACGGCGACTCGGCGAAAATAGCTTCCAGCACAAACGAAGCGACGAAATAGGCCAGGATGACGTAGGCGGTGAGCAGGGGGCTGGCCCACAGATCGAGCCATTCATATAACCAGAGGTAGACGAACAGCACCCCGATGGCCAGCCACTTGCTGCGCAGGGCACGCGGCCAGCGACGGCCGTGGCCACTCACTTTCCTGGCCAGCGTGCGCGGCAGGGTGAACGGGCAGCTCATGCAAAACAAGTTGCCAAACAGCAGCAGCGCCAGCATCACCAGGCCGCGATAATGCACCCAGGTGACGACGGTGGCCAGGTTGGTAGGGGCCAACGGCCGTCCCGTAAAGCCATCGTAGAGGAGAACGGCCGTGACCGCCAGCAGCGCTGTTTGCAGAACCAGCCGTCCCCAGCGCCAGCGCAAAAAGCGCCCAATCAGTGGGAAGCTCAGGACGTTATACGTCATCTGTGAGCCTTTGCCTATGGACTGCGGGTAATGTCATGAGGTGGGAATGGAAAAATTGAAGGTTTCCGTGCCGGAACGGCCGTCGGCCAGCGTAAAATCGACCGTCACGATCCAATCGCCGGCCATGGTCCATTCGAACGGCACGGAGTAAACGCCCGGTTCGGTTGGCAAGCCGGTGCGCAGCACGGGCGTCATGCCGGCGTGGGTCATGTCGCCGCGCACCTGCACTGTGGCGTCGGAGACGGGCTGGCCGCTGGCGTCGGTGAGGGTGACGACGAGTGTGGTTTCGCCGACGGCCGTGGCCGCGGGTTCCGCCGTCACCGTGACGCCGGTGTCGTTGGTGGGGTGGTTCTGCCGTCCGCCGCAGGCGCTGGCGCTCAGCAGCACCAGAAAAAGTGATAGAAAAACGGCCGTTATCTGGCCCAATTTATAGGTCTTCATCCGTGTGGTCATGGCTCTTCTCTCTGTGGTCGCCCAACAGCATTGCCGCCTGCACGGCCGTCGTCGCTGCGGCAAAATCCAATACCTGTCCGCCAAAGCCGCGCTGAAACTGTTCTGCTTCCTCGCGGCGCAGGAAGGCCAGGGTGGTGGGATTGCAGCAGATGGCAATGGCCGGATCGAAAACGTACACGGCCGTTTGCGCGCTGACTTTACGGCCGTGCAGAAAATCGGTTGCCAGGGCCAGATTCACCTGGGTTCCCAGGCGCGCCAGCGACAGCAGGCCGCAGTGCGGGCAGCAGGTAGGCCACTGGCGGCCGTCGGCCTGGTGCAGGACCATTTGCGTGCGCGGATTAATACGGCCGTGGCAGGCCCAGCAGGTTGTGTCGTCGCCGGGTTTGCTGGTAGTGGAGAAATCGGAAACGGCCGTGCCGGGCAGCACCGCGCCGCCGCGCACTTTGTGTAGATGGCCACCCGCTGCCATCCGGTCCAGGTCGCGATGAATTGTCATGTCGGAAACGCCAAATAAGCCGCCTAGCTCCTGGATGGTGACGGTGCCACGATCTTGCAGGAGGGCCAGAATTTTTTGTTGTCGCTCGGTGGGCAGCATACGATGTCCTCTCTGTCAGTTGTTAACTTCACAGATTGTAACAGATAGCCACACGGCCGTCACACAACCATCGCCGTTCCTAAGGCTGTCGCCTATTTGGTCTACGACCCGTATCGGCCGGGGCGTTTAGGCGCTGTTGCCGTTCCGGCGCGGTTTGACGATTGACAATTGACGCTTATACTTGCCCACTTATTCTTGACACAGGCGTCTCCCGAGGGATTGGCAATGAAAAATAAAGGTGTTTTGTACGGGCTCATCGCCTATACGTCGTGGGGTCTGCTTCCGATTTATTGGAAAGCTCTGAAAAGCGTCCCCCCAGGCGAAATTTTAAGCCACCGCATGGTCTGGTCTTTTTTGCTGCTGCTGGGCGTGTTAACTGTCAGTCATCGTTGGGGTTGGGTGCGGCCAGTGCTGCGCCAGCCCAAAGTGCTGTTCACCTTCCTGCTGACGGCCTCTCTGTTGAGCGTTAACTGGCTGACTTATATCTGGGCGGTGAACGCCGGATTTATCGTGGAGTCGGCGCTGGGTTATTTCATCAATCCGCTGGTGAATGTGCTGCTGGGCATGGTGTTTTTGCGCGAACGGCTACGGCCGTGGCAGGCCGTCGCCGTTCTCATTGCCGCCGCAGGTGTTTTGTACCTGACCATTACTTACGGAGCGCTGCCCTGGATTGCCCTGACGCTGGCGTTTAGTTTTGGTTTCTATGGGCTGCTGCGCAAAACGGCCGTGCTCAATTCCCTCGAAGGTCTTTCCCTGGAAACCGGCTGGATGTTTGTGCCGGCCTTCACTTATCTGATCTTGCAGCAGGTAAACGGGACCGGCGCAGTGGGCAACAGCACTCCGCTGGTCCACCTGCTGCTGATTGGCACGGGGGTGATTACCGCGCTGCCGCTTTTGTTGTTCGCCGCTGCCGCGCGCCGCGTTACGCTCATCACCCTGGGCATCTTGCAGTATATCGCGCCCACTTTACAGTTTCTCATCGGCGTGTTTGTCTACGATGAGCCGTTTACCCACGTAGAGTTGATCGGCTTTAGCCTGATCTGGCTGGCGCTGCTCATTTACACGGCCGACGCCTTTGTGCGCCAGCGGAGACGCAAGCAGCCCGCCCCGGCGCAGCCCGTACCCGGCGACGCTGCTTAGCTGGCCGGCCGGGAATAAAAATCCCCGTAGTTTCAAAAAAGAAGATTTACAACGCCAGGAAGCAAAGGGCGCAAAGGGTTTATCTTTGCGCAGTCTTGCCCTGGGCGCTTCATACGATCTTCATATCCTCGCTATATTTTCTTCACGGCCGTCGGGCATACTGGGGGCAGTATCCTAAGGAGAAAAGATTTATGTCCGATCATGACGTCTCTACCTGGCGGCAGCGCTTTTTGTACACGGCTCCAGCCGATGATCGCAGCCGCATGCGCGCCGTTGCCAACAACCTGATTTTGCATCTGCATCCCACCAAAGTGCCGGCGCCGGCGCTGCGCTGGACTTATACCTGGGGCCTGGGCGGCATTTCGGCCACGCTGGCCGTTCTGCTGATTATCACCGGCGTGGTCCTCATGTTCCGCTACGATGCCAGTGTGGAGCGGGCTTACACCAGCATCCAATATCTGGAAACGGAGGTAGCCTTTGGTTCCCTGGTGCGCGCCCTGCACCACTGGTCGGCGAATCTGCTGGTGGTGACTGCTTTTTTGCACCTGGTTCGCGTTTTTTTGACCGGCGGGTTTAAAGTGGGCCGGGCGGCCAACTGGGTCGTCGGGCTGATTCTGCTCCTGGTTGTAGTGGCCTTTAACTTCACGGGCTATTTGCTGCCCTGGGACCAATTGGCTTTTTGGGCCATCACTGTGGGCACGAGTTTGTTGAGCTATGTGCCGCTGGCAGGCACGGCCGTTGCCAATTTTCTTCTTGGCGGGCCGGAAGTGGGGCAGGCGGCGCTGCGAAATTTCTACGCCATCCACGTCGCTGTGCTGCCCGCCATCCTGATCCTGCTGATGTCTTACCATTTTTGGAAGGTGCGCAAAGACGGCGGCATTTCCCAACCGCCGTCCGCTCCCGGCGAGCGCGTAGAGCGCCTGACGACCATCCCCCACCTGGTGCAAATTGAGTTTGCCGCAGCGGCCGTGCTCATCATGGGCCTGTTTTTGTGGGCGGTGTTTGTGCCCGCGCCGCTGGAAGCCCTGGCCGATCCCGGCCATCCGCCAAATCCGGCCAAAGCCGCGTGGTACTTCCTGGGCTTGCAAGAACTGCTGCTGCACATGCATCCGCTGGCTGCCTTGCTGTTGCCCGGCTTGGTGCTGGCCGCCTTTGTGGCCATCCCTTATCTGGATCGGCAGGAGGACAACGTCGGCACTTATTTTCGCTCGGCGGTTGGCCGGCAAATTGCTTTATTGGGTGCGCTGTATGCCGTCGGCCTGATTCCACTGCTGGTGATTATCGACGAGTATTGGCTGGACTTTCCGGCGCTGCTGCCTGGCCTGCCCACGCTCATCAGCAATGGGCTGATCCCCCTGCTGCTTACTCTAGGCGGGTTGGCGGCTCTGTATCTGCTCTTCCGCAGCACCAACAAGGCCAATAAAAGTGAAGCTCTGGTGGGATTGTTTGTCTTCGTGGTAGTCGGTCTTGTTTTATTGACCCTCATCGGAATTTTCTTTCGTGGGGCGAACATGGCCTTGGTGCTGCCGTTCTAAAAAAGGAAGTTGGGGATGGTTGGCCTGATCAGACCAACGCCACCTAAACCCCCAAACAGAAGTAAACAACATGACTGAACAAACAAACGACACGACAAAATTGTCACGGCGCGATTTTTTGAAGCTGGGGGTGGGGGCGTTGAGCGCCCTGGCCCTGCTGGAAGTAGGCGGCGCCAGCCTGATGTTTTTGCAGCCGCGCAGCCTGGAAGGTGAATTTGGCGGTCAGGTAATTGCCGGACTGGTGGATAGTTTTCCTCAGGGTTCGGTGGTGGAGTTTCCAGACGGCCGTTTCTACCTCATTCACGCTCCCGACGGCGGCTTTCTGGCTGTCTATCGCCGCTGTACCCATCTGGGCTGCACAGTGGAGTGGCAGCCCGATACAAACCACTTCTTCTGCCCCTGCCACGCCTCCAGCTTCGACATCGTGGGCGACGTGGAAAACCCACCGGCTCCGCGCGCGCTGGATACCTTTCCGCTAACCATCGACGCCGGCCAGGTCATTGTAGACACCTCGACCATTCGGACCCGCGACAACTTCACGCCGGAGCAGCTTGTGTACGCTTAAAGAAGGGCGGAGGATTGGCGGGTTGGGAACTTCCTATCATCTCCAACACCTATTTCCCAGTCCACAATCCCACTCCCTAACGGACAGTCTCTTATGAACTACAACAAACTTATCAGTTTTCTGGCGCTCCTTATCTTAATAGTGGCACTGCCGGTGTACGCCTGGCGGGAACCGCCGCGTATGGATCAGGCGCAGGCCGATCTGCGCCAGGAATTTGTTTCTGATGCGGCCGTGATTTACGTGGAAAATTGCAGCATTTGCCACGGCGCAGCCGGCGAAGGCCTGGGCTCCATGCCTGCGCTGGACAATCCGGCCCTGCAAACGGCCGTTTACGACGACCTCTTCAAAACCATCGCCCGCGGCCGGTACGATACCGCTATGGCGGGCTGGCATGAAGACGAAGGCGGCAGCCTCAATGACTACCAGATCGAAGAACTTGTCACCCTCATCCGCTACGCCGATTGGTCGCAGATAGGTGAACTGGCCGCCCAGCGTGGTCTCATCCCGGCCACTTTGCCCGTGCCAGAAGTGGACGAAAGTCTGTTGGCCGAAGTGACCGCACTGGCTCCTGAAGGCAGCCAGTGGGCGGCTGGCCTGCAGTTGTTTGCCGCCAACTGTACCCTGTGCCACGGCGTCAACGGTGAAGGCACAGACCTGGGCGTTTCCCTCAATACCGAGGAGGTGCGAGCCGTCGAACAGACGGAACTGGAACGCATCATTCGAGAAGGTGTGCCCGGCACGTTGATGGCCAGTTGGGACAGCAGCCTCACGGCCGTTGAAATCACCGCTCTGGCCGAATTCTTGAAGAACTGGGATCAGATCAGCGCCCACGATCTGGCGCTGACGCCCCCTGAACCGGTTCGTATTGACGTGAACAACCCGGAGGATATGCTGTCCCTGGGCGAGCGCATCTATACCACCACCTGCACTGCCTGCCACGGGGAGAACGGTGAAGGAGGGGTAGGTCCGGCGCTGAACAGCCAGCAAATCCTCACCCGTGACACCGATGAAATGCTCACCCGCTTCATTATCAACGGGGGGCGCATGCCCAATAACAACATGCCGCCATTTGGCGACCGGTTGACATCGGTGGAGATTGAGGCGTTGGTGCGTTTCTTACGCGCCTGGGAACCGACTGCGCCTTCTGTGCAAAATCCACGCGGCACGGCTCAGGGCGGCGGTTCGCCCTGGCTGCGGGCTACGCCAGATGCCGCCAACCCGGTGCAGCCGGGAACCAATCAGGCTCAAGGGCAGGGGAAAGGTGGCCCGCCCTGGCGCGATTCGGGTACGTCACCCGGTGGCGCGACACCCGGTGGCGCGCCACCTGGTGGCGTAACGGCCGTTACCTACACAGGCCAGGTCATCGCCCTCGTGGACAACCTGCTCACCTTGCAAACAACAGATGGCGTGCAGCTAGACGCCATGCTTGGCCCGCCCTGGTTCTGGTCGGCCAGCGGCATTGCCTTGTCGCCGGGCGACCAGATTGAACTGGAAGGTTTTGATTCGACCGACCATATGGAAGTGAACTGGCTGAACAACCTGACTACCGGCGAATCAATCCAGCTGCGTGCGGCGGATGGCGTACCTGTCTGGAACGCAAGTGGCGGGTAGCAGGCATTAAAGAAAGCGGTTGGAGATTGCTCAATCTCCAACCGCTTTCTCTAACTTTCTCGTGCGGCGTTAATCTGATCGCGCAAGGATTGGGCGGCGGCACGGGCGGCGGCGGCAAAATCGCCCTGGAGGGAGGCGTATAAAACGCTGCGGCTGGCGCTGATGACCGGCCCGGCAACCGCATCCGGGCCATACTGCACGGCCGTTGCCAAATCTCCCCCCTGCGCGCCAATGCCGGGTATCAAAAAGTTGGCGGTGGGAGCCATCTGCCGGGCCACGGCCAGCTCTTGTGGATAAGTTGCGCCGACCACGTACCCTTTGTGCCCGGCTGTTTCCCACGTCTGGCTCTGACGCAGCACTTCGGCCGTCAGGCCTTGCCCCGCAGCCAGGTCGCCCTGGAAGTTGGCAGCGCTGGGGTTGGATGTGCGCGCCAGGATGTAAACTGCCTTGTCCGGCCGCTCGCCAATCATAGGCAGCACGGCTTCTGCTCCGACAAATGGATTCACCGTGACGGCGTCTACGTCCCACTCATCGAACAGGCCGCGGCCCCAGGCGCCCTGGGTATGGCCGATGTCGCCGGTCTTGCAGTCTAAAATCACCGGGATGTGCCCGGGAATGTAGGCAATGGTCCGTTCCAGGGCGATGATTCCGGCTGCGCCCCACTGCAAATAAAAACCTAAATTCGGTTTATAAGCGCAGACCAGATCAGCTGTGGCGTCGATGATGGCCTTATTAAAGGGCAGCACCGGCTCATCCCACTTGGTAACGTCAACGCGCAGGTGCACCGGATCGGGGTCCAGGCCTACGCATAACCAGGAGTTATTTTGTGTTTGAATTGCTTGGAGTTTTTCGAGGTAGTTCATGGGGCTCCATTGTACCGGGCTGTCTGGCGCTCGACCAGCGCGATCAGGCGTGGTGCAGCTTGTCGAATTCTTCGCTGGTGAGGCCAAAGAGGAGTTCGTCGTAGTAACGGCCGTTTGTATACACACTTTGCCGGATGCGGCCCTCTGCCTGGCAGCCAATCCGCTCTGCGTGGCGGATCATGGCCTCGTTGGTTTCCAGGCAGCGGATATTGTATTTGTGCAGGCGCAGTTCGTGGAAGGCATAGCGCAGCAAAATGATTTTGGCTTCTGTGCCATAGCCCTGGCCGCGAAAGGCGCGATAAATACGGCTGCCAATGCTAAACGTTCCGTTCTTCTGATCGATCCCGTTGAGATTAATGCCACCGACCAGGTCGCCGTCCAGGGTCTCAATCGAAAACATAATGCGCTCGTCCCTATGGCCGAAATCGGCATATTTTTCGCCAAATTCCTCAGCCGCCTTATCTGATTTAGGCAGTTCGATGCCATAGCTGAGAAAGCGAATCCCTTCGCTGTCCGTGTCGTCGGCTTGCCACACTGCTGCGTCTTCTTGGCGCATGGGCCGCAGGCGAATTTTCTCACCCTGCCAGAAATAGTCGTTTGTCGTTGTTGTCATGTTATATTCTCCCATCTAAGACTATGGCCTAATTATACCGGAGGCTGGCGCAAAGGAGACGGCCGTAAGATCCCGAAGGGCGCGACGATGGGACTGCGCATTATACCTTCCCCTCGCCAGGCGATACGAGTCACCCTTAAACACGTTATAATGAAACCCACGATGAAAAGCTCTCCACATTCCCGAGGATTTCCATGAGAATTTTTATGCTTACCATAGGCACACGCGGTGACGTGCAGCCGTTTGTGGCCCTGGGCGAAGCCTATGTGCAGCGCGGCCACGAGGTGACCCTGTGCACCAGCCAAAGCTTTGCGCCGATGATTACCGAACGCGGTCTGTCTTATGCCTACATCGACGATAGTATTCTGCAGTTTATGGGATCAGAAAGCGGCGGGATGGCTGTGGAGCGCGGCGGCGGTTTGCTGACCTGGATGCGCTCGGCTCTGGAATTATCTCGGCAGATACGGCCCCATTTCCGGCAGATGTTGGACGAGGCATGGCAGGCGGCTGTGGCGGCCCAGCCCGATATGATTCTGTACCATCCCAAAGCGCTGGGTGGATTCGACATCGCCCAAAAGCTGGGCATTCCTGGTTTTTTGGTGCTGCTGCAACCCATCTACCTGGCCACGGCCGAATTTCCTATGATGCTTTTTCCCGATTGGCCGCTGGGCAGTTGGTACAATCGGGTCACCTACCGGGTGACGCCGCTGCTGCAAGCGGCGCAAATGGGCATCGTCAACGCCTGGCGGCGGCAGACCCTGGGCCTGCCGAAACGCAGCTTGTTCAGAGGAGAGCTGCGGCGGCTGGATAACGGCCGTCCCGTGCCCGTTCTCCACGCGTACAGCCGCCACGTGATCCCCCAACCCCCTGATTGGCCGGACACGGCCGTTACCACCGGCTACTGGTTCCTGGATCAACACAGCAGTTGGACCCCGCCGGATGACCTGCGCCGTTTCCTGCAGATAGGACCGCCGCCCGTTTACATTGGCTTCGGCAGCATCGCCGGCAAAAATCCGCACGAAACCGCCCAGCGGGTGATCGACGCCCTGGTGGTCAGCGGTGAGCGCGGCCTCATCGCTACCGGCTGGGGTGGGCTGGAAACCAACCGCCTGCCGGACAACATTTTTCAGATCGATGTTGTGCCCCACGACTGGCTGTTTAAGCACATCAGCGCCGTGGTCCACCACGGCGGGGCGGGCACAACGGCCGCCGGTTTGCGGGCGGGCAAGCCTTCAATTCTCTGCCCCTTTTTTGGCGACCAGCCGCTGTGGGCCAGGCGAATCACGGCATTGGGGGTTGGACCTGAACCGGTGCCGCAGAAGGAACTGACGGCGGCTAATCTGGCAACGGCCATTCGCACGGCCACCAACGACCTGCTCATGCGGCAGCGGGCGGCCAAGTTAGGCGAGGCCATCCGCGCCGAGAAAGGTACGGAGCAGGCCATAGCCTTCATCGCCCGCCATCTGGCTGCGCCGCAGTGAGGAAGCCCGGCGGCGTTTCGGCTGCCGGGTTCCTTTGGTAAAATAGGCCGCGATGACAGAGATGCTGACAGTCGAACCAACCTTTTATGTAAACAATGTGCCCGTATATGGGGATGTTATTCTTTCGCCGATGGCCGGTTATTCCGACGTGCCATACCGGGCGCTGTGCCGCGCCTATGGTTCGGCGATGCACTACACGGAGTTTGTGCCCGTGGAAGCGCTGCTGGGGCGACGGGTCCATCCCCGCTTTGGGCAAAGGCTGGATAAACAGGCGGGGGAACGGCCGTTTGTCATCCAGATCTTTGGCAACGACGCCCACAAGCTCCTCCGCGCCGCGCAGCGAGTGCTGGAGTGGGAACCCGACATTATCGACGTCAACATGGGCTGCTCCACGCGTAAGGTCAGCGGGCGCGGCGCAGGCGCGGGCATGATGCCCCAGCCCGACCTGGTGGCCGATACTTTTCGCCTGCTGTCAACTCATCTTCCTGTGCCCGTTACCGGCAAAATCCGCCTGGGTTGGGATGAAGACCAGAAAAATTACCGCGAAATCGCGCGCATTATGGAAGACAATGGGGCAGCGCTGATTGCCATGCACGGCCGTACCAAAGTGCAAAAGTACGGCGGACAGGCCGATTGGGCCGCCATCGCTGACCTGCGCCAGACGGTTTCCGTGCCGGTGATTGGCAACGGCGACGTGCAGACGCCGGCGGATATTGAGCGCATGAAGGCCCAAACCGGCTGCGATGCGGTGATGGTGGGGCGGGCGGCTATTGGCAATCCCTGGATTTTTGCCCGCCGGGATAAAGCCACCCTGACGCTGCCCGACGTTTTAACGGCCGTGCGCCGCCATCTGGCCGAGATGGTCGCCTATTACGGCGACCCGGATGGCCTGATCCAGTTCCGCAAGCATCTGAAGCAGTACCTGGCCGAGACGACGGCCGTTGGCTGGCTGCCGGCATTGCTGGCGCTCGATGATGTGCCGGAATGGCTGGCGCTGATGGACGAGATGGAAACGGCCGTTTCCGCCAACCCACTTCCCCTCTAACGACTCATTTGTGCACCCTCAAACCTTTGTAAAGCGCTTTGGCGCAGCTCGACGCTGCTTCTGAAAAATTTGCGAAACATTAAAATAACCTGTACAAAACTTGAAATTGCACGTTTCTCCCCTATACTAAGCTTAGTAGCCGCGGCAAAACCCGCCAAAACCATCACTGTAGACAACTCAAAACAAAATTGAATCGCATATCCCATTTCCATACAGAAGGAGAAACCAGATTCGTATGAGACGTTTAATCTTGCCTATAGTTCTTGGCTTTGTGACGATTTCCCTGTTTGCAGCCATATTTTCCACTAATCAGAGAGCCGCCGCTGAGGTCGCCGCTCCTCCCGGTGAAACTCGCGTCCGCGTGGTTCACGCGTCGCCCGATGCGCCTAACGTCGATGTCTGGGTTGATGGCGTCGTCGCTTTTACCAATGTTCCTTTTGCCGAAGTTAGCCGCTATGCCGTTTTAGCGGCTGGTTCCCATTTAATTCAGGTTGAACCGGCGGGTGCTGGTGGGGCCGGGCCTTTTGTGATCTCGGCAACGGTGGCCTTGGCCGCCGACACGGATTACACAGTAACGGCCGTAGGAGAACTGGCGTCAATTGAGCCACTTGTCTTAACCGACGACAATGCCATTCCGGCTAGTGGCAAAGCCCATGTTCGTTTTGTGCATGCCTCCCCAGATGCGCCGGCCGTGGACATTACCTTGACAGACGGCACGGTTTTGTTTGGCGATTATGAATTTAAGGAATCCAGCCCTTATTTACCTGTGGATGCGGGCACGTATGATCTTCAGGTTCGCCTGGCGGGAACCTCGACAGTTGTCCTGGAATTGCCAGGCATCGCTTTGGCTGATCAGACCGTTTACACCGTATTTGCGATGGGCTTCGCCGCTCCAGGCATGACGCCAGGATTACAGGCCGTGTTAGCTGAAGATGCCGGATTGGCGAATATTCGTGTGGCCCACTTGTCCCCGGACGCGCCCAACGTGGATATATGGGTGAATGGCAGTGTCGCCATTTCTGACGTAGCGTATGAAGAAGTTACGGATTACGTATCATTACCATCTGATTCTTATTTCATCGAGGTTGTGCCTGCCGGGCAGGTGTCGCCTGTAGTCATTTCGGCGACCCTGGACCTGATGGCCAATCAAGATTACACCGTGGCGGCCGTGGGCGAATTGAGCGCGATTGAGCCCCTCGTATTGGAAGATGACAACACGATTCCCGGTAAAGGGTTGGCCCACGTGCGGTTCGTTCATGCCTCCCCGGACGCTCCTGCGGTAGACATCACCTTGCCAGATGGCACTGTGCTCTTTGGCGACTATGAGTTCAAGGAAAGCAGCCCTTACTTGCCTGTACCCTCGGGGACCTATTCATTGGAGGTGCGTTTAGCCGGGACCAGCACTGTTGTGCTGCCGCTCAATGGTCTGGAGTTTGCCCAGCGTACAGTTTACACAGCTTTTGCCACCGGGTTGGCCGGCGGCTCGCCGGCCCTGAATGCTGTCCTCACTGAAGATGCGGGCACAGCCTGGGTTAAAGTGGCCCACCTGTCGCCAGACGCGCCAAACGTCGATGTGTGGGTGGATGGCCAGATAGCTTTTGCCGACCTCGCTTTTGAAGAACTGACCGACTACGCGCCGCTGCCGGCCGGGTCGCATCTGGTTCAGGTGGAACCGGCAGGCAACATGGGTGCTGGCCCCTTTGTCATTTCCGCGACCCTGGACCTGATGTCTGGCACGGACTATACCGTCGCGGCGGTTGGTGAACTGGCCAGTATCGAGCCGTTGGTGCTGGTAGATGACAATTCGGTGCCGGCGGTTGGTTTTGCCCACGTGCGCTTTGTCCATGCCTCGCCAGATGCTCCGGCGGTGGACATTACGCTGGCGGATGGGACAGTTTTGTTTGGAGATTACGAATTCAAAGAGGCCAGTCCTTATTTGCCGGTTGGCTGGGGGACTTATGATCTGGAAGTTCGTTTAGCAGGTACAAACACAGTGGTGCTGCCATTACCGGGTATTCCTCTAGATAACCAGGATGTTTATACGGTGTTTGCCACCGGCTTTGCCAATGGGACGCCGCCGCTGAATGCTGTGCTGGCGAAATATGTTGACACACATGTTAGTTTCTTCCCAATTATCATGCGTTAGGCCGAGGCGCTGATCCAATTCTGAGTGTGGACAATCTTGATGAGAGGGCTGGGTACACCTTAATGTATCCAGCCCTTTTGCTTTTTTCTACTTGTTCCGGTGTTTATCGAGGCGTTTCGGTGACTTGGTCTTTTCATCGGGCGTGGCTCTTGGGCAGCCTGAAACCTGGGTGAAATATGGAGAATGCTGCTTTCGTTTGCCGATGCCGAGACCCGGTCGGTGGCGCAGGTGTGGCTGCCGCTAACGGCCGTACTCCTGGCCGCGGCCCTGCCTGCGCAGTTTACGTTTGCGGGATGAGGTGCACGTCGCGCTGCGGGAAGGGAATCGAGATGCCTGCGGCGTCGAAGCGCAGTTTCACCTGCTCGGTCAGGTCAAAATAGACGGGCCAGTAATCTTCCGGGGTGACAAACGGCCGTACCGCAAAATTCACGCTGCTGTCCGCCAGTTCCGTAACTGCAACCATGGGCGCTGGTTCGGCCGCCACACGCGCATCGCCGCGCACAAGCTCTTCCAAAATCAATTTGGCTTGCTGCAAATCATCCTCGTAGCCAATGCCAAACACCATGTCCAGGCGCAGCAAGCCCTTTTTGGAATAGTTGACGATGGGCGAGCCGGTGACCTGGCTGTTGGGGATGATGACCGTCTTGTTATCCGGCGTGACCAGAATCGAGCTGAAAATGAGAATTTCTTCCACCTTGCCAAAGTGATCGGCAATTTCTACCAGGTCGCCCACGGCAAATGGGCGGAAGAAGAGCAGCAGCACGCCGGCGGCAAAATTGGCCAGCGCGCCTTCCAGTGCCAGGCCAATGGCCAGCGCCGACGCGCCGATGATGGCCACGAGCGAGGTGGTGGCCACACCGAGGGTGTTGAGGGCGGCCACGGCCGTTATCACCAAAATCGCGTAAAAAACCAGATTTCCGGCAAAGCCCCGTAATACCTGGTCTATCTCCATGCGCGCCATCACCTTAAGCGACTGGCGCCGAACAAAACCGGCCGCCCACCGGCCCACAATGACGATAAGAATCGCGCCTAAAACTTTCAGGCCATACTCAAGGGCCAACGCCTGGACGGTTTGCAGCCAGGTCGATGCATTTTCCATAGTGTCCTCCAAGGATTGGTACAACCAATTGGGATCAGTTGCCTGTGGGTTTTGCCGCAAGCTTACTTAACAGAGGGCGATCAGGCAACCTGCCTGCGCAAAAGACCAGAGGTTTGTATACTGGGGGCGGTTGGCCGCTGATTTAGGGCGCTGACCCATCTTTTGCCCCTTGGAGGTTTCGATGCTTCGCCCCCCGATTCAACAGCAGGTGACTTTTTTGCACACGGCCGTTTTGCCGGAAACGGCCGTCTTCTACCAGACAATCCTGGGCCTGCCTCTGGTGCTGGACCAGGGCGTGTGCCAGATTTTTCAGGCGACGCCGACCGCTTTTTTGGGCTTTTGCCGGCACCTGGAGGGCGCACGGCCGTCTGGCGTCATTCTCACGTTAGTTTCCGAAGACGTAGACGGCTGGCACGCATACCTGAAGGCGCAAGGGGTCGCCATTGAAAAGCCGCCCACGCTAAACGAAACCTTCAACATTTATCACTGCTTCATCCGCGACCCAAACGGTTATCTCATCGAAATCCAGCGCTTTTTGGACCCGGCCTGGCCGGCGGCTGCGGCCGCCTGACCGCACGTTTGCCCAAAGGATGGGGGTGGGAGACTGGCGAATTCTTCGTGCCCAAACGGCCGTTTCTGATTACAATCCAGTGTATGGCGCTTCCGAAAAATACCACCCCTGACCTTAGCTTCGATTGGCAGGTCTATGCCGATGCTACCTTTGCCGGCCTCTCCATCCTGATTCCCATTCCGCTGCTGGACGTCGCTTTTGAGCAATTTTTCCGGCGGCGCATGCCGGTGGTTATCGCCCGGCGAAACGGGCTAACCCTCAGCCCATCGCTGCGGATGGATTTGAACCGCGGCCGTTTTAGCTGCCTGGTAGCCTGCCTCACTTGGCCTGTGCTGGGGCTTATCATGGTCCTCAAGCGCCTCTCGCGCAATCTGCTTTATTTCCTGACCATTAAAGAATCTTCTGACCAGTTGAGCCTGTACTGGCACCGGGCTTTCTTGCTCGATTATATGTGCGAAGCAGGATATCTGGCGGACGAGGCCACGGCCGTTCCCGCCGCCGAAGCCCTGCGCGAGACCCTGGACACCATCCCCACCAGCCCGGTTAACGAACTGGCGCGCCAGGTGGTTTACCTGCCTCATCACCTGCTGCGCACGCTACGCCAGGCGCGTCGCGGCCAGATGGACGCCGAAATGGAGAAAGCGCGCAGCCTGATGGCCCGCACCTGGGACAGCTTTGGCGACCATTTTTTGGAGGTGGCCCGGCGCTACGACGACATTTTCCAGCAGGTACAGGCCCGGCTGCAAGCGGAGGCTGAGCAGAAGGCGCCGCCAAAAGGATAACCATGCCCCTGATTCACGAACGAACCTTTCGCGTACGGCAGTATGAGTGTGATGCCTACGGGCACGTCAACCACGCCAATTATCTGCGTTACATGCAAGAGACAGCCTTCGATGCTTCGGCGGCGGCCGGTTACGATTTCGACTGGTATACGGCGGCCGGCTACAACTGGCTGGTGCGCGAATCGGACATTACCTACCAACGGCCGTTGGCCTATGGCGACAGCGTGACGGTTAAAACCTGGGTGGCCGATTTTCATCGCGTGCGCAGCCGCCGTATGTACGAGCTGCGCCATACCGCCAGCGGCGAGCTGGTGGCCGAAGCGTCCACCGATTGGGTATATTTGCATACCGCCACGCTGCGCCCGGCCACCGTCCCCCAGGAGATGCGCCAGGCTTTTTTCCCCGAAGGGCCGCCGGAAACCGAGCCGCGGCGCGATCGATTTCCCACGCCGCCCCCGCCGCCGCCACAGGCCTACACTTGCCGCCGGCAGGTGGAGTGGCGTGACCTGGACACGGTGGGGCACGTGAACAATGCCAACTATCTGGTTTACCTGGAAGATTGCGGGGTGCAGGCGGTTCATCATTTTGGCTGGCCGATGAGCCGCATGCTGGAGGCCGGTCTTGGCATTGTGGCGCGGCGTTACCGCATCGAATACAAACAGTCGGCTCTGCTGGATGATGACCTGCTGGTGACGACCTGGGTGGCCGATGTGCGCCGCGCTACGGCCGTGCGCCACTACACCATTACCCGCGCCAGCGACCAGGCTCTCATCGTGCGGGCTTACGCGCTGTGGGTGTGGGTAGATTTGCACACCGGACAGCCCATTCGCATTCCGGCCGACTTTTTAGCCAGCTTTGACGGGCACGTGGTCGAAAACGGCCGTGCCTGAATCCATTGACGCAAGGACGAGACACTCTCGAACAATCTGATGATCGAATTGTTAGTTGAGGAACCACTTCTATTACTCTTTATCGTATCGGGCGTGGGGTATGCTTTGGGGCGCATCAAAATTAAAGGTGTGCGCCTGGGTGTGGCGGCCATATTGTTTGTGGGCCTGGCCGTTGGCGCCCTGGACCCGCGCCTGACACTGCCGCCCATCATCTTTGAGATGGGCCTGATCATTTTTGTGTACAGCATTGGCATCAGCAGCGGGGCCGGCTTTTTCGCTTCGCTGCGGGGCAAAGGCCTGCGTGACAATCTCTTTGCCGTCATCATGTTGACACTGGCCCTTTTTATGGTTATCGGAGCCCATTACCTGCTGCACTTACGGGCCACAGTCAGTGCCGGCTTGTTTGCCGGCAGTCTGACCAATACGCCAGCGCTGGCCGGGGTTTTAGAAAGCATCGCCAGCTCGGCGCCGGCTAACGCCGTGGATGTGATGCTGACAGAGCCGGTGGTGGGCTATTCGGTGGCTTATCCCATGGGGGTTATGGGGATGATCCTGGCGATCTTGGTTTTGCAGAAGGTGTGGAAGATCGATTACCAGGAAGAAGCCAAAGGGCTGCGTGGTTTTAATCTGGTGGAGCAGGAGTTGTATAACAAGACGATTTTGGTGACGCAGCCAGCGGCCACGGCCGTTACCCTGCGCGAACTCCGCCATCAAAACAACTGGGACGTGGTTTTTGGCCGGCTGCAGCGCGATGGCGAAGTCACCCTGGCAACCGGTGAGGTACAGCTGCAGCTTGGCGACCTCATCAGCATGATTGGCACGCCAGACGACGTAGACGCCATCATCCCGGCCATTGGCGAGTTAACCGAAGAACACCTGGAAATGGATCGCAGTGAGTATGACTTTCGCCGCATTTTCGTTTCCAATCCGGCCGTGGCCGGCCGCAGCCTGGCAGACCTGCGCCTGCCCCAGGAATATGGCGCTCTGGTGACCAGAGTGCGGCGCGGCGACATCGACTTTCTGGCCCACAGCAGTCTGGTGCTGGAGCTGGGCGACCGGGTGCGAGTTGTCTCCCGCCGCAAAGATCTATCGGAGCTGACGGAGTTGTTTGGCGACTCGTACCGCGAATTGAGCGAGGTGAATCTGGTTTCGCTGGGCATCGGCCTGACGTTAGGCATGTTAATCGGCCTGATTCCTATTCCGCTGCCCGGCGGCATTACCTTCAAATTGGGCGCGGCCGGCGGACCGTTGATCGTTGGCCTGGTTTTGGGCGCATTACGGCGTACCGGCCCCATCGCCTGGGTGCCCCCCTACAGCGCCAACCTGACCCTGCGCCAGATCGGCCTGATCTTCTTGTTGGCGGGCATTGGCTTGCGCTCCGGTTATACGTTTTTTACGACGTTCGCGGCGAGTGGTGGCGTTTCGCTGTTCCTGGCCGGGGCAATTGTCACTTGTACCATTGCTTTTCTGACGCTGATCATTGGCTATAAGGTTCTCAAAATCCCGTTTGGCCTGCTCATTGGCATGTTATCGGCGCTGCAAACGCAGCCGGCGGTGCTGGGTTTTGGCCAGGAGCAGGCGGAGAACGACCTGCCTAACGTGGGCTACGCGTTGATTTTTCCGGTGGCGACCATCGTCAAGATTTTTTACGCGCAGTTGATTTTGACCTTGTTGTCTTAGGAGGAAAGGTTAATACGCGCCAAGCTCGCGCAGGCGATCATCACTGATGCCGAAGTGGTGGGCCAGTTCGTGCAGAAAGACGTGGCGCACCCAATGGCGAATGGCTTCCGGGTCGCCGTGCGCGGTTAGTTCGATGGGTCCCTGATACAGGGTGATCGTATCGGGAGCGACCATGTTGTAGCCCTGGTTACGCCGGGTGAGGGGGATTCCCTGATAAAGACCCAGCAGCATGCCGTTTGGCCCTACTCGGGCTCCGTCCAGTTCGCTGCGGGTTGGCCAGGGGGCAACCAGGAGGGCGACGTTATTCATTTTGTCGCGGAAAAAGGGCGGCAAACTTTCCAGGGCTTCATCAACGAGTTCTTCAAATTCAGCGCGCGTTAGAACCATGCATCAACTATACGCCAGCCCAGGCATGTCGCCAACATGGGAAGGGAGGGTCTTGGGTAATTGTTAATGAGATTACAGGTAAGTTGTACGGCCGTTTGCCCCTCCTGCCTCTTTTTCTTGCTATACTGTCATGCTAGTCACATCTTATGAACTAGCTAAATCATGTTTAGCTGGCCTGGCGGTGACGTGTTGACTACCCGGCCGAGAGAGGGTTATGACCACATTTCCTATCTTGTTGTTGGCCCATTTGATTGCCGATTTTCCCCTGCAAACCAACCGTGTCTACGCTTTAAAAACGCAAGGCAATAAGGGCCTGTTGTTACACGTAGCCATCCATGTATTGGTGGCGGCGGTTTTACTACAACGGCCGTTATCCCATATTCCCCTGCTGTTCGCTTATGGGGCAATCCACTTTGCCGTTGATTGGTACAAGGTCAACAGCCCCGCCCGTAAACAGACGCCCGGTTTTTTGCTCGATCAGGCGGCCCATTTCTTCACAATTCTGGTTTTAACCGCCTGGCAGCCGGCCCTTCAATCTATTTTGCCGCTGTGGTTGGTTTGGGTAGGCGTCTTTCTGGCTTTGATTCCGGCGCTGCTCACCTTGTTGTGGGTTATTGCCAGCGACTTACAGGGCGATCGCCCCGACAATCCAACTTTGAACTGGGCCAGTCACCGTCTGCTGCCGCTTTCACAGAAAGTAGGCTCGGTTTTTGTTCTTTCTTTACTGGTCGCGACGCTGCTGATTGCCGTTTAAGGCCATATTTTTGTGCGCCTTGGCTGAAAGTGGGCCTGAAGTCCTGGGCAAAATGGATAGGCAACGGCCGTTGACACCCGCCCCCTACCTCTGTTATAGTTTCCAGCGTGATGAATAACTGGGCATCCATTTCCGACCCTAAGAAGGGCAAGAAGAGCAAGCAAGATACCAAACGGTAGTCTGGCCGCTTTTGCTTACCCGCAAAAACACGCACTCACAAGCGCCCCGCCAACTACCGGCGGGGCGTTTTTATTTATCCAACCAACCAACAAACCAACCAACTAACTAACAAACAAACACCATGTTAAACAAACAAATCGCCAATCAACTGAAGAAGAGCAAGAAGACCCGGCCAAACAGGGTTCTGGTTCGTGGCGCTTGCCTTTGAGTGATTTGTTTCAACAAAGTTTTTCAAGCGGGCTTACCGGAATCAGAAACGGTAAGCCCGTTTTTATTTACCCGCATCCTCCGGGAAGTTATAAGCCTCCAGGAGGAGCCAGACACGAAAAGGAGCGAAAAAATGACAACTGTGATCTGTGTGGAGTGTGATGGGGAAGTAGAACTGGCCGACGATGTGCTTGTGGGCGAGATTGTGGAGTGCCCGGACTGCGGCGTGGAGCTGGAAGTAACCAGTGTATCCCCGCTGGCCATCGAACTGGCTCCCGAAGTTGAAGAAGATTGGGGCGAATAGAGCTATTAGCTGTTAGCTGTAAGCAATAAGCGGTTCGCCAACAGCTTACAGCTAATAGCTGACCGCTTACGGCTCTAAGCCGGAGGAAGATTTTTATGCGCATTGGGGTGTTGTATTCACGAATTCGGGCGGAAGAGAAGCTCATCGTCGAGGAATTGCAGCGGCGCGGGGTTGATTTTGCGATGATCGACGTGCGCCAGGTGGTTTTTAATCTGGAAACGGCCGTTTCCTGGCAGCAGTACGACGTCATCCTGGAACGCTGCGTCAGCCACTCGCGGGCGCTGGCGGCTTTGCAGATACTTAACAGTTGGGACATCCCCACCGTCAACACGGCCCAGGTAGCCCAGGTGTGCGGCGACAAGCTAAACACGACGCTGGCTCTGTTGGCCCACGGCGTGCCGTCGCCCGAGGTGCGGATCGCCCTTTCCACCGAATCCGCCTTGCAGACAATGGACGACATGGGGTATCCCGTGGTCCTGAAACCAGCCGTGGGTTCCTGGGGGCGGCTGCTGGCGAAGGTCAACGATCGGGAAGCGGCCGAAGCCATCCTGGAACATAAAGAAACGTTGGGTTCTTATCATCATTCCATCCTCTACATTCAGGAATATGTGGATAAACCGGGCCGCGACATTCGCAGTTTTGTGGTGGGCGACCAGACCATTTGCGCCATCACGCGCTCGTCGGCCCATTGGATTACCAATACGGCGCGCGGCGGCCAGTCGGCGAACTGTGCGGTGACGCCCGAGATTGATGAACTGTCGCGGGCGGCGGCGCGCGCGGTGGGCGGCGGCGTGGTAGCGGTGGATTTGCTAGAAACACGCGACGGCCGTCTGCTGGTCAACGAAGTCAACTACACCATGGAGTTCCGTAACTCTATCACCCCCACCGGCGTGGATATTCCAAGCAGGATTGTGGACTATGTGTTGTCAGTAGGGGAAGAAGGGAGATTAGAGATTGGAGATTCGAGATTGCGCCCATCTCCCATCTCCCATCTCCAATCCCCAGTCTCCAGTCTCCACGCCCCCATCACCAACGGAGGCTCGTTGTGATACGCGCGGCTATCGTCGGCGGCTCTGGATACGCCGGGGGCGAGCTGCTGCGGCTTCTTTTGGCCCACCCGGAGGTCGAAGTGAGCCAGATTACGTCGCAGCAGCATGACGGCCGTTTTGTTTACAGCATTCATCCTAACCTGCGTGGTGTTACCCGACTGAAGTTTTGCGCCGTCGAAGCCTTGCAGCCATGCGACGTGTTGTTTTTAGCTTTGCCTCACGGCCGTTCCGCAGCCCAAATCGAAACGTTTGCCGGTTTGGCCGGGCGGATTGTGGATTTGGCGGCGGATTTTCGGCTGCGGGACACGGCCGTTTACGAAAAATGGTACGGCGCGCCCCACGCCAATCCCGGCTGGCTGCCCCAATTTGTTTACGGCCTGCCCGAACTGCACCGCGAGCAAATTCGGACGGCACATTATGTGTCCGGGGTGGGCTGCAATGCCACGGTCGTTAATCTGGCGCTCTTGCCGCTGGCCCAACAGCAGCTTATTGAGCAAGTTGTGGTCGAAGTGAAGGTCGGCTCGTCGGAAGGGGGCAACAGCCACAGCCCCGCCAGCCATCACCCGGAACGCAGCGGCGCGGTGCGCTCGTTTGCGCCCACCGGCCACCGCCATCAGGCCGAAATCCAGCAAGAATTAGGCGATTTTGAGCTGCATTTTTCGGCCACGGCCGTGGAAATGGTGCGCGGCGTCCTCTGCACGGCCCACGTCTTCCTACGCGCAGACCTGGACGAGAAAGCCATCTGGCAGCTTTACCGCGCCGCTTACCGCGACGAGCGTTTTATTCGTCTGGTCAAGGACAGCCGGGGCATTTATCGCTATCCCGAACCCAAAATCCTGGCCGGAACCAACTACTGTGACATTGGTTTTGAAAAAGACCCACACAGTAACCGGCTGGTGGTGATAAGCGCCCTGGATAATTTGATGAAAGGCGCGGCGGGAACGGCCGTGCAGGCCATGAACCTGATGTGCGGCTTCCCCGAAGACATAGGATTGGGCTTTATGGGGCTACACCCCATCTAGTCCTGTGCTTCTTGTCATTCTGAGTGGAGTCTTCGGAGCGAAGAATCCCCATAACTGAGTCATTTAAGACAAATGGGATGCTTCGGAGGACCTCAGCATGACAGGTTTCTCAATTTCCGGATAAATTTTTTAATTATTAAAACAACTGTCAGGTCTTAACAACACAAAACATGCTTGCCGAAGCCTCCGGTCATCACGCCGAAGCCTCCGGTCAT
>JACKBU010000032.1 GCA_020634395.1 Ardenticatenaceae bacterium | reverse complement strand
GACAACGGGCTACTTAAATAATCAAATCGAAAACGGCACGGTGACACTGCTTCTGGTCGATGTCTTCACCGGCACTGTGGGCACTGACCTGGATACAGACGATGACGGCGTCTTCGACCTGACACCCTGGTCCCGCATCATCGATGCCATCGCCATCGACGATGGCGGCAGCGGCGACCTGACCTACACCAGCGTATACACCAATGCCATCCTGACACGCACCTACGACGGCTTTTCCGAAATTCCCGGCGGCGCTTCCCGCATTCCTAACGGCGTCAACACCTTCAGTGCCGGCGATTGGGTGCGAAACGATCCCGATGGTGCGGGTTTGACCGGCTTCACCGGCACGCCGATCGTTGGCGAGGCATACAACACACCCGGAGCCGAAAACCAGAGCGTCGCCGTTCCCATGCATACCCTGGTCATCAACGAAATCGATTACAATCAGCCCGGCACCGACGCCGCCGAATTCATCGAAATCTACAACGCTGACAGCGTCGCTGTGGAGTTCAAAGATTACGCCCTCAAGTTGGTCAACGGAACCGACGGGATCGTCTACCAATCCATCCCTCTGCCCGACGTGATATTGTCACCGGGCAACTACTTCGTCGTCTGCGGCAACCCGGCGCTGGTTTTAAACTGCGACCTGGATGTGTCTCCGGATACGGACCTGATTCAGAACGGCGCGCCAGACGCCGTCGCCCTGATGCTGGGCAACCAGATGGTAGACTCCCTCAGCTATGAGGGTGACTCACTTTCGCCCTACACGGAAGGCACCGGGACAGGGCTGCAAGACCCAAGCGACACGGACGATGACTATCAGGGCTTGTCGCGCATACCGGACGGCCAGGATACGCAGCAAAACAACAGCGATTTTGCCGTTCACTGCGTTACGCCCGGACTGGCCAACGACACGGCCGTTGCCCCCTGCACGCCTCCCGAAAATCCCCCGCTGTTGATCAACGAAATCGACTACGACCAACCCGGCGGCGATACGGCCGAGTTTGTCGAGCTGTTTAATGCCGGTGACACCCCGCTGGATCTGAGCATTTTCAGCCTGCGCCTGATCAATGGCGCGAATGATGCTATTTACCAGAACTTCGCGCTGCCCTCGCTCACGCTGGCCGCCGGCGATTATTTTGTAGTCTGCGGCGACGCTGCGCTGACTGTCAACTGCGATCTGGACGTTTCGCCGGATGCGGATCTCATTCAGAATGGCGCGCCGGACGCAGCGGCCGTGATGATCGGCGACCGGGTCATCGACGCCGTCTCTTATGAAGGCGATACGGCCGTGCCCTACCTGGAAGGGTCAGGCGTAGGCCTGATAGACACCGGCGTGAGCGACTATATGGGTATTTCGCGCTGGCCCAACGGCATGGACACGGCCGTTAACAACGTCGACTTCAGCCCGCGCTGCATCACGCCTGGCGAGGCCAACACCTCGCAAACGGAACCGTGCCCGGAACTGGGGCCAACGGCCGTTCTACACCTGCAAGCCAATCCCACCAGCGTGCTGGAGCCGGGTGGCCCGGTCATCTTCACCGTGTACATCACCAACACCAGCACCGTCACCATCACCATCAACAACCTGGTAGACGACATGGCCAGCGATCTGAACGGGCAAGGAACGTGCAGCACGGGTCAGGTGCTGGCCGTGAACGGCAGCTACACCTGCCACTACACCGACGAGGTGAACGGCGCTGCCGGCCAGAGCGTGACTCACTTGGTAACGGCCGTGGGCCAGGACGCCGCCGGCCATACCCTAAACGCCAGTCAGTCCGTTACCGTCACCATCAACAAACGGTACCAGCTTTTCCTGCCCGCCATCCGCCACGACAGAAGCGACGAACCCAACAACATCTGCAGCGAAGCGTACAGCATCAAAACTGACCAGACCTATTCCTTCCTGGCCAACGACGATAAGGACTGGTATCAGTTTGACCTGCCTACAAAGACAAACGTCACCATCCGCCTGACCAATTTTCTGCCGATGGACGGCCAAATTGTGGTGTATTCCGGCTCGAACTGCAGCACATTGAGCACGGTGGGCAATGATGGCAGCAACTCCACAACAAAAACAGTGAATTTAGTAGATGCTCCCCCAGGAGGCTATTACATCCTGATAATTAACGAGGGAACTACAAACATCACCACACCATACCAGTTGCTGGTGGACACACCGTAAGTCGCCAAACCTGACAGGTCTTCCCAGACCTGTCAGGTTTGATATTCAGCGGATCACAAAAGGCACATAAAGCCAGTACTCGCTGCCAGGGTCCGGGTTGCAGCTGGTCTCGGCTGGAAGGGCATTGTAAATCTCCATAAACGACTGGTAATACGCCTGTGCCTCGGCGGCGCTGTGCAGGATAAGCAAATTTTCGTCGTTGCTCTCATCGCCTGCTGCCGACCAGTTCATGCTGCCGGTGATCACCCGGGGATCCGGACCGTTGGGATCAATCACCATGTATTTGTTGTGCATCAGGCCGGGCAGGTTTTCAAACTTGATGGGCATGCCCACCTGGCACAGCGCTTCATCGTCTGAGTAGGCGTTTGATGCGCCCAGACGATCCCATACGCCCCGCACCACCACGCCGTCTGCGGCGCGCGCAATCAACGCATCGCGCAGGTGATCATCGGTGAGGAAGTAGATGCTGAAGTAAATGGTGTCCGTCGCCGCCGCCACTTCCTCCAGCATGGCGTCTCCGGCGTTATTTTTCGGTGAAAAGTACAGTTCGATTTGCACGCCGTCGTCGGTGATGGTATGGATGGTCTGAGGGAGCTTGGCTGTGCTGAAGCGGTGGTCGACAAACATTTGCTCAAACTCCGTGGTGTAGAGTCCGGCCAGAGCGGGAGATGTGAAAACGGCCGTGTTGTTGTGATTCAGCGTAAAATCCCCGTCCGTCATATTCGCCGAGCCGGTCCATACCACCGTCCCATCGATAATAAAAAACTTGTTGTGCATCAACGAACCGGGCCGGCTGTCATCGACGATAGAGATGCCGGCCGCGGCCAGCGCTGCATAATAAGGCACATAAGTGCTGCTGCTGTAACGCGCCTCGTCATCGGTAACAATGCGCACCGCCACGCCGCGCTGGTGGGCGGCCAGCAGCGCATCGCGAATCGAGGCGCGGTTAAATCCGTAAATCGCCGCGTCCACAGAGACCTGCGCCGAATCCAGGAGATCGATGAGTGCCTGCTCCATCTCCGTTGTATCTGGGCTGGTTCCGGTCGCCGCCAGGTTGTGGGTGAAGTAGAGAACGAAGCTGTTGGCGCTGGCGTTTAGCCTGGGGGCTAAAACAACGGCAAGCAGCCCCACCATCAGGCAGCTTGCGCCAATGCGCATTATACGGTTCATAATGGGGTAAAGACCTTGCAAACGCCCAGAGGCGGCGGGCGCCCGCTAACAATATTGAGGTAGTGTAATAAGCCAAGCTTGCAAGGAAGATTATGCTCCGAACGGCCGTTTTGACGGATAATAAACCCTCACATCGTGGCGAATAGCGGCCAGCCAGGCGCGGATCCAGAGTGTAAACCCGCTGCCACCTGGCCGCCACCCGCTAACTTTAGACTGACTTGGAGGTCATAATGGCAAATATCGCAATCATTGTACACGGCGGCGCGGGAGCCTGGGACGTGGAATCGGAGCGCATGCGCGTGGGGCAGGCAGCCTGCCGCGAAGCAGCGTTGGCCGGACACGCCGTGCTGCAAGCGGGCGGCAGTGCGCTGGATGCCGTAGAAACGGCCGTGCACGTTTTGGAAGATTGTCCGGCGCTGGACGCCGGTCGAGGCAGCTATCCCAACGCCAACGGCGAAGTGGAGATGGACGCGCTGATTATGGACGGCCGTTCGCTGAACATGGGCGCGGTTGCCGCCATCCAGCGTGTGCGCCATCCCATCAGCCTGGCCCGCCACGTGATGGTCGATACCCAGCACACCTTCCTCGTCGGCCCCGGCGCCGACGCCTTCGCCGACCAGATCAGCTTCCCGCGCTGTGCGGTGCAGGAATTGATTGTGCCGCCGGAAGTGAACGGGGGCCAGCCGGCCAGACCGGCCGCCGGGCCGCTGGGCGACACGGTGGGCGCCGTAGCCATGGACGCCCACGGCGACCTGGCCGCGGCCACATCTACGGGCGGCACGCGCAACAAAATGCCCGGCCGCGTGGGCGACAGTCCACTGGTAGGTTCCGGCGGCTATGCCGACAACTGGACGGCCGGCGTCAGCGCCACCGGCCAGGGCGAAGCGATCATGAAAGTGGTGCTGAGCAAACGGGTTTGCGATCTGGTGAGCGATGGCCTTTCGGCGCAGGCCGCCTGCGAGGCGGCCATCCGCCTGCTGGAAGAACGCGTGGGCGGCGAGTGCGGCCTGATCGCCATTGACGCCCAGGGCCAGGTAGGCGTGGCGCGCAACACGCGGGCGATGCCCTTTGCGTATGTGGTGGGAGCGGATAAAGAGGGGATGGTAGACGGCCGTTAACCCCGCAATTTACAACCGATTTCTAACGATCACCAGCAGACAGCGCGCTACAATCGCGCTGTCTGTTTTTGGTTAACAGGCCGGTTTTACCAGGAAATCTCAAACGTTTTTCTCAACAGGAGGAGCTCATGTCTCGTCATATACTTTCCACATCCTTACCATCCAGGCTACTGCTCATCGCCGCCGCGCTGGTTACTCTGGCCGGGTTGTTGCTGTCAGGGCCGGAAACGGCCGTGGCACAACAAGTCATTACTCCACTCTACAGCCAGGATTTTAATGGCATCGGTACTTCCGCTTCCGCAAACTTACCAACGCATTGGCGAGCCGATAAAAACACCACCGTTCGTACACTTGGTACTTGGTCAGCCGCAGGAACAACAACAGAGAGGATTGCTGGCAACTACATGCCAACAAATGCAGGAAATGGTATTTATAACTTTGGTGCAGGAGTCGCCACTTCGGCAACAGATCGCGCGGTTGGTTGGGTTTCTTCTAGCTCCGGCACGAAGAGCGGCAACTTGTATCTCTACTTAAACAACAACATCGGGACTGAATTAAAATCTATTGCCATAAGCTACAATGTCGAAAAATATCGTAACGGCAGCAATACTGCTGGTTTTAGTGTTCAACTCTATTACTCGACTGATGGCTCGAACTGGACCTCAGCTGGATCAACTTTTCTAACCAGTTTTCCAGGAGGAGACATTGACAATTCTGGCTTTGCAGAGGCGCCTGACGCCATAATTCCAGTTACGGGTATCCTAACGTTTGCGACTCCAATAGGAAATGCAAATGATTTTTATCTGGCGTGGAACTATTCGGTTACCACAGGAACAACCACTACCAACGCCCAAGCACTCGGCATTGATGATGTAAACGTTTCTTCAACCATCACAGTAGACAGCGATCTAAGCGAATGGAGCGAAACTCAGCATAAGTTAGGGGGAAACGAGGGGGTAGAGTATTACCTCACTTGGGATGCAACCTTCCTCTATATCGGTCTGAGCGGCGGCAATGCGGTCAACGGCAATGATAAGTACAATGTCGCCATCGATACCGACCCTGATGATAAAGGCAGTGCCAATTCCGGAACCATCAACGAGTTCAACGGGGTCACTTTTGGCGATGACGGTAAACCTGATTACGTGGTGCAGCTCAACAACGACAATACGGTCTACAAAAAAACCGGCGCATCTAACTGGGCCGATGACTGGACTTCGGCAGACACCACGGCCGTTGACAACGATGCAGATCCAGGCCAGGTAGAATTCCGCTTGAAATGGGCCGACATGGGGCTGACCGACCGCCAAAGCCCTGTTGGTGTTTACGTGTGGCAGAGCAACCAAAGCAACCTCTCCTGGGGTTCTTTTCCGCCAACAAACCTGGGTTGGACCGGCGATATTCATCCCCTGACCACGCGTATATACCTGCCCACGACAGACAACGGCCGTATTCCCCGCACTTATGCCCAACATCTTGGGGACCAGACACAATTTGATGCCAATAACTCATTCAACCTTTTGAATGGGTTTGCCCAACTTAATATCACCAGCGGGGGCGGAACTGGTTGCACGTTCAAAGTGACTGTCAAAGGCAATGCCCCATCCGACGCAGACGATAGTGCGGTCCGTCGTCAATATGTGCTTGAGCCAAGCGGCTGCACACCCACGGCAGATATCACTCTAACTTACATGGACGGCAACTATGCTGCTCCCGATGAGCGCAACGGCTATGCCGACACAGGTGATTTGAAGCTTTTCCACTGGGATGGAAACCAATGGGTAAACGCCGGCGGTACTGCCGACGATGCCAACAACAAAGTATTAGTAACTGGCGTTTCCTCTTTCTCGGCCTGGACCTTTGCTACGGGAACCGGCCCCACGGCCGTTTCCCTCCAATCCTTCGCTGCCCACAGTGCCCTTAACCGGCCGGCCCTTCTGGCAGTTTTGCTGGTATTGAGCATGATAGGCGGAACGGCCGTGCTCAAACGCCGGGCCAGCAGCAGGTAACAACCAACGGTTCACCAACAAAAAGGCCGGCTAAAACCGGCCTTTACTATCAACTAACAACTTCCCGCCAACAACTATTCCCCCGCAATAAACGCTTCCGTCATATTGCGCGCCTGGTCATCGGGATATTGTTCCGGCGGTGACTTCATGAAGTAGCTAGACGGAGCGATCAGCGGGCCGCCAATGCCCCGGTCCAGCGCCAGCTTGGCGCAGCGCACCGCGTCAATCATCACCCCGGCCGAGTTGGGCGAATCCCATACTTCCAGCTTCAACTCCAGATTCAACGGCACGTTACCAAAAGCCCGGCCTTCCATGCGAATGTGGCACCACTTGCGGTCCGTCAGCCACGGCACGTAATCACTCGGACCCACGTGCACGTTGTCCGGCCCCAAATCATACGGCAGTTGGCTCGTCACCGCCTGCGTCTTGGAAATCTTCTTGGACTCCAGCCGATCCCGCTCCAACATATTGTAGAAATCCATGTTGCCGCCAAAATTCAGTTGATAGGTGCGGTCAATGTGAATCCCCCGGTCCTTGAACAGGTTCGTCAATACCCGGTGGGTGATGGTAGCGCCCACCTGGCTTTTGATGTCGTCGCCGACGATCGGCAGGCCGCGTTCGGCGAAGCGTTTGCTCCAGTAAGGCGAACTGGCAATAAATACCGGAATGCCGTTCACAAAAGCGCAGCCCGCATCCATCACCTGCTCCGCATACCATTTGGTCGCCATCTCCGAACCGACCGGCAGGAAGTTGATCACGACGTCCGTGCCGCTGTCCTTGAGGATTTTGACAATATTGTCCGTGGGGCCTTCGGCCTTTTTAACGACGGTGCTGACGTATTTGCCAATGCCGTCGTGGGTCATACCCCGGGCCACCGGCACATTCAAATAGGGGACGTCGGCAAATTTGATGGTGTTATTGGGATGGGCCCAGATCGCTTCGCTCAGGTCTTTGCCAACTTTGCCCTCCACCACGTCAACTGCGGCCGACAATTCAATATCACGGACGTGATAACCGCCCACCGTTGCATGCATCAAGCCGGGAATTTCCGCGTCATCCGCCGCGTCTTTGTAATACTGCAACCCCTGTACCAGCGATGAAGCACAGTTACCGATGCCGATAATGGCAACACGAACTTTTTTTCTTTTCTCAGACATACAAAAATCTCCTCTAATATGTTTGAACGCTCTTGACGAGCTTCATGAGTATAAACTGGGCAGTGACGCTGCTGAACTCTCTCGAAACAAATACCGAAAGCTTTCGACTTTCGCCAGACGCCAGTATAAGACAAAAAAATGGTGACCGTTCCCGGTCACCTGGCTGTTGTCAGATTGGTAAGTTTACCCCAAATCTCAGGCTCCCGCCTCGCCCACTTCTTCGTTAAACCAGGCAATGAGGATGCGGAAAATGTCCGATTCGGTGATGATGCCCACTAAGTGACCCTGTCCGTCCACGACTGGCAGCGCGCCAAAACGATTTTCGTGCATCAGGGTGGCGGCCGTGCGGATGGTGTCGTCTGGGCTGAGGGTGATAACCGATTTGGACATGACGTCTTGTACCTGTAGTTTGGCCAGCAGGTAGTTCATCTCCCAGACGTTGAGCGTGGTGGCGCTGGATGGTTCGGCCTGGCGCACGTCGCTGCGGGTGATGATGCCAATCACACGGCCGTTTTCCACAACGGGCAGGCGGCGGATGTGCTTTTCACGCATCAGCTTGTGGGCGGCCAGCATGGGTTCTTGCGGCCCAACAGAGATGACGTCGGACACCATCCAATCTTTGACTAACAAATGTTTCATCCGGGTTCCTCGTTCGTTGGATTGTATGGTTTACGGCCGTTCCCGTCAGCACCATAACCGGCGCCACATACGGCCACTAATTCTAACACAATCGCCTCCAGAAAGGTGCTGGACTGGTCGGGATTCGGGGAAGTTGGGCCTGTGTGAGACAGGCGCCAGCCAATAAACAAACCGGCCAGCCCCGCCAGCCACACACCAACCCCCACCAGCGACAGCACACGCCCGTTGGCCACACTCTGCGGCGCAAACGTAAAGACCACCTCGTGTGCCCCTGCCGGCACCATGACACCACGAAACAGCCCGTCCGCCGGGATGATGGCGGCGGGCTGGCCGTCAACGGTAGCCTGCCAGCCGGGATAATCAGCGTCGGTGAGCAGCAGCAGGCTGTCCTGCGGCGCGCTGGTGCG
Source organism: Ardenticatenaceae bacterium (assembly GCA_020634395.1). Taxonomy (GTDB): domain Bacteria; phylum Chloroflexota; class Anaerolineae; order Promineifilales; family Promineifilaceae; genus Leptovillus. The sequence goes on along the minus strand of JACKBU010000032.1, from coordinate 32,300 downwards.
AATGACCACCTTTTCCGGAGCATAAGAGACAATCTCCGCCAGGCCTGACAGGTCTCTAAGACCTGTCAGGTCTTGAGGATCTTCGCCACTGCCCAGCAGCACGGCCGTTTGCCGGGGATCAAAGTCGGGGTCGGCCATAGCGGCCAGCACGGCCGTTTCGTCCGGCTGCCACTGCCAGTTCGCGGCCAGGAAAGCGCGCGGCAGCACATTCAGATTCTCGTAGATCTTCGCGTCGCCGGAGTGGATGAGGCGGTAATCGCCCAACGTGAGCGGCATGAAGGTGCCCTCGGCGGCGTTGACCAGCGTGGCGGCCTGCACCGCCCAGTCTGCGCCGGGCGCGGCTTGCAGGCGAATGGCCTGCGCCACGGCCGTTTCCGGCCAGACATACCAGGCCATATCGCCGTCGACGGCCGTCGGTTCTACCTGCGTTTCACCGGCAGCCGTCGTCACCACAATCGCGCCCGGTGCGCCGCCGGACAGCACCGCCAGCCCATCGGCGGCGAAGGGTGGCACGTAGGCGATGGCCGCCGCTGCGCCCGCGCCGATGGTTTGCGGGTGCTGCAAATCGAAGAAAACGTCCAGGTCGGCCGGGCTAACGTTGCGCCACTGGTCGCCGGTTTTATCGGTGATGAGGTAACGGCCGTTGAACAGATCCAGCCACTTTGCTTCCGGCACAGCGTCCAGATGTTCGCGCAAACGGCCGTCGGTCGTCACCTCGCCTTCCGGTAAGATCAGGCTCATTAGTTGGCTATAGGCACGCAGCGGCAGCACCCCGCCGTCAAAGCCATCCACCGAGGCCAGACCGTAGGCCAGCGGCAAATTGGGCGCAATAATCTCTTTTTGCTTGATGGCCACGATGTAATCGTACAGCGCCGCCTGATCAAGCTGATCGGCATAAATGCTCTCGATCTCGCCCAAATCGCCGGGATCAAAAAAGATGGCCGAGAGGCTCAGCAGGCGGTCGGGCGGGGGGTGAGCGGGTGAAAGCGCGGAAGGCTCGGCAAAATCCGAAATCCGAAATCCGGAATCCGAAATTAGCCTCGCTGCCGGCGGGCGCAGGTCGAACCACGCCTCCGGCGTGGTGAGGTTGTTGTAGGGCAGGCTGCGGGAAGCGAGGAACAGGACCAGAACAGCCACATCGGCCAGGACCAGGGGCCACCGCCGCCAGTACAGCAGCGCCACGACCACGGCCAGCTCTACCAGCCACAGCACCCAGGTCAGCAGGGACGGCCGTTCAAACGGCGCTTCCGGCCCGAGGGGAAGGAAGCGGCTCAAAAATCCGGCGGCCACATTCCAGACCATCAGCCCAATGACAACGAGGAACGCGGAACGCAGAACGCGGAACGGAGAATGCCGGATGCTCTCCAGCCCCACGCCGGCCAGCAAGGCCGCGCCCAGGGCATACAGCACCAGCCAGCGGGCTGGCACGCGGAACAGGTCAAAGCCGGGCAGCCGGGCCAGCAGCCAGTAAAGCGGATTAAACACGCCCAGCGCCAGGCACAGGCCCACGGCCGTCAGCGCCAGCGCCGCCAGCACGCCCGGCCGCCTGCGCCACTGCCACGCGCCAATCACCGCCAGCACCAGGGCCGTCAGCGGCAGGAAGGCGACGTACTCGGAGAACAGCGACTGCCCATAAGCGGGCAGCAGCGAGCGGCCAATCAGCAGCGGGTTCCAGGAAAACGAGAGGACTTCGTTGGGCGGCAGCCCGCCCTGGCGGCTGGACAGGCCGGTGAGTTCCAGCATGGGCAGGAGCTGCTCGGCCATTAGCAGCAGGGCCAGCAAAACGGCAAAAAGGATGGGGAGGAGACTGGAGACTAGAGACTGAAGATTGCGCAATCTCCAATCTCCAGTCTCCAGTCTCCACTCCCCTACCACATTCGCCAGCACCCACACGCCCACGGCCACGCCGCTGATGAAGGTGGTCTGAGTGTGTCCCGCGAGGAGCTGCAGGGCGAACAGGGCGCTGATGGCCAGGGTGCGTTTCAGGCCGTCGCGCCAATCCCGCACACGGCCGTTGCCCAGCACCACCAAAAACCAGGGCAGCCAGGCCATCCCCTGCACCTGGTTCACGTGCTCCACCTGCGCCGTCAGGTAGCCGCCGAGGGCGAAGAGCACGGCCGTGAACAAAGCCGCCCACATGCCCAGACCCAGCGCCCGCCGCCCGGCCACATACGCCCCCCACCCGGCAATCATCAGATGCAGCACAATCGCGGCGCTGACGGCGTAGGGCGTGGGCAGCAGCAGCCAGACGGGCCAGTTGAGCGGGTAAAAGAAGCCCACCTGACTGTTGGCCAGCAGCGGCGCGCCCATGAAAAGGGAGGGGTTCCAGAGGGGGAGACGGCCGTCTCCCAAAGCCTCCGCCGCCGCCTGCCAGTAGGGGTAAAAATAGAGAAAGGTATCGCCCCGCGCTAGAATCAGGTTGCTGAAGGCCATCTTGTTGAAAAACAGCAAGACCAGCCCCCCGACTGCCAGCCAGGGCCAGAATCGCACCAATCTCTGCCTCATCGTTCCGCGTTCATCGTTCATCGTTCATCGTTCAATTCGGTAAAGCTGCATGGTTGTGGGCGCGTCGGTGGCGATGGGTTCCAGCCGGAAACCGGCGGCCGCGACTGCCCGCTGGAATGGTAGCGCAGCTTCGCCCAGGGGCAAAACGAGGTAACGCGGGCTGCCATCGTTGCCAAAGACGGTTAAATCCTCTGTGAGCAGGTCGGGATAGGGCAGCCAGTTGACAAAGACCCGCCGCCAGAAGAGGTGGTAGTCCCACTGCCAGCTATACCAGTGGTCGTAGAGGACGGTGCCGTAGGGGGCGTCGTAGAGCAGGGCGGCGATTTGGGCCGCGCCGCCGTCGGCGTCTGGCTGCCCGCCGATGGGGTAACGGCCGTTCCTGGCCCCCCACGCCGGAAGCAACAGGGTAACGAGTAACAGGGAACTGAGAACGAGGAACGAGGAACGAGGAATGAGGAACGAAAAGCGGCGCTGGATGATTTGGGCCAGGAGCCGGGCGGTGAGCAGGGCTGCCAGGGGCAGCAGGGGCAGGAGGTAACGGTCCCAGACGGGCACGGCCAGGAACCAGTGCAGGAGAAAATAGGCAGCGATGAAAAAGGCGAGGAATTGGGAATAATGGCGGTTTAATCCGTGTTCATCCGTGTTCATCCGTGTCCAATTTAAAGGGAGGAACGGCCGTAGCAAAGCCGCCACCACCATCACCCCCCAAACAGGCCAGACAAACAGCCAGCGCCACATCCGCAGCCAGGCGGCCAGCCGGGGCCACAGCTCCCACGACCAGATGGGGCGCACGCCGCCAAAGTTGCCCATCTGCGTCGACCAGAGGGCAAGGCCGCTGCCGCGCGCCGCGCTCCAGGCCAGCAGCAGGGCCAGCACCGGCAGCAAGCCCAGGCCAAAGCGCAGCCAATCGCGCCGCCGCCAGCCTTGCAGCCAGCCCAATCCCAGCAGCAGCGGCAAGAACAACCACGCCTGATACTTGGTGGCGACGGCCAGACTGAAGAAAAAAGCGGCCAGGAACGCCTGCGGAGCCGCTGCTACTTGCTCCTGGGTCGCTGCTACCGGCTCCTGAATCATTCCTACCGGCTCCTGAACCGTTCCTACCGGCTCCTGAACCGTTCCTACCGGCTCCTGAACCGTTCCTACCTGCTCCTGAACCGTTCCTACCTGCTCCTGAACCGTTGCTTGATGCTCCTGGACCGTTTTTCTATGGCGCGAAGCCTTTTTGGCGGCGGCGGCAAAGGCGGCGACCAGCCAGAACGTCAGCAGGGGGTCGGTGAAGGCGGTGGCGCTGAACTGGATGGCGAAGGGGGAGAGGGCGAGAAGGAGGGCGGCGAGAACGGCCGTTACCCCATCGCCATACAGCCGCCACGCCCACACGCCCACCAGCGGCACCAGCAAAATCGAGGCGATGAAATTGGGCAGCCGTGCGGCGATTTCCGTGGGGCCAAGCACCGGGTAGAGGTAAAAGAGGGCTTGCAGGTAAAACAGCAGCGGGGGCTTATCGACGGCCTGCGTCAGCAGAAGCGGGTCGCGCCAGGCGGCGATGTAACGCGCCCAGGTAGCAAAGAGCGCCTCGTCGGCGTGAAAGGTATTGGCAAAGAGGGCGTGGAAGCGGAGAACGGCCGTGACCCCCGCCGCCGCCCACAAGCCCATTCTAACCCGCCAGTTCATGGTGTTGGGGAGGTTGGATGGTTGGTTGCGTGGGTTGGTTGGTTGGGTTGGTTGGTTGGGTTGGTTGGCTGCACATCATGTCCATCAAACTAACAAACTAACAAACCATCAAACCAACAAACCATCAAACCCCACCAACCTCCCCTAGTCCACAAACCGATACTTGATAAGGTAATACAGCGCCTTCGGCCCTTCGCGCCAGGGATTGAGCTTTTTGCCTTCCTCGAACTCACGGCCGTTATAAGAAATGGGCACCTCGTAGATGCGGTAGCCGCGCTTCAGCACCTTGGAAGTAATCTCCGGCTCAAACTCAAACCCACGCGAACGCAGCGGAATATCGCGCACCACGTCGGCGCGGAACACCTTGTAGCAAGTCTCCATGTCGGTCATGATGGTGTTGTAGAGGATGTTGGTCACCAGCGTCAGAATCTTATTGCCCACCATGTGGGTAAAAAACATCGTTTTGGTCGGGCCGCCGCGGAAGCGCGACCCGTACACCACGGCCACCTTGCCCTCGCGGATGGGGCGCAGCAGCTCCTCATAATCACGCGGGTCATATTCCAGATCGGCATCCTGAATGAGAAAAATGTCGCCGCTGGCCTCGCGGAAACCGGTGCGTACGGCCGCGCCCTTGCCCATGTTACGCTCGTGCAGGTGGATGTGAATGATGTCGTCCAGCTCCGCCAGGGCGGGGTATAAATCGCGCGTGCCATCCGTAGAGCCATCGTCCACCACGACGATCTCATCCGCCTGCTTAACGGCCAGCACAGCTTCCACAGCGGGTATAATCGTTTCCCGCTCGTTGTAAACAGGTATAATCACAGAAACTTTCATAAACTATTTTCCCTTGTCGATTACGTTGCCGGTTGCAAAGTCGGGGGATTTTATAACAAACCTGCGAGTAGGTAAACGATTATCAAACTACGGAAAGACCACTATTATGACTTTAGCACGTATCAAAAACCTGATTTTAGACATGGACGGCGTCTTGTGGCGCGGCGATACGCCGATGCCCGGCCTGGTAGAGTTTTTTGCCATGCTGCGCCGCCGGGGGATGGGATATGCCCTGGCCACCAATAACGCCACGAAAACGGCCGTCATGTACACCGAAAAACTGGCCCACTTTGGCGTAGATATCGCCCCGCAACACATCGTCACCTCGGCGGAGGCAACGGCCGCCTTTTTGCGCGAGGAGTATGCAAGCGGCACGGCCGTTTACGTGGTCGGCGACAAAGGCCTGCACGACGCCATCGCGGCGCAAGGCTTCACCATCGTCACCCCGCAGCAGGCCCGGGACGGCGCGCAGGCCGCCATCGTCGTGGCCGGGTTTGCCCGCAGCGCCACCTACGAAATCATGGCCATGGGCGCGCACCTCATCAACCAGGGCGCCCGCTTTGTGGGCACCAACCCCGACCCCTCCTACCCCAGCGAAATAGGGCCGCTGCCCGGCGCCGGCGCGCTGCTAGCCTTCATCGAGACGGGAACCGGCGTCAAGCCGACCATCGTCGGCAAGCCGGAGCCGATTATGTTTCGGCAGGCGATGCGGCGCATGGGCGGCACGCCGGACAACACGGCCATGGTCGGCGACCGGCTGAACACCGACATCCTGGGGGCCAAAAACGCCGGTCTGCAGGCGATTCTGGTGCTGTCGGGCATCAGCACGCGGGAGGATATGGCCGCGCAAGGCATAGAGCCGGACTTTATTTTTGCGGATATTGGGGAGATAACGGCCGTTCTCTCCCAGGCATCATCATGAGCGACAAAATCAACCTCTACGACCTCAGTTTTGCGGAACTGACCGCCTTCGTTACCGATCTGGGCCAGCCCAAATTCCGCGCCCAGCAGGTGTGGGACTGGATATATAAACGCTACGCCCTGGATTTTGCCGACATGGGCAACATTCCCAAAGCGTTCCGCGCCCAACTGGCCGAACAGGCCACGCTGCAAATCGGGACCATCGTCGATGAACTGCGCTCCAGCGACAACCAGACCAAAAAGGTGCTGTTCCAACTGCCGGACGGTCAGTACGTCGAAACGGTGTTGATGAAATACGAGAAACGGCGCACGCTGTGCATCAGTACGCAGGCGGGCTGCGCCATGGGCTGCGTGTTCTGCGCCACCGGGCAGATGGGCTTCTTCCGCCACCTCAGCGTCGGCGAGATTGTGGGCCAGGTGCTGTATTTTGCCCACGAACTGGCGCAAACCGATGAGCACGTGACCAATATTGTGATGATGGGCATGGGGGAACCGCTGCACAACTATGAGAGGACGTTAACGGCCGTAGACCGCCTCACCGACCCCGACGCCTTCAACCTGGGCGCGCGCAAAATCACCATCTCCACCGTCGGCCTGGTGCCCGCCATGCGCCGCTACGCCGACGAAGAGCGCCAAACACCGCTGGCCGTCTCCCTGCACGCCGCCACCGACGAAGAGCGCGACAAGCTCATTCCCGTCAACCGCCGCTGGCCCATCGCCGAAGTGCTGGACGCCTGCCGCTACGTCGTGGAAAAGACCGGCCGGCGCATCACCTTCGAGTGGGCGCTGATCAACGGCGAAAACGACACCATCGAACAGGCCCAGGCGCTGGGCAAACTGGTGCAGGGGATGCTGTGCCACGTCAACCTCATCCCACTCAATCCGACCGCAGGCTATGGCGGCGCACCCTCATCACATGAGCGGGTGGACAAATTTCAGGAAGTGTTAGCCAGCTACGGGGTCAGCAGCACCGTGCGCGTGCGCCGCGGCATCGACATCCAGGCTGGCTGCGGGCAGCTCCGCGACCGGGCAGTAAAAAATGCTGGCAGCGCCAAGCTCTAGTCGCTAAATTCGTTAACCAGATAAATTCGCTCCACTTCATCTGGTCCAGAGAGAATTGCCCCCATCCAGACAACCAGCATCGTGGCCTTGCCTTCTACCTGAAGTTCATTCTCCATATAGGGAATCAACGGTTCCTGAACGGGCATCCAGAACTCCTCACTGCCCTCGCGCACAAGAACTTCGTGCTGAAACAACGGGACATAAACATCGGCTTTGTCCGGCAAATACACTTCGGCCCACCGAGCAATGGCAAACTGACGAGTTGCGGAAATCTCCCTGAACTGCCCCGTATAAACTATCCGCACCCGCGACGGATATTGGAATTCGTCTGAAAATTCTAGGTAAATGGATGGATATTGGGCAACAGATTCCGCGATAAACGGATCGGTCAGTTCTTTGATAGTTCTGAGCGTGCGCACCTGATAGCGATCCCAGGTGCTGGTTGGTTCGGGGGGCGTGGTGGGTTTGGGCGTGGCGGTGGGCCGGGGTGTGCGAGTAGCCGTAGGCGAAGCGGTGGGACTGGCGGTGACGGTCGGGGTTTGGGTGAGTGTAGGCGTCACCGTGGGGGTTGTCGAGGGCGTTATGGTGGGGGTGGACGTGGACACGGCCGTTGACGTCGGCGTGGGGGAATTGAAGGACACGGCCGTTTCTCCGCTTCCAAGACACGCCGATAAAAGTAAAACGGCCGTAAGACACAAAATGACGCTGCTGCGAGACCAATACATCGTGCTCCCTCCCAAAATAAAAAGTGCCGGAGATTTACGCTTGTAAATCTCCGGCACAAGTATAGCTGTTTTATCGGTTTGCAAACAGGCAAAACCGCACGGGCAAGGCCGATCTTCCGGCCCCCAAGACGCTAGATCATCCGCATCCCAGATACCAGCAAGGGTTATCCTGCACGCCGTTCACCCGAATTTCAAAGTGAATGTGCGGACCGGACGAATTACCGGTGTTGCCACTCAAACCTATCACATTCCCTTTGTAAACAATCTGGCCGGGCGAGACGTTGATCCCGCTGAGATGGGCGTAAAAGGTTTCAAAACCATTGCCATGATTGACGACGATCAGGTTGCCGTAGCCATAGACATTCCAGCCGGCATAGGTGACCGTACCTGTATCCGCCGCCACAACGGCCGTGCCTTCACCCAGGGCAATGTCGATAGCCGGATGGCCATACCAAAAATACTGGCTGAAATTGCGGCTGCCGACTGGATATTGGAACGTGCCGGTACCTACGATGAGCGGCTTAATACCACTGCCTTCACGCGAGGTTCCGCCCACCGAAGACAAATCTGGCGGTGTCCAGACGAACACCTCACGAACGGCGCCGGGTACCATAATCTGTGTTTCCGGATAAAGGCGGTAGGGAAACTCCAGGTGGTTATCTTCGTAGGCGATAATGTCTTCGACGGGCACGTCATACTGTTCGGCAATGCCTTCCAACGTGTCGCCGGGCTGCACATCATGCAGCACGCCGTCGATGGGCAAAATGACGAGTTCGACACCGGTTTGCAGCAGGCTGGCCTCCTGGCTAAGCTGCGGATTGCCGCCTAACAAGGTTTCCGTTTTGATGCCAAAACGTTCGGCGATGCTGTTGGGCGTATCGCCGCGCTCGACCACATAGGTTTGGAAACTATGGGAGGGTTTTTCCCCTTGATAGGTATGGGGATTAGGGTTAGGGTCCAGGCTGTCGTCGTTGATGACCGGCAAATCACCAGTGGCGAAATCGAACACGGGGACCGGATCAGACGCCCCACTGAGGGTGTTGGGGTTAACGTCGGTGGAAACGGTTTGGGAGCTAGAAACGGCCGTTTCGTCTCCCTCTGGCGTTTCTCCCAGCCCGCCCACCAGGCCGGTACGCCAGCCAAACAGGAGAACGGCCGTGATAATCAGCAGCACCACGTATCCACCGCCTCTTTCTACGAGACTTCTTTCTTCATCCATAATTTTCTTCCCTTCAGCGACCGGATGCTACCATAAAGCCCAGGCAGCGCAAAAGCGGGCCAGGGAAACCTGACCCGCTTTCTCAAAATCCGTTCACAAAGATGAACGGTTCAATTCAGCTCATGCCAAACCAGTTACATCATGTCCTTGGTCAGCGATTCCAGGAACTCGTAATTGGTCTTGGTGCCGCGCATCCGCTGGAAAACGGCCGATGTAGCGCTGCTGATGTCGTAACCCGGCGTATCCATCAGATGGCCCAGCATGCGGCGCATGGTATATACACGGGCCAATTCGTCGCCCGACAGCAGCAAATCTTCGCGGCGCGTACTGGACCGTTCAATATCATAAGCCGGGAAGATACGACGCTCTTGTAGACGGCGGCTGAGCAGCAGTTCCATATTGCCGGTACCCTTAAATTCCTCGTAAATAACGTCATCCATACGGCTGCCGGTATCCACCAGACAGGTAGCAATAATAGTCAGACTGCCGCCCTCTTCCAAATTACGCGCCGCACCAAAGAAACGCTTGGGCGGATAAAGCGCCGATGGATCGAGACCACCGGACAGCGTGCGCCCGCTGGGTTGCACAGTCAGGTTATAAGCACGCGCCAGGCGGGTGATCGAGTCCAGCAGCACTACCACATCGCGGCCGCCTTCAACGAGGCGCTTAGCCCGCTCCAAAGCCATCTCAGCCACCCGGCAGTGCTGCCGTACCGGCTCATCAAACGTCGAGCTGACCACTTCGCCTTCAATAGAACGTTCCATGTCGGTGACTTCTTCCGGACGCTCGCCAATCAACACCACCATTAGATGCAGATCTGTATAATTTTCAGACAGTCCATTGGCCATGTCTTTAAGCACCGTAGTCTTACCCGCTTTTGGCGGGGAAACGATCAACCCACGCTGCCCACGGCCGATGGGTGATACAAGGTCAATCAGGCGCGTAGAAAGAATATTGGGGTTAGTTTCTAGTTTTAACTTTTGATCGGGGAAAATAGGTGTTAACTGTTCGTAGCGGGGCCGCTTTTTGGCCAAATCCGGGCTCATCCCATTCACAGATTCGACACGGAGCAGGCTGTAGTATTTTTCGTTCTCTTTTGGAACGCGTACCTGCCCTAACACCATGTCGCCGTTGCGTAAACCCAACCGCCGAATCTGGGAACTGGAGACATAAATGTCTTCCGGTCCGGGCAGATAGTTCCGGGAACGCAAAAATCCCATGTTCTGCTTATCGTCTTCGACAATCTCAAGGACGCCGCCCCGGAAATCATACCCTTCCGCCTCAGCATTGGCGCGCATGATCTGGTAGACCAGATCTTGTTTTTTCATGGTGCTGAAACCACTAATGTTTTTATCGCGAGCAATTTCACGTAGCTCGCCGATTTTCATTGCTTCAAGCTCTGCGATATCCATCCTGTACTCTCCAATTCACGTTTTTAGCAATTGGTGGCAACGACCCACAATTCGCTCGTCGTGGGCATTACATCATAAAATTCGCGAGAATTTTGGGAACTATATTGAGGTAAGGGAGCCGAATCGCTTTTTGGCCCCGCAAAACCATCGCGTGGTAAATCAGATATTAAAGTAGTAAGACACTCCGAATGATGAATGAAGTCGCTCTTCCACCCTATTTACGTGCAGTTTTTTTGCCGTTATTAACCATAATGGGGATTTGAATTTCGTAAACCTGACCAGGCAGATTAACCTGTTGTATCGATCATCTTAAGTGGTGAGGATATATACACGGAAACCACTCTGGTGGTGAAAAAAGTATAACATGACCCCCAAAAGGCGTCAATGGATTTATGGATTTCTCAGGAAAAGAGGAGGGGGTGAAACGGCCGTTTCCCCACACCAACTTTCCCCTACCAACTAAGCCATTTCTGGCTCCTCTGCAGCCAAAAACTGCTCCACCTTCTTCACAAGCGAAAGATTACCCGCAAAAAACGGTGTACGCTGGTGTGGATCTGTAGGCTCAATGTCCAAAATCGATTGGTAGCCATCAGAAGCATAACCGCCAGCCTGTTTCATCAAAAAAGCCAAAGGCGCTGCCTCGTATAACAGGCGAATCTTGCCATTGGGCTTGGAATTTTCCGCCGGATAACAAAATATACCGCCGCGCAGTAAATTTCGATGAAAATCGGCCACCAAAGAGCCAATATACCGCGATGATAACGGCGGCGGCGAATCCGCTTCCTGCCCTTGAAGCCAGCGTAAAAACCGCTTAACCCCCGGCGACCAATGGCTGTAGTACGAACTATTCACACTGTAATAACTGGGAGGATCCGGCACCTTCATATCTTCGTTAGACAACAAGAACTCCCCTATCTCTGGATCCAGTGTAAAACCATGAACCCCCTTCCCGGTACTGTACACCATCATCGTGCTCGATCCAAACAAGATATACCCGGCGCCAATCAGGTTCCGGCCGGGCTGAAGCACGTCCTCAAGGCGGCCCCGGTTATCCGGATCCAGGCAACGATAGATGCCAAAAATTGTGCCGATGCTCACATTGACATCAATGTTAGAAGACCCATCCAGCGGATCATAAACCAGCACATAGTTACCCTTCTTGTGCCGGGCCGGAATCTCCAATAACTCCTCATGCTCCTCTGAAGCCATGATGCACAAACGGCCGGTATGATCACACAACCGATAGATAACGTCGTCCGCATAGACATCGAGTTTTTGCTGATCTTCTCCCTGGACGTTAACACCACCAGCCTCCCCCAGAATGTTCACCAGACCGGCCCTGTTCACTTTGTGGGCAATCACCTTGGCGGCCAGAGCCAGATCATATAATAGGGCTGTAAAATCCCCCCTGGCATACTGAGGCTGGTTGTCAAGAATAAACCGCTCAATTGTCGTGATTTTGGACATGACTTGTACTCCTCACAATAACTGGTCAGTAAGAAATATGGAAATGATGGGAAAACGGTGGGTCGAAGACTCGCTGCATATCAAGCAATAGGCAGGAGACGGATAGTCAGCTGATAAACAAAACTAGATAATACGCCATAGTCACGGACCAAAGCACCGAATCGATACGGTCCAGTGCACCGCCGTGAACGCCAAAGACAGTGCCGGAATCTTTAATTTTGGCTTCGCGCTTCAACAGTGAAATACCTAAATCGCCAAGAGGACTGACAATAGAAGCCAACAAGCCCAATACCAACGAGGGAAGCCACGGTAACTTTAGGAAATAGGCAAACGTCAGTGTGATGGCCGTGCCTAAAACAATCCCACCAATGTAACCTTCGACTGTCTTGTTTGGGCTGAGGCGGGGCGAAAGCTGATGACGGCCCAAGATCCTTCCCGCCATAAACTTACCCACCAGGTAAGCACCAGAATCCGCTGCCCAGGTGCTAACCAGAGCCAGTATCGTCCACTGCCAAGCAAAGGTTTCTACGCCGCGCAGGCGTAAGAAGTGACTGCCAACCCAACCCAGCAACACCAACCCGCCCATCATGGCCATCCAATCCATAGGGGCCGTGTCACTGAGACGGCGTTCATACAGCCACAGCACGTAGGCCAGCATGACTAACAAGCTTACCAAAAACAGCACACCAAAAAGCTGGTACTCAGGCCACTGACCATTCAGGAGTTGGAGCACGACAGCAGGAATCAGGATCCACAGCGAAATATGCAAACCCATGCGCTGCATCATCTGCCCAAACTCATAGGTGGCTAAAATGATGATAGCCGTAATAGGTAAAAAATAATACCATTCGCCAAGATAAACTAAATATAGGGCGAGAGGTCCCAGAGTGAGGGCGATGAGGGCGCGTTGCCACAACATAAATGCTTGAAATCCGGGGTCAGGTTTCTTCTGCTACCAGACCAAAGCGACGTTCACGTTGGTTAAAGGCCACGATGGCTTCGTACAATTCTTCCCGTCCAAAATCCGGCCAATAAGCTGGAGTGGGGTAATATTCGGCATAAGCAGCCTGCCAGATCAAAAAGTTGCTGATTCGCAGTTCACCACTGGTACGAATGACAAGGTCGGGGTCTGGCAAACCGGCAGTAAAAAGGTAGGAGCTGAAGAGTTCTTCCGTCAAATCATCAGGCGAGATGCCGTCGGCCAACATTTGTTTAATGGCGTGGAGGATTTCTGCACGGCCACCGTAGTTGAAGGCGACATTCAAGATAAGCGTCTGATTGTCTTTGGTCATCTCGATGGCCCGGCGCACTTTATCTTGCAGTTTGGGATCGATGCCGGTGAGGTCGCCCAGGTGGTGGAGGCAAACGCCCTGAGCGCATAAATCGTCGATTTCCTGATCCAGTACGCGGGCAAAAATGCGCATAAGGCCGCGAATCTCTTTTTCGGGGCGGCCCCAGTTTTCAGTGGAGAAGGCATAGATGGTGAGGATTTTGACGCCAAATTCGACGCAGGCATTGATGATGCGGCGCAGGTTTTCGGCTCCTTGCCGGTGCCCGGCCTGACGGGGCAGGCCACGCTGACGCGCCCAACGGCCGTTTCCATCCATGATAATGGCAATATGGGTCGGCACAGTATAGCCGGTAAGATCGAGAGGTTTCTGCGGCCTGACTCCCATGCGCTAAACTTCCATTATCTCCGCTTCTTTCTTTTCACTGATCACTTCGATTTCCTTAACGTATTTATCCGTCAATTCCTGCAAATCATCTTGCCCCCGGAACATATCATCTTCCGAGATGAGCTTATCTTTCTCCAGCTCACGCAGATCGTTTAGAGCATCACGGCGCACGTTACGCACCGCAACTTTACCTTCTTCTACACGCTTGCCTACCATACGGCTCAGATCACGGCGGCGTTCCTCGGACAGGCGCGGCAAGTTAAGGCGGATAATTTTACCATCGTTGTTGGGCATGATACCCAGATCCGACTTAAGAATAGCGCGTTCGATGGCGGAGAGGGCTTTGGTGTCATACGGCCGTATGGCCAACTGCTGCGGCTCCGGTACAGAGATAACCGCCATCTGGTTGAGCGGCATTTCCACTCCATACATCTCGACGCTGATTTTGTCTAACAAGTGGGGAGAGGCTCTACCGGTACGATAGACAGCCAGATCGGCTTCAAGTGACGAAATCGCGCCACGCATCCGACTTTCAGCATCTTGCAACACTTCACGAATCATCTAAACCTCCGTTTGTTGCTGTGCGCGAGCAAAAAATAAGCGGGCATCTGCCATGGGTTTAATAATACCACGACATTCCCGCTCTTCATACTGCTCGTTTTAGATGTTGCAAATAGTTGTACCGACCGTTTCTCCCAATACAAGCCGGGTCACATTGTCATCCTGCCACAGGTTTAAGACAACGATGGGCAGATTGTTATCCATGCAAAGGGAAACGGCCGTGCTGTCCATTACCCGCAGCCGCAAATTCAAGAAATCAATATACGAAATCTGGTCAAAGCGCCGGGCAGCCGGGTTCTTTTCCGGGTCATCATCATAAATGGCATCCACCTTCGTGGCCTTAATCAACACGTCCGCCCCGATTTCCATCGCCCGCAAAGCACCGGCCGAGTCTGTCGTAAAATAGGGATTGCCCGTTCCACCACCAAAAATAACCACCCGCCCTTTTTCCAGATGGCGTATCGCCCGCAAGCGAATATAAGGTTCGGCGACTGTGCGCATTTCAATGGCCGTTTGGACACGAGTGACCACACCCAGGCGTTCCAGGGCATCCTGCAAAGCCAGCGCATTCATCACCGTAGCGATCATGCCCATGTGATCGGCCGTCGCCCGTTCCATGCCGTGCTCCATACCAGCCGCCCCGCGCCACAAATTGCCCGCGCCAATGACCACGGCCACTTCCACACCCAAATCGTGCACACTCTTAATCACCTGGGCTACCTCGGCCGCACGCTGCGGATCAATACCAAATCCATTTGCGCCGCTCAAAGACTCGCCGCCCATTTTCAGAAGAATTCGTTCGTATTTAGGTTCCATCATGGTCCCTCACATAGAAAAAGGCGAGAAAAAAGGGCGTTCTAGGAACGCCCTTTCACAAAGTTGTCTGGCTTCTACAGCGCTTCACCCAACTCGTAGCGGGCAAAGCGACGAATCTTGATGTTTTCGCCGGTGGTGCGCACGGCTTCCGTTATCATGTCTTTGATCTTGATGCTTTCGTCTTTGACAAACGGTTGTTCCATCAAGCAGAATTCTTCGTAAAACTTGTTCAGGCGACCACTGACAATTTTGTCCACGATCGCTTCCGGTTTGCCCTCAGCCAGGGCCTGATTTCGCAGTACGTCAAGCTCACGATCCAGTTCCTCTTGGGGAACGTCTTCAGCGTTCATGTACTGCGGATTCATCGCCGCGATGTGCAAAGCCAAATCGTGGGCCAGTTCACGGAACTGCTCGTTGCGGGCCACAAAATCGGTCTCACAGTTGAGTTCCAAAATGACACCCACCCGATTGCCAGGATGAGCATACAATTCGATAACGCCTTCGTTAGCTTCGCGATCGGCGCGTTTGGCAGCCCGGGCCGCCCCTTTTTCACGCAGTAGATCAGCCGCTTTTTCAAAGTCGCCGTCGTGGGCTTCAAGTGCTTTTTTGGCTTCTAACACACCAGCACCGGTTGCTTCACGCAACTCCTTCACCATTTGTGCTGTGATATTCATAACTAACTCTGTCTCCTAATTCTGACTCACTCGTTTTCTTCGTCATCAGCGAAATCTGTATCGCTGTCATCTTCGTCTTCGTCAACTTCGAAATCCGCATCCTCGTCCAATTCGTCTTCTTCTGCTTCGCGGATTTTGGCCAGTGTGGAGGCACCCAACAAAGCTTCATCATCCACGTCTTCCACGCCGTCGTAATCTTCTTCGTAGGCGTAGCTGTCGAAATCGGTGATGGCTTCGTCCAGAGTATCTTTGCGCATGGCGCGGCCTTCCAGGGCAGCATCGGCCATTTTGCCCACGATGAGTTTGATGGCGCGGATGGCGTCATCATTGGAAGGAATGATGTGATCGATGGGGTCGGGATCGCAGTTGGTATCGACCACACCGATGACAGGGATTCTGAGGATGTTGGCTTCGCGCACGGCCGTTTCCTCAAAATTTACGTCCACCACAAACATCAGCGTCGGCAGGCCCTTCATCTTACGGATACCACCCAGACGCAGATTAAGCTTTTCAATCACGTTTTCCAGGTGCAGGCGCTCTTTCTTCTTCAGCAGATCCAGTTCACCGGCATCGCGGCGCTTTTCCAGCTTATCCAGGTACGTAATCCGCTGGCTGATGGTTTGCCAGTTGGTGAGCGTGCCGCCCAACCAGCGCTCGTTGACGTATGGCTGCTGGGCGCGCGCGGCCTCGTGGGCAATAGTGTCCTGCGCCTGCCGCTTGGTACCGACAAACAACACCTGCCCGCCATTCGCCACGGTGTCACGCACCAGGTTGTAGGCGTCTTCAATTAAAACAATCGTTTGCTGTAAATCTAAAATATGGATGCCATTACGCTCCGTAAAGATATAGGGCTTCATCTTGGGATTCCACCGGCGTGTGCGGTGACCAAAGTGAACGCCAGTTTCTAACAGAGCCTTCATAGAAACAACGGCCATTGGGGTATTCTCCTTTTTATGTGTTTTTCTTCCATACTCTTCAATCTGGTACGGAACTTGCATGGCCGGTATGCAATGGCGGGTCTTGAGGAGGCCAAACGGCCGTTAATCCCCGACACGACATACTGCAAGCACACCCGTCCCAGTCCGAGTATGTGTAAGATGTAAAAATCAATTGCCCCTACTTATTCGGGAGCCTGCCTCCAGGCAAGCCTACGGATTATAGCCAAAGCCAATTTTCGCGCAACTACTACTTCCAGCGGGTCAAAATTGCCTCGCGCTGGAAAAGTTTCACGCTGAGATACACCAAAACCGCGTCGGCGATGGCCACCAGAACACCGATAAGCAAAATGATCTGCTCGTTGATCAGGATCAGTCCAACCGACTGCCCCACGACTAGCAAAATGAGAGGCAGAATCACCAGCGCCGACAGCTGCTCAGCGACGCGCGGGTCTGTTACCCGCGAAGATACCATCACGGCCACGCTAACAGCCAGCAAGGTCAACAGCGGACTGACCACAAATATCGCCAGCCACCACATCGGCTTCATGGCCTCGGCAAAAACGGCCGCGTTAACCATGAAGCGGGCGCTGATGGCGTAAATAAGAAACGCCAGCCAGGTCACCGCCACAGCCGGCACGCAGGCGGCAATCATCTTGCCTACCAGCAGTTCGCCGGTACTGATGGGCGTGGCTAACAGCGGCTCCAGGCTGCGCGCCGTTTTTTCGCCCACAATGCTGTAGGCGGCAATGGTGACCGGGATAGCCACGGGCAAGATCATGAACATCAGGGTGTACAGATTGAGCATGTAAACGGCCGTGCAATCTGCTTCCGACAACCCGTTACACATATCGCCAAAAAACTCTGTCGAGCCGGTATTCATCGACGATGACAAATCCCCAGCATAACTTTTGGTGAGAGCCAGCGTTATCAACGGCAAAGCTGTCAGGATGAGAGGCAGAAAGGCAACCGTGAACAGGACGAGACGATTCTTAAACACTTCGGCCCATTCTTTGCGAATGATGGTTTGTATTTTTTTCATCATAGACCTCAAAAAACGCTGCTAGGCCTGGTTCACCAGCTGCAGGTATATATCTTCCAGGGAATGACGCAGTTCACCGACAAACTGGATATTGGCCCCGGCCTCCACCAGCTGGCGGATGAGGTAGGGGTTGTAGGTTTCGGGATCATCCAGGGCAATGACCAGCTTGTTGTCCACCGCTTCGACGCGGCGCAAGTAGGGCTGATCTTGCACGGCCGTTACAAAAGGCACGGCCGTTTCTGCCAGATGAAACACCACCTGACGGCCGTACATCTGCTGCCGCAGCCCCTTCGTCGTATCCACCACCCGCAGGCGCGTCTTAAAGACAGCCACCCGGTCACACAGCCGGTCGGCTTCATCCAGATTGTGGGTGCAGATAAAGATAGTGCGCCCCTCACTCTTTAGCTCTTCGATAAAATCGCGCACCAGCTTGGCTGCTTCCGGGTCCAGGCCCGAGGTGGGTTCATCCAGGAACAGAATGCGCGGCTCATGGAGCAGCGCCCGGGCGATAGCCAGTTTCTGGCGCATGCCTTTGCTAAACGTACCCGCCTCGTCATTGCGGCGCTCCCACAAACCCAACATACGCAGGTATTTTTCCACCTGGCCGGGTACGTCGGCCACTTCGTACAGCGTGGCAAAGATCGTCAGGTTGCGCCAGGCAGAGAGGCGGTCATACAAGCCCGGCGTCTCGGTAAGAATGCCCACTGTGCGCCGGATGTCATAATCATCGCGGCCGACCTGGTAGCCGTTCACCACGGCCGTTCCCCCCGTCGGCGCAATCAGGCTGGTCAACATACGCACTGTGGTCGTCTTGCCGGCCCCGTTTGGCCCCAAAAAGCCAAACACCTCGCCTTCCCCAATTTCCAGCGTCAGGCGATCAACCGCCAGGTTGTCGCCAAATTTTTTGGTCAGATTCTCTGTTTTGATCATGGTTCATCCCCCCAGGCTTAGGAGTATTTACTTTTTTCCAGCGATTCCTGCGAACCGACGCCGTCTGGCGGCACGATGGGCGCGGCCAGCGGCAGCGGCACCGGTTCCGGCTCCACCGGCTCCGGCGTGCGCAGCCAGAAAATGATGCCCAAACTCGCCAGCGCGAACAGCCCTATCAGAGCCTCGGTCACATAAGGGCTCCAGGTAGCCGAGGCAAACACGGCCGTCGCATCCAGCAAGGTGTGCCAGAGAATAGCCAGGAACAGCCAGCCAATTTGCTGCCGCACAAACACCTGCATCACCAACAGCGAGAGGGCCAGATGGGAACATATGGCAAAGGCACGCTCCAACGGCCCCAGCATAATCAGCGGCAAGGGAGCTGCCAGCATGGCAGTAACTTGATCGTTGATCAGCGACATTTGCTCCGGCGGGACGAGCCCTTGCAGCCCGCCCTGGCTCATGATCGCCAGCACGACGGCATTAACGCCCAGGGATAAGCCGATGATAATCGATTCGACGCCGCCGTGACCCGCGCCCAACATCAACCCCGCTCCCCAGGAACGCGCATCCGTCGCCCAAAAGCGGTAGGTCAGGTAACGCGCGCCCTCTTCAAACACGCCGGCCGACAGGCCCAGAAAGAGAGAGAGGATGATGAGGTTGGAGAGCACGGCCGTATCCGTGGGCAGCAGTTGCAGCTTCTGCAGCACCAGCCAGTTAAACGGAATGTGCAGCAGCTGCGAGCCGATAAACGTCACCATGCCGATAAAAAAGAGACGCCAACTGGCATGCCTGGTGCGGGCAATCCACCAGCCCAGCAGCAGGGGCATCAACAGCATCAAAACGGAACTTAGCACGTAAGGCCAAAAGGCTATCATTCTGTTACATCCTTGGGGGCTGTTTATTTGGTTGATTAGTTGGCCCCATGACAATACGTGAATAGTGTACCAGAGTTCCAAAAAAACGGCCGTTTTTCCCCCCTCAAATCGCCCGCATAAACGCCACGTCCCGGCAAAAAAGCGGCCCGTCCGCTAACACAAATGACTGCACCGCAGACAGAAGTGATTGAACCGCAGACAGAAACCAGCCGTCCGCCGGTAGAAGTCACTGATCCGCGGGCAGAAACGGTCCAGCCGCCGGCAGAAGTCACCGATCCGCGGGCAGAAATGGCTCAGCCGCGAGCAGAAACCGCTGATCCGCTGGCAGAAATCACTGATCCGCCGGCAGAAACCGTTGATCCGCTGACAGAAATCATTGATCCGCCGGCAGAAACCGTTGATCCGCTGGCAGAAATCATTGATCCGCTGGCAGAAATCGTTGATCCGCTGGCAGAAACCGTTGATCCGCGCGCAGAATGGCCTGCTAAGCCGGCCGGATTCAATGTATAATGAAAATTGCTCTGCCTTCCCTGCCCTACTTCAATCATTCGGGCGGAGCAGTGTCGGAGAAAAATCCATGAACGAATCAGCCAATGCCTGGATTGGCAGGCACATCGGCGCCTACGTCATCCAAAAACTTATCCAGCAAGGCGGCATGGCCAACGTCTTTTACGCCGTCGATGAAGGACTCGACCGGCCGGCGGCCATCAAAATCCTCTACACCGACCTCAGCGCCAACACCGCCCTGGTTGAACGCTTCAAACGCGAGGCCCGCTCCGTCGCCAGGCTTTCGCATCCCAACATCGTGCAGATTTATACGACCGGCGTCACCGAAAATGACCACTACTACATCGCCATGGAATACATCAGCGGCGGGTCCCTGCGCGATCTGCTGCAGCAGCTGAGCGAACAGGGGCGAGTGCTGCAAACGGAAACGGCCGTTTCCCTCATCCGCCAGGTCGCCAGCGCCCTGGCCGTCGCCCACCGCGCCGGCATCATCCACCGCGACATCAAACCCAGCAACATCCTGCTGCGCTCCGACGGCTCGCCCGTACTGGCCGACCTGGGCATCGCCAAAATTCAGGGCGAAACCTCCCTCACCCGCGTCGATGAGCTGGTCGGTACGCCCTACTACATGTCGCCGGAACAGGTTAACAGCCAGCCCGTCAACGCCCGCAGCGACATTTACTCGCTGGGCATGATCTTCTACGAAATGTTAGCCGGGCAGCGCGTCTTTTCCGGCGACACGCCCTGGCAGGTGCTCACCAAGCAGGTCAACGAGCAGCCGCGCCCCATTACCGACCTGCGCCCCGACCTGACGCCGCAAACAGCCTACGCGGTGCATACCTGCCTGCAAAAAGACCCCGCCAAACGCTTCCAAACGGCCGAAGAACTGATCGCCGCTCTGGACACGGCTCTGCAAGCCGAACGAGGCCGCAGCAAAACGGCCGTGCCCACCCAACTCTACGCCGCCAACCAGACCATCGTCGAACCGGAAGGCCCGACGCCGGTAGCCGGTCCGCTGCTGGGCCAGCACGCCGCCCCGCCGCGTAAAAGGCGTCCCATCTGGCTCATCTTGCTGGGCCTGTTGCTGCTGCTGGCCATCGCGGCCGGTGTGTTCGCCTTCACGCCGCTGCGCAGCCTGTGGCAGGGCACGCCCACGGCCGTGCCCGTGGCCGTCCTCCTGCCTACCACCCCGCCCACGTCCGCCCCCGCCCCCACAACCGCTCCCGAGGAAGACAACAAGGTCGCCGCGCAGCCCAGCGCCACCGACCCACCCGCCGCCCCTACCGATGAACCCCCGGCCACGGCCACAGAAACGGCCGTGCCCACCCACACCGCCACCA
Source organism: Ardenticatenaceae bacterium (assembly GCA_020634395.1). Lineage (GTDB taxonomy): Bacteria > Chloroflexota > Anaerolineae > Promineifilales > Promineifilaceae > Leptovillus. The sequence continues at coordinate 11,128 of JACKBU010000032.1, read as the reverse complement.
AAATTCCGCGCGCCACACAGACGGCGACGGCCGTGCCCAGCAAAACGCCCGCCCCCACCCCCACGCGCGCGCCGTCGGCCACCCCCGCACCCACACGCAGCGGCAATCCGACCGGCAGCGCCAGCAGCGGCCCCGGCCTGCCCTTCGATTTTGAGACCTTCGGCACGTGGGTGCGCGGCGATGAAGACAACGGCACGTTCGCCCGCTCCACCGAGCAAAGCCACAGCGGCGCGGCCTCTGCCAAGCTCAGCTACAACTTCGCCTCCGACGGCAACGATTACGTGGTCTTCCAGCAAAACAATGCCATCGACGGCCGTCCCAACGCCCTGCAAATCTGGGTGTATGGCGATGGCTCCGGCCACTTTCTCAACGCCTGGATTCAGGACGCCGAAGGCCAGACCTGGCAGGTGCCTTTCGGTCAGGTCACCCACACTGGCTGGAAACAGATGACCGGCTACATCGACACCGAGCAAGACTGGCCCTGGACCCACATCAGCGGCCCCAAAAACGACACAGTCGAATACCCCATCTCTTTCCGCGGCTTCGTCCTGGATGATTACAACAACGCCTATACCGGCCAGGGCAGCATATATCTGGATGATTTGACCAGCGCCACCCTGGAAGGCGGCCCGGTCACCGGCCAGAATCCGGTGCAGCCCACCTTTACCCCAGAGGCAGGGGCGACGGGCGAAGCGGGAACGGCCGTAGGCCGCATCCTCTACACCTCCGGCAGCACCCTGCTCAGCACCGATCCTGCCTGGAGCACCCCGCAGGAAGTGGGCACAATCGCCAGCGACACCTGCAGCAGCCCGGCCACCACCGCCCCGGCGTAAAAGATGTTTTCGTCAGCAGCAGCGACGGCTCCAACGCCCATAACGTCACCAACGCCGCAACAACCGACAAAACCTGCGCCGCCTGGTATAACTAGGCCCGGCACTGTTTCAATCCAGGCCCGGAGGAATAGCCAATCCTGCGGGCCTTTTTTGTCCACCCCTCGTAAGCAAATCTGGATTCGCTATAATTAACGCGCCCGCCCAATTGGACATGGTTGCCGCCTTAGAGGCGCCCCGACAAACAAACTGCACCATACAATCTGCCGATTCTCCTAAAAGGAGGTTTTCCTATGGAACAACAAGGTCTGACCTTGCCTTCCGTCGACGAGATGGAAACGCTCATCGACAACCTGGAGCTGAGCAAGCTGCGCCAGATCCTCGTCGCCATCCATCCCGCCGACATTGCCGACCTGCTGGATGAACTGCCACCCGAAAAAGCTGTCATCGCCTTTGAACTGTTGTCTATTGAAGTAGGCAGCGAGGTACTGGACGAAACCGGCAGCCTGGTGCGCCAGGAACTGCTGGACAAAGTCGACGAAGAAAAGCTGGCCGACCTGCTCGATGAACTGCCGATGGACGACGCCGCCGAGTTCCTGGAAGATCTGCCTGATGATTTAAGCGACCGGCTGATTATGCTGATGGAGCCGGAAGAGGCAGCCGAAGTGCAGGAACTCCTGGGCTACGAGGAGGACTCTGCCGGCCGTTTAATGACCCGCGATGTGGCCGCCCTGCGCCGCTTCTGGACAGTCGATGAGACCTTCCGCTATCTGCGTTCGCTGGAAGAGGACGAGTCGCTGCACTATTTGTACGTGGTGGATCGGGATGACCGGCTCATCGGCGTGGTGCCGCTGCGCCGCCTGATTACCGCCCAGCCGGAGGCCACGGTGGAGTCGATCATGGTCGATCAGGTGGTGGCCGTGCCGGTGACAGCCGATCAGGAAGAGCTGGCAGAGATGGTGGCCCGGTATGATTTTGTGTCGATACCGGTGGTGGACGAAGACGGCCGTTTCCTGGGTGCAGTCACCGTCGACGACGTGCTGGACATCGTCGAAGAAGAGGCCACCGAAGACATCCAAAGGCTGGGTGGTTCCGAACCGCTGGACCAGCCCTACTTTGCCGTCTCCGTCTTGCAAGTGGTCAAAAAGCGCATCGGCTGGCTGCTGCTGCTGTTCATCGCCGCCACCCTCACCGGCTCCGTCATCAAACTGTTTGAAAACGAACTCAACATCGTCATCTCCCTCAGCCTGTTCATCCCCCTGATCATCGGCACCGGCGGCAACGCCGGTTCCCAAACGGTGGCTACCATCATCCGCGCCATCACTCTGGACGAAGTGCGCCTGAGCAATATCTGGCAGGCTGTGCGCCGCGAAGTGTCGGTGGGTCTCATCCTGGGCGCGGTGATGGCCGTGGCCGGTTACATTCGCGCGATCATCTGGGTCTTCGACACCGATCCCAACGTCGCGTTTGTGGTGGCGCTGACGCTGCCGGTCGTGGTCATATGGGCCATCACCGTCGCCACGATCATCCCCATCCTGGCCGACCGCTTCAAAATAGATCCCACCGTCATCAGTGGCCCGATGATCACCACCATTGTTGATGCCACCGGCCTGCTCATCTATTTTTTGCTCGCCAGGGTGATTTTGACGGCGATCTGAGGCTGTTATGCAAGAATCAATTCCCGAAGCTTTAGTCAATGCGCTGCGCGCCGCGCGTAAGGTGGCCGTGCTCACCGGAGCCGGGGTTTCTGCCGAAAGCGGTGTACCGACGTTTCGCGAGGCGCAGACCGGCCTGTGGGCGCAGTACGATCCGCAAGAACTGGCCACGCCGTCGGCTTTCCGGCGCAACCCGCGCCTGGTGTGGGAATGGTATGCCTGGCGGCGCGAACTGGTGACCCAGGCACAGCCTAATCCTGGCCATTTCGCTCTGGCAGCGATGGAACAGCTTGTTCCCGAGTTCACCCTGATTACGCAGAACGTGGACGGGCTGCATGCCCGGGCGGGCAACCAGAACATGGTGGAACTGCACGGGAACATTCTGCGCATTAAGTGTTCGGCCGACGGCCGTCTCGTCACCGATTGGCCGCCCACCGAAGAAGTTCCACCGCGCTGCCCGCAGTGCGGCAGCTACCTGCGGCCGGACGTGGTCTGGTTCGGCGAAAACCTGCCCTATGAAGCATTGGCAACGGCCGTAAGCGCCGCGCGCGCCTGCGACGTTTTTCTGGCAGTGGGCACCTCGGCTATCGTACAGCCGGCCGCCTCCTTACCGTTAGAAGCACTGCAAGCAGGCGCCGTCACCGTAGAAATCAATCCGCAGACCACGCCTCTCAGCCGCCATGTCGCCTTTGTTCTGGCCGGGCCGGCCGGGGAATTTCTGCCTCGGCTCGTGGAAACGACGTGGCCCGGTACGGCAGCCACCGGCCCCGCCGAAATCTTTACATAAGCGCTCTTGTCGTTTATACTACGGGCATGTCCGGGCAATCATCCAACCCTAAGAACGACGTTCGCGTCCCTCTCAGCATGGTGTTTATCAGTGTGGGAGTGGTTATTTTGCTGGCGGTAACGGCCGTCTGGGTTCTCATTCCCACCAGCATGCCGCGGGCGGTATACACGGCCGTAAACAGCTTCCTCCCCCAAGACCTGATGATACCCACCCCGGCGGCTGTGGCCGTTGTGCCCACTACCGCACCGCAGCCCACCGTCGATGAGGCCTCCTTGCTGCCCGACACCCTGATGGACAGCGAAGCCGGTAACGGCGCCAATGTCATGACCATGGCCGAAGCGCTCAACCAGGGACCTCGCACCGGTGAACCGACACGCATTGTCGTGCCAGCCATTAACCTGGATGCACCGGTAGAACCCATTGGTGTCACGCCTATTCAGAGCGGCGGCGAAACTTATTATCAATGGCTCGTACCCAATGATTATATTGCCGGATGGCACGACAACAGCGCCCTGCTTGGCCAGCCGGGCAATACCGTTTTAAACGGCCATCACAACGTCTACGGCGAAGTTTTTCGGGACATCATCGACCTGGAAGTAGGCGATAAAGTAATCCTGTACGATGCGAACCGATCATACGATTACGAGGTAACCGACAAAGAGATTTTACTGGAGCGGGACCAGCCGTTGGAAGTGCGCCTGGAAAACGCGCAGTGGATTGCTCCTACCGACGACGAGCGTATCACGCTGGTGACCTGCTGGCCCTACACCGACAACTCGCATCGGCTGGTGGTCGTCGCCAGGCCCATCACTTCCGGCCAATCTACCAAATAATCGATCAGCCCTGTACGGCTGGCCGACTAAAAAATCGGACATCGCAACAATTACACGAAAACAGCATGGTCAAAACAAGGAGGTTAGAATGAAAAAGTATTGGACGATTGGTCTGGCACTGGTGTTGCTGCTGGCCTTATTTGTAAGTGCTGCCAGCGCCCAGGAAAACGGTTCGATACGCGGGGCCGTGTATCAGGACGTAAACGGGGATGGCAAGTGCGTGGACACCGGTGTTGCAGGGGAAGGGCCGGTGAAAGACGTTAACCTGGAATTCGTTAACACCGGCGGCGACTGGACTGTCAACCTGTATAGTGGGGACAATGGCACGTTTGGACTGGTGGCGGCCGGGTTCGGCTACTGGCGGGTAACTGCTCAACCCAACTCTGAGTGGTATGTCACGTCACAAAATCCGGTTTACGTAGCCATCGACGAGGACAAACCCCTGGCAGTGGACGTGGTTTTCTGCGTTTCGCGGGGACTGTATTATCCCATTGTGCCCGTTTATCCGGTTTATCCGGTGCAGCCGCTGCCGGCTGTGCTGCCAGAATCCGGTGCAGCAGCAAGTACGACGGGCGGATGGGGCACGGCCATTTTTGCTTTTGTCGGGCTTAGCTTCCTGGCCGTCGGAGCCGGGCTGGAATGGCAGCGCCGCCGCCGCGCCTGATCTAAATTACACCCAATTCAACCTAAGGCGGGACGGCAAACGTCCCGCCTTACGGCTTCAACAGCACTTTGCCCAAATTCTTGCGCTCCTGAAGATAGAGATGCGCCGCCGCCGCATCATCCAAACGAAATACTCTGTCGATGTGCGGGCGAAATAAAGCTTCATCATACCAGGCCACGATTTGCTGCATCCAATCGCGCTGCAGCTCCGCGTGATCCCACATCTGCCCCAAATTAATGCCCAACACGCCCTTGTTATCATCCATCAGCTTGAACGGCGTATAAATTGGAACCTGCAGTTTCGTCTTCAGCATTTGCCAGCGGGAACGTTTTTTGCCGTTTTCCATGGCGCTGACGCCAAAGAAAATCAGGCGCCCTGTGGGCATCAGCAGACGGTAGTTTTTCAGCCAGTTTTTGCCTCCCAGGCGATCTAGAATGATCTGCACCCCTTTACCAGCCGTCAGGTCATTAACGACTCGTTCGTAATCTCGATTGCGGTAATCAATCGGGTGATCCAGCCCGCGCTCGCGTAGAAAATCGTGCTTCTCCGGCGAAGCCGTGCCAAACGTTTCCGCCCCGATAATCCGGCAAATATCCAGGGCAGCCAGACCCACGCCGCCGGCGACACTATGAATCAGTACTTTATCTTCCGGGTGGAGCGACCCCATCACCATGAGCATTTGATAAGCCATCAGGTAGTTCACGGGTAGGGCGGCGCCATCTTCCGGCGTCATCCATTCCAGCCGTTTATAGACCTGCTTGTAGGGCACGCAAACCACATCGCTGTACCCACCGAAGCGTGTGAGGGCCACGGCCGTATCGCCTTCCTTCAGATTAGGCACACCCTGCCCAATAACGTCGATGACGCCGGCCACCTCATAACCAGGCACGTAGGGCGTGCGCGGCGCATCGGCGTAGATGCCCAGCCGGCCAGCCACATCGGCGTAGCAAACGCCAGCAGCCTGCACCCGCAGCCGCACTTCGCCGCTGCGTGGAATGGGATCGGGCATCTCTTGCAGCCGAAGCACTTCGGGTGGCCCATTTTTGCTGATCCAGATTTGTTTCACAGATGTGCATCCAGGGTGGCTTTCATGGGCGAGGAGTATAACGAGAACGGCCGTGCAAAGCCAGAGGCCGGGCAATCTTCAATTGACAAGGCCAGGGCATTATGCTAATTTTCCAGGAGGAAAACGGTTTATTTTTAGCGGCCTGCCCGCTTGATTCACGCGACGAGAGGCAACATGCCGCGTATAGAAGCACTTGAAAACAGCTCTTCATCCCAACGTGACAGCCTGAACCATCAGGCAATTGAAGATTACCTGAAAACCATTTACACGCTGGCCGAGGCCGAAACGCCTGTCAGCACCTCGCGCATCGCCGAGGCGCGCCAGGTTAAACCCGGCTCGGTGACCAGCATGCTGCGCCGCCTGGACAGCCTGAATCTGGTGAACTACGAAAAACATTATGGCGTGACGTTGACAGAAGCTGGCGAAAAAATCGCCCTGGAAGTGATTCGCCACCACCGCCTGCTGGAACTATACCTAATCGAAGCGCTGGGCTTTAGCTGGGATGAGGTGCACGAACAGGCAGATTTGCTCGAACACGTGATCAGCGAAAAGCTGGAGGAGCGCATCGCCGCGGCGCTGGGCCATCCCACGGTTGATCCGCACGGCGACCCGATTCCGGCCCGGGATGGCAGCATGGTGGTGATGGATACACGGCCGTTAGCCGAAGTGCCCATCGGTGAACGGGTCCAGGTGGCCCGCGTACCCGACGATGCCAACAGCGAAATGCTGCGCTATCTGGCTGAACTTGGCCTGACGCCCGGAGCCATCGTGCAAATCATCGACGCCGCCCCCTTTGAAGGTCCCCTTACCCTGCAAATCGGCGACGAGACCAAAATCATCGGCTTTAACATTGCCCTCTCAGTCCTGGTTGTCACCACCACATCCACGACCTGATCAGGCATGCCATCAACCGAGTTAAACTCGACCACCCGGCATTAGGCTGCAAAAACACGGATGACGGAGCAAATTCAATCCCCTTCTGCACTGCAAGCTGCTACAGATTCGCCCGACGGCCGTCAGTTTGTCGGCCGTGAGGATGTGTTTGGCTGGCTGGAGAAACACCTGGCCCGGCGCTCGCCTACCCAACCGCTGCTGCTATATGGCCCGCCGCAAATGGGCAAAACGGCCGTGCTGCAGCAAATTGACAACGGCCGTCTCGGACCCGATTTCCTGACCATCTACATCGACTTTGCCCGGCTGCTACGCGAAAGCCTGAGTATTTTTCTCCACGACCTGGCGCAAACGGCCGTTAGCCGTCTGCAAAGCAAAGAGATCCACCTGCCCGAACCCAGGCAGGCCGATTTTGTCGTCAATCCGTACAAAGCCTTCCAGGATCATTTTTTGCAGCCGGCGTTGGCGCAGCTAAACGGCCGTAACCTCCTCTTCCTCTTTGACAACCTCAACGTCGTCTTGGAGCAAACTGAAGCCGAAATCTTTGCCGCCAATACCTTCGAGGCGTTCTACCGGCTGATCCATGCTCACGCGCACGCCTATTCGCTTTTTACTTATACCTACCCCGGCGCCGATGGCACACCGCAGAGCCTGGCCCCCTTCGAAACCATCCCGTCGCTAGAACTTAAGCCCCTGACGCAAAACGACGTTAGCGACCTGCTCCGGCAGCCAAACAACTTTGCGATGGTCAAGGATGTCATCGCCTACGTTTACCAACTTACTGCCGGTCACCCGGCCAAAGTTCAGCAAATGCGCCAGGCGCTGCAAGAGTGGCGTGCGCGTTACAACATCCACCAGCTTACCGTCGCCGATGTGGCGGCTGTGCAGCAAAGCCTGCCGGGCACGGCCGTCGTCCCGGAGCAGCCGCCTGCGTTCACCATCGCCCGCACCGCGCCCGCCGGACGCACGGTGTATCGGTCTCCGTTTCAGCCGCAATCCAGGTCACGCAGTTTATGGTTGATTGGCAGCCTGGTGGTTTTGATAGGTGTGGCCCTCGCCGCAGCAGCGTTTATTTTTCGCCCGCAGGATAATCAGCCCCCCGCTGCACCGCCAGATTCTATCTCGGAAACGGCCGTGGCCCTCACCTCAGAAGCACTCGCCGCCGCCATCATCACCCAGACGCCCACAACTACAGCCACGCCATCATCCACGGCCACTACTTCGCCCACAGCCACCAGCACAGCCACACCGTCCGCCAGCCCGTCCCCCAGCTATACTCCCACAGTCACCCTCACACCCACGCCGGAAAATCTGCCGCTCTTCCGCACACGCGAGGCCGACGGCATGCCCATGCGCCTGATCCCCGCAGGCTCTTTCCTCATGGGTTCCACCGACGAAGACCTGTTGGCCGCTTCCGACGAAAAGCCGCAGCATGAAGTGGCACTCGATGCCTTTTACATGGATCAGTATGAGGTCACTGTAGCGCAGTATGCCTCTTTCCTGAACCGGCTGGGCACCTACCAACAGGCCTGCGAGAGCTTCGATTGTGTTTTGCCACGGGACCGTGCGGGCGTTACCAGCCTGCTGCTGGCGGAAGATCAGGGCGATGGCAAAATACAGTTTTTGCCCTTGACGGGTTTTGGCTCCTATCCCATCAATCACGTCAGTTGGTACGGCGCGCAGGCTTACTGCACGGCCGTTGGCGCGCGGCTGCCCACCGAAGCAGAATGGGAATACGCAGCACGCGGCGATGACGGCCGTCTCTATCCCTGGGGCAACGAAGCACCCAATGAGACCCGGGCCGTCTTTAACAGCGACAGTTTCGACAACCTAAAGCCCGTAGACGCCCTGCCTAATGGACAAAGCGCCTTTGAGATATTTGGCATGGCCGGTGGCGTCTGGGAATGGACCGCTGACTGGTACGGAGAAGATTATTACGCCGACAGTCCGGAAACCGTCCCCACCGGACCGGAAACCGGGTTGATGCGGGTTATCCGCGGCGGCGCCTGGCCTTTCAACAACGAAGCCGACCGCGTACGCGCGGCCAACCGCAGCTCTCTCACCCCCGATTTTATTAGTAGTGCGGTCGGGTTCCGCTGTGCCAGCGATCCCTAAACGGCCGTGACCATTATCTCATGACAAATGTCACGTTTTTGGGTGACATTTGTCATATCTTTCTGTGACATTCATCACGTATAATAAACCTATCTTGAGCGTAAAAGCTCAAGGTGCTGAGGAAGCTCCGAGAAATTGGAAAGCCCTCTTTACCAAGAAAATACCTGCCCGGAAACGTAAGCAAAGCCTGAATTAGATTTAAGATTTATATACGGGGTTGTTTACGAAGCAGGTGTGGCTAACCCGGAAAACTGGATTTCGGCTTTGCCGGCAGCGCTAAAGAGCAAGCCAAAAGCTGAAAACAGACATTCGGGAGGATTGATCGGTATTCGTCACGACTGTTTGAACCAATGCTATCGGTTCAACTGTGAGAGACCTATCTTCCAGGTAAAGTGAGTGCGAGAAGGTTACTTGGAGCTCCTCTTTTTTTATAAGATGCAGAAGCAGGCGATTTCCTTTCCATCAGAAATCGCCTGCTTTTTTTACGGCTAATCCTCCAACGTCCTGGTTGCCAGGTCCACACCGGGCCGCAGTTCCTTTTCGTAATTGACAAACTGGCGGATAACATGCATACCAGCCTTCTCATAGAGACGGGTTGCCCCGGTCAGACTGTCGGCGTCTACGCCCAGACCCACCGCCCGCTTGCCGCGCCGGTACAATTCGCCAAAGGAGTACTGCAGCATGGCCAGAGCCAGACCCTGGCGGCGCCACGGCCGTCTCACGCCCAATGAATTGACCCAGGCCATCTCCGGGTCTTCGTAGGAGTTGATGCGGCAGAGGGAAACGCCAGCTACCTCATCGCCATCCAGCACCATAAACCACAACGTGGGATCAAACAGGTGATCGCTGCCTGTCCATTCCTGCCAATGCCGCATTTCGTCGTCTTCCGGCGCAGTCACGAAACCCCAGTGATCCTGAAAAGCCTCAATGGTAGCGCGCATCACTTCGCGGAGGTCATTGCGTTCGGCCAGGGTTGCAAATCGCAGGCCGGCAGGAAGCACGGCCGTTTCCGGCTCATCTTCCATGTCAATCCGCATCGTCCAGAACGACCGGGTAGGATCCATCCCATAGCCAGACAACAAGTCGAGGGCAGGTTGGTAGGTGCTGATGGTGCCGCAGCGCATGGCGATTCTTGCCTCTTCCGGCACACGGGTAAAAACTTCCCGGCAGCGCTGCTCGGCCCACTTTAGTATGAACGTGCCGATGCCCATCCCCTCAAACTGGGGATGAACCCGCGCCCACACCCAGGGCGAGACAGGTAAAGCCCTCGTATCCCAGACCTCCACGTAGCCGACCAACTCGCCATCCGGTGAAAACACGACCCGCGTGGCGGTGTCCAGGTGGAAGTGTTCCGATTTCCACTCGGAACCGATGTCCTCTACGGTGAACTCTTCGCGGCCAACCTGCGCCACGGCCGTGGCATTAAACATCGCTACGGCCGTTTCCAGGTCCGTCATCTGCGCCGGGCGCACGGTAAATCCGACCGGCAGTTGAATCTCTTTGATTTGTTTAGCAATCATTTTTTCTCTCCTAAAAATGGCAACGAATCAACTGAACTAACACAAACTTGTGCCCATTAGCGACAATTCGCTGCCAGTTTTCATCGCTATGGGTGAGCTTTTGCCCACGGAAACTTCTGATTGGTTTATGGCGTCACACCCATCTGCGCCAGTTCCGCCGGTACGTCCACGCCCGGCCGGAAGCGGATAGTGTGCAGGCCCAAAGCGCGCGCCGCTTCTATGTTATGGGCAAAATCATCGACAAATACAGCTTCTTCCGGCGCGCGGCCCAGTCGCGCCAGCGTGCGTATAAAAATTTCCGGCTCCGGCTTGGCTATCTTCTCTTCAGCCGAAGTGACGATTAGATCGAAGGCATCGGCAATCTGGTACTGGTCGGTTAGGGAAACACGCAGGCCATCGGTGGCATTGCTGATTACGGCCGTCTGATAGCGTGGCCGCAGTGTGCGGATAAAGTCCACCAGATCCGTATCCAGCACGTCTCCAGCCCAAAAATCCTGCCGGAAAACCGTCAGATTCGCCTGATCCAGTCCCAGGTGCTGCCCGACCCAGTCCCACAGCGCCTCGTCGGTGATAGTTCCGCGCTGCGCTTTTGTGCCCATCTCGCTGCCAAATACAACCGCTTCCGACTCACCGGGAGCCAAGCCCAGCCGTGCGTCCCACGCGCGCCGGGGCCGATGATCGGTCGTGCGGATCAGCACCCCGCCAATGTCAAAAATAACAGCTCGAATCATCTACTTTTTCTCCTTTTGCCCGGACCTGAGAATAGT
>JACKBU010000031.1 GCA_020634395.1 Ardenticatenaceae bacterium | reverse complement strand
ACGGCGTCGCTGCCTTCGATGGCCTCTTGCGCCGTATCGTGGTAGGTAATCCGGTCAAAGAGATGATTCTTTTCCGGGTTAAACCAGTATTCCTGCGCAGCCGGCATCGCCAGCGGATCGTAGGCGCGAATTTCGGCCACACCGCGCCCCAACAGCGTTTCCACCGCCTTCAGGGCCGCCGAGTCGCGCATGTCGTTGGTACGCTTCTTAAACGCCAGCCCCAACAAAGCCACCCGCTTGTTGTTAAAGCTAAAACCGGCTTCGTGGACGGCGCGGTCTACCAGATAAGTTTTCTGGTACTCGTTGATGTTGTAGACGGATTGCAGCAGGTTGGTGGAGCGCCCTTTCTTGTTCAACTGGTAAATCAGCGACTGAATGTCCTTGCCAAAGCAGCTGCCGCCCGCGCCGTTGCTTACATAGGAGCCCCAGGTGCTGATGCGCGAATCGGCCGTGACGCCGATCTTCAAATCTTCCATGCGAATGTTGGGGAACGTCTCGGCCAGCCGCCCGCCCACACCATTCCAAAAGGAGATGTAGCTCAGCAGCAGAGTGTTGCCGATGTACTTGATGGCTTCGGCCGTTTCTGGGGTCGTTTCCAGATAGCGGATACGCACATGATTGACAAAATGGGAATAGATGCGCCGCAGCAGGACAAAGTCTTCCTCTGTGTCCGCGCCCACCACCACGCGGTCCGGCTTGCGCGAACCGTCAATAGCGTTACCCTGCGCCAGAAACTCAGGATTAGAAGCCACGCCGAAGTTTTCCACACCGTGCTGCTCCATCACGTTTTGCAGCACGCGGGCGGTGCCAATCGGTACAGTGCTTTTGTTCACCAGAACCACGCGCTTTTTGTTTTGCCGTTTGGCCAGCAGTTCAGCGACAGTGTGGGCGGCGTTCAGATAATAGCTCAGGTCTGTGGAGCCATCCCGGTTAGGCGGCGTATTGAGGCAGAAGAAGAAAATGTCTGTCCCTTCCACCAGGTCGGTGATGTTGTTGGTGAAGAAGAGATAGCGGTCAATATTTTCGGCAATGGCCGCTGCCAGGCCCGGCTCGTTGACGTAGCGCTCAATGTCGAAAGCCCGCCCGGTCTTGTAGGCGTTGATGCGGTTTTCGTCGATGTCGTAGGCCCATACTTCGTGTCCATATTCAGATAAAACGGCCGCGTGGGGCAGCCCCACAAAGCCCGTACCAACCACAATAATTTTCATGCGAAACACTCCTTGTCTGCAATCTTTGCAATTTTAGCTACACACAACGAAAAGGACACCAGGCGAATTGCTCCGGTATCCTCAATCGTGCGGTGGTTATCTTCGTATATAATGACTCATGGTATCGTGTTAAAGATACGCTATTTACGCTAACCCCACCAGCTTACATTGGTACTTAACTTCTACGTTTGCCCGGTGAGAAAGCTATGGGCTGTAAGCCGGAAGGATGCACGTCTTGCTAACAGCTAACAGCTGACAGCTAACTGCTGACAGCTAACTGCTGACAGCTAGCATCTGCGCGGCGCGACGGCCGATTTCTACGGCGTAGTTTGTACCCCGGTCCCAGGGATAAACCTGGCTCATGCTGGCGAAGTAGAGGCCGGGCAGCGGCGTGCGTATATCCGGGATGTGGGCGGAATGGTTGAGCAGAGGCACCGGCTGGGCGTACTTTTCGCGGAAGACCCAGCTCCGGCGCACCCAGTCGGGCCGGAAATCGGGGTTGATTTGGGCCAGTACGCCGGTAAACAGGTCGGTCAGGGCCGCGTCGGACATCTGGAAATAAGGGTGATCGGGCGTCACATAGTCGCCGCAGTAGACGATGTGGTCGCCGCCATAATGTTCCGGGCTGACGTAGTTGGTATGCTCCACCAGGGCCAGGAAGGGGATGTCGTTTTGCGTTTTATCGGGCGAGCTGGCCGGGATGTTGAGCCAGTAGGTGAGGTGGTCGGGGAGTAACGGCCGTTTCAGCGCCAACGTCAGCACCACCGCCCCCATGCTTTTCAAGTTCAGAAGCTGCCCCAGGTAGTCGGCGGGCAGGTCGGGGGCCAGCCGGGAGAGCAGGTGGGGCGAGGTGGTCGCCAGAATGCGGTCGTACTGGGTTTGGGCGGCGGGGGTGGAGAGGGTGAGACGGCCGTTTTCCCCCTGGGCAATCCCGCTGACCGGCGTATTGAGCAAAATCTGGCCGCCGCGCTGCTGTACCACGGCCGTTAAGCAGTCGATAAACGCCTGAAACCCGCCCGCAAAATAGCCCAGCTTCGGCGTGCGCACGTGCAGCCGCGCCCACATCCAGGCCATGTTCACCTCCTGGTAATACGGCCCAAACTTGCCAATCAGCAGCGGCCGCCAGGTTAATTCGTAGATTTTTTTGCCATACCAGCGGCGCAGCCAGGCATCGGCCGTTTCCTGCTCCAGCTTGCGCCACGGCTTGGTGAAGCGCAAATAGGCGCTCACCAGCCCAAAGCGGGCCACGTCGAGCAAGTTGAAGCCGGGAAAGGTAATCCAGCGCAGCGGCGAATCGAAGGGCACAATCTTCCCCTCGTAAATCACCGACGTGGTGGGGCGGGGGAAAAACAACTTGTCGCTGAAGCCCAGTTCTTCCACCAGTTGGATGATGGCCTTATCCGACTGGAAAATATGATGGTAGAACTTCTCCAGCGGCCACTCCCAGGTTTCATCCTTAAACCCGGAGGCCAACCCGCCGGTGTGGTCCGTCGCTTCGTAGAGGGTGACTTGATGTCCGGCGGCCAGTAAATCATAAGCCGCTGAGAGGCCGGCAATTCCGGCTCCGATGATGGCGATCTGCATAGAAAAACCCCAGAGTTGATGCGTGATGCGTGAGAAGATTTACGCATCACGCATCATAAATTACACGATTGGCTCCCCTTCCTTCATCTCCGCTGCCCTGCCAATGTCCGACCAGCTCAAGCCTTCGCGGATCATGTAGTAGAAGCCCAAAAGTGTGATGGGCAGCCATAAAGCGGCGTGCAGCACCAGAGTATAGGCCGCGGCCGTATTTTGCGGCACGCCGTAGAGCTTCAGCACCTCGATGCCCGGTTCGTCAAACGTGCCCACGTAGCCGGGCGCGGAGGGCAGCGTGGTGGCCAGGTTGACGACGCCGTTCATGAGCATCAGGGCAAAAAAGCTGACCTGAAAGTTGAAGGCGTGCATCACGAACCAGTATTTCACCGTTTCCAGCAGCCAGATGATGACGGAAATGAAAAAGATCATCAGGACGTTGCGGAAGCTGCGCAGGGATTCCAGCCCGGTGAGGAAGCGCTGCAAGATGCCTAACAGGCTCTCGCGGCCTTTTTCGGTAAGCAGGCTGCCGGTCAGACCGAGGCCCCATTGGGCCAGCCGGTAGAAGCGGTCGGGCATGGCTGCCAGGGCAAAGAAAAGGACGAGGGCGGCGAAGAAGGCGACGCTGGCGAAGGTGACGATGGATTGGATACGGCCGTCATCCCCCGGAATGGGCGTAAACGGCAGGGCCACAAACACAAAAATCAGCATCACCAGCCCGTCGAACACCCGCTCGACGATCACCGTTGCCATGCTGGCGCTCATGGCGACTTCTTCGCGCCGGTAGAGCACGAAGGAACGCAGCACTTCCCCGGCGCGAAAGGGGTAGACGTTGTTGCCCATGTAGCCAATCACCACCACGGGAAAGAGGCGGGGGACTGGGATGTGCTTGAGCGGCCGCAGCATGTAGTCCCAGCGCCAGGTGCGCGCCCACACGGCTACAAAGTAAATGGCCACGCTCGGTATCAGCCACCAGTAGTTGGCGCTGCGCATGTCGCCCCATACTTCGGCCAGATTTAGCCCTTTCAGGGCCAGCCATAAAAAAACGGCGCTGATGAGAACGGCCGCGCCAAGCCAGATGGTTCGTTTCTTCAAGAGTTGCCTCGGAGGTTGGTCAGTTTGTTCGTTTGTTGGTTGGTTACGTTGGCTTGGCAAACCCAACCAACCAACAAACCTGACCAACTATTCCTTCTACACGCCAGCGGCGTGAAAGGCGCAATTGTATCAGGTTGATGGGGAAGAAAAAAAGACACGGCCGTACGGCCGTGTTTTCTTCCACAGGGGATTGGTTCAATCCTCAAAAATTAGACCGATCTGGAGTTGATAGTTTCTCGCGCTCTGTCTTGCCCCAGCGGCCGAAGGACAGCCGGAAGAGGATATAGTCGGCGGTGTTGCCCAACAGGTTGCCGGTACGGATCATGCGCAGGATCGTTTCAATGGCTTCCGCTTTTTCTGGGCCGTAGGTGTCCACCAGCTTTTGGCGGGCAGCGGGATCTGGCCGGGCATTGCTTTCTGCCCAATGCTGCGCATACAGCAAGGCGGGTAGTTCTTCTGCCGGCGCCTGGTCGACTATGCCGTCTTGCATGTGGCGGATTTCCGCTTCGGGAAGGTCGGCTTTGAGGGCTTCTTTGGCATGGAAGTAAGAACAGTAGCGGCAGTCGTTGACGGCCGTTACCGCCAGCATCAACCGCTCGCGAAACGCAAACGACACCAAATCCCCGCGCATGGCCTGCTTCAATTCGGCCCGGTTGCGCAAGGGGAAAAGCAGGTCATTCCCAAGCTCGATCACCCCACGATAGGTGCGGCGTTTAAATGGTTTCATTGGCTCCCTCACAATGCCCGCGTCAGACCTTGGTAACGTACCAGGCCGCTACATAGCCGGTGGTTCCATCGCCGGCTTTTACCTGCAACCACTGGTCCTTCTGGCCGATTTTAGCCGCCGCGTCGCCGCTCTCAATCACCGTCAGTGTCTCGCTGGCGGAAATGGTGCGAATATAGGTGTTGGTGGCCACGACGGGCTGGCTGCGAAACGAGAGACTGCTGGTGGTGGGTTTTACCTGGAGCTGCGTTGTGGGGGGTGGCGAGACGGCTGCAGGTGGGGGGGAAACGGCCGTGTCTCCTGCCACCTGCTTTACCAGCCACGCCGCCACATAGCCCTGCGCGCCGCGGCTATCCTGCACCTCCAGCCATTGGCCCTGCTGCCCAATTTTCGCTTTGCCTGCCTGATAAGCTTCCTGCACAACGAGCACGTCGCCCGGCGTCAGCGATTTGATGACGTTCGATTGAGTGATGACCGGCTGGCGGCGCAGGGTCAATTGGGCCACTGTCGGTTGGACAGACAACACCCGGTTTTGCACAGCCTCCACCGCGTCCCGCTTGGATTGCAGCGGTGGCGGCTCGGCCGGTTTACTTTGTTCCTTCGGGAATTTTCCACGGCCGTGCCAGATGGCTTCCAAAATAATCTCGGCCGGCTTTTTGCGCCCATAGCCATAACGGCCTTGCAGCGTGTCCGGGGCCCCCGATTTTTGCCAGGGGTCCCAAATGTCGTAATCGTCGCCCCTCTTGCCGTGGATAACCACCCAGTGGCTGTCGATGTTGGCATCGGGCGTCCAATCCACCCGCACCATGACCAGCGATCCTTCCGCCAGACCCTGATCAATCAGGTCCAGCGGCGCCGGCTGGCCGTTGCACTCGACGTGATACTGCCTTTCCACACCGGTTTGCGGGAACTGCGGCGGCACCTGCGCCCCTTTGATCCAGGCGCCGTTGAAGCCATTGGCGGCTTTCATTCTTGCGTTAAGGCTGGCCGGTGTTTCGTTGGCGCCAAAGTGGTTGACGGTCATGGCGAAACAGGTGAGCATGCAGCCGACTTGTTCGATGGTTATTTTGTTTTGCAGGCCGATTTTTTGGTTCTTCCAGCGAGGGTCATTTTGGTAGAGAGACGTGTCCATCTTACTCCTTGTTGCACAGGTTTTCCAGACCTAGAACGGCTGATTGCAGCCTATCTTAGCACAAACTGCTGCATGACTAAACCAGCTTTTGGCGAAGCGGGGCGAAGGAGTAGCGATGGTGCGGCGTGGGGCCCAGCTTGGCCAGAGCTTTGAGGTGCATGGCCGTGCCATATCCTTTGTGCCGGGCAAAACCATAAGGCAAAAAGTCGGGGTCCAGAGCAATCATCAGGCGGTCGCGGGTAACTTTGGCCAGAATGGAAGCGGCGGCAATGCTCAGGCTGAGGGCGTCGCCGCGGATGATGGCCTGCTGGGGGAGCGGCAGGGTTTTCAGGCGGATACGGCCGTCTATTAATAAATACTCCGCGCCAGGAGTGAGCTGGGCAACGGCCGTGCACATCGCCTGCTTCGTCGCCGGCAAAATACCGATCGCGTCAATCACTTCGGCCGGTTCCAGGCCAACGCCATAGGCTAACGCGTGCTGCGTGATCAGCCCAAACAGCAGTTCCCGCTTTTTCGCCGTCAACTGTTTGGAATCGTTAACTTCGCGCAGGGCTTCCAGGGCCTCTGGATTATCCAGCGGCAAAATCACCGCCGCCGCTACCACCGGCCCGGCCAGCGCGCCGCGCCCGGCCTCATCCAGCCCGGCGATGTGGCGGTAAGGGGTGGAGGCGAGAACGGCCGTTTCAAATTCTAGGGTAGCCATTTTTGATGGGGTGAGCGGGTGTGGGGTGTAGGGGTGGCAAGGTGACTGTTCCGCGTTCCGCACTCAGGTGTGATGGATAGTCACTTGGGAAAGGTCAATGGCTTTAGCCGGACGCTTGTAGACGCCGGTTAGCAAATACCAGCGGATGCGTACCGCTTCGGCGATGTTCTTGAAATAGTCCAGTTTGCTGACGTGCGTACCCTCGGCATCGGTCCAGTCTGCGCCCACGACCTCGATTTTGTAGCCAAAGCGGCGGGCCAGCGCCAGCGCCTCATCATCAAAGCTCCAGCCATCCATGCGCGCTGCCGCAAACACTTTTTGGGCGGCCTCGCCTGAAAACGCCTTAAATCCACAGCGTGTATCCCAAATGCCCGGTACGACCATCAACTGAATGAACAAATTGCCGGCATTGCCTAAAAAGCGCTTGTAAAAGGGCTGCGGCACTGCCTGACGAGCCAAAGGCGCATCTTTGGCGTCGCGCGAAGCGATAACCACGTGCGCCCCAGCGTCGAACAGGGGTTTCATACGGTCGAAGTGGCTCATGTCGGTGGAGTTGTCGGCGTCGGTGAAGAGGCGAATCTTGCCGCGGGCGGCCAGCATGCCCTGGCGCACGGTGTAGCCTTTGCCCCGGTTTTGCTGGCGGTCGATCCAGCGTATGTTGGTTTTATCCTGAGCAAAATCGGCGACGATTTGGGGGGTCTTGTCGGTCGGCCCATCCAATACCACCAGCATTTCCCAGGTAAAGGGCTGTCCTGCGAGATAGGTGTACACAGCCTCCAATGTTTTGCCGATGCGTTTTTCTTCCGTGTAAGCCGGGATGATGACGGACAGATAAGGTTGCATGTCTTCTTCTCTTCTTTCCATAGCCAGTTTCCACCGATCTAAAGACCAGGATCGCAATCTTACCCGCCCTGATATGACCCGTCAACCGGCGTTAGGACGGCCGTCAGCATTTCGTGGCTCAAGCGGCGGCTGTGTCAGGCGGCGCTGCAAAGCCTCGTCGTCCAGGCGGCGCAGAGCCTGGACGGCCTTCCGTTTGGGCCACATTTTGAAGACGCCCCACAACCCGGCCCACTGGCCGCGCAGCCGGGCGCGGGCCGCTTCGCCGCGCCAGTTTTGCAGCGCTTCTTGGGTGATGCGCAGTTGGGCGCGGGCGATGAGCCGCCAGTTTTGCCGCAGCAAGCCGGCCGGGTAGTTTTTCCAGATGAGGTAGAGGAAGTTACGGCCGTCGTAATAACTGCCCGTCACTGCCCCGCCGGTGGCTTTGAGCTTGTGGTAGATCACGGCCGTGGGTGCATACCAAACCTCCCAACCCGCCAGATTCGCCCGCCAGCCTACGTCTACATCCTCGCACGAGAAGAAAAAATCATCGTCCAGAAAGCCGATTTCTTCTAACATCGCTCGCCGGTAAGCCGACGAGCCGCCGCAGGCGCTGAAGACCATCTCCTCCTGGTCGAACTGGCCCACGTCGGCCTGCCACACGCCGCGATTGCCGGGAATGCCGTCCACGCGGTAAAAATCCCCGGCCGTGTGCAGGTGGTCGCGCCGGTCGAAGAGCAGCATTTTGCTGGCGATGCTGCCCGCGCGTGGATGGCGATCAAACGCGGCCATCACTTCCGCCAGCCAGTGCGGGTCCGCTTCCGTGTCGTTGTTCAGCAGGATGATGATCTCGCCCTGGGCGGCCTGCCAGCCGGCATTGCACGCGCCGGTAAAGCCGCGGTTCTGCGGCAGCTGGATCAGCCGCACTTCCGGGTAATTTGCGGCGACATATTCCTGCGTGCCGTCGGTGGAGCCATTGTCCACCAGCAGCACCTCAAAATCGCGCCACGTCTGGCGGCGCAGGGATGGCAGGCAGTCGTCGAGGTGGTGACGGCCGTTCAAGTGCGGGATGATAACGGAAATAGCGGGTTTCATGGCGGGCGGGAAGAGAGGAGATTGGAGACTAGAGACTGGATGTCTCTCACAGTCTCCAGTCTCTAGTCTCTAGTCTCTAACGTGTCCAAAATGAAGGCATATTCAAACGCTGTGTCCTTCAAATAATCATACCGGCCGCTGCTGCTGAAATGGCCCGCGCCCATGAAGATTTTGAAGAGCAGGCGGTGGTCGTCGGTTTTGAGCGTGCGCAGTTTGGCTACCCATTTGGCCGGTTCCCAGTACTGCACGCGCGGGTCATTCAGCCCGGCGGTGACCAGGATGTGGGGGTAAACGCCGGCTTTTAAGTTGTCATAAGGTGAATAGGCCAGCATCGCCTCGTAAAAGGTCTTGTCCTTCGGATTGCCCCACTCTTCAAATTCGGCCACCGTCAGGGGGATGGATTCGTCGAGCATGGTGGTGACGACATCGACGAAGGGCACGCCGGCCACGGCCGTCTGGCACAAATCCAGCGCCAAGTTCAGCACGGCCCCAATCAACAGCCCGCCCGCGCTGCGTCCCATGATCGCCAGCTTCGCCCGCTGCGTATAGCCCTCAGCGATCAGGTGACGGCCGCAGGCGATGAAGTCGGTGAAGGTGTTGGACTTGTGCAGGAACTTGCCCTGATCGTACCAGGCGCGGCCCATTTCCTGGCCGCCGCGAATGTGGGCGATGGCCCAAATGAAACCGCGATCCACCAGGCTGAGCCGCTTCTGGTCGAAGGCGGGCGACATGCTGGCCCCGTAGCTGCCATAGCCATACAGCAGGCAGGGATTGTGCCCATCGCGCACCAGCCCTTTCTGGTAAAGCAGGGAGATGGGGATGCGTGCGCCGTCAACGGCCGTGGCCCACACCCGCGCCGTTTCATAATTGGCCGGATCGTAGCCGCCCAGCACCGGTTCCTGCTTGACCAGCATCCAGGCCAGCGTGTCCAGGTCCAGGTCATAGGTGCTGTCGGCGGTGGTCATGGAGGTGTAGACGAAGCGGAAGGTGCGGCGGTCGAATTCGGGGTTGGGCGCGCCGCGCGTGGCGTAGACCGCTTCGGGGAAGGTCAGGGCGCGCGATTGGCCGCTGGCAAAATCGTGAATATCCAGGGTGGGCAGGGCCTGCGAACGGCCGTACACCACCACATGCCCCGCGAACATCTCCAACCCCTCCAGCAGCTTGTCCGGGTCGTGGGCGATGAAGGGCTGCCAGTTGGTGGAACCAGGCGCATCCACCGGCGCGGTGACGATTTTGTAATTGGGCGCGGCGTCGTTGGTGAGGATGTAAAACTGCCCGGCGCGGTGTTCCACACTGTAGCGCCGGTTGCGCTGGCGCGGCTCAATCAGAAAAAAACTGCCGGATGGCGTATTGGCGTCTAGCGCCCACACTTCGCTGGTCTCTTTGCTGTTGATTTCCAGCAGCAGGTAGGCATCGTCTTTCGTTTTGTTCAGCGAGACCCGGTACAGCTCGTCGGGTTCGTGGTAGATGAGGGGGTCAACGGCCGTGTCCGTGCCCAGTTCATGCCGCAGCGCCTTGTATTCGCGCCAGGCGGCATCCTGCACGGTGTAAAACAGGGTGCGGTTGTCGCTGCCCCATTCCAGCGAGTAGCTGACGTTGGCCACGCGGTCGGGCAGCAGCTCGCCGGTCGTCAAATCTTTAACCTGGAGGGTGTAGCGCTCGCCGCCGGCAGTGTCGGTGGTGTAGGCCAGCAGCCGGTGGTCGGGGCTGATGCGCGTCACGCCGACGCGGAAGTAGGCTTCGCCCGCTGCCAGGGCGTTTTCGTCCAGCAGGATTTCTTCCGGGGCGTCCAGGCTGCCCTGCTTGCGGCAGTGGATGGCGTACTGTTGGCCCGCTTCGGTGCGGGTATAGTAGTAGAAGCCGCCGTGCTGTACCGGCGCGCTGCTGTCGGTTTCTTGAATGCGGCCGACCATTTCGTCGTAGAGCTGCTGCTGCAGAACGGCCGTGTGGGCCATCATCGCCTGGGTGTAGGCGTTTTCCGCTTCCAGGTGGGCGAGTACGTCTGGGTTCTCTTTCTCGCGCAGCCAGTAATAATTGTCAATGCGCGTATCGCCGTGAATGGTTAATTCTTGCGGCTTGACGGCGGCGGTAGGTGGTGTTTGTGGGGTCATATCTCCTCGATAGGGACACGGATGACACGGATTGGACGGATGGACACGGATTTTCAGTGGAAATCCGTGTCCATCCGTTTAATCCGTGTGTCTATTGGTTTGTTTCATAGGCCATGTAGGCGGCCAGGGCTTCCGGCCACGGCCGTAATTCAATGTCAATCGCCTTACCCACGTTGTTGTTCAGGGCGGCGTAGGGCGGCGGGGTAGAAGCGCGCTGAAAATCTTTAAGCTGGATGGGCGTATTGACCACGTCGCTCAGGCCCGCCTGGCGCAAAATCTCGTTGGCGAATTCCCAGCGCGAGCAGGCCCCGGCGTTAGTGAGGTGGTAGACGCCGTACTGGTGGGTCTCGCTCAGTTGGGCGATGGCCGCAGCTAAATCATGGACGTAAGTGGGATTAGCCACTTCGTCGGTGACGACGCGCAGCTGGCCGGTTTCGCGGGCGCGTTTGAGGATGGCGTGGATAAAGTTGCGCCCGCCTGGCGCAAACAGCCACGAGAGGCGCACGATGTAGAAGCGGCTGAGCAGGTGGGTGACGTGAAATTCGGCGGCGGCTTTGGAACGGCCGTACCCATTCACCGGATTCAGCGGCGCCCACTCGTCGTAGCCTTCGGGCCGGTCGCCGGCAAAGACCTCGTTGCTGCTGATGTGCAGCATCTCTGCGCCGAATTCCTGGGCCGCCAGGGCCACGTTTTGCGTGCCCAGGCCATTCACGCGATAGGCCAGCGCCGGGTTGCGGGCGCAGCCATCCACGTCGGTCAGGGCGGCGCAGTGGATGATGAGGTCGGGGGTGGTTTGGGCGACGGCCGTGTGCACGGCCGTGCGGTCGGTAATATCCAGTTCCGGCAAATCCACGCCGCTGATCTCGTGAGAAGCCAGGGCGGGCATCAGCGCCGTGCCCAATTGGCCCTTATGGCCGGTGAGCAAAATTTTCATGCAGGCTTTTCTCCAGGTGAAATCTGGCCGAATTATACCTGGGCCAAACAGGGAGGGCCAAAGGAACGGCCGTATCGTCTGCCGAAAAGTGACCGATAGGTGGCATTGCGTCAGGTTAAACGATTCTAATCGCTTTATCCTGGGGGATGATTTTCGGGTAAGCTAAAGATGGTTGGTTGGGTTGGATGGTTGGTTGGGTTGGTTAGCTGAAACTCAGCCAACAAACTAACCAACCAACAAACAAACCAACAAACAAAATGACCATGAAACAAACTCCGGGTGGTTCCCACCCTGTATGGCGCTATCCGGCGCCAATGAATCAAGTACCGCAGCGCGAACGGCCGTTGCCGCTGAGCGAATATCCCACGCAGGCCTGGCAGCCCGCCCCGCCGCCCGCGTCGCGCCGCCGTACCCACTGGCTGGTGCATCTGGCCGTGGCCATGTCGGCCGTGCTGGTGCTGCTGTTTGGGCTGGCAGTCATCCTTGCGGGCATCTGGTTTGTGGGGCAGAGCGATTGGATTGTGCCGCGTGTGAGTGTGGCAGACATAGACGTGGGCGGGCAAAGCCGGGATACGGCCGTCTCCACCCTGCAAGCCGCCTGGGACACGCAAGCCATCACCCTGGCCGCCGGGGATGAAACCCGCGCCGTTTCGCCTTCCAGCCTGGGCTTTGCGCTGGATGCTGCCGCGACGGCCGACGCCGCCCGCGACCAGGGGCGCACGCTGGCCAGCTGGCGCGACTTTTGGGCCAATGACGGCCGTTTCCTTGTCGCCCCGGTCTGGCAGCTAGACCAGGCGGTGGCGGAAAGTGGCCTGAATGCGCTGGCCGCCGAGTTGAACCGCGCGCCGCAAGATGCGCGCTTGGAATACAGCAACGGCCGTTTTGTGGCCCTGCCTGGCCAGCCGGGCCGCCAGGTAGACGTGACTGCGTCGCTCAATTTGCTGGCGCAGCAGGCCGGGGTGGTGCTGGCAAACGGCCGTTTCGATTTGGTGCTGACGGCCGTGCCGCCCGCCGTTACCGACCTGAGCGCAGTGGCGGAGCAGGCCAATACGCTGCTGGCCGCGCCCATCACCGTGCACGCCTACGATCCCATCGCCAATCAGGCCGTGGATTGGGTGCTGCCCCCGGAAACCTGGGGCGGCTGGCTGACGGTGGACGCCGCGGCCGTCGCTGCCGGGCAGTTCAACTGGTCATTGGACCAGGGACAGGTGGAAAGCTATTTGCAGGCGCAGGCGGCCGGACTGGGTGAGGAGCGGTTTGTGGACGTGGGCGAGGCGGGAACGGCCGTGACCCAGGCCATCAGCAGCCACAACACCTTCGTCAACCTGCGCGTCTACCATCAGCCGCGCCAGCACGTGGTGCAGTCCGGTGAGACTTTGTCCAGCATTGGGCGCGATTACGGCATCCCGTACCCCTGGATTCAGCAGGCCAACCTCGGCCTGGACACCTTGTCGGTTGGCCAGACCATGACCATTCCGTCGCCGGACGAGATGGTGCCGCTGCCGGCGGTGGAGGGCAAGCGCATTGTGGTGAGCATGGCCCAGCAGCGGGCCTGGGTGTACGAAAATGGCGCAGTAAAGTGGGAATGGCCGGTGAGTACGGGCATTGCCAGCAGCCCCACCGCACCGGGTATCTTCCAGATTCAGAGCCACGAACCCAACGCCTACGCGGGTAATTGGGATTTGTGGATGCCGCAGTTTATGGGTATTTACCGCCCGGTGCCCACGTCGAATTTTATGAATGGCTTCCACGGCTTCCCCACGCGCGGCGGTTCGCAGCTTTTGTGGACCGGCGACCTGGGCCATCCAGTGACCTATGGCTGCATCCTGCTCGATTCGGGCAATGCGGAACTGCTGTATAATTGGGCCGAAACCGGCGTGGTCGTGGAAATTCAGCCGTAGGATGTTGGATTCATGGGACGCGGATAAACACGGATGCGGCGGATTTTCGCGGATAAAAATTATGTGTGGCAGCCTTCATCCGCTGCATCTGCGAAAATCAGCGTCCCATTTTGTAAACGTGAGTGACTTGTGTAATCTGGGGACGAATAAGGAGGAGAGAAAGATGAGTATGGTGGCTTTGTTGTTGTTGGTGGGCTGTGTGGTGGTCGGAACGGCCGTTGCCGCCCTCATCTACCTCTTCTTCCGCGAACGCGATACTTGATCTTCCCACTTGACCACTTGACTACCTGACCACCCGACTACCCTATGCACATCCACATCCTCACCCTCTTCCCGGACATGTTTCCGGCCTACCTCAACGAGAGCATCCTCAAAAAAGCGCAGGAGATGGGCCAACTGACGGTCCATCTGCACAACATCCGCGATTACACCACCGACAAACACCACGTCACCGACGAACCGCCCTTCGGCGGCGGCGGCGGCATGGTGCTAAAGCCGGAACCGATTTTTACGGCCGTTGAGTCCCTAATCTCCAATCTCCAATCTGAAGGGGAGATTGGAGACTGGAGACTGGAGACTGGGGAAATGCCGGTTATTTTGATGTCGCCGCAGGGACGACCGTTTAGCCAAACCGTCGCGCAAGAACTGGCCGGCCACGAGCGGCTGGTGCTGCTGTGCGGTCGCTATGAAGGCGTGGACGAGCGCGTGCGCGCCCATCTGGTGACGGACGAAATTTCCATTGGCGATTACGTGCTGACCGGCGGCGAGCTGGCGGCGCTGGTGATTGTGGACGCGGTGACGCGGCTGCTGCCGGGCGTGCTGGGCGCAGAGGGTGCGGCGGAGGCCGACAGCCACGCCACCGGCCTGCTGGAAGGGCCGCACTATACCAAACCGGCCGACTTTCGCGGCTGGCGCGTGCCCGACGTGCTGCGCTCCGGCCATGCGGCGAACGTCGCTCGCTGGCGGCGCGAAGAGTCCTTGCGCCGCACCTGGCAGCGCCGCCCGGATATGCTGCTAACGGCCGTTCTGACCGAAGAAGACCGCTGGTTTCTGGGCCAGTTGGCGCAAGAGGGGGGAGAGACTGAAGACTAGAGACTGGAGCTTTTAAAGAGTCTTCAGTCTCTAGTCTCCAGTCTCTAATTTCCTTAAAGGACTGATTATGCGTGGTTGCCTGAACGCTTTGGCCGCTGTTGTGGCGGGTTTATTTGTGGCGACGGCCGTTTTTGCCCTGCTGCTGGTGAACGGCGCACACGTCATCACCAACCGGGCGGCGCTGAAAGAGGCGCTGGCCCTGGATGATTTGCTGCGCGACACACTGCCCACCGTCATTGCCGGGGTGGTGGAGGAGCAGGCGCGGGCGCAGGGGCTGCCTGTGCCGGAACTGGACACGGCCGTACTGGCCGAGACCGTCCTGGCGACCCTGCCGCCCGATTGGCTGGCGGAAGTGACGGATACGGCCGTCGACGCGCTGCTCGATTACCTGGAAACTGGCGACCCGGCCCAGGCGGTGGTGGCGGTGGACGTCAGCCCGGTGCTGGCCCAGTGGCAGGGTGAAGTGGGGCGGCAGGCGGTGTTGTCGATTGTGCAAAGCCTGCCCACCTGCACCGATCTCTCCTCGTTTGATCTGACGTCCGGCACGCTGCCAACGTGCGTGCCGCCGGGCATCCCGGCCGAGGAGCTGGCGGTGCAGTTGTTTAGCGTGGTCAGTAGTACCGTCCTGCCGCAGATTGTGGGGGAAATGGCCGTGGTGCGCATCCCCCTGCTGTCTGAAGCGATGCTGACTCCCGGCCAACTGGCAACTTTGCACCGCTTGCAGCAGTGGTATGCCCTGGCGGGTAAGGCGTGGCGGTTGTGGCTGCTGCCGCTGGCCTGCCTGCTGCTGATTTTGCTGCTGGCGGTGCGTTCGGCGGCGGGCTGGGGCTATTGGTGGGGCGTGCCGATGGCGGCTGCCGGGTTGTTGGGTCTGCTGCTGGCCGTCCTGCTGCCGGCGGTGGGTACGTGGCTGGTCAGAACGGCCGTTATCCCGGATGCGGCTGCCGGCGCAACGGCCGTGTGGGGTTCATTTTTGCGGCAGGGGATTTATTCCCTGGCCGTGCTGTGGGGCCGCCGCATGTTGTGGCAGGCCGGCAGTTTGCTGCTGCTGGGCGTGATCTTCGTCAGTTTTGGTTTCCTGACCTCTCGCTCTGGTGGACGTTACTGATGCGTAAGACTGGCGGTTCGGTAGGTGTAACGACTGCCATGAATGACACGAATTTCTCGAATCAAGCGCCTAATTTTGGGTGGTTCGTGGCGAAGATTTCGATCTGCTGAACCTGGGGACCGCCAGTCCCCAGGTTTCGATCTCCCCTTAAGGCTGAAATTTCCGCAGACTACCGACCACAAAGAACAGAATGGCAAAGGCGGTCAGCACGGCCGTTTCCGGCAAAATCTGGGCCACGTCTGCGCCGCGCAGCACCAGATCGGACAGGCCCTGCATGGCCCAGGTGGTGGGCAGAACGTGTACGGCCGTTTGTACGGCCGGCGGGAACAGCTCAATGGGGAACCAGCAGCCGCCCAGCAGAGCCATCGACATGCCCAGCATGATGCTCAAGTTGCTGGCCTGTCCCTCCGTTTTAACAAACGTGCCCAGCATCACCCCCAACGCCACCGAGGCGAGCGCGAAGGTCAGCAGCACCATAACCAGTCCGGCCGGCGACTGCCCCCAACTGACGTGCAGCACCAAAATGGAAAAGCCTATCAGCAGTGCCATCTGCACAACGGCCGTGGCGAACTGCCCCGTGACAGTGCCCAACAGGTAGGTCGACTGGCCGGTTGGCGTGACCAGCAGGCGGCGCAGCGTGCCGTAGCGCCGTTCAAAGGCCATCAGCGCCGATGTGCCCAGCAGCGGAATGAACACCCAGGTAATGAGCTGGCCGGCTGACTGGTGGGCAGCCTGGTCAAAGGCGTCGGCGTTGGCGTTGGTGAGCGCCGTTTCGGGCTGGGTGATGGTGACGCGCTCTGGTGCGGCGGCCAGCTGCGATTTGGCCAGCGCGGCGGCTTGTTGGAAGTAAGCCTGCCGGGCGGCCGCGTCGGCGAAGGGTTCCAGCCGCCCGGCTTCCGCCACGCTGGTGCGGGCTGCCGCCCACGGCTGACTCACCTGGCTGACGGCCGTTTGCACGGCCCGGTCGGCGGCGCTGGCGTTGCTGTTGTTGGGCAGTTGGCGCAGATCCAGCACGGCCGTTTCCCCCGCCACTACCGCCGCCCCAAATCCCGCCGGAATCACCAGCAGCGCCGGGGCGGCCTCGTCGGCAAAGAGCAGTTCCGCTTCCGAGCGCGGCTGCTGGTTGATGCCCACCACGTCGGAGGCGGCCAGGGCGTCTACCAGGGTGCTGGCCAGTTCGCTGTCGTCTTCGTTGACCACCAGCAAGGGGATGCGGTTGTCGCTGTTTTGGTCTTCTCCCACACCGCCGCTGAGCAGCACGGTGAAGACCACAGGCAATATCAAGAAGAAAAGGAGTTCTGAACGGCTGGAAAAGCGGATGATGGTATCTTTCCAGGCCAGGGCGAAAATTTTTCGGAACATGGGACCTCCGTGATTCATAGTGGGACTGCAGCCGGACTCACGCGCTGCCCGCTTCACCGGGCGACCAGGGCGCCGGCGCGGCGTTGGAAGATGAAAACGGCCGTGCCAAACAACACCACAGCCATCACCATCAGGGCGGCCAGGATGGGCAGAATGTCACTGAGCGAAGCGCCCTGGCTCAGCGAGGTGAACCCTTCGATGGCCCAGGCATTGGGCGTAATTTTGCTTAACTGCGCCAGGAAACCGGTGAATGGGATCTGGATAAAGCTGCCGCCCAAGATGCCAAAGACGAGCATCAGGGCTGTGCCCATGCTGGATACCTGGCTGGGCCGGCTGGCGACGGAGGCCAGCAGCAGCCCCCAGCCTGTGGCTGCGGCCGAAACGGTCACAATCAGCAGGATGACGCCGGGCAGACTGCCCCAGCGCAGGCCAAACAGCAGGCTGCTGGCGGCGATGAGTACGCTTACCTGGGCCACGCCGGTCAGGAAAATGCCAATGACTTTCCCGGCCATCACCTGGATCGTGGAGGTAGGCGAGACGAGCAGGCGTGCCAGTGTGCCTTTGTCGCGTTCGGTCAAGATGCTGCGGCCGCCTAGGGCGACGGTGTACATAAGGAAGGCGACGGCCATGCCAGGGGCGATGTAGGCCAGGAAGTTGGGGTTGGCGGCCGCCGCAGCGGCGGCGGCTTCGTCGCGGGCGATGCGGATGACCGGCGCGGTGGTGTCGTCGTTGATCAGGCGCTGGCCCATTGCCTGTCCCAGGGTTACCAGGGCGTCGGTGTCGGTGGGGGTGACACGGCCGTTTTGCACCAACTGCGCCATCGCTACGTTCACACTCACCATGCCGGTCTCTACCTGCTGGACGAAACTCTGCACGATGCTGCGGACCACGCCGGCGCTGATGGGCCGGGCCGGGTTGGTATACACTTCAATCGCTGCCACTGTGCCCATCTGGCCGCTGCCGTCGGGCAGGATGCTGGCGGTGAAGCCAGCGGGGATGATGACGGCGGCGGCGATTTCATCTTCATCGACAAGCTGGCGGGCGGCGGTGGGGGATACGGCCGTTTCCGCTGCCACCAGTTCCGCCAGATCCGGCGCGGAAAACACATCGACCAACGCCTGCCCCAACTGGCCGCTGTCCTGGTTCACAATCACCACCGGGATGCCGGCCAGCCCGCTGCTGCTGCCGCCGGAAAACGATCCGGTGACCAGCCCCAGGCCCAACGTCAGCACAAAGGGCGCGCCCAACATCAGAATCAGCGCGCCGCGATCCCGAAACAGTACAATCAAATCTTTCCAGCCGATTTGCCAGATTTTATTCATGGAAATGCTTCCTTCTCTGATGATCCTTCCATCCAGATGGATAAGACTTCCATCGAGGTGGATGAGGCTTCCATCCGGGTAAAGTGGCCCACCGGCCTAATCCCGGAGGGCGCGGCCCGTCAGGTGGAGGAACACCGCCTCCAGGTTTGGCTCCTCAATTTCGATGGTGCGCAGGGGCAGCCCGGCGCTGTTGGTCCGGGTGACGATGGCGGGCAGCACGGCCGCTGCTTCCTTGACGGAGAGGACGATCTCGCCGTTGACGGAACTGGCGGCCAGGATGCCATCTGTGCCGTGGAACATGTCGGCGTGGCCGTTGGCTTCGTGCCCCTCGCCAAAGCTGAGGCGCACGGTTTCCTGCTGGCCCACGACCTGTTTTAGTTCTTCTTGCGTGCCCAGGGCGATGAGACGGCCGTGATCGATAATGCCCACCCGGTCCGACAGCTCCTCGGCTTCTTCCATGTAGTGGGTGGTATACAACACCGTCATGCCCTGGTCGCGCAGTTCGCGCACCATGTCCAGAATACGCCGCCGGCTTTGCGGGTCGATGCCCACCGTCGGCTCGTCCATGAACAGCAGGCGGGGTTTGTGCAGCAGGCCCACGGCGATGTTGATCCGCCGTTTCATGCCGCCGGAGTAGGTTTCCACGCGGTCGTCGGCCCGGTCGCTCAGATTGACCTGCTCCAGCACTTCGTCGATGCGCTGCTTGAGGGCTTTGCCTTTCATGTTGTACATCTGGCCCCAGAAGTGGAGGTTTTGGCGGGCGGTCAGATCATCGTACAGAGCGATTTCCTGCGGCACCACACCGATGATCTGGCGAATCGCCAGGTTGTCCTGGGGGATGGTGTGGCCGTCGATAACGGCCGTGCCGCTGCTGGGCGTTAGCAGGCAGCTCAACATGGAAATCGTGGTGGTCTTGCCGGCCCCGTTCGGCCCCAACAGGCTAAAAATCTCCCCGCGCAGCACGCTGAAAGAGATACCCCGGACGGCTTCTACATCGCCATAAGATTTCTTCAGGTCTTTCGTCAGCAAAATTGGTTCAGACATCATGAACTCCTACACGTTGGTCGAGTAAAATACAGGCCGGACGTCCGGCAGGCTTCATTTCGTTTTCAGGATAACAGGTATGGGAGGCTGACGCATGTGCGGGAAGTCACGGCGCAGGTCACAGCGGCGCTATGACCTTTGGGGCTACAACTCCAGGCGGTTCATGCCCCGGGTGATGGGGTCCTGGCGCGGCGTGGTGATGTGCAGATAACCGGCGCTGTCCAGAAAGCCAAGATCGCCGGTGTATAACCAGCCGGGACTGCCGTCTGGCCCGACCCGCACCACTTCGGCCGTAACTTCGGGGCGCTGCCAGTAGCCGGCCATCACCTGCGGCCCGCGCACCACCACTTCGCCGATTTCGCCAATAGGCAGCGCCTGCGTGCCAAAGGCCACGTCGGCGATTTGCACTTCGGTGTCCGGCAGCGGCAGGCCCACTGCCTGCGGCCGGGGATGCTGCCATGGGTCAATGGCGACCAGGCCGCTGGCTTCGGTCAGGCCGTAGGCGTTCAGCAGCCGCCCGCTGGTCACGGCTTCAAACTGCTGGCGCAGCGGCAAGGGCAGGGTGGACTTGCTGCTGAGGACCAGGCGGACGGCGGCGAAACTGCCCTTCTTTTGCTGGCTGTGCTGCAGCAGGGCCGCCAGCAGCTTGGGCACGCCCGGCAAGTAGGTGACGTGGAACTGTTCCAGGGCGCGTACTGCCTGGCCGATATCGCGGGGATTGGGCAGCAGGATGAGCGTGGCGGCCTGGGCAACGGCCGTACAAAGGACGGCCGTTAAGCCAAAGGCATCGTAAAAGGGCATCATACCCAGGGCGACTTCCTGGCCGGCTTTGGTCCCCAGCCGGTGGTTGATCATGGTGATGTTGGTGACCAGATTGCGGTGGCTGAGGCTGATGCCCGGCTGGTTGCGGGCACGTGTGTGGGGGTAGAGGATAACGGCCGTGTCCGGCGGCATCACTTCAATCAGCCGCAGCCGCGTGGTTTTCCCACGCAGCAGGCGCTGAAAAGGCACGGTCGACGTGCGGCTGGCCCCTTTGGTGCGCGGCAGGAAAGGATCTTTTAGCAATTCGGCCGTGGCGGCCGGCCAGGGCAGGTAGTCGGATGTGCGGCTGACGATCACTTGCTGCAGATTGGTGCGGCTGCGAATACTCTGGATGCGCGCATAGAGGCGGCGGCGGATAACCAGCGTTTCGCTGCCGGAGTCATCGAGCATGTGGGCCAGGTCGGCCGGGCGGGCAAAGGGATTGAGGCCAACGACGATGCCGCCAATGCGCCAGGTGGCGTAAGCGGCGATGATAAACTGCGGGCAGTTGGGCAAAGCCAGAGCGACCCGGTCGCCTTTTTTTACGCCCAACTGCTGCAGCCCGGTGGCAAAGTGATTGACGGCCTGGTTAAGCTGTTTGTAGGACAGCCGGGCGGCGGACAGACGGCCGTTGGTGGGGGCAGGAAAGAGGGTGGCCGTGCGCTGCGGGTATTTGTGGGCGGCATGCAGGAGGAAATGGTCCAGGGGAAGAACCGGGTAACTCAGTGAATCCGGTCCCCGATCGTCGTCGTTTGGTAGCCAGGTATTGTCCATCGCGGTGATCCTTTTGGCAGAACGGCCGTAGAGGAACACTGCTGGCTGCGAGTACCAACTCGCAGCCTCTCTATGCCTGATTGGATTATAAAGCCTTCTTAGCTTGCGCGTAAAGGTCAGGGGATTAATTGCATCTGGCGCAGCAGCCAGTCGCCGCCCCACTGGTACATGACGATCAAGAAGCCGCAGCAGCAGCACAGCAAAATAAGGAGAACGGCCGTAAGAATGCCCACCAGCCGCCGGTTAGAATTAGGGCGTGCCGGCAGCGGCGGCATGGCTGCGTCATCGTCGGAAACCACGCGCGGCGCTGCTTTTTGCACGGGCGGCTCGGCGCTCAGGTCTGGAAGCTCGGGCATTTCGGGCAAGTCGGATAGGTCTGGCTCGTTTTCGGCGAATGTGTCTTGGAGCTGGCGCAAGGTGGGGAGTTTCTCGAAGTCAGCCACGTCGTCGAAGTCCGGCGGCAGCATGGGGTCGACGGATTCGTCGTCGGGGGGCGGCTCAGCGGCAGCGAGTGGTTCGGTTGTGGCCGGAAGCGAGGTGGGGAGAACGGCCGTTTCGCCTGCTCCTTCTTCTGCGGCTGGCGATGCCGTCCCTTCCCCCGGCAACTCTGTCGAGATTTCCACCAGTTCGAACAGCAGGACGATGCTGCTGCCCAACTGAATTTCCTGGGCCGGTTCCAACAGAACGGGGCCGGCGCTGATATTACGGCCGTTGACAAACGTGCCGTTGGTGCTGCCCAGATCTTCCAGGCGGTAGCCATCTTCTGTTTCAACGAGGCGGGCGTGAAGGCGCGAAACTTCGGGGTCGTCAAAGACAATGTCGGCCGCGGGGTCGCGCCCCAGGGAGAAAGCAGGTTGGGTAAGCGGATAGGTTTGCCCGGAATGTGGACCTCTTAGCACGACGAGTTGGTAAGATTTTTCTATCACGGCCGTTTTCTCCCATTGAATATCGGCACGAAGCCGATGAGATTATCACGATACTGCCCTTAGATTTTACCCGACAGAAAAAGAACGGTAAACAATTACCCTGGTTTTCGCCGCCGCAGGAGCGCGGGCAAAGACTTGGCAATCTTAATGTCCAGCACAAAAACCATAACCGTGTAGCCCAAAAGCCCGGCCAGAGCGCCAGCCAGAACCAGGATGATACGATTGAGCAAACTGTCCAAGGGCAAAATGGGCAGCAGCAGTTCCATGACCCCATAAGCCGCCAGCCCGGTAACGGCGGCCGCGCCCAACGACTTGACGGTTGCCGTGGCGATGCCGTAGCCGCGCAGGCCATGCAGCGAGCGGTTCAACAGCCAGGACATGATCAGCATGTGGACGATGTGCTTAACGGCGTCGGCGATCATCAGGCTGTACAGACCCAGCGGGCCGATGAGCAAAACGGCCGTGCCCAGATACACAACAATCGCCACCACGCCCACCAGCGCCGGACGCAGCGTATCCTTGCGCGCGTAAGAGGCAAAGACCAACATCTGGTCGATGGCCGCAAAGGGAAGACCCAGCAGATAAAAACGCAGCACCTGCGCTGTGGTCAGCGTATCGGCTGCCGAAAATTCTCCACGCTCAAAGAGCAGGGCCACAATGGGCAGAGCCAGGGCAAACAATCCGGCCGTGGCCGGCAAAATCAGAGTCACCACCAGCCGCAGGCCGTCGGAGAGCGTGTGCTTGAATTCTTCCAGGTGGTTTTCGGCCTGGCGCGACAGGGTGGGCAAAATGGCGACAGAGAGAGCTGTAACGACCAAACCCAACGGAAACTGGTACAGGGTGGTCGCGAAACGCATGTAGGCCACGCTGTCGTCGCCGGTACGGGTGGCCAGATTGTAGCTAAGCGCGATGGAGAGCTGGGTAATCGCCAGCCCGGCCACGATAGGCGCGTACAGCTTGAGGATGCGGCGGATGGCCGGGTGGCGCAGGTTAAACTGCCAACGCAGGCGGGCCTCACGCATGGCCGGCAGCTGCAGCACAATTTGCAGGAAAGAACCGGCCAGCAGACCCCACACCAGGCTTTCGATCTGGTCGGGGCGCAGCAGGGCGGCGATGACGATGGCTCCATTCAGCACCGCGCCGATGAAGGCGGGGATGGTGAAGCGCTTGAGGGCATAGAGCGCGCCGGTGAGGATGCTGGCCACGCTTAAGAACAGCACGGCCGGCGCTGCCAGACGCATGAGGTGGATGGAAACGGCCGTTAGTTCCGGGTCGGTAAAATTACGCGCGCCAATCAGCCAGGCAATTTGGGGCGTAAAAATCTCGACAATGCCCACCACAACCAGCAGCAAGACAATGGCTGCGCTGAGGACCATGCTCAGCACGCGCCACAGCTCGTCGCGCCGCTCTTTGGGCGCGTAATCGGAAAATACCGGCACCAGCGACGAGTTCACCATGCCGCCAATGATCAAATCAAACAGACTGATAGGGATGTAGGCGGCGATTTCGTAGGCGGCCAGCATCCCAGACGCACCAAACAGGCTGGCTTTTACTGTTTCCCGGACCAACCCCAGGATGCGGCTGGTTACGTTGCCCGCGGCCAGGATGGCGGCAGCCTTGACCACGCCGCTGTCTTCGCGAATGGAATCGGGCATGGGTGGTTCTTCGGGGGTGATGTCGGTGGTATCTAGCAAAGGACTGCTCTAAAAAAGAGATTGCAGACTGGAGATTGGGAAAAGGCGTTACATTCTCTCAGGCCCAGCCTTGGTGCTGCACTGGGGGCATTCTAACCGATGGCGGGGGTGGGGGCAATAAGTGGTGGGGTACGGGAAACGGCCGTTTCCTCTATTTTCACTACGCCGGCAAAATTAACTGACTCAATCTGGTGCCTGCACACTGGCTAGCCCTCTTTAATCAGCCCCGTGCGGTAGGCGGACAGCAGGTCTTTGAGGTTGTTGATGCGCTGCTGGATAGCCCGGCCTTCGTCCGTGTCTTTGACGCGAATGCGGATGCGGTTGCTTTCCAGAATTTCGGTTTGCGTTTGCATATCGATGCCTTCCTCAATCGCCAACTGCTGCGATTCAAAGGGATCGTGGGAAGCCAGCAGCAGGCCGTAGGAGTTGAAGATGAGGGTGTAGCCGGCGATGCCCGTGATCTTGTGGTAGGCTTTGGCCAGACCGCCGTCAATCACCAGCAGTTTGCCGCCGGCTTTGATGGGGCTTTCGCCCTTGCGCACCTGCACCGGGACGTGGCCGTTAATGATGTGGGCCGTGGCTGGATCCAGACCGAATTCGCGCAGGATTTTAACGGCCGTTTCTTCCTTATCCCGCCAGGCAAAATAAGCGTTTTTCTCTTCCTTATGGGTGCTTTCATCGGCGATGAAGTAGCGTTCAAAGGTCGCCATCTTGTTTTTGCCAAAGATGGGCGACTTGGCGCCGCTCCACAAATACCACATCACGTCCTGGCCATACCGTTTTTCGGCCGGTTCGGTGCTGAAATAACCCTGCCGCGCCAGCCGGTCCAGCCGGTCCATAAACGCTTTGCCCGCGAATTCCTGCCCGGCCACCCTCGCCGACATGAACGAGCCGTCTTCTTCCATGGCAATGCAGCCGTGATAGAGCAAATTGCCGTTGTAGACCAGGTACATGCTGCCCCGCGAAAAGAGAAAGCGAATGTGCTGCTGCAATTTTTCGCTGATGGCAAATGATTGCTGCAGCCGGGCTACAGTGTTGGCTTCGGCGGGGGTGAGTTCGTAGGGGGTGTCTGGATCGATGGTGGGGAAGTGGGTGTCGAGCAGGGGGTAGACACGGCCGTTTACCGCCACCGTACCCGCCGCAAAATCGATTTTGTCCAGCAGCAGCCGGTCTTGCATTTCAAAATGCGGCCGTCGCTGAATGATTTGCGCCTCCAGCTTAAGCTGAATGATGGTGATGGCTTTGTGCATCTTGGCCATCAACTGAATTTCGTTCTGCGTAAACTGCTCGTCGCCGCTGATTTTGGGCTGAAACAATTCGCAGGGATCGTCGCCGTACACGTCCATGGCAAAGGTGGCCAGGGGCAGCATGCTCAAAGCATAGCCGTGTTCCAAAGTCTCCATGTTGGCATAGCGCAGCGCCGCGCGGATAACGTTGGCCATGCAGGCGGCGCTGCCAGCCGCTGCCCCCATCCACACAATATCGTGGTTGCCCCACTGGATATCCAGTTCATGGTAGGCCATCAGCATATCCATGATGATGTGGGCGCCTGGGCCGCGATCATAAATGTCGCCGATAACGTGCAGGCGGGCAATTGCCAGGCGCTGAATCAATTCCGCCAGAGCTACAATAAAAGCGCCGGCCTGACCCGTGGCAATGATGGTGTTGATGATGCTGCGGTAGTATTCGTGTTTATTGTCGCTGCCTTCTTGTTCGTGCAGCAGTTCTTCGATGATATTGGTGAAGTCGTCGGGCAAAGCGGCGCGCACGTCGGCGCGCGTGTACTTGGAGGCCAGGTTGCGGCACAGGCGAATGAGGCGAAAGAGGGTGATGCGATACCAGGCTTCCGGGTTGTCGGTTTGGGGCAGCACGTGGGCCAGTTTTTTCTCCGGGTAATAAATGAGGGTGGCCAGGGTGCGCTTTTCTTTCTCGTCCATGTCGTAGACGAACAGTTCGTCGATGCGCCGTTTGATGGAGCCGGAACCGTTTTTGAGGACGTGGGCAAAAGCTTCGTACTCGCCGTGGATGTCGGAGACGAAGTGCTCTGTGCCTTTGGGCAGTTGTAATTTGGCGCTGAGGTCGATGATTTCGGTGGAGGCGGCCTGGATGGAGGGATATTTTTGGGCCAGAAGTTGCAGGTACTCCAGGCGTTCGTTTGTAATTTCCATGCGGCTTTTGTGGGATGGGCGGTTGAAACGGCCGTTTCACCGCCGTCAAACAATTCACACACTACAGGTAGCTGTTAACTATCGACTATCTGCGGCCAACTGTCAACTAGGGAATCAGGCGCTGGCGCAGCCAACGGCCGTCATCCTGCTGCGTGTACGCCAGCCGGTCGGCCAGCCCATCGGCCTGGGCCTGCCAGAATTCGTAGCGGTAGGGCCGGACGCGATAGCCGCCCCAGGCGGCGGGCAGCGGGATTTGCCCGGCCTGAAACTTCTCTTTTAGGCCGGCCATTTTGGCTTGCAGCACACTGCGCGAGGAAATGACTTCGCTGGATTGGGTGAGCCACGCCCCCAACTGGCTGCCGCGCGGCCGGGTGATGAAATACTGCCACACTTCGGTTTTGGAGAGTTTAACGGCCGTGCCCTGCACCCGCACCTGCCGCTTGATGCCCAGCCACGGGAAAAGCAGGGCTGCCTGGGCGTGTTGATCCAGGTCGTGGGCTTTTTGCGTATCCAGGCCGGTATAAAACACAAAACCCGCCTGGTCATACGTGCGCAGCAGCACCAGCCGCGAGGAGACTTCCCCGGCGGGGGAGACAGTAGCCAGGCTCATGGCGTTGGGTTGGGGCAGTTGTTGGTCCTGGGCTGCCTGGTACCAGGCGGCAAACAGAACCAGGGGATCATCCGGGAATGTGGCCGAAAGGGGTTCCATCGTCACGGCTAACAGGTATAAAAAAACGGCCGTTTCGGTTCCCTGAGGTTCCTAAACGGCCGTTTCCAGATGCGTTTTTCGGTATCCGGCCTGTGTTCAGGCGTTAGCCAACTACCAACGGCGGCTGTTTTCCCGGTCCGAATAATCGTTGCGCCGGCCGTAGCCGTCGTTGCGCCCGCCGCCGCTGCGATTCCCACCGCCGCTGCGATTTCCACCGCCGCCACGATAGCCACCACCGCCGCGTTCTTCACGGGGACGCGCTTCGTTAACGCGTAAATTACGACCGCCAACTTCTTTGCCGTCCAAGGCAGCAATGGCTGCATCCGCCGCAGAAGGGGCCATCTCTACGAAGCAGAAACCGCGAAAACGGCCGGTTTCCCGATCGTTAATCATGGCTACTGATTCAACTTCACCAAACTCGCCAAAAAGATCACGAACCTCTTCTTCTGTGGCTGAAAACGACAAATTTCCTACATACACTTTCTTAGACAAGGCTTAACTCTCTCCAAATGTTGGCCCACTCTGAAACACAGCCTTACACTGCGCCAAAACATGGGTATAAAAATATCGATCTATGTAAAGCATATCTATATTTTTAGATTTGTCCATAAAATGGTGCTAAAATTGCCTGTATTGGCCTGTCAATCTATACACAGGAAGGGACCTACGAGCAGGCCAAGGCAGTTTTTGCCCTTTATTGAGCCAATCTATGCACTATTGTCAGCTTGAATGCCTGTACCGGCCGCCAGAAGAGACACGCAGTCCTGTTATTTTCATCCACGGATTTCCTGATTCGCCGCTGATGTGGCGGGAGTATGTGACGGCCGTAGAACGCGAACGGCCGTGGCTGGCCCACCGCGCCATCTATACGTTTGCCTTTCCCAACCGGCAAACACGCCCGGAACCTGTTCCTTCCTGGCGCGACGTGCGGCGCGGCGTGCTGGATGACGAGCTGGCCGAGGCGTTTGCCGAGGTGATTACCCGCAGCCCCACCGGGCAAATGATCCCGATTGTCCATAACCTGGGGGCGACGGCTGCCTGGCGTTATGTGCGGCGGCAGGCGGAAACGGCCGTTTCCCCCCATCCCATCGAGAAGCTGGCCGCCTTTTCCGTGGGTTCCTCGCTGCGCTACGACCTGGGCGAACATGGATTAAACGCCTTCACCTGGTTGTATCAACTGCTCTACATTGCGCCGTATACGTTCCGCTGGCGGCCGCTGCAGCGCCTTCTGGCTTATTTGCTGACGCGGGCGGCGGGTTATCAATCGGACACGGCCGATGAGGTGTGGCGCGATACGTATCATTATTGGGAAGGCTGGTTGTGGCCTGTGCGGCTGCCCTTTTATTTGTTGGGCTGGCGCAAGGAACGGCCGTTCCTGGACTTTCACTTTCCTGTCCTGTTCCTGCGCAGCCACATCGACCGCATCGCCAGCACCAAAGCCTTTGAAGCGGAGCTCCAGCGCCGCCCCGACTGCTGCTTCATCGAACTGCCGGACGTCAACCACTGGTTCCCGGAGCAGCGCCCCGATTTGGTTTTGCCGATCCTGCGCGACTTTTTAGCCTGAACCCCGAACCTTCCCGGAGGTTTTTGTCAATACTGAACTCGCCGCCAACAACCTCCGGGAAGTTGGCCCTAAATTTTCCAATCAACGTCCGGCCGGAGAGCCTGTCCAAACTCTATTAATTCATCAATGCGGTTGGTACGTTCCAGCGTTTGCACCAACTGCAGGGCTTTCAGGCGGTGTTCGGCCGCGCCCAGGTCCTCGTAGCTGACGCCCAGGTCGAAGCATAAGACTTGCAGCTCGGCGGGGCTGAAACGTTCGGCCAGGATGCGGCGCAGTTCCACCAGCAGGTTATGCGGCACCTGCTGCTGCCGGTTGGCCTGGCGCACCGTTTCTTTTTGCATTTGGGCCTGGAAAGCCAGCACCCGCCGCTTCCAATCGGCAAAAACGCCCTGGAATTCCACATCAGCCAGCAGGTTGTCTTCCAGATTGACCTGCTTGACGTACCAGTCATAGCCGCGCTCCAGCAGCCCTTCATACTTCATGCCCTCTTCTACCACCACCAGCAGCGGATGCCCCAGCGTGTAAGCCATCGTTGCCTCTATCTGATTCCAGACCGTGGGCAGGTTGAGCAGTTGAATGCGTGTTTCGTTTTCGCTGCCGCGCTTATCGATGGCTTCTACCAGGTGCAGGCGTTCGTAAGCCAGAATAATGGATGGTTTTGTCAATCAAAAAGTGATCCATTTGATCCTGAAAAAATGAGCCACCTGATAAGTAAACACCAATAAAACGATCCTCAAAAAGTGATCCAGGTGATCGTGAAAAAGTGATCCATCCTCCTCTTTTTAAGGAACATTCGAAACACTCCTGGTCAAAGCTTCCCGGCCTACTTCGGCCAGCTGCTGCTGCCGTTCGAGACTTTGCCGAAATCGATAGCTCTCGCCCTTAAATTCAACGATGTGGCAGCGGTGGGTGAGCCGGTCCAGCAACGGGCCAACACTCAGGGCATTGCCAAAGACCTCGCTCCAGTCGGCAAAGGCCAGGTTCGTGGTGACCAGCAGCGAGCCCTGCAGATAGCGCTGGCTGACGAAGGTGAAAAGCATATTGGCGCCTTGTTGGGAAAAGGGCACAAAGCCGACCTCGTCGATGATAATGAGGTCCTGCGTCATGAGCAGCCTTTCCACCCGGCTGAGGCGGTGCTGCTCAGCTGCTTCCAACAGAGCGTTGACCAGCCCGGCAGCAGTGAAGAAACGAACCCGCTTGCCCGCCTGGCAGGCCGCCAGGCCGATACTGATGGCCAGATGGGTCTTGCCGGTGCCAATGGCGCCGACAAAGAGGACATTCTCCGCCTGGTTAATAAAATCACAGCGGGCCAACTGCAGGATTTTGGCTTGGGGGAGGTTGGGCATGAGGGTGAAGTCATACTCATCCAGGGTGTGCAGCCGGGGGAAGCGAGCATCTTGAATGCGCCGTTTGCGCCGGTTGACATCGCGCTGGGACGTCTCCTGCTCCAGCAGTGTCAGGAGATATTCGTCGTAGGGTTGACCGCTGCTGGCTGCTTCTTGCGCCAGGCGATGGTAATTGGCGGCCACCGTCGGCAGCTTGAGTTGGCGCAGCAGCACGGGCAGACGGGCTTCACAGTGAGCGGATGTGACTTTCATGACACACCTCCTGTCGGCAAGAGCCGGTTGAATTGGGCCAGGTCTGGCAGGTCCACGTGCACTTGCCTCAGGTCGGGACGGTCGGCCAGGTTGACCGGCGCCGGCGGAGCTGGCTCTGTTTGCCGGCGCAGCAATTCCCGCACGCCATCGTAGCTGTAGCAATGATGGCTAAGCGCCACTTCCAGAACTCGGGCCAGCGTTTCCTCCGGATAGGTGGCGCACAGTTGGAGGATGCGGATGAACGTGGTGCTCCACTCGGCTTCCGGCAGCCGGTCTTGCAGCACCGTCCAATACCGGTCAAAGACCGGCGGCCATGTCTCCCGCCACTGGCGAATGGCTTTGGCCTGGGTGAACGCCCGCGGCCGCCGAGCCAGAAGGCCCAGGAAATGCAGCGGGTCGAGGATGTCGCGCTCTCTGTCCCAACAGCGCGGGTGGGTAGCTACAATCTGGCGACCATTGGTGACTTCAATCCGGTCGACGAAGGCTCGCAACAGCAGCGACTCGTGAGCGTGTTCCACCGGAATGGAGTAGCGGTTGGTGGCGTAGGTCACCAGGGACAGATGATTGGCTTTCACCGGTTCGGTTTTGCAGCAGGGGAATGGCTGTTCCGGCAGCGGTAAGAACTGCGCCCTTTCAGCGGCCAACAGCTCGCCAATAGTTTGGCCGCGGCCCTTCAAACGCCGCGACCACTCCAGGCGGCATTGTTCCGCCAGATAGTCGTTGAGCGCGGTCCAGGAGGGGAATTCCTGGACTGGAACGAGCCAGTTACGCCGACCGTAGCCGACCCGACCTTCCACGCCACCTTTTTCCCAGCCCGCTGCCGTGTTGCAGAAGTGGGCTTCGAAGAGGTAGTGGCTGCGTAGGCTGATGAACGCTTCTTGTTCCTGTCGGTTACGACCGCGCAGCACCTTGGCCACCGCCACCTTGAGGTTGTCGTACCAGACCTGTCGTGGCACGCCGCCGAAGAAGGCAAAGGCTGCGGCGTGGCCGTCAAAGAAGATTTCTTGTGTCTGGGCCGGGTAGGCCTTCATGAATGTGGCGCTGGAGTGACCCAGCCACATCAGGAACAATTGGGCCACCACCCGCTGGTCGGCAACGATGACGTCTGTTTCGCCGAAATCCAGTTGGGCCGCTTCCCCCGCTTGATAGTCCAGCAGCACAAACACCTTGTGCCGTGTCTGGCGTCGGGCCAGGCCAACGTATCGCCGCAGCGTTGATTCCGCTCCTTGATAGCCGTACGGTTCAGCTCGCAGAATGTCGTACATTCGCCTGGCTGTGCGCCGTTTCTTTTTCGGCTTCTTCTCGTCTTCAGCAATCCAGCGGTCGATGAGCGCCGTAAACGGTCCTAAAACCGGCGTCGGTTTCTCAACGGCACGTTGGTAGCGCGGCGGTTCACTGTCGGCCAGCATCTTGGTAATGGTATTGCGCGAGCGTCCGGTCTCTTTGGCTACCTGACGGATGCTCTTGCCCTCCACCAAAACTAGCCGGCGGATCCTGTCTTTTTCAGTCATATTTAGCATCTCCTCACCTCCACTTTCGTCATCATCTAAACGATAGCAGAGGTGCTGAGGTGGCTCAATTTTTCAGGATCACTTTTCGCCCTAAGTGGCTCACTTTTAGATTATCATTACCAAATGGAACCGGCGCATTCGTGCATGAGTTCGGCAATGGCGACCAGGGGTTGTTTGCTGGAGAAGTAGGTGCGGCCGACGGTTTGCGGGACGAGGTCGTTGGCTTGTAGGAATTTTTCGATGGTTTGTACGAGGGTTTCCTGCCGTTCGTTGGAGGTGCGGCCGACGCTAAGAAAGACTTTGGGAGCAGACATGGGGTTTTCCTCCTGGATTGCCGATTTAATGGAGCTATTGTAGCACGTGATGCGTGAGGCGTGCTGCGTGATCGAAGAGACTTTACGCAGCACGCCTCATGCATCAGGCGGCACGCCTCATTTCCCATCCCCCATACGTCCTATTGAAACCCTTCTGGCCTCTATTCTAAAATGACGTTTGTCAGTGGGTGGGGGGAAAGGTCGCAAACAAACCCCACAGCCAGACAAGCAGCAGCCATCTAACAATATCAATAGAGGAGGTACTTCCAGAATGGCGAACTTGTTACAGGCAGTGAATGCGTATGGTCCCAAATTAGACCTCAATAAAACCGCACAGTTAGACCGGGTGGTGGCCTGGATGTCCAGCCGTACCGGGGTGAACAAAAGCGAAGTAATGATGGTTTTGCAGGAGTTACACGAAGCGCTCATTTTCTTTGCCAGCGAAGGCACGCCGGTGAAACTGCCGGGCGTGGGCACGTTTACCCCAACGATGAACCGGAAGGGTGAAATTCGCATTGCGTTTCGTCCGGATGCTGCCCTGAAAAAGGCCCTTAGAGACGGCGATGATTTTGTGGGGCGGATGAAGAATAAGAGCGCGGCAAGCTTGACCAACGAGGACTTAAAGGCCAAATGGGATGCCGAGCACCCCGATGATCCGTTGGTCTACTAGCGATTTAAATTTCCCTGGGGCAAAAAAAAATTTGCCCGAAGGAAAAAATTTTTTGCCCGAAGGAAATTTTTGTTTTCAACCATGTGTTTTTTGGGATAGTGTATTGTTCAAACTTTAACCAACTGCTTGTCTGAAGTGGCCTGCTGACACAGTAACAGGGCCGGGTAGAAAATGCCCGGCCCTGGTTGTTTTTCAGGTACTTGCGCGCCTAAAATCGTTTCTTCAACGCGCTGTTTAGCAGTTTTACGTATCGCCCGGCCAAACCATAGCACTTGTTGATGCTTTCTGGCGTTAGCCGCAGCGAGCCGGTGCTGGGGCATGAACGGCCGTTTTGCAGCTAATTTGCAGCCGGTTGGCAGGGTTCAGGCGTTAAACATGGGTATACTGGGGGCGTTCTAATAGTTTGGCACGCCGTGGGGTGGAGATGAGGGAAACGGCCGTTTGGCCGGCAAACAAATTGGAGACTGGCAAGCGGGGTGTGGCTCGGTCACAGAGCAGCCCTTCGGGACTAAGATGCGGCCACAGCGATCGGCCAAAGACCGCACCGCAGCGGAGGAAAAACTATGAAACCGAAAGCTTTGCCAAAAAATAAATATATCTATTTTGTGTCAATACTTACCTTGATGCTAATGTGGATGGTGAATACTGGCTGTTCCGTGTCAGAAATAGACACAACAGTAAATGTTACTACGACTTCACCAAAAGTAACCGCTACAATGAATTCGGAATCTTCCACTGTCGTTGGCATTACAAACACACCTGGGCAAACTGCAACTCCAAAACCAACCACAACTTCAACTGCAACAACAACACCAATCCCAACGGAGACTGCTACATCTTCCCCGACAATCGTACCAACTGCTACCCGTCCAACTACTCAAATATCAGATAGTAAAAACTACATGGTCGTGGGTAGTAAATTGTGGCATCCTGATAATGCTCGTATGACAGAGGATATTCCGGTCGAAACCGGTGATTTTCCATGGTCTCCGGATGGCACCCAATTAGTTGGGATCGATAATAATGGGAACATCTCCATTTTTACTTTACCGACGGGTGAATTGATAGAACTTGAAAATGTCACCGCATCATATAGCTCTGCGATGTGGTCACCAGATGGCCAGAATTTATTGTATTTGGTTTCAGCCATCGTTGATGACAATCCTGCATGGCAGCTTGCAATCTATAGCTTAGTCAATCAAACCGAGATTTTGGTGACAGAACCTATCATGGCATATGACTATGTTTCTAAAGTAGGTTGGTCAAGTGATTCAAAGAAAATAGCTTATATTCAATGGGAGCCTTCAATAACTGATGCTGAAGCAAGAACTGTACTAAAAATAATTGATGTCGAAACAGGCCACTTGTCCCAGTTTAGTGC
Organism: Ardenticatenaceae bacterium; assembly: GCA_020634395.1. Classification (GTDB taxonomy): domain Bacteria; phylum Chloroflexota; class Anaerolineae; order Promineifilales; family Promineifilaceae; genus Leptovillus. The sequence continues at coordinate 16,332 of JACKBU010000031.1, read as the reverse complement.
ACCCCCACCAGTTTCTATTTTGGGAGGAAGTTGGTCTCCTATTGATGATCTTATCCTGGCATATGGATACGATACAACGCTGTTAGGAAAACCGGAAGGAGGTTCTGTATTTGCTTATAATACAGCTTATATCATTGATCTTAATTTTGGTACGATTGAGATATTGCTGGATTCTGAAGGTAAGAATTCGGAAAGCAATTATTATGATAGCCGACCTCTGAATCTCTTCATTAGCAATACCCCTTGGTCTCCGGATGGCCGTTCTGTAATTTATTCGGATCAAGGTGTAATCTGTTCTGTTGCGTTAGACACTCGTGAAGAAACTTGTTTAGAGGAAACTTTTGAAACTATCGTTCAATCTGGTTCAGTTGGTGGAGAATATCCGAGTTGGTCTCCTACAGGAGATTTAATCGGTTTTATACTGAAATTTGATTCATTATTCTGTAGCCCTATAGCTGTTCTTCAGTTGGAAAACAACGAAATAAAATATACGGATGCAGACGCAGGTGATTGTGCTGTATTGTGGGGTGCTTGGTCACCAAAAATCGAATGACCCCTGATGGGGCGAGGTCTTCGGCTGCTGTGGCAGGTCTCCAGACCTAGCCACGCCCCGCTGGCCATTCTCCAGCCCTTGTTGATGCTTTCTGGCGTTAGCCGCAGCGGGCAGAAGACCGTACCGCAGCGGGGATACTTGCTTCGTCTACAATCGTTTCTTCAACGCGCTGTTTAGCAGTTTTTCGTATCGCCCGGCCAAACCATGACGGCCAGCGTGCCGGTTTGGGAGGAGAAGCGGGCAAACAGGCCAAACAGGCGGTGGACGCGGCGAAAGTATGGGGGCATCACGGCCGTTTCCCGCACTTCCACAAAGCCAAAGGGCGCGTAAAACGGCGTTAACGTCGAGACGCACGTCAGCCAGAGCGGGGGTGCATGCTCGCTTTGCAGGCGCTGAATAATGGCCCGGGCCACGCCCTGCCGTCGCCATTCTGGCACAACGGCAATTGAAGCCAGCTCACGCGAACCATCGCCGTGGGGTTTCACCTGCCCGCAGCCGATCACCGCGCCGTGGGCATCCACGGCCACCACAAAGCGCCGCCAATCCACCCCCAGTGGGTTGATGTGCACAGCGCGAATCAGGCTTTTAACGGCCGTTTCCTGCTCGGCCGTGGCCGCCTGCAAATGATAATCTGCCATGCCGCCTATGCTACCCTACTTTTTCGGCGTTTCAGATTTTGTGCGCTTTACCGCAAGAGATGCTGCGTGCTGCATGAACAGCGCGATTTCACGCATCACGCAGCACGCTTCACGCAGCACGTGCCGCCAATCTCCTGAATTCCCCCCCAATCTGTTATACTCCCGCCATCATGGAAAATATATCCCTCATCGCCATTTGCAAATTTGGCCTGGAAAAGCTGGTGAAGCTGGAAGTGATTCGCCTGGGCTTCCCGGAACCTGTGGTGTCAGACGGCCGTATCGAATTTAACGCCGCCCTGGAAGACATTCCCCGCCTGAACCTGTGGCTGCGCTACGCCGACCGCCTGCTGCTAAAGGTGGGCGAATTTAAGGCGCTGACCTTTGATGATTTGTACGAGCAGACGCGGGCTTTGCCCTGGGAGACATGGATAACGCCCGACGGCCGTTTGCCCGTCGATGCCAAGTCGGTGAAATCCGCGCTGCAAAGCGTGCGTTCCTGCCAGTCCATCGTCAAGAAAGCGGTGGTCGACCGGCTGCAAGAAAAGTTCCGCACCGCCAGCCTGCCGGAAAGCGGGCCGGAATACGCCATCCAGGCAGCGCTGCTCAACGATGTGGCGACTTTAACGCTGGATACCTCCGGGGCGGGTTTGCACAAACGCGGCTACCGCACAGAAAACGTCGCCGCGCCTTTAAAGGAAACTTTCGCCGCCGGGCTAGTCTGGCTCAGCCCGTGGCGGCCGGATGGGCTGTTGATTGATCCGATGTGCGGCTCCGGCACGGTTTTGATTGAGGCGGCGCTGCAAGCGCGCCAGATAGCGCCCGGTTTGCAGCGGGATTTTGCCGCCGAAGGCTGGCCGATTTTGCCGGCCGCCCACTGGCAAGATGCGCGCGCAGCAGCGCGGGCTGCCCGACGGACCGGTCCGCCGTTGGAATTGTTTGGTTATGACGTGGAGGAAACGGCCGTAGCCGCCGCCCGCCTCAACGCCGCCAACGCCGGGGTCGCCGAGGACATCACCTTTGCCCGGCAGGATGTGCGCGACCTGTGGATAGACCGGCAGTTTGGTACGCTGATTTCCAATCCGCCGTACGGCCGTCGCCTGTCGGACTTCCAGGAGATGAACCAGATCTACATTGCGCTGAACAAGATGCTGCGCAAGAAGACGGGCTGGGCCGTGTGCATCCTCACCGCCGACCCGAAGTTTCCCGACTATTTCAAGCGGGCCCGGCCGGATCGCGTGCGCAAGTTTTTTAACGGCCGTATTCGTGTCAACTATTACCAGTACGACGCGGTGAAAACGGCCTGAAGTTATAACGTGGCCTGCTTGCTGTAAATGCCGGTGGCCCCAGACGGCCGTACGTCAGTCGTTTCTTCAATTTGCGGCGTGCCGTCGCCTTCAAAGCAGCGCACTTCAAACAAGTGTTCCCCGGCGGTAAACGGCCATTCATAACGCCAGATCACCCAGGTTGTCTCCGAGAGCGGCGCGCGCAGTTGGGCGTCTTGCCAATCCCCGCCATCCACGCGCACCTGAACCTTAGAAATACCGCGCGCGCCAGAGTAAGCTATGCCGCCAATTGGCACGCGCCGTTCGTCGCCATCCTCGACAATATGGTCCACCGCCACGGTGTCGATCACCGAAACGGCCTTAACACGCGCCACTTTGTCCCAGTTGCGTTCCACCCAGTAACCGTCACGGTACTCATCGGTCACTTCAATTTCGGTGATCCACTTGGGCTGTTTCATGCCATACAGGTCGGGAATCCAGATACGCAGCGGGTAGCCGTGGTCTTTGGGCAGGGCGTTGCCATCCCAGCCATAACAAAACATGATGCGCCGGTCGGACATGATCAAATCAATATCTACGGTTTCATAAAAGCCATCGGCGCTGCTGATGAAAAGATAGCGGGCGCCTTCTTGCAAGCCCAGGTCGGCCAAGACGTCCTGCACGCTGACGCCGGTCCACTGCGTGGTGCTGATCAGGCTTGTGCCCAGCCGCCCAGAGATGCAGCGCAGCGTGACGTATTGATCAAAAGAGTCCCAGCGTGTTTCAAAGTCCTCAAGGGTCAGCATCATCGGATTGTCGACCAGGCCGGTAACAGGCAGAATCCAGTTTGAGCCGTCGATGAGGGAAGGCTCCGTCTGGATAAATACTTTGTAATGGTCTTTGACCGGCGTGTACTCCGGGCGCGTGCCAGGAACCGGCACGACTGGATCGTCGGCGTTAGGGAAGGGGCGCGGACTGCCGGGTTCGGCGTTGTGGGTCATGGCGTCGGCGAGGGCAGCGTTCTGCCGCTCTTGTTCCGACCGGGCCAGATAAGCCCCCAGGCCGGCCCCGACGACGGTGATAACGGCCGTGCCGGCCCCCAATTTGATGAGAAACTGCCGCCTGTCCTGCCGCACGAGGTCGGGGCTGGCAGCGGCGGGGGAAACGAGACGGCCGTAAGCCCAGTTCAGCGCCCAGCCCCAGCCCAAAAAGGCCAGCAAAATCCAGGCCATACTCAGCAGGGGCAGCATGGTTGATTGGGTAACGGCCAGGGTGATGCCCATGAGCGGCAAACCGACCAGGGCGCCGACGATAAGCCCGGCGGTGCGGTCGCCGTGGGAGCGGCGGGCGTGCATAATCCCAAAGTACAGCGCGCCGACAACCGCGCCGATGACCAGAAACTGCACGATGGCCGAAGCGCGTTCGGCCGTTTTAGCGGAGTTCGCCACGTTGACGCCGAGAAAAAGCAGGGTGTTGATCATCGTATCGATGCCGAACGTGACCAGGCTGCCCGGCAGAAGCCGCGTCACCCAGTCGAACAAATCGTAAGGCACAAAGGGCAAACCAAGCAGTTGGTCGGCCAGGTAAAAGATGGCGCTCAGGGCAGCTGTCAGCAGGCCGCCCACCAATGCGCCTAAAGCAAGCAAACGAATTTTCATAGAGTTGCCTCCATTATGGGTCGGTCAGGTGGAAAAACTTGTCTGTCCTATTGTAGATCAGAGTGCTTACGCAGAGATTACAGCGCGGCCGGGCGGAAGATGGGAAGAGGCGGCACGGCCGTTTGTGTTACAATGTCGAGGAGTGTTTTCATACGGCCGTAAGGCATTTATCAGGTGAGGAGAATCAGCCATGCGCATTGAAAAAGGGATGATGGTCGCGTTGGGATACGGCAAATACTTTCGTTCGGATAACATCGTCGGCATTGAACCGATCGAGGAAGAGGATGGGCGCGGTCCCGGCCGGCGGACGCGCGTCTATGTCGAAGGCCTGGCCGACCCGGTGACGGCCTCGCGCACGGAAGGCACTATTTTGCGCGATATGCTCGAACTGCCCGGCGAAATCACCCGCGCCCAGGAGCAGCACGACCTGCTGACCGACATTTTAGAGACCGTGCAAGAGATCAATCCCATGCTGCGTACCATCATCCGCGAGCAGGGCAAATGGGATCTGAACCGACTGGAGCGACGTATTCGGGAGACGCTGCGGGAAGAGGAGTAGGTTCTATCTTTTCGCCCCACTCCTTCGAAAAGCCATTGTATATAACCGCAATACCCTTTCGCGCGGTGGAAAGGTCATTGTTGGGGACTGCAACACCCTTCCTTCTCCTCTCCCCCCTTGTGCTATACTAACGCCAGCCAAAAACTGTATATCTGGACGCATCCCTCATCTCCGCGTCTCTGCGTCTCTGCGTCTCTGCGTTAAATTCTTGTCCTGAGGTAAATTATGCAACCGATACCCCCCTATTCCCCCACCAACAAAATCCGCATCGTCACCGCCGGCAGCCTGTTCGACGGCCACGACGCGGCCATCAACATCATGCGCCGCATTTTGCAAAGCTCCGGCGGCGAGGTCATCCACCTGGGCCACAACCGCAGCGTGCATGAAATTGTGAACACGGCCGTGCAAGAAGACGCGCAAGCGATAGCGATCACCAGCTACCAGGGCGGCCACCTGGAATTCTTCAAATACATGCACGATTTGCTCCACGAGCAGGGCTGCGGCCACATCAAAATCTTCGGCGGCGGCGGCGGCACCATTTTGCCCGCCGAGGCCGACGAACTGCACGCCTACGGCGTCACGCGCATCTACTCGCCCGACGACGGCCGTGAAATGGGCCTGCAAGGCATGATCAACGACCTGCTCCAACAGGCCGATTTCCCCACCGGCAAATTGGACGTAGACAAATGGAAAGACGCCATCAGCGAAGCGTATGATGGATTTCGGATTTCGGATTTCGGATTGCGGAAGGGAGATTCCGAAATCCCAAATCCCAAATCCCAAATCAAACAATGGGTGACAAACCGCGCTCTGGCCCGTCTGATTTCCGCAGTGGAAAACGAACCAGAACTGGTGGAACCCATTATGACAGAAGTCCACCAGCGCCTAGAAAAACTACCCGCCGTGCCCGTTCTGGGCATCACCGGCACCGGCGGCGCGGGCAAATCGTCGCTGGTGGATGAGCTGGTGCGCCGCTTCCTGCTGGATTTTGCCGACAAAGAGATCGCCATCGTCAGCGTGGACCCGTCCAAGCGGCGCACCGGCGGCGCGCTGCTCGGCGACCGCATCCGCATGAACAGCATCTACAACGAGCGCGTTTACATGCGCTCGCTCGCCACGCGGCAGAGCAACCTGGCCCTCTCGCGCCACATCCGCGAGATCCTGGCGATTTTGCAGGCCGCCCAATTCGACCTCATCATTCTGGAAACCTCCGGCATCGGCCAATCCGACACGGAAATTGTGGATTTTGCTGACACGACCCTGTATGTGATGACGCCGGAGTACGGCGCGGCGACGCAGCTGGAGAAAATCGACATGCTCGACTTCGCCGACGTGATTGCTGTGAACAAATTCGACAAGCGCGGGGCGCAGGATGCGCTGCGCGACGTGCAAAAGCAGTACCAGCGCAATCACCAGCGCTGGGAAACGCCGGTGGACGAGATGCCCGTCTACGGCACCATCGCCAGCCAATTCAACGACCCCGGCACCAATCGGCTCTATCGGGCGGTGATGTGCGCCATCGCCCAAAAGACCGGCGCGGATTTGGAACCCCATTTGCAGCCGGGTGAGGAAATGTCGGAGAAGGTGTTCATCATTCCGCCGGCCCGCGTGCGCTACCTGAGCGAAATTGCCGAGACGATTCGGGGTTACGGCCGTTGGGCCGAAGCCCAGGCCGCCATTGCTGATAAGTTGTACGGGATGCGGCAGGCGATTGCCGCGTTGGAAGAACCCCCCTCTCAGTCTCCCCCCGATGGGGGGAGAAGCCCACTCCCCTCCCTCCGGGAGGGGCCGGGGGAGGGAAATGAGCTGGTTGAAGCACTTGAAAAACGCTATGCCCAAATCAGCCTCGATTTAGATCGGCACAACCAGCAAATTCTCGATGGCTGGGCCGACAAAAAGGCCCAATACGCCGGGGACGAGTATGTCTACCGCGTGCGCGGCCGCGACGTGCGCGTGCCGACCAAAACGGAATCGCTCTCGCACACACTCATTCCCAAGGTGACGCTGCCGCGCTACCAGGGCTGGGGCGACATTTTGCGCTGGGTGCTGCAAGAAAACGTGCCCGGCGAATTCCCCTACACGGCCGGCGTCTTCCCCTTCAAGCGCACCGCCGAAGACCCGACGCGCATGTTCGCCGGGGAAGGCGGCCCGGAGCGCACCAACAAACGCTTCCACTACGTTTCGCTGGGCATGCCCGCCCGGCGGCTGTCCACGGCCTTCGATTCGGTGACGCTGTATGGCGAAGACCCGGCGCACCGCCCGGACATTTACGGCAAGGTGGGCAACTCCGGCGTCTCCATCGCCAGCCTGGATGATGCCAAGCGGCTGTACAGTGGCTTCAACCTCTGCGACCCGGCCACGTCGGTGAGCATGACGATTAACGGACCCGCGCCGACGATGCTGGCGTTTTTCTTGAATACGGCCGTTGACCAGCAGTGCGAACTCTACATCCGCGAACACGGGCTGGAGCATGTGGTGGAAGAGAAGAAGCGGGAATTGTATGATGCGCGGGGATTGGAACGGCCGTCTTACCACGGCGACCTGCCCGAAGGCAACGACGGCTTAGGGCTGCTGCTGCTCGGTCTAACCGGCGACCAGGTGCTGCCGCCGGACGTATACGCCGACATCAAGGCCCGCGCCCTGTCCACCGCGCGCGGCACCGTCCAGGCCGACATCCTCAAAGAAGACCAGGCGCAAAACACCTGCATCTTCTCCACCGAATTCGCCCTGCGGCTGATGGGCGACATCCAGCAGTACTTCATCGACCACCGCGTGCGCAATTTTTACAGCGTCTCCATCTCCGGCTATCACATCGCCGAAGCGGGGGCCAATCCCATCAGCCAGCTTGCTTTTACGCTGGCGAACGGCTTCACTTTTGTGGAGTATTACCTGGCGCGGGGCATGGACGTGAACGCGTTTGCGCATAATTTCTCCTTCTTTTTCTCCAACGGTATGGACCCGGAATACGCGGTGATTGGCCGGGTGGCGCGGCGCATCTGGGCGAAGGCGATGAAGCTCAAGTACGGGGCCGACGAGCGGGCGCAGAAGTTGAAGTACCACATTCAGACGAGCGGCCGTTCCTTGCACGCCCAGGAAATTGGCTTCAACGACATCCGCACCACCTTGCAGGCGCTGTACGCCATCTACGACAACTGCAATTCGCTGCACACCAACGCCTACGACGAGGCCATCACCACGCCCACGGAGGAATCGGTGCGGCGGGCAATGGCCATCCAGCTGATCATCAACAAGGAGTTGGGGCTGGCGAAGAACGAGAATCCACTGCAGGGCGCGTTCATTATCGAGGAATTGACCGATCTGGTGGAGGAGGCGGTGCTGGCAGAGTTTGACCGCATCACGGAGCGGGGTGGCGTGCTGGGGGCGATGGAGACGATGTACCAGCGCGGCAAAATTCAGGAGGAATCGCTCTACTATGAGAGCTTGAAGCATTCCGGCGACCTGCCGATCATTGGTGTGAATACCTTCCTGTCGGATGAGGGGTCGCCGACGATTGTGCCGCGCGAGGTGATTCGGGCGACGGCCGAGGAGAAGGAGCGGCAGATTGCCGAGGTGCAGGCGCTGCAGGCGCGGCAGCCGGAGCAGGCGGCGGCGCAGTTGCAGGGGTTGCAGGAAACGGCCGTGCGCAATCAAAACATGTTCGCCGCCCTCATGGAAGCGGTGAAGGTCTGCTCGCTGGGGCAGATTACGGGGGCGTTGTATGCGGTGGGCGGGCAGTATAGGCGGAATATGTGATGAGCTAGAGTGTGGTATGATTTGACGATATGAGCGTTTACGAAATAGATTGTCCAGAACCTTTTTTGCCGGTGCAGACCTGGTGCGAAAGCCGGCCGGTGCGGTTGTGTGTCTTGTTTGGCTCGCAGGCGACCGGGCGAACCCATGCCCATAGCGATGTGGATCTGGCTGTCTGGCCGGCTGAACCTCTGACGGCGGCACAAAAGCTGCAGTGGGTAATGGAGTTGGAGCGGCTGTTGGACAAAGACGTCAGTCTGGTTATTGTGTCGCCAGATTTGGACCCGGTGTTGGGTTTTGAGATTGTGAAACACGGCCGTTTACTCTTCCAACGCGAACCCGAATTGTGGCTTAAGGAACGCTCTCGCCTCTGGCATGCCTATAACGACAGCCTGCCCTTCCGCCGCGCCGCGTATAAACGACTGCAACAATTCATCAAAGAGAATCCCTATGGCTCCTGACGTACTGCTCCGCAAGCTCCTCTACCTGCGCCAACTGCTCATCGATTTGGCCCCATATGAAAACGCCACGCTGGCCGAGGTTGAGGCCGAGCATTACAAGCTCGAACGGCTGCTTGAGCTGTTAGTAGCGACTGCCACCGACATCCTGTTTCATAAGCTGGCGGAGATGGATGTGGCCCCCGATTCTTACCGAGAAGCGTTTCGTCTGGCAGGGGAGCATGGGTTACTGCCCCGCGATTTAGCGGAGCGTATGCAAAATGCGGCCGGAATGCGCAATGTGTTGGTACACCTTTACGAAGAGATTGATTACCAGATTTTGCATGACAGTATCCGACCTGCATTGCAAGATTTCAGCCAGTTTACGGCCGTTTTTGCCCAAGATTTAGAATAGCTACGCAGGAAAACGCGCCAATCTGGCCCAAACGGCCGTCCACTAGTCCCAATTTCCCCCCATACCCGCTTGAATTTCCCCCGCACATCTTCTATAAACAAGATCGTTGTTCTGTAGATAAGCCGGTTTACAGCGGCACAAAATCAAAAGAATTTCCAGATACTTGACAACCTGTTCGTGGCAGATACCCCATCTGCCCGCAACAATCCGCACTAACCAAGGAGGGTGCTATGTTGAAACGTGTGGTTTGCTTATTGTTGATCGTCATCGTGCCGGTCTGGATGGTCCTGTCCCTTTGGGATGTGGAGGCGCACACGGCCGTCGCCGCCCCCGCCGATTCCCCTATTATCATCAACGAAATCCACGCCGACCCGGACACCGTCCAGGGCGACGCCAACGGCGACGGCGTCGTCAGTTCCGACGACGACGAGTTTGTAGAACTGGTCAATACCGGCGCGGCCCTGCTCGACATCAGCGGTTGGACGCTCCACGACGCCGTGGGCTTGCGGTACACGTTTCCCCCGGGAACCGCCCTACCGCCCGGCAGTGCCGTGATCGTGTTCGGCGGGGGAAACCCCACGGGGGATTTTGGCGGCAGCCTCGTGCAGACGGCCAGCAGCCTGGGCTTAAACAACGGCGGCGACACCGTCACCCTGTATGACCTCAGCCAGACGGCCGTCACCGCCTACACCTACGGCAGCGAAGGCGGCGACAACCAATCCCTCACCCGCAGCCCTGATCTAACGGGCACTCCTCTCATCAAACATATGAGCGCCCCGGGTTCCGGCGGAGCGCGTTTCTCTCCGGGCACGTGTTTAAATGGGGCATCATTTATGGCATGCGAGCTTCCCCCTGCGGCCGACGTGGTGTTGGGAAAAACTGGTCCGGCGATTGCAGCGCCGGAGACAACGGTCGTGTATCAAATCCGGGTGCAAAACGTGGGCGACCTGACGGCCGTACAAACCATTCTCACAGACAGCCTGCCCGCCGGCCTTACCTACGTCGCCCACAGCAGCAGCTACCCCCTCACCCGGCCAGATGCCCACACGCTGGTCTGGCAGTTAGGCGATTTGCCCGCGCAAGCCGACGTCCAGTTCACCCTGACAACCACGTTGGACACGGCCGTTTCCGGCGCTCTCACCAACACCATCCAGGCCGCCACCACCACCACCGAAACCAGCACCAGCAACAACCAGGCCACGGCCGTCACCGTCATCAACAGCCGCGACGTGGTCATCGACGCTGCCTACTACGACGGCTACGAAGGGCTGCTGGACGAGGCCATCGCCCTGCGCAACGTCAGCAGCCAGCCGGTAGACGTGGGCGGCTGGCAGATAAGTGATGGTTCAGCCACGGCCGTTATCCCGGCCAACACCATCCTGCTGCCGCAAACGGCCGTGTGGTTGACCAACGACGCTGCCGCCTTTCAGCGTCAGTTCGGTCACGCCCCGGACCTGGCCCGTACGCCCGGCGTCCTGGCCGTGCCGGCCCTGGGCGGCACGTGGCCCGGCTTCGCCAACGATGGCGACGAAGTGCTGCTGCGTAACGCCGCCGGCATCCTGATCGACGTGCTGGTTTACGAAGGCGGCAATACCGGGCAGGTGGGCTGGTCGGGCGCGGCGCTGCGTCCCTACACCGGCAGCAGCCTGGCCCAGGCCGGCCAGATTCTCTACCGCAGGCGCGATCAGGCCACGGGCCGCCCCGTCGCCGACACCGATACGGCCGCCGACTGGGCGCAGACGGCCGACGACGTGGTGAACGGGCGTAAAGTGCGTTACCCTGGCTGGGATCTGGACGCCTACTTCTTCACGACACAGGTGACGGAAACGGCCGTCATCACCCTGGCCATCGCCCCGGACAACGCCTACGAAGCCCTCGTCCGCCAGATCGACCACACCCAGAGCAGCATCCGCATCGAGACGCTGACCCTGGAAAGCGTAGCCATCAGCGACGCCCTCATACGTGCTGCCAACCGCGGCGTGGCCGTGACGCTGCTGCTGGAAGGCGGTCCCGCTGGCGGCGTGACCGATCAGGAGAAATACCTGTGCCGGGCGCTGGAGCAGGCAGCCGGGCAGTGCTGGTTCATGATCAACGATGCCCCGGCCAACATTTACGACCGTTACGGCTATCTGCACGCCAAGCTCATGCTGCTGGACGACCAGTGGGCCGTGGTCAGCAGCCAGAACCTGTCGCCAGAAAGCCTGCCCAACGACGACAAATCTGATGGCACCTGGGGGCGGCGCGGCGTCGTGCTGCTGACCGATGCGCCGTCGGTCGTGGAGCATTTACAGTCGTTGTGGAATCATGATTTCGATCCCGTCCACCACGCCGACATCTGGCGCTGGTCGCCCACCACCGACTGGCTGCCGTCGCCCGGCTTTGTGCCCGTTACGGCCACGGGCGGCATCACGTATAGCGTGCGTTACGCGCAGGCCGCGGGTTTTTCCGGCGCCTTTCCCCTGGAGATTATTCAATCGCCGGAAAACAGCCTGCGTGACGTGGATGGTTTGTTGGGACTGGTCAACCAGGCCGGGCCGGGGGATAAGGTGTGGGTGGAGCAGTTGTATGAACGGCCGTATTGGGGGCCTACCGCCGGCGGCTCGCCGCTAACCGATCCAAATCCGCGCCTGGAGGCGTACATTGCCGCCGCCCGCCGCGGCGCCGACGTCCGCCTGCTGCTGGACAGCTACTTCGACGACCCCTCCAGTCCCACCAGCAACCAGGCAACGTGCGACTACGTGACCACCCTGGCGCGGACAGAACACTTGCATCTGACCTGTGCCCTGGGCAATCCGACCGGCTTGGGAATTCATAACAAAATGGTGCTGGTGCGGGTAAACGGCCGTGGCTACGTCCACGTGGGCAGCCTAAACGGGTCCGAACAATCCCACAAAGACAACCGCGAGCTGGCCCTGCAAATCCAGTCCGACGCCATGTTTGATCTGCTGTCCGGCCTGTTCATCAGCGATTGGCCGCATCGCGTTTATCTACCCCTTATGATGAACAATTTCATTGGTCCTGCCGACCATTTGCTCATCAGCGAAGTGCTTTATGATCCCCCCGGCCAGGATACCACCGAGTTTATTGAGCTGGTGAACCCCACCCCGTTTGTGTGGGATATTAGCAGCTACAGCCTGGGCGACGCTGTAAACCGCACCGATTTTGAAGACGTGCGCCGTTTCCCGCCCGGTACAATTCTCGGCCGTGATCAGACTTTGGTGGTTGCCACCGCCGCCGCAGACTTCTTCGCCGAGTTCGGCCACTACCCTGACTTCGAGATTCTAAACACCACTCCCCTGGTGCCCGATCTCCTGGACGATCCCACGTGGGGCGATCCGGCGACGTTTTTGCAGTTAGGCAATCTGGGCGATGAAGTTATTTTACGCAATGCGCAGGATCAGGCGGTAGATGTGCTGGCCTATGGCGCTGGTAATTATCCGGGCATGGCAAGCTGTCCACTGGTTAGCCTGCTAAATGCCAGCCTGGAACGTTTGCCCTACTGGCGCGATACGGATGACTGTATGGTGGACTTCAGGGAGTGGCCCTTCCCCAATCCTGGCGACCTGCCCTAAAACCAGAAAAAAGCCTGTGCTCTCAATAGCACAGGCTTTTTGATTTAAAAGGGAAATTTTAGTGAGACGGCCGTTTACTTGTCGTTAGTTCCCAAACAAATCAGCGGGGTCAACGGCGTTGTCGCTGCTGGCGCCACTACCAGTGGGCGTACCTGCGCGGGTGGTAATGAGACCCTCGTAAATAACAGCCGGGGCTTCGTATAGCTTGATGTTTGTTTTGTTGGGGCTGCTTTGTAGTCCCTTAGATGGCTGCTGTGAATTTTCCATTTCCCTATCTCCTTGTCACCCACGACGAGATCGCTCCGTGGTATGGGGGGTAAAATATAGTATCAGGAGTTATTATGCCGAATCTGAAAAAGCGTGTCAATACAAGTTTCAATATAGATGGGCAAACTTAAGACAGAAGTTACTATTTTCCTATTCGTTAAACGCGGGAAATCACTTCCTACAGTCTCCAGGGTCAGTTCCCCTGGAGACTGTAGGTTGACGAGATTAAATATCGCATTGACCCGATAGGCACGCAAACTCTTGTGCCGCTGTCGTCAGGTCTTCTTCCTCATAGCGGTAAATCTTGGAAAAGTCGATTTCGGGGAATTTCGCGGCCAGTTGTTCGTACTCATCTTTGCCGATTTCCACGTAGGGCATTTGATCGTACTGAGCATCGAAGCTGGGCAGAAAGGCCATGCCACCGATTTTATCCTGGTGCTCCCAGATCCAGCGGATAATGTCCAGTACTTCATCTTGCTGGTAGGTGATGGTGACACTGGGATTGTGTTCGGTGTAGTTCACTTTGTTTTGCAGCCAAAAGTCACACTGTTCCAGGGCAGTGCGGTCGTTGCGTGTTTGCGCGCCTTCCGGCGATTTGACCGGGAAGTGGACGACCCAGGTATTGGCGTTGTCGCGGGTCTGGCCGTTTTCCGGATCCATCGGCACGCCGGCATCTTGCAGGACTTTGCAAACGGGAGAATGGGCGCCAACGCGTACATTGCGAATGTAATAGTTGGCCCAGCGAGCGTGCAGTCCGGACGAGGAGTTGAGTAGTTGGGAGGAGTTACCGGACGGTTTTACACAGGTCACGGCCGTTGACTGATTAATCCCCAACAGCGCCGCATACTCCCGATTGGTTTCCACGGCGACCTGCTGCAGCTTCAGTTGAATTTCCGGGTCTTGGGCCGCCGGGCTGTCCATCTGGCCGTTCAGATCTACGCCCAACAGGCGCTCTTCCATGCAGTTTTGCTGCCACTGCGGCCGCAGGCCGGGGAAATAAGTGGCCATCGACTGGATCGTGCCGACGATCGCCGCCATCTCTACCTTGTCTTTCAGGGTTTCATACGTGTCGTCGAAGCGGGAGACGGCGCTGGTGAGATTGCAGAATTGATACGGCCGTAACAAAATCTCGCCGCAGGGATTGGTGCCAAAGGCCGTCGCTTTACGCCGCGCTGGCCGGTTTTCGATGGCCGCTTTGCGGTTGAAGATGCCCGGTTCGCCGCGCCCGGATTCCACCATATCCAGCACAAAACGCGTGATTTCTGTCTGCGACAGTTCGCGCTCCGGCCACACAGCCGAATTGTTGGCATTCCAGCGCTGGCTGTTGTTGCGCCAGAAGTCGCCATCCTTGCAGTGCAGCATTTCCAGATCGTCGTAATCGAAGAGCGAAATCATGGCGGTGCGCCGCACGCCGCCGGATACGGCCGCATCGCCAACGGCGCACATAATGTCGTGGGCGTCTAACGGCCGTAAAAATCCGCCTTGCCTGGACAAAATCCGGTTGCGCGTAAAGTCCAGCATCTTGCGCAGCGGTTCCGGCCCGGAGGCGCGCCCGCCCTTCACCCGCAGCGGCGCTCCGGCCGGACGCACCTCGGAATAATCAAACACCACGTCTTCCCCTTCAAACCAGGCCGTGATGCCGGTGCGGACGGCCTCTGCCCAACCCTCAGATGAATCGGGCACGACAAAGGTCTGGGGCGGGTGTCCTTTCTGGCGGGCAATGCGCGGGAACTGCTCCACGTACTGCCGTTCAACCGAAAAGCCCACGCCGCAGCCGCTCATGGAAATGATCAGCGCCTCGACGAATGAATCAATACTGTCTACCGGCATATAGGAGCAGTTGTAGAGGGCGATGTTGTTGCGGCGGGCGGCCGGCCCGGCCATGGCCAGCAGGCGCATGGAAGGCATCACTTGCATATTCAAAATGCCCTGCCGCAGGCGCTCGTAGGTTTCTGCGGGCAGGCGGTAATCGGACAGCTCTTTCATGAAGTCGACAGCGCGGTCGACGGTTTCGATCCAGGTTTCGCGCCGGCCTAGTTCATAGCTAAAGCGCGAATATTTGTCGTAGAACTGGAATTTTTGCAGTTGTGTGGGGAAGTAGTGGTCTGACTCGGCAAAGGCGCGGCGGACTTCTTCGGGCACAGGGCGGCGCACGCGCATTTTGGCGTGCTCGGCGCGGTAGAGAATGTAGTGTTTGGCTGCTTCGTATTCGCCGGCGGCTTGCAGGGCCATTTCGACGATGTCTTGCACGCCTTCAACGGTGGGGAGGTCATATTTGGCGGCGACGACGTTGACGACCTGCTGGGTGAGGTCTTCGACGGAGGTTTTGGGCGGATTGTCCAGACTGGCAAAACAGCGTTCCAGGGCGACTTGAATGCGTTTGGCGTCGAAAGAGACGATACGGCCGTCACGCTTTACAATTTGTTTGGGCACAGCCACCTTAAAGTAGATGCTGTTTGCCTCAATATTACGGATGCCATTGGAACCATTTTTACCGTTAGCGCCGTTTTTCTTGGGGGTTGCTTCTTGTGCGAACTGAACTGACGCGCCTTGATTTTCAGACATGAATACGCTCCTTCCAACATGAGATAAAGGTATCGGACACAAATATGCAGAACAGACCACGCACAAACCCAGAAACAATCCGGGCTTAAATTACTTGGTCTGTAGTAGACGATCGATTTCGGTGCGGATGGATTCCAGGTCGTCGAGACCCAGATAGACGATGGCGTAGCGAATGTAGGCGACTTCATCCAGGTCTTTTAACTTGGCAATGATTTTGTCGCCCACGAGACGGCTTGGCACTTCTGCACGTCCTAGCTGCTGTAGTTCGGCTTCAATTTCTCCGGCGATGTGCTCAATGTCGGCGGCGGCTACCGGTCGCTTGGCGCAGGCCACCCGAATGCCAGACAACACCTTGTCGCGGGAAAACTCTTCCCGTGTGCCGTCACGCTTTACCAGCAGGGGGGTAGCCAGGATCGGCCGTTCATACGAGCTAAATCGCTGGCCGCAATGATCACAAACCCGGCGCCGGCGGGTGCCGCCGCGGCTGTCGTGACTGGTATCGATGACCCGGGTTTTGTCATTATCGCAATACGGACATTTCACAGTAAAAGCTCCTGTTGGGTTTGTGCCCAGGTATATGGTTGCCAGGCAAAAACCCATTCGCATGCACCAGATATGGGGTCAAAACACTGCGATCACCCTATATGTGGCATGCG
>JACKBU010000030.1 GCA_020634395.1 Ardenticatenaceae bacterium | reverse complement strand
ACAGGGCCTGCCAGGCGGCCCGCGCCGCCCCCGCCGGCGACTGCCCCGGCGCATCCAGCGCCTGGGCAATCGCCCGGGCTACCTCCAGCGCATAACGCAGCGCCGCCCCCACCTGGTAACCGGATGCCGGATGCACCAGGCTGGCCGCGCCGCCATACCCCATCACCGGCTGATCCAGGTAAGGCAGCGGCAAATTCATGGGGAACAGGCAGTGCTCCACGTGCTGCACTGCGGTCACGGCGATGCCGTGGTAAGCCAGCCGCTGCTCCAACCGCCGCTGCAGCACCGCGTAGGGGATGGCCGGGTAGCAGGCCAGCGAGGTTTCCTCGACAAAATAAACATCGTCGCCCAAATCCATGGCATATAAAAAAGTGGGCGGCACCTGGCGTTCCTCCGGCGGCAAATGCTCGCTGCGAAAATCCATGAGCACCATCTGCTGCGGGCGCACCGGCGGCCGCGAAAAGCGGCCCACAAGGCCATAAGCGGCCTGCATGGCGACGTCTGTTTTGGGCGGGCGGCGCACAAAGACGGCATGATGCCCGCTGGCATCCACTACCAGACGCGCGGCCAGGACACGGCCGTCGCGCGTCGTCACCTGGGATTGGCCGCCGGTGTGCCTAATCTCCCCGGCGAAGCCGCGCTGCCACTGCACACCGGCCCGCTCACCACGAGCCAGCAGGTCGGCCTGCAGGCGCTGGTTGTCGAACAGGCCGTAGGTGCGCTGGAGAGGAATCTCACGGCCGTTCGCGTAAACCGTGCAGTCCTGCCACTGATGGCCCAACCAATCCGGCGTCAGTCCCGGCGCTTCCAGTTCGTCGCGCCAGATGCCATAGGTGTTTGGCCAGGGCGCGTCTGGTCCGTCTGGAGCCAGGCCGCTGACGGCCAGCCCGGCATTGCCCAACGCCGCCGCCAGCGCCAACCCCGCGGGGCCGCCGCCCACAATCAACACGTCGCTGCTGTTTTGTTGCATTATCTATTTCCTTTGCTTGCCCGGAAATGATAATGGATTCTCCCTACCCTTGCCACCCGTCCGATCCGCTTAGCCCTCAGCGCTCATCGTTCCGCGTTCGTCATTCTTCACTGCCGGGCAGCGCTTCGATCAGCGCGCGCAGCAGCTCGGCCTGATCGGCGTAGCCGCTTTGCGACAAAAGAGACGGCCGTTCCAGGGCCACCAGCTGCAGCAAATCCGCCAGACGGCCGTAGCGAGCCAGCAGCAGCAAAAGCTCCCGCACCTGACCATTCAGACTGTCGCCGCCCAGGTCGTCATAGCGCACGCCCAGGTCAAAACACAGGGTGCGAAATTCGTCCAGCGAGTAATGGTTGCTGATCAACTTGCGCAAGCGCATAGGCGCGGAATTCATGCGATACCTTTTGTATGTCATAGACAGGTTGCTTGGTTTGGTGGTTCTTTCGTTGATTGCTTGGGTTGGTCAATTAGCCGTTGGGCCGCTCTAAATTGGAACATATGTTCCAATCAAGACACGTGATTGTAGCATGAGTCCGGCGCCGACGACGGTGAAGAAATCGTGAATAATACGGCCTATGGTATGATTGTGACGCTTGTTGTCACACGAGTTGGGACAGCAGCCAAAAGGTAAAAATCTATTATGAGGATAGACATGATCTGGCAAAAACTATTCGCTTGGCCCTTGTTACTTGTCTGGGTGCTGGCGGCCTGCGCGCCACCGCCGGCTGTGGCAACCCGCACGGCCGTGCCGCCGCCAACGGCCGTGCCCACCACCACAGCCACTGCCCCGCCTTCCCCCCTCCCCACGCGCCTCCCGGCCACACAGACGCCGCCAGCAACGGCTACGGCCGTATCCGCCACGGCCGTGCCTGTTCCCGCCGAGCATCCGGTCACCACCATTCCCCTGCAAAATCCCCTGGCCCGCGCCGACGCTGAAATTTCCGGGCTGGCCTGGTACAGCGACACGCTGATTATGCTGCCGCAGTATCCTACTTTTGCCGGGCAGGGCAGCTTTTTATATGCGCTTCCCAAAAGCGCTATTTTGGATTATCTCGACGGCCGTTCCCCGGGCCCCCTCACGCCGCAGGCCATTCCCTTCGCTGCGCCTGGTCTGGCGGACAAAATTCCCGGCTTCCAGGGCTACGAGGCCATCGCCTTCGCCGGGGATGAAGTCTATCTGACGGTTGAGGCCGACGGCCGTAACGGCCCCATGGGTTACCTGGTCCGCGGCGCCATCGCGCCAGATTTGAGCCAGATCACGGTCGACGCCGACAGTCTGCTGGAAATTGCGCCGCAAAGCAACCGGGGCAACACCTCCGACGAGACGCTGCTGGTGGCCGGCGAGCAGGTGGTGACATTGTACGAAGTAAACGGAGCAGCCCTGAATCAGCACCCGGCGGCCCACCTGTTTACGCTGGACGGGGGCGCAGCGGGCACGCTGCCCATGGCGGCGCTGGAGTATCGGGTGACAGATGCGACGGCCGTGGATGAGAACGGCCGTTTCTGGGTCATCAACTACTTCTTTCCCGGCGACACCGACCTGCGCCCCCTGTCGGATCCCCTTAGCCAACAATTTGGTCAGGGAACCACCCATCAGCAGCACGAGCAGGTAGAGCGCCTGGTGGAATTGCAGCTTGGCGCGGCAGCCCTCACGCTAACCGGCGCGCCGCCCATCCAACTACAACTGCCCGACGACGAAGCCCGCAACTGGGAAGGGCTGGTGCGCCTGGACGAGCGCGGCTTCCTGCTGGCCACGGATAAATTCCCGACGACGATTTTAGGCTTTGTGCCAGTCAGTAGAGATTAGAGACTGGAGACTGGAGATTCTTCAGTCTCTACTCTCTACACTGACATTGCTGCGCACAATCGCTGAGGCCGGGTCCAGCCCCACCACCCAGCGGGCCAGGGAGGCAACAGCAAGCTGCACGCCCGGCGTGGGGCGCGGAAAGCCCACCTCGTGCAGGCCAACCACCAGGTCGCCCAGTTCGCGGCGGCGAACGACTAGCCCTACACGCTGCGTCAGCGGTTCTTCCTTGATGTAAGCCTCTACCAAAAGCTTGCCATCATGGGCCGATTGGTAGGCTTCCAGCAGTTCAACGTGAACGTTTTCCCCTTTTGTGCTTTGCGGGGTAAAACGACGGCCGATTTCTTCCAGGCTCAGCGGTGAATTAAGAATAACGTGGGGCATAGACAGCTCCTTGGGAGTGGGAAATGGATTCGGCGCAGGCGTGTCGTTGCGCTGCCATTTGAAGTAATAGCCGCTGCGCCCTTCGTCGAAGCCTTTTTGTTCATACTTAGTAATCAGCCGATCCGGGTCTGCATGGATGTAGGGGCTTGCCAGGCGGCTGGCAAAGTAGGGCGACTGCTCCAGGTGGCGAGCAATCCAGGCGGCGTAGCCGGCGTGGTCGGTCGCCACGTCCAACTGCCCGCCGACTTTCAGGCGCGTCGCCAGCAAGTGCAAGAACTGCGCGTTGATCAGGCGACGGCCGTGATGCCGTTCTTTGGGCCAGGGGTCGGGAAAGTTAATGATCACCTCGCTGAGACTGTCCGGCTGGCACAATGCCCACAGCACAAGCTGGCCCGTGCCCTGGATAACACGGCCGTTGACCAGCCCGGCCGTTTCCAGCTTCTTGGCCCCCTTTTTCAACGAGGGCAGCGACAGTTCCACGCCAATCACGTTGGCCTCTGGCCGGGTGCGGGCCAGGTTCACCAAAAAATCCGCCCCGCCAAAGCCAATTTCCATCAACAAAGGGGCGCGGCGGTCAAACACGGCCGTCCAATCCGTGGGCCAGGCCATCCGCGCGCCGTGCAGCAGCCATAAAATCGTATCCATGCCACGAATTATAGGAGGCCGCGAAGAACAATCAACAGAACGCAGTAACTCTGGGTTTCGTAAGGCTGGGCCTCACAGCCGGTAACCCCGGAACCAACCACTTGCCGCTAACTTCAGTTGCTTTGCAGCGGCAGATACGTCACAATAACGGCCGTACACATTCACCACACTTCCATCTTTGGCAATTACGAGGTACCTGCTTGAATCAACGAACGATTCGTATCATCGGCGTGCCCATGGATTTGGGCCAGAACCGGCGCGGTGTCGACATGGGACCCAGCGCCGCCCGGTATGCCGGCCTGCAAGCCCGGTTAGAAAGGCTGGGCTATACCGTTTTCGACGAGGGCAATGTCGCCGTGCCCAACCCGGAAGAAGAGGTAGCCGAAGGAGGCGCCAAACGGCTTAAGGCGGTAACGGCCGTTTGCCAACAAATCTTCACCATTGCCAGCGAATGTGTGCGCCAGGGTGACTTCACGATCTTTCTCGGCGGCGACCACAGCATCAGCCTCGGCACAATCGCCGCCGCCGCCCAGCACGAGCCGGTCGGCCTTATCTGGATCGACGCCCACGCTGATTTCAACACGCCGGAGACCTCGCCCAGCGGAAATATCCACGGTATGCCCGTCGCAGCCCTGATAGGGGATGGTGACGAGGCACTGGTCAACATCGGTTATCCGGGCCGCAAGCTCCAGCCCTCGCACATCGTGCAAATCGGCATCCGCGACCTGGACGCCGGTGAGCGGCAGCGGCTGCTGCCCAGCGGCATCAACGTCTTCACCATGCGCCACGTCGACGAACTGGGCATGGCGGCCGTGGCCCGGCAGGCCCTGGATCGTCTGCGCCATATTCCCCGGCTGCACGTCAGCCTGGATATGGACAGCCTGGACCCGGACGAAGCGGCCGGGGTGGGCACGCCGGTGCCTGGCGGCCTCAGCTACCGCGAGGCCCATTTGCTGATGGAAATTCTGGGCGACAGCGGCCGGGTGCAGTCGTTGGACATCGTGGAAATCAACCCGATTTTGGACGACCGTAACAAAACGGCCGAATTGGCGGTAGAATTGGCGGCGTCCTTACTGGGACAGCGAATCCTTTAGCGGGACGGTGATTGGGAACTGCAGAGTGGAGACCCGAGGTCGATCTCCAATCTACAATCTCCAGTCTCCAGTCTCTATTCTCAACTCCTATGGCAGCAGTTATGCGCGGCCTCGAAGGCGAGGCCTACGACCGACAGTACAGCGACAAAGAACTCGTTCAGCGAATCTTAACCTATTTCCGGCCCCACAAACGCAAAGTGTCGGTGGTGATCACGGCCGTGTTCCTCATGTCCATTGCCAGCGCCGCCTTCCCCCTCATCGTGGCCCGCGGCGTGGATGTAATGGCCAGTGAAGGTACCGACACCTTCATTCTGGTGCTGTCTGGGATTGCCTTTTTCCTGGGCGTGGCCGTATGGGCGCTTAACTGGGTACGCCGCCAGCTCACCGTCGAAGTCATTTCCGACGTGGTTCTGGCCATGCGCGATAACGCCTTCGCCGCCGCCGCCCGGCAAGACCTCTCTTTCTACGACGAGTTCAGCTCCGGGCGCGTCGTTAGCCGCATCACCAGCGATACCCAGGAGTTTGGCGAAGTCATCGTCCTCAGCACCGACGTCATCAACCAGCTGGCTTCCTCGCTCATCCTCATCGTTGTCTTGTTTACGATTGATTGGAAGCTGACCCTGCTGGTGCTGGTGATGACACCGTTTATCGTAGCGGCGGCGCTGGGTTTCCGGCGGCTGGCGCGGCGGGTCACCCGCCAAAGTTCGCGCGCCGTTGGCGAAGTCAACAAGGCCATCCAGGAATCGGTGACCGGCATCCGCGTCGCCAAAAATTTCCGCCAGGAACAGGCCATCTACGACGAGTTCATGGACGTGAACCGGCAGGCATACACCATCAATGTGCGGCGCAGTTTTGTGCTGGCCAACATTTTTCCGGTGCTGAACGTGCTGGGCGGCATTGCCACGGCCGTTCTGGTTTATTTCGGCGGACTGAGCACGGCGGCCGGGGTTATCACCGTCGCGGCCTGGTACTTGTTTGTCTCCACCGTCGACCGCTTCTGGTTCCCGGTAATCAACCTCTCGGCCTTCTGGAGCCAGTTCCAGCAGGGATTGGCCGCCGCAGAACGCGTGTATGCCCTCATCGATTCCGAATCGGCCGTCGTGCAGAGCGACGACCAGCCTGTGCCGGTGCTGCAAGGCAAAATCGTCTTCGACGATGTGTGCTTCCGCTATTCCGAGCAGGAGCAGGTGCTGCGCAATTTCTCGCTGACTATCCAGCCCGGTGAAAGCATTGCTCTGGTGGGTCATACGGGCGCGGGCAAGTCCAGCATCATCAAGCTGATTGCCCGCTTTTATGAGTTCCAGGAAGGGGAAATATGTGTGGACGGCCGTTCCATCCGCGCTTTCAACCTGGAACAGTACCGCCACCAACTCGGCATTGTCTCGCAGGTGCCATTTCTGTTTGCCGGCACAGTGGCGGAGAATATCCGCTACGGCCGTCCGGAAGCCAGCGACGCAGAAATCCAGGCTATGGCCCGGCGCATTGGCGGCGGCGAGTGGCTGGAAACTTTGCCCAACGGCCTGAACAGCCAGGTGGGCGAGCGTGGTGGGCGGCTTTCTATGGGCCAGCGGCAGTTGGTAGCCCTGACCCGTGTGCTGGTGCAGGATCCACGCATCTTTATTTTAGACGAGGCTACGGCCAGCGTAGACCCATTCACCGAGTCGCAAATCCAGCAGGCGTTGGATATGATCATGAACGGCCGTTCCTCCATCATCATCGCCCACCGCCTCTCCACCGTGCGCTCCGCCGACCGCATCATCGTGCTGCGGCAGGGACAAATCATCGAAGAAGGCAGCCATGAGCAGCTTATGGAACAGGGCGGCCATTACGCTGAACTGTACGACACCTACTTCCGGCACCAGTCGCTGGATTACATTCAATCTGAACAGTGGCAGCGCCATACTTCAGTTGATCGGTAACTATTGGCGTATTCTCGTGGAACAACGAGATAGCGCCCCTTCTTTTGGGAGGAAGTTCGATGACCAGTAAAAAAAGAAAAAACCGCAAAAACGGGCCGCTTCGGGGCGGCACTCGCCTGATAGGTGGACTGCTCAGCGCCGCAGCCGCCGGCATTGTTTACAGCCGGGTGGCAGTGGATCATGATGTGCCGCTGCCGGAAGCCCTGGCAGCCGAGCGGCGTACCGTTGAGCTGCCCAACGTCGGACGGCTGAGCTATTATGTGGACACGGCCGTTCCCGGCACGCCCCTGGTGCTCATCCACAGCATCAACGCCGCTGCCAGCGCCATCGAGATGAAACCACTCTTCAATCACTATCGCCAGCAGCGGCCTGTATACGCGCTGGATATGCCCGGCTACGGCTTTTCCGACAGAGCCGACCGCACCTATACCGCGGAATTCTTCGCCCAAACCATACAGGCGTTCCTGGACCAGGTCGTGGGCCAGGCGGCCGACGTTGTGGGCCTGTCTTTGAGCAATGAATTTATGGCCCGGGCTGCCCTGGCCGCCCCCGCCTCGTTTCGCTCCCTGACGATGATTTCCCCCAGCGGTTTTACCGACCGCAAAAGCGGCCGGGCAACCGAACAGGCCGGGCGCAGCAGCGCCGGCAGCTCACTCTACCGCCTGTTCTCTTTCCCTTTATGGTCACAGGCCTTGTTCGATTTGATCGCCAGCCGGTTGAGCGTGCGTTTTTATCTGAGCAAAAGCTTTGTGGGAGATGTGCCAGAAGAGTTAACTGACTATGGGTATGCCACCTCTCACCAACCGGGAGCGAAAAACGTTCCACTTTATTTTATTAGCGGGCAGTTGTTTACCCAAAACGCGCTGGATCGCCTGTACAGGCCGTTGTCCTTACCCGTTCTGATTCTGTACGACCAGGACTTTTACGTGGACTTCGATTTGCTGCCCGAACTGCTGGCAGATAATGAACAGGTCCGGGCGGTCCGGATTGTGCCCACGCTTGGCTTGCCGCATTGGGAGCAACTCGCCAAGACGATCGAGACTGTCGACGCCTTCTGGTCGAAGGCTGCCAACGCCAACGAATAAGCCTCACCGCAGTCTCTTACGACCGGCCAAGCTTCAGCCTGCTCATCAGGGCAGCCGGGCCAGAATGCGCCGCAGATAAACCACCAGCCCGACAATACCGAGCAGCAGCAGCACGTTCAGAGCAATCAAGGCATAGAGTGTGACCGTGAGCGCCGGAGAGAGGGAGACCTGAGCCGGTGCTTCTGTCGGTGGGGACGGCAGTGGGGCCACGGCCGTTTCCCCTGCCGCTGCTTCCTCCACTACCGGCACGGCCGTTGGCGGCAGTTCAGCCACGGCCGTGGCCTGCACACTGCCCACCGGCTGCGCCGGAGCCAGCCCTGCCGGATGGGCTAACTGCGCCGCCAGAGCCGCCTGAAACACCAACGCTGAGTTCCAGTAAATCGTATGTTCGTTGGTCGACCAGGCTGCCTGGCTGTCGACGTAGCGCTTACCGGCAAAATTGGAGAAGAGCAGCGAGTTGTTATAGGCGTTTGGCCCGCCGGCCAAAATGCCGGGCGGCACATCGGGCACCCCGTCGTTGCTCCACTGCTGCGAGAACGGATTACGCAGACTGTCTTCGCCGTAGCCGGAAACGTAGCTGAAGCGCAGCGGATTAGCGCCCAATAGATAGTTCAGTGCGTCCTGGGAGATGGCAACGGCCGTGCTGTCATCCAATCCCAGCGCCCGTGCACCCACCAGCATCACCAGCGGCGTGGTCAGGGTGACGTAGTTGCTGCCCCAGTAGAAATCTTCGTCCAGCAGCGTCAGCTTCCAGGGTGAGGCCTGCCAGCGCTCGGCCATTCGCGCCGACCAGCCGGTGAAAATATCGGCAAAGTAGGCCATCACTTCCGGATCGGGGTTCTGGCTGTAGGCATAGTTCAGCCAGCCGACCATGCCCATCAAGCCCACGCCGTAGGCGTTGTCCGTTTCCGTGGTGAAAAAAGTGGGCACGTCCTGGTAAACGGCCTTGACATAATCCCCGTAAACCGCGCCACCCGTCAGGCGATAGAGCGCCGCCGCGGCCCAAAAACGGTCGTCGCTGTCATCGTCGTCGCTGTAAGGGCCGGGAACGGGGGCTACACCGCCGGGATTGGCCGCCAGGTAAGCCCAGCCGGATTCGGCAGCTGACTGCAAGATGGCGGCGTATTCAGCGTCGAAGGGCGCGTAGATCCGCGCAGCGTGGGCCAGGGCAGCCACGGCGCTGCCTGTGGTGCTGGTGGGGCGCACATTCTCACGGCCGTCGGCCACGTCCTCAATATAGCGCGTGCCGCGCGCCGCCGGAATGGTCCCGTCTTCGGTCGGCTGGACCATATGGTAAAAGCCGCCGGATTCCGGGTCTTGCATCTTCAGGATAAAATCCAGTTCCCACTGCACTTCATCAAGTAAATCGGGCAGGCCGTTGCCGCTTTCGGGGATGTTGTTCTGGTTGTCGGGGAACTGGTTGGGGAATAATTCGTAGGCCCAGAGCAGGTCGGAAACGGCCGTAGCTCCCGCGTTCACATATTTGCCAAAATCGCCGGCATCGTACCAGCCGCCGGCCACGTTGCGCGGCGCCAACGCGCCGGAGCGAAACTGGGCCGAAGCGTCTTGTAAATGACCGGCGCCGCGGGCAAACTGCCCGGCATACTGCGCCTCCAGAGCCAAGCCGGAGCGCTGCAGGTAGAAGTAATGTTGCGCATGGGTCAGGAGACGGCCGTAAACATCATCGCCAATGGTGAAGGCCGGCGAACGGTCCGCGCGCGGCGTGTCCAGCGCCAGGTAATAGTCGCCCGGGGCGGTTAGCTCGCTAAAATCAGCCGCCAGAATGCGCTCGCCGGAAACGACCGGGTCTTCCTCAGCCGCCAACGCCAGTTCGCCTTCATAAGCCACCCGGTTGCCCAATAGTTCACGCACTTCAAACTTGTCGCCGGGTTGGGCTTGCAGTTCATCGGCAAAGCCGCTTACCCAAGCAGTTTTGGGCGCGTCCGGCAGATAACCTAACTGGTTGACTTTGATGGGCGGGAAGCCCGGTTCCGGATCGGGCGAAGTGAACTTGATGTCGTTGAGCCAGAAAGTCATGGGGCTGCCGTTGACGCTGGCAAAATCGACGGTGTACATCTGGTCCAGATTAAAACCGCCGGGATCAGGCAGCAGCGCCGTGAGGGGAATGCGCACGTGCTGCCACTCCTCGCTGACAGTTAGCAGGCTGGAAAGGGGAATTTTGGTGGAGGGTAAGGAGAGCGGATCACGGCCGTATTCAATGTCGCTGATCGAAACTTGAAAGTCTTCTTCACCGGCCCCGCCTTTGACGTTAAACTCCAGCGCCCCGTTGGCGTAGTAGGGGGCAATGCTGTAGGACTCCCAGTCATGCCCCGCCAGGATAAAGCTCCACCAGCCGTTTTCGCCCGCCACGTTAACCCGGTAAGAGGGCAAATCGTTGAAACGTTCACTTTCATCTACCGGCAGCGAAGCGTTGCCCCCCTCGCCGATGGTTTCCAAAGTCATGCCCTGGCCGGAACCGGCCCACTGGCCATTCTTTTCGGCGGCAAAGACGGGGATGTCACGCAGCTGACGGCCGTCGGCAGGTGCTGTCTGGGCCGCCGCAGGCTGAAAGAGTCCGGCGCTGCCTAGCAGCAGCCCCAGCCAGAAAAACAATCTTATTTTCATAGAACGTCTCGCGTTTTGTCGTTGTTTGGAAACTATTATGGCCGCTTTGTCTAAAGCCTGTCCTTACAGCGTAAGGGGTTGGCTCCCCTGTTCGTCGCTCAATCCGGCGCGAAGCTGGCACACCCAGGTCAGTTCGTGTTCGTAATAGGCTTCCCAGTTCTGCATGATCATCTGCCACAGATATTCTTCGCGCGGGGTACGATCCGGGGCGTTGGGGTTGCGCTGTCTGTAATCCTGCACCAACAGGAGCTTGCTTTGCACTTCAGCTTCGTACTGGTTGATCAGGTCGGCCAATTCTTCCGGTTTTAACTGGTCGGCCCAGGCCAGCTGCATCAGGAAGCGGTTGCGCAGTTCCGGCAGTTCCGGCGAAGAAACGACCCACTGCTTCAGGTCGGCCAATCCCTTGTCGGTGATGGTGTAGATCTTGCGCGACGGCCCACTGGCTGGATGCTCCATCTCCTGGCTGACCAACCCCTGGCGGTGCAAATCAACAAGGGTGCGGTAAATCTGGTTGTTGTTACCGGACCAGTAAAAGGTCATGGAATCAGCAAACATTTTTTTAAGGTCATAACCCGTCAGGGGCTGGTGACTGAGAAAGCCTAAGATTGCATATTTGATCGACATGCTGCCTCGTTCGGTAACGGCCGTCTATCACACCCAAGAACCTGGGTTCAGTGGAACATAGGGATATAGACCCATGCTAGCAGGCCATGATTTAAGCGTCAAGAGGTGCAGCCAGACAAAATAAAAGTGGCCCCGATTGCGGGGCCACTTGGAGGGAGGAGGTTGTTGTTACTAAGGAGATTACGGCCGTGCGACGTTATTCAGTGGCCAGTCCGTAAGCGTAATAGTAACCACCGTTAATAATAGGATTGTAGAACCAGTCTTGTACCCAACGCTGCTCATAGCGCGCGCCGGTAATCTGCGCCAGGGTAATCTGGATCGCTTCGTCGTGGTGCAGTTGCTGCAGGTCATAGTAGATCTGTTCGCGTTCCGCAGCATCCGTTGCCGCTACGCCAGAATTCACCAGTTCCTGGAACTGCATTTTCAGGTCTTCCGGCAGATTCTGCCGCCCGGCATACGTGCCGACGGTGAATGGCTGCACCCAGTTGTGCGGGTCATGGATGTCTTCCACCCAACCACTCACGGCCACCGGCAGCTGCTTGGCGCGGAAAGCGGCCAGCAAGGTCGGCCAGGGCAGACCTACGGTTTCTACCTGGTATTTGTCATTGATTTGCGACATGCTGTTTTGCAGGATTTCACCGATGGTTTGCCGCGTGGTGTTGCCGGTGTTGAAGGCTACCTGCAAGCGGAAACCGGTGTCCGGCAAAGCGCCGTCCCAGGCCGCCGCCAGTTCTTCCGCACATTTGTCCAGGTCAAACTCATACATCGGACCATCCGGATTGTAACCGAGCATATCCAGGATGATGGGACCATTGTTGCGGACACCTTCGCCATTCAGCGCTTCCGAGATGTAGGTGTCATAGTCGAAGCAGTAGTTGAAAGCACGGCGCACATGGATGTCCGAGAAGAAGTTCGGCGGAATGCCGTTGCCATCCAACTGCCCGCTGCCGATGTAAGGATTCTTACCCTGGTCATCAACAGCCACGTCGAAGTTCAAGAAGACGTCGGTACGGCTGGGATTGGGCAGGTCACTCCATTTGCGGATGGAACCGTTGGGATTTTCGGTGGGGGTGCATTCCAGGGTACGGAAATTGCAGATTTCACCCACCATTTCGTCAATTTGCGGCCGGTTTTCCGGAGGCACAGTTACCTCTTCCGCGTCGCCAGCCTGCAAGGAGGCAAAGCGTGTACCCCATTCGTTGACCAGTTGCACAAAGACGGTTTGGATGCGGGGTTGACCGCTGGGGCCGCCTTCCCACAAGGGTTCGCCTTCGGGGCGCCAGTAGTTGGGATTGGCAACCAGGACGTACTCCACGCCGGGTGTCCAATGATCCAGCATGTAGGGGCCGGTACCATTGATGATGCCGGTCAGTTCGTCATTCTCCGAGCCGGGTGCGTAGTAGTTGATCCAGGTATCGCAGCTGCCGTCCCAGGCGCCATTATCCATGGCCCATTCTTTGTCGATGGCCATGCCCCAGGTTTGGGCCACGGTTGCCAGGAACGGACCCCAAGGCTGGGCCAGGTTGAAGGTCAGCGTGCCGGCGTCGTCGTCGGCAACGATGGCGGCTTTGACGTTTTCACACACGGCCGTTAACTCTTCCGGTGTAGCATTGGCAATCAACGCATCGCGGTCACCAGCGTAAGCGCCGTCAGCAATACTTTCCGTCACGTCACCAGAGGTATAGCCCAGGATCGGTTCCAACAGCAGCCACTGCGGACCGTTGGGATCCGACTGCAGCAAACCACGCTGGAACGTGTAGGCAAAGTCGCTGGCCGTCAAGTCATTGCCATTGTGGAACTTCACGCCCTGGCGAATGTTGAAGGTATAGGTCATACCGTCCTCAGAAATGCCGCCATTCTCAATGCTGGGCACTTCCGTGGCCAACTGGGGCACAAAGCTGGTGGGATCGGTGTGATTGTAATAAATCAACCCTTCCATGACGTTTTGGATCAGGTTGGCGCTGGCTGTGTCGTAAGCCAGGTTGGGGTCCATGGTGTCGATGTCACCATAGGTCAGCCAGGTATAGGTGTCTGGATGCGGCGCAACCAGGCTCACCTGCTGTTCAGGTGCAGGAGTTGCCGTGACGACGACTTCCTCGGTCACGACACGGGTCACTTCCACCGACTGCCCTTCTTCCGTGACGGTCTCAGTGATAATACGAGTAACTTCAACGGGGACTTCTTTAACGACTTCTTGTGTCTGGGGCTGGCATGCTGCTACGAGCCCCACCACAAGAACGATTAACAGCAACACAATCATTCGATTACGTTTAAACATTATTCTCCTCCAAGAAAGAGATAGGGTTTCCACTTCCCGTAAAACGGGAATTGATTTGCCGGCGGTTACCACAAGTCAAAACAAAACCAACCTCCTCCTATAGACGTTGGGCGCGGTAACCGGGGGACTTATAAGACAGATCCTACAGAATTCTTAACGGCTCCATGTAAGCTATGTTACAGAGAACCTATGATATGCCCGGACAGAAGGCTTGTCAAGAAAAAGGGGGCAAAATTGGTCGTTATAGGGTCTAAATAGTGGCATTATACGGTAATTTTGTTGTCACAAGAGGCATTTAGGGGAAGATCGGGGGAAAGAGAAACGCAGTTTAAGAGTTTGCCGAGTGCAAAGGAGGCAGTTATGTGCCGCAATATCAAGACCTTATTCAACTTTGATCCCCCGGCTACAGACGAAGAGATACGTGCCGCCGCACGGCAGTACGTGCGCAAAGTCAGCGGCTACCATCAGCCATCACAGGCCAACCAGGAAGCCTTTGAGCAGGCTGTGGATCAGGTGGCGGCGGCCACGCAGCAGCTGCTGGCGGCCTTATCTACCAGCGCTCCGCCGCGCGATCGAGAAACGGAAGCAGCCAAAGCCCGCGCCCGCTCTGCCCAGCGCTTCGGTGATTCGACAGCCTGAAACCTATGATTTCTATTGCCTTCCAGACCAACAAGCCGTTACGCGACTATGGCCCCCTGGCGCAGCAAGCCGAGACGTATGGGTTTGATGTGGTAACGGTTTACAACGATATGTTGTACCAGCCAGCGTGGCTGCCGCTGCTGGAAATGGCCCGCCATACACACCGCGTGAGGCTTGGCCCTACGGCCGTTAATCCCTTCACCTGCCATCCCATCAACATGGCCGGCAATATCGCTCTGCTGGACGAGGCCAGCAACGGCCGTGCTTACCTCGGTATCGCGCGCGGCGCCTGGCTGGACTTTGTTGGTCTTAATCCCCCTCACCCGATTGCGGCACTGCGCGAAGCGCTTGCCTGCGTGCGCCACCTGCTCCACCAGTCCACCGAACCGCTGCCGGGTGACTACTTCTCCCTGGCCGGCGGCGATTCCCTGCGCTGGACCATCCACCGGCCCGACATCCCCATCCTGCTGGGCACCTGGGGCGCACGCACCATCACCGCCTGCCGCGACATGGTGCAGGAAGTGAAGCTGGGCGGCTCGGCCAATCCGAACGTGGTTGCCTGGCTGCGAGCGACCATTAACCGGCCAGAGGTGGGCATAGTGCTTGGCGCCGTGACAGTGGTGGCCGAAGACGGCCGTGCCGCCCGTGACCTGGCCCGCCGCGAAGTGGCCCTCTATCTGCCGGTGGTGGCCGAACTGGACCCTACCCTGACATTGGACCCGGAGCTGGTGGCCGGCCTGAAAACGGCCGTGCAATCCTACGATTTTGGCCGTGCGGCTGGTTACATCTCCGATGATCTGCTGGCCCGCTTCGCTTTTGCCGGTACACCGCGCGACGTCATCGCCCAGGCAGACGCCATCTTTGCCGCAGGAGCCGACCGGGTAGAGTTTGGCACGCCGCATGGCCTGAGTACGCAGGCTGGATTAGAATTGCTGGGCAAAGAAGTGCTGCCCCACATCACGCAACCGGCAGCCAACGGCAAGTAAATATGAGTGCAGACCATTTTGAGTTATACGACCTGACCATAGTCGTGGAAGCCATCAACGGCACCTGTACCTGCCAGATGCAGGTAGGCGACCGCTTTTACTTGCACGGCGGTAAATTGTCTTTGCCCCCGGGGCAGGATTTTTGCCTCTATGCCCTCCAGGCCGCCATCCCCCTGCTGCCGGCCAAACAGCGCCAAAATCACCCCGCCGACTGGTTGGAAACGGACGGCCGTGTCATCTGTCCAGACCCCGCCTGCCAGCTTATCATGCGCATCGACCGCACCGGCAGGCGCACCCTGCGCCACGACGACGTCAGTGCCGTCCCCTGGGAAAACGAAGCCCAAACCTGACTTATGAAACAAACTTCCAAACTTCTCCTCGTCGGCTTGATTCTGGTTGTGTCGATTGGCCTGGATCAGCTCAGCAAAAGCATTGCCCGCCAGCAGCTGGCCGGATTGCCCATGGCCTCCTACCTGGGCGACCTGTTTCGTTTGCAATACATTGAGAACAGCGGCGCGTTCCTGGGATTGGGAGCCGGTCTGCCGGCTTCGGCGCGTTTCTGGATCATGATCGTCTTTGTGAGCACGGCTGTTATCGCCATGCTCATCTACGTCCTGCGAGCACGTGACATGTCCGTTTTGGGCGTCGTGGGATGGACACTGGTCATCAGCGGCGGCCTGGGCAACCTGATCGACCGCATCCTTTACGGGGGAGCAGTGGTGGATTTTCTGAATCTGGGCCTGGGCCGTTTGCGTACCGGCATCTTCAACGTCGCCGACGTGGCCGTCATGCTGGGCCTGGGTGTGGTCATTCTCGACCAATTTTTGGAGCATCGCGCCTATTCGCAGGCGCAATCCTCTGAAATGGAGAATAGGCCGTGAGCCGCCACACCTTCCAGCAGATTTCTCCCCATGTCCACTGGCTTTCTCCCGATGGGACGACCGACCGGCCGGTGCTGGGCGCCGTTGCCGGAGCGCAGGCCACGCTGCTGGTGGACGCCGGCGCTTCGCCCGACCATGCGCAAACCTTGCTGCACGAAACGGCCGTTCACCACCTCCCCCCGCCCGCTTACCTGGCCCTGACCCACTGGCACTGGGACCACATCTTCGGCACGGCCGTTTTCCCCATCCCCACCTTCGCTTCCGTAGAAACGCGCCGCCAGGTGGTCGCATACGGCCGTCTGGATTGGAGCGACGAAGCCCTGGACCACCGCGTAGAAACCGGGGCAGAGATCGCCTTCTGCCGCGACATGATCAAGCTGGAACTTCCCGACCGCACCGGCCTCGTTATCCGCCCGCCGGACGTCGCCTTCACCGATCGGGTAGAGATAGACCTGGGCAGCCTCACCGTCCACATCATCCACGTGGGCGGCGACCATGCGCTAGATTCTTCGGTGATCTACATGCCCCAAGACAAAATCGTTTTCCTCGGCGACTGCCTGTACGTCGACATCTACGCGCCACAAGCCCGCTATACCAGCGGCCGTCTCTTCCCCCTGCTCGACTGCCTGCTTGGTTTTGACGCCGATTACTATCTGGCCGGCCATCACACCGAACCCATCACCAGAGCCGATCTGGAAGCCGAAGCCGCGCTGCTTCGCGGTATTGGGCAGATTGTCACGCGACACGGCCGTTCTCCCCAAACCATCCAGGCCGCGGTGCAAACCCTCGTTGGCGGACCACTGACCGAAGACCACCAGGAACTGATCGACGCATTCCTGGCCGGCCTTCCGGCCTGATCGGCTAAGATGCCGGCTAAATATCTCCGTACCTCTCAAGTAGCCCAGGCCGTGGGCGTCCACGCCAATACCGTGCGCCTTTACGAAGAATGGGGGTTCCTGCCGCCTATCCCGCGCACCAGCAGCGGCTACCGCTGCTTTACGGCCGTCCACCTGGAGCAGATGCGCCTGGCCCGTATTGCCTTACAGTGGCCCTATCCCGGCGGCAAAGACGTAGTCATCAACCTGATTCACCAGGCGCGGGATAACAACCTGGGCGAAGCGCTGGACCTGGCTTATCAATACCTGGCTCAGGTGCACGCCGAACAGGCCTACGCCGAAGCTGCCGTCGATTATTTAGAACGTTGGGCGCACGGTCAGGCCGTCGAGCCGGACAGTGAGCCGCTGCTCATCGGTGCGGCGGCCGCTTTTCTGGGCGTTTCCGGCGACATGCTGCGCAACTGGGAGCGGAATGGTTTATTGACCGTTCCCCGCGATCCCCGCAACGGTTACCGCCTGTATGGTGCGCCAGAGATAGGGCGGGCGCGGGTGATTCGTGTGTTAAGGCAGGCGGGATACAGTTTGACGGCCGTTTTACGCATGGTCCGCCAGTTCGACGCCGGGCAGCGCGACGGCCTGCGTGCCGCCCTAGACACCGTCGATCCCGGCGAAGACATCTATTACGTCACCGACAACTGGCTGACCACCTTGCAAGAAGCCGCAGCCCGCGCTCAGGCCATTATCGAACAGCTCCAGCGCATGGAGGCAACGGCCGTTTCCCCCACCGCTAAAGAAAACGTTTAGCCCCTCCTTTTTAGACCTGCCAGGTTTTCAGCCGCCTGTCAGGCTTGCCCCTGCCCTGCAAACCCTCCATTTGTCCACCAACCTTGTAAGATAAAGGATGACATCCAAAAACTGTACCGGACATTCAGGAGGAGCAAACATGAGCGATGCCCACATCGACGTGCAGAATCTAAGCAAAACATACCGTGTGCCGCAGCGGCAAAGCGGATTAGGCGCCGCGCTGCGCAGCCTGGTGCAGCGGGAATACCTGGAGGTAACGGCCGTTACCTCTCTTTCCTTCACCATCCGGCCCGGCGAAATGGTCGGCTTCATTGGTCCCAATGGCGCGGGCAAAACCACCACGCTCAAGATGCTGGCCGGCCTGCTGCATCCGACGAGCGGCACGGCCGTTGTCGCCGGCTACACACCCTGGGAACGCCGCCCGGAATACCTGCGGCGCATCAGCATGGTTTTGGGAAACAAGAGCCAGATGTTGTGGGATATTCCCCCCTTGGATACTTTCCACGTGTTGGGCGAAATATACAGCATCGACAAACGCGAACTCCAGTCTACTCTGGACGAACTGACTGCCATCCTCGACATGGAAGAACTGCTGACCAAACCGGTGCGTAACCTGTCCCTGGGCGAGCGCATGAAGTGTGAACTGGTGGCTGCCCTGCTGCACCGGCCGTCCGTCTTGTTTCTCGACGAGCCGACGCTGGGGCTGGACGTGTCCATGCAGCGCCGCCTGCGCGAGTTTATCGCCGACACCAACCGCCGCACCGGAGCCACGATGATCCTCACCAGCCACTACATGGCCGACGTGGCCGAACTCTGCCCACGGGTCATCCTCATTCATCATGGGCGCCTGCTTTATGATGGCCTGTTGGGGCAACTCAGCGAACAGTTAGCGCCCTTCAAGCTCATTCGCCTGGCGCTGGACCGGGAAAATAGCAGCAGCGAATGGCGCGACAGGCTGCCGGAGGACACGGCCGTCTTAAACCCCGACCCCGCCAACCTGACCCTGCGCGTCCCCCGGCGGGAAACTTCGGCCCTTACCGCCCACCTGCTCAACACCCTGCCCGTCGTCGATCTCTCCGTGGAAAACCCACCGCTGGAGGCAGTGATTGATCAGATTTACCAGGAGGCAGCGGTATGAACACCAACCATCAAGGCGGGCTGGCGCTCATCCGTGCCACCTGGCTCTCCTGGATGCAGCACCGCAGTTTCTTCTTTATCCTGGCCTTTGGCTGGATGATCCAGCCCTTGATCTTTATGTTTGTCTGGGCCACGGCCGCCGGTGACAGCACCATCGGCGGGCTGACGCGAGGGGAAATCGTCGCCTACTACCTCACGCTGATTCTGGTCAACCAGATCACCTATTCGCAGACCAACTGGACCGTTGGTGATCTGATTCGCGGCGGCGATATGAACCGGCTGCTCCTGCTGCCGCTGTCACCGCTTTACAACACGCTGGCGTCGGAGCTGGCCGGTAAAGTGGTCTATCTAACCTTTGTGCTGCCGATCACCGTTGGGCTGGCGCTGCTGCTGAAGCCGGAGTTTCATCTAACGGCCGTTTCCCTTCTCGCCTTCCTACCTGCCCTGCTGTTTGCCTGGCTGCTGCGCTTCTTGTGGGGATACTGGCTGGCCTTGCTCGCCTTCTGGGCGGCCCGCGCCGATGCTCTGCTGGCCGTGCAAGACGCCCTCGTTTTTCTACTGGCCGGGCAGGCTGCGCCCACCCTCCTGCTGCCCCCGGCATTACGCCTGGCCGCTGTAATATTGCCCTTTCGCTACATGGTTGGCTTCCCGGCCGAGGTGCTGACCGGGCAGTTAAACAGCGCCCAGCTTACCGTTGGTTTCGCGGCCCAGCTGGGCTGGCTGGCGGTAACTATCCTGCTCTATCAAGTTATGTGGCGGCGTGGCGTCAGGCAGTACACGGCCGTCGGAGGATAATAGGATGCACCTGCGATTAATCCGCACCTTCATCAGCGCCTCCGCCCAAGAAGAGGCAGCGTACCGCGCCAACTTTTTTATCAGCCTGCTCCACTCTCTGCTGAACTTTGCCACTGGCCTGCTGGGCCTGGGCATCGTCTACGGGCAGGTGCAGACCATTCAAGGTTGGGATTATGCCTCAGCGCTGGCTGTGCTGGGCGTCTATCTCACCATCAGCGCCCTGCGCGGCCTGATGATGGGTCCCAGCCTGGACTCCCTGGCCGGGATGGACGGTGAAGTGTGGCGCGGCGCCTTCGACTTCACACTTTTGCGGCCGGTGCGCACGCAGTTTTTGGTCAGTGTGCGCAAGTGGCGGCTGTTTGCTTTGTTTGATTTGCTGCTGGGGCTGCTGGTATTGGGCACGGCCGTTGCCCGCTTGCAAGTCACCCTCTCCCTTTATCCGCTTGCCGCCTTCCTGCTGGCCCTGGCCGCCGGTCTGCTGGTCTTGTACGCCATCCTGCTGGCCACCGCCAGCCTGGTCTTCTGGGATCCCGGACTGATGGTGGGCTGGGTTTTTAACAGCGTTTTCCAGATGGCCCGCTACCCGGTCGGGATGTATCCCGGCTGGCTGCGCCTCATTCTCACCTGGATTATCCCGGTCGGCTTTATCACCACGGTCCCGGCGGCCGCTCTCAGCGAAAACCTGGCGTGGCCTCTTTTAGCGGGCGGTCTGGCCTTCGCCCTGGCGTTATTCCTGGCCGCTTCCCTGCTCTTTCGCGCCGGGCTGCGCCGTTACGCCAGCGCCTCCAGCTAGCTTTTCATCCTCCCGGAGGTTGCCGACCCTCCGGGAGGATAAACTCGCCTTGTGTTGGCAGCGCGAGAGTAGCGGCCACGCCGGTGGGTGGAACAGTTACGGCCGTATCGCTACCGGCAAATACACTGTAAACCCATCCTGCGGCACGGCCGTTATCCCCACCACCGCCCCCCGCACGGCCGTCACCACCACCGGCGGCACGATCGCCGTCAGACCATCCGGCAGGGCTACATCCAGGGTATAACTGCCCGCCGCCAGACCGTAGAAGGCGAAACGGCCGTTCTCATCCGTCACCCCCATTGCCCCAGCCAACGACACACTTACCCCGCTCAGCGGCGCTTCCCACGGTTGGCGACGGCCGTCGCCGTTGGCATCGTGCCACACCGTGCCGCGTACCACGCCACCCGGCACAGATGGCAGCGCCACACCACCGCCGCTTTGCGGGGAAACGGCCGTTCCCCCCACCGCCCCATATTCCGACCCCACGTTATAACTCCCCGCCGCCACATCCCAAAACAGGAATTTGCCCGCCCGCAGTGTACTCGTCTTTGTTCCCAGCGTCATCGTCACCGGGAACACCAGCAGCGGTTCATCCGCCAGCCGCAGCCCATCGCCATCCCAATCCTCATACACCGCCCCGCTGACGTGGCCGTCCGGCTGCAAGCCCAGGCTGAGCGTGCCCCCATCAGTCAGTGTTATCATCATGGCCGGCGGTGCGGCAAAGCCAGATGGGACAGCAGCCGTTACCGCATAGCTGCCATCCGGCAAACCGGCCAGGGCGATGGAGCCGTCCGGGGCCGTCACCGTACTCGTCACCACCGGGCCAGACAGGGTGACGCTGACGCCGCCCAGCCCGCTCTCATCCGGGGCGCGACGGCCGTCGCCATCCTCATCCACAAACACACTGCCCACCAGCCAGCCAGATGGCCGGAACCCGATGGGACCGAGGGAAACGGCCGTTCCCACCAGCCAAATCCGTCTTTCCGCCGGGCCAACCACCGCATACCCTTCTGGCGGCGTAACCGTCAACAGCTGCTCACCGGCCGCCAGCCCGGCCAGCAAGCCGGAGCCATCCGCGCCGCTGCTGGCCTGCGCCGCCCCAGAGCTAACCATCGCGCCGGGCAGCGCCGGTTCGTCGCCGTCACGCAGGCCGCTGCCATTGTCATCGCGGAAAGCCAGCCAGCTCACCTCGCCCGCCGCATTCGCCTTTTGTACGGCCGTGCCGCCAACCGGCGCCACCACCACATCACGCAGCTCCACGCCCGCGTAATACACCATGCCACTCGTAGACTGGTAGTAGAACGCCGAGGAGGTTACGATGTCAGGTACCGTTTGCGCCATGCCCGGCAAATCCAGCAGCACGACGCAGTAAAACTCCCACGTCGAGGGAATAAGGTCGGTTAGCAGGCGGTAGTAGCCGTCCACGTCGCTGGTCGTCGTGGCTTCGATGGGGTTGTTGTTGGCGCAGCCGCCGTTGTCGTTCCAACGCCGGTAGCCCAGCACCGCCCCCGCGTGCGGATTTTTCACCGCGCCAACCTGCTCGTAGACACGGCCGTATACCGTGTTCACCATGCTGGTGCTGCTCCAGGGATAGGGATACAGTCCCACGCGCACGTCCAGCCCGGCGCTGCCCACCGTAAACCAGCCCGGATTCTGCGTGATCGCCACGCCCGGCGCGCCAAACTGCCCGCCGCCCAAATCCAGCGTGACGGCGTACTGCACCCCCGGCACCAGATTGGCAAAGGCAAACGTGCCGTCAGCAGCCACGTCGGCCGTCTGCACCGGCTGCCCGGCGTTGTTGATCAGCGTCACGTCATAATTGCCGTTCACCGGATCGTTGCCGTTCTTCACGCCGTTGCCGTTGGCGTCTGTGTATACCAGCCCGGTCACGCTGCCCAGGCGCACCAGCGTCAGCGGCTGCGCCACCGTGCCGCCCGCTGGGTAATAAAAGACCGGCTCATTGGCCAGCGCCCAGCCCGGCGGCGTTTGCAGCAGCCGCAGCCGGTAGGAGCCCGGCGCGGCATTGTGGAAGGCGAAGTAGCCGCTGGAGGTGGCGACCGTCGCCAACTGCACCGCGCCGCTGTTCACGTTTTCCAGAATCACCGTCACGTTGGCCCAGGGGGGCGTGCCGCCGTTGGCCGTCACCGTGCCATTAATCTGCCCCAAATAGCGCAAAGGGATAGCCAGGCTGCTGGTTCCGCCATTGCTCACGCTGGTTGATTGCGGCTGGACGATGGTGACGCTCATGCCGTTGGGCGGCGATACCGTCACCGCGTAAGTGCCCGCATTCAGGCTGAAACTGGCCCCGGCCGCTGTGCTGCTCACCGTGCCCGCGCCGGGAATGGTCACAGCCGCCCCGCTGACCACCGGCTCGTTGGCATCGAAGTTGAAGTCGCCGTCCATGTCCCAGAAGGGATGCACCGTCAGCACGCCCGCGGGCAGCAGCCGCAGCCGGACAAAGCTGCTGGCGCGCATCAACTCCATGCTGCCATTGCCGTCCAGTCCGAAAGCAGGCACGACACCGGCGGGCAGGCTGGCCGGGTCAAGGCTCAGGCAGATGGACGTATTGAGCACAGTGGCAAACTGCGCCAGCCCATCGGCGTTGCTGACGGCCGTATCCGTCGTCGCACTCCCGGTCGGCGGGCAGCCGCCGTAACGCCGGATCACCGTCACCCCAGCCAGGCGCTCGTTGGCCCCCGGCTCGCCGTCAAAGTCCTGATCCACAAAGACAAGAGTGCGGGTTTTGCCGTCATCAGGCCAGAGGGCGTAATCCACCGTCACTGAACTGTTGCCATCGGGAACGGCCGTTTCCCTTTCCAGCGTCGTCCCTCCATCCATCCCCGCAGGCGGCGTCAGCACCACCGTGTATTCCCCGGTGGTCAGGGGATAGAAGCTGTAGGTGCCGTTAACGGCCGTCACCCGCGACTCCAGCACCGCGCCGCCCGCATCTTGCAGCGTCACTGTCGCCCCGCCAATCGCATCATCACTGGCGGCGCTGAACGCGCCGCTGCCGTCGTTGTCGAAGTACACCTGGCCCTGGATGGTAGCGTTGAACTGCTTGACGTAGCCAAAAATCGCTGCTTCCGGCGGCGAGATGGCGTTCACCACTCGCTGTACGCTGATGGGCGTGGTGGCAAACTGTCCCGTCCCCAGCGCAATTTCCACCCGGTAGCTGTCCGGGGCCAGGTTGAAGAATTCGTAGTAGCCGGGGCCGTAGGTAGCGCTGGGTTGGGTAACGGCCGTGTCCACCAGCGTCCCGTCCAGCGTAAACAGACTCACCGTCAGGCCGTTGGCGGCGCTGTCGTTGGCCTCGTTGGCGGCCGTCTGGCGGCTGCCATCCTGATTGCGGTCGTAAAAAGCGTAGCCCCAAATCAGCACCGCGCCGCCGGTGGGGTTGTAGGGATAGGCCACTTCGCGGTGGTCGCCGTCCCCCAACACCACCACCTCCTCATGGGCCGGCCAGCCCGCCTGCCCGCTCACCGCCGGGTCGGGGGTGAGGGTGATGCGGTAGCTGCCGGGCGGCAGCTCGGTGAACAGGCCCACCCGTTCGCCATTCAACTGCGCCGTCGCCACGACTGTGCCCGGCGGCTCTGCCCCACCGGCTACCACCGTGGCGCTGGCCAGGCAGGGGAAGGCCGGGCCGTGCGGCACGCTGGGCGACACCCAGCGCTCGCAGCGGAAGCGGACGGAGCGCGGAAAGTTGAGGAAGAAATCGGCGACGACGCTGGTGTCCAGGCCAATCGTCACCTGCCGCTGTGCCGGGCTGACGGTGGCGCCGCCGGGATTATTACCCAGGTCAGGCAGCAGCGTGTACACGCCGGGGTCCAGGCCATCCACCACCGCTTCGCCCTCGCCGTTGGTGAAAACGGTCAATGGGATGCCCGCCGTCGGGCTGATGACAAAGGCGCTATTGCCGATGGGCACGAAAGGCACGACACCTGCCAGATAGCTGCGGATGCGCAGCCGCCCCTGGCGCAGCAGCAGCCAATCTTCCGTGGCCTGCCCGCCGCCGGGCACAACAATTTGCCGCGTATCCTGCCCATCGCTGAGCAGGTATTCCGGCGGCGGCAGCAGGCGTAACTGGTACGTGCCAGGGGGAACGCTGGCGAAGGTGTAATCGCCGTTGGCGTTGCTCACGGCCGTATCCACCCCCGCGCCCCCTTCCTCTTGCAAAACCAGCGTGGCTCCCGCTACCGGATAGCCGCCGCCGCTGCTCACGCTGCCGCTCACCGACCCCGCGCCCACAAAACCAAACAGCGCCGACTGCACCTGCCCCGCCGCCACCGACAACTCGCCGCTGGACAGCGTGGCCGGGTAGTAGCCGCCGGGTGCGTTGGCCCGCAAGGTATACACGCCGGGGGCGACGCTGGCGAAGGTGTAGAAGCCGCTGCCGTCGGAAACGGCCGTATCCACCACACTGCCATTCGCCAACCGTTCAATCGTCACCCCGCTCAGGCCCAGTTCGCCCGCATCGGCAACGCCGTTGCCGTTGGCGTCGGCGAAGGCACGGCCGATTAGGCTGCCCTGTCCCGCCGCGGGCGGCTGCGCCAGGCCAAAGTCCACCACGGCTGCGCCCATGTCGGGCAGGGGCAGCGGCGACGGCGGATCGGTGGTGAGGACGTAACCGGGCAGGTCGACGTCGAGGGTGTAAAGGCCGCCAACGGCCGTATCAATGCGCCAACTGCCGTCCACGCCGCTGCTGTCGGTCAGCAGCCCGCCGGGGCCATTGGCGCTGACGGTGGCCCCGCCTAAGCCCGGTTCGCCCGCGCCTTGCAGGCCATCGCCGTCCAGATCGTGCCAGACCAGCCCGCGGAAATTGGGCAGGTCGGTGATGGTGACGACGGCGCTGGCTTGCAGGCTGTTGATGCTGTTGCTGGCGGTGACGGTGGCGGTGTAGACGCCGGGGGCAGGGTACACATGGTCGGTGATGCGCCCGCTGCCCGCCGCGCCATCGCCAAAGTCCCAGCTGTAGCTGACGCCGCTGCCGCTGGCGACGCTGGCGGTGAAGTTGACGGGCAGGGTGTCGAGGGTGGGGCTGTCGGAGACGGCCGTTA
This sequence comes from Ardenticatenaceae bacterium, assembly GCA_020634395.1. Classification (GTDB taxonomy): domain Bacteria; phylum Chloroflexota; class Anaerolineae; order Promineifilales; family Promineifilaceae; genus Leptovillus. The sequence continues at coordinate 27,751 of JACKBU010000030.1, read as the reverse complement.
ATCCCCCAATTGCCGCATCGGCCAGCGCCGTTTCCAGCGTAGAGGAACGGGTGACGCCGTTGACGGTGGTCGCCAAATGGCTGGCCAGCGTGCCGCTGGCGCTGCCGTTCACCACGGCGGCCACGTCCTGCGTCCACACGCCGCCGCCGGGGATCGTGGCGCTCCAGCTTTGCTGCCCGCCGGGCGTGGTCTGGAAGGGCAGGGTGTGGGTGATGGCCGCCGTGATCGGGTCGGTGCTGTTGTTGCGCACCTGCAAGGTGTAGGTGATGGGTTGGCCGATGAGCGCGGGGGTGGGCACGGCCGTTTGCCCCACGCCAAACAAATCGCCGGGGATAATCGTGCCAATGCCAGCCTGTGGCGCAGCACCCGTACCCGGCGTGACGGTGATTGCGCCATTGAAAGCGTTGTTCGCCACGTCCAGGAAGACGCGCCCGCCGCCGCCACCGCCGCCGGTAGTGTGCCCCGTGCCGCCATTGGCGCTTATCTGCCCCGCGCCGCTGAGGCTGTTGGCGGCAATCCAGATGGAGCCGCCGGAGCCGCCGCCGCCGTCGCGCTGCTGGTCACCGCCGCTGCTGCCGTTGGCATAGATGCCGCCGTCCAGCACCAATGTTCCGGCGATGGTAAGGCGCACGCGCCCGCCGCCGCTGCCGCCCGACCCTAGCGTGGAACCGCCGCCGCCCCAGCCCGCGCCGCCACCCGAACCGAGATCTGTGGGCGCAACGGCCGTGCCGTAAGTGATGCCGCCCCCGGGGCCGCCGCCGGGGCCGCCGTAACCGCCGCCGGACCCACTCAGGCCGCTGACCGTCGCTCCGCCCGGACCCTCGCCGCCGGCATTGGAGCCGGCCGGCGCACCGCGATAGCCGCGCGCGCCCACGTTAATCTGGCTGTCGGCGGCGATGGTAAGGGCGTTGGCAGTGAGGTCGAGGGTGGGATTGATGCCGTCGCGGTAGGCGATGTGGCCCAGGCGGCTGCCGCCGCTAATACTGACCTCATCCACGGCCAGCGGTTCGCGCAGTTCCACCCAGACGCTCTGGTCCAGCCGCAAATCCTGGCTGGCGTCCATCGTCAGCAGGCCGTCGAAGGCGGTGCGCTGCAAGCCCACCGTGGCGGTGGTGCCGCTGGTGACGCTGATGCCGACGCCGCTGCCCAGGGTGGTGGTGACGCCCTCGAAACGGCCGTGAATCGCCCACAGGCCGGGTGTGCTGGCGCTGCCATTGGCAATGGCGACCGGCTGCCCGGTGGCCACCAGCGCCGAGCCGCTGATGTCGAAGGTGGTGAAGTTGTGGGCGGCGCTGGGAATGACCAGGCCGCCGTCCAGCGGCGTGGAGGCGGCTGCAGGTAGAAGAGCGTTCAGCAACGGCCGGTTGGCAATGATCATCGCTCCGGCGCTGTCGTCGGTGTCGCGCAGGTAGATGGTGCCCGCACCGGCGGCGCTGTCGTAACTGGTGTTTGGCGGGTCTAATTCAGTCTGGCCGCCCTGCGCGGAAATGGTTCCGCTGAAGCTGTTGCTGGCGGCGTAGATGGCGATGCGGCCACCGCCGCCGCCAACCTTACGCACGCCTGTGCCGCTGCCGCCGTCGGCCAGAATCTGGCCGCCGCCGCTGAGGGTGGCCGCCTCCAGCCAGATGGAGCCGCCCGCGCCGCCGGAGCCGGGGATAATCCCGTTGACGAAGGCGGCGTTGGCACCGTTGGCGAGGATGCTGCCGTCTATGGTCAGGTTTCCAGCAACGGCGAGGTGAACCGCACCGCCGCCATTGCCGCCATTGCCGCCGGGGGCGCTGCAAAATGAGTTGGCGGCGCAGCTCGCGCCGCCGGAGCCGATGGTCGTCGGGCGATAGGGATCGCCGTAGGCGTCGCCGGCCTGGACGAAGTTGTTGAGTCGGGCGCCGCCGAAGCCGCCATGACCACCGCCGCCGCCGGTGCCATCGCCAATCTGGCCGCCGCCGGGGCCGTCGCCTGGGTCGTAGCCAGCGGTGCCGCCGGCGTAGCCGCGTCCGGTAAGGTTGATGCTGCCGCCGGTTTCCACGGTGGCGTTGGTGTTGATGGTGAGGCTCACCGTGAGGGTGTCGCTGTGGACGAGGGTGCTGCCGGTTTGCACGGTGAGGCTGTTGAAGGCGTGGCTGCCGTTGATTTCGCCCTGGCAGCCGCCGACGACCAAGTCGTCGCCCTCGTGGGAGAAATCGCCCACGTCGATGCGGGCGCCGGGCAGGGTGCAGAGGTTGACGGTGGCGGTGGGCGCGGCGGAAGTCCGATTGGCTGCCAACCAAAAGAGGGTAAAGAGGAGCACGGCCGTTAGCCCCATCACGCCTATCCAAGCAGTCCAATTCATCTTATGTTGCTTCATCGATCCTCCAATTTCTGTACCAGAAAACGGGTCAACTGGTCGAGCGAGGGAAAACTATACTGATCGCCGGTTTGCGGGTTTTGCAGGATGATGCGCAGTGGATCGAGTGTGCCAGACTGCACGTCTTGCTCCTGCCGCAGCTGCAAGATGAACACCAAATTGAAGGCGCGATTTGTTTTCCCAGTCGTCATGGGTTGTATAATGGCGGCGAAGCGTGTATGGACCGTATTTTTTACGTGTATTGGAGACTGGAGATTGGCAAAGTCTCCAGTCTCCTAATATCTGGCCATGGCTGACGACACATTGAAGCTGTTTTTGTTGGGCAAACCGAAGATTGTGGTGCACGGCCGTTCCCATCCCGACCTGCTGGCGAAGGCGCAGGCGCTGTTGTTTTATCTGGCGGTGGAGCCGGAGGCGCACAGCCGGGCGGCGCTGGCGGCGCTGCTGTGGAGCGAGATGCCGGAGGAGAAGGCGCGGGGAAATTTGCGGACGGCCGTTAGCCGCCTGAAGCCGCAGTTTGGCCCCTACCTGCACATCACGCGCAGCGCCCTCGCCCTGACCAACAAGAAGGTGTGGGTGGATGCCGCCGAATTTGAGCGGGGCCTGAGCGCCGCAGCGCTGCCAGAACGGCGGGCGGCGCTGGATTTGTATCGCGGCGATTTGCTGGCCGATTTGCAGCTGCGCGACGCGCCCGCTTTTGAAGAATGGCTGCTGGTGGCGCGGGTGCGCCTGCGGCAGATGGCCCTGGATGGGCTGGAGCAGCTGGCCCACGACACCTGGGCGCAGGGGGACACGGCCCAGGCGCTGGCCGATTTTCGCCGCCTGCTGACACTGGATTCGTACCGGGAAGGGGCGCATCGCGGGGTGATGCGCCTGCTGGCCGACATGGGCGACCGCGCCGGGGCGCTGGCACAGTTTGCCCAGTGCCGCCAGATTCTGGCCGCCGACCTCGCCATCGAACCCGCCCCTTCGACCATGCGTCTATACGAAGAAATCCGGCAGGGCGACCATATGGCCAATCTCCATTCGCCAGCTTCCAATCTCCCCTCCGCCACTACTTCGTTCCACGGCCGTTCCGCCGAACTGATCCAGATCGCTGAAGCCCTGGGTGATCCCGGCTGCCGCCTGCTGACGCTGACCGGGCTGGGCGGCGTGGGCAAAACGCGGCTGGCGCTGGCGGCGGCCCATCGCCTGCAGCAAAACCAGGCGGACTGGTTCCCGGATGGCGTGTTTTGGGTGGGGTTAACGGCCGTTTCCACCCCTGCCGCCATCATCACCACCATCGCCGACGCCCTCGGTTTCCAGTTTAGCGGCCCGGCGGAGGGGCAAACGCAGCTGTTCAATTACCTGCGCCAGAAACGGCTGCTGCTGGTGCTGGACAACCTGGAGCAGTTGGTCGAGGCCGCGCCCCTTTTCAGCGACCTGCTGCAAGCGGCGCCGGACGTCAAGCTGCTGGCTACCTCGCGCGAGAAGCTGAATTTGTATGAGGAGTGGCGGCTGCCGCTGGCGGGCCTGCCTTACCCAGAAGTATCTGCGGCCAATTTCGGTGAGTATGAAGCGGTGCAGCTTCTGGCGCAGCGGGCGCGGCGGGTGGATTTGGGTTTCGATTGGCAAGCGCAGGCCGACGACGCGGCGGCGCTGTGCCGTCTGCTGGAAGGTCTGCCGCTGGGTCTGGAACTGGCTGCGGCCTGGGTCCACGTCTTTTCGCTGGCCGAGATTGCGGTAGCGATTGGGCGCAGCCAGGCGGAACTGGCGGTCAGCTGGCAAAACACGCCGGCGCGCCATCACAGCCTGGCGGCGGCGCTGGCGTATAGTTGGCAGATGCTGACGCCGCCGGAACAGACGGCATTAGCCCGGCTGGCGGTCTTCCGGCAGGGTTTTACGGCCGCCGCGGCGCAGGCAGTGGCCGGGGCCGGGGCTACGCCGCGTCTGCTGGCCGGGCTGGTGGAAAAATCGCTGGTGCGGCGGGGGGAACACGGCCGTTTCGACCTCCACGAGCAGGTGCGCCAGTTTGCCTGGGACAAGCTGGGCGCCAATCAGCCAGAGACGCTGACCGGCCACATGCGCTATTTTGCGGGGTATCTGGCAGCGCGGGAAACGGCCGTTACCGGCCTGGAGCAAAGCCAATTCCTGCAGGCTATCAACCGCGAGGGGGAGAATGTGCGGCTGGCGTGGGAAACGGCCGTGCAGCAGCAAGACGTGCACGCTTTAAGCCAGATGGCCGGGACACTGTTCCACTTTTACAGCAAACACGGCCGTCAGCGGGAAGGCTTTGCCGTGTTTGGGGCGGCGGTGACAATGCTGCAAGCCGGCACACTGACGCCAGAAGCGGAGCGGCTGCTGGCGGCCTGCCTCATCTGGCAGGGGCGCTGCGGCGAATTGATCCATCAGGGCTTTGCCGAGCCGGAGCGGCTGCTGCAAAGCGGGTTGGCGCTGGCGCGGCAGCATGAATTACCGGTAGAGATGGCGCAGGGCTTGATGGGGTTGGGGCTGCTGGCGTTAATTCAGAACCGGCCGGCGGAAAGCGAGACCTGTTTTCAGGAAAGCCTGGCGGTTTGCCAGCAGGCCAACATCCCCTGGACGGCGGCCAACGTCTTGCAGCTTAGCGCCTGGCTGCGAACCAGCCAGGGCGAGGCGGCGCGGGCCAGAGAGATGGCGCTGCAAGCCAGCGCTTTGCAGCAGGCCACGGGCGACGTGAATGGTGAAGCGGCGGCGCTGAACACGCTGGGCAAGGTGGAGTCGGATTTGGGCAACCATGAGCAGGCGGAGGCGGCGTATGCCCGTGCCTGGGCGTTATGCCGCCAGACGGGCCATCGCGTGGGGCAGGCGCAGGCGCTGACCGGGTTGTTTGGAGCGTGTATGCGGCAGGGGAAGGTGGAAACGGCCGTGGCCCACGCCCAGGCCAGTTTGCAGCTCAATCGCGATGCCGGCAACCGGCTGGGCGAGGCGATTGCCTGCCACAATCTGGGTTACGCCTGGGCAGCGCAGCACGACCACCGGCAGGCGGCCGACTACTACCGGCAGGCGCTGGCGATTTATGAGGCGCTGGGCGGCAACGAAGCGCGCATGGAGAACACCCGCCGTCACCTGGCAGAGAGTTTGCAGGCAGCGGCAGCAAGCAGCGATTAGCAAATACAAAGTGAAAACGCGCTCATCGCCGCCTGCCTGAGTAAGGGAGAGAAGGAAACCATGATTGATATTAAAGTTGGTGCGGGCTGGCGGCAGGCCCATCCTGCCGCCCATATTGGCGTGCTGCTGGTGGACCAGGTGGACAATTCCCGCCGCCCCACACCTCTGGACGAGCACAAAAAAGCGCTGACCGCCACTCTGCGGGCGCAGTACGGCGGCTGGTCACGCGCGGATTTGCTGACGCTGCCGGTGCTGCAAATTTATCGCCAGTATTACAAGAGGTTTAAGAAGACCTACCATGTGCAGCTGCAGTTGGAATCGGTACTGCACCGGGGCAAAGAACTGCCCACGGTCAATCCGCTGGTAGATGCGGCCTTCGCCGCCGAGATGGAGACGTTGATTCTGACGGCCAGCCACGACGTGGCCTGTCTGGAGCCGCCGCTTCTCATCGACAGCGTGGGCGAAGGCGAGGTTTTTACCGCGATGAACGGCGAGGAACAGCCGCTCAAAGCGGGAGATATGGCCATGCGTGACGCTCACGGCGCGATCTGCACCATCATTTATGGGCAGGATCAACGATCGCCGATTACGCCAGCCACGCGGCGAGCGCTGTATGTGGCTTACGTGCCAGCGGGAATCGAGGTCACGGCCGTTACCCACCACCTCCAGACGATCGCGCGTAACGTCCGCCTGTTTGCACCCACGGCCGTAACGGAGATGCTGCACGTTTATACGGCCGTTTAGACGGGTTACGGCCGTCTTAAAAGCTGTTGCCTTGCGGTAATCTCGCATTATAATCACTCTATTGCGCAGGCTCACAGACCTGCGCCCTGCATTCACCGCCATCCAGTACGGCGAACCGGCTGCCTGGCAGCCACCCGAGGGAGACAAACCATGCGTTTAGGAAAAGATCTAACCGGTAAACCCATTATCAGCATTACAGACGGCCGTCTCGTGGGCTATGCCAAAGACGTCTACGTCAACCAGGACCTTTACTGGATCACCGGCATTTTCACCGGGTCCGAAGGGTTGATCAGCCGCAAGTCGAAGCTGATCGAGCGTGACGACGTGGTGGTATTTGGCATCGACGCCATTCTCGTGAAAAACGCCGAGGTAGAAACCCACAACAAAGAGCTGGACGAAGCCGACAAATGGCTGCGCCTGGAAAAGTTACGCGGCCGTGGCGTCGATACCCCCGGCGGCACCAAAGTTGGCACGGTCGGCGACATCATCATTGGGGAAGGCGGGGAAATCACCGGCTTCGCCCTCTCTCGCGTATTCGTCGAAGGGCCGGTGGCCGACAAGGGCACACTCCCGCGCAGCGCCGTCATCGACAGCGGCCAGGCAGATGGTTTGATGACCGTCGATCTGGTAAAAGTGGAGCAGTACCTGCGCGACCTTGACGCTGCCGGACAAGAGAATGCAGAGTAATTGGTCTTTGGACCTTACCTGAAAACCGTTCATTATTCTGGAGGCAGGGAGCCGCGGCCACGCAACCTGAACCCGGAGAGCACAGTCAAATAAGGAGAATAATTGGCAATGAGTTTAAACGATGGTATTAGCTTTGGCCTCACCGAGGAACAGCGTGAAATTCAGTTGTTAGCCCGCAATTTCGCCAAAAACGAAATCGCTCCCCGGGCGGAGCATTACGATAAAACCCACGAATATCCCTGGCCGGTCGTGAAGAAAGCCCAGGAATTGGGCCTCACCACCATGAGCATTCCGGAGGAATATGGTGGCTTGGGACTGAGCTTGCTAGAAGAGTGTATTGTCACCGAAGAGCTGGCCTGGGGCTGCTCGGGCATGAGCACAGCCATTGGCGTGAATGGCCTGGCCATTCTGCCTATCCTCATCGCCGGTAATGAGGAGCAAAAGCAAGAGTACTGCGGCCGTCTGGCCGAGGGGCAGATGGCTTCCTACTGCCTCACAGAGCCGGAAGCCGGCTCCGACGTGGCCGGGATCAAAACCACGGCGCGTAAAGAAGGCGACCATTACATCCTCAATGGCAGCAAAACTTTTATCACCGGGGCCACAGTCGCCAACTTCTTCACGGTGTTTGCTTACACGGACCCCGGTGTACGTTATAAGGGCATGAGCTGTTTTATTGTGGAGCGGGACTGGGAAGGTGTCAGTGTCGGGCAGCCGTTCGACAAAATGGGCCAACATGCCTCCGATACGGCCGAGGTGATCTTCGACAACGTGAAAGTGCCGGAATCTTACCGGCTTGGCCCGGAAGGGACGGGGTTCATCACGGCGATGAAAGTATTCGACCGCAGCCGCCCGGCAACGGCCGCCGGCGCTTTGGGCGTGGCGCGACGTGGTTTGGAAGAGTCGATCAAGTATGCCAAAGATCGTCTGTCGATGGGCAAACACATTTGGCAGTATCAGGCTATCGGCCACAAAATTGCCGATATGGCCATGGAACTGGAGGCAGCGCGCATGTTGGTATGGAAGTCCGCCTGGGCAGTGGACAACGGCCAGCCAGATACGATGGTTTCCTCGTTTGGCAAGGCGTATGCGGCGGACACAGCCATGAAGATCGCCACCGATGCCGTGCAGGTATTTGGCGGCTACGGCTACATGTCCGAGTATCCGGTAGAGAAACTGATGCGCGACGCGAAAATCTTCCAGATTTATGAAGGGACCAGCCAGATTCAACGGAACATTGTGGTGCGGGAGCTGTTCCGCAAGTAGCCAGCAGCGCGCTGCAACGATGAGAAAAACGGCCGTTTCACCGGTGAAACGGCCGTTTTTTGTTACTTCCCCGTCTCATACAACTTATCCGCCACACTCTCTACCAGGGCCTCGTACTGCCTGATCGAAAAAGCCAGATGTTCCGTTTGCAGCGCGTCTGTCATGGCCTCCAGGTCTATCCCCGCTTCCTGCAAACGTTCCAGGTGGGCCAGTGCTTCCGCCAGACCGGTGGCTAACGTTGGCGCTGCCTGCCCATGCCGCAGAAACGCTTCCAGCGTATCGGGGGCAAAGGTCAGCACGGTGTGCGGCCCAATTAACGCCTCCGCATAAAAGGTAAGCGGCTGCGAAGCGTTGTGCGGGTGGATACGCACCCACTTGGGGCGTAACGGCCGTGCACCGTGGCGAGCCAGTTTTGCCCAACGCGGGCCGCTAAAAATTTGCTGATAGCGGGTATAAAGCACGCGGGCCAGGGCAATACCGGTCTGGTTTTGCCAGCTGACCAGCCCTCTGGCGGCCAGCACCGGATCTACGGCTGCATCAACTGCGCCGACGCTGAAGGAAGCTACGGCCGTGGGCGCAATGCGCCAGACACTGTGGGTATCGAAGTAAAGTTCCAGGCCACAAATATAGGCCTGGGCCACTCGTTCAAAGGCCGAAACAGAGAAGATGTGCGTGGCATTGGTGCAGACGCCGTCAGAGGTGAGACTGCGCACGGCCGTGCAGCCGGCCAACGTCGCCGGAATTTCCACCATGGCATTGCCGCGATCAATACGCGCCAGAATGTGGCCGGCCGTAGCCACCGTCTCTACCGCATTGTGCGCCAGGGCGGGGTTCAACTCCAGGCTGGCAAAACCGTCCAGCCCTTCGCTTTCTTCATAAATCGGGTGCAGGATGTCGGCGGCGCGCTGTACGTCGTCGACCATGAGGGCGGTGTGGATACGGCCGTAAGGCGTACCGGCCCGGACTTCGTCGTGAATGGCTTGATCATAATCCGTGTATTGAGCTATGGTGGTCTGAAAAACGGCCGCGTTGGCGGTGATGCCCTGAATGCCTTCCTCCAGGCAGCGGCGCAGCTCTCCGGAGCGCATGAAGGCGCGGCGCATGTAATTGAGCCAGGTCGATTGACCCATTTCGTGGAGTTTGTGAAGTATAGACATGTCGGTCCCCCTTGTCTTACCAAACCATGCCGGCACCCGCCGGACACGGTGCTCACCTGCCTATAGTATAAACGATTTGGAGGGAGTTTGGGGGATAAACGGCCGTCAGGCGCGCCAGGTGAGGACCTGACCGCCCTGCCCCAGCAGCACGGTGCCGGGAAAAACCCGCAGCCGCCACGGGTCACACCGCAGCACGGCAAACGCGTCGGCCGTGGGGCTGTCCCAGCCGGGGACGATGGCCGGATCGTAGCCGACCGGTTCGGGACCGCTGCGGAACATGTCCCAGACCTGGGTGCGGGTCTCTGCATCGAAGGCCCAGGTGACGCGGCATTCAGCCACGCAGGTATTGTGGTTGGGCGACCAGTAATTGAGCGAAGCGTAAGGGCTGGCCTGCAGATGGGCGCGCTTGGCAGGCGTGGGGCGGGTGCCAATCCAGCCGATTAGCTGCTGCCCATCCCACTGCCAGATGGGATGGAGGATGCGGGAGCGGGGACGGCCGTGTTTGTCCACCGTCGCCGCCGTACACCAGACAATCTGGTGGGCCATCTCCACAAACGCAGGGGCTACTGCGGTTAAAGGGTTCATCGGGATCGCTCCTTTTTCATGAACTGACGGCTGTTGCGCAGCCGCAGCAGCCCCACGCCGGTCAAAATCAGTAAAGCGCCAATGATTTCTACGGCCGTCAGCCGTTCGCCCAACAGCACATAGGCCAGCACGGCCGTAAACGCCGGTTCCAGCGTCAAAATCAGGTTGGCAACGCTGGATGGCAGCAGGCTCAGGCTCACATTGTACAGGCCAAAACCGGCCACCGTTGGCCCGGCCGCCAATAAAATCAGCACCCCCCAGCCCACCACCGACGTACCGAGCCAAAACAAATCGGTGGGCTGCACGGCCGTGCCCGGGACCAGTCCACCCGGCAGCAAATTCACCAGCAATAAAAATCCGGCGGCAAAAGCAAAGGTGTACAGTAGCGTGGTCCAGGGATTCAGGCCGCGCTGCGCCGCCGAGCGGCCCATCAGGCTGTAGACGGCGTAGCCCAGGCCGGACAGCACGCCGGTGAAGATGCCCAGCGGGTTGGCCGTCCAGACGGCCGGATCATACGCCCCGGCGACCAGTACACAGCCGCCCAGACATAGAACGACGGCCGTTATTTTGGCCACATCCAGCCGTTCGTGCAGAAGCCAGCGCCCCAGCAGCGCCGTGAAAGCCGCCGAGCAGTACACCAGCACGGTAGCTACGGCTGCGCCATTCAGGGCAACAGACAAAGTCCAGAGCGAGTTGAAAACTGCCAGGACCAGACCATAGCCGGCCAGATAAGCCAGGTGGCGGCGCGCGCCGCGCAGCAGCGACGGCCGCATCAGGCCAAACGCCAGCAGCAGGGTGAGCACCACAAACACGGCCCGCCAAAAAGCCAGTACCAGCGGCGGCACCTGGTACGTCTCGGTGAGGAAGCGGATGAAGATGGCGGTGGTGGATAAGATGGCGGCGCTGGCCAGGGCTACCAGGTAGCCACGAGTTAAATTGGCCTGCTCCGCAGCAGGCGTAGCGTCAGACAAAGTAGACATAATGAGTTATAGGGCGTTGCCTAGAGTTCCTTGTAAGGGCGAAAGCGAATGGGATCGGGAAAGCCGAGGTGTAGATCAAGCGGCACATCCATGAAAGCGGCCAGGACGCGAGCCACGCGAGCGTTATCCTCAACATGGGGGGGCGCAACGGCCAGCAGAATGGTCTGGTCGCCGGCCAGGTGCAGGGCGAGGGTGTAATCGTAACGGCCGTCTTGCAAGGAAACGGCCGTCACACTGTCCAATGGAAATTTTTGCCGCTGCGGCAGCCACAGCCGCCAGACAACGCGCCGCTCTACCGTGAGCAGCCCTGTTTTGTGGTCCAGGTGGCAGCAGGCAACCGGGTGGCGGCGGGAGAAATCGACCGTAAAAAAGAGGAGGAAAACGGCCGTAACGGCCGTGCCCAAAATCATAGCCGCCAGCAAGATGGCCCAGCTTTCCGGCAGCAGCGACCCAATCTGGAAGTGGCGCAGCATGTAGCCGCCGCCAAATCCTATCACCAGACCCAATATCGCCAGCAGCAGCAGCCACGGCTGCGGCCATTGGTAGGTTAACGTCAATTCAGTTGGGGTATGGTGTGTAATATCCAAAGTCGCCTCCTGTTCGGATTTTTATTATACGCGAACAGAAGGCAGATGTGAACCCGAAGGAAGAACAGTTGGTGCCAGCAGGTCGGGATTAGAGGGATAGCGGCTACGGCCGTTCCGAGGCCGCCGCCCACTCCGCTGCAAACATGCGCTCGTACTCATCTACCGCCTGCGGGTCTTCCACGGCAAAACTGTACTCATTAAGGCCGGTTCCCGGTCCATAAGCGCTGTAATGAAAGTTCTGGCTGCCCACAATCAACACCTCATTGTCAACCAGCACCGATTTTGTGTGCACCGGCCCGCTGAAATAACGCACTTCCAGTTGATCGCTCAAACCTAGTTCGGCGATGCGCTCCTCCAATGCATACAGCGCTACGCTGTTTTCAATCCCTTCCGTTGGTCCCGGCTTTACCAATACCCGAATGTGCGCCCCGTTTTCAGCCGCCTGGACTAACGCGGCCGTATAGTCTGGTGAATCGTCCAGCGTACAGACGTTGAACAAGATGTTTAAGTTACAAATCATATCCAGAGCAAACTGAACGTGGATGAAGTCGACCGTTTGCTGCGCCGCCCCAATAACCGCCTCGGTTTGGCGGTCGGCCTGATCATGGACGCGGGTGCGATAGAGCGAGAAGGCTGTGCTACGGCCGTCATCCAGATAAAACTTCAGAACCTCCGGCACATGGTCGGCTGTGGCGCTGCGATCGAAGCAGGTCATCTGCCAGGGCACACCGGCCGGTGGATCCAGGTCCAGACAGTAGCGCTCGTCGGCTCCCGCCCACATATCATCAAACATACGGTGCGAAGCCTGCACCACCGGCCCGGTCATCTGCAATCCGATATCAAACCGCCCGCCGCCTTCCCCCGAAGGATGATCGGCCGGGAAGTGATCGTAGGTCATGTTGAAGCCGGCGGCCACGGCCGTTTTGCCATCCACAATCAACGTCTTCACGTGGCTGTGGGGCAGGTTTCCTTCGTAATCGGCCACCTCCAACCGCCAGCCCAATTCTTCATCCACCATCTTGTCGACGCCTGCGTGGCGCAAGTCTTCCAGCAGCACCCAAAGCTGGCCGGTCGTCTGGCCCAACGCCAGCTCCGGCGGATTGCCCAGCATCAGGCGCACCGTCAGGCCGCGCGGGTACTGCTCCGGGTGCGCCTGCAAATTGTGATACAGGTCGGCCACCCCGGCGGCAACGACGCTGCCTGGACTGTCGTTGTTGACCGGAGCGTCATACCACATCGTGGAGAACAAGACCTCGTACTGCGCTCCGCGGATCAGGTCAGCCAGCACGTCAAAAGCGCCGTTGGTTGTCGGCGGAAAGGGATCGTTATAGGCCGGTTTAGGATTCGGCGTGAAGATCAGGCGATCGTAATGATTTTGGCAAAACGGAATGATCGTACCCGGAGAAGTGTACTGTTCATCGCGGGCCACGTCGTACAGAATTTGCCCATAGGGCGAAAGATCGGCCGTGTCGCAAGCGTATTGGATCTGCACGGCCGTTTGCAAACCATCCGACCCTGCCCAGGCCAAGTGCAGGCTGCCATCACCCGCCGCAGCCAACGAGGGCACGGCCGACGATTGGCTGCTGCCCACAATGGCCGGCGGCGTCCAGCCATCGGCCAGTTTGATGCTTTCGTACAACAAACTGGCAGGGTTGACAACACCATTGGCGTTCTGCACGCTGCCGCCATACCAGACGACGTGGACCTGTCCTTCGTTGTCCACTGCGACCGCCGGACGGCCGTCGCACCCCTGGCTGGTAACAACTTCCCGCTGGCCATTTTGCTGGTAGACAAGGCCCGCTTCCGCGCAAAAAGCAATGTGCGACTGGCTGCCGTCACTGGCGATGGCCGGCAAACGGCCGTTCCCAATCGCTTCCTGGGCCACCCAGTTTGTCCCATCAAACTGCGCCGACCCGATAGTGCCCTGGCCCGTCTCATACACCAGCCGCAGGGCACTATCAAGCTGCGGCTGTGCCGCAGCGCCCGGCACGCAGCCCGCCGCCGTACGCTGTGGCTCTCCGGCCACCGACCAGGAGACGTAAGGCAAGATTCCGGCCTCGTTGGCCCATACCAACACGACCGTATCGCCCTTGACGGCTACCGTCGGCGCGGTATCAACCACACCAGGGCGCGCGTCACACAAATTGGCCGGGGGGATAGCGGCCGGAGCAGTGCATCCGTCGTCCCGGCATTGGCTGACAAAAATGGCATTGTTGGCGGCCCAAGCCAGGTAGACACGGCCGTCATCGGCCAGCGCCACGGCAGGATCGCTTACGGAGCCGCCAGCCACAGTGAACGGCGGCTGCCAGTCGGTTTGCTGATCGTCAGCCTGCCACTGCCCTTTTTGCAGCCATAAGGCGTCATCCTGCGCCCAGGCCAGGGCGAGGCCCCCGCTGGCATTCGTGGCAATAGCCGGATTGGCTGTGATGGGTACGGCCGTCACGTTTTGCGCTTGCAGCCAGTGCGTGCCCTCGGTTGGCATATCCAGCACGGGCGAAATTTCAGAATCGACGGGCGTCAGCAAATCACCCACAGCAGAGAGGACCGGTCGGAAAAGCAGCGCAATGGCCAGCAGCACAACGGCCGTGATCAGCCCACGCCGCCGCCACTTCTCGGCAGTCAGGGAGCGAATAGGCAGAAACGGCCCTTCTGTCCCCTGGGACAGGCGATGGTACACAAACCCCAGCGCTGCTCCGCCCAGTCCCCCAAACAGAAAAAGACCCAGCAGCAGCCACTCATAGGGTCCGGAAGCCGGGTTTCCATCCACCAGATGATAGATGTACTGCCAGATTGTGCTGCCCAAAAACAGGCCGCCCAGACCAAATCCGGCCATGCTCCAGCGGGTAATGGCGGGAAAGCGGCGGCCGGTTGTCCACAAGCCCAGCGAAATACCCATGATGAGGCCAAAAATGAGCCCCACAATGCCGAAGATAATGCTGAAGACGTGAACCGGCATGCTGCTAATGTCATAGAACGAAAGCAGGGCAACGATGAGAATGACCGGAAACAGCAGCAGGCCATAGCCAAAACCAAAGGTAATGCCGCTGCGCCAGACGTATCCCCAGCGACCTTTGCCCTGGCCAACGGCCGGCAAGGTCCACCCACCCACGCTGCCGCCCAACAGTCCCCCCAGCCCGGAGATGAAAAAGGCCAGGAAGACGCCCATTACCAGGCGCAGCACCTGGCTCTCGCCCCGCAAAAACCAGTCTGCGGGCACCAGCCCGAAGAGGCCAAAGCTCATGATGTTGCCAATTAGCAGACCAATGCCATAGGCCAGGCCACTGAGGATTACTTGTTGGGAGCGAGTTCTTGTTGTCATGAATTGAATTTTCAGAGTAATGGCCAGAGGGGAAACGGCCGTTTCCCCTCTGCCTGTTAACTACGATAAGTTGCTAGACAGCCACCACTGGCTCATGGCTGCTGTCTCAAAAGTTTATTAAGGAACCAGCAGGTTAATGACCCCGCTCGTTCCATCGTCCAACGTGTAGAAGAGCTGACCGGCCGTTACCACCGTTGTATCGTTCACCAATTCCGAACCCCACTGGTAACCGTCCGTACCTTCCAGAGCCGTCAGATACGCCTGCTCCTGCTGCATGATGGCTTCATCACAGGCCATGCGTGTGGTCGCAATCGGGCCGACGGTGAAATAGTCATTCACCGGCGTCATAGTGCCAACGTAGGTGTTACAGCCGGCCGAACCGGACACTTCCGTATCGCTGAAGAGCGCGGTGATCGTCGTTCCTTCCAAAACTGGCTGCTCGGCCCCCACCGGACCAAACGATGCAACCTGGAATTCGATGCCCGTGGCGCTGGAGACCGGCAGTTTTTCTTCTGGCGTCTCTGCCGTATCACCGGAACTGGCGGCCGATTGGGCCGTGAAGCGGAGCGTGCCGCTGTCGAGTTTCATGTCCATGTAGAGGTCGCCATCCTGGAAGAAGTATATCGCCACATTGCTCAGGTTTGCGACAAACTGATCACCCAGGGAGTCTTCGGGACAGGCTACCAGTGTGGTAGGACCGGGCACGATCGTCAGGCTGCTGCCGTCGGTGGTATACGTAGCTCCAACGCTATTGCAGTCGGCCTTGATAGCGGCCGTGCCATCTTCGTTGAAGGTGATGGTATAGCGGCTGGGATCGGTGATGTCTGTCTGTTCGACGGGTGTTGTCAGCGAGACCCACTGCCAGGTTGTGCCGGTCAGCAGCGGCTCCAGAGGCGGCGCTTCGACCACCGGGACGTCATCGGCGTTCACCGCTTCCACAAAGGCAGCCGACACCCACACCTGACCATTGGGCAAGTTTGGCGCATCGATTACCCACCACTGTCCATCTTCGCTGCGGCCAATGATCGCGCCGCTGTCGCCGAGGGGGGCCGTGCCGACATAGGGGTAATCGGTGCCGGGTCCGCTACGCAGGAAGATGCCATCCGGCGCGATCACTGTGGCGGTGGCTTCGCCGTCTGTGGGTTCCGGCAGGTCAACGGCCGTTTGCGCCGTCAAGTGCAGTGTGCCGCCATCAGCCATCATATCGATGTAAAGGTCGCCATCCTGGAAGAAATAGATGGCCGCGTTGCTCAGGCTGGCCACAAACTGGTCGCCCAACGAATCATCGGGGCAGGCTGCCAGCGTGGCAGGACCGGGCACAATGCTCAGACTGCTGCCATCGGTGGTATAGCTGGCGACAACATTGTTGCAGTCCGCTTTGATGGCAGCTGTGCCATCTTCATTGAAGGTGATGGTATAGCGGCTGGGGTCGGAAACGGCCGTTTCGTCCACCGGCGTCGTCAGCGAAACCCACTGCCAGGTTGTGCCGGTCAGGCTGGGCGTCAGTTCCGTAGGAAAGTTGAGCGACTGCGCCAGAGCATCCAGATCGGCCAGATTGGGCGTCCAATCGCTGGCGGTCAGGGCGTTGAGGGTGTCTTTGGTGGTCTGGACATAATCCGCATACGTGTCAGGACTGCTCGCCTCTGCGGCCACGTCATCCGGCACGTCGGCGGCGGTGTCTGGCAAACTTTCGGTGGCAACCGGCCAGATCAACGACACGTAGAACACGCCGTTGTCGGTCAGGCCCTGGTAGAAGTAGCCTGTGGAATCGTTGGTCCAGGGGCCAGCATCCAGGCGATAGGGTGAGTCCGAAACATAGCGCACGCCGCTGCCGGCCCCGAAATCCAGGTCGCTAAACTGCACCCAACGGTCCATGAAGCTGGTTGGCGGCGGCAAAACAGGCATGTTTTCGGTTGGCGGTTCCGTACGATCAGCGGCCTGGGCAATGAGGTCTTGCAAGCGAGTCACCTGGTCGGCGACGATAGATTGGCCGGCCTCGTTGTACATGTCGATATAGGCCTGGGTGGGGAAGATGTAGAGGCGACGGCCGTTATTGGCGACGGCATCTTCCGGCGTTTCCCCATCAAACGTTACTAAAATGTGCGGCGGCATGCCCTGGTTGCCCGGCCCTTCGGTGACCGGTGTGCCGGGCTGCACCACCCAGCTAAAGGAATCGGCCAGGCCTTGCAGGTTCAGCTCGATGGTGTCTGGCGGGATAGCCTCAATTTCCGCTTCGCCAGGGGCAGAGACGGCCGCGTTACGGAAGTAATCAACCGGTCCGCCAGCCACCCAGGAAAGCACCAGGACGTTGCCATCTTCCTCAAAACGGTAACTCTGGGCCGGACCAAACATCATCATCATCTGGTCGGCCAGCGAATCCGGCGGGCAGGCGGCCAGGGTCATTGGCCCCAACTCCATATAGATGGTGTTGGGTGGGGTGGTGGCATACTGACCGGCAGCGCTGTTGCAATCTACCTGGGCGCTAAACGTGCCGTCGGCGTTAAACAGCAAGGTGTAATTTTCAGGATTGGGCACGACGATGGCATCCATCTGGTTTCCATTAGGATCGCGGCGTTCCCACTCCCAGGTGATGTCGATCAGCTGCGGATCGGGTGTGTGTTCCCTGGAGGCCAGGGGCGATTCTGGCGTGGGTTCCACAGTTGGGGCAGCGGTGGGCGGCGGTTCAGTTGGCGGGACTTCGGTTGGCGGGACTTCTGTGGGGGGAACTTGCGTAGGGAGTGCTTCTGTAGGCGGGACGGCCGTCGGCGTCGGCTCTTGCCCGCCGCAGGCAGCCAGCGCCATTAAGATCGCCAGAGTAAAAATCAGGGTTATTTTCTTCATAGAAATCTCCTTTCTATCCTTCCTAACATCAGAAATATGGGTTACGCACTACCGTGTTTTTCCCAAAAGGGCACGATAGCGGCAAAGTGCGATGATACCTCTCCTTTGTAAATGGAAAATAGAAGCTCCCGTCTTCTCAGGAGATGATCAGGTAATACGGCCGTTAAAACCTGGTTTGGCCGCAGAAGTGCAGCGCACCCAGCGGCATCGGCACGCCTACTCTTCCGAGGCTGGCGGCTCATCCGTCAGATCCAGAAAACGGGCCAGCCAGCCGGAACGCCAGACAAAACGCTGCACAAAGACCCAGAGCACCGTCAGAACAGCAATGCCGGCGTAAAACACCCCGGGCAGGGGCACCAGAGTGAAAAAGGCCCGCAGCCGCGGCAGCGCCAGGACCAGCAAATAGACCACAAAAAGCGCCACAGCGGCAGCGAGGGGCAGCCAGTTCCGGCCGCGATAAGGCGCGCCGCCGGCAAACCAGGCAAACGGCGGTTCGGCAAAGATCATGAGGGTGATGCCGGCGAAGACAAAAAAAGTGGTCAGGGCCGTTTGCGCGGCAAGCAAAACGGCCGTCTGGTTGAACTGTTCCGGCGTCATCCGGCTGGCCGCCGGACCTATGGTGCGCTCCAGCGTATTCACCATCTCCGGCGTGACCACAATCTGTGCCAGACCGCGATCAACGAGAAAAAAGGCACCCATGTAGATGAACAGGCCAAACAGAAAAATGGTGAAACTGGCCGGCAGCGTGAAATGGAAAATATTCTGGCCCAGGCTGGTCCGCTGACGAATGGTAACGGCCGTTACCGCCAGCACAAAAGGCGGTGCGCCCCGGGCAAAAAACGACAGCAGCGTGCTTTGCAGCGCTGTAAAAGGAAAGCCCAACCCCAAAATCGTAATGGCGATGATCAGCAGCAGCAGGGCAAATACCGTTACCATAAACAGCTTCAGAATATTCTGAATGCTGTTGATAATACGTGTGCCTTCCTTCAATGCCGGGGGCATGGCTTCAAACGAATCACCCAGCAGAACCATCGCCGCTACGTTGCGGGTGGCGCTGCTGCCGCTTTCCATGGCAATACCCATATTGGCCTTTTTTAGCGACAACACGTCGTTGACGCCATCGCCGATCATAGCCACGTACTCGCCCGAGGCCCGCAGGGCAGCGACGAGCGCCTCTTTCTGCTGGGGAGTAATGCGGCCAAACACGGTGGCATCCACGGCCGTTTGCCTGAATTCCCCCTCGCTCATCCGCGCCAGTTCCGGACCGGACACCGCTTCCAGAGCGCCAGGCAGCCCGGCCTGCCGCGCCAGCGCTGCCACGGTCTGCGGGTTGTCGCCGGAGATAACTTTGAGCCGGACACCATTATCGGTAAAAGCGCCGATGGTTTCTTGCAGATGGGGGCGCAGTTCATCACTAAAGCTGATGACACCCAGCAGCGTCAACGGCGGCAAAGCCGGTTCGTCATCAGCATCATGGAGGGAAACGGCCGTTTCATTGCCCGCAAATACAAGCACCCGCAAGCCCTGGTCGGACCAATCGACCAACTGCCGGCGGGCAGCCGCAGGAACATCAAATTGTGATTCCAGCATCTCCAGCGCGCCCAACACGTACACCCCGCCGCCCGCCAGCGCCACAGCCGACCATTTACGCGCCGAAGAAAAGGGCACTTCGTCGGCCAGCGCCTGCTTTTCACCCGGCAGCCGGTCGATGATGGCCTGGCTGGTTTTGTTAACGGCCGTGGCGCTGGCCGCAAAATTCCCCAGCAGCCGCTCCAACTGCGCCTTATCCACACCTACCGCATACACATCCTCATAGCGGATTTTGTTGGCCGTCAGCGTGCCGGTTTTGTCGGTGCACAACACGGTTACGTTGCTCAGGGCTTCGATAGCGTTCAGCTGCTGTACCAGGCCGCCTTTTTGCCCGATACGCACCGCGCCCCACGAATAGTTCAGGGTGATCAACGTCAGCAGCCCAGCCGAGACCGAACCGGTGATGACGGCCATGATTTGCAGCCAGGCGCCAAACGGCAAATTCAACACAAACAGGCCCAGCACAGCCAGAATGCTGAAAAAGAGTACGATCAACAGCAGCAGCCGCAGCAGGCGGTTGACTTCGCGCTGCAAGGGGGTGAATTCTGTTTTGTATTCGCGCGCGTTTTTGGTGAGTGTGTTGGCAAAACTGGCCTCGCCCACGCGCACTGCCTCCACCAGCGTTTCGCCGGTCACGCAAAAGCTGCCAGACAGCACTTCGTCGCCAGGGGCTTTGAGGATCAGATCCGATTCGCCTGTTAGCGCCGATTCATCCACCTCGATACGGCCGTCGCCCACCACTGCCCCATCCACCGGGATCTGGTCGCCGGCACGGATAACCAGAACATCGCCCAGCACCAGTTCAGCCGGATCCACCTGCTGCTCGCTTCCATCGCGCAGCACGGCCACTTTGGCCCGCGCCAGCAAAGCGATTTCATCCAGCTTCCGCTTGGCGCGTACTTCCTGAATAATGCCAATGACCGCGTTGAAAACCACCAGGCCCACCGTGGTGAGAGCGCTGCGATAGTCGCCCACCAGCAGCATGCCAAAACCAATCGCGTACAACACAACGTTGACCGGGTTAAAAACATTGCCGCGAACGATGTCGCGATACGTGCGGCTGGTAGCTAGTTTGACGTCATTGCTCTGGCCCTTACTCCGGCGTTCAGTGACTTCTGTGTTGGTTAGGCCCGTGATAGGCATATAGTTTTTCCTTTTTCCAAACCAAAGTTCAAGTTACAGGGTCATCAGACCCCAACCACTTCCGCATCAGCAGACTTCTCTTGTGGGGCTTCAACAAGTTTGCGCGATGACAGGCCGGTGGTCATGATGAAACCTCCGAGAGCAACAAAGACCAGAAACATCATGCCCGCCTGAAACGCCTGGGTACGTTCCCTGGCGTAGGTCTCGCCGAGCGCTTGCTGGGCTGCGGGATCGACCCCTGCAGCCGTTAAGGCACTTTCCAGTTGAGAATCAGAGACCAGCTCAATGCTCTCTTCGACGGCCGCGTTGACGGCCGTTTTTTCCTCAGGCCCCAACGCGCTGCTGGCATCAATAGCCTGCTGCATACCCGCCGACAGAGTCATCAACATGATTGTGCCCACCAAAGCCACGCCAATCGAATTACCCAACTGCTCAAATGTGCCGTTCAGTCCGGCAATTTCGGCCGTTTCTTCAGCTGAACCCGATGACAAAATCAGGTTCAAAATTTGTGAGGCCACCAAACCCATACCCGCCCCAAACAAAGCGCCCGACGCCAGGTCTGTGGCTTTGGCCGCGGTCGGGATGGTCGTCGTCATGATGAACAGGCCGGCAATCCCCAGACCAAACCCAATCTGAATCAGCCGCTTGGCCGGCAGCCGGGCCGACAGGCGGGCGCCCAACAGCGCAAAAATCAGCACGCTCAGAGAATAGGGGATGAGCGCCAGCCCCGTTTGCATGGCCGTATATTCAAAGGTCAACTGCAGCAGCAGCGGCAACAAGAACAAAAATGCCGCCATGATGGCCATATGAACAAACCGCACGGCAAATCCGGCTGTCAACCCTTCCAGACCAAGCAGCGAAGGCCGGAACAAGCCATCCGCCCTCTTTGCCTCTTGTCTTGCTTCCCAACGGAAAAGCAGCAAAATCACCAGGGCACCCCAGCCGATCAGGAAGGGCACGATGGAAAGGCCAAACGGCGCGATTGGCACCCCGCCCAGCATAAACGGCTTTTTTGCCAGCCAGAAGCCATATTCCTGCCCCAACAAAATACCCAGCACAATGCTGGCCCAACCAATAATCGACAAAACCGCGCCTAAAAAATCGAACTTTGGGCGGTTTTCTGGCAGTATGTCCTGAGTAATCCGGCCGCTAAGCAGCAGCACGACAATCACTATCAGCACTTCCAGGCGAAAGGCCCAGCGCCAACTGGCATAAGTGGTCAAAAAGCCGCCGACAATGGGACCAATGGCCGCCCCAGCCGCCGCAACGGCACTCACCACACCATAGGCTGTCGCCCGTGCCGGGCCAGCGTACTCGCTGCGCAAAATTGTCTGGATGTTGGGCATCATCAGGGCGGACCCAATGCCTTCCAGCACTGACCAGCCAATGAGCAGCACCGTCAAACTGTGGCTAAGAGATGCCGTTGTGGTGCCAATGCCAAAGATGACCAGACCCACCACAAAAATTCGCTTCTTACCAACGATATCAGCCAGCTTGCCGCCAATCAGCATGAAAGAAGCCATGACCAGAGCATACAAAGCAATGGCCGACTGAATGCCGCTAATTGTCGTGTTCAAATCAGCGACCAGGGCTGAGATTGATACGTTCATAATTGTCGTGTCAATGACGATGATGAACATGGACAAAGACATCAGAATCAGAACTCCCCATTTTTTCATGATTGATCCTCCTGAAATTAGCAACGAACTAACACAAATTCGTGCCCCTTAGCGACAACTCGTTGCCCATTTTCATCGCTATGGGGGCGCTCTTGCTCATGGAGACTCTGCTTTGAACGGCAAAATGAGCCAAGCAGCCTATTTCTTGTTACGAATGGTTCAGATCGCTGTAATTATGCGCCGCGGCGCGGCTCCTAACAAGTTTAGGTCCAGACTGGCTACCGGTGAGAGGCGTAACGTCTAAAAGATGTGAGGAGGAAACGGCCGTTACCCCCACCTCCCCGTTTGAGCTTTTCTCCACACCCGACTACAATTCGGCCACCTTACGTATGGAGGACTTCATGCTGCGTCGAATTGGAATCATTGCCCTCAGCTTCTTAATTTTATTGGCCGGCATCATCCTGGTTCTGGCCCTCGTCACACCGCGGGCGGCCGACTATCCATTTTTTGATCAGGCCCGGCCGCTGGTGATCGCCCACCAGGGCGGCGAGCAACTGCGCCCCAGCAATACCATGCCCGCCTTTGAAAATGCCGTGGCCCTGGGCGTGGATGTGTTGGAAATGGACATCCACAGCACCCAAGATGGCGTGCTGGTGGTGATGCACGACGACACCGTGGACAGAACGACTGACGGCAACGGCCGTATCCAGGATCTCACCCTGGCCCAAATCAAACAACTCGATGCCGGCTACTACTGGACCGACGACGAGGGGCAGACTTACCCCTACCGCGGCCAGGGCATTACCGTGCCCACCCTGGAAGAAGTGTTCGCCGCCTTCCCCGACATGCCCATGAACATCGAAATCAAGCAAAGCGATCCCTCCATCGTCCAAACCTTCTGCGATCTGCTGGAGCAGTATGACATGCGGGATCAGGTGCTCATCCCCTCCTTCCACCCCGACACGATGGTGGAATTCCGCGAAAAATGCCCCGGCGTTGCCTCTTCCATGACCGAACCGGAAATTCGCCGCTTCTTTGTTTTGAATACACTCCACCTGGGCCGCCTCTTTGGCCCGCCCGGCGAAGCGTTCCAGGTGCCGGAATATTCCGGCAGCCTGCACGTCGTCACCGACCGTTTTGTGACCGGGGCGCACGAACGCAACATCGACGTGCACGTCTGGACGGTGAACGATCCGGCCGACATGCAGCGGCTCATCGACCTGGGCGTGGATGGCATCATTACCGATCGTCCGGACTTGCTCTTAGAGGTTTTGGGCCGCCGTTAACATGCCAGCCAGAGCCACGCCCACGCATCCCTTTGCCCAAAACGGCCGTCCGCTCATCCTGGGACATCGCGGCGCGGCCGGGCATCTGCCGGAAAACACGCTGCCCTCTTTCCAGCAGGCAGTTGACTGGGGCGTGGACGGCCTCGAACTGGACATTCACCTGACGGCCGACGGCGTGCTGGTTGTCTGCCACGACGAGTTCGTGGACCGCACCACCAACGGCCGTGGCCTGATCAAAGAAAAATCGCTGGCCGAGCTGAAGCAGCTAGATGCCGGCTACCACTGGACTTCCGACGGCGGCCACACTTTTCCTTTTCGCGGCCAGGGGTTTACCATCCCCACCCTGGAAGAAGTGTTCGCCGCCTTCCCGGAGCGGTGGATCAACATCGACATGAAGCAGCAAGAGCCGCCGCTGGTACGGCCGTTCATCGACCTGATCCACCGCTATGGCCGCGACCAAGACGTGATGGTCGGCTCTTTCCACGCTGCCGCGGTAGATGCTTTTCGACGCGGCCTGCCGGAAGCCGCTTCCGTGGCCTCGCTGCCGGAGACCCGGCGCCTGTTTATACTCAGCCGGTTAGGCTTGGGCCGCTTGTATGGCGGTGGCGGGCAGGCGGTGCAGCCTTCAGAGTATAACGGCCGTCTGCACGTCGTCACCCCGCGCTTTATCCAGGCCGTGCACCGCTGCGGCCTAGCCATCCACGTCTGGACCGTCAACGATCCGGCCGACATGCAGCGCCTGGCCGCCTGGGGGGTGGACGGCCTGATCACCGATTATCCGGATCGCGCTCTGCGCCTTTTTGGGAGACTTTTATGACGATTCGACAACGTGTTACCCTGCTCATTGTCCGCGACGACAAACTGTTGGTGATCCGGCGCTGGCGCAACGGCCGTGCCTTCATGGTCATTCCCGGCGGCGGCGTAGAACCGGGCGAAAGCCTGGCCGAAGCGGCCCGGCGCGAAGCCCTGGAGGAAACCAGTCTCACCGTCACCCTTGGCCCGCAGGTCTGGACGCGCCGCTTCACCACCATGATGGGTGATGGGCAGTCGTTTGATCAAATTGAATACGCCTATCTGATTCGGCAGTATACCGGCACACCCCAGCTAAATCTTGCAGAATTTCCCTATCATTCACCGGATAACCGGTACAAGCTAGACTGGATAGACATACAGGAGTTGCGGGAAACGGCCGTTTACCCCGGCCCTCTCCCCGAAAAAGAACTGCTGGCTGCCCTGGCGATGGGGGACTAAGGATTACAGAAGGTTGGCAATTAACCGCGCGTAAAACATGAGGCGTGAGCAAAAGTTGTCACGCCTCACACATTAGGCGCTACGGCACGCTGCGGTCTACCGATTCAGCCAGACGCTTTAAATCTTCCACCAATTTGGCAAACTTTTCCGGCTTCAACGACTGCAGACCATCGGACAGCGCTTCGTCCGGGTGAGGATGCACCTCCACGATGATACCGTCTGCCCCGGCAGCGACGGCCGCTTTGGCTACCGGCGCCACGTATTCCCACTTCCCCGTTCCGTGGCTGGGATCGGCAATCACCGGTAGATGGGTCATCTGCTTGGCCACAGCGATGGCGTTGATGTCGAACGTATTGCGCGTGTACTTCTCGAAGGTGCGGATGCCCCGTTCGCACAACATCACGCGCGTGTTGCCGTGGCTCAGAATGTACTCGGCACACATCAACCACTCTTCAATCAGGCTGCTCATGCCCCGCTTCAGCAGCACCGGCTGCTGCGACTTGCCCACGGCGTGGAGCAGGGCGTAATTTTGCATGTTGCGCGCTCCGATCTGCAAAATGTCGGCATATTCCGCTACCAGCGGCACCAGCGCCGGCTCCATCACCTCGGTAATGACGGGCAGACCGGTCTCTTCACGCGCTTCGGCCAGGTATTTCAGGCCCTCTTCGCCCATGCCCTGGAACGAATAAGGCGACGACCGCGGCTTGTACGCGCCGCCGCGCAAGATGTGGGCGCCGGCTTCCTTCACGGCGTGGGCCGTCTCGATGATCTGGCTGCGGCTTTCCACCGAGCACGGCCCGGCCATGATGATCAGGTCTTTGCCGCCCACATCGTGCTGGCCGATGGGAAAAACGGTGTCTTCGGGATTAAATTCGCGGCTGGCGACCTTGAAGGGTTTCAAAACAGGCACCACGCGCTCCACACCGGGCATGCGTTCAATTTGTTCCTTGTCCAAATTGCGCTCGTTGCCGATGATGCCAATGATGGTGCGCTCTTTGCCATCCGACAGATGGATCTTAAATCCCTGCGCTTCAGCCCGCGCAATAACGGCCGATTTTTCCTTCATCGTGGCCTGCGCTTCCATGATTACAATCATCATTATTCCAACCTTTCTCAGTTTAAATTGAGCCATCGCCGGCTGCCGAACCAGGCAAAACGGCTTCAGGCTAGCTTGAATTGGCCCTGATCCAGTTAAGCATCTCGTTTAAGAAACTGGCGTTGATTTCGTCGACGGCTTCAAAACGCCGCGGCGCCTGGCTGCTTTTGAACAGCGCCGACAGTTCCTCCTCGTCGCCGCCCATGGGATGACCGTTGTGGCGCACCAGGGCCAACGGCCGTGGCGCCAACTTGCTTACCTGGCGCGTCAGCAAAAAATTGTAAGGGTTCTCGGTGACAAAAATATGTGCAGGCTGCAAACCAACCTGTGCGCGGCCAACAGCCACCACACCCTCCACTTTGTCGGTTCCCGCGCCCCACATAATCGCCAATCCGGCCCCCATCGGCTGCCCTAGCATGATGGGATTATCCGGCAGCATCTGGATGAAAATGCGCAAATCTTCCCACAAAAGCTCCGGCGTTAGCCGCTCTTGCAGGCTGGCGTGCAGCAAATAGCGCAGAGGGTCCAGCCCATACACGGCATATCCTCTCTGGGCAAGCTGGCGGCACAGTTTTTCGTCGGACTGGCCAAAGTGGCCGTAGGTGGAAAGGTAGACCAAAACAGGCGGCACCAATTCGTGGGAACCGACAGCGTTGTAGTAGTAGGTTTCCATGACGGCCCCAGAGCGCAGCGGCCAAACATTCACACGGCCGTCTCGGATAGAAGGTGTGCCCAGGAAGCCAAAATTGATTTTGCCAAAACGCTCTTCGGCCCAGGCGGCAATCGCGCCTAAATCCAGCTTGAAGTTATGCTGGCCCAAAACGCCATCGCTGTCGCCTGTGCCGCGTAAATCGAAGACCAGGTGGGCGATACGGCCGTCTGGCCCATAAGACTTCACTTCTTGCCGCGCACAGGTAATCACGCTGGTTTTGGTGAGGGGATACTTGGGAACCCACACGCGCAAAACGCGCAGCTTATCATCCGTCAGATGCGCCGGCTTTACGAGAATGGCGTCCAGATATAAATTATCATCTGTGAGGATTCCAAAATTTTCTTCGACGTAAGGCGGGGTGCTCATCGATGGTCCTTACTCATTTTCCGGCGTTGGTTCCAGCGTCGGTTCCAGAACAATCGGGAAGGCATAATCGGGGATAAGGTCCACCACGCGATTGTATGCCTCGAAGATCGTTTTATCTACGTTAAAGTAACCGCTCAACATTTCTTGCAGTACGATGGAAAAAGTTAACTCCTGGTATAACGTGGCCATCAGGCTGCCCTGCCCTTCGCGAAACCCCCAACGTTCAGAGCCAGCAATGCCGTCACGCAGTTGGGCGATAACTTCCTCGTCAAAAATGTCGGACAGACTTTGCCCCCCGTCCACCAGGGGACGATCGGCCCAGGCGTCGATGAAACGACGGGGATCTTCAGGGGTGCCCAGGCGCATCGGCACTTTACGCTCTGGTTCTACGGCTAACCAGGTTTCGTATCCTTCGTTGAACCAGTAATCGGCGAAGGCCACGGCCGTTTCCGGGTCGGCTTTGCGGGTAATGCCCAGATAGGTCAACTCACCAAAAGCCGCCGACGTATCGCCGTACCCCTGAATGCGGGTGATGATACCACTGTTTTCGACCAAATGCTCAGGATTTGCGGCGCACTCCGGGCAGGACGGCCGTTGCTCCGGAACCAGTCCCGCCAGCATGGGCAGGATGCGCGGCGAAGCCATGATCATCCCCGTGCGGCCCTCCAGATAAGCGTTGCGGGCGCTGGTATCCGTCTGCACGCCGATGGGGCTGAACTGGTGGACGATGTTGTAGTAGAAATTGATGGCCTGCTGGCAGGCCTGATCCAGCAGCAGCACCTCACCGCTGTCGTCGATGAGCTGGCAGCCGTTGGCCGTAGCCAGGTGCTCAAAAGCTTGATGGGTGGTGAGCAGATTCGATTCGGTGGGGATGACAAAGCCGGAACGCAGGTTTTCCGGGTCATAGAGGGCTTCGGCCGCGGCCAACATACCGGCGTAATTATCAGGCGCGGCCAGATTGCTATCGGCGAACCAATCCTGGCGATAGAGCAAAAATTGGTGGTAACCATCGCTGGGCAAAGCGGCCGTCTGCCCGTCTATCTGCACCAGGT
>JACKBU010000003.1 GCA_020634395.1 Ardenticatenaceae bacterium | reverse complement strand
ACTCCTGCGCCGACTGTGAGGAGGGCACGAACGGCGCGATCCAGACGCCCCATGGCTACGCCTGCGGCCGTGGCCATGATGGGGGTCATCAGGGGAGCGATGATCATGGCGCCAATAACTGTGGCTGTCGAATCGCCTAACACGCCATAGGCGGCGATGATCGTGGCCAGCAACAGTAGGATAACAAAGCGCTCTATCGATAATCGTCTTTTTGCGCCTTCAAAGAACAGCTTTCGCTCAAAAGCCGGAATGTCTTCCGGACGAAACATGTTATCTTGTACAACTGTCTTAATAAGCCCCATGAGTTTTTATCTCCTTAAAAACCTCAAAATAGGGGCTGAGGCGCTGCGCAGGAGGTCTGGCTTAGCCCTTTGCCCAACAAACCGGTAAGCGCAAAACTTTCGGATCGATTGTGATGAAATTTCAAAAAAAAGCAATGATCAGGCAGGGGGAAAATTGGAAGGATTTTTGCCAGGGTTAGTTGGATTGATAGGCCTGGCTTCGTTCGCGGCGGCGGGCGAGTTCGCTGGTGTAATTTTGGCCTAGTGTGGCGGCGTGGCGGGCGACCCAGTTTGTTAGTTTGGTGGTGGCTTCCGGTGGCGGAGAGGTGGGGGTATAGAGCAAACCGGCCATGAGGCCTTCGATTTCTTCACGGGTGATGAGAACGTCGTTTACCAACTGGCCTATGATCTGGCCTACCGCATAGCCTAAGCCGGCTGGAATGGAGAGAATCGGCCGTTTTTTGCCGATGATCTTACCGATGGTGGCGACCAGGTCGCGGTAAGTGAACGTTTCCGGGCCGATGGCATCAATGGTGACATTTTCTCGTTTTTGCCCCTGGGACACGGCCAATTGGGCCAGATCATCTACATAAATTGGCTGCAAGCGATACTGTCCATCGCCAAATACGCCGAAAATGGGGAGGTGGCGCAGCATCCAGGCAATGTTGTTAATGAGGATGTCTTCTTTGCCGAACAGGACGGCGGGGCGCAGAATGGCATAGGAAAGGCCGGAATCAATGAGAGCCTGCTCCAGGCGGGCTTTGCCGCTGAAGTACTCCAATGGCGAATCCAGCGAAGGATTGGTGATGCTGACGTGGACGATGCGCTCTACGCCGGCTTTTTGGGCGGCCTGGAAGAGAGTGAGGGTATTGGCAACGGCCGTTTCGTGCCCAAAATCGTCGTGGTTAAAGCGCACCCAGTACGTGTTATACAGCACCTGCACGCCGCGCAGCGAGGCAGCCAGTTTATCCGGTTCGTCGAAGTGGAAGGGGAAGGCCTGTACCTGTTCGCCAAACGGATTTGGCCTGTGCAGGGAGTTGGTGAGCGTGAAGACCTGACGGCCGTCGTCCAGCAGCCGTTGGGCAATATATTTACCAGAGTAACCAAATGCGCCGGTGACAGCATGGATTTCTTTATTGGTCATAACACCCTTTATGATTTTTTAGTGGGGCTGAAGAAACGCGACAGCGCATTCAGGCGCAGTTCATCCAGTGAAATAAGCATGGCTACCAGGCTGTCCAACGAATCGAAAAAGCCCTTCATGGCTTGCAGGCGGGCCGCGTAAAAGGCCGCCAGTTCGGCGTCTTCACCGCTGGCTTCGGCAGAGGCTACCAGGTTCAGGCTTTCGCCTACCGTGCGTAGAGCCAGGCCGAACTCATTCTGTTCGCGCTCTTTTAGCAAATTGCGCGCCACCTGCCAAAAGTCAGTTTCGGCCAGATAGTAGTCTTTGCGGTCGCCCACCTGAAGCTGGCGGTGGACCATGCCCAGGCGCTCCAGCATACGCACATTGGTGCTCACCGAACCTTTGCTCACGCCGACCAGATCAACCAACTCGTCCAGCGAGACTGGTTCTGGGGAAAGGTAAATTGCCCCGTAGATGGCGCCCATCGCCTTAGGAAAGCCCCAAAAGTGGGTGATACGGCTCATACCCTGGATAAATTGTTCTCTTGCGTCAATCAACTCGTTGCTCATATCAAATCCCGTGCCGAACGTTTAGTACAAACTAAACGTAGTATATTAATCGAATGACAGCTTGTCAAGGGGAATAGGGCTGCTCTTATGAGAAAGAAAGCGAAGCAGCCGCACGGCCGTTATAATGCCCTCACTTGTTTTCTATCCCAAAGGAGTAACTTATGTCCGAAAAAATCCCCGAAGATTTCCGTGATCTATTAGTTGGCCCTGTCCCCGTCACGGTGGCAACCCTGATGCCGGATGGCTCGCCACAGCTTTCCGTTGTCTGGTGCAATTACGATGGCAAGCATATCCTCATCAACACGGCCCGCGGCCGGCAGAAAGAGAAAAACCTGCGCCGACGTCCCGAGGTATCTGTGCTGGCAATCGATCCCGAGAATCCTTATCGGTATCTGGAAGTACGCGGCACGGTGCAGTTAACGCAGGAAGGCGCCAAAGATCACATCAACGAACTGGCCCGGTTGTATCGCGGCATGCCGGCCTACTATGGTTATGCGGCTCCGGCCGAGAGAGAAAAGAAAGAAACGCGGGTGATAGGTATCATCACACCCACGCATGTGGTAGCCAGAGGGTAGCTATATCAGAGATTCAAGCGCCGCGAGCCAGGCGCGCACGGCGCTAGAACGCCGTAAACTGTTGTTTGGCACGCGCTGAAAAAGCGCGTACCATTCCCCATCATGGCAGCAAACAATCCCTCCCCACGTCTGGCGGCGCTCCAATACCGAGATTTTCGCCTCTTTTGGATCGGCCGTTTCCTTTCCACCACCGGCTCGCAAATGCAGCTTATTGCCGTAAACTGGCACATTTTCGATCTGCTGCGTGGGCAAACATATACCCTGGCGCTGTTCGGTCGCCAGATTGAGCTAAGTGCCGAGGCCCTCGGCTTGGGTACGCTGGGCCTGGTGCGCATTATTCCCATCGTCCTGTTTGCCTTGTTGGGCGGCATTCTGGCCGACACGACCGACCGGCGTAAGCTGCTTATCTGGGTGCAGACGGCCGCTATGTTGTTTGCGGCAATCCTGGCGATTTTGACACTAAACGGCCGTATCACTGTCCCCCTCATCTATCTGCTAACGGCCGCCGGTGCGGCCGCTGCCGCCTTCGACGAACCGGCGCGTCAGGCCATCGTGCCCAACCTGGTCCCCGAAAAACACCTCACCAACGCCGTCAGCCTGAATACCATGCTGTGGGAATTAGCCACAATTATCGGACCGGCTCTGGGCGGCGTGCTGGTAGGTTCGTTTAACGTGGGCATCGTCTATGCCCTGAATGCCATATCCTTTATGGCTGTTATCGTGGCGCTCCTGCTGATGAACTACCGCGGACACGCGGCCGCACGCACCACCGGTCTTGGCTGGTCGGCCCTGGTTGAAGGGTTTCGGTTTACTTACCGCACGCGCATCATCTGGGGCACCATGCTGCTGGATTTCATGGCCACTTTCTTCAGTTCGGCGCGCACCATGCTGCCCATTGTGGCCACAGATCTCTTGGGTTTGGGTCCGGCTGGATATGGTTTGCTGGCCACAGCACAGCCGGTGGGAGCGCTGATTGCTGGCGGCGTAATGGCGCTGCGCGAGGATATTTACCGGCAAGGCGTTGTGCTGCTGGTCAGCGTGGCGGTTTATGGCGCGGCCACGGCGCTGTTCGGTTTTTCGACGATCTTCTGGCTGTCGTATGTTTTGTTCGCCCTGACGGGCGCCGGCGACACAGTTTCTACGGTCATCCGCGGCACACTGCGGCAGCTAAATACGCCGGACCATCTGCGCGGGCGCATGACCAGCGTTAACATGATGTTTTTTATGGGCGGTCCGCAGTTGGGTGAGTTGGAGGCGGGTCTGGTGGCCGCCGCTTTCGGCGTGCCAGCGGCCATCATTTCTGGCGGCATTATCACCGTCGTGCTGACGGGCATGATCGCCTGGCGCTATCCCAGTTTGCGCAATTACGTGGGGCAGCGGGCAAGCTGAGTCTTATCCCGGCTGGCGGGTAAGAACTAGCAGACCGCCAAAGAGCAAGCCAATGCCCAACCAGGCAAGCGGCCCTAACTGCTCGCCGACAACGAAGATGCCCAGCAGCCCGGCCGTAAGCGGTTCGGCCAGGGTCAGGCTAACGGCCGTAGCCGCCGACACTCTTTGCAGTCCCAACGTAAACACCAGGTAGGCCACCGCCATTGTAACCACGCCCAGGTGCAGCCCCACCAACAGACCCTGGGGCTGCGTCAGCCAGCTCATGTCCAGATAAAACCAGAGCGGCAGCACCACCAACACGCCCAGGCCAAACACCAATCCGGTCACCACGTGTGCTGGTCGCTCGACCAACAGTATCTTGCTAGCCATGGTAAACACGGCATAGGCCAGTCCTGCACCCATAGCCAGAAACATGCCCAGAATGTCGACGCGCACGCTGCGGCTGCCGGCCAGAATCAGAAGTGCGCAGCCGACAGTGGCCAGCAGCGTGGCCGTCAGCCAGCGGCGGCCCGGCCACTGCCGCCAGATCAACCAGGTTAACAGCCCGGCCAGGATAGGAGAGCTGCCAATGCCGACAATCGTGCCTACGGCAACCCCTGTGCGCGCCACCCCGGCAAAGAATAACAACTGATAAAAGACCACGCCCGCTGTGGCCAGCAGTGTGGGCAGCACCGGCCAGCGCGGTCCCGTCCGCCAGCCGCCTTTAACTAGGGCCAGCAGTACCAGCGCGATGCCGCCAAATACCATGCGCACTGTGCCTACGGCCAGCGGCGAGACGCCGGGCGGGGCAAAAGTTTGCGCTGTGCCTGTTGTGCCCCACAACACAGAGGCAGTGAGGACGAACAGAGCGCCAGGGGAAAGTTTCGTCGGCATCAGCGGAGGAGGAAGGTGGGCTGCCACGCGCGGGCTAATCGCCCAGTGTTTGGAGCCAGTTCAAGATGGTTTCGGCTGCCAGCAACGGCCGTTCCATCGTCAACATGTGACCCACGCCCTCCATTTGCATGAAGGTGGCCTGGGGCTGTTTGGTCTGCCACAACTGCCAGGCGTCGGGGAATATCGTGTCGGTCTCGGCGGTGCGCAGACCAAGTGTGGGCTGGGTAACGTGCGGCAGTGTGTCCCATACAGCCTGTGGCGGGTTGGCATAGATGCGTGCTTCCCATTCGCGGGGGAAAGCCAGGACCACCTCATCGCCATTTTCTTGCAAGCCTTCGTTAACATAGTCCCATAACGCTTCATCCGACCAGCGTTCAAACACTTTCTTTTGGCGAAAACGCGCAAAGGCGGCCTGGCGCGACGGCCAGCGGTTGCGTCGGCGCACGGCGCTTTGCACTAGGGGGAGTTCGGCGGCCCGCTCAGGATGGGCTGCCGCTAGCTGCAGCACCTGAGGCGGCAAAAAGACCGGTTCGATCAGCACCAGGGCCCGGAAGAGAGACGGCCGTTTCACAGCTGCGTACAACGTTGCTACTGCTCCCAGCGAATGCCCCATGCCGATGATGTTTTCCCAGCCTTGCTGCGCAAAAAAAGCAATCAGATCATCAGCAATAATCTGCCAGTCGCCCTGCAAGTCGGCCGGATTACTGCCCGGCCAGAGCGGGCGGTGGCAAACAGCCGGCACCTGATAATGTGCAAGGAAGGGGGTGATGAACTGACGGTAACAGGCTGGCGGGTAAGCATTGGCGTGGGCAAAATGTAAAATCGGTCCATCGCCGCCAAAATCATAAAACGGAATATTGTTTGTCACAACTTGCTCCTCGATCCGATGTGCGAGTTCCCTATTGTGGGGGATTTTGTTCAACTTGTCACATTTTTATAAGGGCCGCTATTGGCAAAAGTGCGTACTGATAGAAAGTTTTTCTATAAGCCCATCTTTTTTGGCCAGGCTGCCTAGGAAACGGCCGTCGCCCGCCCATGGTACGTTTTCTGGCAAAACCTTAACAGTAACATAACAAAGCCTTAAAAGTTCCTGCATAATGGTGGCGTAGAATTCCAGGCGGGTTAAGATCAGGTCCATTATCAACCCGGCTCAAAGAACTGTGAGGAATAGAAAATGAAGAAACGCATCTTACTTGGGTTTACCCTGCTTGTTGTCCTTGTACTCAGTTTAGGCGCATGTGGAATTTTGCAGGCTCCGGAGGAAGCAAGCGCGCCGTTAGAAGTTATTCCGGTTGATACAGGCAGCGCGGCGGAGGGGGAAACGGCCGTCTCTGCCAACGGCGTTACCGTGTTCACCATCACGCCGGGCAGCGCGCAGGCCCGCTTTGAACTAGATGAGGATCTGCGCGGCAGCCGCATCACCGTGGTGGGCACTACGGACCAGGTGGCCGGCGAAATCGCTACGAGCTTGAGCAACCTGGCGGACACGAAGGTAGGTGTGATCCAGGTCAATGCCCGCACGCTGGCCACAGACAACAATTTCCGCAACCGGGCATTGAGCAATGAGATCTTGGATACGGGCGCGTATGAATATATTACGTTTACGCCGACGGCCGTTAACGGTCTGCCGGACAGCGTCAATGTCGGGGACTCGGTTGAGTTTACCGTGGATGGCGACCTGACCATCCGCGAGGCGACGAATCCGGTGACATTTGCGGTCCGGGTAACGGCCGTGTCCCCCACCCAGCTGCAAGGCACCGCCAGTGCCACGGTCACACGCTCGGATTATGGCCTCAACATTCCCAGCGTCCCCAACGTCGCCAACGTCGAAGAAGAAGTCGAACTCTATATCGACTTCACCGCCAACGCTTCCTAAACACAAAGCAGTTTGTTTTCCTTGCTCAACAGCTAAAAGAAAAAGCCGGGGTTTGGGCCCCGGCTTTTTGCTGTAAACAAGCGTTTTAACTAATCCGTAGAGGCCGTAGAGGCGGCAGGCTGCAAACCTGGTTCATCCGAGGCCGATTCTTGCCGGTCACTGCGGCGCACCGACCATACGATCAGGCCCACACACACCGCCACTACCAGCAGCAGCGGCAGCGAGAGACCGGTATACTGCACCACGATCGGCGCCAGAATCAGCGCTACCAGATTCATCACCTTAATCATCGGGTTCAGCGCCGGGCCAGCCGTATCCTTTAACGGATCGCCCACCGTGTCGCCCACCACAGAGGCTTTGTGGTTTTCGCTGCCCTTGCCATTGTAGTGTCCATCTTCCACATACTTCTTGGCATTGTCCCAGGCTCCACCAGAGTTTGCCATAAAGACAGCCAGCAGCTGCCCGGAGACGATAACGCCTGCCAGGAAACCACCCAACGCCTGCTCTTTAAGCAGCAGACCCACGGCGATGGGCGCCAGAATAGCAATCAAGCCCAACGGAACCAACTCTGACTGTGCCGCGCGTGTCGAAATCCTCACGGCGTTGGCATAATCAGGCGTACGTTCGCCGCTCATAATTTCCGGAATCCGCAGCTGCCGCCGTACCTCGGCCATAATATAACCGGCAGCGCGGTTCACGGCTTTAATCAGCAGCCCGCCAAACAGCAGCGGCAGTGCCCCACCGATCAACAAACCGACAAACACGGTAGGATTTGCCAGATTAATCACCCGTTCAAACGTATCGATTCGGTCGATGGGCAGCACGCGTTCAATATCTGTAAAGAACGCGCCCAACAGCGAAACGGCCGCAATCACAGCCGAGCCAATGGCAATACCCTTGGTGATCGCTTTTGTCGTGTTCCCAGCGGCGTCCAGGTCGGCCATGATCTGGCGCGATTCCTCCGAGAAGTCTTCGCCCGCCAGTTCGCCGATACCGTTGGCGTTGTCGGCGATGGGGCCAAACGTATCCATACTTACGTTGTTGCCCGTGTGTGACAACATCCCGACGCCAATCAGCGAGACACCAAACAAAATGTAGATGAACGGATCGCCGTTTGTAACCCCTTCACCTTGCATGCTGATCAGGAACAGCGCGGCGACGATCGTCCACATGGCGAAGAAGAGACCACTCACCACATCCTTCTTCATAAAACCACGCACAACAAAGGCCGCCGCCACGAGGGCGCCGATGATCAGAACTGGAACATACAACGAGGACGGGAAAACCACCGTGTATACCAGAATCGAGGCTGAAATGCTGGCGGCGATTACGATTACCGACCAGACGCTGGATAGATAACCCAGTGAAAGCCCTTCCAAAATCACCAGAGCCGGACCAAAGGCGGTCGCCTTGGCAATGTTGCGTACGCGCGGGCTGTTGGCACTGGTGGCCAGAGCCGTCAGCGGATTAAAGACTACAGCCAGGGCCACACCCACCGATACCAGCGCGCCTAAGGACAGGTGCGAAATCATACTGCCGCCGGGGTCCTGGGCGCTGGCATAGAAGACGGACAGCAAGAAGGTCGAGATGATGGTAATGCCGCTGGACAGCTCATAGCTTTTGTACATGGCTTCTTCGGCATCCTCCACATTCCACAGCGATACGGCATACGTTCCCACGATGGAGCTGACCACGCCGATGCCGCGAACCAGCAGCGGCAGCACGATCCAGAACAGCTGCCCGGTAATAGCTGTCAGAGCCAGACCCAGAATCAGGCTGGAGACGATGGTCACTTCATACGATTCAAAGATGTCGGCGGCCATACCGGCGCAGTCGCCGACGTTGTCGCCGACGAGGTCGGCAATAACGGCCGCGTTACGCGGATCATCTTCTTCCATGCCGGCTTCCACCTTGCCAACCAGGTCGGCGCCTACGTCGGCGGCCTTGGTGTAGATACCGCCACCCACGCGCATGAACAGTGCCAGCAATGTGCCGCCAAAGCCAAAGCCCAGCAGCACGTCTGGCGCCGCCTTACCAAACATGATGAAGATCAGGGTGCCTCCTAACAGCCCTAAGCCATCGGTGAGCATGCCGGTAATCGTGCCAGAACGATAGGCGATAGTCAGTGCTTTTTTGAAGCTGGTACGGGAAGCCGCCGCCACGCGCACGTTGCCCTGGACGGCCATATTCATGCCAATGAAGCCCACTGTCGCTGAGAAAGTCGCCCCCATAACAAAGGCGATTGCCCGCCCGGAAGCAATCCACCACGTAGCCGAAGAGCACTCAACCGCAGCGCTTATCCGCTCTGGGTTAAACTCGGCGTAACCATTTTCGTCGGCTACTTCTTTGGCTGTCTGGCTTTGTAAGAGGGGTAAAATCTGGGCTTCCGTAAGACTGGTGTTGGCGGCAATGTCTTGGGCAAAGGCTGTTTCTACAGCGTCACCGCAGAACAGCTCATTGGCTTCTCCGGTGGGCTTAACCAGCGCCACGCTTAAGAACATCGCCACAGTGAGGAGAACTATCAGGATGACGATCGTACGCAACTGAGTGCGCAGATAGGCGTTGGCGCCATCGCGGATAAATCCCCAGATACGCTGCATGGCTTCGCTGCCTTTGTCGGCGGCAAAGGTTTGCCGGGCGAGCCAGTAAGCATATCCTAAAGCGATAAAGGCCGTCGCAAGGACCACGTATATCATGGCTTGCTCAAACGGCGAAATTCCGTGCATCGCAGACATATATAACCTCCTAAGGATGGACTGCAGCGATTTGCAGAGTCCAGTGTGCCCCCACATGTTTGTATGTGTGAAGGTGTTGTAAATCGCCAAATCGCGGGCATTGTCTCATAACGCGCGATTCAAAAAAATGATAAAAGTCACAGATAAACTCGCAGTCTGTCACAAATCGATTTTAGTATACTATAGACAGATTATTTGACACCTAATTTAGACGTTTTGACCGATCTAGAGCCCAAAACTACTCGTTTAAGGATTTACGCGCAGGGGAGAGGAGATGGACGGAGGGACACGGCCGTTCCGCTCATCCACGCGGTTCTGCTTTTTGTTATAATGCAAGGGCAGATCAGACAGGGAGAATAACGCTTCTGAACCAAGAAAATTTATCCGGGTTAGTGACGAAGGCGGTTAGTGGGTTTTTTACGGTTCAAACCGAGCAAGGGCCGATTGTAGCCCAGCTGGCGGGCCGCCTTAAGCAAGAGTGGCAAAGTTCTTCGCTGGCCGCTGTTGGGGATCACGTTTCGCTCTCCTTAAACCGTGATGGAACGGGGACAATTGAAGCGGTGGCCGAGCGCCATTCTGTTCTTTCTCGCGCACGGCCGTCTGCCGAAAACCGCCGTCTCGCTTCGGATCAGGAGCAGGTTTTGGTGGCAAATCCGGACCAACTGGTGTTGGTTTTTGCCACGCGCAATCCGGCTACCAACTTGCGCAAACTGGATCGGTTTCTGGTGGTGGCCGAGGTAAACGAGCTGACGGCCGTTATCTGCGTCAATAAGATCGATCTCACCGGGCGGGAAGCCGCCCAGCGCCAATTCCACATCTACGAAGAAATCGGCTACCAGGTTATCTACACCAGCGCGGTGACCGGCGAAGGCGTGGCCGAACTGCGCGCCTGCCTCAAGGACAAAATTTCGGTGCTGGCCGGCTCTTCGGGCGTGGGCAAATCCAGCCTATTGAACGCTGTTGAACCAGGGCTAGGTCTAAAAGTCCGCGAAGTGAGCCAGGCTACCGGCAAAGGCATGCACACCACGCGCAATGCCGAGTTGTTTCCTCTGGCCGAGGGCGGTTACGTGGCCGATACGCCGGGCATTCGCGCCCTGGCGTTGTATGACCTGGAGCCGTGGGAACTGGATGCTTATTTCCGGGAGATTGCGCCACTGGTAGAGAACTGCCAGTTTAGCGATTGCAGCCATCGCCACGAGCCGAACTGCGCCGTGCGCGCCGCAGTGGAAGACGGCCGTATCGCGCCGGAACGGTACGAAAGTTACTTGCGCCTGCGTGAAGAACATGAGATGCTAGACAAGTCGGCGTATGAATGAAAATGAGCGGGGATAGATTGTAGGCGTATGGCGAAAACACGGCAGATTTTGTGGCTTTGGTGGTTGGTCTTCCTGATGGGTGGATTGGCTGCCTGTGGGTCAGAGGCTGCCCCCCCGCCAACGGCCGTGGGGCGCAACGGTATCCCCATCGCTCCTGAGTTTGTCGATTTTTACAATGAACACGGCGGGCGGCGAGTTTTAGGAGACCCCATCTCTGAGCAGTTTGTAGCCGAAGAAAAAGGCCGCGCCTTGCAGTATTTTCAAAACGTCCGCCTGGAGTACGACGCTGCTGCCCGGCAGGTCGTCGTTACGCCGCTGGGACAATGGGCGTTGGAGGGCTTAATCGAGCCTGTTGCGGCGCCACTGCCAACAGATGGACCCGTGCGCACATTTGCCAGCACACCTTTCACTGTGCAGGATGAGTTTTTAACTTTTTATGACGACCATGACGGCGAAACGTTCCTCGGTCGGCCGATTTCTCAGCAGTTGAACGTGGATGATTTGCGTGTGCAGTACTTTGAAAACGGCCGTCTCGAATGGCGTCCCGAAGCCCCAACCGAGTTGCGGGTGCAGCTTAGCCCCCTGGGGCAGGCTCACTTTGATAGCGAAATGCGCTTCACCTATCAGGAAAGTCGTGATGCGCGCCCTGTGTCTTCGGCCGGAGTAAGCAGCGTTCTTCTGGAGGCCTACGTCAAAGCCCCTATCTTGTATGGCGGCGAGACGCAAATTCTATACGTCACCACCCTCACGCCTGGGGGTGATCCCGTCACGGACCTGATGTTGGATTTAACGCTGTCCTATGGCACCACAACCCAGACTGCCACGCTAGGCCCCACGGACGACAAAGGCCAGATCGCCTTTCCGCTGCCCCTCAGCGTGCCGCCGGGCGAGCGGGTGACGCTGCGCGTGCAGGCCCGCAGCAGCAGCGGAGATGTCATCGGCGAGGCCGTTACGGCGTACAAAACCTGGTGGTAAATCCCTTTTCTTGACTGAACCGAATAGAGCCGGTCCTTCGTCAGGTTTTGCAAAATCTGAGGATGATCAACAATGCGGCGGGGATGTTTTGGGTATGGGGAACCGATGATGTTACTCTGCGGCACTCTGGCTGGCAATAAACTGCTCAATCTTCCGAATGAGCCGATCAAAATTTACAGGTTTAGGTTCGTGGTCGTCGCAGCCGGCATCCAGGCTCTTTTGGCGGTCATCCAACATGAATGTGGAATGGGCGGTCAGGGCGATCACGGGTATCCGTTTTGTTTCCGGGTGGGACTTCAGCTTTTGCGTAGCCTCCCAGCCCGACAAAACCGGCAGGTGCATATCCATCAGGATGACATCGGGCATATTAACCAGCGCAGTGTCGATGGCATGTTGGCCATCGCCACACACAAGCACCTCGTAATCTCGCAGGCGTAAACGTTCGGCCAGAACTTCTTGCAGCAAAACATCATCTTCAACGACTAAAATTAGTGACACATCATTGTTCCCTCCTGGGAAATATTTACTTGTGGGTAACCTTCCCAAACGGACTAGAGAGAAACGTGCATGTATAATCCGTCTAATTCAAAGCCGTGCCGGGCATAGTATTCCCGGGTGCCGATGGCGCTAATGACGGCTAAACGGCCGTATCCCGCCGCCCGCGCCATCTCTTTCGCCTTATCCACCAGCAGCGTGCCCAGGCCCATGTGCTGCGCCTCGCCCTGGTTTTCATCGCCGATGGGCAGGGCGGGACCATACACGTGCACTTCCCGGATCATGGCGTGGTTTTCCAGCTCCGGCAGGGGATGCGGCACATCCTGGCGCGGAAACGACAGCCGCAAAAAGCCGGCGATGCGGTCATCTTCACTCACAAAA
Source organism: Ardenticatenaceae bacterium (assembly GCA_020634395.1). Taxonomy (GTDB): domain Bacteria; phylum Chloroflexota; class Anaerolineae; order Promineifilales; family Promineifilaceae; genus Leptovillus. The sequence goes on along the minus strand of JACKBU010000003.1, from coordinate 310,278 downwards.
CTGAGAAAATGCTCGGTCGTGGCATCCGTTTCATATGTTTCCACGGTCAGGTGCAGTTCGTCCGGTGTCAGGCGTTCCCGGCGTACTTCGCGGCAGCGGATACACTGGCAGCGTAATCCCCGCCGCTTGATCTCGTTTTGGGCCAACTGGCGCAAATTGGCCTTTTTAAAACCTTCGACAACGTTGGTGGTGGGTATGTCGCGGATGATTCGCGTCAGGCGCGTATAGCGCGGCGTTTGCAGCTTGCACTGCACCAGCACGTCAACCACTTCTTCTTCGGTGTAGGGTTGGTACTCGCCGCGCTGCCAGTACTCGTACAACTCCGCGTTTTCCAGCAGCATGGTGGGGTAGATTTTGAGTTCGTCGGGATGGAGGGCTGGATCGTTCCAGAGACGGCCGTAATCCGCCACGTCGCTTTCTGGGGTTGCGCCCAACAGGTTGGGCATCCAGTGCCCGTGAATCTTAAAACCGGCCAGCCGCAGCAGGCGGAACGCGTCGCGGGTGGCCTGCGTGTCGTGGCCGCGGTTATTCAGCGCCAGCACGCGCTCATCCATACTCTGAATGCCCACCTGCACTTTGGTCACGCCCAGATAGCGCAGCCAGCGCAGTTCTTCTACGTCAATGTGGTCCTGGCGTGTCTCCACCACCAGCCCCACGTTGCGGCGCACGGCCGTGGCGTTGATCGCCTGCGCCTCGAGCAGCGTATCGGCCTCCACGCCGTTCATGGCGTCGAAGCAGCGCTTGATGAACCATTCCTGATAATCGCGGCGGTAGCTGGACCAGGTGCCGCCCAAAATCAACAGCTCAATTTTGTCGGCGGGATGGCCGATTTGCTCCAGCGCCCGAATGCGCCCGGCCGTCTGGTCGAAGGGGTCGAACTTGTAGCGTTCGGCACGCTGCGCACCCGGCTCGTCGTGGAGGTAGCTTTTTGGCATGCGCACGTCGGTAGGGCAGAAGATGCATTGGCCGGGGCAGGGATAAGGCTTGGTCAACACCGTCACCACAGTGACGCCGGACTGGCTGCGCACCGGCTTGGTTTGTAAGGCCACGCGCACTTCCGGGTCGTACTCCAGGTAATCTTGCTCGCACAATTCCTGGTAGGCTTGCAGCACCTGGCTTTTCGACAGCCAGGGCAGCCCCTGGTGGACGTATTTGAGCATGGTGCGCGAGTAGGACTTGGGGGTAGACGGCCGTTTGCCCACCAGTTCCTCAATCAGGGCCACCAACATCTCTTCGCGGCCTTCAATCTCCACCGCTTCGCGCCGTGCCTGCCATTCGGCATCGTATTCGTCTACTTCCACAACGGGAATGTATTCAAAGGGCTTGTGTTTGCTCATCGAAAATAATCTACAGAAGGCTTAAAAACTCATCCACACTCAGGTCTGCCTGCCGAACAATCGCTCTTAGCGTCCCGCGATCAAGCTGCTTATGGTTGAGCACCCAATTTGGGCAAATGGATCCTCGCGCCGCAGGACCATATGGCTGCCTCGCTGCCTTTTAAAGTAAAAGCCCGCTTTCTCAAGGGCTTTTACACACGCTGCTCCTGAAATCTTGGGTAAGGTTCCCATTAATCATACAGCGACCAGAAGCGCCGCGAAATTGTCCACAGGAACATCTATCCCACTTCAGTCAAGGATTCAACGTACAGATCAATAGCCTCGCGAATGTTGACAATGACTTCTTCTCGTCTTTCGCCCTGGCTGATGCAGCGGGGTAAACTGGGACACTCTGCCACCCAAAAATTATCTTCGCCAGGGTAAATAAGGACTTGTCTCATCGTCGGGCCATCCTTGGAAAATTTATCGAAGGTTATTGTACCATCACGTAACTCAATTTTGACTAGATCTGACGCAATGCTAAGGCGACAACGGCCGTCCACGGCAGCAGCTTAAATTCCCCGGCGTCCAGCGCCGCTTCCACCTCCGCCCGCGAAAGAAGCAGCAGTTCCTGCTCTTCCAGGTCGTCGGCGTCGATTTCGGCTACGCGCTGGGCGTTTTGCGCCAGGTAAAAATGGGCATTGCCTGCCCCGCGGTTGCCGTCCACAGAATAGCGGCCCAGGAAGGTCCAATCCGGTGCGGCATAGCCGGTTTCCTCCAGAAGCTCACGCTGCGCACCCTCAAACGGATCTTCGTCCGGTTCCAAAAAGCCGCCTACCGCCGCCACCGAGACGCCTTCAAGACTGTACTTGGTTTGCCGGAAAAAGAGAAATTGCCCTTCAACGGTCACTGCCACCACGTTGATAAAGTCAGGCGTCACCACCCACGGCCAATCGGGGATGATACGGCCGTCTGGCAGCTCCACCACGTGCTCTTCAACCGTCAGGTATTTGCTGTGATTCAGAATAGTCTTGCGAGAAAGTGTTTTCCAGGATTCCATACTTGTTATTGAGACTGGAGAGTGGAGATTGACCACGTACCAAATCTCCAGTCTCCAATCTCCCTCTTTATGCCACTTCGGCCAGCAGTTCCACCATCGTCCGCAGCGTATCTACGTCGAAGACGGTCATGTTCAATGTGGTGACGGGGCTGTTGATCCAGCGGCTCAGCCGTTCCTTGATGCGCTCGCGCGGGCCAACCAGGGCTACCTCGTCGATGAGTTCGCCGGGGACTTTGGCCATTGCCGCGCCTTTGTCGCCGGCCAGATAGAGGTCTTGGATTTCGGCGGCGGCGGCTTCGTAGCCGTAACGGGCGGCCAGGTCATTGTAAAAATTCTTGCCCTTGGCCCCCATGCCGCCGATGTAGAGGGCCAGAAACGGCCGTAACATGTTATAACAAATGTCCAGGTTATCATTAACCACCACCGACACGGTGGGCGCGATGTCAAAATCGGCCAGGCTTTTGCCGCCGCCTGCTTTGGCGAAACCGGCTTCCACGCTTTCCTTATAAATCGCGTCATACTTGTCGGGCGAGAAGAAAATTGGCAGCCACCCATCGGCGATTTCAGCCGTCAGTTCCACATTTTGCGGGCCAATGGCTGCCAGGTAGATGGGAATGTCGGGCTGCGCTTCGAGCGTGCTTTTCAGCGGTTTGCCCAGGCCGGTGGCATCATCGCCCTGGTAGGGGATCTGGTACAGTTTACCATCGTAGCTTAGTCGGTCTTCGCGGCGGAAAATCTGGCGCACGATTTCGACGTATTCGCGGCTGCGGGTTAACGGCCGTTTGTAGCTTACCCCATGCCAGCCTTCCACCACCTGCGGCCCGGACAAACCGAGGCCCATGAGGAAACGGCCGTGGCTCAACTGATTCAGCGTCATCGCCGTCATCGCGGCGTTGGCCGGGGTGCGGCCCGGCATCTGCATAATCGCCGTACCCAGCTTAATGCGCTCCGTTTGTGCCCCCAGCCACGCCAGCGGCGATACCGCATCAGAACCATACGCCTCGGCCGTCCACACCGCGTATACGCCCAGGCGGTCTGCTTCCTGCACCAAGTCCAGCGGCAGCTCAATCCGCCGCCCCGCATAACCCAACATCAACCCCAGTCTCATGCCCACCTCCAGAAAAAGGTCAATCATTCACCAGCAACAGCCCATGGTCAACGAATGATACTTGACAACGGACCATAAAAACAAAAAGCCCCGCTTTTTGGCGGAGCTTCTTGTGCCCTCACGGAGATTCGAACTCCGGTTTTAAGCTTGAAAGGCTTACGTCCTGGTCCCCTAGACGATGAGGGCAAGCGGCTGGAATTCTATCATCCCCATCCGGTACGGTCAAGGCCATTTCGTGATCGATAGAAGGGGAGGGGGAGACGGCCGTCCACGCAAAAAAATACGCCCCCCATTCAATTGAACAGGGGGCGCACGCAGAGGGGATGTGTTTCGCAAGCGATTAAAAGATCGCTTCAACGAAAGCAAAGGTGCTGGCGGCCTCTATCTCCTGCGCAGAAACGCAGGGATATCCAGATTATTAGGCGTGAACTTGGGTTGAACCGGCTCATGCTCACGCTCACGAACCGGGGTGGGTGGCGGCGCCTGGCGCTGCGGCGGATTAGGTACCGGGGTTGCCGGGCGGGTATACTGCTGCTGCACCAACTGTCGCCGCGACAAAGAATGATCAAAACCGGTAGCTATCACCGTGATGCGCATCTCGTCGCCCATTGTCTCATCAATCACCGCGCCGAAGATCATATTGGCGTCCGGGTGGGCCGTTTCGCGTATGATGGCCGCAGCCTGATTCACTTCGTACAGACTCATGTCCGGGCCGCCGGTAACGTTGAACAAGATACCCCGTGCACCGTCGATGGTCACGTCCAGCAGCCGTGAACTAATCGCCTGCTCGGCAGCCAGCCGGGCGCGATCATCACCTTCGCCGTGGCCCACAGCCATCAGAGCCGCGCCGCCTTCCGACATAATGGTTTTGACGTCGGCAAAATCCAGGTTGATCAGGCCGGGGATGGTGATCAATTCGCTGATGCCCTGAATGCCCTGGCGCAGCACGTCATCGGCCATGCGGAAGGAATCCTTCAGAGAAACACGCTTGTCGGTGAGTTCCAGCAAGCGGTCATTGGGAATGACGATGAGGGTATCGACGTGCTCTTTAAGCCGTTCGATTCCTTGTTCCGCTGAATTGGTGCGGTGACTGCCTTCAAAAAGGAATGGCCGGGTGACGACGCCAATTGTTAAAGCGCCAAGTTCGCGTGCGGTCTTGGCAATGATGGGCGCTGCTCCTGTTCCCGTGCCGCCGCCCATCCCGGCCGTTACAAACACCATATCTGACCCGTTCAGTACGTCATAGAGTTCTTCGGTGGATTCCATAGCGGCTTTTTCGCCCTGTTCGGGATCGCCGCCGGCGCCCAGGCCGCGGGTCAGTTTGTCGCCAATGCGCACGCGCACCGGCGCGTTGGCGAGGAGAAGGGCTTGGTTATCCGTGTTGATAGCGATGAAATCGACGCCTGTCACGCCTTCGCTGATCATGCGGTTGACGGCGTTACAACCACCACCGCCCACGCCGACGACACGAATACACGCTACATTTTCTAGCTCAGGTGCTCTTTGCATGTTGTTACCCTCTCCAACTTGCTAACGCCAGATACTTATAAGGCTTCTCTTGTCTGGCGCCATTTACAAAAGTGTTGCTTTATTACCCGGACGCGGATCGTAACGACTGGCATATTGCTCCAGAGTGGATTTTTCCACCAGCCATTTGTTGCCAAATTTGATGGCGGGCAATTTCCCCTGGCGAATAAGCCTCCTCACCGATTCCGGGTGGATATTCAGGCGATCGCTTACTTCTTGAACGCCCGCGTAGTTTTCTAAGAGATCTTCTTTCGCCATACGACCATGGGCATTGTGTTCAATGCGGGATAATACAACAAATCAACTGTTGTAAAAATACAACAAAACTGGCAATATGTCAAGTCTTTTGTTGAGTTTTTACAACAATTGGTGGGGATAGGTGCTTAATTGAGAAGCAGACCGGAGATGGAGACGAGGGAATTGTCTTCAGGATCGGCGGGGCAATGGTCGTAGGCGACGCGATAACCGCCGTGCACACCCTGGAGGTAACGCAGCATCAGGTAGATGGAGGAGAAGCCGCAGATCCGGTTGCGATCCTGTACAGCCGCTATCTGCCGGTAAAAGTCGGCGGCATCGCCATTTAGGATGGCGGTCATCAGACTGTCGTCGGCTGTTTTAAGGCTGGTGCGGCGCTGCTGGTCCATGATGAAGTTGTCGCCAAAGTTGGGGCCGACGTGGGCGAAATCAACGGAGGCGACGACCAGGATGTTTTTGCCCCGGGTTTCACGCTGTAGGGTATCGATTACGGCCGTTAGTCCCGCATCATCCGCCGGATGGGAACCGTTCGTCACAAAATGGTGGAACGATCCACACAAAATGGGAATCATGGGCTTGGGATCGAGGCCTAATTTTTGGTAGGTGTAGTGCAGCCAGACTGCCGACAACTCCACCGAATGTTCCTGCCGGTGATGGAGTTCTTCGGCGAAGGCAGCTTCCTCGCCGACGGCCGCAGCCAGTTTGTCGATGAGCGCTGTGTCGGTGGGCAGGATGCCGTAGGGTGTGGCGTAGGCCTGGCGTGTCAGAGTGACGGAACCGGCGCTGCCATTGTGGTCGGTGCCGAAGATGACGACGAGATCAGCCTGGGCGACGGCCGTTTCTGCTCGCCGCCACACTTTAGCATATACCGGTCCGCCCCGCTGGTAGTCGATGTGGGGCGAAATGATGCCCCGTCCGTGCCAGGGCTGCCAGCCGTTCAGATCGTCGCCGGCGCCATAAGCCTGCAGGGCTGCCGTTAAAGCCTGCGGATCCCCCGGATAGCTGAGGTCGGCCAGGGCCGGAGGACGGTGCGGTTGGGCGCGGTATGCGGCCAACATGTCCTGCTGCACCTGGCGAGCATGGGCGTTATCAAGCAGACAGGCTTTGTCTAACTGTTCCAGGGCATCGGTAATGAGGTCAAAATCAACCTGCTGGCCTACGTGGCGGCAAAAGGCAGAATGAATTTCCGTCGCGGTGCGCGTGCCGTCACAATACATTAACATTTGGGCCAGAGCCGGGGGCATAATAAGCTGGTAGGGTGTAAGTTGAAGCGGGTCACGCAGGTACCACATTTGTTGTCCCAGGTGGGTAACGGGCTGGAAATCGAGGGGGCGCAGGCGCGGGTTTTCAGACACAGGTGGTTTCCTTTACAGGATCAGGCACACAGCGGCGCAAAGCCAAAGGGACCGAGGAGGAATTCCCAAAACGGCCGTAACGCGCCGCAATACAGCAGCCGACCCTGATCATACGCATCCAGAAAATACAAAGTAGCGGTACACAAGAACAATACAAGCACCAGCGCGCCGCAGCCTATCAGGATGCGCTGGCCGCAAGACATGCCCCACGTTTCCGCCGGTTCGGTGGATTCAGCGGGGGGAGCAGACGGCCGTAGCGGGGCTTCGTAGGCGGGGGGAGTAAAAGAGGGCGCGGCCAGACCTTCGGGAATGGTATCTAATTCTGCCAGGCTGGGGCCAGCTGTAACCCGGGTTGCGTCTGTCTCCGGGGAGACGGCCTGGTACACCAGGCTGATGGCTTCTCCCAGCTCGATGACGTCGCCGTTGTGCAGCGGCGTCAGGCCAACCACGCGCCGGTCGTTGACAAACGAACCGTTGGTGCTGCCCAAATCCTCCAGCGCGTAGCCGCTTTCCTGGCGGATCAGTTGAGCGTGTTTGCGCGAAATTTCCGGATCGGTGATCGAAATTTCGTTGGCCGGCGAACGGCCAATGGTGATTTTATCCAAAGCCAGCTCATAAACCTGGTTAAGATTGGGGCCGCGTTGGACAACTAACCGCGCTGTAGGTTGGCTCATTGGCTACTCCTGGGGGCGGCTAAACGCCGGTAAAAGCGCCTCGTAAATAAGCAGTCTTCTCTGGATGAAGAGTTCATTGCTCAAGCGCGTTCAGTATAGAAACATACCGATGGTTTGTCAACGCGACTTGAAGACGGCCGTTTCCCTCGTGTACAATCGCCTTGTTGTCCTTCATTATTGCCCGCCCACTACCGAGTGTATCATCGGAGGAAAAGATGAGTGACTTTCAAGGCATCCTGCAGCAGTTAGGCTTTGGCGAACAGGTTGAGGAGAACCCCAAATTTGGCACCTTCGCCGGTGTATTTGTGCCCACAGTACTGACGATCCTGGGGGCCATCATGTACCTGCGCCTGGGCTGGGTGGTGGGCAATGCCGGCCTGTTAGGCGCACTGCTGATCATCATCCTGGCTCATGTGATCACCGTGACGACGGGGCTGGCGGTGTCTTCCATTTCCACCAACATTCGTGTGGGAGCTGGCGGCGCTTTTTCCATTATCTCGCAGTCATTGGGCCTGGAGGTTGGCGGCAGCATCAGCGTTCCTCTCTATCTGGCGCAGGGAATTTCCACGGCGCTTTACATTTTTGCCTTTGCCGAAGGCTGGCAGCGTATATTCCCCACACACCCGACGTATGCCATTGTGCTGACCGCGTTTGCCATCGTCTTTTCCATTGCCTTTATCAGTGCCAGATTTGCCTCGCGCATTCAGTTTTTGATTTTAGGCATCGTAGGGTTTTCGTTGTTTTCGATAGTGCTGGGGAGTTTCCCCACGGCCGTGCAGCCGGGCATGGTCTATGAGCCAGTTTTAATCGGCAGCTTCCCGGACGGGGGGTTTTGGTTCGTCTTTTCTGTTTTCTTTCCGGCCGTCACCGGAATTATGGCCGGCATCAGCCTCAGCGGTGACTTGCAGAATCCGCGGCAAAGCATTCCTAAAGGTACGATGAGCGCCATCGCCATCACCTTGTTGATTTACGTGGCGCTGGCTTTCTGGCTGGCGCGGGTGGCCACGCCCGACGAGCTGCTGCAAAACTCAACAGTGATGGTGGACAAGGCTTATTTTTCGTGGGCTGTGCTGGCCGGCTTGCTGGGGGCGACGTTTTCGTCGGCGCTGGGTTCGCTGCTGGCTGCCCCGCGGGTTATGCAGGCTTTGGGTAATCACGGGGTGCTGCCATACGGCCGTTTCTTTGCCCAAGAAACAGACGCCGGCGAGCCGCGCCACGCCATGCTGGCAACGGCCGTCATCGTCCTTCTGGCGATTGGCTTTGCTCTGTTTGGCGGCGGCCTGAACGCGATTGCCCCGCTCATCACCATGTTCTTCCTCATCACCTACTTCATGCTCAATGCCGTGGTGCTTATCGAGCAAACTCTAAACATGGTCAGCTTTCGCCCCACGTTTGCCATTCGGCGCATCGTCCCGTTGATTGGCATGGTGGGTTGTCTGGTGGTGATGGTCCTGATCAATCCGCTCTTTAGCCTGGTGGCCATTATTCTGGCCCTTTTTGTCTATGCCTATCTTATCCACCGGCAGCTCAATGCGCCGTGGGAAGATGTGCGCAGCGGCTTGTTTTTGTCGTTGGCCCGCTGGGCCGTGGAGCGGGTGAGCAAGCTGCCCACCGCCACTGAACGCACCTGGAGCCCCAACATCCTGGCTCCCGTATCATCCACCAAAGCGCTGCGCGGCAGTTATCGTTTTCTGACGGCTATGACGCTGCCCAAAGGCTCCATTCACATCATCGGCATCTACCCACCGGAGCAGCCGGCGCAGCTGGCGGACGTCGAGACGCTGGCGCGGGCATTTTTGACTGATGGCGTGGCTGCCTGGGCTTCCTTGCTGGAAGAAAACGACTTTATTGACGGCACGCGCGCCGCAATGGAGGTATTGACGGGCGGCTTTTTCCGGCCGAACCTGCTGTACCTGCCCTGGCCGTCTATCGGCTCGCGCGAGCGCGTGGCCTGGCTGCTGAAACGCGCCGCCGATTTGCCCCACATCGGCATTGCGTTGTTTGCCCAGCATCCCATTGTGGGCCTGGGCCAGGAGCAGGTGATTAATGTCTGGATGCGCGAGCAGGGGCCGGACTGGCGGTTGGGACTGCGCCTGGCCAACCTGGATCTGGCTGTGTTGATGGCTTACCAGATCCGGCAGAACTGGAACGGCCGTATCAATCTCTGCATGGTCGTCGATGAGGAAGCGACCCGCCAGGCGGCGCAAACCTTTCTCGAAGAGCTGCGCAATCTGGCCCGCCTGCCGTCCAATACGGCCATTCTGGTGATGGTGGGTGAGTTTTGGACGGCCGTGTCGCAAGCCCCGGCCGCCGATTTGAGCATCTTAGGCTTGCAATCCCATCCCAACCTTGACTTTGTCGAGAAAGTGGTCAAGATCATGGATGCTTCCTGTGTCTTTGTCCGCGATTCGGGAGACGAAAGTGCCCTGGCCTAAATCCGTCACTCGCCGCTGGCAACCCAAAGGTCGTTTTTTGCGTAAGGATGCACAATCATGAATGAAGAACCAGAAGAAACCACCCCGGATGAGCGCAACGTGCCCGCCGAACCGCCCGCTGCAGAGCCGGTGCAGCCCGCAGAGGGAGCCGAACCGGAAATTGTTGTGGGTACACCCATTTTTTCGCCTGTAGACGTCGCGCCGGCCGAGCCGGCCGATGAGACCTCAGCCCCGGCCAAACCACGTCCCGCACCCATCCCTGAACCAGAGGAAGAACCTATGACTGTCGAAGATACACCCTCTCCTGTCACGCCGCCGCCGCCTTCAAGTCCTCCGTCGACCATCTCTCAGCGGCGAGGCTGCATTTTTTTGTTTTTGGGTGCGATTCTTGGCGCGTTTTTTGGTGTGGTTTTCAGCCTGGCTATTTTGCTGGGGTTGAATGGCACACTTACCTTCAGCCAGACCGATGCGCAGCTGCGCCGCGACATCAACGAAGCCAACATCCAGCAGCAGAACCTGGAAGACGCCCTGGCGACTCGTGAGGCGCAGGTAGAAGCGCTGGCGACCCGGCTGGAGGGAGTCGACGGCCAGCAGGCACAGACGGATGCCTCTGTGGAAGATCTGGACCGGGGCGTGGCAACGGTGGCGGCGCAGGTAACGGCCGTTTCCGGCAGCGTCAATACCCTGGATACCCGCCTCACCGAGACGGAATCGCAGATAGAAGCCGCCGCCGCCGCCGCCGAGTCTTTCAACAACTTCCTGGCCGGCCTGCGTGACCTGCTGCAAGAAGTAGGCGGTCCCTCCCTGACCGTGACGCCGACTGCCACACCTACGCCGGCCAAAGCGTCTGCTACGGCCGTCAGCCCGACGTCCGGCGCCGAGGCCACACCAGAAACGGCCGTGACGCCCACCAGCCAACCTACGCGCACCCCGCGTCCGACCCGCACGCCGCTGCCTCTGGCTACCACCACACCGCTGCCGGCGGCCAGCAGCACACCGCTGGCCAGCAGCACGCCGCTGCCTACCAACACGCCGGAGGCGAGTAACACGCCGGCGGCCACAGCCACCCCGTCATCCTAACTTTACCAGGTGAAATTTACTGAAGGAGCTGCCATGATGGAAGGAAACGCCACTAACACCCATACAAGACCCGGTTTCGGGCGTCGCCTGGGCCGCAGCCTCTATCGCATTTTGCGTGCCTTTATTATTGTAATGGTGATCCTGGCTGTGCTTGTCGGCGTGGCCTGGGGCGGTTTATGGCTGTATCAGGTAGTTAGCGGCGAGATCAATCGCTCGGCAGAAAGTGTAGCCACGCGCTTTGCCGCGCAAGAATCGCGCATCGACATTCTGCGCCGCGAAGTGGACACCTTGCTCAGCGCCAACCCCGGCCAAGATCAACGCCTTAACGAGTTGGACGTGCGGTTTTCAGACCTGGATACCCGTCTTGATAACCTGGCGACCGATATGAACCGCCAGTCGCAAATGCTGGATTCCCTGGACGCGTCGATGGCTGTCACGCTGGACAATGATGCTGCCGCTGCCCAAAACATCACCGACCTGGGCGCCGCTCTGACGACTTTGCAGGCAGACTTCAACACCAGCACCGGCCAGATCGACGCTTTGGGCGGCGAAATCGACGCGTTCACTGGCGAAGTGGGCCAGGTGCAGACAGGGCTGACTACGGTCGAGGCCACGGCCGTGGCCGCCGCGGATCTGGCCAACGAATCGCAAACTACCGTCTCCGACATGGTTTATTCGCTGGCTCTCTTCCGGGCCTGGGAACTGGTTGCCCGCGCCCGGCTGCGCTTGCTGGAAAACAACTATGGTTTAGCCGCCGCCGACGTAAATGCCGCGATGGGCACCGTGACAGCCGTTCTCAACACCCTGCCCGCCGAATCTGACGAAGCGGTTGACCTGTCCATCATCCAAACGCGGCTGACACTGGCCGCCGCCAGTCTGCCGGGAAATCCCAGCCAGGCCGCGGCCGATCTGGAAAGCGTGTGGGATGGCCTGGACGACATCCTGGTGGCGCGGCTGCAGCCGGCGACCGTTCAGCCGGAGCAGGCGGCGGCCACGGCTACCCCCGGCGGCTAGGCGATCTCATGGGGCTGGTTTCTCCCCACATCCTTGATGATGGTGCGCCAGACGGCCGTTTGCGTTTCCCCCTCTGGAAACGAGAGGTAAATTGTGCGCGTTTCCGGGTCTTTGCCATCTTCTAGCCAGGCAGATATGAACGTGACGGCGAGGGTGGCCAACGGCCGTGCGCCAAAAATCAACCAGCCCGTTTCCACCTGCTGCAAGGTGCGCCAGTTGAAAAACTGGTAGAGGAACTTCTGCCGCCTGTGCTCTACCATTACCACGTGCTGTCCTAGCGGCACCTGCCAGTATTCGGCCGGGCGCAGCAGCAGGAATTTGTCAAATTCTGTGACGTGGTACACGCCCGTCGCCCACACTGTTGCGCGCTGGTATGGTGGCAAACCCTCACCGGGCAGCAGGTGTTCCGTTTCACTGAGGATAAATTTGCTGTAGCCGGCCTTTTTTGCCCGCCAGTAACTAAAATAGATCCAGACCAGCAAAACGGCCGTGCCGCCAATCTCCCAGACACCCCAGCGAAAAATTAACGAGGCCAGCAGCAGTACAATTGCCAGGAATTTGATCCAGCCTTGCCAGGTGGCTCCTAAAAACGTTTTGTGGCTTGTCCAATAAGTGAACCCATAGGCCAATCCCAGGTAGCGGTAAAAAAATCTGCGCCCAAGTGACATGTCGTGGATCATCTGTTTATTGAGGGCGGCGCAGGCAGCCCACCAGGTGAAGCTGCCGGTCGGCCGGTAATGTGGCTTCAAAGCGGGTCATCAGCCGGAAAAGGGCGGAGTTGAAGGCCAGGTAGGTAGGATCGGGAACAGCGTGGAGTTCTTCTAGCTCCAGCCCTTGGGCCGCGGCCAGCCGCTGCAGCGCGGTGGGAGTGTTAGCCCGGTAGTAGGTGGCGAAGGCATCAGCGCCGGCACGGCCGTAAAACCGTTCCACCAGCGCGCCTTGCAACCTACTAAACCGGCCAAGCAGGCCGTTCAGAGCCGAGAGGGGATGCCGTCGATTGGGCGTGATAAAGACAAACACGCCGCCGGGCCGCAGCACACGCGCCAGTTGGGCCAGGGTAAACGACGGCCGTGGCAAGTGCTCCAGCAGCCAGCTGGCAAAAGCCACGTCCAGGCAGCTATCTGCCAGGGGCAGTGCTTCGCTGTGCCCTGCTACACGCGGCAGCGGCAGCCGATGTTCGCGCAAGGAGCGCCAATCGGGGTCCACCCCGACGATCTGCGCCAGCGGATGATCTAGCTGCTCCACCAGGCCGCCCCGGCCGCAGCCCAGATCCAGCACACGCGCCGACGGCCGTAAATTGGCGCGCACCAGGTCCGCATACACTTCGGTAGCCGGCCGCCAGCCGGGATTAAGTGTGCGGTATTGTTCGCGCAGCGCATTTTGTTGATCTAGTGAAAGCACCCTGACCTCATGGTTCTTTATTGCCGGTTACAATTAATCAGCAACATCGCCTATAATCCGGCAACAAGGTTCATTATCGGCGGGCGTGGGCAAAAAAGCAAAGTAAAACGGCCGTATAGCGCCCGCCCATAGGTGGTAGATGCAGCACAAACAAACAGGCCTGTTCGTCGTGGCCCTGCTCTGGCTAGGCGCGGCGTTACTGGGGTGTGGCCCGGTGGAAACCGTAGATCAGCAGCTGCAGGCGATGATCGCCGCGCAGGATATTCAGCCCTTTGAACCCGGACTGCCGGTTGATCCGGCTCTGGCGGCGCTAGGACAGGCGCTCTTTTTTGATAAGGAACTTAGCGGCAACCGCGACATCGCCTGCGCGACCTGCCACCATCCGACTTTGCGCACCGGCGATAGTCTGCCGCTTTCGGTGGGAACCGGCGGAGAGGGCCTGGGCACTAAACGCGTGTTGGGTGACGGCCGTCTTTTCATCGCCCGCAACGCGCCCGACGTCTATAACCGGGGCAGCACTGCCTGGCAGACTATGTTCTGGGATGGCCGTGTAGCCAACAGTGTGCGCGGTTACTTTGTGACCCCGGCTGGCAGCCAGCTTCCGCCCGGCCTGGACAGCGTGCTGGCGGCTCAGGCTATGTTCCCGGTAACGGCCGTGGATGAAATGCGCGGCCGGCCCGGCGAATTCGACGTTTTTGGCCAGCCAAATGAGCTGGCGCTCATTCCCGATGACGAATGGGCGGCTATGTGGGATAGGTTGATGGAGCGTCTGCTGGCTTACCCCGAATACGTTGCCCTTTTCCAAGCAGCTTATCCCGACGTCCCACCGAGCGAACTTACGTTTGCCCATGCCGCCAACGCCATCGCTGCTTTTGAGACGGGTGCTTTCAGCCAGTTTCAGAGTCCCTGGCATCGTTACCTGCAAGGCGATGAAGCGGCGCTGACTGAGGAAGCGAAGCGTGGCGCGATCTTGTTTTTTGGCGATGGGGCGTGCAGCCAGTGCCACACCGGCCCGCTGCTGACAGACCAGGCGTACCACAACCTGGCGGCGCCGCAGATAGGGCCAGGCAAGGGAGCCGGAGCGCCGCTGGATTACGGCCGTTTCCAGGCAACCGGTCACCCAGAAGATAAGTTCGCTTTCCGCACGCCATCCCTGCTCAATGTCGCTGTGACTGGTCCCTGGCTGCACGATGGCGCTTATGCCACACTAGAAGCCGTCATCGAGCATCACCTCGATCCAGCCGGAGCCTTGGCCGGTTATGATGCGACAGCCAATCTACCCGCTGAATTGCAAGAGACAGTGGTCCGGGATACGGCCGTGCAGCAGGAGATGTTGGCGACGTTAGATCCGACCCTGGCTTCAATCCGCCGCCTGGGACCGAGGGAAATAGAGGATTTGGTGGCGTTTTTGGAGGCATTGACAGATACGGCCGTGTTTGATCTGGCACACGTGCAGCCGGCCACTGTGCCCAGCGGCATACCCGTACAAGACTGAAACAATCGGAGGAAAAAGGATCAGGCGGGAATGGATGGGAGTCGAACCCACCGCCGCTTGCTCCGCGCAACCGGCCACCAATTTTGAAGACTGGGGCGCCCACCGGGACACAACCACTCCCGAAAATAGTTTACCTGCAATCGCAAAAACGCGCACGGAGACTTGACAGTCCAGGCGCCTTTGGATAGAATCACGGTCGCTTTGGTACTTTTGTTAAAAGTTCAATACTTGCCGGGATAGCTCAGTTGGTAGAGCACTGCACTGAAAATGCAGGTGTCCCCAGTTCGAGTCTGGGTCCTGGCATCTGCTCCAAAATCAGGAAGCAATGCGGGCATAGTTCAGTGGTAGAACGTCTCCTTGCCAAGGAGAAGGCCACGAGTTCGAATCTCGTTGCCCGCTCAAAAATTTCGGCAGGCGAAAGCCTGCCGGATCTGTTTATGGCGACGTGGCCAAGTGGTAAGGCAGAGGTCTGCAAAACCTCCATCACCGGTTCGAATCCGGTCGTCGCCTCTCAAAATAGTTGGCCCTTGTGTACGCACAAGGGCTTTTTTGTAGGAGAATGAGCATGTATTTTCCCCCTTTACCCACACTCCCAGAAGAAAGTGAGACGGTTACCTGGGAGCGATTTGCGCCCGCGTTTGCCGCTTTAGAGAATGCTGAAGTGCAGCCTGAGGATTACCAGGAGTGGTTGGACTACTGGTCTGATTTGAGCCGGGTTTTGCTGGAAATTATGACCGATCTGTCTATCCAGAAATCCATTGACACGACAGACGCAGACAAAGAGCAGGCGTATCTGGACTTTGTTGAGAATGTGTGGCCGCAGGTGATGGTGGCGGATCAGGCATTAAAGCAGCGACTGCTGGCGATGGACTTACCTGAGCGGGGTGATCTGGCGCTGGTGCTGCGCAACATGCGTAATGAAGCGGATCTTTACCGGGATGAGAATGTTCCTTTGAAAACAGAGCTGGCCAAGCTGGACAATAAGTACGACAAGATTACCGGCAGCCTGAAAACGGATTGGGACGGTAAAGAGCATAACCTGTCACAGTTGGGCCAGTACTTGATGGATAAGGATCGGCAGGTGCGAGAGCGGGCCTGGCGGGCGATGATGGATTTGTGGCTCAGCGAGCGGGAGTCTTTGAACGCACTTTACGCGGAGATGCTGGCTCTGCGACAGCAGGTAGCCCATCATGCGGACCTGCCGGATTATCGAGCGTATGTCTTTCGGGAATACGGCCGTTTCGATTACACTCCTCAAGATTGTCTGACGTTTCATGAAGCAATTGAAACGGCCGTTGTGCCGGCGGCGCAGCGCATCTATGAGAAAAAACGACAACGCCTGGGTTTGGAAACCTTGCGTCCCTGGGACGTACAGGTTGACACGAGCGAATATCCTCCTTTGAAGCCATATCAGGGACAAGAGGCGCTGATTGAAGGAGCGTTGAATATATTGAGTCAGGTCGACCCGGCATTGGGTCGTCATTTTGCCTTGATGGCGGAGGAGAACTTGCTGGATCTGGAGACGCGACCGGGCAAGGCGTTAGGTGGGTACTGTGCCACGCTGCCGGTGCGTAGACGGCCGTTTATCTTCATGAACGGCGTTGGGCTGCACGATGATGTACAAACGCTGTTACATGAAGCAGGTCACGCCTTCCATGTATTTGAGCCAGCGGCCTTGCCCCTCATCTGGCAAACCGATGTGCCAATGGAGTTTTGCGAAGTGGCTTCCATGTCGATGGAACTGTTAGCCGCGCCCTATCTTACGCGCAACTTTGGCGGATTCTATACCCCGGCTGAAGCTGCGCGCGCCCGCATCGAACACCTGGAGGGCATCATTACATTTCTGCCCTACATGGCTGTGGTAGATGCTTTCCAGCACTGGGTTTATACGCACCCAGAAGAGGCGCTCAGCGCCGCTAACTGTGATGCAGCGTGGGACAATCTGTGGGCGCGCTTTATGCCAGGAGTCGACTGGAGTGGGTTTGAAGATTCGCGTGTGACGGGTTGGCATCGCAAGCTCCACATTTTCAGCGTTCCTTTTTATTACGTGGAATACGGTATGGCTCAGGTAGGCGCGTTACAGGTCTGGCGCAATGCGCGTCAAAATCAGGCAGAGGCTGTGGCTGCTTATCGCCGGGCGTTGGCGCTGGGGGGGACAAAGCCTTTGCCAGAGCTGTTCGCGGCGGCCGGCGCCGAATTCCGGTTTGATACTGAGATGTTGTCCGATTTGGTGGAACTGGTTGAAGGGACGATTGCCGAACTGGAAAGCGTTGCTCAAAACTAGCAGGTTCTTGCCCATTGGCGCGTGCCTATAGAATGGGATAATATGTTCCAAAGCTCAAGGAGCAGTGACCCATGACCCCCAGCGCTGCAATGCGGGAATACCTTGCCGAAATCTATCGCCTGCAAGAAGATTCGCCCACAGTGAGTACCACCAATCTGGCTGAACGTCTGGGCGTTTCCGCGCCGGCCGTTCCCAGAATGTTGAAGCGGCTGAAAAGCGCCGGTTATGTCAAGCATGTGCCTTATCAGGGCGTCGAATTAACGGATCGAGGACGCCAGGCGGCGTTGGAGGAAATCCGGCGACACCGTATCCTCGAAGTTTTTCTGGTCGAGATCATGGGATTTTCCTGGGACGAAGTGCATGAATACGCGGATGAGCTAAGCAAGGGGCTGAATGATGCCCTGTCAGAGCGTATGGCAGAAATGACCGGTTTCCCGGAGCGCTGCCCTCACGGCGAGCCTATTCCCGATAAGGCTGGCAACCTACCCGAAGTGAATGACATCTGCATCATTAATCTGACCGTGGGACATAAAGGTCAGGTTAGCCGGGTTCGCACGCATGAACCCGAGCGGCTGAAGTATTTTGCTTCGCTGCACCTGGTGCCGGGCGCCGATATAGAGATCATTGGGCGGGCGCCATTTAATGGCCCCATGCGCCTGCGGGTGGGGCGAGAAGATGTTGTTTTGGGTCTGGAGCTGACCAAGTCTTTGTGGGTAACGTGAACTGGCTTGTCTAGGGAAAAAGTCGCCGGGTCTTTACCTCGGCAACCGCATCTTTACGGTAGCGGTATAACATAGCCGGACGTCCTTCCCCCTCTTTTTTCTTCCGTCCTGTTTCTTCCAGGACTTCTGAGGAAAGTATTTTGCGCCGGAAGTTCCTCTTATCCAGTTGCTCTCCCAAAATTATTTCATAAGCGTGCTGTAGTTCAGAAAGGGTAAAGGCGTCGGGGAGAAGCTCAAAGCCCACGGCCGTATACTCCAATTTATAGCGCAAGCGCTGCAGCGCATACGACAAAATCTGAGCATGATCAAACGCCAACTCTGGCAGATCAAACATGGAAAACCAGGCCGTTTCGGCTGCGTCGTCGCCGGGGCGATGCTGGATAGCGTCGTGGGGGACGAGGGCGAAATAGGCGACGGTAATAACCCGTGTACGAGGATCACGGTGGGGAGCGCCAAAGGTGTAAAGCTGCTCGATGTAAACGTCGGTAACGCCCGTTTCTTCGGCCAATTCGCGCACGGCCGCATCTTCTAAAGATTCTTCCATGCGCACAAAACCGCCAGGAATCGCCCAAACGCCGGCAAAGGGGGGATATTTGCGCTTGACTAAAAGCACCTGCAAGTCGTTGTCTACTAACGAGAAAATAACGACGTCTACGGTGACAGACGGCCGTTCAAACTTTGTTGCATCGTAGTTTTCTGGCATATTGTGGCCCAACAGTTCCTCCACAATCTTTAACTAACAGCTGGTCCTCTCGGCGATTTTAGCTATGAAAAGAAAAGCCCCAGCAAAGCCGGGACTTATCATACCATGTTTTCTGGGAAGGTATTGCACTTATGGAGCTTGCTCTGCTTCATCCAACGTGGGGAATGGAATGTCGCGCATAGATGGTTCGATGCCATACTCGCTCTTTTCTGGGATGCGCAGGGCTCCTTGCTCAACCATTTGCGGAAGTGAAACAGTAACCGTGGAGAAGACGGTTGTGTCTCCCGGCGACCTTAAGGCCAGGGTAATGTTGATGCCTCTTTCTAAGGACCACTTAAGTGCTAATGCATCCTGCGCCGGAATACTCAAAATAATCACATCTGGCGTGGCATCCAGCCGTTCCGGCAGGGGTGTCGGAGTTGGAACAGGAATTTCGCTCGTCTGGGAAGCCAGTTCAGCCGCGGCTGCCGCTGCGGCGGCCTGTTGGGCCAACTCGCGGGGGTCGCGCCATGTACCTACCCACAAAACCGTCGCCTGCTGAATGGTTAACTGGGTAGCCCGCCGCTGTACCTGAGTGCTCTTAGAGTCTCCCTGATCACTCAGCGGCCCGCTGACTTCACCTACCAGATCGATTTGTTCAACTAATTCCAGACGTCCTTCCAACGAATCGGGAAAGAGGAAATAGCGTCCTTCGGCTAATGCCAAATCATCAACCCGTTGGGTGACATTTGGCAGTTTCGTATTAAATTCAGGGTCGAGCCGGACGATGGGCAAGGACATCAAGACGTCCACGGCATCGCCGGGGCGCATGGCGTAGGCAGCGCCGCTATACCGGTTGATAGGAAAGGCAATGGCTACTTTACCCTGGTCCACGTAAAGGGCGAGATCGGAACCAAACGCTGCCAGATCGGTTGGACTGACGGCCAGCATAGGGGCCAGAATTGCCTGGCCTTCTACAACTTCAGTCTTTACCATTTGCCCAACGACTGCATCTATGTCTGTAAATACGTAGCCCCCTTGTAGGGCAATGTTGGAATCTGGTCTGGTTTCATAGTGCAGCAATTCTGGACGAAGAATGGTGCCAATTGGCAAGGTTCTGCTGGCAACGACTACGCTAAGGTATTGAGTTGCAGGTGTGGCTGTCGGTGGTGGCAATCCCGGTTCGCTGGGCGTTTCACTGGGCTGCTCCCCAGAAGGAAGTTGGACATCTCCAGGGGTGATGCCAGCCAGACTTCCGCCGGCAAAGCGAACGTATACAAGCACAGCTACGACGGCCAATAATACAATCACCACGAACAGGAGGAGGAATGTTCTTAGACGCATAGTATCAATCCTATAATATCCTGCTACTGCACCGGCGTGGGTACTTCTGTTGGTGTCTGTTCTTGAACGATCGGCGTGGGCGTAACTTCAATGAACTCACTTGTGAATTCAAAGTTGGGCGGAATGTCGATGTTGAAGCGCTCTACGATGTAGTTGAAGTCGACGTTTTCGATGGTGTAAAGCTGCGCGTCGTTGATTCCACGCAGGGCGAAGTCCACGCTGGCGTTAGATTCCACGGCATACTTGAGGAGCAGTTGCTGTTGCGGCAGGAGCGCCAGGAGAAGGGTATCAGGAGGGAGTGGTGTCGATGTGGGCACCTCACCAACGGCCGTCGTAGGCGTAGCTTCTCCTTCGGCTACAGGTTCAGGTGTTGCTGTGGCGGCTGAGATAGGAAGCTCAGGCTGCCAGGTGCCTACCTGGATAACTTTGGCATTTTGCAGGATCATCGATACCAGGATGGGACGTCGTTTGCCTTCGGATGGCGCGATGTGGGTGACTTCACCGGTGGGCAAGTCCTCGAAACGGCCGTAGGGATCAATCGTTACCACAACAGGATTACCCTCTTCATCTAGCAGGTAAAATGTGATGCTGTTTTCCAACAAAGTCTGGAATTGAGGGTCAATTTCCTGCAGCACAAACGAAATCAGAATGTCTACATAGTCCCCTTCGCTGATGCCATAGGCCACGCTTGACAGCCGATCCATCGGGACGGCCTGGGCTACAAACCCCGGTGGTATCAGCGAGGAAGGACCGTATAAATCGGTGGCTATCAGCCGGATGTCCTCGACCAACGCATCTGTGGTTAGCGTTTGTCCCTGATAAATGTCTGACCGGGCGTACAGGCCAATTGCGTCGTTGATGTCGGTAATAACATCCGGGCCTACATCGGTAGAAACCCGTAAATCGGTCGTCAGTTCATCAGCCGTCATTTGCCAGCCACGCGGGACAGTTTGCAGCGAAACCACAACTTCAACTAACTGTGTGTCCGGGGGGAGTTCTTCACTGGCTGGCGTCAGATCCAGTTCGGAGGCTGATGTGCCGGTTTCCCCAGTGCCGCCGCCCTCTGTCGTTGGGGGGGCTTCGGCGTTTTCGTTCACTGTTTCAGCCGGCGGCGGGGTAGGCTGCGCCGTCCCGCCTTGTTGACGTAAAATTAAAACTACAACGAAGGCAAACAGGAGAATGCCTATTACCAAAATTATGATAGCTATCGTACGACGGCCCATCGTTTTATCCCTTTACGTGATATCGTGACTAGGCTGTGTTTCGGCGCGATGCGAGTCAATGGTTGCGTCCCACAGGTGAGGGCATATAAGCAAACTACTTGGGGTTTAAACGAAATATTGTTGATTGCTAACAATATGTAAACCTCCCGATCTTGCATATGGTAACATATGTCAAGTTGAATAGCAAATAACTAGTACTGCCGTACTCTTGTGCAGAGAAGTAAGAGGTATCGGTGCTTTAAGAAACGGTGCCGTTCGGGGAATTTAGTCGTTTTGCCAGGGGGATGTGGTTTGTGATTGGTGTACAGGGATAAGTAAGAAGAAGGTGCTGCCCCGACCGGGCGTGCTCTCCAGCCAGACACGGCCGTTATAAGCTTCTACCAGTGCCCGGACTACCGATAAACCCATACCCAGGCCGCCCGCCTGAACCTGGGCATCCATTTTGTCTGGGTGATAAAAGTCGTCAAAGATGTGAGTCTGATCCTCTGGTTGAATGCCAATGCCTTCGTCACGAATGCTGATGAGCACAAACTCTTGTTGTTCGCCCTCATCGCGCTGCAAGCCGGCATAAACGTGGACTTTGCCGCCGGTTTTGTTGTACTTGATAGCATTGGCCAACAGTTCTTCCAAAATGGTGGCAATGTGCATGGGGTCGGCCTGAATGACGCCCAAATGCTCGTCTAGCTGGATGATAAACTGCTGACCGCTGGTTGCTGCTTTGGGAGTCATTTCGCGGGCGATCTGGTTAATAATTTGCGGGACGTTGGTATGGTCGGTGGCAAATTCCATCTGTCCACCTCTAACGGCCGCAGCAAAAATCAGGCTGTTAATCAACTGGACCATGCGGGTGACGTTGCGCTGGATCGGCTGGGTGAACGATTTTTGCGTCTCTGTCAGGGGGCCACCCGCGCCGCTGTCTAACAGTTCCGCATACCCTTTGATGGCCGTCAGAGGAGTGCGCAGTTCGTGCGACACCGTCGTTAAGAAGCTGTCGCGGCTGCGCTCCGCGTTAAACTCGGTGGTGATATCGCGCAGGATGGCTACCGTGCCCTGTACAACGCCATCGTGGTTATAGAGGATGGTCATACGGCCGTTAATAATCCGACTATTGATCTCGAAGTTATTACGATCCAGAGGAGATCCCATAAGCTCCGTTTCGGCTTGGGACGCCGTCGCCAGCATCGGCAAATGTGTCAATATGTCGGTGACAGGATGGCCGATCAGCGCGGAGGTATCTTTGCCAATGATGGCGGCGGCGGCCTCGTTCACGTAAGTGATGGCGCCATCGACGCCGCTGAGGACGATCCCATCGGTCAGGCACTCCAAAATGGGCTGTTGGGACTGCACGGCCGACGACGAGACATCGCCCCGGACCCGAGCGGGCTGTTGAAACGGCGTCATTTTTGCCGGCGCGAAGATGGGAATGGCCGGGGATGCTGATTGGTGCCAGGTGAAGTAGGCAGCCAGAGGAACGGCCGTCAACAGCCCCCAGGACAATATTTGCCATCCTGGCAGCTGGGGCAGAAGCGCCACAATCGTCAGGAACAACAAGCCCAGGCCCCATGCGAGCCGTGGGACCGCTGCCCCCCATAAAAACAAAGCCCAGCCGAGAAGTTGGAGTATAAGCAGGTAGACAAGCACCCCAGGCGGCTGCCAATAAGCCAGCCCGCCGCCCGCCGCGCTGACGAGAAGCAATCCCAGCAGTGCGTTTCTCAGGCGGCTCTGTCGCGTGTCCTGCCGCCACAAAAGCGCCAGCGTGACGGCCGTTACCACAAAAGACAATACGTAATAGATTACCTCAGCACTCATTCTTCAGTTCAGGTACGACAAATAGAAATTAAAAGGGTAGTAACCAGGCAAAAACTAGGGCCGCATGGGTTGGGGATCGTCAGTTAGTAACTGCCACCATGCTTGCCAGGGCCGGGCACTGGCTGCAGGATCGGGCGTGGGTGTGGCGGCGGGCGGTGCTCCCGGAGTCGCTTCGACGATCATCGGCACAATCCGTTTTTCGCCGGGCAAAATGTAGCCCGCTTCGTCGCGGGCATATGCTGCCACATACTCATCGCTCTGGACGTAGTCCAGCGTAGCCTGCAGCTCAATCTGGCGCGTCGCCTCGATGCTGACTTCATGCTTCAGTGACTCTTCACCAACGCCTACCAACCGCCCGGCCTGGGCCCGGCGCGTGAGGTCCAGCCCGATAAACAGGGCGGCAATAACCGCCAGAAGGATAAGAATTTGCGGGATCGTCAGTAACGGCCGTTGGCGAAACAACTTTTTGCGCATCGTTCTAAAATCTTAGCGGGAATCAACAATCTACGCAATATGAGATTCGCGTAGAGCGGCAACGGCCGTGCCTGTGCACGGCTGCAAAAAACAGTACAATCACCCCGCGCATCACCCTCTGTATAAGGAGATTCCCATGTCTTCAATCAAACAAACCATCCGACAGCTTCCTCGCAACGTTTGGGTCGTAACGATTACCAGCTTTTTAACCGACGTTTCCAGCGAGATGATCTTCAACCTGCTGCCACTTTTCCTGGCGAACGTGCTGGGCATTCGCACGGCCGGCATTGGCCTGATCGAAGGCGTGGCGGAAAGCACGGCCAGCCTGCTGAAGATTTTTTCCGGCTGGTTTTCGGATCGCTTGGGCGAACGCAAGCGGCTGGCGGTGGCCGGTTATACCATTTCTACCCTGGCCAAACCCTTCTTGTTAATCGTAACCACCTGGTGGGGCGTGTTCACCGTGCGCTTTGCCGAACGTGTGGGCAAAGGCGTGCGTACCGCTCCGCGCGATGCCCTCATCGCCGACAGCATTGACGAGAGCCACCGAGGGTTGGCGTTTGGCTTGCATCGGGCTGGCGATACGGCCGGGGCCGTGGTGGGGTTGCTGCTGGCTTTGGGTATCGTGTGGGCCAGCCAGGCCGGTGCGCTATCCTTAAGCAGTGAGACATTCCATCGGGCGGTGTGGGTGAGTCTGGTTCCGGCTGTGTTGGCCGTGTTGGTGCTGGCGTTCGGAGCGCGCGATACGGCCGTTACCGGCCCCAAACGTGCCGTGCCCAAACTATCCTGGCGCGGACTCGATCAGCGCTTTCGCCGTTTCCTCGTGGTGCTGATTTTGTTTACGCTTGGCAATTCAGCCGATGCCTTTCTCATACTGCGCGCCCAAGAACGCGGTCTGGATGTCATAGGCATTCTGGTCATGTTGGTTTTGTTTAATGTACTGTATGCGTCGCTTGCCGGTCCGCTGGGTTTTCTGTCGGATCGGATTGGGCGGCGGAAAGTGATCATTGGCGGGTGGCTGTTTTACACGGCGTTATACTTTGGGTTTGGCCTCGCCACGGCCGTCTGGCACATCGTTCTGCTTTATATTTTGTATGGTATCTACTACGGTGCTGTTGAAGGAACTACCCGGGCTTACGTGGCCGACATCGTCACCGAAGCGCAGCGCGGCACGGCGTACGGCGTATACCATGCTGCAGTTGGGCTGGCGGCGCTGCCGGCCAGTGTTATTGCCGGTTTGCTCTGGCAGGGCATCGGCAGTTGGTTGGGGTTTGGGCCTGCCGCGCCGTTTTTCTTTGGTGGGCTGATGGCGCTGACGGCCGTCATCCTCTTCATCTTTTGGGTGCCGACAACGGCCGTTCCGGCCTCATCCACAACGATTTGAACAACCCGGACAAATCAGGCACAATACACAGTAGTTGACAGTTGATAGTGGGCAGTTAATAGTTAGGATCGGATAGTTGTTAGTGGGTCATCTTTTGCTAACAACCAGCCACTAACACTGCATCCAAGGCGGCTTCATGGCAAGTGCACGCAACATTCTTTATCTGAGTGCAGAAGTAGCCCCATTCGCCAAAACGGGTGGATTGGGCGACGTAGGTGGATCGTTACCCAAGGCGCTGAAGGCCCTGGGCCACGATGTGCGGGTGGTAATGCCGGCATATAAGAGCATCGAAGACGGCCGTTTCCCCGGCATCTCTCCCCTGCCCATGCAGCTGAGCGTTCCCACCGGCGGCGGCGACATCCCCTGCGGCGTGTTCAAAGGCAGTTTGCCGGGCAGCGATGTGCCCGTCTACTTCATCGCCCAATGGAATTTATTCAAACGCGATAATATCTACGGCTACTGGGACGATCCCTACCGCTTCGCCTTTTTCAGCCGCGCCGCGCTGGAACTGGCCCGGGCTTTGAAATGGAAGCCGGACGTTGTTCACGGCCACGACTGGCATACCGCCCCGGCCATCGCCTGGCTGGCCACCGCCGGGTCCAGCGATCCCTTTTTCGCCAATACGCCCACCGTCTTTACCATCCACAACCTGGCCATCCAGGGCAATACCAACTGGCACATCTTCGACTACCTGGGCATCCTCACCCACTCGCTCATGGAAGAGCCGTATGGCGAAGTAAATCTGATCGCCCGCGGCATTTACCATGCCACGATGGTCAATACGGTCAGCCCCACCTATGCGTTGGAGATTATGACGCCGGAAGGCGGGGCCGGCCTCGATGGGCTGCTGCGGCACCGCGCCTATGATCTGCACGGCATCCTCAACGGTATCGACTATGACGAGTGGAACCCGGCGGCCGATCCTCATCTACCGGCGCACTACAGCGGGGACACTCTGGCGGAGGATGGCCTGGAGCAGCGTTTGCAAAACCGGCGGGCTTTGCAAAAACGGCTCGGTTTGCCGCAGGTAGACAACGTGCCCCTGGTGGCGATGGTTTCGCGCCTGACCTGGCAAAAAGGCCTGGACATCATGGGCCATGTGCTGCATTTATTGATGAACGGGTTTTCTGGCTCGGCGCAGTTTGTGGTGCTGGGCACCGGCGACAGCCAGTACGAAAATATGTTTGCCCAATTGGCCGCCTATCACCGCGAAAAGATGACGGCCGTTCTCGCTTACGAAGCCGACCTGGCCCCGCTCATCTACGGCGGCAGCGACATGTTCCTGATGCCGTCGTTGTTTGAGCCGTGTGGGTTGGGGCAGCTCATTGCCATGCGTTATGGCAGTGTGCCCATCGTGCGCGCCACCGGCGGTCTGGCCGATACCGTGCAAGAGCCTGTTACCGGTTTTGTTTTTCACAACTTCAACGAGGAAGAATTCTGGCATGCCATCCAGCGCGCCATTTACGTTTACAATGTCGACCGGCCGCGCTGGCAAGAAATCCAGCGCAGCGGCATGACGGCCGATTTTTCCTGGGAGCGTTCGGCCGGTGGTTATCAACAACTTTATGAGTGGGCCATCGCCCGTGCCGGCAACAGCTAGCGGCCCACGAAATTCCATTTTCTGAATGAGGTGACTTCACATGCGCTTTCCCCGTGCAGCGGGTGTCCTGGTACACCCCACATCTTTTCCCAGCCGCTTTGGCATTGGTGATTTTGGTGAACAGGCCTATCGTTTTATCGATTTTTTGGTAGACAGCCGGCAGTCGTTGTGGCAGGTGCTGCCGCTGGGGCCAACGGGCTACGCCGATTCTCCCTACCAATGTTTTTCCGCTTTTGCCGGCAGTCCGCTGCTGATTAGCCCGGACAAGCTGGTGGACGATGGGTATTTGCCGGCAACGGCCGTGCAAAGTGTCCCTTACTTCCCCACCCATGCGGTCGACTACGGCGAAGTGATCGACTACAAGAACGCGCTCTATCAGCAGGCGTTTACCCACTTTCAAGAGCATGGTTCCCCCGAGCAGGTAGCCGCGTTTGATAAATTCTGCGCCGACAACGACTTCTGGTTAAGTGATTTTGCGCTCTTCATGGCCGTCAAGAACTACCACAAAGACGTGTCCGGCGGTGTCTGGAATACTTGGCCGGAGGATATTGCCCAGCGCCAGCCGGAAGCGATAGCCGCCTGGTCGCATCAACTGGCCGATGAAATTGCCCAGCACAAGTTTCTCCAGTTCCTCTTTTTTGCCCAATGGCTGGCGCTGAAGCAGTATGCCAACGAGCGCGGCATCAAGGTGATCGGCGATATTCCCATTTTTGTGGCCTTCGACAGCGCCGACGTGTGGGCCAATCCTGATCTGTTTTTCCTCAAGGAAGATGGCTCACCGGAGTTCATCGCCGGGGTGCCGCCGGATTATTTCAGCGAAACGGGGCAGCGCTGGGGCAATCCGCTTTACCGCTGGGAAAAAATGAAAGCCAGCGGCTACGCCTGGTGGGTGAAGCGCCTGGAAATGACCTTCCTCCAGGCCGACATTGTGCGCATTGATCATTTCCGCGGGTTTGAGGCGTATTGGGAGATTCCGGCGGCGGAGCCCACGGCCGTTATCGGCCAGTGGGTAAAGGGTCCGGCGGCCGATTTCTTCCGGGCGATGAAAGACCAGTTGGGCGTTTTGCCTATTATTGCCGAAGATTTGGGCGTGATCACCCCCGAAGTCGTGGCGCTGCGCGATGAATTTGATTTCCCCGGTATGAAGATCTTGCAGTTTGGTTTTGGCGGCGAGCGCAACAGCAGTTTCCTGCCGCACACCTTCGACCAAAACTGTGTGGTCTACACCGGCACGCACGACAATGACACGGTCATCGGCTGGTATAACAGCGCCACGGAAGAGGAGCGTGACCACTTCCGCCGCTACCTGGCGGTGGATGGTCACGATGTGGCCTGGGACATGATTCGCCTGGCGTTTATGTCGGTGGGGGATACGGCCGTAGCCACCATGCAAGACCTGATGCGTCTGGGCACAGAAGCGCGCATGAATTTCCCCGGCAAGGTGGGCGGTTACTGGCGCTGGCGCTACACGCCGGAAATGCTCAACGGCCAGATCACCCATCACCTGCGCGCCCTGACGGAAATGTACGGCCGTGCGCCCGAGCAGGAACTGCCAGACGTATAAGGTGGGAACCGCGGCTGGAGCTAAAAAGCCCCAGGTAAAAAGAACGCCCCGTAAAACGGGGCTAAAAAGACAACAAGCCGGGTTTTCCCGGCTTTTTTTATGTATCGGTGCTTCAGCGCCGGGCTAAGCGCTCAGTGCGCTGCCAGCCGTCACAGCAGGGCTATCGCCGCTATCAGCAGGATAAAAACCACCACCACCGCAGCGATCAGCAGGATTTTCTGGTCGTGCTGGCGGCTGGCCGCCTGCTGGCGCGCCAGTTCTTGCTGCCGCTCCTCCTCGATGGCCATCATCTCGGCCATGCGCCGCTGCGAAGCCAGTTCCTCTTCTTCCTTCAATTGGCGGATGTGGGCGTGCTGCTCGTTGAGCTTTTCTGCCCGCGACCGGGCGTCTACTTTTTGCAGCATCTCGAAGATGTCCAGGGCTGCGCCGCACTTCTGGCAGTATTCGTCGCCGGTCCAGTTGGCCGTCTGGCATTTGGGGCAGATGCGCGTCAGCGGCTGCCCGCACTGGCGGCAGATGGCTCGCGGCTCACGATGATAGGTGTGGCAGTTGGGGCAAATGTGACCTTCCAGCAAGAATTGGCTGCCGCAGGCCTCGCAGGTGACGTGCTGGCTGTGCTGGCGCACGTCGATGGGGGCCAGGCAGTTGGGGCAGGCAATTTCGGTCAGGAATTCGTTGTCCATGAGGTTTATTCTCGACGCAGCAGCTTAAAGGCAATGTGACGGCCGTTGCCCTGCACCATCGCCAGGTGAATCCACACCATCGCCAGCGGCTCCAGATAGCGCGCCGTTTGCAGCGCGCCCACGTCGGCCACGTCAAAGCCCAGCGCCTCTGCCAGTCGGGTGACGGTTTGTTTGGCGGCGGGGTCATCGCCGGCGATGAACATCGTGCTGGATTGATCGCCGTAGCGCGGATGGGACATGGTTTCTGCGCCGGTGGTATTAAATGCCTTCACCACGCGCGCCCCTTTGGCCCAGTGGGCGACCATCTCCGCGCCGGAGACGTCTTTGCCAAAGGCCAGGGTAAAACCGGGGGCGATGGGGTTGGTGGCGTCGATGAGGAGTTTGCCGCCCCAATCCGCAATGCTCTCGGCGGTGTTTTGCACGCCGCTCCAGGGGATAGCCAGGACGACGACCTCGGCGGCGGCGACGGCTTCTGGGATGGCGGCGGCCACGGCCGTTTCTCCCACCTCCGCCAGCAGCGCCTGCACCTTCTCGCTTTGCGGGTCGCGCGAGCCAAAAACGATGTCGTGGCCCTGCTGCGCCCAGCCGCTGCCCAGCGCCTGTCCCACGTTCCCTGTGCCAATGATTGCAATTTTCATCCTTCACCTGCCTCTAATGGACTGTATGCCTTTCTGAAAAAGCCTCTCCTCAAATAGTAATGCAAGGCCGCGCGGTTGAAAACCCCTTCTTGTAAAGTGTGTTTGGGAGGCAGCAGAGGGCGTTCGCGGAGCCGGGAAGTGCGTTTGGGAGGCGGCAGATGGGGTTCCCGGAGCCGTGAAGTGCGTTTGGGAGGTGGCAGATGGGGTTCGCGGGGCCGGGAAGTGCGTTTGGGAGGCGGCAGACGGGGTTCGCGGAGCCGGGAAGTGCCTTTGGGAGCCGGCAGACGGGGTTCGCGGAGCCGGGAAGTGCGTTTGGGAGCCGGCAGACGGGGTTCGCGGGGCCGGGAAGTGCCTTTGGGAGCCGGCAGATGGGGTTCACGGAGCCGTGAAGTGCGTTTGGGAGCCGGCAGATGGGGTTCGCGGAGCCGGGGAAGCGGGTATGGGGCGAGAAAGGGGCGGCTACCGGCTGCTTCCAGTCAGCAGTTTCAGCAGCCGCCGCGTCACCGCCTTCGTCTCCGGGCCGATTTCTCCCGGCGGGCCGACGCAGGCCGGGCAGCCATCGCGGCAGCGGCAGTCGGTCACCAGTTCCAGCGCGGCTTCCAGCAGCGTGTCGTGCAGTTCAAACAGGCGCTGGCTAAAGCCCACGCCCGCCGCCACCCGTTCATACACCACCACCGTCGGCGCTTGGGTGAGCGGGCTGCGGCTTTCGGCCGTCACCTGGATGTCGTTGGGGTCGCACATCAGGTAGAGCGGGGCCAGGTTGCGCAGCACGTAGGCCAGCCCGCCCAGCGCGGAGCGCGTTTGCTGGCCCTCTTCGGCCTGGCGGTGGCAGGAGGGGCAAAGGGTGGTCAGGTTTTCCAGTTTGTTAGCGTCCAGGTAGTTTTCGTTCACGCCGCGCACATAGCTGAATTCGCGGAACGGCCGTATATGATGTACGTGCAGCATCGTAGACCCTTCGGGTTTGGGAAAACCCGAAGGGTCTTTGCCCGCCGCGCCGCACATCCGGCAGCGGTAGCCGTCGCGCTCCAACGCCTTTTTGCGCTGCGCCTGCCAGTTCGGGCCATAATCATTCGGCCGCAGCAAAATGCCCGCGTCGTACAGCTTCTCCGTCAGCGCCTCGCCAAAGATCAGCCAGTAGCCGTCCGTTTCCAGCGTCATCTCCGGCAAATCAATCTCGCCAAAGCCCAGCGTCTCATGCGTGTAACGCTTGACGCGCCGGTAGCCCGTCGCCTGCGTCACCACCGTCACCTCGCCCCACGCACGGAGCAAGTCCACAGATTGCACAGATTCTTGCTCCTCTGCGCCTCCGCGCCTCTGCGTTAAAGATTCTTCCGCTGCCCGCAGTTCCCGGATGGTGCTGCCCACGCTGGCCCGCGTGTAATAATCCACATCCACCGGGCGCACATAGGCGATACGGCCGTCCCAATCCAGATGCTCGACCAGATAACTGCGCGCCAGGTGCAGGTAGATGGCCCCCTCAAACACCACCGTCGGGGCACGCTCCAAATCCACCTCGCCGATGGCCCGCGTCTTCGTCTCATCCAGCTCGTCGCCCAGGTCGTGGACGATGATATTGTCGTCGCCGCTGGTACGCAGGGAAACGGCCGTGGCTGGCGCGCCCTCGCCCACATAGTGATACTGCTGCCGCGTCTGGTGCAGCATGCCCTCCGCTTCCAGCGCGTGCAGCAAAATCTCCGCCGGCTGGCCGCCAAACTGCTCGTCGGCACGGAAGGGCAGTTCGTAGGCGGCGCAGAGCAGGTGGCGCACCATGATGCGCAGGTTGTCGGGATTGGTCAGCGCGTGCTCCGGCGTCTGGCCGAAGAGATAGCGCGGATGGGTGCAGATGTACTGGTCGAGCGGATTGTTGCTGGCGATCATAATGGCCGCCGACTGCGCCGCCCGCCGCCCGGCGCGGCCAATTTGCTGCCACGTCGAGGCGATGGAGCCGGGATAGCCCGTCAGCACGGCCGCATCCAGTTCGCCGATGTCGATGCCCAGTTCCAGGGCGTTGGTGGCCACCACGCCGCGCAGCGCGCCGGTGCGCAGTCCCTGCTCAATCTCGCGCCGCTCCAACGGCAAGTAGCCGCCGCGATAGCCGGAAACGGCCGTGGCCTCCCGCCCCAGCATCTTCATCTCATCCTGCAAATAGGTCAGCAGCAGTTCCACCGTCTGCCGTGTGCGGGCAAAGGCGATGGTCTGCACGTCCTGCGCCAGAAAGGTGACGGCCGCGTCGCGGGCGGCCATCACCGCGCTGCCGCGCAGCCCCAATTCGGCGTCGATGATCGGCGGGTTGTAGAGGATGACGTGCTTCTCGCCGGTCGGCGCGCCGTTTTGCCGCTCGTCGATGAGGGTGAACGGCCGTCCCACCAATCGTTCCGCGTGCTCCTGCGGATTGGCGATGGTCGCCGAGCAGCAAATCACCTGGGGATGGCTGCCATAAAAATCGCAAAT
This sequence comes from Ardenticatenaceae bacterium, assembly GCA_020634395.1. Lineage (GTDB taxonomy): Bacteria > Chloroflexota > Anaerolineae > Promineifilales > Promineifilaceae > Leptovillus. Next base: position 278,703 of record JACKBU010000003.1, on the reverse strand, counting down.
GCGCAGCACGCGGCGCAGCACGTTGGCCACGTGGCTGCCAAACACGCCGCGATAGGTATGGATTTCGTCCAGCACGATGAACTGCAAATTGGCGAACAGGTCGCGCCAGGTGGGGTGATAGGGCAGGATGCCCGCGTGCAGCATGTCGGGGTTGCTGATGAGGATGCCGCTGGCGCGGCGCACCTGCGCCCGGCGGCTTTGCGGCGTGTCGCCGTCGTAGGTGTTTACTTCGATGGGCAGCCGCCCGGCGCTGACGATGGCGGCCGTTTCGGCGAGCTGGTCGTGGGCCAGGGCTTTGGTGGGGAAGAGGTAGAGGGCGCGGGCGGACGGCCGTTCCAACAGCCGTTGCAGCACGGGCACAGTGTAGCACAACGATTTACCGGAGGCGGTGGTGGTGGTGATGATGGTGTTGTCGCCGGCCAGCACCGCGTCGATGGCCGCGGCCTGATGGGTGAAGAACTGGTGGATGTGGCGCGATTGGAGGGCGGCGAGGATACGGCCGTCTACCAGCGTGTTCACCGCCTGGAATTGGGCCGGGCGGGCGGGGAAGCGTTCCCAGGCCACCACCTGGGACATAAAGTCGCGGTTCAGGCGCAGTTGGTTCAGGAGTTCTGGCAAATTCATAGGGGGATTATAGCGGGTTTTACCGGGCAGACAGCGGGCCAAATTCATCCTTAAAATTTAAATCACGGGTACCACAATGTGCTATACTCGGGGTGCGGGATAACACAACAAATAACCGGGCAGCAGCCACATTTCACCGGCGCTCCGTCTCCTGTCACCGGCAGCTACACACGTTCAGCTACAGACAAACTATGACCGATCAACAGCCATTTGTCCATTTGCACGTCCACAGTGAATATTCCCTGCTCGATGGCTTGAGCCGCATCAACGAACTGGTGCAGCGGGCCGTGGAACTCAACCAGCCGGCCATTGCCCTCACCGACCACGGAGCCATGTACGGCACCATGCCATTCTACCGGGCAGCCAAAAGCGCGGGCGTTAAACCCATCATTGGCATCGAAACGTACCTCTCGATGCGCAAAATGCAGGACAAAGATCCGCAGTTGGACAAAGAGCGCTACCACATGCTGCTGCTGGCGCAAAACCAGACCGGCTACCTGAACTTGCTGCAACTAGCCAGCGCCGCCCAGCTAGATGGCTACTACTACAAACCGCGTATCGACCGTGAGTTTATGGCCCGCCACAGCGAAGGCCTAATTGCGACCACCGGCTGCATGGCGGCCGAAATTCCGCGGGCTATTGGCGCCGGCAAAATGAACCTGGCCCACGAGTTGCTAGGCGAATACCTGGACATTTTCGGCAAAGACCGGCTGTTTATTGAGCTGCAAGAGCACCACATCCCGGAGTTGACCGACATCAACAAAAAGCTGGTGGAGATGGCTGCCCGTTATGGCCTGGAAAAGAACTTCCTGGCCACCAACGACGTCCACTACACCCGCGCCGAGGATGCCAATCCGCACGAAGTGCTGCTGTGCATCCAGACCGGCTCAACCGTCGCCGCACCCAAGCTCACCTTTTCGGACAAAGAGTATTATCTGAAGGCCCACAGCGAGATGGCGGCGCTTTTTAGCGAGATTCCCGGTGCGCTGAACAACAGCCTGCTCATCGCCGAAATATGCGACGTCAACCTGGACCACGAAGGCTACCATTTGCCGCAGTTCGAGGTGCCAGAGGGGTACACGGCCGACAGCTACCTGCGCCATTTGTGCGAAAAGGGGCTGGCCTGGCGCTACGGCGCAGAGCGCGCCGCCAGCGACCAGGGGCTGCGCGCCCGGCTGGACCATGAGTTAAACATCATTAGCCGCATGGGTTTTGCGACGTACTTTCTGATTGTATGGGATTTGTGCGAGTGGGCGGTGCGCAGCGACGCCTGGTGGGAAATCCACCAGGATCCCTTCCCCTATGACAACTATCAGGATTGGAAGGACAACGACATCTGGTGGAACGTGCGCGGTTCGGGTGCGGGCTCGGTGGTGGCTTATACGCTGGGCATCACCAGCATCGACCCACTGGTGAACAGCCTGATTTTTGAGCGCTTTTTGAACCCGGGACGCGTGTCGATGCCCGATATTGACCTGGATTATCCCGATGACGTGCGCGGGCTGATGGTGGCCTATACCAAAAGGCGCTATGGCGCGGAAAAGGTGGCGCAAATCATCACCTTTGGGACGCTGGGGGCGCGGGCGGCTATCCGCGACGTGGGGCGGGCAATGGATATGCCGCTGCCGGAAGTCGATTCGATTGCCCGGCTGGTGCCGGCCATCCCCGGCAAGCCGGTGAAGATCGAAAACGTGCTGGACAAAGACCACGAGTTTTATGCGGCAGAGTTGGAGGAGCGGTATAAACGGGAAACGGCCGTTAAAACCCTCCTGGACACCGCCCGCAACCTGGAAGGGGTGGCCCGCCACGCCTCCAGCCATGCCGCCGGCGTCATCGTCTCCGACCGGCCGCTGCACGAATACGTGCCCCTGAACAAGCCCACCAGCGGCGACGAAGGGCTGGGAGGCGTGGACCGCGTGACCCAATGGCCCATGGAAATTGTCGAATCCATCGGCCTGCTAAAAGTAGACTTTTTGGGCCTGAGCACCCTCACCGTGATGCGCCTGGCGGCGCGGCTCATCGAGGAGCGCTACGGCACCGTCTACACCATGGACAACATCCCCTACGACCAGGGGCAGGTGGGGCCGGACCCGACCAAAAAACCGGACGCGCTGTTCGACATGTTGGGGCGCGGCGAAGTGGCCGGGGTATTCCAGGTGGAAGGCGCGGGCATGCGCCGCCTGATGATGGAAATGAAGCCGCGCCGCTTCGACCACATCATCGCCGCCATCTCCCTTTACCGACCGGGGCCGATGGAAAACATTCCCGAGTACATCCGGCGTATGCACGCTGAGATTTACGAGCACAAAGACATCGTCGAGTACCACACCCCGGCGCTGGAGCCGATCCTCAAAGACACCTACGGCATTCTGGTTTACCAGGAGCAGATCATCCGCATTGCCTCTGACCTGGCCGGTTACGAGCCGGGCGAGGCGGATATGATCCGTAAGGCGGTGGCTAAGAAGAAAAAGAAGTTGATGGAGGAGCACCAGATTAAGTTTACCGAGGGGGCGATGGCCCGTGGCTTTAGCAAAGAAGTGTGCGACGCCATCTGGAGCGACATTGAGTTCTTTGCCCGCTACGGTTTTAACAAGGCCCACGCCGCCGACTACGCCAAGGTGACCTGCCAGACGGCTTTCCTGAAAGCCCACTACCCGGTGGAATACCTGACGGCCATGCTCTCCGTGGAGCGGGACAACACGGACAAGGTGCGGCGCTATTTTGCCGAGGCCAAGAATCTGGGCATTGACGTGGCCCCGCCGGACGTGAATAAGTCCGGGCTGGACTTTACGATTGAGGATGGCGGGGAACGGCCGTTAATCCGCTTTGGCCTGGGCGCCATCAAAAATGCCGGGGCGGCCGCCCTGACCGTGATCCTGGAGGAGCGGGAGGCCAACGGCCGTTTTGCCAGCCTGCAAGATTTGTGCGACCGGGTGGATCTGCGCCGGGTGGGCAAACGGCCGTTAGAATTTATGATCAAAGGCCGCGCCTTCGACGAGTGGGGCACGCCGGCGCAGTTCATGGACGCGCTAGATCGGATCGTCGGTTACAGCGGCAGCACACACGCCGCGGCGGCCCAGGGGCAGATGAGCCTGTTCGGCGGCCTATCCGGCACACCGGCGCTGCAGCTGGCCGTCGACCTGCTGCATCCGCCGGACAGCGTGGAAAAGGTAGACCACAAGGTGCTGCTGGAGTGGGAAAAGGAAGCGCTGGGCGTGCATGTCTCGGAGCATCCACTGGAACGGCCGTTGGCCCAACTCCAGCCGCACACCAACATCACTATCAGCGAAATCCAGGCCACCGACAACGGTAAGCAGGTCCGCATCGCCGGCATGATCAGCACGCTGCGCACGCTGACCACGAAGAAGGGCGACCCGATGGCCTTTGGCACGCTCGAAGATCTCGATCACAAAATCGACGTGGTCTTTTTCCCGCGCACCTGGAAGGAATTTCGTGATCTGGTGGCCGTGGACCAGGTGATGCTGGTGACGGGCAAGGTGCAAACGAAGGGCGACGACGTCAACGTCATTGTGGACAAAGTGCAAACAACTGTGGAGAATGGCGTCCCGGCGGATGATGAAGGCCAGTTGTTGGGCCAAAGCTTCCCGCGGCGGACGGTGAATGGCAACGGCCACGGCCGTCTCCACGAACCGCTCCACGCCTATACACCACCGCCCGAACCCGATTACCCCGCTGATCCTGAACCGGACGATGACGGCGACTTTGCCGGTCCGCCGCCGCCGCCCAACTTCGATGAAGACACTCTGGCCCGCCCGGTGGTCGCTGCGCCGGTGGCCGCACCCGCAGTTAGGGAAGCAGTCAACAAAGACCAGTTAACAGTGAACGGGGAGCAAACAACGTCGGCCGCGGCTACGGCCGTTCCCACCTTGCCCGTAACCAACCAACCAACAAACAAACTAACCAACCAACCTTCACCCCCCATCGTCTTCGGGGATAAAAAAGCCATCCGGGTGGCCAACAATATCAAAACCGTGGTGGTGGAGATCAAGCCGGTGGGCAACTGGAAAGAAGTTTGCCGCAGCGCCGTGGAAAAAGCCGCCCGTTACGAAGGCGACGATGCGCTTTCTTTAGAGCTGACAGGGCATGGCTGGGCGATCGACTTCCCCAACCAGCGCACCAAAATCTGCCACGATCTGATCGGCGAACTGCGCCGGCTGCCGGGTGTGGCCAATGTTCGGGCGCGATAGGGCAGGGAAGGGAAACGGCCGTTACGGCAGGGCGCGGCGCAAGATTCGCAGCCAGTTGCCGCCCATGATTCCTTCCACGTCAGCCGGATCATAGCCGCGGGCCAGCAGCGCATCCCCGATTTTGCCCAGGTCGGCAATGCTGTCCAGGCCGGCAGGAATGTGCTCTGCGCCAAACCCTCCATCCAGATCACTGCCGATACCCACGTAGCGGGCGCTGCCCAACACCTGGCATACGTGGTCGATATTGGCCACGACGTGGTCCAGCGTCACCGCCTCTTTGCGATCCCCCTTACGCCACCCCGGCTGCAAAAAAGCGTTGTACAGCACCGTGCCGATCACCCCCTCGCGCTCGCCCAACAGGCGGATCTGCGTGTCGCTAAGCTGGCGCGTGCCGGGAACCAGCGCCCGGCAGTTGCTGTGCGTGGCGACCACCACGCCCTCGTACCGTTCCAGGGCTTCGATGGTCGATTTTTCGCTCATGTGGGTCAGGTCCAGGACGAAGCCCAGGTCGGCCATTACCTCCAGCAGGTGGTAGCCTTCCTGGGTCAGGCCGTCGTCGGTGCGCGTCCAGCCGCCGGTGGCGTAGCGTGTATCGTCCCAGGCTAACCCGATGAGGCGCAGGCCGCGTTCATACCATAGTTCCGCTTCTTCTGGCTCGCGGATGGGGTCCGCACCTTCCATCAGCGGCGTAATGCCTAGCAAGGGAGCGGGATTGTCGTCCTTGTGGCTGGCCAGCACTTCATCCAAAGCGGCCTGATCGGTTACGAGGCGGAGGGATTGGTTTTCGTCTACCAGCCGGTGATAGTAATCAAGCTGTTTCATGCCATACCCAAAGGCTTCGTCGGCGTTGTGGTAGACCATCTTATCGGCCAGGGTGGGAATTTTGGCATGGCCAGGGGTTACAAACAGCGTGCCGAAGATCAGTCCGACTCCGCCCTGGCGCATATCGGGAAAGGAAACAGTGGCCTGGCCGCGTTCGCCGTCGGCGGCTTCCTGCTGGCGGGTGGCAGCGACGGGCTGGAGAGGGGAACGGCCGTGATTCAGTGCGTTATACGCAATATCCAGGTGAGCATCAATAATGAACATTTCTTTCACTTTTTAACCAAACTGCGCAGTTTTTCCAGGTTCACCTGGTCCATGTCAATTTCGTTGCCGTCTTCATCTTTTTCCGTCTTGGGCGTTTCCAGGTGCGCCGCATGGCCGGCCCAACGTGAATCGTTGACAAAGTTGGCAAACCCCTCTTCGCCAATAAACCCACGGCCGATATGCTCGTGGCGGTCCTTATTTTCGCCCAGGTCATACTTGCTGTCGTTGAAGTGGAAAAATTTGACCCGCTCCAGGCCGATCACCTTGTCGAACTCTTTCATGGTGGCTGCATACGCCTCCGGCGTGCGAATGTCGTAGCCGGCCGAAAAGACGTGGCACGTATCAAAACATACCCCCAGCCGTTCGTCAGGGCCAGCGCCATCCAGCACCTGCGCCAACTGCTCGAAGGTGCGTCCTAAATTAGTTCCCTGTCCGGCCATGGTTTCCAGGCAGATGGTGACGCCGGGGGCACTCTCTTCTGTTTCTTCCAGCAGGCGCTTCAGTGCGCGCATGATGTTGTGCAATCCCGCTTCTTCGCTGCTGTCCACGTAAGAACCGGGGTGGAAGGTGATGAGCGGAATGCTTAACTGGCCACAGCGTTCGACTTCAATTTTTAACGCTTCGTAAGACTTCTCCCACAAGGCCTCGTCCGGCGAGGCCACATTGATTAAGTAGCTGGCATGCACGGCCACAGGATGGATGTGGCTATATTCCTCGGCTGCTTCTTTGAATTGAGAAACGTCCTTGTCTGTAAGCGGTTTCGCCTGCCACTGCCGGTTACTTTTGGTGAAGATCAACATGGTTTCGCAGCCGGCTTCCTCGCCGCGTTTGAAGGCGGTATATGTACCGCCGGCTGTGCTCATTTGCGCGCCTAATCGCATATTCATTCCTTTTGCCAGGGTGAGGGACAGGGCCTGCACAAAGAGGCCCCCCTTTTCACGGTATCACCAGTCACTTGTCATATTTTCCGGCACATTGCTGCCAAAGTAGCCAATCGATTCTGAACCATCCAGGGTGTAGACGCCGTGCCCGACGATGCGCCACACACGTTTACCGGCCAGGTCTACGATAAAATCACCTTCGCGCCGTCCGGTGGCTACACCGTCCAGATCATACAAAACCTGCCCACGCAACACGGCAAACTGTTCGCCTTTTTTGTCTACCAAACCACGCATGCGTTTCTCTCCTGCAGTTGTTGGTTGTTAGCTGGAGTCAGGCACTATCTACCAACTGCCAACTAGCGGCCAACCACTGCTTCAAGGAATCGTGTAGGTATCCTGGACGGACCCGGAGGCGTCGGTGAGGGTTACGGTCTCTCCTGATTCCCATACAGGCGATTCCAAACCCCAGTATAGGTCGGTCGGGCCGTTGGCGCCGGTTTCGGTGTGGATGAGGATGCCGGCGCCTTCGCCAAAGAGCGTAACCTGACCGAAGGTGTACACAAACCCGCTTTCGTCGCTTATTTTCCAGCCGGCAAGACCGATCTGGCGCGTGCCGGAGTTGACAATCTGCACTGCTTCGGCGGCCAAATCGCCGGGGCCGGCGACTTCGCCGATTTGGACGTCGGCTTCGCCTTGGTCAGAGGCGGCTTCGGTGGGGATGGGGGTGGGGGGGATGCCGGGCTGGGGGGTGTCTGTCGGCACGGCCGTTGGCGTGGCCAAGCCGCCGATTGGAATGATAAGTTCTTGCCCGATGCTGAGGAAGTTCGGGTTGTCGATGCCATTGGCGGCCATAATGTCTTCTATGGAGACTTCGTAGCGCGTGCTGATGCTGCCCAGGGTTTCGCCGGCCTGGACGGTGTGGGTGGTTGGCCCATCGTTTACGGCCGTTTCCTCTCCTGTTGTCCCGGCGGCTTCTTCGGCCGTCAGCGCGGCTTCTTCACCAGATCTCAAGTTGATATCCGGCGTGGGAATGACGGCCGTAGCCGTCGCCGCGGCAATGGGTTCGGTCCCGTTGTCCCGGCCGTCCCACCAGTACAAAATCGCCAGCACAACGGCCGCCGACACCAAAACATTGAGCAATAGGAAGGGCACCATCCGACGAAAAGACATCTGATTCTCCTGGGTGTGTTGAACTTATTGTACAAGATGCGGTGAGCCAGAGCCAGAGCTAGAGATAGAGAATGTATCAGGCGAAGATTATTGAGCTGGACTGGGAGCTGATTGCTAACGGCTGACCGCTAACAGCTTATCGCTTAACTCCTCTCTCGCTCTCGCTCTCGCTCTATGTTAGAATTTCTGCGGCATGACACACATCGATTACCTGGCAGTTGGACACGTAAGCAAGGATTTGACGCCGGATGGTCCCGTATTAGGGGGCACGGTTTCGTATTCGGGGCGCTTGGCGCAGGCGTTGGGCTGCCACACGGCCGTTCTCACCAGCAGCGGCGCTGATTTTGCCTGGCAAGATCAACTGCCGGGCATTGAACTGCACGTGGTCGCGGCGCCGCAGACGACGACGTTTGAGAATGTCTACACGCCGCACGGCCGTGTCCAGACTCTCCACGCCCAGGCCGCGCCCCTCTTGCCGGGCCACGTCCCCGCAGCCTGGCAGCGGGCCAGCATCGTCCACCTGGCGCCCATTGCCAACGAGATTGACCCGGCGATGATTCATCTTTTCAGCAACAGCCTGATCGGGTTGACACCGCAGGGGTGGATGCGCTGCTGGGACGAAAACGGCCGTGTTCGTCCCGCCGACTGGCTGGCCGCGCGAGAAGTGCTGCCGCTGGCTACGGCCGTCATCCTCAGCCGCGAAGATTTGCGCGACGAAGACCAGTTGGACCTGTTCCGTGCCTGGTCGCGCCTGCTGGTTGTTACCAAAGGCTACGACGGCTGCACCATCTATTTTGACGACGAGATCCGCCATCTGCCGACACGCCAAGCCCAAGAGGTGAATGCCACCGGGGCCGGTGACATTTTCGCTACGGCTTTTTTGCTGCGCCTGCACCAGACGCGCGGCAACCCGTGGGAAGCTGGCCGTTTTGCCAATGAACTTGCTGCCCGGTCGGTGGAACTGCCGGACATTCCGACTAAGCTGGCCGAGGTCCAAAAATATTTACAGGCACCCTAGCCGAGAACTGTTTATGACCAAGATTTATGCGATTGTGAATCAGAAGGGCGGCGTGGGCAAAACCACCAGCGTCATCAATCTGAGCGCCTACCTGGCGGCGACTGGCCGGCGCACACTAATGGTGGACATCGACCCGCAGGCCAACGCCACATCCGGCGTCGGCGTAGACAAGACGGCCCTGGAAGCGTCTATCTACGACTTGCTGTTGGAGCAGACGGCCGTCGCGGACGTTTGCGTCGAGCGGGCGGAGTTTAATCTGGATCTGGTCCCTTCCAGCCCGGCGCTTTCCGGGGCGGAGGTGGAACTGGTGAACGCGATTGGGCGCGAGTACCGTCTGCAAAAGGCGCTGGATGAGTTGAACGGCCGTTACGAATACATCCTCATCGATTGCCCGCCCAGCCTCAGCCTGCTCACCGTCAACGCCTTGACGGCCGCCCGCGACGGCGTGCTCATCCCCGTGCAGTGCGAGTACCTGGCGCTGGAAGGCCTGTCACAGCTTACTCAGACCATCGAACTGGTGCGCAAATACCTCAACCCAGACCTCACCATTCGCGGGTTGATCATGACGATGTACGACAGCCGCACCAATCTTAGCCGCCAGGTGGTGGAAGAGGTGCGTAGTTATTTCCCCGGCAAGGTCTTTCGCACTATTGTGCCGCGCAACGTGCGCCTCAGCGAAGCGCCCAGCTACGGGCAGCCTATCAACGTTTATGCCCCAACGTCGCCTGGCGCGCTGGCCTACAAAGTGCTGACGGCCGAAATATTGAAGGGGGATCAGGTAAAGGAAACGACGGCATGACCAAAAGACATGGACTGGGACGCGGACTGGGGGCGCTGATACCGACGGCGGATACGGCCGTTTCTAACGACGACATCCGCCTGATTCCAGTCACCAGCATCATTCCCAATCCCCATCAGCCCCGCACTGCCTTCAACCAGGACCAGCTCGCCGAACTGGCCGCTTCCATCACCGAACATGGGCTTATCCAGCCGCTGGTTGTCACCCAGCAGGAAGGGAAATATGTCCTCATCGCCGGCGAGCGCCGCTGGCGCGCTGCGCAGTTAGCCGGTTTAGAGCAGCTTCCCGCCATCGTCAAAGAGGCCACACCCCAGGCCATGCTAGAACTGGCAATCATCGAAAATATCCAGCGCGCCGATCTCAACGCGTTGGAGGAGGCGTTTGCCTACCAGCAGCTCATGGACGACTTTGGTCTGACCCAGGAAGAAGTTGCCAAGCGCGTGGGCAAAGGTCGTTCCACGGTCGCCAACCTGGTGCGGCTGCTAGATTTGCCCGCCAAAGTGCAGCAAGCCGTTTTGGATGGCAAAATCAGCGGCCGGCACGCGCGTGAACTGCTGCGCTTGCCCACCCCAGAGATGCAAAACAACGCCTTAAACCAGATTGTCAAACTCGACCTGAGCGTGCGGCAGACAGAGATATTGATCGGCAACTTGTTGGCCGAGAAGAAGCCCCGCCCCAAACCGAAAAAGACGCTGCCACCAGAACTGGCCGACCTGCAGACCCAATTTGAGCACACCTTGGGCACCCGTGTCACCATCAACAAAAAACGTAAAGGCGGGCAGGTCATCATCCACTATTATTCCGACGAAGAATTACAATCCGTTTATGAAGCCATCGTTGGCGAAGAAGCCTAGCCTCCGCCACAGCCTATACTTCCTAAATTCTGAAAATCTGGACACCTGAGACCTTATGAACAACCAACAACTCATTCAAGAAAAACTAGCCCAGGCCACGGCCATCCTCAACGAACTGGAGGTTGATGCATGGCTCACCTTTGTGCGCGAAACGACGCTGCAGCCTGACCCGGCCCTGGAACTCATTGCCGATTTGGACGTCACCTGGAAAACGGCTTTTCTCGTCCACCGCTCTGGGAATCATGTGTGTGTCATCGGTCATTTTGATGCGGAAAACGCCCGCAGCCTGGGACTTTATGAAGTGATTCCTTATCATCAGGGCATTAGCCAGCCGCTGCGTGACGTCCTGGCCCGCCTGGATCCGGCGCAGATCGCCGTTAACTACTCCGAAAATGACGTGGCCGCCGATGGCCTGAGCGTGGGCATGTATCGCTCCCTGCAAGCGATTATGGCCGGCACGCCCTACGCCGATCGCTTGATTTCCGCTGAAAAAATTATTGCGGCCCTGCGCGGTCGCAAGAGCCAGGCGGAAATTGAACGGGTAAGGCAGGCGGTAGCCACTACGGAAGTGTTGTTCGACGAGGTGGAGGCGTTTGTCCGACCGGGGATGACGCAGCGAGAGATTGCTGATTTTGTACACGGCCGTATCGACGCCCTCAACCTGGGTTACGCCTGGCCCAAACCATTCAACCCCATCGTCACCTGCGGGCCGGAATCGGCTTCCGGGCACTCTGCCCCCGGCGATGTGGTCCTGCAAAAAGGCCATACCCTGCACATGGACCTGGGTGTAAAGCAAGACGACTACTGTTCTGACATACAGCGGATGTGGTACGTGCTCGATGACGGTGAAACGGCCGCTCCGCCGGAAGTGCAGCGCGCGTTTGAGGTTGTTCTGGGCGCTATTAAAGCGGGCGAAGCCGCCTTGCGACCCGGTGTGCCCGGCTGGCAGGTAGATGCTGCCGCCCGCGCCCACATCGTAGAAAACGGCTACCCGGAATATATGCACGCTTTTGGCCACCTGCTGGGCCGCGTTGCCCACGATGGCGCCACAGTGCTGGGGCCGCGCTGGGAGCGCTATGCCGGCATTTGCGAACTGCCTGTAGAAGTAGGCAACATTTTTACGCTGGAACTGCACGTTGTTGTGCCGGAACGCGGCATGATGAGCCTGGAGGAAGACGTCCTGGTAACGGCCGACGGCGTCGAATACCTGGGCCACCCACAAACCACGCTGCGTTACATCCGGTAGCGTCGGCCGCTAATCGACTAACAATCAAGTGTTACACCGTAGTCAAAAGTCAAAAAGGTAAATCCTATGTGGTTGTTTCAAGAAAAAGCAGCCTGGAAAAATCCGTTTTATACGCGCAAAGAAGAACTGGCCAACAGCATTACGCATGGCATCGGCGCGGCGCTAAGCGTCGCCGGACTCATTACACTGGTAGTTTTAGCCATCGTTTATGGCGACATCTGGCGTATTGTCAGCTTTAGCATTTACGGCAGCAGCCTGCTCACGCTCTATCTCGCTTCGACGCTTTATCACAGCCTGCAGCGCCCGCGCGTGAAAGCGGTGCTGCGCAAGTTTGATCATGCGTCGATTTATATTCTGATTGCCGGTACCTACACGCCCTTTTTGTTGGTAAGCTTGCGCGGCACGGCCGTTGGCTGGACCTTTTTTATCCTGGTGTGGGGCATGGCGGTGGCCGGCATCGCCTGGAAAATGTTCTTTCTGGGCAGGTTGGAAGTCATTGCCACCATCATCTACGTTTTGATGGGCTGGATGTGCGTGCTGGTCTTTAAACAAATGATGGCTGCCATTCCCACCGCCGGCCTGATAATGCTGATAACGGGTGGTGTCGTCTATACGCTGGGCGTTATTTTTTACGCCTGGGAAAAGCTACCTTATAACCATGCGATCTGGCACCTTTTTGTGCTAGGCGGCAGCATTTGTCACTTTGTGGCGATTATCACGCTGCTCCAGCCACATTGAGGACGGCCGTTGTTGGAGTGGTTGTGCCATGCAAGCCCTTCTGGTCGTTTCTAATCCAGACGAACGCGATATCCTGAGCTTTATCCTTAAACATGCCGGGTTGTCCGTAGCTGACGGCCGTGATCTCCACAACGTCACCGCCAAATGGCTGGAACGCCCGGCCGATTTGATCGTGGTGGCCGGGAAAGACGGCCGTCAACTGCAAAACGACCTGGTCGAACTGCGCAGCGTCACCCAGGTCCCTTGTCTGGTTATCATCGAGAACCCCACCGAAGACGATTTCTGCCAGACGCTGCACGCCGGCGCCGATCTGGTGCTGGCCAGGCCGGTATCCCCACGCATCTTGCACGAGTATGTTCTGGCTTTTCTGCGCCGTGCCCGCACAGTGCCTGCCTCTGTCCTGCCGCCGCTGGACGTGAGCGAAGTAAAGCTTGATCCGGACACCCGCACCGTCGTGGTGCTGGGCCAGAAACCACGACGCCTTACCCAGCTTGAGTTCCGTCTGCTTTACGTGCTCATGGTTAACCGCGAGCAGGTTGTGCCAGTAGACATGATCGTCGAACGTGTATGGGGGTTCACCGGGCAGGGCAGCCGGGAATTGGTACGCGGCCTGGTCAGCCGCCTGCGCCGCAAAATCGAGCCCGATCTATTGAGCCCTCGTTTCATTCAAAATGTGCCTGGCGTGGGCTACCGCTTCACTCTCGAGGACATGTAAGCCTGAATTTCACAGAAATCGGACATCTTCAGCCACATTTATACGGAATTTAAACACCTCTATCGCAAATTTTCGCACACAAATCTTGTATTTTTCCGAATGTTAGAACGGTCTGCCGGGTTGACATCTGCCCGGCAGAGACGAAGTTTGTGAGAGGTTGATAACATGACCGCAAAAAAAGAGTTTGGTTATTGTCCTGAATGTGATTCCCGGATTCGGCTGCGCACCCCGCGCCTGGGCCAACGGATTCAATGCCGTGAATGTGGCACCGCTTTAGAAGTGGTCGACCTGACGCCGTTGGAACTGGACTGGGCTTTTGAGGACCTTTCCTACGAAGATAATGAACCGCGCCACAGCCGTTCCCGCAGCGCCGCCCAGGACAGTTTTGATGATTTCCCCCCTGCTTACGACGATTGACCCTGAGGTAATAAAACCGCTTATGCGCTCCTGATAAGCTCACTTATCATTCCCTTAAAGGCTTAATCTCATAGATCAGCAGCAGCCGTTCCCGGGCTGTTCTTTTGTGCTTGCCGGGCAGCAGAGTTATACTGGCGCAAACGTCCCCCAGGAGATTCCTATGTCTGCCACGCTTGTGCTTACCAACGGCCGTTTCCACACCATGGATCCGGTCCTGCCCATCGCGCCGGCCATTGCTATCCGCCGCGATACCATCCTGGCCGTCGGCGACAGCGATAGCATGAAAGCACTGCTCGCCCCCGGCGGCGAATGGGTAGATTTGCACGGCCGTGCCGTTACGCCCGGCCTCGTCGATGCCCATGTACACTTCCAGGGCTACGCTCTGCACCTCCAGCGCGTGGACCTGACCGGTACGCGCAGCCTCGCAGAAGCTCTGCAGCTTATACAGGCCCATCGCGCCCCACAACAAACCGGGCCGCCCACTCACCAACCACCCCTCTGGCTGCAAGGCCGCGGCTGGGCGCAGGACGATTGGACCGACCGCGCCTTTCCTACGGCCGTCGCTCTAGACAGCGTCTGCCCGGATCAGCCCGCCTGCCTGCGCGACAAAAGCGGCCACGCGGCCTGGGTCAACAGCCGGGCGCTGCACCTGGCCGGCATCGGCGCGGCGACGGCCGATCCGCCCGGCGGACACATCCAGCGAGACGCCGACGGCCGTCCCACAGGCATCCTGTTTGAAGACGCCATCGACCTGGTGACACAGCACATCCCGCCGGCCACACCAGAGGAAATCGCCACCGCCATGCGGGCTGCCCAGCAGCAGTGCTGGCAGTTAGGGTTGACGGGCATTCATGATTTTGACGGCCGTTCCTGCTTCCAGGCTCTCCAAATCTTGCACCAGAACGGCCACCTGGGCCTGCGCGTGGTGAAAAACGTTCCCGTCTACCGGCTCGATCACGCCATTGGCGTGGGGCTGCGCTCCGGCTTTGGCGATGATTGGCTGCGTATCGGCGGCGTCAAAATTTTTGCCGATGGCGCACTTGGCCCGCGCACGGCCGCCATGCTGGCCCCCTACGAGAACGAGCCGGACAACCGCGGCATTGTAGTCACCGACAAAGAAGAGATGCACGCCTGCGCCAGCCGCGCCAGCGCCGCCGGACTCAGCGTGACGGTGCACGCCATAGGCGACCGGGCTAACCACGATGTGCTGGATGTGTACACGGCCGTGCGCCAGGAAGAAGCCGCCCGTCCCGCAGCGCCGGAACTGCGCCACCGCATCGAACACGTCCAACTGCTCCATCCCGATGATTTGCAGCGGCTGGCGCAACTGCGCGTCGTCGCTTCCATGCAGCCCATCCACGCCACATCAGACATGGTAATGGCCGATAGTTACTGGGGCTCTCGTGCTCGCTACAGCTATGCCTGGCGCACCATGCTGGACAGCGGAGCCACCCTCGTTTTCGGCTCAGATGCGCCTGTGGAGACGATTGCCCCGCTGCCCGGCCTGCACGCGGCCGTCACCCGCCGCCGCGCCTCTGGAGCGCCAGGTCTGGATGGCTGGTATCCAGAGCAGCGCCTCAGTTTGCCAGAAGCCGTGCATGCTTACACCATGGCCGCGGCCATCACCAGCGGGCAGACGGCACGCCAGGGTTCTCTTACCCCTGGCAAACTGGCCGATCTGACCGTTTTCGACGGCGATATTTTTGCCATTCCTCCTGATGAACTGCTGGATGCAGGCATCGCGGCCACGATTGTCGGCGGCGAGTTTAAGTTTCGCGGCCTGTGATGATAAATTGGTTAGCAATGCCTGTTCCAAAGCGCCGGGGGATGGTGTTTAAAGGGCGAACACTCTAAAATCAACGGTAGATGTCCCGCGTATATTTACGCGACATGCGCCTGATCGGAAACCCAACAGGCGCCCAAAAAGGAGTCACCCATGCGAAACAGAAAATTAGTGGTTGGTGCGATCGTGCTGCTGCTTGTTGCCAGCCTGGGTTTGGCGGCGTTTGCCCTTCAGCCCACGGCCGAAGACCTGCTGGTGCAGGCGATGGAAACCATGCAAAGCGTAACCGATGGGCATACCGTTGCCGCGTTTACTGTGGATACGCCAGAAATGAATGCCAGCGGCACCTTGGAGATGTGGGGCAAGCTGGATGCCGGACCCAACGGCGAACCGGCCTTCCGCGCTGAAGTACTGGATGCGTCGGAGGGCGACCTGGTGGGCTTGACGGCCGTTACCGATGGCTACAACTTCTGGCTCTGGAAGCCGCAAGAAAACAAGGTTCTGGTTGGCAACGCCGACGAAGCGGCCGCCATAATGGCTGAGCAAATGGCTGGCAAAGAGTTCGATGTTGATCCCGATTACAATCACGAAGAGGCAGACCATCCTGAAACGCCGGAAGAGGCAGTAGCCAAACTGCTGGAGTACTTCACGGCCGAGCGCATCACCGACATGCAAGTCGGCCAGACCAACGCGCATGGTCTGCGCCTGATCCCCATCCCGGAGCAAATGCCTGATGAGGTACGTGCAGCCGGCGGCTTCCTGAAGGTTTACGTGCGGCCGGAAGACGGCGCGCCGCTGGCCGTGGAGTATGCGGAGAGCGCGATGGGTTCTGGCAGCGCCACTGCCACGTTGCTGGAGCTAAACCAGGGCGTGGATGACACTCTGTTCACGTTTGCCATTCCCGACGGCGCGGAAGTGGTACATTTGGAAGATCTGAAACCCGAAGAGCTAACGGCTGAACAAACAGCCGCGCTAAACGTTCTCTCTCCGGCGATCTTGCCGGCTGATGCCACGTTTGTCGGGGCGACAGAAGTGCGGGGCGCGGTGGTGCAGCGCTATACCCGCGCCAATGGCGGTTTTACGGTGGCGCAGGGTCCGGCTACGGCCGTTCCCGAACGCGATCAGGCAGGTGAAACCGTAACCGTGCGCGGCGTAGAAGGCACGCTCTACACCGACGATGCTGGCGCCCAGGCCTTGCTTACCTGGACCGAGGGCGACACTACCTATTGGATCGGGGGTGATCTCACAGCGGCCGAAGCGCTGGCTCTGGCTGAATCACTGCAATAGGCCTGCCGATCGCAGAAACGCGAATGGAGATTGGAGACTAGAGAGTGTTTAAGTCTCCAATCTCCGTCTCTGCCTACTCCATGGACAACACCATAAGCATATCAAACCTGGAGCGCCATTTTCAGCGCGGCGAAATGGACGTGTGGGCGCTGCGGGGCATCAATCTGACTATCGCGTCGGGGGAGTTTGTGGCTCTTGTCGGGCCTTCAGGCTCCGGCAAATCCACGTTGCTAAACCTGCTTGGCGGCCTGGATAGACCCTCTTCCGGCGAGTTGTGGGTGGCTGGGCTGCCCCTGCATGATGCCGATGGCAAAGCGCGCACGGCCCACCGCCGCCATCGCGTGGGGTTCATTTTTCAGAGCTTCAATTTGCTGCCGCGGCTGACGGCCGTGGAAAATGTCGCCATTCCGCTCACTCTGGCGGGCGTCAGTCCGGCCGAACGGACGGCTCGCGCTGCCGCGATGCTGCAAAAAGTGGGTCTGGGCCAGCGGCTAGACCATTACCCGGCGGAACTGTCGGGTGGTGAGCAGCAGCGAACGGCCGTGGCGCGCGCCCTCATCCACGGCCCCTCCCTCATCCTGGCCGATGAGCCTACCGGCAACATGGATTCGACCACCGGAGCAGAAGTGATGGCTCTGCTGCAAGCCCTCAACAAAGAGCAAGGCATTACGCTTGTGGTCGTTACCCACGATGCCGACGTGGCCGCTTACGCCGACCGTGTTGTGCATCTAAAAGATGGGCAGGTGGCGGAGTTAACGGTGAACAATCCACCCAGCCCAGTAACCGAGGAACACTCATCGGCCACTGGCAATGCGTTGTCAGCGAACAATGCCCAATCGCGCCTTTCTTTGGCCGATACAGTCCGTTCTGCGTTTCGCAACCTGGGGCGGCGACCGGTGCGCAACGTGTTGACGGCCGCCGGCGTGTTGATCGGCATTATCACGCTGGTAGCGATGGTATCGTTTGGGGTGGGTGTGCAGCGGGAGGTGCAGCGCAACTTTGAGACCGTGGGCCTGGAGAACATTTTTGTCAGCCCAACGTATGACGAGGCGGCGCTGGACAGTTTTGACCCCTTCGCGCCGCCGCAGCCGAAGCAGGCGCTGACGCCGGAGATTGTGGAAAAACTGCGGGCGATACCGGGGGTAACGGCCGTTACCCCCGAACTCCAGCTCCCCAATGGGGTCGACCTCACCCTCACGCTGGCCGGTGAGTCGCTGCCGGTACGTGTTTCGTCTGACATGGGCGAGCGCAATTTTCGCTTTGGCGGCGCCAGCGAACCATTAGCCGGTCAGCTTTTTGGCGATGGCGAAAACGCGGGCGTGGTCCTCACCTCCGGTCTGGCCGACCGGCTGCTAGCTGAGGGGCAGGATTACGCCGATCTGGTAGGGCAGTCCGTGGTACTGACGGCCAAGCTGCCGCGCGGCGAATCGCAGGATTTCCCCAGCACGGTTGTGGGCGTGCGCGATAGTTTTAGCAGCCGTACGATTGATTTGGGGTTGGGGGAAACGGAAGCGGTTCTGACCTGGTGGTATAACCAGCCGGATATTCTGGAGACGCAGGGTTACGATATGGTGATTGTGCGGGCGGAGAGTCTGGGCCTGGTTACGGCCGTGTCTGCCGCCATCCAGGAGCTTGATCTGGAGGCGCAGTCGCTGGAAACGATCCTTGATGCGGCCA
The DNA here is from genome assembly GCA_020634395.1 of Ardenticatenaceae bacterium. Taxonomy (GTDB): domain Bacteria; phylum Chloroflexota; class Anaerolineae; order Promineifilales; family Promineifilaceae; genus Leptovillus. The sequence goes on along the minus strand of JACKBU010000003.1, from coordinate 260,200 downwards.
ACCAGGTTTTGTCGCTGCTGCAGGCGCTGCTTGGCTCGGTGGGGGCGCTGGCGCTGCTGGTGGCCGCTCTGGGCGTGGCCAATACTATGATGATGGCTATCTATGAGCGCACACGCGAGATTGGCGTGCTCAAAGCGCTGGGCGCAGCGCCGGGTGAAATCCGCCTGCTGTTTACCACGGAAGCGGCGCTTATTGGCCTGATCGGCGGTGTGTTCGGCTTGATTTTTGGCACGCTGCTTGGCCGGTTGGTGGATTGGGTGGCGCATCGTTATCTGATCAACGAAGGTGTAACCGGCGTGGGACACCTGTCGGTGGTTCCGCCCTGGCTGGCAGTTGGCGCATTGGTTTTTGCGGCGCTGATTGGCCTGCTGGCGGGGCTGTACCCGGCGGCGCGGGCGGCGCGTCTGGACCCGGTACAGGCGCTGCGGCATGAATAGACGGCCGTTCCGGTGCCCCGTTCTCAGGCACCACCCGGTTCATTCGAAGCCAGCATGAAAAAACATTAAGTGTCCGCCTGGCAAATTTTGTCAAAGATGCCAGACATGTTACAGTGTATGGTATCTTTAATGCACGTTGGTTAGTTTATCCCCCAAGAGAACCACGAACACCCTGCTGCGCGACGAACCTTCATTACCGCCATCAAAGAATTTCACCCTCATTGGTTGCTAAAACAGGTCTGACCTGAATAGTGTTGATTTGAAAGGAGAGGAGTCATGTATGTGTCTCAACCAGAAGCCGCTGAACAGTTGAATTGGAAAAACATGGTACGGCCGTTTCAAACGTCCGATACGAAAAGGAGCCTGTGGCAAGTCGTTAATACGTTTGTGCCCTTTATTATTTTGTGGATTGTCATGTACCTTAGTCTGCAAGTAGGCTATTGGCTGACTTTGCTGCTGGCTTTGCCAACGGCCGGTATGCTGGTGCGCATCTTCATCATCCAGCACGACTGTGGGCATGGTTCATTTTTCAAATCGCGCCAGGCCAATGACCGCCTCGGCGTGGTTTGCGGTATGTTAACCCTGACACCCTATTACCAGTGGCGGAAAAGCCATGCCGTCCACCATGCCACCGCCGGCAACCTGGCCCGGCGCGACGTTCATGACGTGTACACCATGACGGTGCGCGAGTACAACGAGGCTCCGCTGGCCACCAGAGTGCGTTACCGCCTTTATCGCAACCCCATCACCCTGTTTTTGATTTTGCCTTTGGCGTTGTTTTTGGTTTTATACCGTTTCCCTGGCCCCCTGTCGCGGCGCAAAGAACGGCTCAACGTGCTGTGGAATGACCTGGCGCTGGTGATAATTGTGGCTTTAGTGAGCCTGGTGATCGGGTTTCGGCCGTTTTTGCTGGTTCATTTGCCGGTGGTGATCATTGCCTCGATGGTGGGGACCTGGCTCTTTTTTGTGCAGCATCAGTTTGAGGACACGTATTGGGCCGATGGCGAGGAGTGGGACTATGCCACGGCCGCGCTGCAAGGGAGTTCGTTTTACAGGCTGCCCAAAGTGCTGCAGTGGTTTACGGGCAACATTGGTTTTCACCACATCCACCATCTGAGCCCGCGTATTCCCAATTACCGCCTGGAGGAATGCCACCAGCAAAACCCGGAACTGCAAAATGTGTCTACGCTTACTCTAGGAAGCAGTCTGCGCACGACGTTCTTGAGTTTGTGGGATGAAGAAGCGAAGAAGCTGGTGAGTTTCCGGACGGCGCGGCGCAGCGCGCGGCTGACACGGGTAAACGCTGTTGGGTAGCAGGCAGAAAAAAACGGCCGTTCCCTGTGCAGGAAACGGTCGTTTTCCAGTTACTTCAGACAGTCAGACTAAAAAATCAGATTCAGGATCGGGCCAACGATCAGGATGTTGACGATGATCACGGCCACAATGCTCAACAGGATAGTGGCGAAAGACTTACCGGCGTCCAGGTCCACGCCTTCCTGAATGGCAATGATGCTGGTAACGATCGCCCAAATCCAGCCGGCAAAACTAAACAAAAAGCCGATGCACGGGATGAAGCTAAAAACGCTCATCAGGCGGGGTGCCTGGGCAAAACCAATGAGCCGCATCATTTCGCTGACGGTCGATTCGCCGTTAAACACCTTCACCCCAATGAAGTAAGTCACCAACGCCCAAACCCCCCATGAAATAAAAGCCCCAACAAACGCATTGATAAATGCGCCCGCAGCGCCAAAAGAGGGGGTAAGGCTCGGAAGATCTAAGTCGCCGGCGAAGTTGGACAGACTTTGTACTGCCGCTGCGCCCATGGCGGCTGCGCCAGCCGCGCCAATGCCGGCCAAAATCGCCACCAACAGCACGATAATCGCTGCCTGTGAAAGCGACGACTCGTCTTGCTCAATATCTCTAAAAACTTCCCGATCTAAACTAAAAACACCTTTAATCCGTTGCCAAAACATCATTAACCTCCTGTTCGTTGTTTATCGAAACACAATACCTTCTTTTTTCTTACGCCGGCGGTAAAGCCGGACGGCAAAAAACAAAGCCACGGCCGCAGCGATGCCGGTAATGATAGGCAGCAGCAGCGCCAGAATAGACGTAAAAAAGGCCACAATATCTTCCACCAGGCTGACAGCCCAGTTGCCGGTTCCGGCGGTCGCCGCTGTAATCATGGGGCGGGTGACAGCTTTGGTGGTGTGCACGCTGCCGGCTACCAGCACACCGGCTGCCAGGGTGATGAGCGGACTGACGTCGGTGATGACGTTGGCGCTGGCCGCAAACAAAATAGCGCCAGCCACTGGCCGGATGAAGGTCTGGATGCCATCATTCAGCGTATCGACCGCCGGAATTTTATCGACCAACATTTCGATAACAAGCAGTACCGACAGCAGGATGATGATCCAGGGATTGGTTAACAAATCATAGGGTGGTGACAGCTTGAGGAGTGGATCACCCAGCGGATAGCGCCCGGCCACAGCCACAATGAGCAGGGGAATATAGGCGTTTAATCCCGCGCTGCCTGCCAACCCAAATGCGGCCCCGATACCGCCTAATGCTTCCATCATATAAATTCTCCTGGTTTGATGGTATGGGTGGCAGCGTTCAGAAAACAGCTCGACCCACCTACCAGCTCAACCACGTGTAAAATCTTTATCCTATAACCCCGGAAAGCCGGTCATGGTTCCTGTGAAATGAAAACGGATGAGGCTGATTGTGCTGAGTTCGAGTAAAGAGAGCAGGAGACCTGTGAGTAGGGGCACGGCCGTTTCCCGCCATCCCGCTGCCTGCCCATCCCGTCGCAGCACAATCAGCACCACCACGGTGTTTAGCGCCGTAACGATCAACAAAAGGCCAGCCGTGCTGGCCAATGCCAATACGTACAAAACGGTTGGTTGGTTGCTGAGCAGGAGCAAAACGGCCGTGCCGGCCACCGCCATCATGCCTGCCAGCTCCCGAAAATTGCCTGCCGGTGGCTGCCAGACGGGCGCGCGCCACACCGTTTGCGCCAGCGTGGGCAGCGTAATGAGGCCCATCGCCAACCCTGTGCCTATGCCGGTCAGCAAACGCAGCCAGTTGCGCGGTTCATATACGTGGGGCGCGTTGGGGAAGAAGTGGAGGTAAGAGTTGACGCCGTCGATGCCCATGAGGCCGACGAACACGATCAGCGTAAGCAAGATGGGGAAAGGCGGGAGCAGGCTGTGGCGCAGGCGGCCGGCCAGCCACAAGACCAGAAAGACGAGGAAGACGCCCAGGTACATGCCGGTACAGCGGGCGCATAAGGGAAACTGACGGCCGTTAATGGCAAACGACCGCTCCGTGATCCGGTGGCAGATGGCATATCCTAGCCAATCCGCTCCGTCCAACGTGTGGCTTTGTGCCAGATGCGCCGCATCCGTCACCGTGTAAAAACCAATCAGTAGCAGCATGGCCGCCACGACCAAAAGCAAAAAAATCCGGCGGCGGAGCAGTGACTGTTGGCCAATAAAGTCGGAAACAGGCTGATTTTTAGGCGGCAGCATCGGCTGATTATACCTGTTTGCAGTCTCCTTGCCTGTGCATTCTTCTGTTTCCGAAACCACGTCCCTTCACGCGCCCTTCACGATGAATTTACGGCGCGCATACGGACGTTCGTGCGCCGGTCGCGTATGCTACTATCAACCCGCCACTGCGGTCGGAGGACGCTCGGAATGAGGACTGAATCATATGATCAACCCCCTTGTGGCTGAGAAAAACGATTCAACCGCACAGTTTTTTACTTACCTGCTGCAAAGCATGTCTTCGGGCACGTTGGTCATTAATGAAAATGGGGTGATCAGCTCGGCAAACCAGGCCGCGGCGACGATGCTGGGCAGCGATATGCCTGATCTGGTTGGCCGCCCGTTTCACGACTTTTGGCCGGAGCATTTGTTGCCGCTGGAATTCCCGGATGATACGGAGATTCATCGGGAGACAGTGCTGCGCCGCCTGGACGGCCGTTCTCTGCCCGTCGCCCTCACCATTACCCCCATCGCCGCCGAATCCGGCGCCCAAAAGCTCATCTCCGTTACCAACCTCCACGACGTGGAGCGCCTCAACGAATCGCTCACCCATACCCAACGCCTGGCGGGCATGGGAACCCTCACCGCCAGCATCGCCCACGAACTCAACAACCCCATCAGCATCATTACCGCTGCCTGCGCCAATCTCAGTCTGGACGTAGACGACAACGCGCTCAGCCTGGAACGCCTGCGCCACTATGTGGAAATGATCGAACAAAGCGCCTGGCGCTGCGTGCGTATTGTGGAAGTGCTGCGCAACTACTCGTTGGATGGGCTGCCGCAAATTGCCGTGACGGACTGGAACAAAATTGTCGAAGATTCTCTGACGCTGGTGAAGCAGCAGTTTCAGGGACAGTTCAACGTGCGCATCGAAACCGATCTGGCTCCCAACCTGAAATCGGCCGTTTGCGACCATAACCGGTTAACGCAGGTGGTTATTAACCTGTTGACCAATGCGCGGGATGCCATGCAGCCCGGGGGTGGCGCGATCCAGATTAAAACCTGGCTTGTTCCTGCCGGTGAACTGCTGCCGGGACCGGGCAAAGCCTATCCGGCTGAACTGGCGACGACCGACTACTTTGCGCTGTCCGTGCAAGATGCCGGCCCGGGCATTGCTCCGGAAATCACCGAACGAATTTTTGACCCGTTTTTTACCACCAAGTCGAATGGTTCCGGCACCGGGCTGGGGTTGTTCATTGCCCGCCGAATTGTGGAGCAGCACGACGGCCGTATCTGGGCCGAAAACAATCCCGAGGGCGGCGCGACCTTCACCGTCTTGCTGCCAAGACAGTAGTCAACTATCCCCGCTGTTCCTCATGCAGCGTTGTTACGTTTCGCCAGCTCCAAAAAGTATTTGTGAAACCGATTGTCCCCCGTTAGTTCGGGATGAAAAGAGGTGACGAGCCAGTCGCCTTCTTGCGCGGCCACGGCCGTGCCATCGGCCAGCCGCGCCAGCACCTTTGTGTCACCTTTGGCGGCCACCAGCCTTGGCGCGCGGATGAACACGGCCGGAAATGGTTTCACTTCGCCGTTGTTGATAGCCGGTACGTCCAGGTCCGTCTCAAAGCTGTCCACCTGCCGCCCGAAGGCATTGCGGTCAACCACAATGTCCATGATCGCCAGAAGCGGTTGGCCGTGATTGGAACGGCCGTCGCCAATCTCCTTGGCCATAAAAATCATGCCCGCGCACGTGCCCCACATCGCCTTGCGCGCTGCAAACGCCCGCAGCGGCTCCATCAAGTGATACATCGTCGCCAACTTGCCAATCGTCGTGCTTTCGCCGCCCGGAATGATCAGCCCATCCAACCCCTCCAGGTCTTCCGGCAGCCGCACTTCCACCGCCTCCACGCCCAACTCGCGCAGAATCTTGATGTGTTCAATGAATGCGCCTTGCAGCGCGAGAACGCCGATCTTCATGTAAAAACCTTATTTGGTAGAGATAGAGTGTAGAGATAGAGATGGAAGATGGCTCTTCTGTCTCCGCACTCTGCACTCTACACTCTAACTTCTTACCAGCCGCGCACGGCCAACTGTTCGCTCTCCGGCAGGCTGCTGACGTTAATGCCCACCATCGGCTCGCCCAGATTTTCGCTGACGCGGGCCAGGATTTCCGGGTTGTTGTAATGGGTGGTCGCTTCCACGATGGCTTTGGCGCGCGGCGCGGGGTCGGCGCTCTTGAAGATGCCAGAGCCGACAAACACGCCATCCACGCCAATTTGCATCATCAGCGCCGCATCGGCCGGAGTGGCAATGCCGCCGGCGGCAAAGTTGACCACCGGCAGGCGGCCCAGTTCTTTGGTTTCTTTCACCAGTTCATACGGCGCGCCGATGGTTTTGGCGAAGGCCATCAGCTCTTCGTCGGGCATTTGTTGCAGACGGCGGATTTCGCCCAGCACGGCGCGAGCGTGGCGCACTGCTTCCACCACGTCGCCGGTGCCTGCTTCACCCTTGGTGCGGATCATGGCCGCGCCCTCACCGATGCGGCGCAGCGCCTCGCCCAAATTGCGGCAGCCGCACACAAATGGCACTTTGAAGGAGTGCTTGTAAATGTGGTGCTCTTCGTCGGCCGGGGTCAGCACTTCGCTTTCGTCGATGTAGTCCACGCCGATCGCTTCCAAAATCTGCGCTTCCACAAAGTGCCCAATGCGCGCCTTGGCCATCACTGGAATGGTGACGGCCTGAATGATTTCCTTGATCATGCCCGGATCGGACATGCGGGCCACGCCGCCCTGGGCGCGGATGTCGGCCGGGACACGCTCCAGCGCCATCACGGCGACTGCGCCAGCTTCCTCGGCAATCACAGCCTGCTCCGGCGTCACCACGTCCATAATGACGCCGCCCTTCAGCATTTGCGCCAGGCCAGCTTTCACTTTGAAGCTGCCCACGCCGTCCTGTCCACTTTGTCCATTCTTCGTGCTCATGTTGGTCCTCCAGAGTTTAAAGCCGTGGCGCATGGGGTGCGGACACGGCCGTTACAGGTTATCCTATTTTCGATTGTAATAATTGGCGGGGGCTAAAACAAGGAAATTGGTCTTACATTAATTTGGCAAATCGCCCCTATCTTAAGTCCAATCGACGAGGTTTGTAAGCAGAGAATTTTCTAACGCCTTCTTGGGCGTAAAACTCCTTGATAATATATCAGATATGACATATTATTGATCCGATGGCCGCCGATGAAAAACCGCTTATCTGGCTTCATGGTGAAGTAAAAACGCCACCCTTTTCGGCAGAAGCCAGATTGGAGGCTGGTTTTTTATTGCGCAGATTACAACAGGGCGATTTGCTGCCGCTGCCCTACTCCCGCCCGCTGCCTTCTATTGCGCCACATTGTCATGAACTACGAATTAACGACAAAAGTGGAACCTGGCGGATCATCTACCGAATTGATCTAGATGCGATCCTCATTTTGGAAGTGTTTCAGAAGAAAACGAAGCAAACACCACAGAAAGTTATTGAGATTTGCCAACGCCGCCTGCAACAGTATGATGAGATTGCCAACAGGTGAATAAAAGAATGGACGAAAATAAACGAAAAGCTCTAGAGGAAGCAGGCTGGCGAGTCGGTTCGGCTGACGAGTTTTTGGAGTTGACGCCGGAAGAAACAGCGTACGTGGAGTTGAAATTGACTCTGGCTAACAGCTTGCGTGATCGTCGTCAGGCACAGCACTTAACGCAGGTTGAATTGGCGCAGCGGCTGCAATCCAGCCAATCGCGCGTGGCTAAAATGGAGGCGGGCGATCCTTCCGTATCCCTCGATTTACTTATTCGCTCACTGTTGGCGTTGGGCACAACCCAAGAAGATTTGGCGCTGATTTTGGCCCCTTAGCCCCTTTTTTGTAGCACAAGCAAGTGGGATAGCCCCAAAACGGACAGAGGCGTTTTTTCGGCGGCATAGAGCGTTTTTTTGAGGGTTTTACCCAGCCGGGGCAGGCGGTATTCGATGTTGTCGTAGCCGCCAAAGATACGGCCGTGATACACCACTGCCACAGGCAAATCGGCAAACAGGCGGAGCAGCCGGCCTTTGGTATAGGTGCGCACGTGTGGGGCCAGTTTGTTCCGCCACACGTCCGGCAGGTAATTCACCAGCGGGATGTTGCCAAATTTGTACGCGCCGCGCCAGTAGATGCCGTGCTGCTCCACCGGATACCAGCGGTTGGGGCAAAAGAGGAGGATACGGCCGTTTTCCCTAACCACTCGCACCATCTCCGCCGCATAAGCCGCATCATCGGCCACGTGTTCAATCACCTCGTTGCTGAACACAAAATCGAACGACTCGTCGGCGAAGGGCAGCGTTTCGCCCAAGCCTTCGACGATGCCGACGGCCGTGGGCACGGCTTGCAGCGCCCGGTCATGCTCTAGCTCCAGGCCAAAACGATGCGGCGAATAAGCGGCGAATGCCTCCAGATACGTACCCAGCCCGCAGCCATTGTCCAGAATGACGGCGTTGTCCAAATCTACCCAGCGGCGAATCATCGCCAGCCGCCGTTCCTGACCTGAGCGCCACACGTAGCCGGGTTCGCCGCGCAGCGCGGCCTGTGGGGAATAGCTGTTAGCCATTAGCTGTTAGCCTTTAGCTAGAAGCTGTTCGCTTTTAGCTTCTTACGGAGTCCAATTAACATTCGCTTGACTTCTGAGACTTGTCCGCTCAGTTCGTTGTAAGTGGTTATGCTCATGTAACCGAGGTCTTTTGCCAGGAGCGCCTGATATTCTAGCTCTGAAATGGAGCCAATGGCGATTTGCATAAATTGGGCGAATTCCTTGTCGCTGCCGCGCCCACTGCCTTCAGCGATGTTCGACGGCACGGAAACACTGGCCCGGCGCATCTGGTTGCTTAGCCCATACACTTCGCTGGCCGGAAATGCCTGCGTAACGCCATAAATCCGCAAAACCAACTCATGGCTTTTCTGCCATACCAGCAACTGCCGAAAATTCTGCATTCTTCCCTCAATACACTTCTGGCTAACAGCTTACAGCTAACAGCTTACAGCTCTAACTCGTCGTATTTACGTTTGACTTCTTTGATGTCTTTCCAGGTGAGGGCCTTTGGGCCGTCCGGGGTGCGGACGGGGTTGCGCAGGAGGTAGGAGGGGTGGAAGATGGGCATGACAAGACGGCCGTTCCACTCCCGCCATTCGCCCCGCAACTTTGTAATTCCGGTCAGGCCCAGCAGCGACTGCGTGGCGACGTTACCCGTCAGCAGGATGATTTTGGGGTCTACCAGCCGGATGATTTCCAACAAATAAGGTTTATAGAATTCAATTTCCTCGTTCGTGGGTTTGCGAAAACTCTTGCCGCCCTCTCCCGGCGGCAGCCGGAACACGGAATTGCTGATAAACACATCTTTTTCCGGGTCAAAATTGGCTGCTTCCAAAATCTGGTCCAGAAGCTGCCCCGCCCGGCCCACAAATGGCTTGCCCACCCGGTTTTCTTCCGGCCCCGGCGCTTCGCCGATGATCATCAATTTGGCCTTTGGATTGCCCCGGCAGATCACGACGTTGGTCCCGGCGTCGGCCAGCGGGTCGTCGTCCATCTTCATCATCACGTCGATCAATTCATCCAGCGAAGCATAATAATTGGGCTTATCTTCAAACAATCCAAATTGCATGTCATCCTCCAAAAAACAGGACACAGACTCAATCCGTGATAATCCGCGTCTATCCGTGTCCAATAGTCCCTTTCGCTCCGCTCATTTTACCGCAAAAAAAAGCAACGCTCTATTTCGCGGCCCATTTCCCCGCTCTAATCACTTGGTTTCGCGTGGGATTGTGATAAGAATATGCCATGAATACAAATCCTTCCCCCGACACTTTGTTTCAGCAGTTGGCCGAGTTTGTGCAGGCCGAAATGGTCCGCTGGCATGTGCCCGGCGTGGCCGTGGGCCTCTGGTACGAGGGCCAGGAATACACGGCCGTTTTCGGCGTCACCAACATTGAACATCCCCTGCGCGTGGACGAGAACACGCTCTTCCAAATTGGCTCTACGACGAAAACGATCACGACCACGGCCGTTCTCCGCCTCGTCGAGCAGGGCAAACTGGACCTGGACGCCCCCGTGCGCCGCTATCTGCCCGATCTGCGCCTGAGCGATGAGGATACGGCCGTTCACGTCACCCTCCGCCATTTGCTCACCCACACCGGCGGCTGGGTGGGCGACTACTTCGACGACACCGGCCTGGGCGACGACGCCCTGGCCCGTTACGTCGCCAACATGGCCGACCTGCCCCAGGTGGTGCCGCTGGGTACGGCCTGGTCGTACAACAACGCCGGCTTCAGTCTGGCCGGGCGGGTAATTGAAGCCGTGACCGGGCAGCCGTATGAAACGGCCGTGCAGTCCCTTATCCTTGATCCGCTGGGCATGGAGCAGAGCTGCTTCTTTGCCCACGACGCCATCACCCACCGCGTCGCCGCCGGGCACACCTACGACGACGAAAACGACGCGGTGAAGGTGCTGCGCCCGTGGGCGCTGGCCCGTTCCGCCCACAGCGCCGGCGGCATCACCTCGACCGTGCGCGACCAACTGCGCTACGCCCGCTTCCATCTGGGCGATGGCACGGCCGCCGACGGGACGCACCTGCTCTCGCCGGAAAGTATGCGCCTGATGCAGACGCCACAGGTCCGCGCCAACCTGGATCGGCAGATGGGCCTGAGCTGGTTCCTGGCCGACGTAGCCGGGACGCGGGTGGTGTCGCATGGCGGGGCCACGCACGGCCAGCTTTCGGCGTTTTGGTTTGTGCCGTCGCGGGATTTTGCTTTTACCTGCCTCACCAACGCCAACCGGGGCCGTAAGCTGCACGAAGCTGTCACCGACTGGGTGCTGGAACATTATCTGGAGTTATCCGAGCCGGAGCCGGTGCATCTGGCTGTGCCGGAAAGCCGGTTGGCGGAATACGTGGGCCGCTACGAAGCCTACATGTCGGATCTGGAGTTGACGATCAGCGACGGCCGTCTCCTCCTCCATTCCATCCCCAAAGGCGGCTTCCCCGATAAAGACTCGCCGCCCGAACCGGCCCCGCCGCCCACCCGCCTGGCCTTTTACCAACCGGACCGCGTCATCGCCCTGGACCCGCCGCTGGTGGGCGATAAGCTGGAATTTTTGCGCGACGCGGACGGCCGTATCCTCTGGCTGCGCACCTCCCGCCTGCACAAACGCCTATAGAAAAGTGGTTGTTTAGGATTTCATGGCGTTTGGTTTGATGCGTGATAGGTGATGCGTGAAACCTCTCTGGTCACGCATCACGCTTCACGCATCAAATCTCCAATCTCCCTCCCCCTTGCTCACCGCAGCTGCCGCCACTCCCGCTCCGTCTGGTCGAAACGGCCGTGCAGCGCCGCCACCACTTCGCTGGCAAGGGGCAAGGCCGATTCCACCAGGGCAATATTGGCCGCCAGATGGCGCGGGTTTTGCGTGCCCACAATCACTGTGTCGACGGCCGCGTGGGCCAGGGCAAAACCCAGAGCCAGCAAAATGCGGTCGTCGGGCGCGCCGGGGATAGGACCGGCGGCCAGCATGGCCTGGGCGCGGCGGAAATAATCGTTGGCGTAGCCGCTGGGACTGCGCTCTGCGCCCCAGGCGGCGTTGGCAATCGGCCGTTTGACGATGACACCCATACCCTGCGCCTGCGCCGCCGGGAAAAGCTCGCGCCGCGCAGCCTGATCAACCAGATTGAAGCTGGTTTGCAGGGTGTCGAAGAGGCCGCTGCGCACGGCCCACAAAGCCGCTTCGTTGTCGCCGCTGTAGCCCACAAAGCGCGTTTTGCCCGCCTTTTGCGCCGCCAGCAGCGCCTCAATCGCCTCGCCTTTTTCCAGCACGTCCACCCCGCAGGAGTGCAGCTGCACCAGATCCAGGCGATCGGTCTTCAGGCGTTTCAGGCTGCGCTCGATGCTGTCGGTGATGGTTTGCGCAGTCCAGTCGCGCCCACGGTAGCCGCCGGCGACGTGGCCGCACTTGGTGGCCAGCACGTAATCGTCGCGGCGGTGGGCGATGGTGCGCCCGATGAGTTCCTCGCTGATGTTGTAGCAGGCGCTGGTATCCAGAAAATTAATTCCGGCATCCAGCGCCTGGTTCAACACCTGCGCCGCGCGCGCCTCGTCGGCCAACGTCAGCTCGTAGCCCAGCTCGGAAAGCCCCAGCCCAAGCCGGCTGACTGGCAAGTTGGTTTTGCCTAAAGTACGTGTTTCCATCTCTATCTTGTCCTTTGATCTTGTCCGCAAACGGCCAGTCGGCCGCAAGTTGCCGGTTGTGGTGGCCCGCAAACGCCCAGTTGGCGAGAAACAGGCCGATTGCGGGGTCTGCAAACGCCCAGTCGGCGAGAAACAAGCCGATTGCGGGAGTCCGCAAACGTCCAGTTGGCGAGAAACAAGCCGACTGCGGGGTCTGCAAATGTCCAGTTGGTAAGAAACGAGCCGTTTGCGGACGACCGCAAACGCCTGCGTGTGATTATCGGCGGTAAGTGTACCATATTGCCTGGCCAGCCTCCGTGTATTAACGTTCCCTGACTAATGTCATCTGCCCACCCCAGGTTGTAGCCACTACAATAGAAATGGTGATAAAACTGGCCGATTTCACCCTGAGTGAGGCACACAACTTATGAATTTACGACAGGTTGGCAGGCGGCAAACGGCCGTTTCCACCCCCACACAAGAAACCATCATCCGCCTGCGCGACGTGGGCAAGGTCTATACCACCGGCTCCGGCGACTTTACTGCCCTGCGCGAGGTGAACCTGGACGTTTACCCCGGCGAATTCCTGGGCGTCATCGGCAAGTCTGGCGCGGGCAAAACCACGCTGCTAAACATGATCTCCGGCGTCAGCGAAATCACCAGCGGTACGGTGACGTTTCAGGCGGCAGGGGCAGGCAGTACCCCCATCACCCTCAACGACCTGAGCGAAGACGAACTGGCGCTGTGGCGCGGGCGCAACCTGGGCATCGTCTACCAGTCGTTTGAGCTGCTGCCTTCGCTGGACCTGGTGAACAACATCATGCTGCCGCAGGATTTTATCGGCGCGTACCAACCGGCCATCAGCAAAGAGCGCGCCCTGGAACTTCTGGAAATGGTGGAACTGCGCGAACACGCCTACAAGCTGCCGGCCCACATCTCCGGCGGGCAGAAGCAGCGCGTGGCCATCGCCCGCGCCCTGGTCAATGACCCGCCGCTGCTGGTGGCCGACGAACCCACCGGCAATCTGGACACGGCCACGGCCGCGACCATCTTCCAGATTTTTGCCCGGCTGGTGGCGCAGGGCAAAACAGTCGTCATGGTCACCCACGACCAGAATCTGGCGACCCGCTTTTCGCGCCGGGTGCATATTGTCGACGGCCGTCTGCTAGACAGGGCCGAGAATGGCAAAGTGGAAACGGCCGTTGCCCACCACAACACCCCCACCCACCACCTCCCCCAACCAACCAACAAACCAACCAACAAACCAACTTCCCCCACCAACCAACCCGCCATCCACCTCCGCAGCGTCGTCAAAACCTACGAAAACGCCGCCGGCAAATTCACCGCCCTCAAAGGCATCGACCTGGAACTCCACTACGGCCAGTTCGTGTCCATCGTCGGCAAATCGGGCAGCGGCAAATCAACGCTGCTGAACATGCTCACCGGCATTGACCATCCCACCTCCGGGCAGGTGTGCATCGGCGGGCAGGACATTTACAAGATGAGCGAGAGCCAGCGCGCCCTGTGGCGTGGCCGCAACGTGGGCATCGTCTTCCAGTTTTTCCAACTGCTGCCCACGCTGACGCTGCTGGAGAACACCATGCTGCCGATGGATTATTGCAATGTGTTCCCGGCGCAGGAACGGCCGTCGCGCGCCCTCGAACTCCTCACCATGGTGGGCCTGGCCGACCACGCCCACGATTTGCCTGCCTCGGTCTCCAACGGCCAGCAGCAAAGCGCGGCCATCGCCCGCGCCCTGGCCACCGACCCGCCCATCATCGTCGCCGACGAACCCACCGGCAACCTGGACTCCCGCGCCGCCGACGTGATCATCGGCGTCTTTCAGGATTTGGCGGCGCAGGGCAAAACCATCCTCATCGTCACCCACGATCCCTCACTCACCAGCCGCACCGACCAGACCATCCTCATCGCCGATGGCGAGATTGTGAACGGCGCAGCTCATGCCTTGCCGCAGCCAGATCACTCCGCCGCTCTGACCCCGGCTTTGGAGGTGCAGCCATGAGCGCCGGCAATTTCTTACGCCCGCGCTGGCGCAAAGTGCTGTCCGATTTGTGGGCCAGCAAAACGCGCACGCTGCTGGTGGTGGCCTCCATCACCGTGGGCGTCTTCGCCATCGGCACAATTGCCGCCACGTACGTCATCTTCGCGCAAGACATCAACATCAGCTACGCCCAGGCGCAGCCCGCCAATATCGAAATCATCACCGACCCCTTCGACGACGCCTTTGTGCATTCGGTGACGCGGATGCCCGGCGTGGCCGATGCCGAAGGCCGCCATGTGATGACGGTGCGCGTCAGCCGCGACGGCCGTAGTTGGCAAAATCTGGCCGTCATCGCCAACAAGGATTTTGCCGGCTCCGACATTGATCTGCTGGAACCCATTGCCGGCACCGGCCAGCCCGCCGATCACCAGATTTTGGTGCGGCAGGACATGATGAACGACACCGGCCTGCAGGTGGGTGACACGGCCCACATTCAACTGCCCAACGGCGAAACGCGCAGCCTGGATGTGGTGGGGCTGGTGGGCGATCAGGCGGCGGCTGGTGATTTCATGTCGCCGCCCAAAGCCTATACCACCCTGGACACGGTGCCCTGGCTGGGCGGCGCGGCAAGTTATAACCACCTCTACGTGCGCGTCAGCGAGCACGCCGACGACGAAGCGGCCATTCAAACCATCGCCGATGCCGTCGAGGCAAAAATCGAGAAAAGCGGCCGTCAGGTCTACCAGACCTCCATCAGCAAAACCAACGAGCACCCGCTGGCTTATCTGGCGCTGGCGATGCTGGGCGTGTTGGGCGCGCTGGGTGTGCTGATCATGCTGCTGAGCAGTTCGCTGATTGTGAACACGCTGAACGCGCTGCTGGCCCAACATTTGCGCCAGATTGGGGTGATGAAGCTGGTGGGGGCGCGCAGCTTCCAGATTTCAGGCATGTATATTTTGCTTATTCTGGCCTATGGTTTCATCGCGCTGCTGATTGCCGTACCGGCCAGCGTGGTGGCCGGCTACCAACTGGCGGAATTTATTGCCGGGTTTATGAGCGCCAAGCTGCAGGGCTTTCGCGTGGTGCCCCTGGCGATTGGTTTGCAGGTGGCGCTGGCCTTGTTAATCCCGATGGCGGCCGGGTTTTTCCCGGTGCGCCGGGGGTCCAAAACGACGGTGCGCCGGGCGATCAGCCATGATGGGCTGAGCGGGCAGGGGTCGACGGCCGTCTGGCTGGAGCGCTTAGGTACTAAATTGATGTGGGTGGAACGGCCGTTAATCCTGTCCATTCGCAACACCTTCCGCCGCAAAGGGCGGCTGACCCTGACCCTCTTTACCCTGACGATGGCCGGGGCGATTTTCATTGCCGTGTTTAACGTGCGCGTGTCGCTGAATCATTTTCGGGGGCAGTTGGCGCAGCACTTTATGGCCGACGTAATGGTGACGTTTGAACGGCCGTATCGCCTGACCGAAGTGGAGCATGTGGTGATGCAGGTGCCCGGCGTGCGGTACGTCGAAGGCTGGTCGGGCGCGGGCGCGGAAATTGTAGACGCCAATGATAACGTGATCGAGAACGTGCAGTTGGTGGCCCCGCCGGTGACGACAGAATTGCTAAAGCCGGATATGTTAGACGGCCGTTGGCTCCTACCCGAAGACGGCAAAGCCCTGGTCCTCTCCGATTCCATCTGGAGCGAACTGCCCGATCTGAAAGCCGGGGACACCGTGCGTATCGCCATCCAGGGGCGGCGCGCCGAAGAATGGCCTGTCGTCGGCATTTTCCGCTTCACCGATATGTTTGGCGATACCCTGGGCTACGCCAGCTACGACGTCATTTCTGAGCTGCTCGACACCCCCGGACAGGCCGCTTCCTACCGGGTCGTGGCCGACGAATCCACGCTGGCACGCCAGGAACAGGTCAGCGCCGGGCTGGACGCCTATTTCCGGGCCTTAGATTTTCGCGTCAGCGACATCGAGGCCGGCCTGGTGACGCAAAAGCAAAGCTCGCAGGCCATGAACATCCTCATCACCTTTTTGGTCCTCATGGCCCTGCTGACCGCCTTTGTGGGCAGCATTGGTCTGACGGGCACAATGGGCATGAACGTGCTGGAGCGCACCCGCGAAATTGGGGTGATGCGCGCCATCGGCGCCGTGGACCTGGAGATCATTAAGTCGGTGGTGGTTGAAGGGGTGCTCATCGGGTTGATAAGCTGGGTGGCGGCCGTAGTGCTCTCGTTTCCCATCAGCTTCATGCTGCTGCGCATCATCAGCGAGGCGATGATCAACGCCGCCATGCCGCTGGCATTTTCCCTGTGGGGATTTGTGATCTGGCTGGCTGTGGTCATTGCGCTGTCGGTGGTTGCCAGCATGTGGCCTGCGCGCAGCGCCGCCCGCCTTACCATCCGCGAAGTGCTGGCTTATGAGTAAGTGATGCGTGAGGCGTGATTCGTAACTATCACGAATCACGCCTCACGCATTACGCCTCGTCTTCCAAAATTTCCTGCACCCGCCCAACCGCGCCGCTTTCCAAGCGCACTTTGATGCCGTGCGGATGAGTGGCCGAATTGGTGAGGATGTCTTTAACGACACCCTCGGTTCGTTTGCCGGTGCGCTGGTCCTGCTTGAGTACGATGGCCACGCGCAGGCCTGGTTTGATGTTGCTGCGTTTTGTACCGTCCATCACTTGATTTTACCACCGTGGGAGGAGTGAGGGGCAGAAAGGGGGGAAACGGCCGTAAATCAAAAGCCCCTGCCTGTTGAGTTTACAGGCAAGGGCTTTGTTGATAGGTGCAAGCCTGTGTCAACCGCGGGCAAACCACGGTTCCTGGGCGCGCTGCTCTAAAACGTAGCTCAGCCACACAAACAGCAGCCCGGAAAAAACCATCAGCGTAGCCAGGCTAATGATCCCATCGACGAAGGTCATAGAGCGAGATAAGCCGTATTGGACGCTGCTCCGGGGCAGCGGCAGCAGCGCCACCTGCGCTTGAATAGTGGCTGCATAACGCGCCAGCCAGACAGCCCGAAAAACGCCATAACAGGCGATGAGTACCAGAGAAATATAAAGCCGATTACGCATGTCAACCTCCTCAACAGACAACAACAGCTACCGCCTCGGGCGGGCGCACAGATGCAGACAGAGGGCTAGAGGGAACGGCCGTTACGGGGTATGCACCTGCACGGTGCCGGCAGCCAGCCAAACAGTACAAACGAACGATATAAAGTTGGGCCTCTTCAGGGTTCAGGGGGGAAATTGTATCGGCACGTATTCCATCCTCCACCGGGGCTACGATAAGTAAACTTGGGCCTGATTGCCGCGCCCCTGTTGGCTGTCAGGCTTATGGTTTTTGGCGCTTAAACCCACAAGCGCGTGCACATATATGCGGGTATATTAGCAAAATGGCGCAATATTGTCAATATATTCGGGGTAGTTTGGCGGTATATAGCGATGGGCTGCGAGTTGACGCACGGCCGTTCGCCTGCTAAGCTATGCGCATGTGCAGCAAACAACGCTCTTATTATCCGGCCTATGAAGTAACCGCAGCGTCGCGCTGGCGCAGGGTGCTGCTGGCCTGATGGCCTCCTAGGCAACAAACCTGTTAGCAAAAGACGCGGCGCCACCCGCGTCTTTTTTTGTGTCCAGATGCAGGCGTTGACAGCCCTCAAGCCTGTGTTACGATTTAAATCGGAATTATTTGAAGGAGAAAGACATCGTGACAAATGTGTACGAAGAATTAAAGTGGCGCGGCCTCGTCTACGACAACACCGAAGGCGTACCGGACGTCCTGGCGAAGGAAAAACTCACCATCTACAACGGTTTCGACCCGACAGCCGATTCCTTACACATCGGCAATCTGGTGCCGCTGATGGTGATGGCCCGCCTTCAGCGCTTCGGTCATACGCCCATCCTGCTGGCGGGCGGCGGCACAGGCATGGTCGGCGACCCCAGCGGCCGTTCCTCTGAGCGCAATCTGCTGACCATTGACGAAATCGAAGCCAACCTGGTGACGGTGAAGCAGCAGTTGGCCAGCGTGTTGGATTTTGAGGTCAAAAGCAACCCGGCCATCATGGTCAACAACGCCGATTGGTTGAGCAAGCTCAACTTGCTAGAGTTCCTGCGCGACACCGGCAAGCATTTCACCGTCAACTACATGCTGGGCAAAGATTCCGTCAAATCACGCATCCAGCGTGAAGATGGCATCTCTTATACCGAGTTTAGCTACATGCTGCTGCAAGCCTACGATTACCTTCACCTGCACGATACCTACGGCTGCACCATGCAAACCGGCGGCAGCGACCAGTGGGGCAATATCGTGGCCGGGGTGGAATTGATTCGCCGCGTGCGCAACGACAAAGTCCACGCGATGGTTTTCCCGCTCATCACCCAGGCGGATGGCAGCAAATTCGGCAAAACGGCCGCCGGCACCAACGCCTGGTTGGACCCCAACCGCACGTCGCCTTACCGCTTCTACCAGTTCTGGTTCAACACCGACGACGCCGACGTGATCAATTACCTGGGCTACTTCACCTGGCTGGAGCGCAGCGAAATCCAGGAATACCAGCAGATGGTCTATGATCGCCCGGAGCAGCGCGAGGCGCAGCGGCGGCTGGCGCAGGAGTTGACGCGGATGATTCATGGGGAAACGGCCGTTTCCAAAGCCGAAAAAGCCGCCCAGGTCCTCTTTGGGGGCGACCTGGAAGGGCTGGACGCCAGCGACATTCAGGACATTTTCGCCGACGTGCCTTCCAGCGAACTGCCCCGGACCGCGCTGGCGGGCGACGGCTTTCCGGTGGTCGACTTGCTGGCCGACTCTGGCCTGGCCCAGTCCAAAGGCGACGCCCGGCGGACCATCCAGGGCGGCGGCGTCTATCTGAACAACCGCCGCATTGAAGACGCCAATCAAATGGTCACGGTGAATGAGGCCATCGAAGGCCAGTTCCTCATCCTGCGCAAAGGGCGCAAGAAGTACCATCTGGTAAAAGTATTGGCCTGATAGATTGGTCCAATCTCCAAGATTGGACCAACCTGCATCCCAACCGACTAGCAAATGGCAAGGAGGAAGCATAATGAGTTCACGACAAGTCACAATCGAGATCCCAGAAAAGGTCTTACTAGCTGAAAAAAGCGACGAAGTGGCTTTTGCCCGCGAAATGCGCTTGCTGGCGGCCATCAAATTGTATGAACTCGGCCGTCTTTCTTCTGGTCGCGCCGCCGAATTGGCCGGCAAATCACGGGTCGAATTCTTGTTGTTGTTGGGCGATTATAAGGTCTTTCCGTTGATGAGTGAGCTGGAAGAGTTGGAACTGGCCGATGAACGAGGCGATTAGCAACACTTCTCCTCTCGTTTATCTCCATCGAATTGACGCGCTGGATTGGCTGCCACGGCTGTTTACCAGCATATGGACTCCTCCAGAGGTGGTAGCTGAGCTGCGAGAAGGTCTGGCGCGTGGATTCAACGTGCCCGATCCGAGCCGTCTGGACTGGTTAGATATTGTGGCTCCCAAACAAACGCCTTCTGAGTGGTTTGCCCTGGATTTGGGGCCGGGTGAAGTTGCCGCGATGTCGTTGGCTTTGGAAAATCCTTCGCGTACAGTTATTTTGGATGATTCTCTGGCGCGCCATGTTGCTCAGGCTGCGGGTTTGAATGTGTGGGGCACATTGCGAGTTCTTTTGGAAATGAAAGCTCAGGGGCATGTTCAGACAGTTGCGCCTTATGTGATACGGTTGAAAGATTCCGGTATGTGGATTTCGGATGAGGTAAGTCTGCGCATTTTGCGCCTCGCGGATGAGTAATTGAGAGACAAGAGTTAGAACTCACTTCGTTATCCAAAACGGCCCAGGCACCCCTGCCTGGGCCGTTTTACTTACGGCAGGGCCGCGCAAAAACAGGTAAGATACGGCCCATGCAACCGCAATCCGACCGACAACTGCTGTGGCGCGCCTTTCGGTATTTACGGCCGTATACCCGCAAAACCATCGGCGTTTACACCACCATGCTCATCATCAACGTCATCATCATCCTGGTTCCGCAGCTCATTCGCTGGGCCATCGACCAGGGCATCTACGGCGGCGATCTGGCGCGTCTGGGCCAGGCCGTCTTGCTGCTGCTGGGCCTGACGCTGATCAAGGGCGTCTTTGTCTACTACCAGGGCAAATGGACCGAAGAAGCCTCGCAGGGCGTGGCCTATAACCTGCGCAACGAAATCCTCGTCAAGCTGGACCGTCTGCCGTTTGCCTACCACGACCAGACCGAAGCCGGGCAAATCCTCTCGCGGGCCATGCAGGATGTGGAGCGCATTCGCTTTCTGACGGGGCGGGCGGTGCTGCGGCTGGTGGAAGGGGGCACACTGCTGCTGTTTACGGCCGTTACCCTCCTCTGGATGAACGCCGCCTTAGCCAGCCTCATCATCCTCACCATGCCGCTGCTGCTGCACCGCGCCTACCGCTTTGGCCGCCGCTTCCGCCCCCTCTCCTTCGAGATTCAGGACCAGTTGGGCGTGTTGACCACCCAGTTGGAGCAAAACCTGCGCGGTGCGCGCATCGTCAAAGCCTTTGCCCAGGAAGCGAGCGAATCGCGCCGCTTCCTGGCGGAAAACGAAAAGTGGTTTGGCCTCTCGGCCGAGTCCACCCGCCTGGAAGCGATCAACGTGCCCATGCTGGACATGATCGCCAACTTTGGCACGGTGCTGATTTTCTGGTATGGCGGTTATCTGGTGGTGCAAAACCAGATGACGCTGGGCGAGCTGGTGGCCTTTACCACGTATCTGGCGATGCTTATTCGCCCGATCAACCTGATTGGCCGCATCATCCCCATTTTGGCGATTGCCGCCTCGGCCGCCGAGCGCATTTTTGCCATTCTCGACGCGCCCTCGGAAGTGGCCGACCGGCCGGATGCGGTGGAAGCGCCCCGGCTGAACGGCCGTGTCGCCTTCACCGATGTCTCTTTTGTCTATGCCGGGTCCAAAAAGGTGCTGCACAACATCACTTTCACCGCCGAGCCGGGGCAGATTGTGGCCCTGATGGGCGCGACCGGCTCCGGCAAGTCCACGCTCATCAACCTGATTGCCCGCTTTTATGATCCGACAGGCGGGCAAATCGACCTGGATGGGCAGGATGCGCGCCAGTTTACCCTGACGTCGCTGCGCAGCCAGATTGGGCTGGTGATGCAGGACACCATCCTCTTCGCCGCCACCATCCGCGAAAATATCACCTTTGGGCGGCCGGACGCCGGCGAGGACGAGATTATCCGGGCGGCCAAAGACGCGCAGGCTCATGAGTTCATCAGCGCCATGCCGCAGGGCTACGACACGCCGGTCGGTGAGCGCGGCGTGACGCTGTCCGGCGGGCAGAAGCAGCGCCTGTCCATCGCCCGTGCCTTGCTGACCGACCCGCGCATCCTCATTTTGGATGACGCCACGGCCAGTGTGGACAGCAACACGGAGCGGCTGATCCAGGCGGCGCTGGACCGCTTGATGGAGAACCGCACGACGTTTGTCATTGCCCACCGCCTGAGTACGGTGCGCCGCGCCGACGTGATTTTGGTGCTGGAAAACGGCCGTATCGCCGCCCGTGGCACGCACGAAGAACTCCTGGCCAGTTCGCCGCTGTACCGGCAGGTGTATGCCTTGCAGGTGGAGCCGGAGGAGAGATTGGAGATTGGAGATTAGAGTAATCTCCCTCTCCCCGGCCCTCTCCCAAAGGGCGAGGGAGCCAGACTTCCCCTCCCAGAGGGAGGGGATTGAGGGGAGGGGCAGTTGGCGGAAAAAGTATGCTCTCGGCGGTCACCGAAGGGGTAGTTGGCGGAAAAAACATGCCCTCGGCGGTCGCCGAGAGGGTAGTTGGCGGAAAAAACATGCCCTCGGCGGCCACCGAAGGGGTAGTTGGCGGAAAAAACATACCCTCGGCGGCCACCGAGGGGACAGTTGGCGGAAAAAACATGCCCTCGGTTATCACCGAGGGGGTAGTTGGCGGAAAAAGTATGCCCTTGGTTATCACCAAGGGGGCGGTTAGAGATTGGTTTGCAGGACTGAGGGCTAGAGACTGGAGATTCTTGAGTCTCCAGTCTCCAATCTCCAGTCCCCCAAAGGATTCTATTATGAGTTTCAGCTTCTCCCCCGGCATGGGGCCGCGCGGGGCCATTAACCAGTTTGGGCAGGAAGGGAAAGACGGCCGTTTCTTCAACAAAAGCGTCGTCGCCGGCATGATGGTGTTTATACGGCCGTACGGCCGTAAAATCGCCCTGGGCACCCTGCTCATGCTCGGCGCGACCGGCTTCACCCTGCTCGCGCCCTACATCATCAAAATCACCATCGACCAGCACATCGCCGTGGGCGACGCCAGCGGCCTGACCCAGTTGGCCCTGCTGCTGGCGCTCTGTTACGTGGGGCTGTACGCCACCAGCGCCGGGCAGCAGTACTTGCTGGGGCGCGTGTCGCAGCGCGTGCTGGCCGATTTGCGCCAGGAGCTGTTCGACCACCTGCAAGCCCTCTCCATGAGCTACCACGACCGCACCATCGTCGGCGTGACCGTGTCGCGGGTCATCAACGACGTGGCCGTCATCAACGACCTGCTGACGCAGGGCCTGATCTCGCTGCTAGGCGATTTGCTCATCCTGGTGGGCATCATCATCATCATGCTCACCATGAGTCCGCGCCTGGCGCTCCTCACCTTCGCCGTGCTGCCGCTGATGGCCCTGGCGACGGTCTGGTTCTCTTACCGGGCCAAAAGCGCCTTCCGCCAGACGCGGCGCAGTGTGGCCGCCCTGGTGGGCAACCTGGCGGAAAACATCAACGGGATGCGGGTGATTCAGGCGTTTGCCCAGGAAACGGCCGTCGAAGACCGTTTCAACACCGTCAACCGCAGCAACCGCGACGCCAACGTCAACGCCATGCGCCTTTCCTTCATCTTCCTGCCGACGATAGAATTTTTGAGCATGTTGTCGACGGCCGTGGTTCTCTATTTCGGCGGGCGGGCCGTGGCCGATGACACCGTCACGCTGGGGGTGATGGTCGCCTTTCTGGCCTACGTCACGCGCTTCTTCCAGCCCATCCAGGAACTCAGCCGCCTCTACACCACCATGCAGTCGGCCATGGCCGGCGGCGAGCAGGTACTGCGCCTGCTGGACACCACCCCCGACGTCACCGACCGGCCCGACGCCGCCGAGATGCCGCCCATCACCGGGGCCATCACCCTGGAGGACGTCACCTTCCGCTACCGCGACGACGCCCCGGACGTGCTGCACGCCGTCCAGCTTGCCATCCAGCCGGGCCAAACCGTCGCCCTGGTCGGTCCCACGGGCGCGGGCAAAACCACCATCGCCAACCTCATCCCCCGCTTCTACGAGGCCACAGAGGGGCAGGTGTTGATTGACGGGATCGACGTGCGCGACGTGACGCAAACCTCGCTGCGCCGCCAGTTTGGGCTGGTGCCGCAAGACCCGTTCCTCTTCGCCGGCACCATCGCCGAGAACATCCGTTACGGCCGTGCCGCCGCCAGCCACGAGGAAGTGGTCGCCGCCGCCAAACTGGCCAACGCCCACGACTTCATCCGCAACCTGCCCCTCGGCTACGACACGCCCATTCTGGAAGGGGCGGTGAACGTGTCGGTGGGGCAGCGGCAGCTGCTGTGCATCGCCCGCGCCGCGCTGGTGGACCCACGCATCCTCATCCTCGACGAGGCCACAGCCAGCATCGACACGGTGACGGAGGTGCTGATTCAGGAGGCGCTGGAGCGGCTGATGGCCGGGCGCACGGCCGTGGTCATCGCCCACCGCCTGAGCACCATTCGCCAGGCGGATATGATTTGTGTGGTGGATGGGGGGCGGATTGTGGAAAACGGCCGTCACGACCAGCTTCTGGCCCAGGGCGGCCTCTACCACGAACTCTACCAGCGCCAGTTCATGCCCGCAGACGAACCGGAGGAAATGGGACGCGGCTAAACGCGGATTGCCCGGATTTCCGCAGATTCATTAAATAATCAGCGCCAATCCGCAACATCTGCATCCTATTAATTCTCTGGTCGTGTGTTGTCTCCCGATTCCAAATTCGCTTGCCCAGTCTCCACCCGCTGCCAGAAAACAGCCATCTGCTCTAATTCCGCTTCGCTGAAAAGGGCGAGAAAGTGCCGACGTACAAAAGCCACGTGCTGCCGCAGCGCCGCCTCGAAATGCGTCATGCCCGCCTTTGTTAACACAGCATATGCCCCGCGCCGATCCTCGGTTGCCTTTTCCCGCACTACCAGCCCGGCCTGCTCCAGCCGTTCTACCAGGCGGCTGATCCCACTGCGCGTGAGGACGCTGCGGGCAGCCAGGTCGTGAATGCGCAAGCGGTGATCTGCCTCCCACGACAGACGCAGCAGCACCTCAAACTCGACGTGGCTGATATGTGAGTGGGCTTGTAGGTCGGCATCTATGAGGCGCATCATACGGCCGTGCATACCCAACAATCCCCCCCAGGCCCCTTGTTCCAATGTTGTGAAATTGTCGTTTTCCATACTATTGCCTCGTTTTTCTTCTTGACAAATGCGTGCGCACGCACGTATAATGCGTTTGTTGCGTGCGCAATCACATATATGCAGTATATCATGATCAAAAATCAACAGCAAATAAGGAGTAAACGATGATGGCAGCGATTCAAATTGTGCGTTTTCACACCAAAGAAGGGACCGATGAGGCTGCGTTTGCGGCGTTGAATGAGCGTTTCCAACGCGAAGTGACCCCCACTTTGCCGGGGTTGGTTCGTCGTGAAGCGACCCGCGCGGATGATGGCGAATGGGTGTTGATTCTGCGTTACACGAGCAAGGAAGCCGCGCAGCAGGCCGGCAAACGGGATACCGGCGATGTGGCGATGGCTTTTATGTCACACATTGATATGAGCACCATGTCTGCCGGATTTTACGAGATCGTCAGCGAATAAGCGCCGCGCCGCGAGAAGCAGCCTGTTGGGCGCTTCTCGCGGCTGCCCTGTGCATCGAAAATTCGCAGTTGAGGCAACATCTATGAAACAGCAGATCGTTGAACCCGGTCAGGGTCCGGATTATGACTGGGCAAAAGACCACATTTTTGTGAAGAGTGCGTTGGATTGGACAAACGGCCGTGTCACCGTCGTCGAAGATATGCTGAAATCTGGTTTTTACCTGGCGCGCCATCACCACCGCGTGATGACCGAGATATTTTACATTTTGGCCGGCGAAGTCCAGTTTGAGTTTGACGATGAGACAGTGGTTTGTAAACCCGGTACGAC
Organism: Ardenticatenaceae bacterium; assembly: GCA_020634395.1. Taxonomy (GTDB): domain Bacteria; phylum Chloroflexota; class Anaerolineae; order Promineifilales; family Promineifilaceae; genus Leptovillus. Next base: position 234,818 of record JACKBU010000003.1, on the reverse strand, counting down.
GGTGAACATTCCGCCGAGTGTATGGCATGCGGTGCGCTGCCCGGCTGGGGGCAAGCTCATCACCATTTTTAGCCCAGGTGGGTTTGATCAGTATCTAGCGGAATTGGCGGCTATGAACGCAGAACAGTTAGCCAACGAAGAATACATGACGGCCGTGGCCGAACGTTATGATACGTGGGTTCGCTGAGGAGAAACGGCCGTAAAGTTACTTCAACAAAGCCACAAATTCATCGCGGCTCATGCCCGCAGACGAACCGGATTCATTACAAAGAAACTAAGGAACAAAAGGGACAAAGGTTTTCCTCCCATCTTTGTCCCTTTCGTCCCTTTGTCCCTTTGTAATAAAAACTCCCCTTTCTCCCTCCTACAACTCCCCCGCCACCTTCGCCAGCCGCTCTACCGCCCGCTCCAGGTCATGCATGGCCGTGGAGATGGCGAAGCGCACGTGCCCCTCGCCGCTCTGCCCAAAGGCGATGCCCGGCACGCCGGCGATTTGCGCCTTATCCAGCAGCGCGTCGGCCAGTTCCAGGCTGTTTTTGCCGCTGCCGGGGAAGCTGGGGAACAGGTAAAACGCGCCCTCAATCGAGCGGCAGGAGATCCCCTCAATCTCGTTCAGCGCCTTGACCATAAAATCGCGCCGCGCCTGGTAGGCGTCGCGCATCTCGGCGATGATGTCCTGCGGGCCGTTTAGCGCCGCCACGCAGGCGTGCATGGAGAAGGTGGCGGCGCAGGACACCGCCTGGCTGTTCAGCCGCGTTGCCAGCCTGATGATGGGCGCGGGACCGACCAGCCAGCCCAGCCGCCAGCCGGTCATGGCGTAGGATTTGGTCAGGCCGTTGACGGTGAGGGTGCGCTCGGCCATGCCGGGCGCGGCGGCGATGGAGAGGTGAGAACGGCCGTCAAACACCAGCTTCTCATAAATCTCGTCGGCAATCACGTACAGGTCGGCTTCCGTGGCCACGGCGACAATCGCTGCCAGCTCTTCCGGCGTTAGCACGCGCCCGGTGGGGTTGCACGGGTTGTTGACCATCAGCGCCTTCGTGCGCGGCGTGAGTCTGGCCCGCAGCGCGGCGGCGGTGATACGGAAATTATCGTCGGCGGGCAGGCTGACGGGCACAGGCACGCCGCCCGCCAGGGTGACCATCGGCGGGTAGCTGACCCAGTGGGGTTCGAGGATGAGCACCTCGTTGCCGGGGTTGAGCACGGCCGTTAACGCCAGAAACAGCCCCCACTTGCCCCCCGGCGTGATGATGATCTGGTGGCGCGGATCGTCAATCGGCACGCCGTTTTCCCGCTCCATCTTGGCGGCGATGGCCTCCAGCGCCGCCGGAATGCCGATCATCGGCGCGGGGTAGTGGGTGGCCCCGTCCAGCATGGCGCGGTACGCCGCCTCGACAATGTGCGGCGGCGTGGGAAAATCGGGGTCGCCCCCGGCCAGGGCGATGACGTCATGGCCGGCGCGCTGCAGCGCTTTGGCCTTGTCGTTGACGGCTAGCGTGGGCGACGACGGAATGTTATTGAGTAGATGGGATAGGTTTTGCATAGGACCTCGGTTGGTTGGTTTGATAGTTTGATGGTTGGTTGGTTTGTTAGTTGGCTGGCGTCTCTTAACAAACCAACCAACTAACAAACCAACCAACTTCTTACCATTCTAACAGGGTTGGGCGATGACTGGAAATGTAGATGAAAGAGGGGTAACGGCCGTTGTCTTAGGCATTATGCAGGATGGCGGGCTGCCGCACGCGGGCTGCCGCTGTGCGCGGTGTTTGGCCGCGTTTGCCGATCCCCGGCGAGTGGAGTATGCGGCGTGCCTGGCGATTGTGGATGGAAGGGGGGAGCGCACGGCCGTTACCCTCCTCGACGCCACGCCGGACATCAAGTACCAGCTGAACCTGTTGGCTAAAGCGTTGGGGCCGCACCCGCAGCGCCCCAACCGCCTGCGTCCGCCGGACGCCATCTTCCTGACTCACGCCCACATGGGCCACGTGGGCGGGCTGCCGCAGTTGGGGCCAGAGGTCATGGCCGTGGCCGATTTGCCGGTCTACGCGCTGCCGGGATTGGTGGAGCTGCTGCGCGGCAATGCGTTGTACCGGCCGCTGAACGCCGGGCTGCGCTGGCAGGCGCTGGAGCCGGGCCGTCCTGTTGCGCTCGCCGCCGATCTGACCATCACCCCCATTCCTGTGCCGCACCGCGACGAGTGGGGCGCAGGCACGCTGGCTTTCCGGGTGCAGGGGCCGCGCCGCGCGCTGCTCTATTTGCCGGACATTGATAGCTGGGATGAGTGGCCGGAGGCAACGGCCGTATTGGGCGGGGTGGACGTGGCCCTGGTGGATGGTAGTTTTTACAGTGTGGCGGAGCTGAACGGCCGTCCGCCCGTCGCCCATCCCCTCATCCCCGACACCCTGGCGCGGTTTGCGGCGATACCGGGCCAGCTTGTCCTGACCCATCTCAACCACACCAACCCGGCGCTGGACGCGGACAGCGCGGCGCGGGCCGAAATTGCCGCCGCGGGGGCGCAGGTGGCTTTCACCGGGCAGACGTTTGCGTTGTGAAGAATGGGGGTGGTTGGTTTGTTAGTTTGTTGGTTGGCTTTCCAGCAAACCAACCAACTAACAAACCAGCCAACTATCCAACTATCCAACCATCTCTTCCAACAGCGCTTCGCCAATGCGCAAGACCGGTTCCCAGCCGCTTTCGTTGTCTTCTACGCTCCACCAGACGGACAGTACATTTTGCACGATGCCCCAGCGCAGCAGGCGCGCCCGGTCGATGTCCAGCACGTCGGCCAGGATGTCCAGGCGGCGGCGCAGGCGGCGCGGCATGTCGGGGCGATAGGGGAAGGTGTAGACGGGGTTGTAGAGCAGGGTAGATGGCTCGTAGGCCGAGTCGCCGACGACGCCTTTGGGGTCGATGGCCAGCCAGGGCTGGCGCTGGGCGGTGAGCACGTTGTAGTGGTGGAAGTCGCCGTGCAGCAGAACTGGCGGCACGTCATCGGCCAGCAGTTCGGCACGCAGAGCCACGGCCGTATCCACCAACCGTGCCGGAAACGGGCCTGTCCCGCCGCCAAAGTGGGGCCGAAGGCGCAAGAGGGCCTCGGTCCAGCGGGCCAGACTGGGAAATGCGTGATTGTGGGGCACGGGCTGCCAGAGCTGCTGCATCACCTGGGCGGCGATGACGGTGGCCTCATCGTCGTCGGGTAGGGTGTCCAGGGTGACGCCGGGCAGGACGCGCTCCAGCAAAAATGCGCCCTGGGCCTCGTCGGCGGCCAGCAGGCGGCAGACGCCACGGCCGTTATACACCCGCAGCGCCGCCATCTCCGACAGCAGTTCGGGGTTGGGGTAGCCCACCTTCAGGACGACCGGCGTGCCGTCGGCGCGGGTGGCGGGGGCGACGTAGTTGTAGGAGAGGGGGAACGGCCGTTCCAGCTTAAGCTGCCAGCGCGCGGCGCAGTCGGCCAGGATGGCGGGCAGGCGGGCCAGCCAATCGCGGCCAGCTTCGCCGTAGATTTCCAGCATGTGGGCGGTGAAATCGGAGGGGATGAACATGGGAACAATTAACAGATAACAGTGAACGGCTAACAGCTTTTAGCTAACAGCTAACAGCTTGAGCACGGGAATATCGCGGGGGGCGCGTTTTTGGTAGGCGGCGTAGCCGGGATAGAGGCGCACGGCCGTTTCCCAGGCGGCGGTTTTGGCCTCGCCGGTAAGTTCGTGGGCGGTGTGGGGGAGGGAACGGCCGTTGACTTCCGCGGTGCATGCCGGATGGGCTTTGAGGTTGTAGTACCAGGCGGGGTGGCTTTGGCCGCCCCAGTTGGAGGCAATGACGATCAGGTCGTCGGCGTGGGGGATGGCGATGAGCGGCACGGCGCGGGGCTGGCCGGATTTTGCGCCGGTCGTTACCAGGGTGATGACCGGCAGCCCGCTTAACAGGCCGGCCAGGGTGGATTTTCCGCCGGTCAGCCGGTAGACGGGCGGGTCGAGGTGGTGCAGGGTGCGGGAGAGCAGCCAGGCAGACGGCCGTAACATGGCCACGCGCTGCACGGATCGCTGCAAGAGGTTGGGCTTGTATCGCAAGTCATTCATAGGTGATTCTCTGAGAAGAAGTTTGTAGGCGGGTAACAAACCAACTAACCAACCCACAAACTAACAAACTAACCAACCAACATCCTTCACACCGGGCGATCCATGCAAATAAATTCGTAAACGTCCCCGTTGGTGGCCTGCTGGTAGGCTTTGCCGCGCACGAAGCCGGCCTTTTCGTAGACGCGGATGGCGCGCTGGTTGAATTGGGCCACGCGCAGCTTGAAGGTCTGGGGGGCGTAGCGCTGGCGGGCAAAATCCAGCCCGGCCTGCACAAAGCCTTCGCCCAGTCCCTGGCCGGTGAAAGCCGGGGCCATGCCTAAGCCGATCTCTACGGCCGTTTCATCCCGCGTAAACACAAAAAAGCCCACCAGCTCCCCCGCCTCGTTCAGCACGGCAAAATAAGCGTCCGGCCAGGTCGCCGGGTCCAGCAAATCCGCCAGGTCTTCGGGGTCCTGGTCCATGTCGTAGAAGGTATACGCGCCATCGTAATGCCAGTTGGCGATGGCCTGGGCGTGGACGGCCGTCATGGGGGTGAAGTGGTAGGTCATGGGGAGGGGGAGGGGAGACTGGAGCTTGGAGTTTGCGCAAGTCTCCAGTCTCTAGTCTCTAGTCTCTCTTCTCTCTAAAACGTGGTGCGCGCCTCTTTCTTCGGCGGCTGGACGGCCAGGAAGTCTTGGGCGAAGCGGTCGGTGTATTGGGCCAGGAGGGATTCGACCCGGCCGTATTCCGACGCCACCACAATCAGCCCGGCATGGTACTCTTTGGGCAACCGCCAGACGATTTCCGGGTCCTGGTAGGCGGAGAGGTCGGGGTGCTGCTGCTGGGAGAGGCAGATAAGCAGCCCGGCGTAATCGTGGCGCAGGGGCGGGAGCTGGTACTGCTGGCCGCGGGCGTGGGCGATTTCGATGCGCGCGGCTTCGGCCCACAGTTCCACGCCGGTGGCCGCTTTGACGAGTTTGTCGATGTTGGCCCCGCCGACGCGGGCGGCCGTTTCCAGGAAATAGAGACGGCCGTCTGCCGCTCCGCGAATGAATTCCGAATGCGCCGCGCCGCGCGGCAGCTGCAGCCCCGTGAGCAGGTCACGGTTCAGGGCCAGCAGCGCCTCCGTTTGCGGATCGGCGGCGGGCAGGGTGCGGGTGCTGAAGATGCCGCCGCCATGCGAGACGGCCAGCGGCGGCGCGCCATATTGGCTGGGGCTGGCAAAAATCACCTCATTGTCCCAGACCAGCGAATCGACATGGAAGACGTCGCCGGGGATGAACTGCTCGATGAGATAAAACGACTGTTTGTCGCCCAGATCGTCCAGGGCGCGCCACAGTTCTTCGCTGTGCTGCAGTTTGCGGATGCCGATGGCCCCGGCGTCGAAGCGGGGTTTGAGCACCCAGGGCGCGGGCGTGCGGGCCATGAAGTCGCGCAGATCGTCGTAGTTGAGGATGGGGGCGAAGTCGGGCACGGGCAGGCCGGCCTGCCGGGCGCGCACGCGCATGGCCAGCTTGTCGCGGAAGTGGCGGGCCAGGCTGTCGCCGATGCCGGGCAGGCGCATGTGTTCGCGCAGGGAGGCGGCGGTGGCGACGTCGTAATCATCGAGGGCGGCGATGCGGTCGATTTTGTGGCTGCGGGCCAGGTAGCTGACGGCGTGGGTGACGTCGGGCTGGGTGGAGACGCTGGGCATGTAGAAGCGCTCGTCGATGTCTTGGGGCCAGGGTTCGTTGGCGTTTTTTTCGGCAGTGAGCAGCAGGACGCGGCAGCCGGCTTCTTTGGCGGCCTGGATGAAGGGCAGCCCTTTGAATTCTGAGGCGAGACAGAGGATGGTTAACGGCCGTTCGTCGGACATGGTTTACTCCTGCGTTGGTAAGTGGGCGGGTTTGATGGTTGGTTTGGTGAACGGCCGTAATTGTAGCCTTGATTGGCGCGCGCTCCAACAACTCTGTCGGCGGGTAGCCGGGGCTGCCGGGACTGCCGGGACTGCCGGGGCGTGAACACCCCGGCAGCAAAACGACGCCGGGTAAACTCGGCTGGGAGGTTTAAGCCCCGTTTACGGGGCGTTGTTTTATTGCCCGGAGCTTTAGCTCCTGGCAAGTTTGAATGCCCTGCGCGCTTGAGAACGATTGCTACGCGTTTAGAAACGATTGCTACGCGTTTAAGAATGACTGCTACGCATTTAAGAATGACTGCTACGCGTTTAAAAATGATTGCTACGCATTTAGAAATGGTTGCTACGTGTTTAGAAATGATTGCTACGCGTTTAGAAATGATTGCTACGCGTTTAGAAATGATTGCTACGCGTTTAAAAATGATTGCTACGCGTTTAGAAATGGTTGCTACGCGTTTAATAATGGTTGCTACACGTTTAGAAACGGTTGCTACGCGTTTAAGAATGGTTGCTACGCGTTTAAGAATGGTTGCTACGCGTTTAAAAATGACTGCTACGCGCCCCTGAACCGCTGCGGAGGGGGCAGCCGGGTAAGAGGGGTCCAATCTGGGAGATCGGACTAATCGGTAGGCCTCGCCGCGCATCCCATTTCCTGATACAAATAAGCAACTGATAATGAGGGGTTTATTTCCAGGTGAGGCATGATGTACACTGTAGCTGTAAAACGAGACTTTGTGGCCCAACATTTTTTGATCGGCGGCGATTGGGGAGCGGAGAACGAGTGGCACTCGCACCACTATCAGGTGGAAGTGCAGTTGACCGGACAGACATTAGACCAGCATGGCTATCTGGTAGACATTGTGGACATAGAGGCGAATCTGGATGCTTTGGTGGCGTATTTTCGGGACAAAACGCTCAACGATTTGCCGGAGTTTGCCGGTTTGAATCCCAGTATTGAGCATTTTTCCCGTATTTTTTGGCAGGCCATAGCCGGCCGGATTCAGGCTCCCAACCTGGCGCGGATGGGTGTTACAATTTGGGAGAACGATATTGCCTGGGCGAGTTATGAGCAGGGGTTAGAGACTGGAGACTAGAGACTAGAGACTGGAGATTAAAGCCAGTCTCCAGTCTCTCTTACAATGATATGCGCGTTGGATTGGTTATTTACGGCCGTTTAGACACCCTCTCCGGCGGTTATTTGTACGACCGCAAGCTGGTGGAATGCTTGCAGCGGCACGGCGACGAAGTGCAGATTGTGTCGTTGAAGCCGTCGCGCTACGGCCGTTGCCTCACCCACAACTTCGACAGCACGCTCTTCAATCATCTGCGCGATGCGGACTATGACCTGCTGCTGCAAGACGAGCTGAACCACCCCTCGTTGTTCTGGCTGAACCGGCAGTTACGGCCGTTTGTCAGCTATCCCATCGTCAGCGTCGTCCACCATCTGCGCAGCGACGAGCGCCATTCCCCCTGGCTGCTGCCCCTCTACCGCACCGTCGAACAGCACTACCTGGCCAGCGTCGACGCCTTCATCGCCAACAGCCGCACCACGCGCATCAGCGTCGAAAACCTCCTGCCCGATCAGCGCCCGACCATGGTAGCCTATCCCGGCGGCGACCGCCTGCTGCCTGACATTAGCCAGCATACCATCGTCGCCCGCGCCCAAAAGCCAGGGCCGCTGCGCATCCTTTTTGTGGGCAACCTCATCCGGCGCAAGGGGCTGCATACGCTGCTGGCTGCCCTGGAATACCTGCCGGCGCGAAGCTGGCAGCTAGACATCGTCGGCGACCCGGAAGTGGACCCGACCTACGTGCGGCGCACCTTGCAGCCGGCCCTGCGCCGGCTGGATCAGAAGCACATCTCCCGGCACGGCGTCGTGTCTAACTGGACATTGTCGGCGCTGTATGCCAAAAGCCACGTCCTGGTGATGCCCTCCGAGTACGAGGGGTTTGGCATTGTGTACCTGGAAGCGATGGGTTTTGGCCTGCCGGTGATTGGTTCCACGGCCGGAGCGGCCAGCGAGATCATCACCCACGGCAAAAATGGCTTCCGCCTGCCGCCCCATAACGTGCTGGCTCTGGCCAAGCACCTGTTCCTGCTCAACGAAGATCGGCGCCTGCTGCTGCGCCTGGGTCTGGCGGCGCAAAAACGGTATCAGGCCCATCCCACCTGGGATGAAAGCATGGAATCGGTGCGCGGCTTCTTGTTAGAGGTTGCCAGTCAAAACCATGCGCTGCAGCGGCAAACCAACAAACCAACCAACTGATCACGCCATTGATAACCTTTACCCCTTCTTTCGCCCGCTATCTGGCGGCCAAAAAGTCGGTCGATGACCGCGCCCTGAATGCCCATGTCTGGCGCAGTATGGCCCAGGCGGTGACGGCTATGGGCGGCGCCCACGTCTTGGAAGTGGGGGCGGGCATCGGCACGATGGTCGAGCGCTGGCACGAACGGGGCTTGTGGCCGCCGGTAAGCTATACGGCCGTGGACGCCAATCCTGAAAACGTGGCGGCAGCCCAGGAACGCCTGGCGCCGCTGAAGGAGCAGGCGCAGTTGACGGTAACGGCCGTAGACCTCTACGACTTCATTGCCCAGATCGAGGGGCGGCAAACGTGGGACGTGCTGCTGGCCCACGCGTTCCTGGATCTGGTAGACGTGCCGACGGCGCTGCCGGCGCTGTTTTCTTTGCTGCGCGCGGGCGGCCTGTTTTACTTCACGCTCAACTTTGATGGGGCCACGATTTTGCAGCCGACGATTGACCCGCTTTTCGACGCCCGCATTGAAGCCCTTTATCACCGCACGATGGACGAACGGCGCGTGAACGGCCGTGCCTCCGGCGACAGCCAGACCGGCCGCCACCTCTTCACGGAACTGCGTCACGCGGGCGGCGAAATTCTGGCTGCCGGCAGCTCCGATTGGGTCGTCTTCGCCGGGGCAGACGGGTATCCCGACGACGAAGCGTACTTCCTGCACTTCATCGTCAACACCATGCATGAAGCGTTAAGCGGCCATCCTGAACTGGACAAAGATTATTTCAATGCCTGGATTGCCCACCGCCATGCGCAGATCGAATCGGGCGACCTGGTTTATGTGGCCCACCAGCTAGATTTTTTGGGGCGCAAGCTGTAGGGGGAAGCTGCTACCTGTCCAGCCAGAGCAAAATGATGAGAATCAGCTCAACCGTTTTGTCGATGATGCCCAGCACGCTCCACACATCCGGCCAGTTGAAGACGAAGTAGAGGACGAAGGTAACGGCCGTAAACCCCAGCAGCGCCCAACGGATTAACGGCCGTCGATCCGCTAACTGCGGAATGAAATAAAGGGCGACCAACAGCGTCAGGTAACCCAGGCCATTCAGCAAGAAGACGATGCCGAAAAACCCATCTCCCAGGCTGGTAAAGCCCAAAAAGAGGTGGATAAGCGCCGTGATGGTTGTTAGAACAATGATGCCAATCTGTTTCGGGGTGAATCGGGACATAGCTGCTTCCTCCATGATCGGGTGACTACTCAATTGACTGCAAAATGGGTAAACAGCGCGTCGGGGAGAATGGGATGCCGGGTGCGTAGACACGCCTTGGTTACTAAAGGATACCCAGCAAATCCCGATCTTGTCAAAAAGCCAGGGAGGCGGAGGGTCACTCCTTGGCGGCATGGGCCAGCGCCAGATACGCCGGGCGGGGTTCGTTGGCGCGGTTGAGCAGACTATAACCCGATTCGGAAAACTCGGAACCGAGCAGCGGGCCAAAGTTCAGATTCCACAAAATCATCGGGCCAACTTGCTCCCACGCCTGCCCCATTTCGAAGGCACGCAAAATGTATTCCGCCTGCTGCCATTGGGAAACGTAGGCCATGAACTCCGCGCCGCCGGGCGGGGCGGCAGGCGTTCCGGCTTCGTCGAAAAAGCCTTCAAAGCTCCCCCAGCCAAATTCTGTGACCCACAGCGAATCGGCCACGCCAAATTCATCCAGCAAGGCCAGGTAATCGGTGATGGTGTCTTGGAAAAAGAAGCTGGGATGGTTGTTGTGGGAGGGCACGGCCGTCTCCCCATCGGTTACGCTGCTGTCCGGCGGATTGGCCCAACCGTAGGGATGTACACCGATACCATCCACTACGTCGCCTATCCCCGCCGCCAACAACTGCCGCATAAAAACCCGGTCGTCGATAGCTATCACCCCGTCATTGATGCCCGTCGTTGCCGGTGCGCCGCTGATGAGCAGCGCCGCCGCATCGCTCGACCGCACCCCTTCCGCCCCGGCACGCATTAAAGCCGCTGCGTCCGCCGCGCTGAGCGGCGCACCATTCCATTCGCGCTGCAAATTGGCCTCGTTCCATAATTCGTAAGCCGCCACTCGCCCCTGGTAGCGCTGCGCCAAAAACTGCATAAAAGCGCGGTAAAGCGCATAATCTTGCGGCGGTCCGTCCAGCTCGGTTGTGGAGCGGCTCCATTCCGGCGCTTTGGCCACATTCAGCAGCACGGACACGTCGTTGGCCTGGGCCGCGGCTACCAGATTATCCAGTTCCGCCAGCAGAACATCATCGTAGCGATCCGGGGCGGGCTGGTACAGCTTCCAGGAAACCTGCACTTTCACCCAGCCGACGCCCAGCGTTTGCAAATTGGCCATGATGGCGGCAATGTCTTCGTGGTGGATGTGCACCTGCACGCCGATTTCTTTGCGGTTGAGCGGCGGGCCCTGATAGACAGGAAAAGCCGGTGTGGGCGTGGGTGATGGTGCCGGCGGCGCGGAGGTGGCCGTGGGGATGGGGGTGGTCGTGGGAGAGGGCACGGCCGTTGCTTCCGGCGTCAACGTGGGCAGGGGGACAATAGCGATGATCGGCGAGGGGGAAGGTGAAAGGGAAGGAGAAACGGCCGTTGCCGCTTCATTCTCCTGCCGGCAGCCAGCTAACAGGAGGAGCAGCAGCAAAGTAATAATCAGGTTACGCATCGGCCCATTCTAACAGCCTGCCGCCCAACCCTGCTTCCTTCCCGGTAAACGCTCATTTTCTGCCGTGCGCACACCTTCCATTCGCCGGCTGACGCAACGGCCGTTACAATATTCTCATGAGCACCCGTTACCCCATCCCCGCTGCCCAAACCCGCGCCGAAATCGAAGTAAAAAACTCGCGGTTCATTGCCACGGCCGTGCCCGCCTTCAGTGTCGACGAGGCCAAAGCCTTCATCAAACGCATTAAAGACGAGTTTGCCGACGCCAGCCACAACGTGCCCGCATACCAGATAGGTTTCGGCGCCTCTGTTATTGCCCACTGTAACGATGACGGCGAGCCCTCCGGTACGGCCGGTCGGCCCATGCTGGCGGTCATTCAGGGCAGCGGTCTGGGCGATATTGCTGTGGTGGTGACGCGCTATTTTGGGGGAACCAAGTTGGGAACTGGTGGACTGGTACGCGCTTACGGCGACGCGGTGAAGGCGGTGCTGGCGGTGCTGCCTCTGGCGGAAAAAGTGCCAACGCACACGGTGATGCTGGCGCTGCCCTACAGCCATCTGGACAGGGTGCGTCTGTTGGTGGCGGCGCATAACGGCCGTCTCCTCGATGAAACGTTCACCGCCGATATCACCCTTTCTGTCCAGTTCACGGTGGATCAGTTCCCCGCTTTTCAGGCGGCCCTGCAAGAAATGACCCACGGCACACTCGCGGCCGAAATTGTAGAAACCAACCCCGAAACCATCATGCCCCTGGGCGCGTTCGCTACCTCTGGGGAAGATGGGCGGTCCGCGGGTTCGTAGGTAAGTCGTTCATTAGATGCGCCAAATGGACTATTGACGCAGACCATTCAAACCGTGTATGATGTTTTCAGGTTAACCTACACATTTACAAGGTTTCACTAAGAGTTAAAAAAGGAGGCGCGTATAGAGTGATTGAATGCAATATGAACAGGCTAACGCGACAGCCTCAAATTGGGTCAGGTAAGGTAGTTTAGACGCTGACCAACACAAACCTGGTGAAGACGGTAGCTGTTTAGTTAGCCGCCGGAAAATGTGAAAAGTAATAAAGTTAAAGAATAAAGTTAAAGATAGAAAAAGTCAGAATAGAAAGAGAAAGTTTTTAGATAAAGGTAAGACTATAAGTTAAAGACTTCAGATAGAAACTTTTAGAAAGAAAATTCTGTGATAAGTAACGAAAGCCCAGTCTAAAAGCTGGGCTTTCTCTATTTTGGGGAACGGCCGTTTCCTTCTCTTATAACAGCGCCAGGTACGCACCCACCGACAGGGCAATCAACCACTGTGCCAGCCAATACGTGCCCAACACAATCACCCGCGCACTCTTAAACCTGGCCCGGAACCGGTCCAGCGCCAGCGCCGAATCAGACAATACAAAAAAGACCGCGCCCACGGCCGCCAAGAGAGCGCTGCTCGTCGGCTGGACCGACCAGCGGGCTAAGGCCTGCCAGGCCATCGTCAGAATAGCCACCATGTAGATGATCACCGGCAGGCGCATATGGCCCAGGTGCGGGTGCAGCAAACTGTAGACCAGCCCTCCGTACACCGCCAGCGGCAGCAGCCACAGCGGGGCGAATTGAAACCCGGCCGCGCTCACAAATGCGGCGATGTACAGCAAGTGACCGATGAGAAAGCTAACCAGTCCGGCGATGAAGTAACGCGCCGGCAGCATCAAAAACACGTCGCCGCCCAGGCAAAAGATCAGCCCGGCGATTACCAGCCCTTTGTAAAGCGGCGTGGTGACGTCTCTGCCCAGAAAGGCAATGAGGATGATCAGGATGGTCGTGAGCGGCTTGAAGAGGTAAACCTGTGACCGATTTGGTTTGTATTCGCCCTGAATAGCCAGCACGGCCGTTACCGCCGCTGCTACTGTTAGAATGATGATTGTCATGTTGCTTGCTCCCCTCTGCCATGGTGGGTTGAACTTAACTGTCACTGGCCGCTTTGAACAACTCGCTCATCGCCTGGATGAATGCCTCCCGCGTGGCCAGTTCCTCCGCAGTGAAGTGGGCGGTTAACAGGCGATCTTTAAAGTCTTGCGGATCCTCGTCATCCGGCACGACCCAGGTTTGCTGGGGGGTGAAGGCAATTTCCTGGTCTTCACCCAGCACAAACGATTCGTTGACGACCAGGCCTGTGCCCTGAGCACTTAGCGGCCAGGTCGCATCTACGATCATCTCACCATCCGGCAGCTGTAGGACGAGGTAGTTGTGCACATCCACAAAACGGCCGTTTCCCGCAATCATGATCTCTCGTAAGACAGGCGGCAGCGTTTCCGGGTCCAATAGGGTGACCGATGTGCAGGCAATTAACTGTGCGGGAATGCCCATCTCGGCAAATAAGGCCTTTAGCAGGTAATGTTTGCCGGAACACGTGCCCCGCCACTCTCGCACAGTTGTCTCCGGCGCGCGCGAACTGGCCCGTATGTAAGGCATGTCGCGCACCAGGCGAAAGGCAGTGGCGGCATCAACGGCCGTGCCCTCTGGCAGCAGGCCGCGTTTTTCTGCCTCCGCCTGTAACAGGCTAATCATCTCCATGAGCTTAATCCTTTTGGCAGACCCTGCCCGGCAGGCTGCTGCCCTGATGTTCTGATTTTTCACTTATGATTGGAGCCGTCGCCAAAATTATACCAGAAAGCCCTGGGCAGAGTGGCTGGCGCGCCGCCCAACCCTTGTGCTCCACGGTTCATTTGCCGCTACACTACAAATTGGGTGTGACCTTTGCACCCGTGGCCCGACAAATAAAGTGAAACAAACCACCCGGGTTGGAGAATTTTATGGTATTGGATCAACCGCTTACCGACATTGACGAACAGGCCCTGGTCAGGGCGGCGTGCAGTGATCCCCAGGCATTCGACGTTTTATATCGCCGGCATGTGACGGCCGTTTATCGTTACTGCCTCGGCCATGTCAGCCAGCCAACCGACGCCGAGGAACTGACCTCCCAGGTCTTTCTGACGGCGCTGGAAACGCTGCCCAGATATAGAGGGCACGGTTCCTTTGCCGCCTGGCTGATGGGCATTGCCCGCCACAAATGCGCCGACTACCATCGCGGCCGTTACCAAAATCGTCAGGTTAGCATGGAAGCGGCGGCGGATGTGCCCGCCACGGCCGTTTTGCCCGACGACAGGCTGGATCAGGCCACGCTTCTTGATTGTTTACGCCAGGCGCTGCGGCAGATCAGCCCGGACCGGCGTGAAGCGCTGCAGTTGCGATTTTGGGCCGGACTCAGCGTGCGCGAGACGGCCGTGGCCATGCGCCGCGGCCAGGGCGCCGTCAAAATGCTGGTCTCGCGGGCCATCTCCGACCTGCAAACGAGGTGTTTACACGATGCGTAATCCAAAAGAAGACGCCAACATCCTAAACAACTATATCGATCACGGCCGTTCCCCCGACGGGCCCCAACCGGACGGCGCGGCGCGGCGCGTGGTAGATACCGTGCAGCAGCAGATTTCCCAGATCAACCCTGATCCGCACTTTGTCGACCAGCTTTCGGCGCGGTTGCAAACGGAGGCCCGCCAGCGGCCGGCGCCGCAATCTTTTGCCGACTGGCTGGTCCTGAAGTTTGTGCCGCGCCTGCTGTGGGTGGGCGCGGCTGCGGCCGCTGTTTTGCTGCTGGTTTGGGGTCTGCCCCAACTGCTGCAGCAGCAAGCCGGCCCGGAACCCGTCGTGCAGCAGCCCGACATTACCACCGGCGTAGTGCCAGAGGTGGTGGGCGACGATACCTTCGCCCTGCCGCAGTCGCCGGCGCAGCTGCCGGTGTATCAAATCCAGTTGGAACCGCTGCCGGATTCAGAAACGGCCGTTCTGCAATGGGCGCAGGCGTTTGGCCTGCCCGATCCGCAGCTTTTTGTGGATCCGCGCCGCCCGGAAGGCAGTGCGTTTATCGCTCGCAGCCAGGATGGCCAGACCATCACGTTTGCACCACCGGCCGCGGGCGGCATCCAATATCAGGCCGGGCCATTCCAGGCGGCAAGCGGCGCTCCCGTGCCCTTCGCCGAAGCGGCAGCCAACGCCCAGGACTTTCTGCGCCAGCATGGGATGGAAGAGCAGATGGGCACGACCGTCAGTGAAAATGAGATGCAACGGCCGTATCCCGGTTACCCTCTGCGCTACGTGCAGGTTTCCCCCGCCACCGGCTCGTATCCGCTGGTAACCGATTGGCTGAGTCCTGGCGCAGTGGTGGCCGTTGGCCCAGATGGTCAGGTGCAGAGTGCTTCCTTTTTCCCGGCGACCGTCCAGTCCCAGACGACGGCCGACATCATTCCGGCTCAAGAGGTGTATGACGCCTTCGTCAGCGGCGATTTGCAGCCGTTCCGCCTCAACACTCAGGGGCCGAACCCTTTCGAGGAAGACTTGCCCTACCAGGTCTTTAGCCCGCCGCCGGCCCAACACGCTGTGGGTGACGAAATCCAGGTGTTTGGCTGGGTAGAGGCGCTGATGAGTGGCGATGGCGGGCAAAAAATGGCTACGCTCTATGATGGCGCGCGCGACACGGCCTATGAACTGAGCGGTCCTCAGCTGGATGCTTTTTTTGCCGCTCTCAGCGAGGCCCCCATGGTTACTACTTATACCGTGCAGGGCGAGATTACGGCTCAGACCGGTGACCATACCTGGCAGGTGGCGATTGCCGCCTGGGAACCGGGCGAACCGGCTTACAGCTCTGTGTCACGCTACATGTGTCAGGTTGGGGCGTTTAGCCGCGAAGCCGAGGAGTCCTGGTTTGTGGATGAGGCAACAAACGGCCGTTATCTCCTTCCCGACGCCCCTGACGCTTTGCAAGAGGGTGAGCGCATCGAGGTTTGTGCGCCAGAGTTCCCGCCCACCGAAGCGCCCGTTCGTTGGGACAGCATCACCGTACCCCCGGCTTCCGAAGCTGTTACCGGTCCCGCAGCCGGGCCGGCCAGCATCAACCAGGTACAAACGGCCGTCGATTCCCCGCTTCTTTCCCGTACTGCAGATGCAGAACCCACTGCAGGTGCCGTGCCCTTGCCAGACAGCGGGTATCCGGGAGCGGCAAACGCCTATCCGGTTCCTGCCAGCAGTTATCCTGCGTCGGCACAAAGCTATCCTTCGCTGACGGCCGTCGAAAGCATCCCCACAGGCGACAAAGTCCCCTTTGAAATTGGCGCCACGGCCGATATTACCGGCGTGCTAGACGCCACCTACTTTGTCCAGCCCGACGCTACGCGCCGCCTGGAACTGGTCATCAGCCTGCCCGACGCGGCTGGCCTGATGGGCAGCGGTTTTCCGGTGATTGGTGATGACGCGGCGTTGAATGAAGCAGCGGAGGCCTATCACGGCCGTTTTGCCCATCTCACGGCGCGGGTGGTTACACTGCCGCCCGAAACCTACGGTCCCGACCGCACCGGCTTTGAGCTGATCAGCGCCCAACCGGCCTGGACAGAAACGGCCGTGAAAAACTACCTGGGCCAGATCGCCACAGAAGTTATCGACGGCACGGACGCTGTTTTGTTTACCGATGAGGCAACGCACCAGAAGTACGTCGTCGCCTGGGATGATCTGCGCTACTTTGATGGTAACTATGCCAGCGCCCAGAGCAAAATTCTGGTCCAGGGCATTGTCGTGCCAGGCAAAACGCTGGGCGGCCTGCCGTTGATGTGGGTGAAGGGCAGCAGTACCGGAGTGGATATTGACCAGGCAGCGAACGCGGAGGCTTTTCCCTCTCCCCTAGAACCAGACGTGGTGCAATCGCCGCCGCCTTTCAGCGGCCTGGAGGCACTGTCTCAGCTTATTATCGAACGGATGACGCTGGTGTATTTCTTTGATCCGGCCTACGAGCAGATGCCCCCTGGGCAGTCGGGGCAGCAGTCGCTGGCCGCGGCGCAGTATCTAAAGCCGGCCTGGGCGATTTACGGCCGTATTCCCACCACCAACGAATCTTTCGCCGCTTACTTCAATGCGGTGAAGGAGTAAAGGTCTCATTTCCTCCTTGAGAAGCCCGGCAGGTTGAGGGGTCGACCTGCCGGCTTCACTCCTTTTTTGCTATATCGGGCAGCTTTGCCAGCAGTTCTTCTATGTCTGCGGGCAATAGCGCCGTGAAGGCAACGGCCGTTCCCCGTCTTGGATGGTCCAATTCCAACCGCGCACAGTGTAAAGCCTGCCGGGGGATCAAATCCATTTCTCCCTGATGGCGGCCTTCGCGCCGCCAGGCCAGATAATCTGCCTCGTCCATCGTGTACAGGGCATCCCCGACGATGGGATGGCCGACGGCCGTGCAGTGCACGCGTAGTTGGTGGGTACGGCCGTGCGCCGGGCGCAGCTCCAGCATGGCATAGGCCTGCCCAAATTGTTGCAGCAGGCGGTAATAGGTGACGGCCGTTTTCCCATTCGCCATCACGCCATAACGCGTTACTTCCCCGCCTTTTATCTTGCCAATCGGCAGATCAATTTTCCCTGTGGCGGCGGCGGGCACGCCGTGTACCAGAGCCAGGTATGTTTTATGCACTTCCCCGCGCTCAAACTGGCGGGCCAGCGCCGCCAGTGTCTCTTTATCACGCGCCAGCACCACCACTCCAGACGTATCCGCGTCCAGGCGGTGGGCCAGATGGGCTTCGGGGTAGGGCGGTTGATGCTGGTGGCGCAGGTGGTAGATCAGGTTGGCGGTGACAAAGCGCCCCTGACTGTGCACGCGCAGGCCGGGCGGTTTATTGACCGCCAGCAGCCATTCATCTTCGTAGAGGAGGCCAACGTTCAGGTTAACGGCTGGCGGCGCAAAATCAGGCAGGTCGCAGGCCACCTCGTCGCCGGCCGAAACCTGGGTTGCCAGGCTGGCCGCTGCGCCGTTGGCGGTGATACGGCCGTCGCCCACGAGGTCTTCCCATTCCTCCCGCGACAAATACGTAAACCGCGCCGCCAGATAAGCGGCAATAGGCGCCGGGCCAAAGCCGCCGGGAACTTTAGACGAGACCAACATAGCGGGAGATTTGTATCGTTTTTTGGTAAAATTAGCCAGTATGACGGCCTTTCCACCCCCTGATTTTGTTCGTACCTCCTCCGCTGTGCCGGGCATTGATGTCTACATGCCCCGCCCACCGGCTGAAACCCACCAGGCAGTGGTCGATTTTCACTGCCCGCAGTGTGACGGCGTAACCGCTTACAGCGCCGAAAATGGCGGCCTGACCTGTACGTTTTGCGGCTACTACGAGCCGCCCCGCCAGGAAGTGGTGGGCAAAGGCGCAGCGGCGTTCGAGTTTACTGTGGAAACGATGGACCGCGCTGCCCAGGGCTGGGGCGTGGAGCGCAAGGAGCTGGTTTGCGAACGCTGCGCCGCCCGCCTGACGCTGTCCACCGATTCGCTCACGACGACCTGCCCGTTTTGCGGCTCTAACCAGGTGATCCAGGCCAAAGCGCCGCAAGATGTGCTGCGGCCGCGTTTCCTGGTGCCTTTTAGCGTGACGGCCGATACTTGCCGCGAGAAGACGGCCGTCTGGCTCACCAACAGCTGGATGCTGCCCTCTGATCTGAAACGGCTGGCGCGCACGGCCGAATTTGCGCCCATCTACATTCCCTACTGGACTTTCGACGCCACGACCCAGGCCGATTGGCGCGCCGAAGTAGCCCACACGCGGCAAAAACGGGTATTCCGCAGCGGCCGTTGGGAAACCGAGACCGTCACTGAATGGCGCTGGGAATCGGGCCGGGCCGGGGTGGACTTTGACGACCTGCTGGTGGATGGCAGCCAGCACCTCAGCCAGCTTTTGCTGCATAAAGTGCAGAAGTACGATCTGCGCGCCCTGGTCCCCTACGACGCCAGCTTTTTGGCCGGGATGCAGGCCCAGGCGTATGAAGTGGGGTTGGAGGAAGCGTGGGAAAACGGCCGTCAGACCATGCGCGAACGGACCAAAAAAGCGTGCCAGGCTCAGGCCACCTCGCAGCGCATACGCAATTTCAGTATGAATCTCTCCTTCGCCGACGAAAACTGGCGCTACATTTTGCTGCCGTTGTACCTGGCTACCTACCGCTACAACGGCCAGCCCTATCAGGTGATGATTAACGGCCAGACGGCCGTCATCGCCGGGCAGCGCCCCGTGGCCTGGAAAAAAGTGCTTTTGGCGGTGGGCGGAATGCTGGCCCCGGCTCTCATCCTGGGGCTGGTGGCTTTTCTGCTGCTCTATCTGGCGGTCGGGGAAGGTTACGGCGGACTGGCGGCTATTGCCGCGGTCGTGGCGTTTGTGATTGGCCTCGTTGTGGCTATCGTTACCGTCAGCCACGCCGCCGGTATGGACAACATATAACCAGCAACGAACAAATGGCAGCCTTTCTTGATGAAGCAACCTGGGGCCGGCCCTCCGCGCTGGCCAACTGTCCACAGTGTGACGGCGTTTTTTTACTGCCTGAAAGCGGCGAAACGGCCGTTCCCTGTCCTTTTTGCGGGCAGGCGAATCTGACGCTGCTGGGTGCAGAAAGCGTGCCGCCCCAGGCGGAGAATCCCCCGGAGCTGCTGGTTCCCTTCAGCGCCAACGCTGCCCAACTGCCGCAAACTCTGGCCCGCTTTGCCCAATCCACCCGTTTTGCGCCGGCCGACCTGACGCCCCAAAATTTACACGGCCGTCTCCGCCCGCTCTTCTTGCCCATGTGGCTGATAGATGCGGACGCTCAGGCTCAGTGGCAGGCCGAAGCCGGGTTCGACTATCAGGTTGTCAGCCACCGCGAGCAGTTTCATAACGGCCAGTGGCGCACCCAAAAAATCGAGGAGACCAAAATCCGCTGGGAGCCGCGCCTGGGCACGCTGCAGCGCCGCTACGAAAACGAAACGGCTCCGGCGCTGGAGCAGCATGCCCAGCTGGAGCAGACGTTGGGTAAGTTCCGCCGCCAGGAAGCCGTCGCCTACCAGCCACAGGCTCTGGGTAAGGCCATCGTCCGCCTGCCCAACCGCCCCACGGCCGACGCCTGGCCGGAAGCCCAGGAAGCTATCAAAAGCCGCGCCGCCGAAGAGTGCCGCCAGGCCGCGGCTGCCGACCACATTCGCCAGTTCCGCTGGTCGGTGCAGTTTGCCGGGCAGAATTGGACGCAGCTTTTGCTGCCCCTTTACACCACCTATTACCGCGACGATGAAGGCGCAGTGCGCCGGGTATTTATCCATGGGCAGACGGGCAGCCTGCGCGGCGAGCGGCGTGCGTCGATGAAGAAGGCGCGCCGCTGGGCGCTGGGTATTGCCGTGATCGCCGCTGTTTTGTTTGTGCTGAGTCTGGTTCTGGCGGCCGCAGGGTATTTTCAACCGGACGTACTGCTGCCGGCGTTGATCACTTTTGTACTGGCGCTGGGGGTGGGGATCACGGCCGTTTTGCCCCTGCTCCTGGCCTGGCTGATGAACAGGCAGCAGAAATCGCTGCCCATCACATGAGCGGCAGACCTGAGAGGTTTCCTTAAACCTGTCAGGTCTTAATGTTCCCATTTAACGGTTTGGGCAAAGTTCAGTAAAATATCGGCATGTCCCAACGATTAGCGCTTCTGATCGGCCACACGCAGTACCACGATGATCGCCTGTCTGTCCCCCACGGCGGCGATGAGGTGACCGCTCTGGCCGAAGTGCTGCGCGACCCGCAGCACGGCCGTTTCGATCATGTCCACGTGCTGCTGGACAAAACGGCCGTCGATCTACAACTGGCCATCGCCGCCTTTCTGGAACAATCCTTTACGGCCGACGACCTGATTTTGCTCTACTTTGCCGGGCACTGCCTGTTCGACAGCAGCGATGCCTTTCTGGCCGCTGCCGACGCTTTTACCGAGCCCTATCTGGACGCCACGACCGTGCAGGCCGACTTTGTGCGGCGGCGGCTGAACCAGTGTGCTGCCCGGCAGCTGCTTATTGTTGACTGCCTGCACAGCCGGTTGGACGGCGAGCCGGAGGTGGACGCGCCGCGGCGGGTGGGACACGCCTTCGGCGGGCCAAATCGCGTCGTCTTGGTGGCGGCGCAGACGGCCGTGCAGCAGGCCAATTTCACGGCCGCCCTCACAGAGGGCCTGCGCGGTTTCGCCGCCGACAGCGACCGGGACGGCCGTTTGACCGTTGGCGAGTGGTTCGCCTATGCCCAGGCTGCAGCCCAGAACGAGGCGGCGGCGCTGTGGGAAAAGTGGGGCGACTCGATGCACGATGCCTGGGTGGTCACGGCCGTTTCCCGCGCCAAACGCGTCGCGCCGCTCCTGGCCGCGCCCCCCGCCGACGCGCCGCCCCCGGCCAATCGGCGCAGCATTCTGATAGTCGGGCTGCTGATTTTGCTGCTGCTGCTTGTGGGCGGGGGATATGCGCTGCGCGGCGGGTGGGCCGCTGCGCCCGGCGCAACGCCGCCCGGCGCAGCGCTGGCGGCGGCCGCTACGGCCGTGCCCCAACCACAGCTTTCCCCCAGTCCCAGCCCTGCCAGCGAACAATCGGCGGTGATGGACCCGTCCACGGCAACGGCCGTGCCGGTCAGCCCCACGACTCAGGCTGCCACAGCGGCGCCGACGGCCGTACAGACACCCACTTCCACCGCCTCCCCGGCGCCATCGCCTACACCATCGCTGACGCCATCGCCTTCGGCAACGCCGTCGCCGTCGGCTACGGCTACGGTAACGCCCACGCCTACGGCCACGACGACGCCTATCCCGATGCAAATCACGGCCGAGGCGGCCTTTTTGCGCGCCGGTCCGGGTGTCAATTACAAGATCATCGCCTTCCCGCTGCAGGGCACCGGGGTAACGGCCGTGGCCCGCAACAGCGACGCCACCTGGTACAACGTTATTTTGCCAGATGACACGACCGGCTGGATTTACACCGACGTGGTGCGCCCGGATGATACGGCCGTGGGGCCCACTCTGCCCATTGCTGCCACCATCCCCGCCCCGGTGAACGAGTTTTACGATTTTGCCACGCAGGATACAGGGTCAACGCTCATCGCTCAGGTTTACCACGTCTACGTGGGCACGCGCGGCGAGGAAGCTTATCTGCGCGCCCGCCTGCTGCCGGAGACCGACCAGGTGCAGCCCAGCTACCTGAATGGGGATGATTTGGGGCTGGGCCTGCGTATCGTGGCCTTTAGCCGCACGGGCAGCGCGCCGTACACCAGCACCGGCGTCGAATTTTGCATGGTGGATACAGATGGCGCGGCTTTTTACTGCCAGACCTTTCCGGTGCGCAAAGAGTGGTAGGATCGACCCCGGTTTGCCAGAAAACCGGTGATCGCCTGGAAGAGTAGGCCAAAAAATGTCGTTGAGTGGCTGCTTAGGCTCGTTCCGTCGTTCCTAACACTCGTTCCGTCGTTCCTCGCACTCGTTTAGTCATTCCTAAGGCTTGTTCAGTTGTTCCTAAGGCTCGTTGAACCGTTCCTATGGCTTGTTCAGTTGTTCCTAAGGCTTGTTGAACCGTTCCTATGGCTTGTTTAGTTGTTCCTAAGACTCGTTGCGCCGTTCCTGAGGCTCATTGATAAGTCGCCGCCGCCGGGGGTTGCGATTATACTTAGGCTATGACTGACACACTTGAGTTCCCCCGTCTGACCTGGGAAGCCATTACCCTGAAACTGCGTAACCCTTTCCGAATTTCGTATGGCGTCAGCGAGACGCGCCAGGCGTTCTGGCTGCGGCTGGCCCATGACGCCGGTTGGGGCGAAGGCACAATCCCCTCCTATTATGGCATTAGCGATGAGGCTATGACGGCCGTCTGGCGCGCCGCCGCCCAATCTGCCCGTCCGTTCCCCGATGACGTGGCCGGTATTGCCGCCTGGGTGGGCGAGGCAGGTCCGGCTCCGGCGCGGGCTGCCCTGGACCTGGCCCTGCACGACCGGATTGGTAAGCTGCGCGGACGGCCGTTATACCAGCTTTTAGACCTGCCGCGCCCGCAGCCCATGCCCACGTCCTTCACCATCAGCCTGGATGAGCCAGAGAAAATGGCGGCCCTGGCCCGCCAGATGGCCCACTGTCCGGTCATCAAAGTAAAACTGGGCGGCCCCGATGATGAAGCCTGCATTGCGGCTGTGCGCGCGGCGCGGCCCGACGGCCGTTTGCGCATCGACGCCAACGCCGGTTGGGAACCGGAAGAGGCCGTGCGCCACGTCGCCGCGCTGGAGAAGTACGACCTGGAACTCATCGAACAGCCCACCGCCAAAGCGGACATCGAAGGCATGGGGTACGTGCAGGCCCATACCGCCATCCCCGTGGTGGCCGATGAGTCTGTGCAGACCCTGGCCAACGTGGAAGCGCTGGCGGCGGCCGGCGTGCAGGCCATCAACCTGAAGCTGATGAAAGTGGGCGGCCTGGGGCCTGGTTTACGGCTGCTGCGCCGGGCCAGAGAGCTTGGCCTGCGGGTGATGCTGGGCTGCATGGTCGAAACGTCGCTGGGAACCACGGCCATGGCCCACCTGAGCGGCCTGGCCGACTGGCTGGACCTGGATGCCCCGCTGCTGATTGCCAATGACCCTTTTGACGGCGTGGGGTATAATCAAACCATGGACCTACACGTTCCGACCCGTCCCGGCATCGGGGTGGTGCGGCGCGAACCTGGAGAAAATTAGTTTGATCGACGAAATTCAAGCAGCCCTGACCGATTTTTCACAACGCGACAGCCGTATCCATTACTGCCAGCTAGACGTAGACGCCCTGGAACGAAATCAGTGTGTTTTGTCCGGCACAGTCTTGGATGAGGAGAGCCTGGCCGAGGCTAAGGCCGATCTGGCAACCCGTTTTCCCAACATCGCGTTTGATACCCACAAGGTAAAGATCTTGAGCCACACGCCGCCTCGCGTGTTGACTGTGGGCACCAACATGACCAGCGTGCACAGCGAACCGTCCTGGCGGGCAGAGCAGATGACGCAGGCTTTGCATGGCTGGCAGGTGGAGATTTTGCTGGAGCAGGAGTCGTGGGCGTTTGTGCGGCAGTCGAGCGGCTACCTGGGCTGGATGTACCGGCCTTACCTGACGGGTGTTGTGCCGCCGCCGGCGACGCACGTGGTTTATGAGCCGGTGGCTTTGCTGCGGGCGGAACCGCAGGCGGAAGCGGCTTTGGTGGGGCGGATGTTGGCGGGCACGGCCGTTGCGGTAACGGCCGTTGAGGGCAGTTGGGCGCAGCTCAGCCTGGCGAATGATAAGTGTGGCTGGCTGCCACAAGCCTGCCTGCGTGCGCTAGACGCGCTGCCTGAAAGTGAAGACGGCCGTCGCCAGACCATCGTCGAAACAGCCCACACCTTTATGGGTGTGCCCTACCTGTGGGGCGGCAGCACCGCTCTGGGCATAGATTGCTCCGGTTTTGCCCAGCTTACCCACCGCCTGGCCGGCGTAGAAATCCCCCGCGACGCCGACATGCAGTTCAACGCCGGGAAACCGGTAGAACCCCCCTTTCAGCCTGGCGACCTCTTCTTTTTTGGCAGCGAACGGGGCCATAGAGCCATCTCGCACGTAGGCATCAGCCTGGGCGGCTGGCGCACAATTCACTCATCTCGCTCCCGCAACGGCGTGTATATCGACGACGTGCAAGAAGCCCCCTATCTGCGCGACATCTACATTGGCGCTCGCACGTTTTTGCAGCCCTAGCGCGTGCGCGGATTCAACAAGTCGTTCAGCCCGTCACCCAGCAAGTTCCAGCCGACACCAAATAAAATCAACCCTAGAGAAATGGGGATAAACGTCCACCAATAGGCAAAGGGATTGCCGCTCAAGCCGATCACGTAATCGCGCGCGGCCACCAGCATCACGCCCCACGTAACACTCCCGGCAAAGCCGATAAAAATAAACGCTGTCGCCAGAATGACACTGCTGCCCACATCGCGCGCGCCAAAAACTACGGCCGGCGAGATGGCATTGGGCAGCAGGTGCCGCCAGATGATTCGCCAGCTGTGCGCGCCCATGGCGTGCGCCGCGGTGATATAGTCGGCATGTTTCTGCTGGATCACCATGCCGTTCACCAGCCGGGCGTAAGGCATCCACGAAAAAACAATCATGGCCAGCATGATGGGATCAATGTCCAGACGCAGCAGGAACTGTTCCCAATAAACCAGCTCTTCCGGCAGGACGAACGGATTGTAGAGGCGGGTATACAGGACACGCTGGAACAGCCACACGGCCGCGATGACCGGAAAGGTGAGAAAGGCGTCGGTGACGAGCATGAGCGACTGGTTGATCACGCCGCCGGCATAGCCGGCAATGATGCCCACCAGTATCCCCAGGGTCGCTGAAGTGAGCGTGACGATTAATCCAAACTTGAGGGCAGAACGCGTTCCCCAAACCAATGTATACCATACGTCCCACTGCTCAAATCTATCCTGGCCGGGCGTGAAGCCAAACCGCGCCAGATTCGCCAACTGGCCGACCGTTCCCAGGGGGCTTTCTTCGTTGGGAGCCTGGGGCAGCCGATCAAACGTGCGGCCGACGCCTTTGAAGGGTGGCGGGTTGGCCGGGTCATCCGGCGGAGCCAGCCAGGGCGCGGCCAGGGCCACGAAGAAGAACGAGCCTACGAGAAACAAAGCCAACCAGTTTTGCCGTCGTTTGAAGAATTTGCGCCAGTCGAGCATCGTTGCGGTTCCTTAGTAATCTACTTCTTCTGTCGCCAGGCGGTCACGTGGATCGACGATGGCCTTGATGATGTCCAGGGCTACCATGATGGGAATAACCAGCAGCACGCTGTAGACGGAGAAGGCCAGGGTCAGGGGTGCGTCGGGCGCCCCGACGATGCCCTGCGCGATAAGCTCGGACAGGCCTTTGAGCCCGAATATCACTTCGATGACGTAGACGCCGGTGATAATGGAGGCCGCCGACAGGGCGGTGCTGGTGAGGGCCGGGGAGATGGTGTTGCGGAAGGTATGCCGCCAGACGATGGAGCGATGTCGCAGGCCGCGGGAGCGGGCCAACAGGACGTAGTCCTTGTCTTTTTCTTCGATGGTTAGGGCGCGGTTGATGCGGCCCAGCGTGGCCCAGTGGAAGAGACTGAGGGTAAACACGGGCAGGACGAGATGGCGAAAAGCGTTGAAGGTGACGTCGAAACGGCCGTTTAACACCCCATCTACTGTTAAAAAGCCCGTGTAGGCCTGGAACGTCGACGTGCGAAAGGTTAAACCGGTGATGCTGGTGCGTCCCGGGGGAAACCAGCGCAGACCGACGTAAAAGATCGACAGCAGGAACAAGCCTAAAATGAAGGGTGGGATGGAAGTGCCCACAAAGGCGGCGAAGCGGAAGAGGGAATCGGTCGCGCTGAACGGCCGCCAACCGGCCACAACGCCGCTGATCAGACCCAGAGGAATAAAGACCAGCAGGGAGTAGAAGGTGAGTTCCAGGGTAACGGCCGTGCGCGCCAACAGCACCGGCCGCACGTCGCTCCGCAGAATAGGACTCCAACCCCAATACCCGCTTAACCACTCGCGCAGCCAGTTGCCGTACTGTACCAGATAGGGATCGTTCATGCCGTGTTCTTCGGCGATCTGCTCCAGCTCGAAGGCAATCTGAGAGGCCGTCAGGCGGCTGGGCAGGCGCGGCGGTAAATACAGGGCCGCCCGTTCTTCCGGTGGCGCCAACATAATGATGCCGTACAGCACCATCGTGATGATGAGCAGCGTAATGGGAATGGCTATCAGCCTGCCCAGGAGGTACTTTAAGAAGGGGGTCATGGTGCTCTCCGATCTGCTTTAGGTGTCTGGGTGATCAGGGCATAGATTGGCAGCGCAGCAGTTTGACGTTGCTGACGCCCTGAAACAGGCATTCGGCCGTCTGGCTGCCATCGCTGGAAGTTAGGGTCATGATCACGTAGCTGCCAAACTGGGCCTGCCGGCTAATGTGGGGATCGTTGCCGAACTGGCCCTGGTGGGCGTCTAGCCAGGCTTGTGCGGTTGGCTCTGGGGTCGGGAAGCAGTCCTGGCAGTCTGGGGGTTCGCTTTCTCCGGCCAGCAGTCCGGCCAGACCGGACGTGTAAGGCGGCGAGGCATCGTAGCAGTATGAGAGCTGTTCGTTGACAACGCGGCAGTTGATCCAGGCGCCATCGCTGAATATAGCGGCCACGTTGGTGGTCAGGCTGACCGGATCAATCTCGCTGAGTGTGAGCGAATAGTCCGCACTTAGCTGGTCCCGTACCCCGCGCAGTGCGTTGTAATTGACGCCTTCGCGCCGCCCGAGTTCAAACAGGTCGCCATCGTAAGCGCGGCTTACTTCGATGCCCTGGTAGACCAGGGGAACGGCCTGCCAGGAACCGGCGCCCATGATCTGAATGGTGAGGAAGGCGGCCAGGAAAACCAGGGGCAGGGGCAGCAGCAGTGATTTCCAGACCGGCCCGGTTGGCCAACGGCCGTTTCCCATTTCCGCTTGCAGGTTGGTGAGCCGGTAATCCTGAAACACAGCCAGCAGCAGCAGTATCAGGAGAATAAAAAAGCCGGCTACCACTATGCCGATGAGGGACAATGAAGAAAGATCGACAAACGGGTACGTGTTGAGTCCCCAAAATTTACGGTTGGTGAGCCAGACGACGGCCGTACGCAGCTGGAACGGCTGGAAGCTGATGATGAAGGTAACGAGAACGGCCGTGAGCAGCCACAGGAGAACGGTAACGGCCGTGCGCGCCAGCCGGGCAGTCAGCCAGCCGGTTACACTGCACAGGCCAATCACCAGCAGGCTGGCCAGAATAATGCTGCCGTATTTGGGTGTCACCGGCAGATTTCTCAGGATGAAGATTTCACGTCCCCACACTCCCAGACAAACGGCCAGCCCGATCAGCGCGCCGTTCAGTGCGGCTAACTTGTAATAAACAGGGCGAACCGATTCGTTTCCCTCGGAAAACGGCCGCCCCGCCGCCTGTTTTTTATCCGGGTCATTTAACGTCTGGATCGGTGCCATAATCCCCACCCTCCTATGATGGCGACTGCGCTAAGCAGCAGCCCGCTCCCCACCAGCCAGCCAGTTGACGAATCTGGCAGGGCAGAGCGCGTTGGCGATACGGCCGTTGGCTCGGGCGTGGGCGTGCTCAGCTCTGCCGGCGGTGCTTCTTCCGGACGCAGGCGCACCTGCAACACGCTGCGCTCCGTCAGCGGCGTGCCATCCCAAATATCCCGTTTCTGCGCCAGAAAGGCCATAACCGCCAGGTATTCATCGTCGGTCAATCGGCCAGGCATTTCCAGCGGCATGGCTCCCCGGGCATAGTAATAAACTTCGCCCAGGGTATCGAACCGTGTCAGGCCGTCTTCTCCTACCAGCGCCGGGACGACTGTCGGAATCAAAAAGCCATAGGGTTCTGGCGGATTGCTGCCGTGGCAGCCCGAGTTCCAGCAATATTGTTCCTCTTCAGGATACTGCGCGCGCCATTCGTCGGTTAAACCCTGGCCTTTGTCCCCATGGCAGGGCAGGCAGTACAGCCAATACAGGTACGCGCCGTCATCGGCCTGGGTCGGGTTTTCCACTGTGGGTGGAGGCGCCAACCTATCGTCAGGATTCATGTTGGGTCTTGGCAGAGGTGTCGGTGTGGGTGTGCCTGCCGGTTCTGTGGTTCCCACAGGTGCAACCGCTGAGGGCGATGGGGCCGCTGGCGGTTCTGGCGGTGATGCCAGGTCAAAGGTTGCCCCGACGAGCAGGATGATCAATCCGGGCAAAAAAAGCAATTTACGCATAGCTGCTGTTGTTAGGGAGGAGAGAAGTGGGTGGGGTGGGTAACGGCCGTTTCTCTCCCCTCATTCATTAAAATAAATAAACACCCCAAAACAGAGGCGGGCTACCTGGAGCAGCCCGCCTGTTTATGGATATAGTCGCCACGCTTCAAAAATCAAGCGCCAGTGCTATGTAGCTTCAGGTCCAAACAAACCAACGTCTTTCAATCTGCGCAATCAGTGATCTTCCAACTCAAACGTTATCTGCCGCGCATTTTCGGATCCAAAATATCACGCAGTGCGTCGCCAACGAGGTTCCAGCCCATACCATACAGCAAAAGTGCAATACCGGGGAACACGATGATGTACCAGTGCTTATCCAGCGTCAGGATCCAGGAGCGTGCAAAACTGACGATCTGTCCCCAGTCCGCATACCCTTCTTGCACGCCGATGCCCAGGAAGCTCAATGCTGCGAAACTTAACACAATAGCGCCCATATCCAGCGATAACACAACCAACGTCGGATAAATCGCGTTCGGCAAAATGTGGCGCAAAATCAGGTGAATGTCACGCGCCCCGCTCGCCTGCGCTGCCTGCACATAATCACGTTCTTTGGTAGACAGGATGTCGCCGCGCAGCAGGCGCGCATACCCTGTCCACCCAAAGGCAATCAGCGCAATTGATGCTGGCCAGATACTTCGCCCAAAAATCGGCACTAAGATCGAAGCCAGAATCAAAGCCGCCACCAGGAACGGAAACGCAATGAAAATCTCGACCAGACGCATCAGGGTTTCATCAACCCATCCCCCATAAAATCCGGCCGTTGATCCAATAAGGATGCCAATGATTGCCGACGACGTCACTACCAGGGTGCCTACAAACAATGCTGTTCGGCTTCCCCAGATAACACCATACCAGATGTCATATTGCCCACTGGTCGTGCCAAAAAGGTGCACCCAATCATCATTGCCTGTAATACCATACCAAAACGGAATGGTATTCGGCTTGTTTCGTTCCCATGGCGTGCCTGGCGGTTTGGGTTCCGCACTAAATCCGTCGCGCGGAATAATCTTAGAGTCCCAGTTTTCATTAATTGGCGGTGCTAGAACCGGAGCAAACACGGCCATTAACACAAACCCGGCGAGGATAATCAAACCGGCTACCGACAGCGGATTGGTCACAATCCCTCTCAATAGTCTGGCCCACTCCGGGCCTACCAGCTTTTCTAACCGGCTTTGTTCATCCAAATATTCATCATCTAGCTGTACAGGAGAAGAAACTACATCTGCGCTCATGTCTTACCTCCAACCCTACTCTAAGCGGACTCGTGGGTCCAGGACCCCGTACATAATATCTACCACAAGGTTGACCAGGATGAACAACGCGGCCGTAAACAGCGCAAAACCCAACATCGTCAAAACGTCCAGGCTCAACGCTGCCGCTGCCGCCGCCGATCCAATCCCCGGCAAATTAAAAATAGTCTCTGTGATAACTACGCCGTTTAGTAAGGCAGCCACCGTTGTACCGGCAATGGTAGCCACCGGAATCAACGCATTTTTGCGTACATGGCGGTTTACCACAACCTTTTCGCTAAGACCCTTGGCCCGCGCAGTTGTCACATAGTCCTGACGCAAAGCTTCCAACATCGAAGAGCGAGTTACTTTCAGCAGCAAAGCCCACGAAAGGTACGAAAGCGTAACCACAGGCAAAATCAGATGGCGCAGCGAATCCAGAAATATATCAAAGCGCAGATTCAAAAGGGAATCAATACTGACCATCTGTGTGTAGTTCACAAAGCCTGGCTTGAGAATTTCTTGACTAAACTCTGTTGAAAGGCGGCCGGGCGGGAACCAGCCCAACCGGGCATAAAAAACCAGCAGGACCAGTAAGCCAAACACAAAGGTAGGGAAAGAATATCCCAGGATCGCTACCACACGTGCTAACTGATCCGGCCACTTGTTATGGTTTAGCGCCGCCTTAATGCCTAGCCAGATTCCAATAAACACGATGGGAATCATACTCCATATGGCCAGTTCAACCGTCATGGGAATGCGTCGCTTCAAGGTGTCCACTACCGGTTCCCGCCCGGTACGCGAATAACCCAGTTCGCCGCGCAGTACACCGCCAACCGTCTCGCCCGTTTCTGGATCGACCCGTCCCACCAGCCAGTACCAATATTGTTTGTAGAAAGGCTGATCCAGTCCGTAACGTCTGATTACCGCGTCAAGCGCTGTCTCTGAGTGGGGGATATCGCGTACATACAGCGCCGAGCGCTCGACAGGACCCAACACCTGCAACATTGCAAAAATAAGAAGTGTCACGCCTATCAGAATAATAGGCAACACCAGCAACCGCCGAATAATATAAGCAGTCATTTTAACCAACCTCCAACTTTAATTGGATTTCTTCAAACCTTTTGCCACGAATATCACCAATCGTGGTATTCGTGCCATTCGTGGAAAAAAGTTCAATGAAAAGGTTCCGGTATTTTGTTTGAAAAATTGGTGGGAGCTTTGTCATACATCTATATGTCAAAGCCCCCACCAAAATACTAACTACAAAGAAACTGGATCAAGTCATGGACCAGGAGTAACCTTGGTAAGTTACTCTGTCGCCAGACTCATCGCATAGTAGTACGAAGAGAACTGACCAACACGATAGTACCAGTCTTGCACCCAGCGCTGCTCATAACGATTTGTCAACGCCTGAGAAAGCGGAATCTGGATGGCAGTGTCGTAATAAACCTGCTGCAATTCATAATAGATTTGTTCGCGCTCGGCCGGATCAGCAGCCAACACACCGGCAGTTACCAGATCATTGAACTGACTGAGTAACTCATCCGGCAGGTTCTGACGACCGGCGTACGTGCCAACAGTAAATGGCTGCACCCAGTTGTGCGGGTCATGGATATCTTCGATCCAGCCACTAACAGCCAACGGCAGTTGGACGGCACGGAAGGAGCGCAAGAATGTCGGCCACGGCAAACCTACTGTTTCAACCTGGTAGTTCGGGTTGACCTGGGACAGATTTGACTGCAGGATTTCGCCTACAGTCTGGCGGGTTGTGTTGCCGGTATTGAAGGCCGATTGTACGCGGAAACCAGTGTCAGGCAGGACACCATCCCAGGCTTGGGACAGTTCATCGGCGCAGACATCCAGGTTATACTCGAAGTACGGGCCATCCGGATTGTAACCAAGCATGTCCTGAATAATGGGGCCGTTATTGCGAATGCCTTTGCCATTCTGAGCTTCGGCGATAAATGTGTCATAGTCGAAGCAGGCTGCAAAGCCACGACGTACATGGATGTCAGAGAAAAAGTCAGCTGGAATACCATTTCCATCCAGTTGACCGCTGCCGATATAGGGGTTGTTTCCGGATTCGTCCGTGGCTACACCGAAGTTGAAGAACACGTTGTCACGACTCACAGACGGGAGATCGCTCCACACCCGCAGCGGACCATCGGGATTGTCACTTGGTACGCAATCATCGGTTTTGTAATCGCAAATCTCGCCGACCAAAGGATCGACCTGCGTGTAGTTTTCCAACGGAACGGTTACGTTTTCGGCATCTCCAGCTTGCAGAGCGGCGAAGCGCGTTCCCCATTCATTCACGTTTTTAACGATGACGGTATCAATGCTCGCCACACCAGACGGGCCACCTTCCCACATCGGATCACCCTCGGCACGCCAGTAGTTGGGGTTGGCGACCAGGACATACTCTTCGTTAGGAGTCCAGTGATCCAGGATGTAGGGGCCGGTGCCGTTGATTTTATCCGTAATCACGCTGTTTTCCGCGCCGGGGGAGTAGAAATTCTGCCAGGTGGCGCAGTCGCCATCCCAATCGCCCTGGGCCATGGTCCATTCTTGATCAAGTGTGTAGCTGAAACCCGCCATTGTGGCCAGGAAAGGTCCCCAAGGCTGAGCCAGGTTAAAGGTTACCGTGCCAGCTTCATCATCAGGCACAACGGCCGCTTTCACCTGCTCGCAAACGGCGGCGAGGGCGTCCGGATCGGCAGCCTGAACAGCAGTCGGGTCACCGGCCAATCCACACTCAGGATCGATACCTTCAGTGATGTCATAGCAAGTGCTGTAACCCATGATAGGTTCAAGCCATAGCCACTGCGGGCCGTTCACGTCAGACTGCAGCAAACCGCGCCAGAATGTATAAGCTACATCGTGGGGTTCCAGTGTGCCGCCATCCTGGAAGGTAACGCCCTGGCGAATGTTGAAGGTGTAGGTGAGGCCATCTTCGGAAATGAGGCCATTATCCAGACTCGGGACTTCCATCGCCAGGATCGGAATATAGCTGGTGGCATCCTTGTGGTTGTACCAAATCAAGGGCTCCATTACCTGCATGATAACGCCAGAGCTTGCCGTATCATAAGCCAGGTTTGGATCCAATGTATCGGGATCACCAAACGTAATGGTTGTATAGGTGCCAGGATTGGGGGCTGCATTGCTAACAGGAGCCGCAGGTTCCGGTGTTGCTGTAACAACCACTTCTTCTGTAACCACACGGGTGACTTCCATCGATTCACCGGCTTCAGTGACCGTCTCGGTAATAACACGGGTCACCTCTACGGGAACTTCCTTCACCACTTCAACGGTTTCTGGCTGACAGGCAACCAACAAAACGGCGAAGATCATAATCATGGCCACTAACAGACCAGTCTTCTTATTGAACATCTAAATAAACCTCCTCCAAGATTTGTGTGAAAGTAAAACTGTAACGCTTGAAATATTTTCCATCACCTCAACTCGTATTCAGGCATCACCTCCTTTAATCTATGTCTGTATACAACTCATCCTCCGGTAAGCCAATGAAGGGCTAATCAGATAACCCTTCTTTAGAGGAACTTCTCGGCATGATGGCAGGCCACCATATGGGGCTGTGACTCCGTACCTAAATTACGGAATTCAGGATCTTCACGCCGACAGATATCCGTAGCATAGGAACATCGCGGATGGAAGCGGCACCCAGTGGGGGGATTGGCCGGACTGGGTACGTCACCTTCCAAAATGATCCTCTTCCTTGTAGCTTCTTTATCAGGGTCAGGGATGGGGATGGCGGAGAGCAGGGCCTGGGTGTAGGGGTGTAGCGGATGATCGTAAACATCGTCCCGAACGCCCATTTCCACAATACGTCCCAGGTACATGACGGCCACACGGTCACTGATATACCGCACCATGGAGAGATCGTGGGCAATAAACAGGTATGTGAGGCCCAGTTCTGATTTCAGATCGTCTAATAAGTTAACAACTTGAGCTTGAATGGATACATCCAGCGCGGAGATTGGTTCGTCGGCAACGATAAAGGAAGGATTGGTAGCCAAAGCACGGGCAATGCCGATACGCTGCCTCTGGCCACCAGAAAACTCATGGGGATAGCGTTTTACAAAGTACGGATTTAACCCTACCAGACTCAACAGTTCTTGAACACGTTCTTTACGGCTGGCGGCGTTGCCAATGCCGTGGATTTGCAAAGGTTCACCAATAATACTGCCTACTTGCATACGGGGATTCAGGGAGGCATAGGGGTCCTGGAAAATCATTTGCATGTGGCGGCGTTTCCGGCGTAACTGACTTCGATTCAAATCGGTTAGTTCTTCGTCGCCAAAATAGACTTTTCCTTCTGTCGGGGTTAGTAATTGCAAAATGGTGCGACCGGCCGTTGATTTGCCGCAGCCGCTTTCACCTACCAGACCGAGGGTTTCTCCCTTATAGATATTGAAGGAGATGCCATCGACGGCCTGGACCGCCCCTACCTGCCGCCGGAACACGCCGCGACGAATAGGAAAGTGTTTTTTAAGATTGGAAACTTTTATTAGGACTTCTTGGTTGCTGTTGTTGTGATTGTTTGACTGGCTCATGCTGCCCCTCCAACGGTTGCGGTTTGTTGCTGCACGCTTTCAGCGCTGATACGTAGGCCGTCTCGGACGTCTTCCCAACGCCAACAAGCCGAATAGTGATCCGGAGCGACAGCTTCTAGAGGGGGATTCTCTTCCCAACAACGCTCGATAGCGTAGCGGCAGCGGGGAGCAAAAGGACAGAATTTGGGTTCTTTAAGTAGATCGGGCGGTAGCCCTTGAATAGGAATGAGCCGTTTCTTTTGTTTTGCGTCAACCTGAGGGAGGGATTCCAGTAGGCCTAAGGTGTAGGGGTGACTTGTGTGCCGATATAACTGCCTGACTGGAGCGGATTCGACAATGAATCCGGAATACATGACGGCGACCTTTTCGACCACGCTGGTAACAACTCCCAAATCGTGGGTGATCCAGATGATAGCCATGCCCAGCTGCTTTCGCAGCCTGGTGACCAGGTCTACAATCTGGGCTTGAATGGTGACGTCTAGGGCCGTGGTGGGTTCGTCGGCGATGAGGAGGGAGGGATTGCAGGAAAGAGCCATGGCGATGCCAATGCGCTGCCGCTGGCCGCCTGAGAATTGGTGGGGATAATCACTCAAGCGATCCAAGGCATTGGGGATGCCAACTAGCGTCATCATTTCGGCTGCGCGTTCATTGGCTTGTTCCCTGTTCATGCCTAAATGTAACTCCAGGGCTTCAGTCATTTGACGGCCGATTGTCAAGACAGGGTTTAGAGAGGTCATGGGATCCTGAAAAACCATCGCCATTTCGCGGCCACGAATGTGGCGCACCTCTTCTTTGGAAAGCTTGAGCAAATCCCTGCCGTTGAATATAACTTTGCCGGCTTCGACCTGCCCGGGTGGACTAGGAATTAAGCCCATGATGGACAGGACGCCGACAGATTTGCCGGACCCGCTTTCACCAACGATGGCCATTGCTTCACCCTCGTTAAGGGTGTAAGAAATGCCGTTTACTGCGTGAACAATTCCTTCTTCGGTATAAAACCTGGTTACAAGATTTTCTACTTCGAGTAAATGGGCCATGTTACCCCGTTTGATATGAGATAGTTTTTTTGCACTTGATTTGTGTCGTGTGATGCTTGGAACGGTTTCAAACCAGGGGGGGAGTTGATTGTTTCGTCAAGCATCTCTCCTCTAACTGCGGGTTAAAACTATACCTGAACAAACGGGACTTAACAAGTGTTAATGATCTAGGGTCGCGCATTTTAAATTTTAAGGGTTCAATAGGTTTCAATTTTAACAAAAATTCTATAACAAATGCTTGAGACTGTCAATTGAGAGTCAAATCGGGGGAAATTTAGGGTCATGGATCTTGCTTTTGGGGAGGTTTTGCGGGGAATATTGGGGCGTGGCTTGTAACGGCCGTTTCTCTTCCACCAGCTTCCCTCTACTATTCGGTTGCTTGGGAGCGCGGGAAATCAGGCCGGTTGGGGGAGAAGTATGGTAAACGTGCTGCCTGCGCCGAGGGTGCTTTCGACGATGAGACGGCCGTTTTGCCGTTCCACCACAAACTTGGCAATCGTCAGCCCCACGCCCAGGCCGGGAAACAAATACTGTCCCCCTTCTTGCTCAATGCGGACAAAGGCCTCGAAAATGCGCGATAAGTTTTCGCGGGCAATGCCGATCCCTTCATCGGTTACGCTGATAGCTACCTCGTTTGGCGCGTGGTGGTAGGCCCGGATCTGGACCGGCGTATGGTCTGGATTGAACTTGAAGCTGTTCTCGATGAGTGCGCGCACGGCCAATACGAGGGCGCGGCGATCAGCATACACGATGGAAATGTCCGGGGCAATATCCAGGGTCACTCTGGCAGAGGCGCCGTTCACCGATTCACGCGCGGCGTTCAGGGCTTCGATGAGGATGTCGGGCAGGCTGACGCGCTGGTATTCGGCGGCGG
This sequence comes from Ardenticatenaceae bacterium, assembly GCA_020634395.1. GTDB lineage: Bacteria > Chloroflexota > Anaerolineae > Promineifilales > Promineifilaceae > Leptovillus. Next base: position 198,578 of record JACKBU010000003.1, on the reverse strand, counting down.
TGGGGTGCATTTCGTACAAAATCAGCAGGTCGTTGGTCAGGCCCACCATGGTGTCGACGTTGCGGGTGATGGAGTTCAGGGCCACTTGCAGGGAATCGCCTTTGATGGCTCCTTGATTGATGAGGCTGAGGAACCCTTTGACGGCCGTTAAAGGCGTCCTCAGCTCATGCGAGAGCGTGGCAATAAACTGGCTGCGCAGTTCCTCCTGCGCCGCCAGATCTGCATACGCTTTCTCCAAAGCGGAGTTTTTGACGTTTAATTCTTGAATCACGGCGATATCGTTGCGGCGCAGGTGACCGATGATTTGCCGCAGCAAGGTGCGCAGCAGTTGCGGGTTGGTGTGGGCAATGGGCAAAAAATCTGTATGGTCGATGACCAGCGTATGACAGTCGGTCCGGGCGCGAATCGTGGCTGTACGGGTCGTTTCTCCCAGGAACGCCATCTCGCCGAAGTAGGTATTTGGCCCGACGGTATCAATCAAAATCTCGATGTCGGGATTGGCATGTACGATAATGTCTGCTTCACCCTCTGCCAGTACAAACAGAGAAGTTCCCGGTTCACCTGCCCGGCAAACAGTCGTGCCAGCTGCGAAAAACTGGGAAGAAGCCGCCTGCCGCAGCGTTTGTATATCGTCTGGTCCTAGTTCGGGGAATGTCGTTTGCAAGAGTGCCAATTGGTCAACTTGTGCCACTTCTAACATAACTGCCTCGCCATGCCGGGCCTGTCTGCTGCCCGGCTGCCACATCCATTACAATGTAGTGCCATTCTAGCAAGCTCAAAATTGGCTTTGGGATTTTATTTACGCAAATTTCACTGGACCGCAGTTGGAAACAATATTTTTATGCGCCCTTCACGCCGCTCTGGCGTATATTTTAAAAATCACCCCTATCCGTTGGCGCAAACGTTATGTTATAATGTGCCCGTTACGTTGTTCACCACCTGCTTCTAACCGTACAAATCCCGCTTCACAGCCTGCATCCTAACCCGCATGTTACCTCGTTCAATAAGGATCTGTGCATGGCCTTTCTGCATGTTCAAGCTTTCGGCAAGCTTCGGATGCAGTATCAAGACAAAACCATCACTTCGTTTCCCACTCATCACGTTGAAGAACTGCTTGGTTACCTGCTTCTTTACCCGGAAACGGAGCACCATCGCGAAAAAGTAATCGAGATACTCTGGCCTGATGGCTCACCTCAGAACGCCCGTGGTCGCCTGAACACGGTCTTGTGGCGGCTGCGCGCTATATTTGCCGAGCTGGGTTTAGACACGGCCGTTTACCTGCACACTTCCCGCGATTGGATAGCCTTCACTCCGCTACGGCCGTTTTCTTGTGACCTGCATCAGTTCCAGCAAGCCCTCTCACTGGCCCAACAGGCGCCGCACGACCAACACGAACAATGCCTGCAAACGGCCGTGGCCCTCTACCAGGGCGATTTGTTCGATGGCCTATACGCGGAATGGATCCTCACCGTCCGCGAACAACTGGCTCGCCGCCACCTCCAGGCTCTCGGCGAACTCATGGCCGCCTGCCTTGCTCGCCAGGCATATACCGAAGCGCTGCGCCACGGCCACACCATTCTCGCCGCCGACCCCCTGCGCGAAGAGGTGCACCGGGCGCTCATGCTCTGCTATTGGCAGCTTGGCCGGTCCAGCGAGGCCATTCAACAATTCCATGACTGCGCCCGCCTCCTCCTCGAAGAACTCCACATTCTCCCCCTGCCCGAAACCCGCCGTCTCTACGAGCGGCTTCTCGAAGAACGCCGCCAACACCCCCCGGCCGCCGATGCGGCCGTTCACACCGCCTACCAGGATTTCCTCCGTGCCGGCGAGCGTTTAAACTCCCTGCTAAACGGGGACTAAAAACACAAAACATTGACGCCAGGTCGCAAAAGGGCGAAAAGATGGAGGGAAAAATTCTTTGTGCCTTCTGCCTCTTGGCGTTTTTGCGTTTAAAGTCCCTTTTTGACTCCCCTTGTGAGACTTTTGTGAGACTCCCCTTCTACAATGGCCGCGACGGAAAAATGTAATACGTTGCTTGGAAAGTCTGTTGCTGGCTAGCTTGACTGTACAACCAACAAACAAACGCACTGCCCAACAATTCCTTCTCCCCACAGGAGAACCTATGGATAACGATTCCGGCGAAACGATGGCCGACTTTGAAAAGGAAGCCCACTCTTTCGTCATTCGCATCTGGAAAGAACCTACCGGCGACGCCGGTGAATGGCGTGGTTGGATCAACCACGTGCAGACTGGTGAGCGCCATTACTTCCGCAATCCTGCCGCCATCAGCCCGATCATCTCCAACTACTTGCACGATCAACAAGAGGCAGTCGAAGGCTTATGAGCGTAACGGCCGTTCCCCCCGCCATCATCACCCCTTACGCCGACAGCCAGGCCCATCTGCTGGCCGGACTGGCCGTCCTTGATGTGCGCGTCCAGTGGGCCATTGCCCGCGCCCGCGCCAACGGCCTCCAGCCCGATGATGACTTTCGCGGCCTCTATGTCAGCGACGATCACGCCGATACCCTGCTGGGCCAGGGCATCGGCGGCCACGTGTGGGCCAACGGTAACGGCTACGGCCACCAACCCCTTGATACCGACTTCGCCGCCGTCCTGGATCAGGCCCGGCAGGAATGGAATGCCCGTACCCAGGCCAGCGAAGCTGCCGGCGTACCGTTGCGCCTCGCGCATCTGGCGCACACCTTCGATCTATCGCCCGCCGAAACCGACGTTCTGCTCATCGCCCTGGCGCCGGAAATTGATCCCCGCTACGAGCGCCTGTACGCCTACCTGCAAGACGACGTGACCCGCAAACGGCCGTCTATCGACCTGGCCCTCAACCTGCTCACCACCAGCTTCCACGAAAAACTCCAGCAGCGGCGAATGTTGGCCGATAACGGCCGTCTCCTGGCCCACCGTCTCTTGTTCTGCTTCACTGATGGCCTGAACATCGCGGCTACCCGGCTGGCCCATTTCCTGCGCGTCGCTCCCAGCGTCGTCGAGTTTTTGCTCGATGGCGACACCCTCGACCCGCAGCTCACCTCCGCCGCCGCGTTGGTCCAACTGCCGCCCGCTCATCCGCCGCAGCGTGTTTCTCCCGACCTTCTCCACCACCTGCAGCACGTCGCCTGCCGCTCGTCGCTTCCTACCCGCCCGCCTCTCTACCTCTTTACCGGTCCACCGGGGACCGGCAAACAGGAGGCCGCGCACCATCTGGCCCACGATGACGGGCAGCCGCTGTTTACGCTCGACCTGTCTGCCCTGGCCCAGGCTGATCTCGCTGCCGACGAAGGGCTGCGGCTGGCTCTGCGCGACGGCCGTCTCTACCAGGCCGCGCTCTACCTCACCGGCTGGGAAGGGCTGCTGGACGACGACGGCCGTTTCCCTCCCACGCTCTTTTGCCTGCTGCTGGCCTATCCCCACACCGTCGTGCTGGCCGGAGAGCAGGAATGGCAGGCGGATGGGGAACGAGAACGGCCGTTCTTCCGCGTCACTTTCCCCCGCCCCGACTACCCGCGCCGCCGCGACTTGTGGCAGCGCCACCTGCCCGATGGCCCCTCGCCCGATGCCGTCGCCGCCCATTTCCGCTTCACGCCCGGCCAGATTGCCGCCGCCGCTGCCACTGCTCGCGACCTGGCCCGCTGGCGCGGTGAACCGCTGAACGAGGCCGACCTCTTCGCCGCCGCCCGTGCCCATTCCAACCAGAGGCTGGCTGCCCTGGCGGTCAAAATCCGCCCGCGCTACACCTGGGACGACATCGTCCTGCCGCCCGACACCCTGGCCCAACTGCGCGAGATGGTCAACACCGTGCGCCAGCGCCCCACCGTCTACGGCGCCTGGGGCTTTGATCGCAAACTGGCCCTGGGCAAAGGGCTGAACGCCCTCTTCGCCGGGGAATCGGGCACGGGCAAAACAATGGCCGCCGACGTGATGGCCGGGGCGCTCGGCCTGGACCTGTACAAAATCGACCTCTCCGCGCTCGTCAGCAAATACATCGGCGAGACGGAGAAGAACATGGACCGCATTTTCACCGAAGCGGCCACCAGCAACGCCATCCTCTTTTTTGATGAGGCCGACGCCATTTTTGGCAAGCGCTCGGAGGTAAAGGACAGCCACGACCGTTACGCCAACATCGAAATCAGCTACCTGCTGCAGCGGATGGAGGCTTACGACGGCGTGGTCATCCTGGCGACCAATTTGCGCGCCAATCTGGATGAGGCGTTTACCCGCCGCCTGCACTTTGCCGTTGAATTTCCCTTCCCGCAGCCCGCCGACCGCGAGCGCATCTGGCGCGTCAACGTGCCGCCGCAAACGCCCCTGGCCGCCGACGCTGATTTTCACCTGCTGGCCGAACGCTTTGAACTGGCCGGCGGCTCCATCCGCAACATTATCCTGGCGGCGGCCTTCCTGGCCGCCGAGGATGACGAGTCCGTCCACCTGCGCCACTTCCTCCACGCGGCCCGCCGCGAATACCAGAAGATGGGGCGGCTGATTGAGGAAGGGTTATTTGAGATTTGAGATTAGAGATTGGAGATTGAGAGTTCCCAAATCTCTAATCTCCAATCTCCAATCCCCCGTTTTTTTGGAGGCCCTATGCCCGCCGAATACCAGTTAGACGACAAGAAAAATGTGAACCGGCCGGAACGGAAAACGGCCGTTTCCCCCCAATCCGCCGAACCCCTCACCCGTGACCAGATCGAGCACCGGCTGGACAGCGGCACGGTGACGCAAATGCAGCAAACCCTGGGCAACACGGCCGTGCAGCGCCTGTTGGCCCAGCGCAGCAGCGACGGCGGGGGCGAGGTGGATGAGGAAACGGCCGCATCCATCAACCGGCAGCGCGGCAGCGGCGGCAGCCTGGATGGCGACATCGCCCAAAAAGCCGGGCAGACGATGGGCCAGGATTTCAGCGGCGTCACCGTCCACACCGACGCCCAGGCCGACCAGCTCAGCCGCCAGCTTGGCGCCGAAGCCTTCACCACCGGCAGCGACGTTTTCTTTCGCGCCGGCGCGTACGACCCCGCTTCCAGCGATGGCCAGCATCTTATCGCCCACGAGCTGACCCACGTTGTGCAGCAGGGCGCGTCTGCGCCCAACGTCCAGGGCAAGCTCACCGTCAATGACCCCAACGACCAGTTCGAGGCGCAGGCCGACAGCGTGGCCGACATGGTGATGAACCAGCCCGTCGAAGAAGAGGAAGAGCTGCAAATGCAGGAAGTGGAGGAAGAAGAAGAAATCCAGATGCAGGAACTACCCGAAGAGGAAGAGCTTGAGCTGTGATTACCGATTTAGACCAGACCATCAAGAAGCTGCTCGTTGAAGAGCTGCCTATCAAAAACGGCGAAATCGACGTGAAGTTTGAGCAGCCGACGCGCGAGTGGAGCGCGAAGCTGGCAAAGCCCACGGTCAATTTTTTCCTCTATGACGTGCGCGAGAACAACACCTTGCGCCAGCACCAGTGGCAGCCTGTCAACGGCAACGGCCGTCCCCTGGACCCCGCCGCCCGCAAGCGCACCCCCTTCCGCGTGGACTGCACCTACATGCTCACTACCTGGGCCAGCGACCCTGGCGACGAGCACCGGCTGCTAACGCGCTGCCTGCTGGCCTTGTTCCGCTACCCCATTTTGCCGGAGGATCGGCTGGTGGGCAGTCTGCAAAACCCGACCTTCGACATTCAGGCGCGGCTGGCGGCCCACGACCGGCTGACCAACCCGGCCGAGGTGTGGAGCGCGCTGGACAACGAGTTACGGCCGTCTATCCCCTACATCATCACCCTGGCGCTGGATCCGTGGAGCGTGGTCACCGGCCCGGCCGTCCAATCGCTGACCATGCGGCTTGGCCAGTCGGCCAACCCCAGGCGGGAGGAGATGGCGGCAGAAACGGCCGTTACCGCCAACACCATTGGCGGCACGCTCCTCAAAGGCGCGGAACCGCAGCGCGGCATCGACGTGGCCCTGAAAGGGACCGGGTTCATGGTGACGACGGACGAAAACGGCCGTTACCGCTTCCTGGGTGTTCCCTCCGGCAGCTATACCTTGCTCGCCTGGACCGGCCGCAGTAAGCCCCAAGAAAAGAAAATTACCGTCCCCGCCGGAGACTACAACGTCGAACTATGAACGATGAATTTGATCCGTGGACACCACATAAACCCATGAACAGACAACAAGTCCGTAAAAACCGCGCCCCGCCGGGCACGGTCACAACCGAACATCCGTGTTTATCCGCGTGTATCCGTGTCCTATTTTTTTAAGGAGAAAGAAAATGGCAGTCAGTTACGCATCTCCCGGTGTCTACGTCGAAGAAGTCGACCGGGGCACCAAACCTATTCAAGCCGTTGGCACGTCGGTGGCCGCTTTTGTCGGCATTACCGCCGAGGCCAGCCGCAAAGCGCTCGACCCTGAAAGCGGCGAGCGTATTCCCATCGCTTCCTGCCTCAACGTGCCGACCCTGGTCACCAATTGGACGCAGTTCAGCGATATTTTTGGTGGTTTTACCACCGGCGCATTTTTGCCGGATGCCGTGTATGGCTACTTCGCCAATGGCGGCGGCCCGTGCTACGTCGTCAGTTTGCGCGCGCTGGAGGAGATGGAATCGGAAAAAGCCAAGTCCTCCCGCTCCCGCAGCGCCGCCAAGAAGAAGGAAGAAGGCGGTGAGGGCGAAGCGGCTTCTGCGCCGGCTGCCCCGGCCGCTGGTCCGTTAACGGCCGTCGACTTCATCGGCGACGTGGCCGAGCGCACCGGCATCAATGGCCTGGAAGCCCTCGACGACGTCAGCCTCATCCTCTGCCCCGACCTCATGGCCGGCTACGATGGCTCCAACGCCGCCAAAGAGATGGTCAAACAGGTGCAGACGGCCATGATCGCCCACTGCGAAAATCAGAAATACCGCTTCGCCATCCTGGATACGCCGCCCGGCCTCAACGCCCAGCAGGTCAAAGAATGGCGCAACCAGGTCAACTTCGATTCCGCCTACGCCGCCATGTACTACCCCTGGATCGAAGTGGCCGACCTCAGCGACAGTCCCCAGACCAGCAAAATGGTGCCGCCTAGCGGTCACATCGTGGGCATCTACAACCGCACAGACAGTGAGCGCGGCGTGCACAAAGCTCCGGCCAACGAAGTCGTTCTGGGCGCAACCAACCTGGAAATCAACCTGACCAAAGGCGAGCAAGACGGCCTGAACCCCATTGGCGTGAACTGCATTCGCTCTTTCCCCGGCCGCGGCATCCGCGTATGGGGCGCGCGCACGCTCAGCAGCGATGGCTCCTGGCGCTACATCAACGTGCGCCGCCTCTTCATCATGGTCGGCGCTTCGCTGGAGGCCAGCATGGGCTGGGTGGTGTTTGAACCCAATGACAGCACGCTGTGGGCCAAAGTTACGCGTGATGTGACCTCGTTCCTGCGCCTGGTATGGCGCAGCGGGGCGTTGTTTGGGGCCACGCCGGAGCAGGCTTTTTACGTGAAGTGCGATGAGGAACTAAATCCGGCCGAAGTGCGCGACCTGGGCCAGCTGATCATCGAAATCGGTATGGCTCCCGTCAAACCGGCCGAGTTTGTCATCTTCCGCCTCAGCCAATGGGCCGGCGCAAACGCCGAAGCGTAACGGCAAACGGGCGATCTATGTAGACCCTTAGGGTTTGACCTCGGGTGTTTTTGTTGCAAGCGACGAAAAACCCTTAGGGTCTTCCGAAGCCCCTGTTTATAAACAAGGAGAGTAAGAAATGGCAGAACGAACTGATCCGCTTGTTGGGTTTCATTTTGGCGTAGACATTCAGGGAGTGGTCACCGGCTACTTCACCGAATGCTCCGGGCTGGGGTCCGAGCATGAGGCGATTGAGCACAAGGTGGTGACGGAGAAGGGGCAGGAGGTTGTCTTGAAGCTGCCCGGCCGCCTGAAGTGGGAAAACATCGTCCTGAAGCGGGGCATTACCGGCAACATGGATATCTGGGACTGGCGCAAGCAGGTGGAAGATGGCGATGTGGACGGCGCGCGGCGCGATGGCTCCATCGTCATGTTTGACCAGAAGCTGGAAGAGGTGGCGCGCTGGAATTTCGAGCGCGCCTGGCCGCTAAAAGTAACCGGTCCGCAGCCCAAAGCCGACAGTAACGAAATCGGCATTGAGGAATTGACCATCGCCCACGAGTACATCGTGCGGGTGAAATAGTGTTCAAGTGTTTAGGTGATCAGGTGTTCAAGTGTTCAAGTGTTCAAGTGCTCAGGTAGCACGAGTGCTTGTATTCCTGCATCGTTGAAGACCTAAACACCTGAACACCTCTACACTGGAACACCTGAACACCCATTAACTACTATGCAAGTTGAATTTGAGTTTACGCTTCCGCGAGGATACCTGGATGAGATGGGGCAGCTTCATCGCCACGGCCGTATGCGCCTTTCTACCGCCCTGGACGAAATCGAGCCGCTGCGCGACCCGCGCGTGCAGGACAACCGGGCTTACCTGCCGGTGCTGCTGCTGAGCCGGGTGGTGGTGGCGTTGGGGGCGGTAACGGCCGTTACCCCCGCCATCATCGAGCGCCTCTTTACCGCCGACCTAGCCTACCTGGAAGACCTCTACCTGCGCCTCAACAGCAGCGACAGTGTGCTCGTCGGCGCGACCTGCCCGGCGTGCAGCACCTCGTTTCATTTGCAGGTAGCGCCGCTGAGCGGGTGAAGATGCCGGGAACTAAAGCCCCCGGCAAAGACACAACGCCCCGTAAACGGGGCTAACAGGCTTCTAAGCCGGGTTTACCCGGCGTCGTGATTCTGCCGGGGCGTTCACGCCCCGGCCCGGCGAACAAACAAGATGGCCGATAAACCAGCAGACAAACAGGCGAAGTCCCTCACGCCGGAGATTGTGCAGCAGGTGGCCGATAAGGTCTATGCCCTCCTGCAAGAAGAGCTGCGCCTGGAGCGGGAACGGAAAAGAAGAAGGTAGAGACTAGAGACACGATGAGCGACTCAACTATCCGCGACACAACTCATGCAGTTTTCCGCTTTGTGGTGGACGTAGACGGCACGCCCTACGGCGCGTTTACGGAATGCACGCTGCCGACGATTGAGTGGGAAATTGAAGAAGTGAAAGAAGGCGGGCTGAATACCTTCACCCACCAGCTTCCCGGCCGCCGCAAAGGGGCCAAAATCGTCCTGAAGAATGGCGTGGGGGCCAGCGAACTGGTGAACTGGTACGTGGACACGATGAGCGAGCAGTTTACGCGACGGCCGTTAACCATCTCCCTGCTCGACAGCCAGAAAAATACCATCATCTCCTGGCACGCCGCCGACGCCTACCCGGTGAAATGGACCGGCCCGCAGCTTAAAAGCAGCGAAAACAGCGTCGCCATCCAGACCTTGGAATTGGCGTGTGGGGAAATTACAGTGAATGTGTAAGACACCCTCCCCTTAATCCCCTCCCGCCGGGAGGGGAACCGGCTCCCTCTCCCACAGGGAGAGGGCTGGGGAGAGGGAATATCTGAAATGACCGACAATCAACAGGTAACGGGAAACAATAACCGGATAACCGACGGCGAAAGCCCTTTGTGGCGGCGAGTGCAGCGGCACACGGCCGTTTCCACCCTGTTCCGCGCCTCAGAAGCCGGACAGGACGGCGTCCACGTCCCCTTCGCCCACGCCGCCCGCGCTGTGCCCGGCCGCATCGTGCCCCAGGATTCAATTTCCAATGCGGAAATTTCAAACTCCAATGCGGAAATTAATTTTTCCAAGGCGGAAACCACAAACTCCCCGGGGCAAAATAAAATCTCCCCGGCGCAAAATAATTTTTCCCCGGCGCAAATTCATTTCCCTCCTGCGGAAACCCCACCCCTCACTCCGCACTCCGCAATCGAAAATCCGAAATCCGAATGGTCGCGCCTGCAAGCCATCTACGACGGCCACAGGCAGAAAAACAACCCGGCCCCAACGCCGCCCGACATTTTCCGCGCCCCAGGCGATCCCGACGACACCCCAACTGCGCCACCCGCCACCAACGGCAATCAGGCCCCTACCTCCAATCCCCCTGCCGACATTCCGGCGGCAGGGGGCGGCGCGCCAACAGCCCCACTGGGCGGCCCGCCCACCGGCCCTGGCGATGACGGCAGCGGCAGCCCCACGGCCGTTAACGGCAACATGAACATCGGCGGCAATTTGTCCGCCGGGAGCCTGACGGTAGGCGGTGCAGCCACTGTCGGCGGCGCGGCGGCGGTGGGCGGCGCGGCTAACGTGGGCGGCGGGGCGACGATTGGCGGCACGGCCGTTTTCGGCGGCCCCGTCACCACCGGCACAAACGCCGCAGTAGGCGGGGCCATCCTCGCCGCCGGACCTGTCGCCGCCGGGCAGGATGTGAACGCGGGCGGCGCGGCGGCCTTCAAAGGGTCCACCGCCGTAGGACAAAACGTAGTGGCCGGCAGCACAGCCCAATTCAAAGGGGCGACAAGCGTCGGTCAAAATATTTCCAGCGGCGGCGCGGCCAAATTGAGCGGCGGCACGGCCGTCGGCCAAAACGTCACCGCTGGCGGCAACATCCAGGCCACAGGCGGGATGACGGTAGGCGGCGCGGCGGAGGCGGGCGCGGCCCTGCTGGGCATTGGCGGGGTGGATGTGGGCCAAAACGCCACCGTGGGCGCGGCCATCCTGGCCACCGGCGACGTCAGCGTCGGGCAGGCGGCCACCGTCGGCGGGGTGGTGAAGGGCGACAACGTCACCGTAGGCCAAAATTTGTCAGCGGGCGCCCTGCTCAAAAGCAATGGCAGCGTAACGGTCGGCGGCAGCGCCACCGTTGGCGGGGCGGCCAAAGTAGGCGGCGGTCTGAGTGTATCCGGCAGCGTCAATATCGGCGGCAGCGCCAACATCGGCGGCGGCCTCAGCGCCGGGGGCAGCGTGACCATTGGCGGCACGTCCAACGTGGCCGCTCCGGGCGGCGGCGGCGGTTCGGCCCCTGTGCAGCGCCAACCCGCCCTGGAATCCGTCTGGCCCGTGCAGCGCCTCCCCCAACCCACCAACCAACCAACCCAACCCACCAACCAACCCAACCAACCAACCATCTCCCCCACCGCCCCCGAACAAACCCAGGTGCGCGAGACCCTGAGCAAAGTCGCCGCCGGGCAACCCACCGATTCATCAGTAGAACTGCTGCTGCCCCGCCGCCCGCGTCCAGGAACGGCCGTCGCCCAACGCCACCCAACCACCAAACCACCCAACCAACCAACCACCCAACCCACCACCCCCACCGAAATCGGCCCGCTCCCCACCGATCTGTGGGAACTCATCGGCAAGAAACCGCCGGGACAAGCAACAGCTAACAGTGAACAGCCAACGGCTAACAGCTTACAGCTAAAAGCCGACAGCTTACAGCGTGAAGAAGACACAGATGTGGAAACGGAAACGGCCGTTCCCCCCGCACCCACCACCGCCAACCCTGAAGAACAGGCCGCCGCCGCCATCGACATCGACGACCTGGCCCGCCGCGTCTACACCGACCTGCGTACCCGCCTGGCGGTGGAATGGGAACGCGCGCACGGCCGTTACTAACCACTATCAACGAACAACTAGCAACTAAAATGGCAAACACACGAGGCAACCTGGTCGCGGCCAGGATTTACGAAGTAGACGACAGCGGCAACGAGTCCGGCCAAGCGGTGGACTGCATGTTCAACCCGTTTGAGTACACCGTCTCCAAGTCCAACACCTACGAGGAAAAATCGCGCAACCGCTCCACCACGCCGCAGGTCGAATTCAAAAAGTCTGGCGCGCAAACGCTGAAGCTTACCCTGCTCTTCGACACCTATGAGGCGGGCGAAGACGTAAGCCAGACGACCAACAAACTGTGGAAGTTTATGGAACCGAAACCGGCGCAGGGCAATCAAAAAACGTCGCCGCCGGGCGTGGCCTTTGAATGGGGCGTCTTTCGCTTCGTGGCCGTCATCACCCAGATGACGCAGAAGTTCACCCTGTTCCAGAGTGACGGCACGCCGGTACGCGCCTCTGTCGACGTCACCTTCACGCAGCACCGCGACCTCAACGACTACCCCAACCAGAATCCCACCTCCGGCGGCGGCCCCATCCGGCGCGTCTGGGCTGTGGTGGTGGGGGATAGACTGGACACGATTGCGACGGCCGTTTACGGCGACGCCACCAAATGGCGGCAAATTGCCGACTACAACCACATTACCAACCCGCTGGCGCTGCGGCCGGGCACGCAATTAACTATTCCAGAGGATTAGTTGCACCACGGAGGCACGGAGAGCACGGAGAAGGTTTAAAGTGGAGGAAGGGATTAGGGTAAAGTATGCAGCGTGTTTGATTGAATTTTAGCGGCATGGAGGATTCAAAGAAGCCAGATGTTGATTGACAAGGCGTTGACCGAACAAATTATTGGCGCTGCGATGGAAGTGCATCGTCAGTTGGGGCCGGGATTGATGGAAAGTGTTTACCAGACCTGTCTGGCACATGAATTGGGTTTACGCAGCATTAAGTGGGAGCGCGAAAAACCGCTTCCCATTGTTTACAAAGGAACACAATTGGACTGTGGTTACAGGCTGGATTTTTTGGTGGAGGACAAAGTCATTTTGGAGCTTAAAGCGGTGGAACAACTCCTCCCGATCCATGAAGCCCAACTGCTCACGTATCTTAAAATTTCTGGCTGCAAAGTTGGCCTGCTCATCAACTTCAATGTTTCTTTACTTAAAAATGGCATTAAGCGGAGAGTTCTATGAGTAAGAAGAGAAGAGGGTTGAACCACGGAAGCACGGAGAACACGGAGATAAGAGAATTTTCTCTGTTATTTTCGCGCCCGGATGTCACCAACTACTCATCACATATCCTCTTCCTCTCCCATTCTTCAAAACCTCCGTGCCCTCCGTGCCTCCGTGGTGAGAAAAATGCCTGAACAACAACCCCTCACCTCCCAGCTAACCATCAAGCTGGCCGGGCAGCCGGTGCAGCAGCTGGTGATGGCCGCCGTTGCCGAAGTAACGGTCGACCAGCACACCCACCTGCCGCACATGTTCACCATCCGCCTGCACGACCCCGGCATGGAACTGCTGGACAGCGGCCCCTTCGACCTGACCAAAGAGATTGAAATCGCCGCTGAGGACGCCGAGGGCCAGCGCTTTACGCTCATGACGGGCGAAATCACCGCCCTGGAGCCGCGCTTCGAGGAAGGCATGGTGGCCGAGCTGCTGGTGCGCGGCTACGACAAATCCCACCGCCTCTACCGCGAAACCAAAAGCCGCGCCTTCCTCAACAAAAAAGACAGCGACCTGGCCGCCGACATCGCCCAGGCCGCCGGGCTCCAGCCCGACGTTGACGCCACGGCCACCGTCTACGACCACATCTACCAGCACAACCAGTCCGACCTGGAATTTCTCATGGAACGCGCCTGGCGCATCGGCTACGAATGTTACGTGGCCGACGGTAAACTGGCCTTCAAGCGCCCCAGCGACGGCCGTGCCCGCGTCACCCTGACCTGGGGCGAAGATTTGCTCAGCTTCCGCCCCCGCATGACCCTGGCCGAACAGGTGAACGAGGTCATGGTGAAGGGCTGGGACCCCGACAAACAGCAGGCGATTGTGGGACAGGCGCGTAACGGCCGTCTCTATCCCCAGGTCGGCGACGGCAAAGATGGGGCCGCCTGGGCTAACGGCTTCGGCGCAGGCAAACTGGTCATCGTCGACCAGCCCGTCGTCAGCCAGGCGGAGGCCGACGCCCTGGCCGCCGCCCGCCTGGACGAACTGAGCGGCGCGTTTGTGCAGGCCGATGGCCTGGCTTTCCGCCGCCCAGACATCGCCGCCGGGCAGCGCGTGAAGTTGGAAGGGCTGGGCCAGCGCCTCAGCGGCGAGTATCTGGTCACCAGCGCCACGCACGTTTACGCGCCGGAAGGGCTACGCACGCTGTTCACCGTGCGCGGCGCGCGCACCGGCCTGCTGGCCGAGCAGGTGGCCGGGCAAGAGCCGGGCAAACGCTGGAATGGGGTGGTGACGGCCGTGGTCACCAACAGCGACGACCCGCAAAAATGGGGCCGGGTGAAGGTGAAATTCCCCTGGATGGCCGACGATGCCGAGAGCGATTGGGCGCGTGTGGTCTCGGCCGGGGCCGGGCCGGAAGCCGGTTTCTTCAACATGCCCGACGTGGGCGACGAGGTGCTGGTGGCCTTCGAGCACGGTGAATTTAACCGGCCGCTGGTGTTGGGCGGCTTGTGGAACGGCCAGCACGCCGAGCCGCCGTCGGTGAGCGGCGCGGGGAGTGGGGAACGGCCGTTGCTGCGCACCTGGCATTCCCGCAGCGGCCACCACATCACCCTGCACGACAACGCCGACAAAAAAATCGAACTGGAAACGGCCGCCGGGCACAAAGTCGTGCTCGACGACGCCAACGGCAAAATCGAAATCGTTAGCAAAGGCGGCCTCACCATCACCCTGGACGACAACAGCAGCAAGCTCACCGTCGAAAGCGGCGGCCAGCTAGAGGTCAAGTCCAGCGGCAACATGAAGCTACAAGCCGGCGGCAACCTGGATCTGCAAGCCACCGGCCAGGTGAATGTGAAAGGCGCGATGGTAAACTTGAATTAAGAGAACTCACCACGGAGACGCGGAGAACACGGAGTTTTAAAACCTGTTTTCCTCCGTGCCCTCCGTGCCTCCGTGGTGCAATCTTCTGGAGAACTTATGACCACCAACATCATCGGCCAGGGCTGGGCGTTTCCGCCGCAGATTGGATCACAAGGCGGGTTTACGCTCACCCACGACCGGAACGAACTGGACCAGTCCATCCGCATTATTTTGATGACCGCACCGGGGCAGCGCGTGATGCGCCCCACGTTTGGCTGCCGTCTGCACGATCTGCTCTTCGCGCCGAACAACAGCCACACGGCCGTGCTCGCCCGCCGCTACGTCGAAGAAGCCCTGGGCATGTGGGAACCGCGCATCCGCGTCCACAGCGTCAGTACCCGCCCCGATCCCGACGAAGCCGCCCGCCTGCTCATCGAAATTATCTACGAGGTCAAAGCCACCAACGACCGGCGCAGCCTCGTCTACCCGTTCTATCTAATACCTGAAGAATAACGATGAACGTCTTACATTCATCGTTCATCACTCATCGTTCATCGCTCCTACCGGAGGCCCTATGTCGCTAATCGCCCCTAAACTCGACGACCGCCACTTCCAGGATTTGGTGGATGAAGCCAAGAAGCGTATCCCCCACTACGTCAAGGAGTGGACCGACCACAACGTCAGCGACCCCGGCGTGACGCTGATCGAACTATTCGCCTGGATGACCGACGTGCTGCTTTACCGGCTGAATCAGGTGCCCGACCGCCATTACATTAAGTTTATGGAGATGCTGGGCCTGACCTTGCAGCCGCCACAGCCGGCCAAAGTGCCGGTGACGTTCTGGCTGTCCGCGCCGCAGAATACGGCCGTTACCATCCCCGCCGGCACCGAAGTGGCCAGCACCCGCACCGAAACCGAAAGCTCCATCGTCTTTACCACCGACGCCGATTTTGTGGTGCAGCCGCCGGAATTAACGGCCGTTCTCTCGCGCATCGCCGCCGGGCAAAACCAGAAACAATACCGCGAGCAAAACCTGCGCCGCCTCGCCGCCGGCTTTGAAGGCTTCGAAGCCTTCTCCGGCGTGCCCCAGGTCGATGACGCCCTCTACTTCGGCTTCGCCAACGACCTCAGCCACCACATCCTCGGCTTCCAGCTCGACTGTGATTCGGCCGGCGGCGCGGGCATCGACCCCACCCTGCCGCCCGTGGTCTGGGAAGCGTCAACCGGCAATGCCGACGGCCGTTGGCTCCCCTGCGCCGTCGACCTGGACACCACCAAAGGTATGAACGTTGGCGGCCAGATTCACATCCATCTGCCCCAGATGGGGCGTTACGCCGTCAACAAGCAGGACCAGTACTGGGTGCGCGTGCGCGTGCGCGACATCAGCGCCGCCGAGCGGCAGGACGGGATGCGCCCCTACCAGACCTCGCCCCGCCTGCGCCAGATTGTGGCCGCCACCTGGGGCGGCTCCACGCCCGCCACCCACGCCCAACAAATCGACAACGAATTCCTGGGCCAGAGCGATGGCGCGGCCGGGCAGCGCTACCAACTGCGCGTCACCCCCATCCTGGCCCGCCAGCCGGAGGAAACGCTGCTGGTGCAGGTGGAAGGCGCAGCCCCCCAGCCCTGGACCGAGGTCGAAGACTTCGCCGACTCTAATGCCTACGATCCGCACTTTACCCTGGACAGCGTAACGGGCGAACTGCGCCTCGGCCCGGCCGTGCGCCAGCCCGACGGTACGATTAAGCTGTTCAGCGCCATCCCGCCGCGCGGCGCGAATCTGGTTTTTCGCCGCTACCGCACCGGCGGCGGGCAGATTGGCAACGTGCAGGCCGGCATTCTCAACACCCTCAAAACGGCCATCCCCTACATCGCCCGCGTGCGCAACCGTGAGGCGGCCTGGGGGGGCCTGGACGCCGAAACGCTGGAAGCGGCCATGATGCGCGCGCCCAAGATTTTGCGCTCGCGCCATCGCGCCGTCACCGAGGATGATTTTGAGTATCTGGCGCGGCAGGCTTTACCGGCAGCGACTGGGCGGGTGAAATGTTTGCAGCCACGGCCGTCGGCCGCCGGGCGCGTCGCACCGGGGCAGGTCTACGTGCTGGTTGTGCCGCGTGTGCCCAATCCGGCCGGTTTCCTGGCCCCGGAGCAGTTGGAACCGGCCCCAGAACACGTAACCCGGCTGGAAAGCTACCTCGACGAGCGCCGCTTGCTGACGACACAGCTCGACATCCGCGCCCCGGCTTACCGCTGGGTGGCCGCCCGCGTGCAGCTTCGTGCTGCCCCCGGCATCAGTCAGGCCGACGTGGAAAGCGACGTGCTGGCGCGGCTGTACCGCTTCCTCAACCCGCTTACCGGCGGCTCGCGCGGCGACGGCTGGCCTTTCGGCCGCGAATTGTTCCTTTCGGACGTGTACCAGACGCTGCAAGGCCTGCCCCACGTGCAGTTCATTCGCAACGTGGATTTATTTGTCACCACGGCCGGCGGCGGTCCGCAGGGCGACCCGGTGGAATCGGTGGAAGTGGTGGCGCACGGCGTGATTGTTTCGGGACGGCATGAGGTGGTATTTGTTTGAGATTAGGGGCCGGAGACTGCTTTTAGCCTCCCGTCTTCACTCGCTTGAATTCTTATGAACGGAAAACAACCCCAAGAAAAGAAAACCCATAACGGCCGTTCCGGGCTGCGGCCGGGGCGTGAGGCGGCCAAGACGGCCGTTTCTACCCCCTTTCCAGACCTGTCGCGGGCGCAAACGGCCGTGCTCCGGTGGCAGCGACAGCAGGGCAACACCTACGTCCAGCGCCGCCTGGCTGCTGGCGCGCCCCAAATCCAGCGCGACTGCCCGCCCGACTGCCCCCGCGAGCCGCGCCGCCGCGTGCCCGGCCTGGACGACGCCACCGTTATCCAGGCAGAAGACGCCATCGACAGCAGCAACCCGCAGGCCGCGATCAACGTCGTCGTGAATGCCCTGGCCGCCCAGGGCCGCATCAATACCGGCGAGTTAGACGGCGGCATCATGCGCTATGGGGCCGCCATGACCGATGAAGGCCACACCACTTCCTACTGGGATAAAGACCCGGCCACCCACCCGGACGCCAAACTTCTGCCGTTTGAAGTAACCATCGGTCCGGCCGCTTTAGCCAGCGTGCCCTGGCTCTACGCCACCGTCATCCACGAATGGCGCCACGTGCAGCAGTTCCGTGTGCCCATGGCCATGGCCGACCGTGACGCTGCCACCGAAGCCGACGCGTATCTCAGCGGCATTGAGCAGGCGTGGGCCAGCGGCCTGACCACCGAAGAGGTACAGGAATTGTGGGAACGCCTCACCCGCGACCATTGGAGCCGTCTGACAGACCCGACCATCATTGCCAGTATGCAGGACCGTTACAATGCGGCGGAGGCGTATGTGAACAGCCTGACCACCAGCGATCTGGCCCCGCGCGTTTACCAGCAGCTGCATTTTGCCCAGGTCTTTTTCAGCACCGGCAGCGCGGCGCTGGACGGCGCCGCCAACGACGAAATTGGCATTGTGGCGGATCGGGCCAATTTGCTGCGCACGGACCATCCCGACTATGACCTGCGCTGGACGCTCACGGGCTTTGCTAGCCCGCGCTGGCAGCACCCGCGCCGCGGCGAAATGCCCGCCGATTTGAACCAGGCGCTCTCGCAGCAGCGCGCCGACAACGTTCTGGGCCAAATCCAGAACGCTTTCCGCGCCGAAGGCGATGGGGCCTGCGATTTCCGCATCCAGACGTGCGTGCCGCAGACGGTGACGGTGGACGACCCGACGTGGGATTCGCTGGCGCATGGCGCAGGTTCCGGCCCGGCTCTGGCCGAGGGACGCGATTTGAACAGCGACGATCAGCATGACCGGCGCGTCGATATTTTGGTGGAATTTAGCCCCGGCCCGCGTGTGCCGACCAAGCCGCCCGGCTGGCTGGGCGGCGGCGGCGGGGGCGTGTAAACGACGAGAAGTTGTTGTTCAGGAGAGAATCGTGGCGCGTAAGAGACAAAAGGCACGGGCCAAAACTGCAGAGGAACAAGCTGGGAAACGGCCGTTGCCTGCCAAATCCAGCCTGCTCCAGCCCGATTCCCACAGCCCGGCTCTAATTTCCGATTCGCCGGTCCATACAACGGCGCATGTGATGCGGGAGACGGCCGTTTTGGACATGCAGCGGGCTTTGGGCAATGCCGTTGTCGGGCAGACTGTGCAGCGGCGCGGCGGCGCGGCTCCCGCCGCCCCGCCAGAGCGCACCGTCGCCGAGCGGATCGTCCATGAGGTCCAGCAGCGGGGTGGAATTACCGTTGCCGTTTACGTGTTCCACACAGCGCGGGCGGCCAGCGAGTTCCGGCGGCAGGCGAACCAATACGCTGACGATCACCAGGCCATTGGGGTAGCAGACGGCCGTGTCCGCCCGGGCACAGCCATGGAAATCAGCACGGGGCTGGCAGACAATTTGCAGGCTCTACAGCAGGGCATCCAGGCCTTGCTGCTGCGCTATCCTGATCTAACCAACTACCAATCCATCCCTATACCGATCCGTAACCTGGCCATTTTTACGCATGGCGGGCGGACCCAGCTTCAGGCCGGTCCCCACGCCAGTTGGATCCATCATTCGTTGGAACCGTGGGTAGAAGCCATGGCGCCTTACCTGTCGCCCAGCCCGCGCGTGATGTTGTACGCCTGCTCCGTTTCCGGCGATCCGCCGCGCGGCCTGCCGTTTGCGGAAGCCATGCGCGAGATGCTGCAAAATGAGCTGGAGCAGCAGTACGGACCGGATACCGAAGTGTCGCCGGAGGTTTGGGGACATACGCGACCGGGCCATACCACAGCCAATGCGCTGCTGCGCGGCTTTAGCGGCGGGCCGGTTTCCTCGGCCGGGGAGGATTTGTTGGCTATCAGCCGGGATAGGCTGGCTGCGCTGGCTGTGGAACAGGCCAGCCGGGCAGATCCGCTGACGCCGCCGCAGCAAACGCGGGTTGAAAACCAGGCGCGGCGGGCCATGCGCCGTGTTTGGCGGGCTACAACGGGCAAACAGGATCCTACCAACGTTTTCATCCGCGAGATTCCGCAAATGGGGATTGACCGGGTATGGGAGTTGGTCACAACGCCGGCTACACCAGACATGTCTGATCTGGGTATGACGCCAGAGGCGACGGCACGGTTGGTGGAGGGATTGCACGTTTTTCAGGGGCGCTTTGCGCATGAATTAGAGCGGTTAACCACTTATGTCCGCGGTCTCCACTAGTGGGTGAGGCGGAAGAGAAAGAGCCATGCCTGAGAATTTTATTTTTCAACTAAACATTGTCGGTCCGAACGGGGAAGAAACCCGGCTGCTGACCAGGGGCACGGCCGTTATCGGCCGCCAGCCAGGGGTGGATATTTTGCTGGAACATCCGCTGGTGTCCCGCCGGCATGCGCAAATCGTGGTGACGGACGAAACGTGCGAACTGACCGACCTGGGCAGCAGCAACGGCACGCGGCTGAACGGCCGTGCCCTGCCGGCCAACTCGCCTGTGTTCCTCAACCACAACGACGTGGTGGAAACGGGGCCGTTTAAGATGGTGCTGGGCGTAACGGCCGTGCAGCCGGAGCCTGAAAGTGCGCCGGAACCAGAACCAGCACCAGAACCCGTGCCGGAACCAGAGCCGGCGCCGGCGGCCGAAGAAGTGGCGAGTATGGTGCCCGTTCCTCCCCCGCCTCCTCCCCCGCCGGTTATGCCACACGCTTCTCCTGTGGACCCCGCCTCACCGCCGCCCGGACTGGCCATGCACAGCACACGTTTGATCTATTACCTGCCCAGCATCTACCATCCCCAAAACGTCACCGACCCGAAACCGAACGATCCAAACTCTTTGATGAGCCGCTTCCTGGCCCTGTTTGAGTCCATTCTCATGCCCATCGAATGGAATATCGACAACTTTGATCTGTATCTGGACCCGCAAACGTCGCCGGTTGGTTTTTTGCCCTGGTTGTGCAACTGGTTTGAAGTGGTATTTGATGATACGTGGAATGAGCGGCAGCGGCGGCAGTTTTTAAGCGAGGCGGCTGAGCTGTACGGCCGTCGTGGAACCCAGTGGGCCATGCAGCGCCTGCTGGAAATCTACACCGGCCATCAGCCCCACATCGACGACAAAGCCGAAAAACTCGACCCTTTTACGTTTATCGTAAATGTACCTGTAAGGGAAAAAGAGTTGAATCGAACCTTAATTGAGCATATCATAGACAGTAACAAACCAGCCCACACCACCTATAAGTTACGGTTTAAGCAGTAAAAGCAGTGGAATAGTCGATTAGTCTTGTAGTCGGATAGTCTTGTAGTCGGATAGTCTTATTGTCGATTCGTCTTGCAGAAATAGTTTGACAACCAGACTAAAAGACTACCAGACTACTGGACTAAAAGACTACCAGACCAACACAAACCCATGAACAACATAATCGGACAACAAATCGACACCTATCGCATTGAGGCCCGGCTGGGATCAGGCGGTATGGGCGCGGTTTACCGCGCCTACGATGTGGCTTTGGCCCGGCGCGTAGCACTTAAAATCATGCATGAGCAGTTCGCCAGCCAGGCTCAATTCCAGCGGCGCTTCATGCAAGAAGCTCAGGCTATCGCCCGCCTCAGCCATCCCTCCATCGTCATCATCCACCGCTTCGACAATAAGCAGGGGTACCTGTACATCGTGATGGAGTATATCAACGGCCTCAGCCTGGGCGCGTACATCAAGCAGTTGGCCAATCGCAACCAGGTGATGCTGCTCAGCGAAACGGCCCACATCATTGCCCAGGTCGCCGACGCGTTGGGATATGCCCATCGCCAGGGCGTGATCCACCGTGACATCAAGCCGGACAACGTCATCATACGGCCGTTAGACCAGCCGGAGCGCGATGGCGAGCCGCCGGTGCGCTCCGTGGTCACCGATTTTGGCCTGGCCAAGCTGCTGCAAGGCGGGATCGAAACACAGTCGGGTACGTTCATGGGCACCCTGCCCTACATGTCGCCGGAACAGGCGTTGGCCAAAGAAGTAGACGGCCGTTCCGACATCTATTCCCTCGGCGTCGTTCTCTACCAGATGGCTACCGGCAAACTCCCCTTCGACATTCAAACCCCCACAGACGCCGTCCTCAAACATCTCAACGAAGTGCCGCTGCCGCCCCGCCAGCTTCAGCCCGGGCTGCCGGCGGCGCTGGAAGCCGTTATTACCAAAGCCCTGGCCAAAGAACCGGCCGATCGTTACCAGACCGGCGAGGCTATGGCCCACGCCCTGCGCAGCGCCGCCGCCGGTCTCAGCGATGAGGATGTGACCGTCTTTAAAACGGCCGCTGCCACCAACGTCGTCAGCCTGATGACGCAGATCGAAGCGCCGGACGCCAGCGGCGAACCGAGCCAGTGGGACTTCAGCGCCGATGCTCCCGGCCAGGTGGACCGGCTGATCATCGCCCAGCAGGGCGAAACCACCCGCCCGCAAAACCTGGAGAAAAAGACCCTGCTTATTGGCCGCACCGACGAAAATGACGTGGTTTTACCGGCCAAAGGTGTTTCTCGCCGGCACGCGCGCCTGGAGAAAACGGCCGTTGGCTGGCAGGTAACAGATCTGGGCAGCACTAACGGCACGTTTCTAGAAGACAGCAAACTGCTGCCCGATGTGCCCGAACCCTGGGAAGCCGGCGAGACACTGCGCATCGGCCCTTACCACTTGCAGTGGCAGGCCGGTCAGTCGCGAGTGGGTTCGCAGCCGGGCGTGGCCCTGGGCGGCATGACCTACCAGGCTACGATGCCCATTTCCTCTTCGCCCGGCTCGTCACAAATCCAGAGCAGCAGCGGGCAGTTGGGCATGGTGGTCCATCCGACCCACGTCGACGTAACACCCGGCCAGCGCGCCGATATGCAGGTGGAACTGTTTAATCAGGGCATGACGGTCGATCACTTCAGTCTGAACATGGAAGGGCTGCCGGCTAACTGGGTCACGCTGCCCGAAGAATCGCTGCAGTTAATGCCGGGCGCCCGCGGCTCTATGCCTGTGTCAGTCCATCCCCCGGCCGACAGCAGTGCCCATTCTGGGCAGCATCGTTACCGCCTGGTCGTCACTTCCCGTTCCGATAAGCAGGAGTCGGCGGCCGTTTCCGGCAGCGTGACGGTGAAGCCCTTCACGCGCTTCGGTCTGGATATGCGGCCGCGGCAGTTGAAAGGTTCTGGGGCCGTGCGCCTGCTCATTCGGAATGAGGGCAATTTTGACAGCACATTTAACGTGGTCGGGCGCGATCCTGGTGAGGCGATCGATTTTAAAACGCCGCACACGCGGATTCCGATTATGGCCGGCAGCTCAGCGACCGTGGATATGGTATTGTCGCCTAAGAAACGGCCGTTTCTCGGCGCCAAACAGACCTTGCCCTTCGAAATGCAGGTCAACACGGCCAGCAGCGACCAGCAAAGCATCGCCGGCCAGTTGGAAGTGACGCCTATTATTCCACCCTGGGTGCCCGGTCTGCTCATTGCTTTGCTGGTTATCTTGTGCGTTGCCCTGGCAGGCGCTTACACCTACGTCCGGCAGCAGAACACCGCGGCGCAGGCCACGGCCGACGCCATTGCCAATGCCCAAATCGCGGCCACGCAGACGCAGGAAGCCTTGCTGTCGGCTGCGGCGCTGGGCACGCGCGGCGCCGAAGAAGCGGCAGCGGCTACGGCCACGTCTCTGGCAGCCACGGCCGTTGCCCTGGGCGACGACGACGGCGATGGCTTGAGCAACCAGCAAGAACAGGCGCAGGGCACCAATCCCAATAATCCCGACACGGATGGTGACGGCCTCAACGATGGGGCAGAAGTCAACCAGTATGGCACGCAGCCTAAAAATAATGACACGGATGGTGATACCCTGCCGGATGGCGCTGAAGTCAACGATTACAAAACGTCTCCTACCAATCCCGACACCGACAACGATGGCACCCCGGATGGCATCGAAGTAGCCACAGGCAGCAATCCGCTGCTGCCGCCCACAGCCACGCCGACCCATACGCCGGAACCGGCGCCGGTCACTCCCACGTTTACGCCGACGCCTACTGCAACGCCGCCAACGGCCGTGGGCATTTGGGACGGCGAATGGGCCAGCACCTGTGGTTATCTGGAATGCAGCAGCGTCACCCTGTTGCAGGCGGAAGGCAGCGACACTGTCACCGGCTCTTTCCAGGCGCTCGCTGATACCGGCACGCTGGTCGGCATCGTAGAAGAAAACCGGCTGACCGGAACGTGGTCGCTGAACGGCAGCAACGGTTCGTTTGACTTCTGGATCGATCCGGCGGGCAGCATGTGGCAGGGCAATTGGGACAAAACTGCCGATTGGTGCGGTGTGCGTGATGCCGCTGTGCAAGATTTCCCCACACCTTGCGGGCTGGCGCGCTGGTATGGCGAATGGGACTCTACCTACCAGACCCTGACCATCACGCAGGATGGCCCTAACATCGAAGGGACTTATGCCGATGGCGAAGGCACCGTGAGCGGCACCGTGAGCGGCGGCATCGTTACGGGGAACTGGTTCCGCAACGGCAGCAGTGGTTCAATCAAGTTTTTCATGGTCAGCAACGGCGATCAGTTTAATGGCAACTGGAACAGCGGCAATGCCTGGTGCGGCCAGCGCAACGGCGCACCGGACCCCACGCCCTGTCTGAACGAGGGCAGCGTGATCGTGGTGCCGCCGATGATTTTGGTGACACTGCAGCCCAATTTTGATCTTTTGCCTTTCATCATCCCCACGCCCACGCCCTGAGCGCTCCACGAGCCTCTCTTGCCAGCGATCTGGCCCGGATGTCGTGAAGTGGGAATGCCGATGAAGAACTGGCTGGTGTTGATCATTGTCTTGGGGGTTTTGTTGGGGTGTAATTTGCCAACGGCCGTTACCCCCACACCGTTCCCTACCGCGACGGCCGTGCCGCTGCAAACATCCACCCCCACATTGGCACCGCCCCCCACAGATACGGCCGTGCCCATACCCATTCTCATCCCCACAGCGACAAATACCAGCCTGCCGCCAACGGCGAAAATAGTAGAAACGGCCGTGCCCGATACCACCCTGTTCACCAACTTGCGCTTTGCTGCCAGTCCGAACAATCCACCCCAGGAAGCATTTCCGGTGGGCACCGCCGAGGTATTTGCCCTATGGGATTTTGCGGGCATGGTCAACGGCGACCGGGTACAGCGCGTCTGGCGCAGGGATGGCGTCAACTGGTTGAACCGCGACGAGGCCTGGACCGCCGGGCCAAGCGGCGTAGTGACCGACGTCTCCGTTTATGATCGCGGCCTGGGCGGACTGGAACCGGGAAACTACGAGCTGGAACTTTATGTTAATGGCGTGTTGGAAGCCTATGGTCAGTTCGTCATCCTCTCCCGGCCGGCGACCGGCGAGCCAGTCATCGCTAATTTACGTTTTGCTGAAACGCCGTTTGGCGCGCCGCAAAGTAGTTTTCCTGTCTGGACACAGCAAATTTTTGCCGTATGGGATTACCGGAACATGGGCGTCAGCGACGTGGTGCGGCGAGAGTGGCTGAAGGACGGCCAGCCCTGGCTGGTGCGCGAAGAAACCTGGGACTACCTCCATTACGGCCCGCAAGGGGTAGTGAGTGACGTCTCCATTTACGATTTTGAAACCGGCCTGCCGCCGGGCGTATATGAATTGCTTCTTTCCCTAAATGGGATACAACAATTGGCGGGTACGTTTACGATTACCCCATGAATTTGGTTTGCGCAGGCAACCTTAACAGGAAGAGGCAGTATGGAAAGATTGGAGACATTCTCGGGGCCGGGTATCCCGGCGGGTTTTTACTGGTTTAATCCGCCCGACACCTACTATTTTGGCAGCGGGGCGGAAATTGTGACCAATCCGGAGACGGATTTCTGGCAAACCACCCATTATGGTTTTCAGCGGGATGATGGGCACTGCCTGTTTACCCGGATAACCGGCGATTTTACCCTCACCACCCACGTGACGTTTAAGCCGCACAGCCAGTATGATCAGTGCGGTCTGATGGTGCGGGTGAACGCCGAGAACTGGATCAAGATGGGGATTGAGTATGAGGACACGGCCGTTAGCCGCCTGGGTTCCGTGGTTACTAATTTGGGCTATTCCGACTGGGCAACACAAGATATCACCTCAGATGTAAACGAGCGCTGGTATCGCCTGCACCGCAACGGCAACGATTTTTTGCTGGAGCAGTCGGCGGATGGCGAACGCTGGCAGCAAATGCGCGTTACCCATCTGCACGCTGGCGCGCCCCAGCTGGAAGTGGGCGTGTATGCGTGCAGTCCCATCGGGCAAGATTTCTGGTGTCGCTTTACGAAGGTGGAAATAACCCCCAATCTGTGGCGGCTGCCCACCTGATTGGCGCAGGGCCAGCTCTTAATCGGGGCGGGTGAGGGGCAGGATGATCGTGAAGGTCGTGCCGCTGCCCACTTCGCTGTCCACGGCGATACGGCCGTGATGTTCGCTGACTATCTTTTCGGCAATGGCCAGACCCAGGCCGCTGCCTTCGGCATGGTCCTCGCTGCCGGGGATGCGGTAGAAGCGCTCGAACAGATGGGGCAGGTCTTCCGGGGAGATGCCCTGGCCGGTATCGCTGACGGTCAGAGTTAGCTGGTTGTCGGTGCGGGCGGCGGTGATGGTGAGACGGCCGTTTTCCTGATTGTACTTGATGCCATTGCTCACCAGGTTGAGCAGCACCTGCTTCAGCCGGTCCTGGTCGCCGACCAGACAGGGGGAGTCGGCAGGAGTGGGCAGGTCGGGCGGGCACACGGCCGTCAGCGCAATGCCGCGCTCTTCAGCCTGCGCCTGTGACAGCCGCACCACATCTTTAATCACTTCGTCGATGTTTACCGGTTGGCGTTCCAGGTGCATCCGGCCCGATTCCAGACGGGCAAAATCGACAAACTCCTTGGTCATCCGCGACAATCGCTCCGATTCCCGTTGAATCATCTGCAAGACTTCGCCCTGTTTTGCCGCTGGAAAGTCAGGGCGCGACAGCAGTTCGCTGGCTGTGGTGATCGCCATGAGCGGCGTTTTTAGCTCGTGCATAATCTCGGCCAGCAGGTCGGACTGTTGAAACAAGTGGGCATTGAGAATGGCCACGGCCGACTGCGAGGCCAGCGCTTCCAAAATGGCCATGTCCTGGGGGCTGTAGGCGCTGTTGTCGGCTTTGTTGATGACTTCCAGGCAGCCGATGATGCCTTTGGCCGTTACCAGGGGCACAGCCAGCATGGAGCGCGTGTGGAAATCCAGGTCTTCATCGACGTTGGCGTAGAACCGGTCGTCGGCCTGCACATCGGCCAAAACGAGGGAACGGCCGTTCCGCACAACCCAGCCGGCAATGCTGTTATCCAGGGGCACGATGATGTCTTGGGGCATCTGGCTGCCCGTAGAGGCGGCAAAATGTAACTGCCCGGTCTTCTGGTCGACGAGCAGAATGGAGGCTGCTTCCGTGTTCGTGAGTTCCGTGGCCACTTCCATGACCAGGTCCAGCAAGGTTTCCAGGTGCAGCGTGGAACTGAGGCGGGTGCTGATCTCCAGCAGGCGTGCCAGGCTGTCTGCCTGAATGGGGGCTGTGAACGGCCGTATTTCCTGTTCTTCAACTGTGGGCATACCAGTTACCTTTTGCGATTGATTACGGGTGATTGGGCACAAAGTTGGCCGCCAGTTGTGGCAGCACATCGACGACGTCCGCATGGATGAGCACATCGGCCAGGTAGTCCATGTGCGTTTCGGTTAAATTGACGATGATCAATTTTGCGCCGGCGTACTTTGCCAGCAGGGGCAGGTCGCCGGCTGGGGCCACTTCTAACGACGAACCGGCGACGATCAAGGTGTCGCACTGGTTGATTTGGCGCTTGGCGCGGTTCAAGACTGTTATGGGTAAAATTTCACCAAACAAAATGATGTTGGGCTTTAGAATGCCGCCGCAGCCGGGGCAGCGCGGGATACGGCCGTCGGCCAGGAAATCGGCGAATACATCCTCCGTCTGGTAAATTTGCAGGCAGTGCATGCAGGTCGCTTCGCGCAGGTGGCCATGCACCTCGTAAATCGTTTGCGAACCGGCTTTGGTGTGCAGCCCGTCAATGTTTTGGGTGATGAGCGCTTGCAGGGGACCAGATTTTTCTAGCTGGGCCAGAGCCAGGTGGGCGGGGTTTGGCTGGGCCACGAGAGTTTTTTGGGCTAGCGGGCGAATCCAGTCATAAAAAGCCTCGGGCTTTTGTTTAAAGGCCGTGATGGTCGCCACTTCCATCGGGTCGTAATGATCCCAAAGGCCGGATTCCGGACTGCGAAAATCGGGAATGCCAGAGCGCGTACTGATACCCGCACCGGTGAGGGCAACCAGGTGGCGCGTGTTTTTCAGGATGTCGAACGCCTGTTGGATTTGTGCGTCAAGTTTATCCACTACTGCATTCCTCTTGCTGCCGGTTTTTGCGGACTGTAGAGAAGCCGCCAGATACCGTTTGGCGGGTCACGTTTTTACAAGCTGCTGCGCCAACTGGCGCAAGTAATTCCCTGACTGGGTTTGGGCGCTCAGGTGGACAAGTGGCTGAGCTTTGTTAACGGCGCGGGTCATCTCGGCGGGGAGAATGGAGATGGTAGCCAGCAAGGGATGACCCAGGAAGCTTTCGACGGCCGTGCGTGGCAGCTGCGTGCCTTGCGGCCCAAAATCGATCATGAGGGCGTGTAACTCAGTCAGCGGAAAGAGGCCATCCTTCAGAGAATTGAGGAGATAGCGCGCCGCAGACAAAGCGATCCGCTCCGGGCGCAGGCAAACGATGATCTGATCGGCGCGTTCGAGTGCGGCGCGCGAAATTTCGTTCAGGTCTGTCCCCAGGTCCACAATGATAGTCTGGTTGGAAGCCGAAAGGGTGTCTAGCAAGACGGCCGTTTGCAAACCGCTTAGACGGGCAAAACGCCGGTTTTGATTGACCTGGCTCAGCAGCAGACGTAGATTGTGGCTGTAAGAGACGAAGGTTCCCGGCAGGTGTTCGCCAAAGTCTTCTTCAGGAAGGGTAGCCAACATATTGAGACCGCCGGCATTTTTCTGGTTCAGATAAAGCCCAATGTGGCCCTGGGTCATATCCAGGTCTATCAGGGTGGTGGGCTGGCCCAGGCTGGCGTATACGGCCGCCAGATTAATGGCGACGGTGGTTGTGCCAGCGCCGCCGCGCGCGCCCAACACGGCGATAAGCTGATCTGCTCCAGGTCGCGACGTGGTGCTTTCCAGAAAAGTGGGGGCATCGGTGGCTTGTTGGAGGCGTGTTTCATCGTGGGAGCCTGTTTCTGGAAGGGGACCGTAAGCAGTTTTCAGCAGGGTTTTGACGCGATCGACCAGTTCAGTGGGTTCAGTCGGTTTGTTGATATAGTCATCGGCGCCGGCATCGAAGACGGAGAGTTTTTGCTGGGGGTCATCCACGGCCGTAAACATCATGATGGGCACTTTGGCCATTTCTGGGCGTTGGCGCAGCCGCTGGCACGTTTCACGGCCGTCCATCACCGGCATCATAAAGTCTAGCAAGATCAGATCTGGCTTTTCCTGCTCGGCCAGCTTCAGGCCTTCGGCGCCGTTGACGGCCGTCACAACCTGATAGCCCTGTTGTTCCAATACACGCCCGATGATGCTTCGTGTTTCCGGGTGATCATCGACGATGAGCAGTTTGAAAGTCATGGGTGTTTCTGTTTGTATGAGTCCGATTACGGCCGTTTAAATCGGCGGCCAGGGATAATGACGCCCAGAACCCGGCTGGTTAAACCGGCCGTTCTGGACCAAACGCTGCGCACGTTTTTGCATGGCGGCGATTTCCGAACGGGTTAATAAACTTGCCAGTCCGGTAAGCAGGCCTTCCCCGTTGGTGCTCAACTGCTCTTCAAAATCCCTCAGGGTTTGCAGCAGATCGTCAGGAATGGGTTCGCCGGCAAACTCCCAGATCACTGTGCGCAATTTTGGTTCTACATGAAAGCAAATCCCATGATCGATGGTCCACAGGCGATTGCTGCCGTCGCTGTTGCCGCTTTCTTCTAGCAAAACGTGCCCGCTTTTGCGGTCGGCGTTGTTAACGATGATGTCGAAGAGCACGATCTTCTGCAGTTGTGCCCGATATGCCGGCTCGCCTTCGAAGGTGAGATAGTGGCTGTCGGGGTCGTGGGTGATAAACAACTGCACCGATCCCAGACCGTGCGGTCCTTCGCGTAAAACGGTGGGCGGCACCAGGTTCCAGCCGAGAGCCTGGCTGGTCAGAAAAGCTGCACGCTCCCTTTGGCAAAGTGTGCCCTGAGAAAAATCCCATAACGGCCGTTCCCCGCGCCGTGGTTTGTAAACTGCTTCGATCTTTGTCTTGTCGCCTGCAGCTGCTTGGCTACAAATTTGTACTAAAAACGTGTAGTTGGAACTCCAGGGCAGGAGCCCTTCAACCTCTAATATGCCAGTTTGTAACAGGTTCAGAATTTCCGCCGAATCGTCGGCCGAAGCCATTCCAGCCATAGTTAATGAATATGCCCGTTCCGGTTAGGGCAGAAATGTCCTGTGGGATCAATAGGACGGCCGCAGTTGCCGCAAATAGGCCGTCCCGCTTTTACCACGTCTTCAGTGTGCCGGATAAGCGATTTAATCTGATTGCGGGAAGCCCAAAAGCTGACGACGTTCGGTTCTTCCCCTTCTTCTACAAGTTCATAGGCAACCAGGACGATCTGGTCGCTGTCTTCATTGTAGCCCAAACCCATGTGGCCGACGCGGAAGAGAGATTCTACCGGCTGGCGCAAGCGCAAATCAGTCCAGACGGGCTCTTCGGCATTGCGCGCTCCCTGGGGATGCTTCTCGCTTAGTTCGCCGAGCAGTGATTCAAAGCTGTTGGCCAGCATGGATGCCTGTTCTTTCTCGATTACCAGAGAAACGATTTGTGTGCCCTGCCCGCCTTGCAGGTAAAAAACGCGGTGACCTGGTTCGCCCATCGTGCCAATAGTGAGGTGATGGACCGGGTTGAGTTCGATATGGTGGGCCATGATTATGCCTCTTTTGCTGCGTGGTGGTGTTGGTTATTCGTTGCCTGATCAGGCTGACTTTGCCGGTCGTCGGTGTGATGGGAAGTGGTGACGGCCGTTTCGTTCCCCTGCTTTTTTCCGTCCGGTGGTTGTAAAGGACCGGTATCATTCAGACGCAGGATGCGAACCATGCCGTTGCCCATCAGGGCCAGAATACTTACCGATGCCGGAGAAATTACGATGCGCTGAAAGAGATCGATATGTACGCCCAGGTAGTGGGCCAGGACCAGTTTGATCACATCAGCGTGCGAAACGGCGAGGATGGTCTCTTTTTCGTGCCGGACGCTCAGCGCTTCTAGCGCATGAACGGCCCGGTACTGCACTTCGCGCAGGGCTTCGCCCTGAGGAAACTGGAAGCGGCTGGGGAAGTGCTGTACAGCGTTCCACTCCGGTTTTTTAGCCAGTTTTTTTATTTTGGCGCCTTCCCATTTGCCATACCGCACTTCGCCGATTTCGGGCAGCTCGGTGATGTTGAGGTTGTGGGGCTGGGCGATGAATGCGGCCGTTTCCACGCAGCGTGTTACCGGACTGCTGTAAATGGCCTGGATGGGGAGGTTGGCCAGGCGCTGGGCGGCATCTTGGGCCTGCAGACGGCCGTTCTCGTTCAGATGAATTCCCGGAATCCAGCCGGCCAATCGCTTCTTTTTAACCCAGTCGTTTTCACCATGACGGACGAGAATTATGGTTGCCATGCAACAATGATAGCACATTTACAGAGGCAACGGTACGCCTGCTCTGCCCTTAATTTCCGTTGTCCGGTGAGGCCGTAGTTTCCTCGCTGGCTGGCGCCGGCGGGTTCACTGGCTGCGGCAAAATCGCCTCGTCGCCTTCGTCGACCGGTTCTGGCGCAAACTCAGTAGGCTCCACGATGGGTACAAAATGGCGGCCCGTCTCCGGGATAACTGTATCGCAAGCCCGGTTCTCCTGGCGCATCGCCTCCTGCCACTCCGCTTCCGTCAGGCCATCCGCATACTGCCCCACGCCAAAGTAAGCGGCCATCACATTACAGACCACCGGCGCTGCCCACTGCGATCCTTCACCGCCGTTAAAAATAAAGGCCATTACAGCAATTTCCGGGTTTTCGTAGGGCGCATACCCTGTATACAACGCGTGGGTTGGCTGGATGGCGCGCTCTTCAAAGCGGCACCAGCCGCGCTTAATGGCGATGTTGTCACAATACTCCGACGTTCCGGTTTTACCGGCCGTGGCAATACCAAAATCATCCAGCCAGGTCACATATGTAGAACCGGTGCCAATCGGCCGTCCTTCGCCATCCACCGAATTCACCCGACGCAGCCCCTCGGCCACTACTTCAATGTACTGGCGATCAACGTCCAAAGAGTCGATCACTTCCGGCTGGAAAATGTAATTGCCCTCGGCATCAAACTCAATATTGATCGAAGGATCGTCCAGCGGGTTGCCGTCGGCGTCCAACAAAACGGTATTGCCATTTTCATCAGGATGGGCACGAGCAACGATCTGGCTGTCCTCATTCACTATCACGACGTTGCCATCCTCGTCCGTCATATGGTGAATGATGGTGGGGCGGTACAAAAAGCCGCCATTGGCAATGACTGCGGCCATCTGCGCCACCTGCAGCGGCGTGGCGGTCATAAAACCCTGCCCAATCCCCAGATTGTAATCGTCGCCGGTTGACCACGGTTCGCCGTAAACCTGCGCCTTCCAGTTACGCGAAGGTGGCAGATTGCCAGGTGCTTCCAGCGGGAGTTCTATGCCCTGCACGCGCCCAAAGCCAAACTGAGACCCATATTTGGCAATACGATCTACAGTCAGTCCTTCTACATACTCGCCATCCTGGTCAAAACCACCGCTGATCTTGTAAAAATAAACGTCACACGAGTTGGCGATACCCAAAACCATGTTCATGAGGCCGTGTCCCGCACGATTCCAACATACAAAAATCTGCGAACGGCCGGGATCGTTGGGTGCAAACCGGTTGGGAATTTCGATCTGGCCAGGGTCTCGCAGCAACCGAGATGGAGATACGACACCCTCTTGCAGCGCTCCCGTGGCCGGCACAATTTTGAACGTGGAACCCGGTGGATAGGTGCCGCTGATGGCGTGATTAACGAGCGGGGTATAATCGTTGCGGGCCAGTCCCAGGTAATAATCTACCGGCACCTCGGTGGCAAAACGGTTGTTGTCGAAGGTGGGCAGGTTCACCATTGCCAGTATTTCTCCGGTTTGCGGCTTGATCACGACAACCACACCTTGCTCCACTTCCGCGAAGGATCGCTGCCCGGTAATGGCATCGACGCGTACCGTATTGGCGTCTTCCTCCATGTACTGCTTCAAGATTTCGGCGGCCTGGCGCTGTAATTCCAGGTCCAGTGTCAGATGGAGATTCAGGCCTGCCTGGGGATCCAACGCTTCGCCCAACTGCCGAACTTCGCGCCCCGTCCAGTCCTGCTCGATTTGTCGCTCTCCCTTTTTGCCGGCCATTTCAATTTCCATCGAAGATTCCAGCCCGGACCAGCCCACGCGATCATCGCGCTGGTAGCCCAGTTGGTCGATCCAGCCCTGATTGGGTATTGGCCCCATAAAACCAACCAGGTGTGAGGTCAGCTCGCTGGAAGGGTAGTAACGCAGCGGCTCCTGAACGACGCGCACCCCTGGCAAAAAGATACTTTCCTGTTCGATGGTATAGGCCAGGGTAACGGGGACGTTGGAAGCGATGGTGGCTGGCAGGTACTGGGCAAAGCTGTTTTCTCGCCAGATGGCTTCGATGCTGTTTGGTAACTGCTCAACAATACCGGCTTCATCCAATGTTTCTTGCACATCAGCGCCGTAGATGTTTGCCAGCCGGGTGTAAGTGTTGACAAGTTCCGGGTTGGCTGAAGCGACCAGGGCTTCTTGCTGGACGGTATTGGTGACGGGAACGCCGGTCAGCAAGGAAAGCCGTTCGAAGACCGCTTCACGTTCGGCGGCATCGTCGGGGAGGAAGGCGGGGGTGATGGTGACGTTGTAGCTGGGCAGATTGATGGCCAGCGGCTCCCCATTGCGGTCGAACATGACCCCGCGTGGGGCATCGGTGCGCAAAACGGCCAGTTGGTTATCTTGGGCCAACGATTGCAGTTCGGAGCCGCGATTTTGCTGCAGCCAATAGACGCGATACAGGAGCAGGCTGAGGGAAACGATAATAATGGCGCGTAGAAAGTATAGACGGCCGCGTAAGCCTACATCTTCATTTTGTTGTTCTTCTAATTCTTCTACGCGTTCCCAACCCATGCGTGACATAGCGATTTACCTCGTTACAGTTCCACCCGGCGCGGATGGATGAGGCGATCTAGTGAATAGATCAGCCAATAAACGGGCAGCATGAACCCGGCGTTGAGGATGATGAGCGGCGCCAGGGACACGGCCGTTTCTAGCGAAGATGCAAATCCTAGAAGTCGCACAAAAAGCAGGTAAACGAATAAAGCCACAGCGCTGCCCAAAGCCGTCATCACTACCGGAATAAAGAAGCGATTCTCCGGCAGCACTCGCATCAGCATCATGACGACGAAAACGGCCGTCATATACGCTATGGCCGTCGTGCCCAGCGGCCCAATCGAAAACAAATCCAGCGAGAAACCGGCTATAAAAGCCCACGCCAACCCTTCCTCCAGGCCGCGCAGTAAGGCCCAGGACAACGCTACCAAAAAAGAAAGCTGCGGAACCAGACCCAAAATGGAGAAGCGGGGCAATACGGCCGTTTGCAGAACTGCCAACAGCAGCATCACCGGAACCGCAACATAAATTCCTGTGCGCATACCGCTAATTCCCCGGTGGATTGGTAAAAATATCCACATCCAACGGCTGAAAATCCGTGATCACAAAAACAATTTCCAGAGAGTCAAAGTCGGTGGCCGGCTGCACCAGCGCCCGCTGCGAAAGCTCCACCTCACTGCGATTCACTTCCGTCACTCGGCCAATCACAATGCCCTGCGGAAACTCGCCGCCCAGGCCAGAGGTAAGCGCCACTTCGCCAACTTCCACCTGATATTTCAAGTCAATCCAATCCATCAACAACGCGCCGCCCAATTCCCCACCGCGCAGCAAACCCGTGGCGCGCGAATTTCCCAGGCGCGCCGGGACGGCGCTGGCGTTATCGGTGATGAGCGCCACCTGGGCTGAATGGCCCGTCGTGCGGAAAACGCGCCCCACCAGCCCGCGCGCACTTTCCACCGGCATGCCCACACGCACGCCGTCTTCGGAGCCTTTATCGATGATGATGCTGCGAATAGCGGGGCTGGTGTCGCGGCCAATGACAGAGGCTGTCTGGCGCGTGTACTCGGGGGTTTGGCGAGCGCGGTTGAAAAGGTCGAGCAGCAGCTGGTATTCTCCCTGAATCTCGCGCAGTTCTTCGTTTTCGCGCTCCAGGTCATCAACCTGGGCCTGCAGTTGGGCGATTTCGGTGCGGGCTGTTTCCAGGTCTCGCGGACCGGCCAGCGCGCCAGCGACGGTATCGGCCCCGCTGGAGGTGACATGGAGCACGGCCGTTAACGGATCCCGCAAAATACCAAAAGCCGCATCCAGATTTCCGGTCGCATCCAAAATAGAAATCAAAACGGCTATC
This sequence comes from Ardenticatenaceae bacterium, assembly GCA_020634395.1. Classification (GTDB taxonomy): domain Bacteria; phylum Chloroflexota; class Anaerolineae; order Promineifilales; family Promineifilaceae; genus Leptovillus. The sequence continues at coordinate 163,409 of JACKBU010000003.1, read as the reverse complement.
CCAATCAGTATGGCTACCGTAATCCAACGAATCCGTTGCGGCGCATCATTAAGGTTCATGCTAAATTCTGAACGATGAACGCTGAGCGATGAACGTTAAAGCTGTTCTCCGTTCCTCGTTCCTAATGGTGGGTGCTGCCGCGGTGCGTACCAACCAAAACACGCGCGTAATTGTTCAGGTCTTCCAGCACCCGACCCGCACCGCGCGCCACGCACGTCATCGAATCTTCCGCCACCCAGACGCGCATCTTCACGACGTCTTCCAGGCGTTCGGCCAGGCCGCGAATCTGCGCCCCGCCGCCGGCAATACACACACCCACTTCCATCAGATCGGCCACCAGCTCCGGCGGCGTATCGTCCAGGGCATCGCGCACCGTGTCGACGATGATGTTAATAGACGGCCCCATTGCTTCGCGTAGTTCGATGCTGCTGATTTCCACGGCTTGTGGCAGGCCGTTGATCAGGTTACGGCCGCGTACGGTCATGGTGCGTTCTTCCGGCAGCGAGAAGGCAGACCCGATGCCAATTTTCACGCGTTCAGCCATGCGTTCGCCCACCAGAAGATTGTACTTGCTGCGTACGTACTGGATAATGTCTTCGTCCATTTCATCGCCGGCCACACGGATGGAACGGCTGACGACGATACCACCCATGGCAAACACAGCGACTTCGGTGGTGCCGCCGCCAATGTCCACCACCATACTGCCGCGCGATTCGATGATGGGCAGGCCGGCGCCAATGGCGGCGGCCATCGGCTCTTCAATCAAAAAGGCTTCGCGCGCCCCGGCGGAGATGGTGGCATCGTAGACAGCGCGTTTTTCTACTTCGGTCACGCCGCTGGGAATACCGACGACGACGCGCGGCCGGGGAAAGGGCACGATCATTTGCTCGTGGGCTTTGTCGATGAAGTATTTGAGCATGGCTTCGGTGATCTCGAATTCGGAGATGACACCATCGCGCAACGGCCGTATCGCCACGATATCGCCCGGGGTACGCCCGACCATTTCTCGTGCTTCGGCGCCAATAGCCAACGGCCGTCTGGTCCGCTTATTGATAGCTACCCAGGAAGGCTCATTAATCACAATCCCCTTGTCACGAATGTAAACCAGGGTATTGGCCGTGCCCAAATCGATGCCTATGTCTAATGAAAAAAGGCCTAGCAGCCAATCTAATGGTCTAAACAAAGATCTCTACCTTCTTAAAAAAATATGGTTGTCTCTTCCCGAAAACCAACCAAGCGATGATTATACCATACGCCTTTTCCCCTGCACGCATTACCCAGTTTGCCCTCATAAAGGCCCAAAGAAGTCACCCATTAGCCTTTCTTGCTTAACATTAGATGAGCTACGCCTTTGTCAACCGCCCGGAAATTTGTATGATTTTAGAGAACCATAAATAGAATGAAAGGGCAAGATGCTCCATCTTGCCCGGCAACAAAGGATAAGCTTTCAATGGCACATCAAGCACTTTTTTCCGGCCTTGTCTACGACGAACACGACAGACCGGTCGAAACCACCCAGATCGGCGGCGACGCGCAGTACGTGATCGACGATGATGGCTTCTTGCGTCACGTCAGTTCGGAAGAGGTCGATCGCCAGGTGCTGGGCGTCTTCTTACAGCAGTTAGAAAGTAACAAAGAGATCGCCGTCGAACAGATGATGAACATGATGGGCAAAGACGATTTGTTTACCAAGGCGGCCATCGATGCCTCTCTGCGCAATATTGACATGAACCAGATTATCGCCCAGGGCATACCCGAACAGGCGCGCAATATGTTGGGAATGTTGGGCTTTCGTATCGTCATCAATATCCACGGTGAAGTTGTCCGACTGGATCAACCGGCAGCGCCAGATGAAGAATAAATTGTCGATAGCCAGGGACCGGCTTTATTAGTAAGCGCCCCGGCCAAACAACATGTGGGGGATGGTCTGCAGCAAGAGGCGGATATCCAGCGAGAGCGACCAGTTTTCGATGTAGTAAATATCCAGCAGGCATAACTCGTCAAAGGTCAGATCGGCACGGCCGCTGACCTGCCATAAACCAGTCAGCCCGCCAATAACAGTCAGGCGCTGACGGTGCCACGGTTTGTACTGCTCCACTTCTTCGAGCAGCGGCGGGCGCGGCCCGACCAGGCTCATGTTCCCTTGTAAAACGTTGATCAACTGCGGCAGCTCATCCAGGCTGGTGCGGCGAATAAAACGGCCGACACGCGTCAGGCGCGGATCGTCTTTGATTTTGAATAGGGGACCGTCGGCTTCGTTAAAGGCCTGTAGGGCTTCTTTTTGCTGTTCGGCATCGATTACCATCGAGCGAAACTTGTACATCTTAAATAATTTGCCGTGGCGTCCTACGCGCAAACCAGAATAAATGACCGGTCCCGGTGAATCCAGCTTGATGGCGACAGCTACCACCACTCCCACCAAAAGGGAAGGAACAGCCAGGATAGCCAAAATTGTCAGATCTAAGACGCGTTTCAAGAAGCGTTCCAGGCGATTGATGCTCATTTCCCGCACGCCTAGCATGGGAATCCCGCCCATGTTGGTGAACTCCACCCGGTGCAGGCTAATTTGCAGCAAATCGGGCACAGCCTGAGCGCGGACGCCGTACTTTTCGCAGATTGCCAGGAGGCGGGCGGTGGCCTGGTGCATTTCGCCCGGCAGGGCGATGAAAACGGTGTGCAGGTCGGGAAGCTCTTGCAGGACGCCTTCCAGTTCGTTGTATGAACCCAGGTGAGGAATGAGACCCAGGCCGATGTTGTTTTCACGGCTGCCGTCTACGAGGTAGCCGATGGCCTGATACCCCAGGTCTGGACGGGCCAGCAGGGTGCGGATGAGGCTGCGCCCCGTTTCGCCGGAGCCAATAACCAGAACGCGGTCGACCCAACGGCCGTGTCGATAAAAATAAGCCAGCGTCCAGCGCCTGGCCAGCCGGGCCAGGCTGATAAACAGCACCACAAACAAAAAGATCCAGAACAGCATCAGCCGGGAGAAGGGGCCGTTGGGCTGCAGGAAAAAGGTAACCGCCATCATCAGGACGATGGCCGTAGCTGTCGCGTAAGCCACCCGCGAAATTTCATCCACCCAAAACTCGCCCCGCCGCCGCACCCACACGCGTAACTGTGAAAAGGTGAGGATGAGCAGGCAGTTGAGAATGAGCTGCTGGCCCAGGTAACGGCCGTACGGCTCGAAAAACTGCTCTGGCACCGGCAAAAACCACTGCCAGCGATAGCGGGCAATATAGGCCGCTAGAAAGCCCAGATTGATTAAGACCAGATCGGTCAGAATAGTGACGACGCGGATGCGGCGGGTTCTCATTTTGCTTGCCATGCCTGACGGTAGACGACGGCCGTTTGCCGGCCGGCCTGCTCCCACGAGAAATTGGCTGCGTGGGTAATGCCTTGCTGCCGCATTCTAGCCGACAACGCCGGATCATTTAATACGCTTGCCATACGTTCCGCCAATTCTACGGCATTATGCGGGTCGAACAGCAGTCCGGCGTCGCCGGTCGCTTCAGGAATCGAGGAAGAACAGGAGGCCACCACCGGCAGGCCACAGGCCATCGCTTCCACCACCGGCATACCGAACCCTTCGTAAACGGAGGGGAAGACAAACAAAGCCGCGGCGTTATACCAGAGCGGCAGATCTTCGTCTGGCACGTAGCCAGTGAAGCGCACGCGCTTTTCAAGCCCCAGGGTTTGTACGCGCCGGAAGATTTCATCAAACAGCCAACCCTTGCCTCCGGCCAGCACCAGATGAAGATCCGGATCTTTTAGCTGGGCGAAGGCATCCAGCAGCAGGGAGATGTTTTTGCGCGGCTGCAGCGTGCCCACGTGCAGCACAAACCGTTCTGGCAAATTTTCCCGTTGGCGAAAGGCGGCGATTTCCGGGGCGGATAGGGGATGGTAACGGCCGTCTACTCCCGGATACACCACCGCAATGCGCTCCAGCGGTATGCCAAAAAATTGGTGAACATCCTGTCGGCTCGATTCGGAGATGGTGATTACCCGGCGCGCCTGGCGGCAGGAACGCCCGGTCTGGCTGGTGAGGTACCAGCGCTGCAGCCGGGGAAAGCGCTCCGGAAAATGTAGAAAGCTCAGGTCGTAAATGGTGACAATGGTGGGGCAGGGAGCCAAAACAGGGGTAACAAAAGCCATGCTGTGCAGCAAGTCCAACTGCTGCCGCCACGCCTGCCAGGGCCAGACCAACTGCTCCCATAGGATACGCACGCTGCGCCGCTCGGTGGGCCAGCGGCTGCTGGCCAGCGTCAGTCCGGACACATCGGCCAGATCGCCAGCAAAGCGCGTGAAGACGACCGGGCGCAGATTGTCCTCTTGCAGGGGCAGATGGCGTAAAACCTGGGCGATGTAATGATGGATCCCGGCCCGCCGATACCCCGCTTCCCCAGAGAGCAAATGGGCGTTGACGCCTACGGCCGTCACGCGCCGTTCAGTTGTTTTCACAGAAACCATAACGGGCGATTATAGCCAAACGGCCGTGCATGTAAAATCCAGACCATGCGGCCGGCTAAAAGCAAATTGCAGTGCTTGACGCCCCACAGGGCATATGGTAGACTACTTTATGTTTACCAAATGGCTTCACTATTGAAATCATTGGATTTTCCCGCTTCAACGCAAATTCGATAGGCAAATAAGTTAGGAGGACGCCCGTGAAACGGAAGATAAACATCCCCTTCTGGATGGTGCTGGCAGCAGCATCTTTGCTTCTTGTGTTATCAGCTTGTGTGCGGCCTGTGCCCCAACCAGAGGCCAGCCCCACGGCCGTGCCGGTAGAAAACCCGTCGCTAACGCCGGAATCTAATATCGCTACGCCGTTCCCCGTGGACACGGCCGTGCCTTACCCCGCTCCTGGTGAGACAGTCGAAGGATCCACGCCAACCCCCGGTGGTGAAGTTCCCGGCGGCGAAACCCAGCCGACTGCCACCCCGGAAACCGGTAACGCCGGGCCGCAAAGCCACACAGTTCAACCGGGTGAAACGCTGGCCAGCATTGCCCAACAGTACAACGTTCCCGCCGAGGAAATTGCCGCCGCCAACAATCTGACGAACGTTAACCAACTCGACGTGGGGCAGGTGCTCATCATCCCCGCACCCGGCACAACCACAACCAACCCAGGCGGCACCACCCCGCCCACCACTGGAGAACAAGTCCACGTCGTGCAGGCTGGTGAGAATTTATTCCGTATTGCTCTCAGCTACGGCATGACCACGGAAGAGTTGGCGGCTTACAACGGCATTACAAATCCATCGCTCATTTACGTGGGACAGGTTATTCGTATCCCGCCCCGTTAATAAACCCGGGCATGGTGGTTTGCAGAGCCGCCAGCTTACAATGATATAAATTTTAGTCATACGTGATGCCTGCCACGTGCTGTGCATCACGTATTTTGTTATTCAGTGAGAACCCAGCCTCCCGGAGGTTTTTAAGGCAAAGACGGGACAATTACCTCCGGGAGGTTTATTTATGAAGGAGTGTGGCATGAAAACAGTGGGATCAGAAATCGTTTGGCAGGGCAGATCGTGGCGGTTTCGGGTGGACGAACTGGAGGCGGACAGTGGGGAGCGAATCAGCAAGGGTTTCATTGAGCATCCTGGCGCAGTGGTGCTTGTGCCCCTGCGAGAGGGCGCAGATGGGCCGGAAATTGTGATGCTGCGCCAGTACCGGTTGGCTCTCGATGAAACAATCCTGGAGCTGCCGGCCGGGACACGCGGCTGGGAGGAGGACTGGCTGGACTGTGCGCAGCGCGAACTGCGGGAAGAGACGGGCTTTCGCGCTGCTTCTCTGCGCTTTTTAGCGCAGTTCTGGCCGTCGCCGGGGGTTTCCAACGAGTTGATGCGCCTGTATCTGGCGACGGAGTTGCAGCCCGATCCGTTGCCCGGCGACGTGGATGAGGAAATTGAGCTACAGCCCCTGCCGCTGGCCGACCTGCTGATGATGGCCCAAGACGGCCGTCTCCAGGACGCTAAAAGCATCATTGGCATTTTACAGACGGCCGTTTTCCTCAACACCCCCTGAGCATTCGCCACCGGGGCGTGGCGAAACCCAACTATCGGCTACAATTAGGCGGCAAAACGTCATGGTCGCTTCCACCCGAAGCGACCACAATTTGGCGTAATACACGGCAACAGCGCAGTGCCTTGCCCGATGCAGGGCGCTGCGTTTGCGGAGCAGAGCATGAGTAAAAGCAAAGAAATCAGGCAGCGCATCTTAGAACTGGTACAGGAATATTACGAGGCGGAATATGCCGAGAAGTCGTTTATTCCTGGGGAAACGGCCGTGCCCGTTTCCGGCCGATCCTTCGACGGCGATGAAATGGTCCACCTGGTAGATGCTTCGCTGGATTTCTGGCTAACCACCGGGCGCTTTGCCCAACAGTTTGAGCACGACTTCGCCCGCTATGTCGGCGTGCGCCATGCCATGTTGTGCAACTCTGGCTCTTCGGCCAACTTGCTGGCGCTCTCCGCCCTCACTTCGCCGACGTTGGGGGAGCGCCGGCTGCAGCCAGGCGACGAAGTGGTAACTGTGGCCGCCGGGTTTCCTACTACCGTCAATCCTATTGTGCAAAATCGCCTGACACCTGTTTTTTTGGATGTCGCTATACCCAGCTACAACATGGCACTGACCCACCTGGAAGAGGCCATTACGCCGCGCACCAAAGCCATCATTGTGGCCCATACTCTGGGCAACCCGTTTGAGCTGGATGCCGTTATGGAAGTCGCCAAACGCCATAACCTCTGGTTTATTGAGGATAACTGCGATGCGCTGGGTAGTACGTATCACGGCCGTCTCACCGGCACGTTTGGTCATCTGGCGACGATTAGCTTTTATCCCGCTCATCACATCACCATGGGCGAAGGCGGCTGCGTGCTGACGCGCAGTTCGCGGCTGAAAAAGCTGGTAGAGTCTTTCCGCGACTGGGGGCGAGACTGTTGGTGTGTGCCCGGCGAGGCCAACACCTGCGGCACCCGCTTCGAGTGGCAGTTGGGCCGGCTGCCTTACGGCTACGATCACAAATACATCTACTCGCACGTCGGTTATAACCTGAAACTGACCGACATGCAGGCGGCCGTGGGTCTGGCCCAACTGCAAAAACTGCCGGACTTCATCGAGACGCGCAAGCGAAATTGGCGGCATTTACGGGCCGGCCTGGCTCCTTTTGAAGAGTTTCTTATTTTGCCGGAAGCCACGCCCGGCAGTGATCCCAGTTGGTTTGGCTTTTTGCTGACTGTGCGGCCGGAGGCCCCGTTTTCGCGCCACGAGTTAATTAATTACCTGGAGACCAATCGGGTAGCGACGCGGCTGCTCTTCAGCGGCAATATCACGCGGCAGCCGGCTTACCAGGACGTGCCATATCGTGTGGTGGGTGATCTGACCAACACAGACATGGTCATGAATCAGACGTTCTGGATTGGCGTGTACCCTTCGCTGACGCCGCAGATGTTGGATTATGCGATTGAGGTGTTCTGCCGGTTTTTTAAGCAGTTTGGATGAGGCAGGAGAAGAGAACGGCCGTTTCGAGCACTTAAACCTCTAAACTCTGTTACTCTTCTCCGTTGCCAAATGCTTTCAAATCTTCGGCCAGTTCCAGCAGGCGGTTTTGCACGGCGTAGTGGACCGTGCCCTCCGGGTAGAGACCGTTTTCATCCAGGTCGCCGGCCGGGATGCCAGTGAGCAGTTCCATTCCTTCATCAACGGTGCGCACCGGCCAGATATGGAATCTGCCCTCGGCCACGGCCGTTACCACGTCCTCATGCAGCATCAGCGAATCCACGTTGCTGGCGGGAATGATAACACCCTGCTCATTGTTCAGCCCGCAGGCGCAGCACACGCGGAAAAAGCCTTCGATTTTCTCATTCACGCCGCCGATCGGCTGCACTTCGCCGCGCTGATTCACTGATCCGGTCACGGCAATGCCTTGCTTGATAGGAATTTCGCTCAGGCTGGAAAGCAGTGCGTACAGTTCCGTAGACGAGGCACTGTCGCCCTCAATACCCACGTAATTCTGCTCAAACGTCAGGCTGGCGGTCAGCGAGAGAGGCTGCTGCTGGGCATACGTGCCGCCCAGGTAACCCGTCAGGGTCAGCACCCCTTTTTCATGGATGGGGCCAGACATTTCTGTCTCGCGTTCAATGTGGATAACGCCACCCTCGCCCATAAACGTGCGCGCCGTGATGCGCCCCGGCTGGCCAAAGCTGTAATCGCCAATGTCCACCACCGACAGCCCATTGACCTGCCCCACGACTGCTCCATTGGTGGCGATGAACAGCGTCCCTTCCAGAATCTCTTCCTGGACGATTTCTTCGATGCGGTTGGCGCGGTAAATGCGCTCGTTGAGGGTCTGTTGTACGTCGTCGGTGGTGACGATGACACGGCCGTTTACCTCTGCCCAATAGCTTGCTTCCCGAATCAGGTCGGTGATGGCCCCAAAGCGGGTAGAAAGCTTGGTCTGCTGGTTCACCAGCCGCGAGCCAAACTCGACCACTTTGGCAACGGCCGTGCGGTCAAAATGATGCAGTCCTTCCTCGTGGCAGCGCGTGGCAATAAAATGGGCGTATTCCTGCATGTTGTCCACGTCCCGCAGCATGGTCGAGTCGAAGTCTGCCCGCACCTTAAACAGATCCGGAAAATCTTCATCTTGCTGATACATCAGATAATACACGTCGATGCTGCCCATCAGGATAATTTTCACCGATAACGGAATCGGCTCCGGCAGCAACGACTTGGCCAGCACGCGCGTATCATCCATGGTGGCATAGGGCACAATTTGAATTTCCCGGCTCCGTAATGCCCGTTTCAACGCTTCCCAGGCTTCCGGATTTTTGATCAGGTCCGTGGCCTGCATGATCAAGTAGCCGCCATTCGCCTCGTGCAGGCTGCCTGCTTTGATGTTGGTGAAATGGGTGAAGACCACCCCGGATTCCATCTCATACTCCAGACGGCCGAACAGGGTATTGTATGTTGGGTTTTGCTCAATGATGACCGGCGCGCCGTCTGTTTTGCTGTTGTCCACCAGCAAATTTACCTCGTAGCGGCGCAGGTTGATTTCTTCGTCGCTGTCTAACTGTGGCGCAAAGTCGTCGATCTGGTCCAGGACGTCCTGGTGGACCTCGTTCAGATACAGTAGGATTTCTTCAAATTCCTCATAGGTATCGTGCAGTTCGGCGAAGTGGTGCTGCACGGCCGTTTCCGCCACCGCCCGATCAATCTCCTGAATTTGCTGCCGGGTGTCGGTTTCCAACCGGTAAATCTGATACAGCGTCTCTTCTAACTCCTCACTGAGCGCTTCCAGCAAATCTTCCAACTCCTGTTGTTCTGGCAAGGAAAGACTTTGCAGCTGCTCCGGCGTCAACTGCTGGCCGTTGTGTACCGGCGCCAGGGTTACCCCTTTGGCCGTTTTCACCAGGCTGAAGCCCTGCGCCGCTGCTTTTTCCTGCATCGCCAGCAGCAGTGCATCCTGCTGCTCGTCAAAGGCGCTGCGCGCCGCCTGGATCGCGTTTTTATACGTGTCGGTTTCAAACGCCACCGGCAAATCTTCGCTGATCCGGTTGATGAGCGTGGCCATGCGGTTTTGGAAAACGCTGCCCTCTCTGGCCGGCAGGGCAATGGCCCGGGGTTGATGGGGCGTGCTGAAGTTGTGGACGTAAATCCAATCATCCGGCGGCGGCTGGGAGGCAGTCCGTTCTTGCAAAAAACGCTCGATGGCCGTGGCGCGGCCAGTCCCGGCCGGCCCCATGACATAAATGTTGTAGCCCTGGCTCTGAATGCCAATGCCAAACTCGATGGCGTGGGTGCCGCGTGGCTGGCCAATGATGTGGGTGGTAGGCTGCAGTTCGGCCGTCGTTTCAAATGAAAAAAGGTGGGGATCAACAATGTGACGGAGTTTCTCTGGCGGTAATGGTTGTACGGGCATTGATTTTTTACCTCAAAAAAAGTAAGGAATGTTACTCCTGTGCCCGCTACCTAGCAACCTGTGTCCCGCCCTTGCCTATTCCAGGCTAATAATTCCCCGTTCCAAAGCGGCCGTTACCGCCGAGGTGCGGTCGTTGACGCCCAGTTTGTCGAAGATGTGAATGAGGTGGGTTTTAACGGTGGCCGTGCTGATGTGCAGCGCCTTGCCGATTTCGCGGTTGCTGTTGCCCGTGGAGACCAACTGCAGCACTTCAATTTCGCGGGCACTCAGCGCTTCTTCGGCCGGGGCGCGCATGCGGGTCATCAGGCGGGCGGCCACGGCCGGCGCCAGTACCGATTCGCCGCGGCTGGCGGCGCGCACGGCGCGGAACAGTTCTTCACGCGGCGTATCCTTCAGCAGATAGCCGGTGGCCCCGGCTTCCACGGCCCGCACGATGTCGGCGTCGCTGTCGTAGGTGGTCAGGACCAGGATGTTGGCCGACGGCCGTTGCGCCTTAATCGCCTGAATCGCCCCCACGCCATCCAAACCGGGCATGCGTAAATCCATCAAAATCACGTCCGGCTGCAGCCGGGCATCCAGAGCCACCGCCTCCGCCCCGTCGGCGGCCATGGCGGCGATGGCAAAATCTGCCTGCCCTGTTAGCATCCCGGCCAGCCCTTCCCTTACCACCGGATGATCATCGGCGATCAATATTTGAATCTGATTTTTTATCTCATGTGTCATACGTCACCCGTTACCTGTTCTTCGTTCGCCGTTTACAGCGATGGGTTAAGGGGAATGGAAACGGCCACGGTTGTGCCTTCACCCGGTTCACTTTCGATGAGCAGCTCGCCGCCCAGTTGGCCCACGCGCTCGCGCATAGCCACCAGGCCAAAGCCGCCGGAATGTTCGGTTTCATGAGCCACGGCCGTGCCGCCCGCCAGCCCCACGCCATCATCCTGCACGTCCAACAAGGCCACGTCGCCCAGGTAGGAAAGGGTGATGGTTACGCTGTGAGCCTGGGCGTGTTTGCGCACGTTGGCCAGCGCTTCCTGTGTCACCCGCAGCAGCGTGGTTTCCACGTTGCCCGGCAGCGGCAGCGGCTCGCCGGTAATGGTAACTGCGGCCTGGACGCCGCTGGCTGCGGCCCACCGGGCGGCCACCGATTGGATGGCTTCCGGCAGGGCGGCGTCTTCCAAAGGTTCCGGGCGCAAATCTTGCACCAGCCGGCGCGCCTGCCCCAGCCCTTCGCGGGCCGTTTGCCGCGCCTGGACGATGTGCTGCTGCGCCGTGGCGTTGCTGTCTCCCAACGCCTGCTCGGCCGCTTCCAGGTGCATCACCACGCTGATAAAGCCCTGGGCCAGCGTGTCGTGGATTTCGTGGGCCAGGCGTTGGCGTTCGGCCAGCACGCCGGCTTTGCGCTCCGCTTCGGCCAGGTCAGCCTGCGCCGTTTCCAGCTTTTCGATGAGGATGCGCCGCTCGACGCTTTGGCGGATGATGCGGTGGATCCAGGCGCCCAGCAAAATGCCGGCGGCGGCCATCGCCAGATAGATGGAACCGATTTGCCAGTTGAACGGCCGTCCCTCGCCCAACGTCTGGCTGTAAAGCAGCACGGAGATGGCCACGATGGTCAGCCCGGCGGCCCAGGCCAGGGGCATCGTCAGATAAAACTGGCTGACCAGGCCGAACAAGACAAAGTAGAAAACGGGGTCGACCCGCACCATCAGGAACCAGAGGGTGATGATGCCCAGGTTGTAGAGCAGGCCAAAGGCAATCACTTCGTGCCAGGCGTTGCGCCGACGGTAGGCCACGGTAAAGCCAATGTGCCACAGAAGCAGGACGAGACTGAGGAGAACGGCCGTTTGCTGCGCCTTGCCCTGGAGCGTTTCATCTTGCAGGGCGAAGAACAACGACAGCAGCACGGCCGTCAGAAAAACACCCGACCAGAGCAGGTCGGTGCGCTCCCAGACGTCGCGGGCGCGGGCGTGGGGCAGTTCAGGCGAGGGATGCGTGTCTTCATTCATGGTGAATCATTTTATTATAGCCTGGGTAGGACTGTAAACCGCGCTCAGGCTGTCAGACGGCTTATTCCCAGCGGAAGGTGCGGGTGGAGACGGCCGTGGCCGCAATCATCATGCCGGCTAAAACCAGGACGGCCGTCACATTCCAGCTCTTGCCAACCCACAGATCCTGCAGCAGGTTCACCACATAAGTCAGCGGCAGGAACTGGCTGACTTTCACCATGGCGTCGGGCAAAATGGCCTGCGGCATGCCGGCGCCAGAGAGGAAGAGCATGGGAAAGAAGATAGCCATGCCCACTGCCTGCGCGGCCGAAGCCGTGGGCATCAACCCCGCCAGCAGAAAGCCCATCGCCAGAAAGCTGACGCCGCTGAATACAATCGCCACAATCACGGCCAGAGGCGCCGCCGGCAGTGTCAGATCATAGACAAAGTAAGCGGCCGTCACAATCAGGGCCATGCCCAGCAGGGCAATCGCCAGATTGGTGACCACCTGTGCGCTTAAAATCGAGGATGAAGAGAGCGGCGTGGCCCGATAGCGGCGCAGAATGCCCTGGTCACGGTATTCGGCCAGGGCCACCGGCAGGCCGATGATGCCCAGCGTGCCGATAATCATGGCGATGTAGCCGGGCACGGAAACGTCTACGTTGCCGCGCCCGCCCAGAAATGGCGTCGGCTCGTTGCCGTAAATGCTGCCAAACAGGAGCAGCAGCAGCAGCGGAAATACCAGGGTAAAAAAGGTGCTGATCGGTTCGCGTAGTTTCAGTTTTAATTCGACAAAGGTCATTTTACTTAACGTATGCATGAGATTCTCCAGTTTTGGCTATCAGACACGAATTTTGCGGCCGGTAAGGGCCAGGAAAACGTCTTCCAGATTGGCTTGTTCGACGTGCAGGTCGACGGGGTTCTGGTTGGCGGCGGTGAGGGCGGTGACGACGTGGCTGAGCAGCGGTCCTCTGCCGTGCACGGTGATGTGCCGGCCATGCTGCTCTACCTGGGTGACGCCGGGCAACGGCCGTAACACCGCCGCATCAAACCCATTCTGGCTGGTAAAGCGCACCCGGCTCCCGGCCTGCAGCTCCTGGATAAGCGCCTGCGGCGTGCCACAGGCCACCACCTTGCCGCCGTCGATAATCGCCAGGCGATCGGCCAGCTCTTCGGCTTCTTCCATGAAGTGGGTCACCAGGACCACCGTTTTGCCCTGGTCGCGGATGGCGAGCACGGCGTCCCAGGTGGCGTGGCGTGCCTGCGGGTCCAGCCCGGTGGTCAGCTCATCCAAAAACACCACTTCCGGGTCGTTGAGCAGGGCCAGGGCGATGAACAGCCGCTGTTTCTGCCCGCCAGAGAGCTTGCCGAACTGAGCGCTGCGCTTTTCGGTCAGTCCCCAGGCTTCCAGCAGCGGTTCCCAGGGCAGAGAACGGCCGTAAAACGTGGCAAACAAATCCAGCGCTTCCCATACCTTCAGCCGGTTGGGCAGGGCCGCCTGCTGCAGCTGGATGCCAATGCGCTGCTTGAGTTCGCGCCCCTGCGTCTGCGGATTCAGGCCCAGCACGCGAATTTCGCCGCTGTCTGGCCGCCGCAGGCCCATGATGGACTCGACGGCCGTCGTTTTGCCCGCTCCGTTTGGCCCAACGATGGCGAAAATTTCGCCGGCGCTCACTTGCAAGGAGATGTCGTCGACGGCCGTTACCGACCCATACGTTTTGCGCAGATGGTTAACTTCGATTACGGAATTCATGATCATTCTCCTGAAAACAGCCTCCCGGAGGTTTGTGCTGTGAGGGGCTTTGGGGTGAGAACCTCCGGAAGGTTATTTTTTCTGTTATTTGCCGGGCCGGACGAAGAGCAGGCACAGGCCGGTCAGAATGATGGCTAGCGGCCAGATGACACTGGCCTGGAGACCAGCAAACCCACCGACGACGAAGGCGAAGGGGAACAGGCACCAGATGAGTATGGTTAGCACGCCGCGGGTAAGGCGACGGCCGTTCGCTTCATACCGCTGATAAGCCGCCCACACAATCCAGACGGCCGGCAGCAGACCAAACAGCATCCACGGGCTGCGCCCGGCGATGGTGACGCCGGAAGCGGCCAACAAGGCAATGATGCCCATCGCGATGAAAAAGATGCCGCCGATGGCTGGCGGCTGCGGCTTGTTTTGTTCTTCTGCTTTGTAGCGTTCGTTCAGGTTTTCGTTCATCTCGTTACCTCCTGGGTACATGTTTTTTGAATCGATGTCTTTATAGTAGGGGATGCGGACCTTTTGCGAATCCATCGAAGTGCGGAAAAGGCAGCGACGACAGGCTGATTTCTGGCTCCGTCAAATGGCAAAGCCGTATCAACCGTTTGGTTGATAGCCGCTTGCTTTGCCCGCCGGTTTTCGGTTATCTTTTACCCATGGGCGCACATTTCCAATGGCAGACCGACGGCGATTTTGAGCCGGACCCGGAACCGGCTGGGCCGCGACGGCCGTCTGACGCCGTTACGTTCTGGCTGGCAATACTGGTCATCCTCCTGGTTTTGGGGGCGGCCTGGGTGATGGGTCGGCAGCGCCTGGCGCAGTTCCAGACCGCGCGGCAGGACGACGTGCAGTCTTTGCTGGACCTGGAGCGCCAGGCTTTCCTGGCCGGCGATGGCGACCTCTTTTTTTCCTTTTTCACACGCGACCCGGCGTGGCGGGCCGCCCAATTACGTCCGGAACTGCAGGCTGCCTGGCGCGCCGGTTATGACGTGACGCATGTGGATGCGCAGGTGGACATGCTGCGGGCCAATGTTATCTGGCAGGAAGGGGAGCAGGCTTATCAGCGCCTGCTCTTTTTTGAGGAGCGCGACGGCCGTTTGCGCCACGCGGCCACCGATCCCACCTTTTGGGGCCGCCCGCAAACGCGAACCACCGCCTGGGGCGAAGTTCGTTATGCCGCGGTGGACGAACAGTGGATAGATGGCCTGGTGTCCTTTGTTGATAAGCGGGTTGCCGGTTTGTGCGCCGCGGGGTGCCCGCCGGATCGCCTGCCGCTGACACTGGTGGTGGCCGATGGGTATGCAGAAACGGCCGTGCCCCACACCATTCACATTGTTTCCCCCCGTTTGCTGGCTTTGGATCAGAACGGCCAGCCGGCCGCCCCGTTTTGGCAGTTGCTGTCTACCCGCCTTCGCGCCTACCTGTCTCCGGCGGTCATCCG
Source organism: Ardenticatenaceae bacterium (assembly GCA_020634395.1). GTDB lineage: Bacteria > Chloroflexota > Anaerolineae > Promineifilales > Promineifilaceae > Leptovillus. The sequence continues at coordinate 148,308 of JACKBU010000003.1, read as the reverse complement.
CTTTGCCCTGCCGCCCACCGGATTTTTAGGCCTGCACACCTTCGACTACGAGCGCCTGGCCGCCGACTTTATGGCGCAGCACCCCGATATCCAGATCGAACTGGTTACTTTGGAGCGGATGCCCGCCGATTACCGCGAACTAATGCAGTATGACGGCGCCGCCTTTTCGCCGCCGGTGGACATGGTTGCCGCTGGCGGCGTTTACGACCTTACGCCGCTGGTCGACAGCGATCCGCAGTTTGCGCCCGGCGATTTTTATGAGCAAATCTGGCAGGGCGGGTGGTGGCATGAGCGCATGTGGTTCTTACCGCAGACCGCCGGCATGAAGGTCATGTTTATCAACAAGGATTTTTACGATCAGGCCGGGCTGGCCGAGCCGTCGCTGCGCTGGACGTGGCAAGAAATGGATGCCGATCTGGCCGCCCTCATCGGCCCGGTTGGTGCGGTCAATTCGTCGCTAAACTACACGGTTTTTCTGGACGTCGGGCCAGACACACTGCTGGCGTATGCCTATAACTGGCAAACCAACTGCACCGAGACGGCCACGGTCCGCTGCCAGACGCCGCTAACGACAGAGCGGGTGGCGGCGGCGCTGACGTGGTACCGGCAGTTAGCCGGGCAGCCGGGCGTGCTGCCGGATGATGGACAGCGGGTGCGTTACAGCCGCCGCTGGAACTGGCAGGCGGCCGTGCGCGTGGAGGAGCCGGTTTATTATGAGCATTTTTTGCAGATGTCGGCGCTGGGCGTGACGTCTTTTCCGGGTTCGGAGCGCTTTGACGGCATCACGCCGTTGTGGGTGGAGGGGAGTTTTATCACGCAGAGCAGCCGCCAGCCGCTGGCCGTCTGGGAATGGTTGAAGTTTTTGAGCTACCAGGCCCCGCTGCCGCGTTACCGGCTGATTCCGGCACGGCCGTCTGTGGCGCAGCAGACCGATTACTGGCAAACGCTGCCGCGTTCATTAAGCGAGCCGCTGCGTGCTGCGTTTCCTTTTGCCCGGCCGGTTTTGATAGATGAGAAAGAATATTTTGGCACAGAGCAGATAACGGCCGTGCTCTCCGGCCAGCAAACACCCCAGGAAGTGGCGCGGGAAGTCCCTACTCTCCGCTGGTTCGTTTCCCCCTGATAGGCTCCCGGGCCGGCGCTGCCTGACGATCTGGACGGAGTCAGGCAGCGCCGCACACAGAAGCTAGTGGTGCAAAATCTGGTTCAGGAACAGCTTCGTACGCTCGTTGTTTGGATTGGTAAAGAAATTCTCCGGCGTGTTTTCTTCCACAATTTGCCCGGCGTCCATAAAGATGATGCGGTCCGCCACCGTGCGGGCAAAGCCCATCTCGTGCGTCACGGCCAGAATTGTATATCCTTCGGTCGCCAGGTCGCGCATCACGTCCAACACTTCCTTGATCATTTCAGGATCCAGCGCCGACGTGGGCTCATCAAACAGCAGGATGTTGGGTTCCATCGTCAGGGTGCGGGCGATGGCCACACGCTGCTGCTGCCCGCCGGATAACTGGCCGGGATACTTGTTGGCCTGTTCCGGGATGCCGACGCGTGTCAGCCAGTGCATGGCTCTATCTTCGGCATGGTCACGGGTCCATTTGCGCACGTGGATGGGCGCCAAGGTAATGTTTTCCAGGACGGTGAGGTGGGGAAACAGGTTGAACTGTTGGAAAACCATGCCCACTTCGCGGCGGATTTCAGCGATGTTGCGCACGTCGTAGTTCAGCGTGGTACCCTCGACGACAATGTCGCCTTGCTGGTGCTCTTCCAGGCGGTTGATGCAGCGGATGAACGTCGATTTGCCCGAACCGGACGGCCCCAGGATGACGATCACCTCACCTTTTTTTACTGTCAGGCTAATCCCGCGTAAAGCGTGGAAATCCCCATACCATTTGTGTACTTCACTGCAAATGATGACTTCTTCGGTATTGGTTGGTGCGGTTGTTACATTCATGGTTGTCATAATTTACCTCTTTCGCTCCCGCGGGTTATCTTTCGCCAACGCCCATGCGTTTTTCCAGGCGGCGGCTGGAGCTGGCCATTACCCAACTGCCAGCAAAGTAAATGATCATCAGGAAAATATAAGGCTCGCGGCGTACACCCAACCAGTCCGTTTGCGCGGAGATGAGGTTGGCGACACCCAATAGTTCGACCAGACCCACGATGGCAATGAGGGTTGTGTCCTTAAACAGACCGATAAACTGGCCCACGATGGCCGGAATAACGGTCCGGATGGCCTGGGGTAAGATGATGAGCCGATATTTTTGGAAGGTGTTGAGGCCGATTGCGTCCGCGGCTTCGTACTGCCCTTTGGGAATGGCCTGTAAACCGCCGCGCACGTTTTCTGCCAGGTAAGCGGCGGCGAATAGGGCAGCGGCTACCATGACACGCCAGGTGCTCAGGATCTCCATTCCAGTGGGCAGCAGAATGGGGAAGAGGATGATGGACATGAACAGCACGGTGATCAGCGGAACGCCACGAATGGCTTCGATGTAGACGGTGCAGAAGGCGGCGACTACGTTGCCCCGGAAGTACTTTTGGAAGAGGTAGGCCACGACCAGGATTAACAAAGGCCAAAGCGACAGTAGCTGCTGCAAGATATTTCTGGCGGCGGCAAATGCGGGCAGGGTGTTGTTGTAGAGGTAGTAGGCACTCAAAACGGCCGCTGCGCCATATGTCAGCCAGGCCGGTACACCGCGGATTTCGCTGCGACGGCCGAGTGCCAGCAGCACGCCCAACGGGAAGGAGGCCACGATGGCAAAGACGGCGATGATAAGTGTCAGCAGCAGGCCGCCCCAGGCAATGTCTGGGTTGAGCAGGGTGGTGAAGTTATCAGAGAGCAGGTAAACAGTGCCGATAAGCGCTGCGGCCCACAAAACCGTCACCACAAAAGACATAAACAAACTGGGAAATCGCTTCAGGAGCACTCGGGACAGGAAAAACAGGCCCACCAACACCACCATCGAGATCAGCAGGTTGATGAGTAAATCGGCCGTTCTGCCGGGAACAGGCACTACGCCAACCAGCAAGCCAAAAGTCAGGAAGGGCGTAATCAGCCAAAATCCGATCATGACCTGGCGCAGCCAGTGACGGCGGAAGCGTTCCTGCGAAAAGACGAAAGCGCTGGCCGCCAGCAGCACGGCCGTATAAACCACCACGAACCACAGCCGCCAGGTTTCCTGGCGCGGATAGCGGAAGACCAGCAGGTTACGCATGTTGTCCAGCACGGCGCCCCAATTGGCGCCAGGCACGCTGAACTGGGACAGGATAGCCTGCGCCTGTTCTGGGTCCGTGGTAAAGCTGGCTCGTAGAATGGCGTAATCGATAAAGCCCCACACAGCCGCAATAATGCCCAATACCAGCAGCAGCGTCAGTAGGGTGTTGGTGATGGAGCTGTACAGGTTGTTTTTCAACCACAGCGTTACGGAATTATGGCTGCGGGTGATTTCGTTGTAAACCGTCATCCCTACGGTTACCAACCACACCAGAGCAACGATGCCGGTGGTGAATGGCAGGCTGCGAAACTGGCTGATGGTGTAGGCCAGCGTGATATAGGTCAGAATGATCAACCAGAGGGTATATATCCAGCTTTTCGTAATGTTTTCGCGGATGAAACGGCCGCTGTCGAAATGGAACTCACGGCCGTTTCCGACACGTTCTTGCAAAGTCTCTCTCCAGGTCGTCATCGTTATCTCTCCACCAACGATATTCGCCGGTTATACCAGTTCAGCAAAAAGGAAATGGTCAGGCTCAGTGTGAGGTACGCGGCCATGACGATTATAAAGACCTGTACCGAGCGCCCGGATTGATTGAGAGTTGTGTACGCAATGGCCCACAAATCGGCAAAACCCACGGCGATAGCCAGCGATGAATTCTTCGCCAGATTTAAATATTGGCTGGTCAGCGGGGGGATGATGACGCGCATAGCCTGGGGCAGTACCACCAATCGCAAGCGCTGCGACTCAGAAAGTCCCAGGGCGCGTGCTGCCTCGGTTTGCCCTTTGGGCACAGACTGGATGCCGGCGCGCACAATTTCCGCAATAAAGGCGCCCGTATACAGAACCAGCCCGATCAAGATCGCCGCAAAGCTGGGGGTTAGCTTGATGCCGCCCACAAAGTTCAGCCCTTCGATGCGCGGTACGGCCATGCGTACCGGTGTTTCGGCGATGGGAATGATGGACAGATTGGCCCCGTTTTCCAGAACGTTGCGTTCGGCCGCCAGGGCTGAGCGCGTGGCCACCAGGACCTCACAATCTCCGGCGGCGTAAGCCTCCGTAGCTTGATCCAGACGGTCGCTGCGGTTGACGACATAGGGAATGCCGGCGCGGCGCAGTTGAGACGTGAAGTTGACCTGAGAGGGGTCATCCTGGACGGAGCAGATGTGGAGGGAAGCGGCCGTCAGATCTTCTTGTGTCAGTCTTCCATCCGCAACGGCCGTGTCGATGTCGTTGAGATTGTCAACTGGCAGGCGGCCCAGAACCAGCGCCTCAATGTCGCTGAACTCGCGTACCCGCGTGGCCCGGGCCACTAAAATGCCCTGAGAATCGGCCGTGCTGCCGGCCACGTACCAGCCAATCAAGGCCACCAACAAGAATGAAGCCACAGCCCACCAGCCGCGATTGCTGTTCCGGCCCGTTTGCTGTTCCTGCCGTCCCAAAAAGAGCCAGGTCACCTGCGCCTGGATAAGCCCCAAAATCAGGAAGGCCATCCAGATAGCAAACGACGGCATAAACACCGGCCCTGGCATATTGATGCCGCGCTGGCTCAAGAAAATGGGCAGCCCAAAAGGTTGAACGGCATCTTGAATGGCCGGAAACAACAAAATGACGCCAAAGTAGATGAAAAACAACTGTAATAGCAAAGGGGTGTTGCGGAAGAAATCCACGTACCACTTGGCCAGATTGCTCACCAGCCAGTTGGTAGAAAGTCGCGCAATACCGGCCAGCGTCCCTAAAATGGTCGCCAGGATAACGCCCAGGACCGTAACTTTTATGGTGTTTAGGGCGCCAACCACCAGCGCGCGTCCGTAAGAATCACTGGGATTGTATTGGATGATGGATTCCGAAATGTCAAACTGGGCGTCGATACTCAAAAAATTGAAACCGCAGCGAAAGCTTTCGGTGCCATCGGCGCAGCGAAAGGAACCAAGCGCGCCGATGTTGTCGTTGACATTTCTAAGGAGCCAGGCGGTCCCCAGGGCGACCAAGATCACAAAAGCAATTTGCGCCAGCACCCCGATGACCCGACCATCTCGCCAAAAGGGAATTGGCTGCTGGCCCTTTGGGGGGGTAGGGCTTAATTCTGCCATGGCTGATACCTCACGATGGGAAGGGCAACGGCCGTTCCCGGATCATACGGCGAAAGCACAGCCCGGCACTTCGCCAGGCTGTGCTTTCATTACTCAGCTTCAAATAACCGATTTAACGGAAGGGCGGAGAATACAGCAAACCGCCATCGGTCCACTGCTGGTTCAAACCACGCGCCAGATCAAACGGCGTGTCCGGTCCCAAATTCCGGTTGTAAATCTCGGCATAGTTGCCAACTTGTTTGATGACCTGATAACACCAATCATTGCTCAGACCCATGCCGGCGCCCAGGTCACCCGCTTCGCCCAGCAAGTTTTGCACAACTGGATCATCGCCGCCCAGGAAGGTGTCGACGTTGGTGGAATCGATGCCCAGTTCTTCGGCTTCAAAGGTGCAGTTAACTGTCCACATCACAATGTCGCCCCAGTTGTTGTCGCCATGACGGGTCAATGGCCCAAGAGGCTCTTTGGACATGGTTTCGTCCAGGATGACATGGGCATCCGGTTCGGCCAGCAAGATTTGCTGGGAAACCAGGCCGGATTTGTCCGTCGTAAAGCCATCACATTGGCCGCTGTCGTAGGCTTCGCGCGTCTTGTCGGCATCGTCAAACACCACCGGCTCAAAGTTAATGCCTTGCGCGCGGAACACGTCGGCCAGGTTCTTTTCCGTTGTCGTGCCTGACTGCACGCAGATGGTGCCGCCTTCCAAACCTTCCAGGCTGGTAATGCCGCTGTCTTTACGCACCATCATACCCTGCCCATCATAGAAGGTGGTGGGTTGGAAATCAGCCCCTAGTTGGGTGTCGCGGCTGAGAGTCCAGGTGGTGTTGCGGATCAAGACGTCAATTTCACCAGACTGCAGAACGGGGAAGCGTTCGTTCGCTGTGGTGGGACGAATCTCGAAGGCTGTGGCGTCGCCTAAAGCGGCCGCGGCTACAGCTTTGCAGAAGTCGATATCGAAGCCTTCAAATTCATTGGTATCTGGATTGATGTAGCCAAAGCCCGGTACAGACTGGTTGCCGCCGCACTTTACCGTGCCACGATCACGGACAGTTTGCAGCGTATTCCCTTCTGCCGAGGGCATAGCAGTCGTTTCACCGGTCTGGCCGGTATCGGTGCTGGCAGCAGGTACTTCAACAATGCGCGTCACTTCCACAGTGACTGTTTCTACCTGGGCCTGGCCGCCGCAAGCGACCAAAAGCAGGGCAACCAACACGGCGCTGACCAGTACTAAAAAATACTTTTTGTTCATGAAATCTCTCCTCCGAAAATCAGGTAAATATGTAAAGTTGAATTAACACGAGTGAAATGGTTGTATCTTCTCGATAGGACCTCCTTTTCTTCGTATGAACTTCAATATCCCGTCTGGGTTAATGAAGATGATTCACGATTCTCTGGTAGTTGCGGTTAGCGGCTTGTTCTGAAAGCGCTGATTAGGTTGTTGGCGGGAATGGCTGGGGCTGCCAGGTTTTTTGTTTCAAACACAGACCACATGCTTCCGTTGTTTTGCCCTAATACCAAAACTGAGGATGGCTGTTGGTTCTACGGCCAAAAAAGGTAGCAAAGCCCAAAGTTTTAAATGAGTAGAAGAGGGCAATGATTGATACGTTTTCTGGCGATAGGACCTATTTCCTAATTTAGTATAGCCACCCTTAAAAAATGAGCAAGTCTTATGCAAACAAATTTTGCCCAAATCCTATCGGACAAGTTGACAGAGAGCGTGCTGTAAACACGGCCGTTCCCCTCCTGAGCAGACCTGCCCGGTCTTCCCCACGGCCGTTCCTCTTGCTCGCCAGGCGGGCAACGCCGCCGGCACAAAATCTAGCCCCCATAAAGAAACCCTATTGTCACCATATTGACACCGAAATGATACTGTAGTAGAATGCTACTGTCCTTGATAGCGCAGCGCTTAAAAACACCTTTTCACTTCTTGTTTGTGGTCAAACGGCCGTTACGGCCGTTTGACCCCTAATCTTCACCAAACCCAACAAAAGAATTTTTGCAAAGGAGGAGTACCTTATGTTCTCAGTCAAACAGTTGCCATCCTTCAGAGTTGGCCTTTTATTGATTGTCCTGACGATTGTTGTCCTCGCTTTGGCCGCCTGTCAGCCGCAAACTGTCGAAGTCGTCAAGGAAGTGCCGGTTGAGGTCACCCGCGTCATCACCGAAACCATCACAGAGGAAGGACAGGCCGTGGAAGTAACGCGCGTGATCAGCGAGGAAGTTGTGGTCACCGCCACGCCGGCCCCGGCCGAACCAGCTTCCTTCTCCCCGCCCGAACCCGGCACCTACGTCGCCCTCACCTTTGGGGACATCGACACGCTGGATCCCAACCTGGCGTATGACAGCGCCAGCGGCCAGGTTATCCAAAATGTTATGGAAGGGCTGGTTTACTATAACAAGGGCAACAGCAGCGATGTAGTACCGGCGCTGGCAAAAGAAGTGCCCAGCCAGGAAAACGGACTGGTTTCGGAAGATGGCCTGTCCTACACCTTCAATATCCGCAAAGGCATCACCTTCCATGAAGGCGGCACGCTGGAGCCTCATGATGTGGCTTACACGTTCCAGCGGGGTTTGTTGCAGTCAGACCCTAACGGCCCGCAGTGGCTGCTGATTGAGCCAATTCTTGGCTACAACACTTGCTACGACATTACGGAAGGTATTGATCCGGAGTGTGGGATGGCCGGTGACATCGAAGCGCTGGCAGCCGCGGATCCAGATGCGGTAACGGCCGTGTGTGAGCAAGTCAAAGCCGCCATCGTCGCCGACGACGAGGCCGGCACCGTCACCTTCAACCTGGCTCAACCCTGGGGGCCGTTCCTGGTCACCCTCGCCGGGTATTGGGGCAACGTCCTGGACAGCGAATGGGCCATTGAAAACGGCGCCTGGGATGGTGACTGCGCCACCTGGGTAGATCATTACGCGCCCGGCTCCGAAAACAGCGAATTAACCAGCATCATCAACGGCACCGGCCCTTACATGCTGGATCACTGGACACCTGGCGAAGAATACGCCCTCGTTGCCAACCCCAACTACTGGCGCACCGCCGATATGCCAGTGTGGGAAGGCGGCCCCTCCGGTGAACCGCGCATCAAGACCGTTATCGTCAAAATTGTCAACGAGTGGGGCACGCGCTTCGCCGCCCTGCAAGCCGGCGATGTATCCTCGGTCAACGTCCCCATCGAAAATGAAACCCAGGTCGATCCTTTTGTCGGTGAATTCTGCGACTACACCACCAACGAATGTACGCCGAATCCTGACAATCCCGATGGCATGCTGCGCAAATGGGACCTCCTGCCCAGTGTCTCCCGTACCGACGTTTTTCTGAACTTCGACGTGGCGACAGATGACCAGGGGAATAACCCCTACATCGGCAGCGGCCAGCTAGACGGCCAGGGCGTGCCACCCGACTTCTTCTCCGACATCCGCGTGCGCCGGGCCTTCAACTACTGCTTCGATTACGACACATACATCGAAGAAGTGCAGCTAGGCAAAGGCGTGCGTAACAACGGCCCCATTATTCGTGACATGCTCGGTTACAACGAAGATGGCCCCTACTACGAATTCGACCTGGATAAGTGCGCCGATGAGTTGGCCCAGGCCTGGGATGGTGTCTTGCCAGACACTGGCTTCCGCGTGCAGGTTGCCTTTAACACAGGCAATACCACCCGCCAGACCATTGGCGCCATCCTGCAGAACAACCTGGCAACGGTTAACCCCAACTACCAGGTAGACATCGTTGGGCTGCCGTGGCCTACCCTGCTGCGCTCTTTCCGCGCCAAGCAACTGCCAATCGCCATCAGTGGGTGGGCAGAAGACATCCACGACCCGCACAATTGGGTGCAGCCGTTCACTGTGGGTACGTATGCCGGCCGGCAAAACATGCCTGCGGATCTGATCGCTCAGTTTACAGAACTGGTGAACGCGGGTGTCTCGGCGTCTACGCCAGAAGAACGCGAGCAGTATTACTTTGAACTGCAACAACTGCATCATGATGAGGCACCGCAGATTACGTTGTCGCAGGCTTCGACCTTCCGTTTTGAGCAGCGTTGGGTGAAAGATTGGTTCTATCGCATTGGCCAATCGAACATCAATGAAGGTGGTTACTATTACGCTTATGATTTAGACGACGGCCTCGATTAGGGAAATATCCTCCTTCCCGAAAGAGAAAGCTGTAACGCTTTAGTGAAGCGGGTGATGGGACGTGAAAGCCATCACCCGTTTTATTTTTGCTATCTGGCGCAGGGGGAAAGCCGTTATAATATGCTGTATGCGTTTGGCTGTTTTAAGAGCAGGTTTAGCGTTAGAGGAGTGAGCCAATGAAGCGGAGCCGCACCGTTTTGGAATCCAAGCGTTATGGGGTTTTTAGCTGCCGGCCAGAGACTACGTTGTTGTCTGCTGCCCGGCAAATGGTCCGGGAAGACGTGAGCTGCCTGATTGTGGTGGACGATGCGGGTTATCTGGCGGGCATCCTCTCCCGGTTTGATCTGGTACGCGCCTGCATTGAATCAGAAGCGTGGGAGAGCCGGTTGGTGGCGGATTTGATGACGGCCGTTGTCGTGACCGTTTCGCCCGAGACCACCATGCTGGAGGTCGCCAACTTGCTCCTGGAGAAGCAGATCCACCGGGTCGTGGCCGTGCGCGAGGAGAACGGCCGTCTCCGGCCATTCTCCGTCATTTCTGCCAGCGACCTCATCTACCACATGCTCCAGGACGCCGAACCGGCGGATTAGGGCTGACGGAAGGCCGGATCTACGGCCTGTATGGTAAACGTCAGCACATCGCCGTTGTCGGCCGTGGCGTGGAACACCCAGGCCGGCTGCCACAGGACTTCGGGCGAGGCTTCGCCGCCCATCGTCTGGCGGTAATAAGCCAGTTCTACCTGGTTAATTGTGATTTGCTGATAGGCAGGTACGGCCGTTTCGCCCGCTCCTTCCAAAGCCACCGCCCCTGCTGCCCCCGCTTCATCGCTTAACTGCCGGTCAATCCCTTCCCAGTCCAACACCGGGAAAGGCTGCCCGGCCTCCCGCACCGCCCAGGCAAACACGTTCACCGCCGCGCCGTCCGGCACGTCGGCCGGCACGTCGGGCAAAATGAAAGTTTCGCCCGTTTGGGCGTCTTGCAGGCGCGCCTGCCCATCCACCCGCTGCAGCACCCCGTTTTTGAACAGCGGGTTTAGCTCCGGCAGCGGCTCCCACCCGGCGACGGTCAGCGTGTTGACGGCCGTATCCAGGCTGCCCCAGACGTGGACGTTTTGTCCTACCTGCTCCGCCAGCGCGGCCAGCGTCCCTTCGTCGGCCTGCAGGGTGTAGCCGAGCATTTGGATGCGCGGTGCGCCGGTGCCGTCCGCGGGGAGATAGGCGGCGGGCCAGGCGTATAAATGCACGTCTGGGCCGGATTGGTGCTGGCGCGGCCAATATTGAAAGCCGCCGTCAGGTTCTGTGGCCGGTCCGACGTTGCGGGGTGTAATCGCGGTCATAATGCTGGCGTCTACTCCGGCCTGCAGCTGCTGCCAGGCCGTTTCTGCCGGGATGAGGGGGTAACTGCCCACGGGGACCGGCGCACCGGCCATCTGGTAGCTGGCGTAGGCGACCTGTCCGCCGCCGCCCACGCCGACGCTGATTTCTGGCTGGCTGGCCGGACGGCCGTCAATCACCCTTACCACAAACACTTCCTGCCCCCAGCCCTCTTGCAGCGCATAAGGAAAATCCAGCAGACCCTGCGCCTGCAAAAAAGCTTCGGCGATAGGGGCGGCCTGCGCGAAAGCTGCGGGATTCTGGTAGTCGACTGGCACACGGCTGTCGGTGTAGGTGGCGATCTGTGGGCCGATATTGAGTGTGCGCGGCCCATCAAAGGCGAAGAAGGCCGGGGTAAGTTCGGGCGGCGCGGCGGCGTCGGCCGGCAGCCCGGCCGGAGACTGCAAAACATCGGGCAGCACTTCGCTGTAGACGGGGCCGTCAAAACCGAAGCGTGCAGCCAGATTCTGCGCCTGTTGGCTGTTAAAAGGCAGCCCCACGGCGCGCAGGACGGTGGCCGAGGTTGGGTCCGCAGGCAGGGGGGTGTTGAGGGTAAAAGCGGCCTGAGCGAAGGCGTCTGGCCCGGGCGCCGCCGCGTTTAGTCCGGTTGGCTGGCTGCCGGTGTCGGTGTTGGTGTTGCGGGAGAAGCGCGGCAGCAACGGCCGTTCCCCGGCGCTTTCCGCTTCGGCCACGGCCGTATTTTCCGGCGCAGCGGTCGGTGGGGGCGCAGCGGCGTTGGTGGCGATGGCCGGTTGGGTGGGAACGGCCGTGGCCAGCACAGCCACCGCCGCCTGCGTCGGCAGCACAGCCGGCGGCGCGCCGCAGCCCGCCAAAACAAGAACGACCATCAACAGCAAACAGGCATATCCCTTCGTTTTTAGTTGCAAAGTGTCACCTCGGTTCATAACAATTTTCGCTGAATGCATCTGACATTTGAACACCTCGCAGTCAGGCGCTCCGCGTTGGGAAAAACCCGCGCTGATCTTTCCGAAGAACTCAACGCGATCTTGGCGGCCATATCAACTTGATTTCTGAAAAAGATCAGCTTGATCTGTGAGACAGATCAACTTGATTCGTGAGAGAGTTCCCGTTGATCTTGGAGAGAGTTCCGGTTGATCTGTGAGGGAGTTCCCGTTGATCTGGGAGAGAGTTGCCGTTGATCTTGGTGACAGATTAACTTGATCTTTCCAAAAACCCAGCTTGATCTTTTCAAAAACCCAGCCTGATCTTTCCAAAAACCCAGCTTGATCTTTCCAAAAACCCAGCCTGATCTTTTCGAAAACCCAGCCTGATCTTTTCGGTCAGTGTTGGTTGAGGCTTATCCAATCCGCCAGGGCCGTTCATTTATAGCAGCGATTGGGTGTTTTGGCCGCAACATTGCCCGCGCGCGAGCAATCCGGCACAATAACCCGCAAAAAATGCGGCTCTTGGGAAATTTTGCGGAATTCGTGAGGCGTGATGCGTGATGCGTGAGACGCGCCATCACGCATCACGCTTCACGCATCAAGATTCACGCCCCAAAGATCCGCAAATAGGAAGGAAATGTTTATGGATGTAACGGCCGTTCTCGAAACCTTGCTTCACGGCAACCAGCTTAAACGTACGCCGCGCACCGGCTGGGTGCAGCGCGGCGTGCCCCAGGCCGAAAATGTCGCCGCGCACAGCTTTGGCGTGGTGTACGTCACCCTTATCCTGGCCCCGCTCGTTGAGGAGGAGATTGATTTGGGCAAGGCGCTGGCTATGGCTGCCCTGCATGACCTGCCGGAAGGGTTGACCAGCGACATTCCCACACCGGCCTGGGTTTACCTGCCGCCGGACATTAAAACAAGCGTCGAACGGCAGGCGATGTTGACCATGTTGGCTGATGTGGCGTTTGCCGCGCCGCTGCTGGCGTGGTGGGAAGAACTGCACACGGCCGTTTCCCCTGAAGCCCATCTGGTCCACGACGCCGATAAACTGGAAATGTTCATTCAGGCTGTCATGTACGAGGAGCAAACCGGCAACCGCCAGTTGGCCGAATTCTGGCATATTCCCCACACGTTTCACTATCCCCAGGCCCAGGCGCTTTATGAGGAATTACGCCGGCGGCGGCAGGCGCAAAGCTGAGGCGGTTTGCCCGCCTGCCAGGATTGTCTATACTTCCCGCCATGAGAACGTATCGTCAACTGTGGCATGTGGAAAACGGCCGTCTCTTGCTAAAACGCCTGAAATGGTGCGACAGCTTCGGCAGCAAACTGCGCGGCTTCACCTTCCGGCGCAGCCTGTCGCTCGATGATGGGCTGGTCCTGGTAGAAAAAAGCGATAACCGCTTCAACACGGCCATCCACATGCTCTTCGTTTTTTTTGACCTGGGCGTAATCTGGATCAACGAGGCCGGGGAAGTCGTCGATGCCGTTGTAGCCAAACCCTGGCGACCCTCCTACGTGCCCCAGGCTCCGGCCCGCTACGTCATCGAACTGCACCCCAGCCTGCTCGGCCAGGTTCAGGTCGGGGATCACCTGCAATTTTTAGATGAGGAAGTGTAACGCTTGCCAAAAGCCAACCAGCAAAAAGTAGGGGTCAGCGTTCTGCTGGCGATTGTGATGCTTGTGGGTCTGCTGCCTCTGGCCGCCCTGGCCCAGACCGAACCGGCGGCCCCGCCTACCGGCGGCGAAGCGCCGATTCCTTTTGTGCATCACGTGCAGGAAGGCGAAAACCTGACCTTTATCGCCACCACGTATGGCATTAGCGTGGGCGACCTGTTGGCGGCCAACGGTCTGGGCGAAGATGCCCTGCTGGCTATTGGCCAGCCGCTCATCATCCCTGGCCGCGAGGGGCAGCCGGTAGAGACGACCTATATCGTGCAGGCCGGGGATACACTGGCCGCAGTAGCCGCCGACTTTAATACTTCGTTGACGGCCGTTGCCCGATCAAACCATCTGATCAATCCCCATCAAGAGTTAACGGTGGGCCAGGCATTGTCCGTTACCAGCCGCACCGGATCGGAAGCGGCTGCTGGACTGACCGGCACACCCACAGTCGTCGCCCCAGGCGAGACGCTGACGCTGGTAGCTGCCCGCACGGGGACGTCGGTAGAGGATTTGATGGCCGCCAATGGATTGGATACGGGCGTTGTCTTTCCCGGCCAGCGGCTTCGCATTCCCGGTGATCAGCCCTATCGGGCGCTGCCGGGGACGTGGGTTGATGTGCGTATACGGCCGTCAGCTTTACAGCAGGGTTCCGCCGTCTCGGTCTACGTCGAAAACCTGCTGGATGGCCTGCCGACCGGCCAACTGGCCGGGCACAGCCTCCATTTTGCGCCCCAGGGCGATGGCTACGTGGCTCTGGCGGGCCTGGACGCTTTCACCGAGCCAGGGACGTACACGCTGGAACTAGGCGGTTCCGGCAGCCAACCCTGGCCGCCTTTAAGCCAAAAGGTAACGGTAGCTTCGGCCGGCTACGGCACCCAGTACATCACCATCCCCGAAGAACTTAGCGCCCTGCTGGACCCGGCCCTCCGCCAGAATGAAGACGCGTTTCTGGACACAATTTACACCCGTTTCAGCGACACGCAGCTCTGGGACGGCCTGTTCCAGGCGCCGGTGACCACGACGGTGGTGACGGCGCCGTATGGCGACAGCCGTTCCTATAACGACGGTCCTATCGAGATTTTCCACACCGGCGTAGACTTTGCCGGCGGCATTGGCACGCCTATTCTGGCCCCGGCTAACGGCGTGGTGGTTTATGCCAATGAGTTGGAACTGCGCGGCAACACCGTCATCCTGGATCACGGCCTGGGCGTGATGACCGCCTATTTCCATCTGTCGGAGATTTTGGTGAATGAGGGCGAAAAGGTAACCACCGGCCAGCCACTGGGGCTGGGGGGCAGTACCGGCCTTTCCAATGGCCCACACCTCCACTGGGATCTACGGGTGAATGGCGTCGCGGTGGATGGCATGCAGTGGACGACAACCACATTCCCGTAAAAGACGGCCGTCAACCCGCCTAAAACTGCTCTCAACTGGCAACTACAACCTACAATTGGTATAATTTTCTCATCTTGGAGAAGAAATTTTCCCCTTGTTACAGGAGTTTGTTGTGATACAACCCCAAACACAAAATCCGGACTACTGGGGGTCCGCTTTTACTTTGACGGAATCTGACGTCGAGCAGATTTATAATCACTTCCTGGAAGTCGAAAAGCCACAGACCGTCGAACAGATTGCCCGGGTCATCATTGCCCACCGGGTGGCCGAGGAAAAGACGCGCATCGAGCGGCTAATGACCGATCGCCTTGTTTACCAGCCCAAGGCCGGCTTCGCCGTGGGCGACGAACTGGTTTTCCCGGTCCTAAAGTTTGCCCACGGCAAAGTGACGGGCATTCGCCCCGGTTATAACCCCAGCTACGGCAAGTTCAACGTCATCGCCGTGGAGATCAAAGGCAAAACGCGGGAGTTCGCCAGCGAACTGCCCATAGACCACGACTTGAACCTGGATAACGGCAGTATCACCGATGCCTTTGACCAGGTAGATGTGAATGAGCTACAGACCCAGTATGGTGAAACGGTGGCGGACAGGGTAACGGCCGTGCTCAACGAACGCGCCGAGTTTGTCCGCCTGGGCATCGAGTGGTTTGTCAAGGCGCTTATGGTTGACGTGAACGTTGGCCATCTGCACCTCTCCGAAGCCATTCTGGAAGTGAATGAGGGCGGCCCGCTGCGCACCGATGAGATTTTGCCGCATCTGGACATGGATCCGGCCGTTGATCCGGCTACTCAGGCATTTTCGTTAAACTACGCCCTGTTAAACGACAAACGGTTTGACGAAGTGGCGCCTAAAGGCCAGGTCTTGTGGTTCCTGAAGCGGTTGGAACCCGATGGTGTGAAGAACGTGCCGGAGCGGCTGATCAACACCGCCCCGTCGTACGATCGGGCGATGCTCAGCCCCCAGCTGATGTTGTTGGAGCGGGAGTTGGATGACGAATGGTCCAATATTCCTGCGCCGCCGACGGCGCAGCCGGTGGTGTTTACGCTGATGTATCCGCACCGGCATGCCGGGACGCTGCCGCTGAGTTCGCGGATACGGCCGTTGTTCCCGCCCAGCAGTTCTCCCCACCAGCGCGTTGTGTTGATCGACGACGAAACCGACGAAGAAATTGTCGGGTGGGTCGTGCAAGAGCATCGGTACGTGTACGGCCTGGGCGACTGGTATGAAAAGAATGAAATTCCCATCGGCGGGTTTGTCCATCTGTCGCCAGGGCCGAAACCGGGCGTTTTGCTGATTGGGTTTGATCGGCGGCGGGCACAGCGCGAGTGGGTGCGTCTGGCAACGGCCGTAGACAACCGCATCAAATTCGAACTCATGCGCCGCGCCGTCGGCTGCGGCTATGACGACTTGCTCATCGTCGGTACCGACGTGGTAGCCGCCATCGACGCCCTGTGGCGGCGCGCCGAAGCCAATGACCGTTCGGTAGCCTCGCTGCTGGGCGAAATTTTTCCGGAATTAGCCAACTTGAACCCGCAAAACACTGTCCACGCCAAAACACTCTACAGCGCCATCAACATGCTGCGTCGTTTACCACCGGGGCCGGTTTTTGCCGAACTGGTACGCCACCCCGCCTTCCAGCCCGTCGGCGATCATTACTGGCGCTTCGACAGCAGCCGCTGGTAGGGTGGCCGTTAACCATATAAATAGGAGTTACCTTGTCCAGTAATCCACGTCCTCAATTTAAGTCTCATGCTCTGAAACGGATCACGCCCGATACCCGGTTCTACGTGGACTATTCATGGTGGGATGAGTCGAACCTGGATCTAAAAACGTATCTGTTTACCCGGCTAGACATTGGCGAAGATGTCGAGTTGGATACCAGCGTGGAAGAAGTTGACCTGGTGGATGCAAACACCGGCGAAGTTCGCCGCGTGGATGGCTTCCAGTACATGATTCAATCCTACTTTAACCAACTGCCTGATGATTTTATGGCCCGCGCCTCGCTGGTAGATGCGGCGTTTTGCGTTTTGCTGGCTAATGGCAACCAGCCCATGACAGGCCGTGAACTGGCCAAGCGTTTGCAGCGCCCGATCGACGTGGTGATTCGCACCCTGGGCGGGCCGCGTATTTACCAGGGCATTCGTCCTGTGCCGGATGATGATTAAACCAGTTGGAAGTTGAGATCAGGCTCTACGGTATGCTGCAACAATACAAGCCAAAAACAGCGGGTGGTGCTCCACATCACCCGTTTTCTTTTGCTTTGGAGGCCGGCGACACGGCCGTTTCGCTGGCCGCGCGCCTGGACATTCCGCCCGGTATGGTGACGGCCGTGGCGGTTAACCAGACGGCCGTGCCGCTCACCACACCCTTACGGCCGGGCGACCAGATTTCCTTATTCCCGCCTTCTGTGGGCGGCAGTTCACCGAGGTAACCATGCGGATTTTTATCGCAGGCATCATGCAAGGCACGCGCCTGGATGATCAAATCGACAGCCAGAGCTATCGCGAGCAAATCGCCGCCGCGCTGCAAACCCACGTCCCAGACGTCTCCATCCTGGATCCCTGGGCCTTAAATCCCAACAGCGTCACCTACGATGAAGAACGCGCCCGGCACACCTTCTTAACGATGACGCGTGAGGCAGCTAAAGCCGACATGCTGATCGCCTACCTACCCCAGCCCAGCATGGGCACGGCCATGGAAATGTGGGAAGCCTTCAACGCCGGCCTGTACATCATCGCCGTCACGCCGCTGGTGCACCATTGGGCGGTGCGCTTTACGGCCAGCGAGATTTTGCCCGACCTGGAAACACTGCTGGCCGACATCGAAAACGGCCGTATCGCCCATATCCTCCGCCAACGAAAGCCGGTTGACGCGCCCCCGCTTGCCGATTAGAATTGCGGTTTGTGATGAGAGGCTTGTTGGTTTGTTAGTTTGATGGTTTGTTGGCGTTAACCAACCCAACCAGCTTACCAACCCAGCCAACCCTCCCCCCCACGCCCCAGTAGCTCAACGGATAGAGCGGCAGACTTCTAATCTGTAGGTTGGGGGTTCGATTCCCTCCTGGGGTGCTACTACCAAGAAGGACGAAGGACCAAAGATAAGCAGTTACCCATCAATGGTTCTTCGTCTTTTCTGTTTTCTGGAGAAATACGTCTATGATCCTCGTCACCGGCGCCACCGGTTTTTTAGGCCACCATTTGATTCCTCAACTGCGCGCCGCTGGCCAGCCGGTGCGGGCACTGGTGCGCCCCAGCAGCAATACGCAGTTCCTACAAGACCTGGGCGTTTCCCTGGCTTATACCGACGACATCAGTGATCCGGCGGCGGCCCTGGCTGCCTGCCAGGGATGCGACCGTGTGATCCATGCGGCCGGGCAGTTTCGTTTTTGGGGCGATTCGCCGACCTTTTGGCGCACCAATGTAGGCGGAACCAGTGCGCTGCTGCAGGCGGCCACGGCCGTGGGCGTGCAGCGCTTCATCCACATTTCCACCATCGTCGTCGTTGGCACAACACCAGAGCGCGGCCTGCTGGACGAAACCACCCGCTGCTACCCGCAGGAACCCTATCAGCGCACCAAGTACGAGGCGGAACAACTGGCGCTCTCCTATCATCGGGAAAAAGGCTTGCCGGTGATTGTGCTGCGGCCGGGCGCGTTTTATGGGCCATACGGCCGTTACGCCTTCAACCGTCTCTTCTTCGAGGAACCGCTGCGCGGTTGGCGCATCAAGGTCGACGGCGGCAAACGCATCACCTTTCCGGCGTACGTGCCCGACGTGGCGCAAGGCGTAACGCTGGCCCTGACCAACGGCCGTCCTGGCGAAGTTTATAACATTTGCAGCCAATCGCTCGATCACAATTCCGTCAACAGCGTGGTCAGCGATATGGCCGGTATCGGGCGCTGGCGCATCAACATTCCCAAGTTTCTGGTGCTGGCCCTGGCGAAATCATGGACGGCCGTGTCCCGTTACACCGGCCGCGAACCTTTCTACCCCATCAACATGGCCCCTTACGTTTTCCAGGATTGGCACGTCAGCACAGCCAAAGCCGAGAAGGAACTCGGTTTTCGGCCCACTCCCTTCCGCAAAGGCGTGCAAGAAACCTTGCAATGGTACCGGCAGACGGGTATTCTGAAAGGATAGTCGAAAGTCGTTAACAAGTGAGGCAAGTATGCTCAAAGTGTTTACCGTTGCGGAAATGGTTGCCGCAGAGAAAGCCGCCGATGCTTCCGGGGCCACCAGTTATGCCCAGATGATGGAAACGGCCGGCAAAGCAGTCGCCGACGCCGTTATAGCCCGTTATCCAGTCGAAGGCGCGCACGTACTGGTCCTGGTAGGGCCGGGCAACAATGGCGGTGATGGCCTGGTCGCCGGCCGTTATCTGGCCGAAGCGGGGGCCGACGTCGCTTTCTACCTTTACAAAGCACGCGACCCGCAAACGGATGAAAATTATGCCAAAATCCAGGCTATGGGCCTTTTTGCAGTCGATGCCGGATTCGACCAGCGTTATCGCGTGCTGCACACACGCCTCAACATCACCGACATTCTCATCGATGCCCTGCTGGGAACCGGCGTCACCCGTCCCATCGGCGGCGAACTGGCGAAGCTGATGCAGCAGACGGCCAACGGTTTGGCTGCCCGCCGCGCTGAACTGACGGCCGTGACTCATTTGACCACCGTGAACCGTTTTGGCAGTGAAGAGACACCCAGGCCGGGCGACAATCAGCCGGTCACCATCGCCGTAGACTGCCCCAGCGGGTTAAACTGCGATACCGGCGCGCTGGATGAGCTGGCCCTGTCCGCCGACCTGACCGTTACTTTTGCCGGACCCAAACGCGGTCATTTTATGTTTCCCGGGGCGGCGGTCTGCGGCGAACTGGTAGCGGCCGACATCGCCATTGCACCGAATTTGCCGGAGGTTGCCGGTGTGGCGGTGACGGTAATGACTCGGGAAGATGCGCGAGAGATGCTGCCGGCACGGCCGTTAGCCGGGCACAAAGGTACGTTTGGCACGGCGCTCATCGCCGCCGGGTCTTATCGCTACTGGGGCGCGCCGGTACTGGCCGCCCGGGCTGCATACCGCGTGGGGGCTGGGCTGGTAGCCCTGGCTGTGCCACAGGCCATCCGCGCCACAATCGCCGGACAAATTCCTGAAGCCACTTATCCTGTGGTGCCGGATCGAGACGTTTTTGGAGGAGAGAGCGTGCCGGTGCTGTTAGCCACCAGGTCCAGCGCATGGCTGGTTGGGCCAGGCCTGGATAACGCGGAGGCATTTATGGCTGCGCTGCTGGCGGAAAAAGACACCCTCCCACCCCTGCTGGTAGACGCCGACGGCTTGAATATCCTGGCGTCCATGACCAATTGGCCGGAGCGGCTGCCGCCCCATACTGTGCTTACGCCGCACCCCGGCGAGATGTCCCGCCTGATGGACATGCCGCTGTCCGAACTGAAAGAACTGGACCGGGTAGAAGTTGCCCGCGAAAAAGCGCAAGCCTGGGGGCATGTGGTTTTGCTGAAAGGGGCGTATTCGGTGGTGGCTGCGCCAGACGGCCGTGTTACTCTCATCCCCTTTGCCAACCCGGCCCTGGCTGTGGGCGGCAGCGGCGACGTGCTCAGTGGGGTGATTGTGGGCCTGCTGGCGCAGGGCATGGAACCGTATGCGGCCGCCTGCCTGGGCGCTTATCTGCACGGTGCGGCCGCCGAATTGTACCCGGCTGCCTCCGGTCTGTTAATGAGCGAACTGACGGACTGGCTGCCCAAAGTGATGGCCTCGCTCCGTTGATCTCTTGACAAGTGGCTTGCGAACCTTATAATTCCTCGAAATTTGTAAGGGCAATGCTCTTTAACGCGATGACCGGGACGAGTAGCCGCTGAGACTGTTCCAGAGAGCGCAGGGCCGATAGGCTGGAAGCCGGCGCAGCAAAGACAGCAGCCAAAACCCCCCGGGAGTGGTTTTCTGAAAAAGTTGCTAGTAAGAAAATCCGGTTGGCTCCGTTAACGGCCGTTCTGAGCGTAAACTGTGCCTCGTCATAGAGCCTGGTTTACGAAATTTGGGTGGAACCGCGAGCGCCATCGCCCCAATGTGGGCGGCGGCGCTTTTTTATTTGGTTTTTTGGACTGCAGATTTTGGTGAAGGCTCCCTTGCCAGAGTCCGCAGTCCCAGTCCGCAGTTAAAATGGAGAATGGTATGAGTAACAAAATTCCTGTTGGTATTCTGGCGGCCACGGGTTCCGTGGGCCAGCGTTTTATTATGCACCTGGTGGATCATCCCTGGTTTGAGATTACGGCCCTCACTGGCTCTGAGCGCACAGCGGGACGGCCGTATGGCGAAGGCGTCAACTGGCTGCTGGATGGCGACCCGCCGGAAAAAATCGCCAGCATGATCGTTCAGCCGACCGAGCCCAATCTGGAACCCAAAGTCCTGTTCTCGGCGCTACCCACGGCCGACGCGCGTGAACTAGAACCCAAATTCGCCGCCGCTGGCTACGCCGTGCTGACCAACGCTTCGCCCTACCGCATGGATCCTTACGTGCCGCTGCTGATCCCGGAGGTGAACCCCGACCATACGGGCATTATCCCCTACCAGCAGGAGGCGTATGGCTGGCCAGGCTACATCGTGGCCAATGCCAACTGCTCTACGACAAGTATCGTCCTGCCGCTGAAAATTTTGCACGAGGCGTATGGCTTAGAAACGGCCGTGGTGGTGACCATGCAGGCTATCTCCGGCGCGGGTTATCCCGGCGTGCCGTCACTGGATATCATGGACAACATCATCCCCTACATTGGCGGGGAAGATGGCAAGCTAGAGACAGAACCGCGCAAACTATGCGGTCAGTATGTTGACGGCAAATTTGAACTGGCCGATTTCAAGGTCAGTGCCCAGGCCAACCGTGTGCCGGTGATCGATGGCCATCTTGGCAGTGTGTCTGTCAAACTGCGCCAGTCGGCATCACCGGAGGAGGTTATCGCCTTGTTCCAAAACTGGCAGCCGCCGGCAATTTGCCGGGAACTGCCCACCATGCCCGATCCGGTGCTAATCTACCGGCCGGAACAAGATCGACCCCAGCCGCGGAAAGATCGCGACGCCGGCAATGGCCTGGCCTGGACTGTAGGCAAGGTGCGCGAATGCCCGGTCAACGATATTCGTTTTATGGCTATCGCCCACAATACGCTGCGCGGCGCCGCCAGCGGCTCGGTGCTGAATGCGGAACTGCTCGTACTGCAAGGACTATTGGTGTAACGCGAGTGTAGGGGATGTAGGGGTGTACGGGTGTAGGGGTGAGCGAGTGATTTGTGTGCCCGCTCACCCCTACATCTTCATGGGGTGATCTGGACGGCGTTTTCGTAACCGCGCCAGGTAGGAACGAGCTGTACCCAGGTGTTGCCGATTTTGAGGGGGAAGGGATTACCGTCTGGGTCGGTGAAGGTGAGCAGGTCGTTGCGGCCTTCGCGGTGCCAGGAGACGGGATACTGTTGACCGTCGCGCAGCACAATGCCGCCGCCGCCGCTGCCCCAGAGTTGTATTTGCACGGACTGGGCCAGGCATTGTCCGGCGTCGTTGGCCTGTTCGCAAATTTCTGGGTCTTGTACGTGGTACGGTGTGATGATGACGATGTTGGCGGTGTGGGCTTGTTCGTCTGTGTTGCCGTCTAAAATGGGGTCGCCGTCACCGTAACGGTAGTAACGGCCGTCTTCCGCATTATACTGCCACTCCACTTCCTCCCAGATATAGTCGATCTTCAAATTCGTGGCCGGCTGGCCGCCTTCTGGTGGTTCCGTGCTGAAGGCCATCACCTGGTTGAAATTGGGAGCAGTGTTCAGTCCGCGGTTTTCCAGCTCGTCGTACAATCCTTCAGGATGCACGTACAGCGTAGCTTCTGTGGGTTTCTCCGGCTCGTCGGAACGGTAGTAGCCTTCCGAGTTGGAGCGCAAAATGCGATCGCTAAAATCCGATGAAAACAGGCGCCGGCTTACGCCAACGCTGGAACCGGAGTAAACCAGGGCCGCATCATACATGGCCGGCAGTTCCAGATCAATCAGGCGCGCGCTGCGAATCGGCCCAATTTTCTCCGGCATCTTGCTGTAAAAGATGGCCGATAGGCGGGTGACGCTGCCTTCCGCTAGGTGCTCAAAAATAATATCGGCGTCGTTCAGGCCAGACTGCGGCCGGACATAGCTGGGCGGAGAGTTGGGAATTTTGACGACAAGCGGTCGCCGGTTCAAGTCTTCTGGATTGGCGACCAGTTCGCCCGTAAGCGGGTTGCGGTCGGTGCCAAAGTCTTCGGCTGTGAGCAGGGTGACGGGTGCCAGAGCCGGATCGCTGGTGGCTTCGGGCAGGGGGGTGCTGGTGGCGGCCGGAGCCAGCGTGGGCGGCGGCGGCAGGGTGGCCGGGCCGGTCGTGGGTGCAGCGGTGGGGGCGGTTTCGGAAACGGCCGTTACCGACTCATCCATCGTTGGGGCCGGGATCGGGGTAGGCAGCAGTTCCTCCTGGTTGCTGCAGGCCGCCAGGGCCAACAGCACCATCAACGATACAAAAAACAAACGCCACGGTTTCATACAGTTCAATGCCTCTTACTGAAATTTTCAGACCCCAAGGGTTGCGTAAAACCTTGGGGTCTGGGTTATTTTTACATTAGCCGGAAATAATCTGCCAGTGACTCGACAAAATTGGCCGGCGTGTACTCGCCTGAGGCCGGATCCAGCACATAGTCGCCCTGGTAATCGCCCCGGGCAACGCGCGCCAGCATTTCTACCAGCCGATCCACGTCGTCGGTATTGTTATAGCAGCCAAAGCTGGCGCGAACCATACCGGGCATATGCGATTTGTCACCGGAAAGCAACTGATCACGCCAGGTGGCAGCCGTGTCCTCATCCAACTGCAGCAAGTGGACGACGTAGGGATGGGCGCAGAAACAGCCGCTGCGGACACCGATGCCGCCTTCATAGCCTAAAATCGCGGCCAGTTTAAAGTGCGAGATGCCTTCCAGATTGAAGGGAATGACGCCGACTTTTTCAGAGGCCCGAGAGGGATCGGTTTCGCCGTAGATCTTGAGTCCGGGAACGGTTTGCAGGCGCTCCAGGGCGTAGGCGATCAGCTCCTCTTCGTGCGCGGCGATGGCTTCCATGCCCACATCCATGAGGATCTGGGCGGCGGCGGCCATGGTTACCGCGCCCACCACGTTGGGACTGCCGGCCTCGTCGCGGTCCGGCGTGCCGGCCCAATGCACTTCGTCCAGTGTCACTACATCCACCGTGCCGCCGCCCACGTAGTCGGGCGTGCCTTGCAGGAAGATGGCTTTGGGACCGACGAGCGCGCCGGTGCCAAAGGGGGCGTACATTTTGTGCCCGGACAGGACGACAAAATCCAGATGTTCGGGGTCGTCGTCGGGGCGCATGTCGACGCGGCGGTGGGGGGCGAGTTGGGCAGCGTCGACCAAAATCATGGCCCCAGCGGCGTGGGCTTTGCGGGCCAGGCGGTGGATGGGCTGCAAAAAGCCGCTGACGTTGGAGGCGCCGGTGACGGCGACCAGGGCGACCCGCCCGGCGTTTTCGCGCAGGAGTTGATCGAAGTGGTTTTCGTCGAAACGGCCGTCGGCCAGCGCGCGCACGTGGCACACATCGGCATGCTGCCGCCAGGGCAAATCGTTGGAGTGGTGCTCCAACTGGGTGGTGATGACAACCGAACCGGGCTTGAAGGGGAAGCGGTAGGAGAGTTTGTTCAGCGCTTCGGTGGAATTTTTGCCGAAGATGACAGTGTTGGTGGCCAGATCCGCACCGACAAAATGGCCGATGATCTCATGGGCCTCGTCGTAGGCGACGGTGCTGAGGCGCGATTTGAAGCCGGTGCCGCGATGGACGCTGGCATAGTAGGGCAAAAACTGGTTGACGGCGTCCAGCACGGGCCGGAGCGCGGGGGTGCTGGCGGCATTGTCCAGGTTGACGTAGGGCTGGCAACGGCCGTCCAACAAGGGCACCGGCTCATCTAAACCCACGATCTGATGGCGCAAATCAGCCACGGTTAGAGGAGAAGAATGGTTCATGGAAAACTCCTGAAATACTGGGGTAACGACGAATGAATTGTGAAGGGTGAAAGGTGAAATTTGGGGAAAAGACTCGGGGAGAGGCTGGCGGTAAGACGGCCGTGCCGGGCGCAAACCCGACACGGGCACATACAGATGCAGGAACAATAGCCAGCCAATTCTGCCATGCGGCTGATTATATCATGCTATAAGTGGTTGGGGGACGGCCGTTGCCGTT
Source organism: Ardenticatenaceae bacterium (assembly GCA_020634395.1). Lineage (GTDB taxonomy): Bacteria > Chloroflexota > Anaerolineae > Promineifilales > Promineifilaceae > Leptovillus. Next base: position 123,271 of record JACKBU010000003.1, on the reverse strand, counting down.
GTTTGGCTGCCCGGCAAAGGCTGCTGCTTAACCGGCCGGGTCTTCTGGCTCTGGCAAAACGGGTAAAGGCAGGCGGTGAAACCAGTCATCGTCTGCTTGCGGAGTGGAACGGCCGTCTGCTCCGTCTGGCCCCACGCCTTGCGCCCAGTAAAAAGGCGCGGTCATCATCTCCGCTAAACGTTCAGCGGATGTACTGGCCGACGGCCCCTGGCTGCCTGTCGGAATGCAGGCGTCTGGCGATTCAGCCGGCACACATTCCGGCGGAGCGGCAGAATCGAAAGAGAAAAAGTACCATTGCCAGGCGGCGTTGTGGCGGCAAACCTGATCCAACAGGCTGCAAAATTCCGGGTCCAACTCGGTATAGACAACTTCAGCCTGGAAGCTGCGCGCTGCCTCATTTTGCACCGTTTCTTCGGTGAGCAGCGAAGAGCGGTACCATTCCACCAGCACGCCACGCGGCAGCAGGCGGTCGGCAATGATTTGCCGGACCACTGTGCCCGTTTCCTGCCCGTCAAGGTATGATTTGGCAAACGGCGACCAGAAGGGATCGAGCAGGGCCACCCGGGTGGGTAGTAAGTTTTCCGCTACCTCGCCGGCTTCAATGCCTGTCACCAACTGGTCGGCCAGGCGCACCACCATCTGGTTGCCCAAAGAGTGCCCGGCCAGCCTGATTTCCGGCCCGTTGTACCCTGCCATTGCGGCCACATATGCCTGGTAAAACAATTCTCCTGCACTGACTGTAGGCATGGCTTCCGTGTGAAAGTTACCGGCCTCGTCGCGGTAGCGCATGCCGGCGTCCTGGTCGGCAGTCCAAATTTTATCTTCGGCCACCCATACCAAGTCTTCATCGGCGAAGGGATGCCAATAGAAGATGCCGACATTCCATCCGGCCTCCAACCAGGCGGCGGCGACGTCTAGCTGGAGCGGGTTGTCCTGGGCGGCATCGGCAAAGTCCACAGTAAAAGTGGGCGGTGTGGCGACCTGATCGGGCAGCCAGCCATGAACGAAGATGATGGTGGGGTGGGTGGTATCGAAGTAGGGATTGGGCTGGCCGGGAAGGGCTTTTTGGGAACGGCCGTTTTCCCCAAACCAAACCAGCCCATAGTCGGGAGGTACCTCAATGGTCTTGGAATCGGCCGAGTGCAGATCCAGATAAAGCACTCCCAAACCCAGGCCACCGATCAATGCCAGGGCCAGCAGCGCGCGGTGCACCGGCTGTCTGAGCCATTCTTTCATTCTGCCGCAGGTGATTCACCCAGCAGGTCGAGCAGCGTCGCGTATACGGCGTCGGCCTCCGGGTTAGAGGTGCGGTCGATGGCGTTATGGGGGTAACCCAGTTCTTGGGGGAACACGTACACTACCGGCGCGGCGCCATCAGCCTGCCACAGCGCCGTTAGCTCATCGGTTAGGTTGTTGTTGACCGTTGTGTCATTGTCATTGGTGACGACGATGATGTCGGTGACGGCTGGTGGCTCTGCCTCAGCCTGTCTAAAAAGCGATTCGCCAAACAGCATCGCGTTGGCCACCCCGCGTGACGATTGGCCGCGGTAGACGTGTTCACGCTGCGGCTCGGCGGGGTCCGTGAGGTTGAAGTTGGGCGCTCTGGAAGCAAAATTTAACAGCAGGTAATTCACAAACTGGGGCAGCCGGCCGATACCATACATAGGCGAGATAGACATGACACGGGTCACGTCCGTCCGGTTTTGAGCGATCCAGGAGGCGATGGCCCCGCCGACAGACAGGCCTACCACGTGGACTTCGCCACCCAGCCCATCGGCGATGTCGATGACGTCATCGGCGTAATCACGCATGACTTCTGGCGTGGCCTGGCGCAATTCGCTTACCTGTTGGCTGGCCAGGCCATGATAGGGGATGCGCACGATGAGGACGTTGTAGCCCTGATCGTAGAGCATCTGCCCAAAATCGACCCATTGGAAAGGGGAGTTGGTCCAGCCGTGAATGAGTACGTACACTTTATCGGTGGGCTGGCCGTGGGTCAGCAGCACCGAACCGGATTTGGGACTCATCAAGATGTTTTCTTCGGCGGTGACGGCCGTTTCATAACGCCCCAACGCTTCGTCATAGTCAGCCGCCGGATCGGGCGACGAAGGCAGATCTGGCACAGACACCGGAATGACGGCCAGCAGCAAAACAATGCCCAACAAAACCAGCAGCACAGCACCAACGATTTTAAGAATGTTTTTGCCCATCACACAATTATCCCTGGAGTAACCTAATCTTCAAACGTCAGCCACGGTAAGAAGATACGGCCCATAAAAACAAAGGCGGTCACAAAGCGCCGGCCATCCCTATGAGGGGCCAAACCCGCTGATGGGATGATACCGGCCCGATAAACGCAAATTTTTTGACTCTACCTTGCCACAAGTTATAATATCAGCCGCTTAACAATGCCCAGGTGGCGGAATTGGCATACGCAGCAGGTTGAGGGCCTGTGCCCATTAGGGCGTGGAGGTTCGAGTCCTCTCCTGGGCATCTTGAGCCGGAACGATTTCGTTCCGGCTTTTTTTATTGGCCAACAAGACCTGGCCCTGTTGGCAAGAGACTCTCTGACTGATCGGCTACTCGACGAGCCCGCTAAACCGTTCGTCCTCTTGCAGGGTGCGGCGCAGGCCGGCAGCCAGGCTGGTGAAAGGACGGAAGCCCAGCAGCGTCTGCGCCCGGCTGACGTCGGCTACCAGGCGGGGGACGCCGCCGCTTTTTTCGCCGTTGTAGATGCGGTTGACGGTGTGGCCGGTGACCGTTTCTATCTCGTTTACCAGGTTGTCCAGGCTGGTTTCTACGCCGCTGCCGACGTTGATGACCTGGCGGTTCACGTTGACGGCCGTGGCCGCACTGACCAACGCCGCCGTTACGTCATCCACGTAGACAAAATCCCGCGTCTGCTGCCCATCGCCAAAAATGACTACCGAACCGCCGGTGAGCGCCTGCTGCAAAAAGCGCGGAATGACCGGCGCGTGGGAGACGGGCAGGCTTTGCCGGGGACCGTAGGCGTTAAAAATGCGCAGGGCGACGGTTTCAATCGACCACAACTGGCCGATGGTGTGGATGTACTGTTCGGCGGACCACTTGCTGACGGCGTAGGGCGAATCGGGTTGTGGCGTATCGCTTTCGTGTACCGGCTGGTCGGGCAAACGGCCGTAAACCGCCCCCGACGAGGTAAACACCACGCGCCGTACTCCTGTGTCGCGCATGGCTTCCATCAGGCTGACTGTACCGCCGACGTTGACCCGCGTATAGTCGCGGGGATGGAGAATGGATTGGGCTACTGAGACCCGCGCCGCCAGGTGATACACGCAGTCTACTCCTTGCAGCAGAGACCAGAGCCGCGGCACGTTGTCAACGTCCCCCTGGTGGAAGGTAACAGCCGTGTCCAGATGCTCGGCACGGCCGTTGCTCAAATCGTCCAGCACAATCACGTAATGCCCGGCGCGTGCCAGCCGGTTGGCCAGCGCCGCGCCCAGAAACCCGGCGCCGCCAGTTACTAAAAAGCGCATATGGTTCACTCCTCTTTGCTGCCGGTATTGTAAGGCATGTGCCGCCAAACGTCAGGCGGTCGGCAATTCTTAAAATCTGGTGAGCGCACGGCCGTTTCCTTGTGCCTGGGGCGGGCCTTGATTATCATCTGCTCATGCATCGACAACACTTCCTTAGAGCCGGGAAAATCACTATCGCACTTGTGTTGTTATGCTTTCTGTTTGTCCCCAACTGGCCCGCGTTCGGTGATGAAGATTATCAGCTAAGAGCCATCGTCGGCGCCGAATCTTTCGACTTTGCTATCTGGGAAACGCAGGCCCTCTTGGCCAAAGCCACGGCCGTTATGGCCAACGGCCAGGCTTTTCTGGATGATGCCACCCGCAAGCACGTAGTTTTGGAATATCTGGATGCCATCCAGAAAAGCAGCCGCCTCAACTGGGAAATTGAGCAGGTTTACATTGATCCCCAGATTGCCGATCCAGACGCCAGTTCCCAACCTCAACAGGCAGCGCTGAGCGAGACACGGGCCTACATCGACCGCGTTCAGCCTCTGGCAGAAGCCATTGTGCAAGATCAGGTGGCGGAAATTTTACGCCAAGAGGGGTTGGAAGCTGTGGGAGAAACATGGCCTCCGGTGCTGATGCACATGACGCCTCTGCCCTCCATCCTCATCGTCTCGCCGCGCGATAAAATCGAGCGCCAGTACCAGCTTTCTCTGGCCGTCGGGCTGACGACGCCGCAAAAGGAATGGATGGAAACGGCCGTGTTTGATCAGCTCAACCTCTCGGCTCTCGTCGTGCCTATCGGCGGATTGGCCACCTATCCGGCGATGATCATGGAAACCAGCAGCGTCAACTGGCTGGCCGAGGTGACGGCCCACGAATGGACCCATCACTGGCTGATGCCCTATCCCGTGAGCCTGCGCTATGGCACAGATCCCCAGGTGCGCATTATCAACGAGACAGTGGCTTCCATCGTCGGCAAAGAGGTAGGCGAACAGGTCATCGCGCGCTTTTATCCGGAACATGTGCCACCGCCACCCGCGCCAGCGCCGGCTGATGCATCGTCGGCCGGATCTACGCCGGCCGATGAAAAAGAGCCGTTCAACTTCAACGCCGAAATGGCAGCCACCCGGGTAGAAACAGACCGGCTGCTGGCCGAAGGTGACATAGAAGGCGCCGAGGCTTACATGGAAGCGCGGCGGCAGTTTTTTGTGGCCAATGGGTACGGCATCCGTAAGCTGAACCAGGCGTATTTTGCCTTCTACGGCGCCTATGCGGACACTCCGGGCGCGACGGGCGCTGATCCCATCGGCCCTACCCTGCTGGCTTTACGGGAAGCCAGCCCTTCGCTGAAGGATTTTCTGGAAACGGTGGCCTGGATTGGCAGTTTTGCGGATTTGCAGCGGATAGCCGGGGAAGCGGGGGTGGGCGGAACGGCCGTTACTCCCTAGTGCTGGCGGTGTCGCCATCGCCGGCGGCGATGAGCGAGCGCAGCACTTCCATCATGTGGTTGGCTTCTTGTTGGTACTCGCGTGGGGATAAGGCCATATAGGCCTGGAGATCATGGAGGGCGTCCTGGTAACGGCCGTTTTGCTGGGCCAGCAGCGCCCGGTTAAACAAAGCCGGAGCCGCATATACGGGATCTTCATCCACCAGAGCGTCAAAGTCAGCCAGCGCTTCCTCTGTTCGCCCCAACTCCCGAAATAACAAAACCCCACGTTCCAGGCGCACGCGCAGAAACGTGGGGTCAATTTCATATGCTTTCGTAAAATAACGCACGGCCGCTTCGTGCTCGCTGCGCATGGCGTTCTGGTTGCCAAAATACCGGTGCAAACCGCCCCAGGTGTAAACCAGGTAAGCCCAAAGAAATCGCAGCATGAGACTTTTAGTGCTCAGGTATTCAGGTGTTCAGGTACCACTTAAACACCTGGACACCTAAACACCCAGACACCTAAACACGCTCACTCTCGCTCGCTCAGCCAGCGTTCGGTCTGCATGGCAGCGGCCACGCCCTGGCCAACGGAGGTGCCAATCTGCCGGTAGATGGCGTCCTGGATTTCGCCAGCCGCAAAGATACCGGGCACACTGGTGCGCATCAGCTCGTCGGTGATGACGTAGCCATGTTCATCCATCTCTACCTGGCCTTCCAGGAATTTGCTGTTGGGATAATGGCCGATGAAGATAAAAACACCGTCAATGGGCATTTCTTTCACTTCGCCGGTTTTGACATTGCGGGCTTTGACGGCCTGAACCGAGCCATTGCCCTCAATCTCTTCTACCACGGTATCCCACACAAAGGACATTTTCTCGTTGGCGAAGGCGCGTTTCTGCAGGGCGGGACCGGCCCGCAGTTCCTCGCGCCGGTGGACAACCTGTACGGAATTGGCAAACTTGGTCAGGAACAGGCCTTCCTCCAGAGCGCTGTCGCCACCGCCAACAACGATGACCTCTTTGCCGCGGAAGAAGAAACCATCACACGTGCCGCAGTAGCTGACGCCGCGCCCAATGAAGGCTTCTTCGCCTGGCACGCCCAGACGGCGCGGCGAGGCTCCGGCGGTGAGAATCACGGCGTCGGCCAGGTACTCTTTGCCATAGGTTTTTACGGTGAAGGGCGAACCCTTAGTGAAATCGACTGAAACGACTTCGTCAAATTCCAGGCGGGCGCCGAAATGTTCGGCCTGCTTTTGCATCACTTCAACCAGTTCGGGGCCGGTGGGGGTGCGTTCCGGCGACCAAAATCCGGGGTAGTTTTCTACCTCCGAGGTGATGGCAATTTGCCCGCCAATTTGCGTGCCGGCAATGACCAGGGGATTCAGTTGGGCGCGCGCGGTGTAGATAGCGGCCGTTAACCCGGCCGGCCCGGAGCCGATGATAATTACGCGTTCTCTTTCCATACCTTTTTCTCTTCTTTTCAAGTTGAGGCCGCCGGATGTCTAAGGGACACACGACGGCCGTTTCATCAGTAAAATTTTGAGTGTGTTACACTCTTTAGACGAGAATAACGTGCCATTTCTTACGTTTGATTGTAGCGTGAGGAAGTGGGCTGTACAACTGAGAAAACAAAAAGCGGCTCGTTGCCAAGCCGCCTTTCATTTTTCCATGCGTGCTAAGTGTCTGCTTAGTTTTGCGAAGTGAAAACCACGCTGTTTTCGCTGCCGTGCTCGTTGGTCCAGTAGGCGTCCGCAGCTTCGTCGTTGGCCCAGACGTTACCATCCACGAGATAGCGGAACTGGTATTCGCTGTCTTTGGCCAGGCGCACCTTGGTGCGAAAAGCGCCTTCTTTGGTCTTTTTCATGGCGATGGGTTCCCAATTGGTCGCGTCGCAGAGCAGAGAAACTTCGGTGGCATCGGTGGGGACAAATTCGAAGGTGACTTCGCAGTTGTCGTTGGTCTTAAAGTATTTTTTCTTCAACATGATAAAACTCCTTCAACTTAAACTTTATGCGTGTTTGCTTTGACCAGCTTGCTTCAACTTTAACCGGCAAAACAGCGTGGGATTATAACGGCCGTTAGCCGCTGGTCAAATTCGCCTACTCGGGCAGATAAAGGGAAGGAGCGCTGTCGCCGTTCGGCTCTGGCGGGCCGCCGGGCAGGCATCTGAGGTCAAAAACGTTAGGTAAAGCGTGGATTTGATGCAAAATTCGCACCAATTGGCGGGGTTGGAGCACTTCCAGCGTCAAAATAATCTGCAATTCTCCGCCGCGCCGAGGCGGTGTGTAGATGTAGGCAATATTGATTTGCTCATCTTCCATTAATTGAGAAATCTCAAAAAGCAGTCCTGGCCGGTCGTAAACATCTACCTGGATGGTGACCTCGTGGGCCTCGCGGGTGGTGTCGCCCCACCCCAGTTTGAGCACACGGCCGCGTTCCGGACGCAGCAAGTGGCAGCGCTTTTTGTGAACGGTAATGCCGCCATCTTTCCGCATAAAGCCCAAAATCTGATCGCGCGGACGCGGCTCGCAGGTTCCGCAGAGGCGCAGCCGCCCCGTGGGCGACTTGGTGATCACAAATTCTTCGCCGGTGTCGGTGCTGATTACGTTGTCCACATTCCGTGCCGGGCCGGTATCCCATTTGTATTCCAGGACGTGCGTGGCAACGGCCGTGGGCAGTACCTCCGCCCGACCCACTGCATAATACAACTGCTGCACATCCTCATAACCAAACGATTCCGCAATTTCCTCATGCGGAAACTCCGGGAAGCCTAAAATGTTTAGCTCCGTCTGAATCAGTTCTTTGCCTTCCGCCACCGCTCGGTGCGCCGGCAGCCGGCGGAACCAGCGCCGCGCATGGGAGCGGGCATAATTCGTAGCAATATACCCTAAATCATCATCCAGCCAGGCGCGCTGTGGTTGGGCGCGCATCTTCTTCACAATGCGCACCTGGTCGCCATCTTTGAGCGGCTTATTCAACGGATAAAAAACGTCGTTAACGTAGGCCGCGTGGGCCTGATTGCCCAGCCCGGTGTGAATGGCGTAAGCGAAATCAATGATGGTGGCTCCCTGGCCCAGCTCCACAATGTCGCCCCGCGGCGTGTATACGCGGATTTGCTTGCGGAAGACATCTTCCACAACGCCCTTCACGCCAGCGGCCGGGTTTTGCGGCTCCACATTGATATTTTCGCTGATGTTTTCAAAGAAAGATTCTACGCGGTCGGCAATGCCTTTTGACCACAGCGGCGTGCCTGCATACAACCAGCGCGCCAGCACGCCAATTTCCGACACTTTGTCCATAGCCACCGTGCGAATACGCAGCTTGATGGGTTGGCCGTTGGCGTGTACCAGGGTGGTGTGCAATGAACGGTAAAGATTGTCTAGCGGTACGGCAATGTAGTCATCGAATGTGCCAGGCACCGGCCGCCATAGCTGGTGCAGGTTGCCGAGCGCCAGATAACAATCCTGCCAATCGTTTACCAGAACCACCAGGCGGATGGTGCGGTCGATGTCGTCGTAAGAAACGCCACTTTTGGTCAGATCCTGGTAAATGGTATAGATGTTTTCTGGGGCTAAAACCACGTTGCGCACATCGATGTTGGCCTGGAGCAGGCAGCTAAAAATCTGGCCGCTGAGGAGCTGGTACATTTCCTGGTGCTCCTGGTTCAATTCTTCCAGGCGGCGTTTGATGGTGATATAGGCTTTGTTGTGCAGCACTTCCAAAGAGAGTGCTTCCAATTCGTTTTTCAGGTTCCACAAGCCCAGACGATTGGCGAGAGGCGCATAAACGGCCAGCGTTTCTTCGGCCTTTTGCCGCTGTTTGTGGGGCGGCATGGCTTTGATGGTGCGCATGTTGTGCAGGCGGTCGAAGAGTTTGATGATGACGGTACGCACGTCTTCCGTCATCGCGGAAAACAGTTTGTGCAGGGTTTTGTCTTGAATTTCCTGAGGGGTAAGTTGTTTGCCTTTGGATACCCCTTCAGTGACGTCCTTTAGTTTGGTGACGCCGTCTACAAGGTGGGCAACTTCATGGCTGAATAGATTTTCTATTTGTTTAACGGAAATGCGCGTGTCTTCGGCGACATCGTGGAGTAAGGCCGCTTCTAGGGCGGGTGCGTCCAGGTGATAGTTGGAGAGGTAGTATGCAACGGTAAGAGGGTGAGTAAAAAAAAGCTCGCCGGATTTGCGGCGCTGGTCGCCGTGCTCGCGGCGGGCAAGAGCAAACGCTTCTTGGACTCGGAGACGATCTTCTACACTGAGGTAGGTGTTGATCTGGTCAAAGAACTTTGTCGCGTCAGTCGTGGTATGGTGCGCTTGAAGCAACATAGCCCCATATGATAATTGAATTTTGCGAAAAGTGAAACTGGACTAAGCGGGGATTAACGAAGGAAGGTAGTGGGAGAGACGGCCGTTACCCGGTAACGGCCGTCTCTCCCAGTTCATTACTCGGCTGAATCTTTCTTGAAGTCGTAAAATCGGTACCCAACCCCACGTTCCGTTAGAATATATTTGGGATTGGCTGGATCTTCTTCGATCTTCTTGCGCAAATAATTTATGTAAAGCCGCAGGTAATGGGTTTCGTCACGATACTCATAACCCCAAACTTTCGCCAGCAGCGTTTCGTGGGGCACTACCCAGCCGGCGTTTTGGATAAGCTGGCTCAGCAAACGATATTCTGTGGGGCGCAAATCGATGCGCTCATCGTCCACAATAACCTGATGGCGGTTAAAATCTACGGAGAGCCGATCATCAATGCGCAGGACAGTGCGCGGCGGCGGGGCTGGCCACTCAGCGCGGCGCATGACGGCGCTGACCCGGCTGTTCAGTTCGCGTGGACTGAACGGCTTGGTGATGTAATCATCCGCGCCCAGGCCGAGGCCATGAATTTTGTCTTCTTCGTCGCTCTTTACGGTGAGCAAAATGACGGGGACGGTAGATATTTCACGCAAGAGGCGTAAAGTTTCAAAACCGTCCATCTCTGGCATCATCACATCCATCACTACCAGATCAGGGGTATATTTACGGATTTGTTCCAGAGCCTGCAGGCCGTTTTCGGCCTCGATCACCTGGTAACCTTCCAATTCCATATTCATGCGGATAAACCGCCGCATGCGGGCTTCATCATCGACGATGAGAATGAGCCGAGGAGCGCTTTTTTCCAGGTTGGTGGGGATTTGTTCAACCATTATTCACGCACAAAACCGACTACTTCGCTGACGTCGGCGGAGGGCAGGATCTGGATGAAGTTGATGCGGTGCATCGGAAAAATGACGGAGGTCACGTCTTCATCGAGATAATGCACGTCCATGCCGTCGCGCCGGCGAGGATTATGAATCTGGATGTTAGAATCTTTGGCGTCGGGCAAAGATTCTACTTCGCAAACAATTGGATCTTCGTTGGCAATATGAACAATTACAGAAACCATGGGCTTTCACCGATTGATATGTCTATGCAGGCTAATCAAAAAATACGTGGACAAGTAAATCGCCAAAACGGATTTCGTCGCCGCTGTGCAGGGGATACGGCCGTTTCGCCGGCAGGCGATAGTTATTCAGCATTGTGCCATTGGTACTTTCCAGGTCCATCAGCACCAGACCATGATTCGACCATTGGATAGTGGCATGGAGGCGCGAAACGCCGAGTTCCGCGCCATCCTCGTCCGTTAAATCCAGTTCCGGAAAATCATCAGTCTCCGAACCGCTGCGCCCCACGCGGATTTGTCCCGACAGCTCTAGCATGTGCCGGTGGCGGCTGTGGGGAATTACGAACGTGATGGTTTTTATACCCGGCGTCGTTTCCAGCTTGAAATCATCGGGCGGCGGTGGTGGCGGGCGGTGGCCGTAGTCTGAAAAGGGTAAAACGTCGGTCGCTTTATGACTGTCTTCCATCAAAAAACGGCCGCACTCGCTGCAAAACAGAGCGCCCTCATACTGCGTTGCGCCGCATTCTTTACACTGAATCATCGCTCTCCATTCTAACCGTTTCGCCAATCATAGCCCGTGTTCCATACTTCAGCCGCTTCCAACCCTCCGGAGAAAGCGAGCCAACCCTTGTCAGGCGTTCAGTTTCAGCGTGGGCCTGTTGGGCCAGTTTAATTTCACCCGCCTCCAACAGCCGCGTGGTCAGATGCTGCATCCGCGTGGCGGCCACGCCCACGTTGCCCGCTTCAATTTCTTCCCACACTTTCTCATTCATGCGGTACATATTCAGCATGCGAACCGCTTTGACCAGGTCTTTGGGCGGAGCGGTTTCCAGAGGATTGGCCGTTACCAGAATTTGCACCGGATTTTTGAAGGTCTGGTCTTTTAAATTGCGTCCGGGAATATCGGCCGTCAGTTCCAAAGGAATACTCAGGCGCAGTTCGTGCGATTGGGGTTGTAAGGTCAGTTCCAATAAAAAGGACAACGCCCCTTTACCTTCGATATTGCCCAGTTTGATTTCCGAACCGCTGGCTTCCAGCGGCTGCGCGAAGGGCAGAAGCTTAAATCCATATTGCAGGGTTAGTTGCGAAGGCAGCTCTTTTTTTAGGCGCAGGTTACGGGCGTGGATAAGACCTAAACCTTTGATGCGCTGCTGCAAGTGGTTCACAATTTGGGCTGGGTCTTCGATAAAAGCCGATTGCCCGCCAGAAGCGGAGACCAGTTTGTCCAGAAAATTGTCGTTCCACTCATCGCCCAAACCGAAGGCCGAAATGCCAATTCGCTGTCCGGCCGCGCGGACCGACAGATCGATGCAGTCTTGAATATCGCCGTAGGTATGACCGTCGGTGAGCAAAATCAGGTGATTGTTGTATTGGCTGAGCGGCGTTTGCTGCAGTTGTTCCACGCCTGCCAGCAATCCGTGGTAAATCTCGGTCCCACCGGAGGCACGAATGCTGCGTACTCGAGAAATGATGGCATTTCGGCTGGTCAGGTGCGTGGCTGCCTGAACCACTTCTGCCCGATCGCTGAAAGTGACGATGGATATGACGTCTTCTGGGGCAAGTTTTTCTACGACCAGTTCAACGGCCGTTTTCAGAAAGTCTAAGCGCTGGCCCTGCATGGAAGTGCTGCGGTCGAGGACGAGGCACAGGTTTAACGGCCGTCGTAACTGCGCCGACTGGCGCGGTGGGTTGACTTCGACCAAAAGGTAAAAAACCTGGGGAGAAGCAGCAATAGGCAGCTTGGTGCGGCTGAGCTGGATATTGACGATCAGCGGAGATGGCGCCATTTCGGCGATCAAAGAATCGTAAATCGCCCGCCGATCCGGATCGTTTAAGACTTCATAGGCTTGTAGAAGTTTTTGATATTCCGGGTCGTCCTGGGCCTCCGAGGGAAATCTGGCAACGTGTGAAGCGAAAGCTTCCCGCACAGCCTCGGGCTGCGCGTTGGAAGGTAAACCTAAAATGGAATAGTATGTGGTTTCGCCACTCATCCAATTTCCTGATCTACAATTCGAAGTCCACCAGAACGGCCGTTATATTATCAAAACCACCCATATCCATCGCCGCCCGGAACAATGCGTCGGCCATTTCTTCCAGCGGAATGTCCCGCTCCAAAATAGAGCGCATCTCCGCCTCCGATACAAAGCCCGACAGGCCGTCACTGCACATCAGCAGTTTACCCGATTTAGGCAGCAGCCGCATGTAAGTGTCCACTTCAACCTCATCCGCCTGGCCTACGGCGCGCAGCAAAATGTGTCCATAGCGATAAAACGTGGCTTCCTCGGCAGTCAGTTGGCCCACATCTTGCAGCCGCTGCACCAGCGAATGATCATTCGTGATCGGCTCAAACTTGCCATTGGCCATCAAGTACAAACGGCTGTCACCCACATGCGCCACATGCAAACGTCGTCCCAGCACCAGAGCAATGGTCAACGTCGTGCCGCTGTCCATCTCCGGGTCGTTTTCAAACACCGCTTTGTTGGCTTTTTGCACCGCCTGCTCCAACACTTCCTGGATCGGCGCCTTAAACCCTTTATCACTGTCTTCTAACAGCGGCAGATAAATGTTGTGAATGATATGCATCGCTGCCGTGCGCGAGGCGATACGGCTGGCTACATGCCCATCGGAATGGCCGCCCATGCCATCGGCTACGATGTACAGGCCAAAAGGCAGCACCGCAAAATGGCCGCCCACCTCTGAAACAAGTGTCAGGCTGGAATCTTCATTCCGTTCTCGCCGGGCGCCTACGTGGCACCGTTTGGCCACACGCATGTGCGGCTCTTCCGCCAGCAGCGGCTCTGTCACCTTGCTGATGATAGGCCGGGTTTTCGCCGGCTCGCCGCGCGGCACATCCACGAACGGATTTTTAGCCAGAGGTGTCGTTTCCTGGGGCGTGTTTTCCTCTTCGCTCTCTGCCCTCGATTCTGCCGATGTCTGGTTTTCCTTGTCTGGAACGAGTTCCGAGTTTTCGTCAGCGCGTTCTTCTTCAGGGTCGTCCAATGTAGTTGACTTATCCATTATTTAACACCATGTCTGTTTCGTGGTTATGCCGGCAACGCATAAAGGTGGTGATTTGTTGAGCCAATGTAGACAATGCCTTCATCAATGGTTGGTGATGAAATGACTGGCTTTTCTGTGTCGAAGCGCCAGCGCAGTTCTCCGCGTTTGCAAGAAACACTGTAAATGTAGCCATCTGTCGAGCCAAAATAGACCGCATCTTGCCAGATAGCCGGCGAAGAATTGACCTGGCCGTCCGTGTCATACGTCCAGAGTTGGCGGCCTGAGTTCAGGTCGATGGCGTAAAGGCTGCCATCTGAGGAGCCGATGTAGACGACGCCGTCATGTACAACCGGGGAAGAAATGACCGGGCGACGGGTGCGGAATCGCCATACGGCCCAGCCGGTAGCTGCATCCAGGGCGTAAACGGTGCCGTCCAGTGAACCTACAAAGACGATTTCCTCAGCGAAGGTGGGAGAAGAGGTCACCGCCCGCCGGGCCTGGGCCTGCCATTTGGTCTTGCCGCTGGCCAGCTCAAGGCAGTAGATGTAGCCTCCTTCGGTGCCGAAAAACACGCGTTCATCATCGACGTAGGGGGACGAGCGCACGGCGCTGAAGGCATTGACTTTCCAGGCGGAACGGCCGTGTCGCACATTCAGCGCATACAAGTGGCCATCATCCGAGCCAAAAAAGACGTGTTCAAAACGGGCTGTCGGCGAGGAATAAATCGAGCCGTTGGTTTCATAGTGCCATACTTTGCGCCCCGTGCGCAGGTCAATGGCATACATGATCGTGTCCGAAGAACCGATGAAGGCCATATCCTCATAAACACAGGGAGACGCGCCTACGCCGTCGGCCGTCGGATACTTCCACACGAACTGCCCATCTTCTTTGTTGATGGCATACAGATTGTTGTCATACACGCTGATGAGCACGCGGTTTTCGGTAACGGCCGCTTTAGAGCGGATCTCGTCTTCACACTTAAACACCCACAAAGGTTGAATCTGTGAACTGCTGGCCACGGCCACTGCTGCCGCTTCTGGCACGGTTGCTTCATTCTTACTCGTCAGCGGAGCTGAAACTTCGCGGCTTACGGATCCGGCATTGCTTAATAATTCTAATGCATCTTTCAGTTCGAAGGCGTTGGCAAAACGTTCTTTGGGGTCATAGGCCAGGCAGCGCATGATGATGGCTTCGAAGGCCGGGGATACCGTGTGATTTATGGGGCGAATCGGCCGTTCGGCAAAGGTAAACGGTGGTTCCAGCCGCGGGTCCTGGCGTGTCAGCAGATGGTGGAGCGTTGCACCCAAGGCATATACGTCACCGGCCGGCGTGGCCAGACCACGGTATTGCTCCGGCGGCGAATACCCTTCCGTGCCAATCATGGTGCCTTTATTGCTTCCCTCAAAGATTTTGGCAATCCCAAAATCAATCAGCCGGATGCGATTGTGCTGATCCAGCATGATATTGGAGGGTTTCATGTCGCGGAAAACGATGGGATTCGGTTTTTGCTGGTGCAGATGCCCCAGGGCATCACATAGTTGGATGGCCCAATCCAAAGCGCGTTCCTGGTCCAATGGCTCGTTTTGTTCTTCTAGCCAGTGATCCAGGTCTTTGCCGCGAATGAGATCCAACACCAGGTAGCTGCGATCTTTTTCGGTAAAATAGTCGGAGACGTCGGGGATGGCCGGGTGGTCGAGCATCGCCAGCATGCTGGCTTCCCGCTCAAACGATTGGATGGTGAGTTCGCGAATTTTAGGATCGGGAGCAGAGATGACCATTTCCTTGATGGCGCAAAGTTTGGTCACATTGGGAAAGCGCATATCGCGCGCCTGATAAACTGAGCTGAACCCGCCTGCTCCTAAAACCCCCACAATGCGATAACGATCTTGCAGCATATCGCCAGGTTGCAGTCCGATTTTAGCGGTGGGTTTCTTCTTTCGACCCTGTTTACCGGGGAGTTGTCGGGTAGTTAATCGCCCCATATTTGAAAGCCTTCATTACTCATTCAGCACCTAATTATAAGTTGACCCCGCGGTATTTATCAAGCAATCAGTACAATGGTGGGGTGTGGGGATGGTTTGTTGTTTTCTGAGACTACACGGCCGTTTGCCGCCACACACGTTCTCCCCCTACAGACGCCGTAAAATCGTGGATTTTCTGCGCCAGATCGGCTTCATCGGTAAAAAAGGTGCTCAGCTGCGAGGTAAAAGCGGTGATAGCCTTGATTTTGGCGCTAACGGCCGTAGCCGAGAGGGGAATAACCTGGGTGCACCAGTCTGGTGAACCCGGTGGGATAACGGCCGTAAACGCTGCCTCGTTCAATACATAAGGATAATCCTCATAAAAAATTAAGCGTTGGCCGAAACAGTGTGCCGCTGCTGCCCGCGTTATCTGATGATCGACGTGGTTGCCTACAGCCAACGGCGCATAGATCTGGCTGCCGCCGGGAAGCTGTCCCATTTGCCGGGCCAGTTCCGCGATCAAAGCGTCTTCGGCCGGGTGGATAGGGCCGATAGCATCTGGCCAGGTGGGGTACAACGGCCGTTCGTCGTCTGCGCGGGTGCGATACACACAGTCGGGAACAGCCCAGTGCACAAAATCCGCCCCGAGGATCTGGCAGGCGCGCACATCTTCGGCTCGCCGCGCTGCGGCCACGTCGGCGGCCAATTCCCAGCGCGTGTGTAAACTCTGGGCAAAGGCCGACAACGGCCGGGGCGGCGGATCGCCGGCCATGAGGGTGACGATGAGGACGGATTGGCCGACGGCCGTTTGTTCAACAATCTGGCCGCCGCAAGACAGGGCAGCGTCGTCGAGATGAGGGGATAGATAGATCGAATCGTAATGTGTGCGCATCATTCAATGATCCATATAATAACAGAGCAATGTCAAAAAAGTTAACCCACCTGGATGACCAGGGAAAAGCTCACATGGTCGATGTGGGCCATAAGCCGGAAACCGAACGAGTGGCTGTGGCGCGTGGGCGCGTGATCATGGAGCCGGAAACCTTGCGCCTGATTATAGAGGGAAATCTGAAAAAAGGGGACGTGTTGACGACGGCGCAGTTGGCCGGCATGATGGCTGCCAAACGTACCAGCGAACTAATCCCACTCTGCCACCCTCTGCTGCTGACGCACATCGCCGTGACCTGCACCCCTAACGAAACGGAAAGTTGTGTGGATATTGAGGCGGCGGTACGCCTGTCTGGTAAAACCGGGGTGGAAATGGAAGCGTTAACGGCCGTGTCTGTTGCCGCCCTCACCATTTACGACATGGCTAAAGCCGTAGATCGCCACATGCGCCTGACAGACATCCACCTCCACCACAAATCCGGCGGCCAATCTGGTACGTTTACGGCCGAAGAGTAAGTATGCAATTCACCATTCGCCTGTTTGCTACCCTTAAAGATCGCGCCGGGCAGAACAAAGTACACCTGGCATTGGACCCGCCGGTCACAGTAAAGACCTTGTTGTCTGCCCTGGCAGCGGAATATCCGGCCTTGGGCGACTCGCTGCCGACGGCGCTGGTGGCTGTGAACCAGTCGTTTGCTTTCCCGGATACGGCCGTGCAGCCCCACGACGAAATTGCCATCTTCCCGCCCGTCAGCGGCGGCGATGATGACTCGCCCCATCCCACCTATTTTGCGATTACCCACGAACCGCTGGATATGAATGCCATCCACAAACGCCTGGCCGAGCCGGATGTAGGCGCGGTGGTCAGTTTTACCGGTTCGGTACGAGGCCAAACCCAACGCAAAGGGCTGCCACCAGAGACGCTTTACCTGGAGTACGAAGCCTATTCTGCCATGGCCGAACAAAAAATGGCCCAAATCGCCCGCGAAATCTGGGCGCGCTGGCCGTTGGTCAAAGGCGTGGCTATTGTGCAGCGCATCGGCCAGTTGGGCATAGGTGATGTGACAACTTTTGTGGCTTGCGCGGCCGGCCATCGCGACCAGGGTGTTTTTGATGCCGCTCGTTATGGCATCGATCGCCTTAAAGAAATCGTGCCTGTCTGGAAAAAAGAAGTCGGTGCGGACCGCAGTGTGTGGGTAGAAGGTCACTATCATCCCACGGAAGAAGACAACAGCTAAAAGAGCTAAAAGTGGGAAGTTGATGGGTGGTTTGTCCACCATGATTAACTGTTCACTATCAACGATCAACTCCTATGAACTGGCAGCAGCAATCCACAGAATTTGCCCAAAAACAGAACTTAACCCACGCGCCAAGTGTTTATGTTCTTGACTTGATAAGCGAACTTGGTGAGGTGGCGAAGGAAGTTTTGCTGGCGACGGAATATGGTGAACGGCCGTTTCAAGCACCTGAAACCCTCGCCGGCGAACTGGGCGACGTTCTATACAGCCTTTGCCTGCTGGCAACGGCCGTAGGCGTTGACCTTGACGAAGCCCTGACCCAAACCCTGGAAAAGTACGCCGCTCGCCAACAAGCCAAAGGCCACATCGGCAGTGCAGCATCCTGAAAATAAGCGGAGACAAAAATTGATGGATAACAATAACCGGCAAAAACCACGCGTCGTTATCACCGGCATGGGACTCATTACACCTCTGGGCTACAACGTGCCCGAAACCTGGGCGGCAGTTCTGGCTGGCAAATCGGGTCTCGGCCCCTTCACCATTATCGACAAAGGTGAACACACGGCCGGTGCGGTTTGCGAAATCAAAGACTTTGACGCCGAAGAACATATGGACAAGCGTCTGGCGCGGCGGCGTGACCGCTACCAACAACTGGCCACCATCGCTGCCAGCGAAGCGATGGCCCAGGCTCAACTCCCCATCACCGATGAGAATCGTGAACGTATCGGCGTGATTTTAGGGACCGGAGTGGGGGGAATTGGCACTCTGGTGGAGCAAGAACACATTATTTTGGAGAAAGGGCCACGCCGGGTGAGTCCGTTTGGCATTACGATGATTATGCCCAACGGTGCAGCCGGTATGCTGGCTATAGACTATGGCATCCAGGGGCCAAGCGCCACCATTACCACGGCCTGCGCCGCCGGCAACGACGCTGTCGGCCATGCTTTCCGGGCCATCCAGCATGGCGAAGTGGATGCTGTGTTGACGGGCGGCAGCGAAGCCATTATTACCGATGTGGCTATGGCTGGTTTTGAAAAAGCGGGGGCTACGTCTACGGCCAGTGAATGTGCACCACGGCCGTTTGACAAAAACCGTGATGGTCTTGTCGTCGGAGAGGGGGCGGGCATTCTGATCCTGGAAAGCCTGGAGCACGCGCAGGCACGCGGCGCAGAAATCTTTGGCGAAATTGTCGGCTATGGACGGACGACCGATGCCTACCACATCACCGCGCCCTCCGAGGGCGGCGCCGGCGCGGCCCGCGCTATTCGCAAAGCCCTGGACGATGCCAATCTCCAGCCGGCCGACGTCGATTACATCAGTGCCCATGGCACGGCCACCCAACTCAACGATGCCTCGGAAACGGCCGCTATCAAAAGTGTTTTTGGTGATCATGCCTACAAGTTGGCCATCAGCTCCACCAAATCGATGACCGGCCACATTATGGGGGCCACAGGAGCCATCGAAACAATTTTCTGTATTCTGGCCATGCGCGATCAGATGATCCCGCCAACCATTAACTATGAAACGCCAGATCCCGACTGCGACCTGGATTACGTGCCCAATCGGGCGCGTGCCGGCCAGGTTCGCGTGTGTCTGAACCATGCCTTTGGCTTTGGCGGACACAACGCCGTCCTGGCTGTTAAAGAGTTTGTACCCTGATATGCATGAAAGTTTGGAATCTCTAGAAAGTATTATCGGCACAAAATTTAGTGATTATTCACTGCTTATACGCGCCCTTACTCATCGTTCCTATTTAAATGAAAACAGCGAACAAGCTTTAGAAGACAACGAGCGCCTGGAGTTTTTGGGCGATGCCGTTCTGGATTTTGTCGTCGGCGCCTACCTGTACAACCGCCTGCCGGAAGTAGATGAAGGGGAATTAACCAGTCTGCGGGCGGCGTTGGTGCGGGCCAATACGCTGGCCAGTTTTGCACGGCAGTGGGAACTCGGCCGGTTTTTGCGCCTGGGCGTTGGTGAATCGGAGAGCGGCGGACGCGAGCGCACACCGATCTTGTGTGCCACGTTTGAGGCGGTGATTGGTGCGATTTATCTGGATCAGGGGCTGCCTGCGGTGCGAGTGCTGGTAGAAAAACTGGCTGGCCCGGCGCTGGTCACTATTCTGGATGAATCTCTGCACAAAGACGCCAAAAGTGAGTTCCAGGTGTGGGCGCAGGCGCGTTACAACATCACACCACACTACGAGGTGGTGGAGGCGCGTGGTCCTGATCATGCTAAGGTGTTTACCGTGCAGGTTTTGGTTGGCGAACAGGCGTGGGGTCGAGGTGAAGGGCGCAGCAAACAGGCCGCAGCTCAGGCGGCGGCGCGGGTGGCTCTGGCTGCTGCCGAGCAGTACGAGGAGGAAGAGGTTTGAGCCGTTTGCTGATCACCGGCGGCAGCAGTTACCTGGGCCAGCATCTGGTTTCGCAGGCGCTGCCGGAGCATGAGGTGCTGTATACGTTTTTCAGCCGTGATCCGTTGGGCTTGCCGCACGGCCGTTACCTGGACGTGCGCTCAGAAACGGCCGTGTCCCAACTCGTCGCCGATTTTGCCCCGGATGTGATCATCCACACCGCCGGTTCCAACCGGGGCGATGACATGGCGGCGGTGATCGAACAGGGCGCGGCGCACATTACCCAGGCGGCTGCGTCTGCCGGCGCCCGGCTCATTCACCTCTCCACTGATGTGGTGTTTTCTGGCCGCGGCGGCGCGCCTTATGACGAGACGGCCGTGCCGGATCCTGTCAACGCCTATGGGCGGGCCAAAGCCGCTGCCGAAACGGCCGTGGGCGCTTATCCCAATCACGTCATCATCCGCACGTCGCTCATTTACAGTCTGGAGCACATGGATCATGGCACAGCCTGGATGGCCGCCGCGCTGCGGGCTGGCCAGCCGGTCACGCTTTTCGATAACCAGATTCGCAATCCGGTTTGGGTGAACACGCTTACGGCTGCCTGTTTGGAACTGGCGCATCATACTTACACGGGCATTTTAAACGTGGCTGGCCGCCAGGTTTTATCGCGGGCGGAGTTTGCCTTAAAGATGTTAGATTGGTGGGGGATCGAGGAACGGCAGACGTTGGCTGTTGGCCCTTCGCTGGGTGAACAATGGCCGCTAAATTGTGAACTAGATGTGCGTCGGGCCATGGCGTTGCTGACCACGCCACTGCCCGGCGTTGATGAGGTTTGCCAGACGGCCGTATTCCCATCCGCCACCTGAAAATCGCCTGTTTTCTTTTTAACATTATAGGCTTCCTCACCTCAATCTCATACCCTGCTAAGGCAAATATTTTAAACTTGACAATACATTGAAATGAAGGGCTTTACCCCCCTTGACTTTTATTTGCTGAATATGCTAGACTGCCCCAGTGCAGGAAGAGGCAGAGTTGGGTGCGAGTCAAACCACACAACCTGAGCACGATATTTTTTAAGGAGAAAAGGGAATTTTGAGCGATTTAGGGAATCCATTCGATGAAATGGACGTGGTTAGCGTTTTGCTAAACGACGGTATGGAGCAGGGGTACATTACGTACGACCAGATTCTTGAAGCTCTCCCCAATATTGAAAATAACTTACCGCTTTTAGAAACAATCTTGGAAGAAGCCCAATCAATGGGCGTGCCTGTTTTTGAAAACGAAGACGAAGCCAGCAACGCCATGAGTTCTGAAGAAGAGACAGACCTGGATGATCTGGATGGCACGGCCGTTGATGATGCTAATTCCCCCAAGGCCCACATTGCACCGCTGTTTGATTTGAGCAATGTGCCGATTGACGATTCAGTGGGTTTGTATTTTCGGGAAATGGGCCAGCAGCAGTTGTTGACTGCTGAGGAAGAGGTTCAACTGGCTATGGAAATTGAAGCTGGCCGCGCGGCTGAAGAAGCGATGGCTGGCGAGTATCCTCTGACAGATGACGAGTTAGACGAACTACAGCGACTGAAGGAAGTCGGTGATGCAGCGCGGGCGCACCTTATCCGCGCCAACACACGCCTGGTTGTAAGCATTGCTAAGAAATACCGCGGCCGCGGCCTGCAGTTCCTGGATCTGATTCAGGAAGGGAACGTGGGCTTGATGAAGGCCGTGGAAAAGTATGATTATCGCCGGGGCAATCGTTTTAGTACGTATGCTACCTGGTGGATCCGGCAGGCGGTGACGCGAGCGTTGGCCAATCACGGCCGTACGATTCGTATTCCGGCCCATTTGGGCGGCCGCATTAGCAAGCTGTATCAGGTGGCGCAGGAGTTGGAACAGGAATACGGCCGTCAGCCTACCGCTGAAGAGATTGCCGAAAACATGGAACTGCCGGCTGAGCGCGTCCGCTGGATGCTGCGTACCAGCCGCCAGCCCGTGCACCTGGAACGCCCCGTCGGCGACGAATCTGACGCCGAATTGGGCGACTTCATCGAAGACATCGAAGCACCCCCACCAGCGGAAATGGTCGCCAATAAGATGCTCACCGAAGAGTTGGGCGACATTTTAGATCAACTTACCCCGCGTGAAGCGCGCATCTTGCGCCTGCGTTATGGCTTGCAAGACGGTGAATCACGCACGCTGAAAGAAGTCGGCGAGATGTTTGGCCTTTCACGCGAACGCATTCGGCAGTTGGAAAAGGAAGCATTGCGCAAACTGCGCCATCCCAATTTTGCCGGTCATCTACGCCAGTATCTCAACTGAGTTATCTTAAACCAACCACGTTAAACCAAAACCCCCTCCACCGAGGGGGTTTTTTATTTCTGCCACAGGATTCACGACCCCTTCACAGTTGTTTCACCGCGCCTTTACCGCACTTTGCCGTCACATGCGTTACCTTGCAAGCAACATCATCGCAATAGTGGGAGAAATTCGTGGAACTACGGCAGTACGTTTATCTGATCTGGCGCTGGTTGTGGTTAATTATCCTGGGAGCATTGCTTGCTGGCGTCGCCGCCTATTATTTCAACAGCACGCAGGCGCCAGTATATCGGGCCACGTCGAAGCTGCTGGTTATAGAAGGCAACAACGGCGTGGACAACGCCTACAACTCCTTGCTTACCAGTGAGCAGTTAGCCCAATTTTACGCAGAAAGACTCAAGAATTACGAAGTATTGGATGAGGCAGCCAGAAACCTGAATCTCAACGCCAGGCCAGAAGATATGGTCAAGCAGGTGCAGGTCCAACTGGTAAACAATACCCAGTTGATCAATTTGAGTGTAGAAGACACGAATCCGGCCGTAGCCCGCGACCTGGCCAACGAAATTCCGACCGTTTTTGCGGAGCGTAATAACCTCCAGCAGTTAGAGCGCTATGCCAGTTTAAAGGCCAGCCTGGAAGAAGAGCTGCAAACGCTGCGAGTGAGTCTACAAACGGCCGAATCGGACCTGGAAGTGATCTTGCAAAAAGCTGTGCTCAACCAGGCCGACATCGACCAGCAAACCGATAACATCCAGAAGTTACGCGAAGCGTACTATCGCCTTCTTACCGATCAGGAAAACACCTCCGCCGCCGAAGTACAGTCCATTGCCGCCGAACTGGCGACGGCCGAATCCGCTTTGGATGCAGAATTACAAAAGAACGTTTCCAACCAGGCCGACATCGACCGGCAAAACGACACTATTTTGCGCCTGCGCGAAAATTACTCGCGTCTGCTGGCCAACTATGAAGACGTGCGCGTGGCCGAAGTGCGCAGTTTAAATAACCTGGTCATCGACGAATCGGCGCGTTTGCCGGAAACGCCTATTCGTCCGCGTGTTCTGACAAACACCATTTTGGCGACGGTAGTGGGCGGTATGTTGGCGCTGGGTCTGGTCTTTTTGGTGGAATACATGGACGATACCCTGAAAGACCCCAAAGAGATCGAATTAAGCACAGGTCTGACCACCTTAGGCTCTCTGCAAAAAACGAAAGTGGGCAAACCGGTGGATGCTCTGGTTGTCGCTATGGAACCTCGCTCGCCTGCCGCCGAAGCATACCGCCAGATTCGCACCAACATCCAGTTTATCAGCGTAGATCGGGAGGTGCGCACGCTGCTGATCACCAGCGCCAACATCGGCGAAGGCAAAACGACGGTGTCGATCAATCTGGCAACGGCGCTGGCCCAGTCGGGTAAACGTGTATTCCTGGTGGATACCGACATGCGCCGGCCCATGCTGCATAAAATGTTGGAGGTGGATGGCAGCAGGGGGCTGTGCAACATGATCATTCGCGGGCGGGAAGATATGCAGTACGTCAAAGGTACGTTGATCCCTAACTTGTACGTACTGCCCGCCGGCCGTCTGCCGCCGAACCCGGCGGAACTGCTAGGTTCCGAGCGCATGAAAGACGTGTTTGCCTGGCTGAAGGAGCAGGCAGATTATGTCATCTTCGACAGCCCGCCGGTTTTGGCGGTGACCGATGCCGTGGTCTTATCGCGGCTGGTAGACACCTCGATTTTTGTAGCTAGTGCGGGGCACACGCGTTATCCGGCATTTGTCACGGCCGTTGCCCAAATCCAGGCTCTGGACAGCCCCATTGCCGGGGTCATCCTGAACAAAGTGAACAGCAACGGCCGTTTCGGCTACGCCTATCACTACTACTACCGCGCCAATTACCAGCCCGTCAACGAGAGAAACGGCCGTAAATCCTGGAAAGAACGCCTGCAAACCTTCAACGCCGGACTCTTACAGCTTTTCCACTGATTTCAGCACGGACGGCCGTTGCTTGGCCGCCATAGTGCCCTCACCCTGGCCATTACGGTATAATCAGCCGTTATGGCAATTCTGACGACCACCAACCTCAGCCAATCCTTTGGGGCGTTCGACCTCTTCAGCGGCATTTCCGTTAGCCTGCCTAAAGACGGAAAAGTTGGCCTGGTAGGCCCCAACGGCATTGGCAAAACCACTCTGCTGCTCATTCTGGCCGGGCAGATGATACCTTCGGCCGGCAGTGTACAGTTTGCCAAAGGCATTCGTTTCGGCTACTTGCGCCAGGAAGCGGCCGAAGCCTTCGCCGGGCGGCAGCATACTGTCTACGACGAAATGCTGCTTGTCTTCAAAGCGCTGCGGGCCACCGAAGCCGAGCTGCGCGACCTGGAAGCCGCCATGAGCAACCCCGACCTCACGGAAGAGGCGGGCGACGCACTCCTGGAACGTTACAGCCACTTGCAAGAACAGTTTGAACTGGCCGGCGGTTACCAGTACGAACTGCGCATCCGGCAGGTTCTCACAGGTCTGGGCTTCGACGCCGAATCCTGGAAGCTGCCTTTGCCCCACCTCAGCGGCGGGCAAAAAACCCGCGTCCTGCTGGCCCGCCTCCTGCTAGAAGCACCCGACTTGCTGATCCTCGACGAGCCGACGAACCACCTGGACGTGCAGGCTATCGAGTGGCTGGAAGGTACGCTTAAAACCTGGGAAGGGGCGGTGCTCATTGTCAGTCACGACCGCTACTTTTTAGATAAAACGGTCAACACCATTTGGGAGATGACCCGCACCGACATTCAAACGTATCGCGGCAACTATTCCGCCTACGTCCTGCAGCGCGACGAACGCTGGCAGCGCCGTTATGATGAGTTTGCCTCGCTGAAAGAGCGATTGGAAAAAGAACTGGACTACATCCGGCGCAATATTGCCGGGCAGCGCACGCAAATGGCCCAGGGCAAACTGAGCCGCCTCAGCCGCGAGGTGGCGGCTATCCATGCCGGCGGTTTGGGAGTGCTCAGTGCCCTGGAGAGTAAGGGCTGGATGCAGGTGAAGGCGGAATACGGCGTGGAAATGCAAGCCTCCACCGTGGGCGAACTGCACGAACAGATCAAAGCGCTGCAAGGGCCAACCCGGCCGCCGGAAGTCCACATGCACATCCAGGCTTCCCACCGCAGTGGCAACCTGGTACTGCGCACCAGCAATCTAACGATCGGCTATCCCGGCACGCCGCTGTTCACGGCCGATGACATCGTGCTGCACCGCCAGGAGTGCGCGGCGTTGATTGGGCCAAATGGGACCGGCAAAACCACGTTCCTGCGCACCATTTTGGATCGCCTGCTGCCGCTGGCCGGGGAAATTACGCTGGGAGCCAGCCTGGAAATCGGCTACTTCTCGCAGGCCCACGACGATCTGAACCGAAACAACACTGTCTTGGATGAGTTGCTGGATCAGGAGAATATGCCTCTGAGCGAGGCGCGCAATTACCTGGCGCGTTATCTGTTCCGGGGTGATGATGTGTATAAACCAATTCGCTTGTTGAGCGGCGGGGAGCGCGGCCGTCTGGCGTTGGCGCTGCTGGCGCGGCAAAAAGCCAACTTCTTGCTGCTGGACGAGCCGACGAATCACCTGGACATCCCGGCGCAGGAGACGCTGCAGGCGGCGCTGGCCGAGTTCCAGGGGACGATTTTGATGGTGACCCACGATCGGTATCTGGTGGACCGGCTGGCGACGCAAATCTGGGAACTGCGCGACGGCCGTCTCCACGTTTACACCGGCAGCTACCAGGAATACCTGGCCCAGCGCAGCGAGGAAACTGAAGCGGCACGCGAAGCCGCCGCCCAGGCCAAAATCAACGCTCCGCAGCCGGAAGAAAACGGCGATACCCCGCGCCTGAGCAAAAACGAGCAGCGCAAGCGTGAAGAGGCCTTGGCCCAACTGGAGCAGCAGGTTCACGAGTTGGAAGCCAGTTTGCAGGCCATTAGCGAGGCGCTACAGGCAGCTACCCAGGCACAATCCTTTGACAAGATACAAAACCTAAGCTTAGAATACGCCGCGGCGGAAGAGGAATTGGCACAGCGGATGACTGAATGGGAGAAACTGGCGCATGAGTGACGGGGCGCAAAGCATCACAATCTCTGGCAAACTGATTATTGGTCTGACCGGCAACATCGCCAGCGGCAAAACGGCCGTTATGCGCCTAGCTGCCGAGCAGGGCGCCCTAACCATCGACGCCGATAAAATTGTCCACGAGTTGATGGACAACGATCCGGAGATCCAGGGAGCGATTGCCGTGGCTTTTGGCTCGGAAGTGCGCCGGGAAGACGGCCGTATCAACCGCCGCGCCCTGGGCCAGATCGTCTTCAGCGATCCGGCTGCTCTGCGCGACCTGGAAGCGATGACCCATCCGGCGGTACGCGCCGTCGTCGCCGAGCGCATCACCAACAGCGACGCGCCAGTAGTGGTCATCGAGGCCATCAAACTGCTGGAAGGTGACCTGGCCAGAGCCTGCCATCAAATCTGGGTGACGCGCTGTCACCGGCAGCGCCAGCTGCAGCGGCTGATGATTTGCCGCGGCCTGGACGCCGAGGGTGCAGCCACGCGCATCAAGGCCCAACCGCCGCAGGAAGAAAAAGTGGCTATGGCCGACGTGGTGATCGACACCAACGGCCTGATGACGGAGACGGAGTCCCAGTTTATGCTAGCCTGGCAGCGCCTGCCCAACCCGGCGACTATGCCGGTGAAGACGCTGGTAGTGGGTGAAACGGCCGTTTCGCCCCGCACCAAACCACGCACGGGCGGTCCGCAAACCCTTAAGGACTTGCTGGCGACGGCCACAGTCGCCGACAGAGATCGGGAGCGGCCCGAAGCGCTCCAGGTGCGGCGCGGCAAACCCTCGGACATTCCCTCCATCCTGCTGCTCATCCAAAAAGCCACCGATGGGGCTGTGACGATGAAGCGATCGGACTTGCTGTTGTCGTTTAGCGAGCGCAGCTATTTTATCGGCCAGATGGGTGCGGACATTACGGTGATCATGGGGTGGAGCATCGATGCCCAGGTGGCGCGTATCGATCAGATCTATATGCTGCCGGATGAGGAACTCTGGCGGACGGCTACGGCCGTTTTGCAGGAAATCGAGCAGTCGGCCGGCGCCCACATCGGGGAAATGGTGGCGGCCTTTCTGCCGGCCGATGGGCCGGAAGGGCTGCCGGCGTTCTTCCGCGGCGAGGGGTATATTGCTGTAGACGAGGAACTGCTGCCAGAAGCGTGGCAAACGGCCGTGGAAGAGTCCCGGCCGCCCGACACCACGCTGATGATCAAAGTGCTGCGTGATGAACGTTTGCAAAAAAGCTAAAGACAGTTGGGCCCCGCGCCTGACACGCAAAGAGGTTTTCTCATGGAAATGATCAAAAAAACTGTTTCCAGCCATCCCAATCTCTCGGCCTGGTTTGTGCTGGCCCTGGGCATGGTGTTGATTCTTGTGTATGAAGCGCGCGATGTGGGCTTGCAGGGCATGCAGTGGTTCTGGCTGATTCTCATCACCATTTTGGTAGCCGGGGCCTGCATCTGGATTGTGAGTTGGGGCGACAGCGACGAGGACGCAGAAGAAGGCAGCGTATAGGCAGCCTATGTACCAGGATTCTCGTCCTACAACGATTTCGCTAACGGCCGTTGAAAGTATCCGCGAAGCCATCATTCCCCTCTTCGCTACCATTGATACGACCCTCGATTGGCCCGAACCGGGCCATTTCCGGCTGCGCGGCCATTTTCTGCGCGATACCGCCGACTGCTTCGACGACCTGCGGGCTATCTTCGAGCGTTATGGCTTCACACCCATGCTGCGCCAGGAAGATGGCGGCCTGGCCCTGATCGGCCTGCCCCACGTTTTTAACCCGCCTGCTTCTAACTGGGTCATCAACGCTGTTCTGCTGATTGTGACCATCTTTTCCACAATGTACGTTGCCGCCCTGGGCGAAACGGGTGATTATAGCCTGGCATTGTCCAACATCTGGCTGGGTCTCCCTTTCAGCATCAGTATCATGGTTATCCTGGGCGCCCACGAGCTGGGCCACTACTTTGCCGCCCGTCATCATCGCGTGCCGGTCACATTGCCTTATTTCATCCCCATGCCCTTCTCCATCATCGGTACGATGGGCGCCTTTATCCAGCTTAAAGCGCCGGTGAAAAACAAACGAGCGTTGTTTGATGTGGGCGCCGCCGGTCCGCTGGCCGGCCTGGTTTTTGCCGTGCCTCTCTTGCTGTATGGTCTGGCCACTTCGCCGGTCGGGCCGCTGCCGACCACCGGTTACATGCTGGAAGGCAATTCCATCCTCTATTCTCTTGCCAAAATCCTGGTCCTGGGGCAGATGCTGCCGGCCAACGGCCTGGACGTATCCCTGAACCAACTGGCCTGGGCCGGTTGGGTCGGCTTGTTGGTAACGGGCTTGAATCTTATCCCGGTGGGACAGTTGGATGGTGGACACGTGTCTTACGTGTTGTTTGGCCAGCGGGCCAAACAGTTTTTCTGGCCGGTGATCATTGCGCTGGCCCTGCTGACGGTGCTTACCGGGACGATGATGTGGGTTTTCTGGATTTTTCTGTTGTTCTTTTTTGGCCGGGCTTATGCCGTACCCCTGGACGACGTAACGCCGTTAGATTCGCGTCGACGGGCGCTGGCTATTTTTACGCTGTTCTTGTTTGTCCTGGTTTTTGTGCCGATTCCGTTCCAGATCGTCATGCCCTGAGCCTGTTCTTTACTGTAATGGTTGGTCTGGGCTAAAGCCGGAAAGGATTTGGCAGGGGCGGTTGATTTGGTTATAATCCCGTTCGCTTTGGTGCCATAGCTCAGTCGGCAGAGCGGGGGACTCATAAGCCCTAGGTCGTTGGTTCAAGTCCAACTGGCACCACCAAAGTAGGCCGCTCCTGGTGAGCGGCTTTTTTTATGAGGTAATCCGGGTGTTTGTACGGATTGAGTTTTCAGGAGCGACGTGGACCCTTTAGCAGAAACGGCCGTTTCCCTATCCTCACCGGCGCGCCAATTCTCCTTCCGGCGCTGGTGGTGGCTGCCCTTTTTGTTTGGCTGCCTGGCGGCGCTGATCTGGGTGTGGGCCGACGGCCGTGCGGTATGGAGTCCGGTAACGGCCGTCGACATTAACCAAACCCGCGCGAACACTGCCTTACCCATTCCCCGTGATACCTTACGCCTGGTACAAACCTTCACCCCTACCCGCGATGGACTGGCAGAAATAGAACTGGTTCTGGCCGGCAATGGCAGCGACGGCGACGATGCGTATCTCTTTTTGCAGTTGTTCGACGCCGCCGGTGCGCTGGTGGCTGAACGGCGGGTGGCGACGCGTTCCCTGACCAATGATCAAACCTATGTATTTGCCTTCCCGCCGCAGCCTCAATCGGCCGGGCAGATCTATACGCTGCAGATCAGCGGCAGCAGCGGCAACCCTATTTCCGTGCGGGGCTACGACCAGGACGTGTATGCCGGAGGCGCGCTGCGGCTGCAAAGCGGGCCGCTGGACACCGAACGACCCACCACCAGCGCGCAGGATCTGCGTCTCATCACACGCTACCAGCTTACCTGGAGCGATGTGGGGCAAACGTTGGCCACAGCGCTGGCGCAGGCCGGCTGGCTTTTTGCCGTGACGCTGCTGTTTTTACCGCTGCCAGGTGTTTTGATGTTGTTGGGCGGCCCTGCTGCCTGGCGGCACTGGGACGCGCTGGCCTGGCTGGGCACGGCCGTTGCCCTGGGCGCGGCCGGTTGGGCGATTCTCTGGCAGTGGGTTTCTCTGGTTGGCGGCCGCTTCACCGGCGGACTTTTGTGGGTGTTGGTGGTCGGTGGCTGGCTGTTGGCTCTTTTTCTGTGGCGGTTCCGGCTTTCGGCTGTTGGAGTGCAGCAACGGCCGTCTTCCACCCCCTCTCCTCGTTTCCACAAGGAGCACGCAGCTCTGCTTATCTTGCTGCTGGCTGGTTTTGCCGTGCGTTTGCTGGCCGTGCGCGATCTGGCTTTCCCGCCCTGGGTGGACGCCAGCCGCCATGCGCTGATCACGGCCGTTATGGTCGACAAAGGCACCATCCCCGATAATTATGCTCCTTACCTGCCGGTAGACCGCTTTCCGTATCACTTTGGTTTTCATACTCTCTCGGCCAGCCTGGCCCTCATGACCGGCTCTCCGCTGGCGCCTTTGCTGCTGTATTTAGGCCAGTTACTGAATGCACTGATTCCGCTGGCGATTTATACGGCCGGCTGGCTGCTGACGCGCCGCCGGTTGGCGGGGCTAACGGCCGCTTTCCTGGTGGCGCTGCCTTTCTTTTTTCCGGCTTATTACCTCTCCTGGGGACGGATGACGCAGTTAACGGCCGTTTTGCTCCTGCCGGTGCTGCTGGGATTGACGTGGCAGTTGGTGCGTGGTGGGCGGGCCTGGCGGCGCGTCTGGTGGCTGGTAGCCGTGCTGGCGGCCGGGATGTTTTTGGTGCACTTTCGCGTTTTCCTCTTTTATTTGCCCTTTGCTTTCATCGTCTGGTTGATTAGCTGGGGGCGAAACGGCCGTTGGCTGGCGGCCGCCGCTGCCCTGGCCGTCTTTCTGGCCGCTCCCCACATGCTAAATCTGCTGCGTGTCACCGAGCCGGTGGAAACGGTGCAGCACCGCATTGAGAACTATAATACCTTTCCGGTTGCGTATTTGAATGTAGGTTGGGAACGGCCGTTCCTCTACGTGGCAGGTGGTTTGTTTGTGCTGCTGCTTATCCCGGCGCTGCGCCGCCGCCGTTGGACGACGGCCCCGTTGCTCCTGGTGGGCTGGGTGGCGGTGCTGTTCATCCTGTTGTCCGGCGCACGGCTGGGTTTGCCGGAAACATCGCTGGTGAACATCAACAGTATGTACATTATTGTTTTTATTCCGCTCAGCTTATTTTTGGGAATTGCCATCGCTCGGTTCTGGCGCTGGCTGCGGCGACGGCACTGGATCTGGCAGGCAGTGGGCTGGTTTGTGACGGGGGCGGGGATAACGGCCGTGTTCATCTTCGGCCTTCATCAGCAGATCACGGTGCTCAACAGCCAGACAGTGCTTGCGTATCCCGCCGACCTGGCTGGGCTGGCCTGGCTGGATGCCAACGTGCCGTCCGACGCCAAAATTGCCGCCAGCAGTTGGAAATGGCTGGGTGAAACCTGGGCTGGCAGCGATGGTGGAGCCTGGATATTGCCTCTCACCGGCCGCGAAACAACCATTCCTCCCATCGACTATATTTATAACCGCGACTACTTTCGGGGGATTCGCGAGTTTAATCAGGCGGCTACCGATGTGGCCGACTGGGCTGCTCCGGCGGCCGCTGATTGGCTGCGAGAGCAAGGCGTGGATTACGTCTTCGTGGGCGCGCGCGGCGGCTTTTTTGACCCGGCCACGTTGGCCCGCAACCCACAGATGCGCCTGTTGTATGGCAAGGATGGCGTATTTGTGTTTGCAGTGTCGGCTCCGCCCTCGTAAGGAGAGGCAGCAGCCTGATGCATGGCGTAAAATCTTATGTCGCACCGCGTCATGTTGCGTCTCATTTGCCCTACCGTTATAATGATGCTGGCTGTAAAAGCTAAATCCTAAGGCCCACGAGAACCAGAACATGCTAGATTTTTCCCTCACCGAAGAACAACAACAAGCCGCCGCCATGGTCCGCGAGTTTGGCGAAAAAGAAATCCTACCCACCATCAAAGAATATGATCGTCAGCAAACCATGAATCCGGCTGCTCTACCCCGCATGGCCGAACTCGGCATCCTGGGCATCAACATCCCCGTGCGCTATGGTGGCCAGGGTTTTGATTATGTCACGTTGGGACTGGTCTGCGAGGAACTGGAACGTATCGACACCACCCTGCGCGTCGTCATGTCGGTCCATATGGGATTGAACAGCATGGGTGTGTTGCAGTGGGGCGGCGAAGAGCAAAAACAACGCTTCCTCACGCCGCAGGCCCGCGGTGAAAAATACGCCGCTTTCGGCCTCACCGAACCGGGGGCGGGTTCCGACGTGGCCGGGCTGCGTTCCACGGCGCGTAAAGACGGCGGCGACTATATCATCAACGGTGAAAAGATGTGGATCAGCCTGGCGACCAAGGCCCACCACGTCTTGTGGTTTGCCAAAACCGATCCCAATGCCAAACCGGCTCATGCCGGCCTGACCGCCTTCATGGTGGAAACCGACATGCGCGGCGTAACCACCGGGGACATTCATGGCAAGCTGGGGGTGCGTGCGGGTTCCACAGGCTGGGTGAACTGCCAGGACGTGCGCGTGCCGGCGGCCAATCGCATTGGCGAAGAAGGCGAAGGATTTAAGATTGCCATGAGCTGTTTGGACAACGGCCGTTACACCGTGGCCTCCGGCGCTACCGGCCTCACCCGCGCCTGTTTAGAGGCCTCCGTCCGCTATGCCAAAGAGCGAGAAACCTTCGGGCGGCCCATCGCCGACTACCAACTCATTCAGCAAAAAATCGCCTGGATGCAGCAGTGGTACGATGTGTCGCGCCTGCTGTATTTGCAGGTGGGCTGGCTGAAAAACCAGGGGATTCGTAATACCCGCGAAGTTTCTATGGCCAAGTGGTATGCCACCGACCATTCCTTCAAAGCCGCTCACGAAGCCATCCAGGTACACGGAGCCTATGGTTTTTCGGACGAGTACGATGTGGAGCGTTATTTGCGCAACGGCCGTGGCGCCATCATCTACGAAGGCACCAGCGAAATTCACCAACTGATGCAGGCTGCCTATGCCTTTGGCGAGCGGCAAGATAAGCCGCTGCGCTGTGAACTGCCCGCCTACGACGAAGCGTTCTGGCAAGGATAACCGTTGGCCAATGGTAGTTTGCTGTTGACTGTTTGGGAGCCATTATGACCAACCAGACAATCAAAATTAAAGCCCGACCTGATGAAACCATCCGTTTCCCCGGCCTATGTGTCCACTGCGGCCAGCCGGGCGCCGCGCCGCTGCGCCTGAAAAAGCGCCACGGCCGTGTAACCCGCCTGATCGATGTGCCGCTGTGCGCTGAGTGTGCTCAGCAGCTCGCTCGTAAGTCAGGTGAAGAAGAGCGCTTGGAAAAGATAGGTTGGGCGGTGGCCGGAGCCACGGCCGTTATTCTGCTGGCTCTCGGTTTGCTGCTGACACCGTCTGGCCTGGCCTTCTGGCTGCGCTTGCTGTTGGGCCTGGTTTTAGGATTGGGCGTGGGAACGGCCGTGCTGGTTTATTTCCGCCGCCGTGCCTTGCAAAATGCCCTCCCTGCCAAACAAGCCATTCTGCAATCGGCCCAAATTGAGACATTTTCCTGGCGTGCTGTTACTTTTTCGTTTACCAACGAGACGTTCTACGAGCGTTTTCGCGCATTAAATCAGCCATTGTTGATGGAAATGAGCAATTGACAGTTAGCCATCGGCAATTAGCAATTGACAATTTATGGAGGTAGCTATATGAAGGTTGTCGTGTGTACCAAACAAACGCCCAGCACCACTGCCGACCTGACCGTGAACCCGGACGGCAGCGTGAGTTGGGAAGATCCCGGTGGCAAGCCCAACGTGGTGAATCCCTGGGATGAGTACTCAATCGAGGAAGGCATCCGTCTGAAGGAAAATCACGGCGCATCGGACGTCATCGCCATCACGATGGGCAGCGAGGAGAGCCAGGAAGCCCTGAAGACGGCATTGGCCATGGGGTGTACGGAAGCCATTTTGTTATCGGATGCCGCCTTTGCCGGAGTCGATACGCTGGGTACGGCCAAAGTGCTGGCCGCCGCCATCAACAAAGTGGAAGATGTGCAGATCGCCATTTTTGGCAAGTCGGCCATTGATGGAGATACGGGGCAAACGGCCGTGCAGACGGCCTGTCAATTAGGCTGGACGCCGCTCACCTTTGTTTCCGCGATAACGGCCGTCGGCGACGGCCAGATCACCGTCGAACGCCTCCTCGACGACGGCAAAGAGACCGTCACCGCTCCTTTGCCCGTAGTCATTAGCACCGTCAAAGAAATCAACGAACCGCGCTACCCCTCCTTCATGGGCATCCGCAAAGCCAGCCGGGCCACCATTCCTGTCTGGGCTGCAGGTGACTTGAGCCTGAACAGTGTGGGCAGCAAAGTGGACTGGTCCAAAGTCTACGCCCTCCCGCCTCGCGAAGGCAGCGTGGAAATCATCGAAGGCGACTCGGTGCAAGAAAAAGCAGCCAAACTGGTTGCCAAACTGTTTGAGGAGAAAGTGATATGAGCGGCGTATGGGTTTTCATCGAAAATCGTGATGGGAAAATTGCGGCCATCGCCAAAGAAGCCCTGGCTGCGGCGCGCACTGTGGCCGACGGATTGGGCGAGACGCTCACGGCTCTGGTATTCGGGCAAGATGTGGCTGGCGTTGCCGCTGCCGCGTTTGACTTCGGCGCGGATGCCGTTTTAGGCGCCGATGATGCGACGCTCTCTCCTTTCCGCGTCGAAGCGGTTGGGCCGTTGGTAGTTCAGTTGGCGCAAGAACGTGAACCGTCTGTCATCATGGCCGGTGCTTCTACACGCGGCCGTGATCTGGCTGCCTGGGTCGCTGCTGACCTGGAAGCAGGCCTGGTGGCGGATGGGACGGACCTCACCGTTGAGGATGGCAAGGTTAAAGTCACTCGCCCGGTTTATGCCGGCAAACTGCTTTCCACTGTCTTTGTCACCGAAGGTACACAGGTTATCACCCTGCGCAACCGTGCTTTCCCGCAGGCCGAGTCAACTGGCGGCAGCGGCAGCGCTGAATGGGTGGAAACGGCCGTCGCCGAAGACGATATCCCCACGAAAGTGACCGGATTCGCCGGTAAAGAAGGTGGCGTCAGCCTGACAGATGCCAGCATCATTGTCAGTGGTGGGCGCGGGGTGGGCGGACCGGAAGGGTTTGCGCCGGTGCGCGAATTGGCCGAAGTCTTGGGCGGAGCGGTGGGAGCTTCACGCGCGGCCGTCGACTCCGGTTGGATTCCCTACGAGCATCAGGTTGGCCAGACCGGTAAAACAGTCAGCCCAGATCTGTATATCGCCAGCGGCATCAGTGGCGCCATTCAGCATCAGGCTGGTATGCGCACATCTAAAATTATTGTAGCCATCAACAAAGACCCGGAAGCGCCGATCTTTAAACTGGCTCAATACGGCATTGTGGGTGATTTGTTCGAAGTTCTCCCTGCCCTCACGGCCGAATTTAAAAGTAAACTAGGGTAACATTGTCGGACCTGACAGGTTTTTGAGATCTGTCAGGTCTTTCTTTTCCTAGCCTGCCCCTATTTGACATTTACCTGCCCCTGTGGCAGAATCCCCCTCGCAAAAAGCCCCTGTAGCTCAGAGGATAGAGCGTCGGCCTCCGAAGCCGGAAGCCCAGGTTCGAGTCCTGGCAGGGGCATTTTTTGTGTAACTTTTCGGTGTCGTGCCATCACCTCCTTCTATTTGTACCATTTTTCACAACAAAGATATTACATTTGTCACTCTTTTCTCGTTTTTGACTGGCATACAATGTGAATAGGTTCGAGCCATAACCGAGAATAATACTTACGGGGAGCATCCTTAAGCACAGGTATGTGTTTGAGGGTGCTTTTTCTTTATAAGTCTACGCGCCCACTGAACCCATTACGACGATAAAGTGCACCATGAGTGATGGCATATTTGCCGGTGTTTCCTGCCGCACGAGTTCAGCATGGAGACGTGGCTGTTGGGTAAACAATATTTTAGGAGGTTTCTATGGCGGGTCTAGATCAAGAAACGCGTAACATGATCCTGGATACTTTGAGGAAGTACGCCGAGCGTAAGTTGACAACCGACTATCTGCTGAAACTAGATCATGAGGATGAGTTTCCCCACGAGGTCCTGCAAGAGTTGTATGATCCCATGCAGTTAGGTCTGCATCTTCTCTTCATTCCTGAGGAATATGAGGGCTTGGGTGGCGGCGCATATGACATTTATCGTGTCTCTGAGCTGATGGCCTCTATTGACTTAGGTGTGGCAACAGGTGTCCTGGCCACTTTTCTGGGGTCTGATCCGATTCGTGTGGGGGGTACGGAAGAGCAGAAAGCCTTGTGGATGGGCCGCATTGCCGAGGAAGCCTTGCTGATGGCCTACGGGGCCACCGAACCTCAGGCCGGCAGCGATCTGGCTTCTATGAGCACCAAAGCCGTACCGGTGCAGGATAATGGATCGGTCACCGGCTACAAAATCAGCGGGCAAAAGCAGTGGATTAGCAATGGCGCCGTAGCCGATTTGTACACGGTGCTGGCCCTGGCTCCCGGGGGCCCAAGCTGGTTTGTGGTGGACAAAGATGCTCCCGGGTTTACCAAAGGCAAGCCGGAAGACAAGCATGGCATCCGCGCCAGCAATACGGCCGCTCTCTTCCTCGAAGATGTGTACGTGCCCGCCGACCGATTGGTGGGCGGTGTAGAGGGGCAGGGATTGGCTCAGGCCCAGGCTGTTTTTGGCTATACCCGCCTGATGGTAGGGGCGTTTGGTTTGGGGGCGGGTTGGGAAGCGCTTAAGCGCGCCATCCGCTATTCACAAGAACGCATCCAGGCCGGCGCGCCGTTAAGCCAGAAGCAAGGGTATACCCACAAGCTCATCGTGCCGAATGCGGCGCGACTGGAAGCGGCGCGCAGCTATATCGAATGGGTGGCCGAACGGCTGGACAGCGAAGGTGGCGAACATGGCTTGCAGACCGAGGGGGCTATCGCCAAATATATGGCGACCGAAGCGGGCAATAAAGCGGCCGAAGACGCCATCCAGGCGCATGGGGGCTATGGCTATACCAAAGAGTACATGGTCGAAAAAATTAAACGCGATGTACGCATTACCACCATTTACGAAGGCACGTCGGAAATCATGGAGTGGACCATTGCCCGCGACCGCTGGCAGCTTCATTTGAAGACGCGGATGGCCTATTAC
Source organism: Ardenticatenaceae bacterium (assembly GCA_020634395.1). Classification (GTDB taxonomy): domain Bacteria; phylum Chloroflexota; class Anaerolineae; order Promineifilales; family Promineifilaceae; genus Leptovillus. The sequence continues at coordinate 86,274 of JACKBU010000003.1, read as the reverse complement.
AACGATTGGGCGGAACGCATGGAAGCACTGCACCAAGCGCAGCCGGAGAACGGCGCGAATTACGCCGCTTTGGCCCTGCGTGCGCTTTCGGTGGTTTTGGAGCGCTGCCGGCTGGATCGGCTGACGCGGCAGCAGCATGTGTTGTTCCGCCTGGGCGAGTTGGTGGCTTACGCGGAAACGGCCGCAATCTTTGCCGAGCGCGTGGTGGACCAACCGACCACGGCCGTTTCCCTCTCTATCCCCGCCCGCCAGGCATTGGCCCGCATACACGGCCGTGAAGCTGCCCTCAAAGTCGCCACCGACGGCCTGCGTTGGACCATCGGCGCGGGCCAGACCGATCCTGATCTGGCGAATTCCCTGAATTTGCCCGGCATTTACCAGGCGCAGGCCGGTCTGCTGGAAGACATGGACATAGCGGCCGCCGCTCTGAACAAAGCATTTAAGGCATGAATAGTGAGGCGGTGAAGTAAAAGTTTACTCACCACTCAAACTTCCCGAGGTGAGGGATGAATGCAGAAGAGAGAGCCATTGCGATTGTGGGTGTAGGAGCTGTTTTGCCGGACGCGCCTAATGCGCCCGCTTTCTGGCAAAACGTCATCAACAAACGGTACAGCATCCGCGAAGTGCCGCCAGAACGCTGGAACCCGGACTTTTATTACGACCCGGACCCCCATGCGCCGGACAAAACGTACAGCAAGATCGGCGGCTGGGTGCGCGGGTTTGCGTTTGATTGGAGGCAGTTTCGGATGCCGCCCAAAGTGGCGGCGGCGATGGACGAAGGTCAGCAGTGGGCGGTGACGATTGCCGCTGAAGCGCTGGCCGATTATGGGTATCCGCAACGGCCGTTACCCACGGAGCGCACGGCCGTTATCCTGGGCACAGCCATGGGCGGCGAACTGCACTACACCACCCAGCAGCGCATCGTCTTTCCCGAATATGCCGACGCGCTGTCCGCCTCGACCGCTTTCCACAACCTGTCGCCCGACCTGCGGCGGCAGATCCTGGCCGAATGGCATGGCGTCATCGACCAGCGCATCCCGCCCGTTACCGAAGATTCCATGCCCGGCGAACTGCCCAACATCGTCTCCGGGCGCGTGGCCAACCTGCTCAATTTGCGCGGCCCCAACTTCATCACCGACGCCGCCTGCGCCTCCAGCTTTGCCGCCCTCAACGCCGCCATCGAAATGCTCGTCCAGCATCAGGTAGATGCGGTCATCGCCGGCGGCGTGGATCGCAACATGAGCGCGGCCGTTTTTGTCAAATTCTGCAAGATCGGCGCGCTCAGCGCCACCGGCAGCCGTCCATTTGGCGACGGCGCCGATGGGTTTGTGATGGGTGAAGGGGCAGGCGCGTTTCTTCTCAAGCGGCTGGCCGACGCCGAGCAAAACGGCGACAAAATCTACGCCGTCATTCGCGGGGTGGGCGGCAGCAGTGATGGCAAAGGCAAAGGCATTACCGCCCCCAATCCCATCGGCCAGCAGTTGGCCATCGAGCGCGCCTGGGAAATTGCCGGGCTGGACCCCGCCACCGCCTCGCTCGTCGAGGCCCACGGCACCAGCACACGCGTGGGCGACGTGGTGGAAGTGGAGAGCCTGGCCAAAGTGTTCGGCGGCGCGCGGCCCGGCAGCATTCCCCTCGGCTCGGCCAAGAGCAACATTGGCCACCTGAAGGCGGGCGCGGGCGCGGCCGGGCTGCTGAAGGCCACCCTGGCCCTGCACCACAAAGTGTTGCCGCCCACCCTGAACGCGGAAAAACCCAACCCCAACATTGACTTCTCGCGTATGCCGTTTTATGTCAATCATAATACGCAGGAATGGCGTCTGTCCAATGGCGCACCGCGCCGCTGCGGCGTGAGCGCCTATGGGTTTGGCGGCACTAATTTTCATGTCGTGCTGGAGGAATACGTTCCCGGCACGCTAACCTCAAAGAAAACATCCTTCGCGGGCGCTGCTATCCCGCAACCCACCTCTGGATCGGAAGCCAACGGAGCCAACGCGGCAGCGGTCAAACCCGCACCTGTACGCGGCATTTTTGCCCTGGGTGCGGGTTCACCGCTCGCTCTGCAGGAAAAGCTGGATGCGGCCCTGGAGCGGGTAAGGAATGGCTGGACGCCGCCCGCCGCCGCGCTGCCGGACACGGCCGTTATCCAATCCCCCGAACGCCTCTTCATCGACTACGGTGACCACGACGAACTGCTAGACCGCCTGCAAAAAGCGCGCAAAGTGATGAGCTTCGACAATCCGCAGGCCTGGAAAGCGGTGCAGGCGCAGGGCATTTTTCGCGGCAGCGGCCGGCCGGAAGGCAAAATCGCCTTCCTGTTTCCCGGTCAGGGCAGCCAGTACGCCAACATGGGGCGTGAACTGGCCGAACTGTCGCCCACCGTTGCCAAAGTGTTTGCCGAAGCCGACGCCGTAATGGAACCCATCCTGGGCAAGCCGCTGACCGACTACATTTTTGTCAATCCCGACGATTCTACCGCCATGATGCAGGCCAACTTTGACCTGATGCAGACCGAAATCTGCCAGCCGGCCATGCTGACGCTGGACATGGCCATGATGGCCTTGCTGGCTGACTACGGCTTCAAGCCGGACGTGGTGATGGGGCACTCGCTGGGCGAGTATGCCGCCCTGATTGCTGCCGGGATTATGCCTTTTGCGGATGCGCTGGAAGCGGCAGCGGCGCGCGGCAGCGAGATGGCCCACCTGGACGTGCCGGACAATGGCAAAATGGCCGCCGTGCTGGCCCCCTACGACAAAGTGCAGGAGATTTTGGGGCAGATCGACGGCTACGTGGTTCCGGCGAATATCAACAGCAGGAGCCAGTGTGTGATTGGCGGGGCGAGCACGGCCGTTGAACAAGCCGTCGCCCAATTCGAGGAGCAGGGCTACCGGGCCATGACCATTCCTGTCAGCCACGCCTTCCACACTAGCATCGTCGCTCCGGCCAGCGCCCCGCTGCGGCAGGTGCTGGACCGCCTGCACATCAGCCCGCCTACCCTGCCGCTGGTGGCCAATGTGACGGGGGAGGTGTACCCAACGGCCGTTCCTGCCATCAAAGACATCCTCCAGCAGCAAATCGCCTCGCCGGTGCAGTGGGTAAAAGGGCTGGAAACCCTCTACGACATGGGCGTGCGCCTGTTCGTCGAGGTCGGTCCCAAGCGCGCCCTGCGCGGCTTTGCCAACGATGTGTTCGCCGACAAAGAAGACGTGACCGCCCTGCTGACCAATCATCCCAAACAAGGGGCGCTGCCCACGTTTAACCAGGCGCTCTGCGGCCTGTACGCCGCCGGGTACAGCGGCCAATCAACCAATAACAGTCAACAGTTAACAGTCAACAACCGGCAGCCAGACGCGCCGGTCGGGAGGAATAAAATAATGGATGGGAATGGTTCAACTCCCACACAACTAGATGCGCTCAGTAAACTCTTAACGCAAGCCCTCCAACAAACCAACCAACCAACAAACCAACCAACCGCGCCAGTCTACGATCGCAACGCCGTCCCCACCGGCTCCGTGGTCATTAGCGGGACGGGTCTGGGACTGCCGGGCGCAGAAAAACCGGTGATGGACCCCGACAACGCGCTGCGTATTCTGCGCGGCGAGCAGTTCGTGGATCTCATTCCGGAGCGCTTCCGCCAAAAGATGGTCGATAAGCGCATCACCCGGCTGGTAAAGGCCGCCGACGGTTCCGGCAGCTTCGTCACCATCGACGACCCGTCGGAAGTGATCAAGCTGGCCGGACGGCCGGGCAGTTTCGACCTGGAAGCCGAATACGGCGTGGACGGCAAGCTGGTGGAAGCGCTGGACGTGACCACGCAGTTGGCGATGGCCGCCGGGCTGGACGCGCTGCGCGAGGCGGGCATCCCGCTGGCGCAAACCTACAAGAAAACGACCACCGGCAAGTACCTGCCGCAAGATTGGAAACTGCCGCCCGCCCTGCAAGACGAAACGGGTGTGATTTTCGCCAGTGCCTTCCCCGGCGGCGACCGTTTTGCGGAGGAGTTCAGCCGCTACTACACTGATGTTAACCGGCGCAGCCAGTTGGAGGCGCTGGAAGATTTGCGCCGTTACACCAATGATGGCGACACGCTGGCCGAATTGAACCGGCGCATTGGGGCGCTGCGCGGCGACCTGGAGCGCGAGCCGTACACGTTTGACCGGCGCTTCTTGTTCCGCATTTTGGCGATGGGGCACAGCCAGTTTGCGCAATACATTGGGGCGCGCGGCCCGAATACGCACGTGAATGCGGCCTGCGCCAGCACCGCGCAGGGCGTGGCCATTGCCGAAGACTGGATTCGCAACGGCCGTTGCCGCCGTGTCATCGTCCTGGGCGCCGATAATGTAACCGGAGACAACCTGATGGAATGGGTGGGCGCGGGCTTCCTGGCTGTGGGCGCGGCCACCACCCACGATCAGGTGGCGGAAGCGGCCCTGCCCTTTGATCTGCGCCGTCACGGCACGATTATGGGCATGGGGGCGTGCGCCCTGATTGTGGAAAGCGAGGACGCGGTGCGCGAGCGCGGGATGCGCGGCATTGTGGAACTGCTGAGCAGCGAAACGAGCAACAGCGCCTTCCACGGTACGCGGCTGGACGTGGACCACATCTCGCTGGTGATGAACAATCTGGTAACGGCCGTGGAACGCCGTTTTGGTCTCAACCGCTACGCCATGGCGGGGCAAACCGTGTTCATGTCCCACGAGACCTACACCCCGGCACGTGGCGGCAGCGCCGCCGCCGAGGTGGTAGCCCTGCGCCAGACCTTTGGCGAGGCGGCCAACGAAATCATCATCGCCAATACCAAAGGTTTCACCGGTCACCCGATGGGCGTAGGCGTGGAAGACGTGATTGCCGTCAAGATTTTGGAATATGGCATCGTGCCGCCGGTCCCCAACTTTAAGGTGGTGGACCCCGACCTGGGACCGCTGAATCTAAGCCGTGGTGGCCGGTATCCGGTGCAGTACGCCATTCATCTGGCCGCCGGTTTTGGGTCGCAGATTTCTATGACGCTGACCCGCCGCATCCCCGGCAGCCTGGATCGGATCGACAACAAGCCGCTGTACCAGCGCTGGCTGGCCGATATCAGCGGCTACGATATAGCCGAAACGGAAGTGGAAAAGCGCGTCCTGCGCGTCCGAGCCGAGGGCGCGCCAACGCGCGTGCCTGCGCCCAATCGCTGGCAGGTGGGCACCGGTCCGACGCTGCGCGCTCTGGCCGGTGAGGGGGCGCTGGCAACGGCCGTTTCTCCCGCGCATCTGGTGGTGGCAAAAACGGCCGTGCCCGCGCCGCCGCCCCCGGCTCCCAAACTGGAACCCGCACCCGAACCTGTGCGCGTGGTTGAGGTGGTGGAAACGGCCGTGTCGCCCATAGCAAGCACCCCAGTCACCCTACCGCCCACTCCCCCGGCTCCCACAGCCCTCACATCTGCTCACCCACTCACCTCCACAGACTCCATCGCCGCGCAAGTTCTGGCCTTGGTGGCCGAACAAACGGGCTACCCCGAAGACATGTTGGATACAGACCTGGATCTGGAAGCCGACCTGGGTATCGACACCGTGAAACAGGCTGAAACTTTTGCCGCCATCCGCGAAACCTTCAACATTCCGCGCCGCGACGACCTGAATCTGCGCAGCTACAACACCCTGGAACGGGTCATTGCCTTCGTAAAGGAAATGCGGCCGGATTTGGCAGAAAGCACTGAGCCGGAAGCGAATAGCTCTAAGCTACAAGCTGTTAGCTCTCAGCCGGACGTGGGGCCAAGCACACCGTCAGGCGCTGCCTCACCTCCAATCTCCAGTCTCCAATCTCCCGATCCCATCGCCGCGCAGATCATCGCTCTGGTGGCCGAACAAACGGGCTACCCGGAAGATATGCTGGATTTAGATCTGGATTTGGAAGCGGATTTAGGCATCGACACCGTAAAACAGGCTGAGACTTTTGCCGCCATCCGCGAAACCTTTGAGATTCCGCGCCGCGATGATTTGAATCTACGCAGTTACAACACGCTGGAGCGGGTGATTGGCTTCGTGAAGGAAATGCGGCCGGATTTGGCAGAAAGCTCTAGGCTACAAGCTGTTAGCTCTCAGCCGGAAGTGGGACAAAGCGAACCATCAGCCGCTGCCCAATCTCCAATCTCCAATCTCCAATCTCCCGATCCTATCGCGGCGCAGATCATTGCTCTGGTGGCCGAACAGACGGGTTACCCCGAAGACATGCTGGATTTGGACCTGGATTTGGAAGCGGATCTAGGCATCGACACCGTGAAACAGGCAGAAACCTTCGCCGCTATTCGCCAGACCTTCGACATTCCGCGCCGCGATGATCTGAACTTGCGTGAGTACAACACGCTGGAACGGGTGATCGGCTTCGTGAAAGAGATGCGCCCAGATTTGGCGGATAGCTCCAAGCCGGAAGCTGTTAGCTCTAAGCCAGAAGCCGCACCAGGCGAATTGTTAGCCAGCGCTCCAGTCACCTTGTCACCCGCTCACCCCCACACCCCCACATCTGCCTACCGCCTGGAAGACGCCGACCAGATGCCGCGCCGGGTGGCCGTACCGGTTTTACGGCCGTCGCTCTCCCTCTGCAAGCCAACCGGCGTCACCCTGGACGAAGCCAGCCGGGTGGTGGTGGCCATGGACGAGGGCGGCATTGGCAAAGCGCTGACCGGCCGCCTGCGCAAGCTGGGCGTGACCGTCCTCAGCCTCGACGCCGGCAAACCCGCCGACCTCGTGGCAAAGCAGCTCGCCGTCTGGCTGGGCGAAGGGCCGGTGCAGGGCATTTACTGGCTGCCCGCGCTGGACGTCGAACCGGCCGTCGACGACATGGACCTGGACACGTGGCGGGAATTAAACCGCGTGCGCGTCAAAAATTTGTACACGGCCATGCGCGCCCTCTACGAAGCGGTCAGCGCGCCGGGCACGTTCCTGGTGGCGGGTACGCGCATGGGCGGACTGCATGGCTACGGGTCGGAAGGCGCGTCGGCGCCGCTGGGCGGTGCGGTGAGCGGCTTCACGAAGGCGTACAAGCGCGAACGCCCCGACGTCCTCGTCAAAGCGATCGATTTTGAAGCCAGCCGCAAGACGGCCCAGCCCGCCAACCTGCTCATCGCCGAAACCCTGAGCGATCCCGGCGTGGTGGAGGTAGGCTATGTCGAGGCACAGCGTTTCAGCGTGACGGTGGTGGAACAACCGGCCACCTACAGCGGCGATGGACTGACCCTGAACGAAAACACGGTGTTCGTGGTAACGGGCGCGGCCGGCGGCATCACCAGCGAGATTATTGCGGATCTGGCGGCCAACAGCGGCGGCACGTTCTATCTGCTGGACCTGGTGGCCGAGCCAGAGCGGGCCAGCGAAAAGATCGCCCTGTTCCGCAGCGACAAGGAAGCCCTGAAGCAGCAGCTCATCGCCGAGGCGAAAGCGGCCGGTGAACGGCCGACTCCGGCGCTGATCGAGAAGCAGCTGATGGCGATTGAACGCGACGAGGCGGCGCTGCGGGCCATCGAAGCGGTGGAAGCGGCGGGCGGCGCGGCCCATTACCACAGCGTCAATTTGTTGGATGGCCCGGCCGTGGCGGCGGTGGTGGATGATGTGAGAAGGCGATACGGCCGTATCGACGTCCTCATCCACGCCGGCGGCATCGAAATCAGCAAAATCTTGCCGGACAAACCGGCCGAACAGTTCGATCTGGTCTTCGACATCAAGGCCGATGGCTTTTTCAGCCTGCTAAATGCGGCCAAAGGCATGGAGATTGGGGCGACGGTGGTCTTTAGCTCGGTGGCCGGGCGCTTTGGCAACAACGGCCAGACCGACTACAGCGCGGCCAACGACCTGCTGTGCAAACTGACCAGCAGCCTGCGCACCACGCGGCCCAAAACCAAAGGCATCGCCATCGACTGGACGGCCTGGGGTGGCATCGGCATGGCTTCGCGCGGCTCGCTGCCCAAGATAATGGCGCTGGCGGGCATCGACATGCTGCCGCCGGAAGCGGGCGTGCCCACTGTGCGCCGCGAACTGGTGGCCAGCGCCTTCAAAGGCGAAGTGGTGGTCGGCGGGGCGCTGGGCATGATGATGGCCGAGTTTGACGAGACCGGCGGCCTGGACCCGGAGAAGGCGGCGGAATTTTTAACGCAGAGACGCAGAGACGCAGCGTTTTTGCTGGTGGATGAATTGGAAGCGGCGAAACTGTATGGCGGCTGGCAGGCGGCGACGACGCTCGACCCGAAGGCGCAGCCCTTCCTGTATGACCATGCGATGGAGGGCACGCCGCTGCTGCCGGGGGTGATGGGCACGGAAATCTTTGCCCAACTGGCCGCGCTGCTGGCTCCCGGGTATCACGTGGCGGCTGTCGAGCATGAGGAATTCTCCAGCCCGTTTAAGTTTTATCGGCTGGAGCCGCAGACGGTGTGGGTAACGGCCGTTCTCACCCCAGCGCGCGGCGGCAGCATCATCGCCCACACGGAACTCTGGTCGCGGCGCGATCTGGGCAAAGCCGGCGTGCAGGAAAAGCGGCACTTCACGGCCAACGTCCGGCTGACGCCCGCGCCGCTGGGCAAGCCCGATTTCCCGCTGACGCCCCCGCCAACCGCCGACATGACCATCACCCAGGAAGCGATTTACGACATCTTCTTTCACGGTCCAGCGTACAGGGTTTTAGAGCGGGTGAAGGTGGACGGCAGCCAGGCCATCGGCCTGATGGCGGAGAATCTGCCGCCCAATACCCAATCGGCAGACGCGGCAGCGGTGATGGCCCCGCGCCTGATCGAACTGGTCTTCCAGACGGCGGGTGTGTGGCAAATTCGCACGCGCGGCGAAATGGCCCTGCCGGCAGCCATCCACTCCGTGACGACGTTCCGCCAGCCCGAAGAGGCAAACGGCCGTCGCCTCTATGCCCTAGTCAAAGCGCTGAACAACGGCGCGGCCTACGACGCCCAGGTGTTGGACGAGCAGGGCAACGTGTACGTGATGGTCAGCGCGTACCGGACGGTGGCGCTGCCGGGGAGAGTGGTCTTGTAGTCGGGTAGTCGAGTAGTCGAATAGACGAGTAGTTGGGGAATTGGGTGATGATTCATTGGTTGGTGCAGGCGGCAGGGGCGCATCCGGAGCTGGCTGATGGGGTTAGCTTGGCTGGTATGCTGCATGCGGATGAGCAAACAAAACTGGCGGCGCTGAAAACAGAGAAGCGGCGGCAGGATTGGGTGCTGGGCCGCTGGACGGCGAAGCAGTTGGTCCAGACCGTGGTGCAGCAGCAGACAGGCCGGGTGGCGGCTTTGCCGGAGATTGTGGTGCGTAACGGCCGTCGCGGCGACCCCATCATCGAGTACCAGGGGCTGGCGGTTTCGCTGTCGCTCAGCCATGCGCATGGGCACGCATTTTGCGCGGTGGTGGAACGGCCGTCCTGGCCCATCGGCGCGGATATGGAGTGGATTGAACCCCGGTCGGCGGCGTTTATGGCCGATTATTTGACGGCGGCGGAGCAAGAGCGGGTGAGTCAGGCGGAAGGGGCCATGCGTGATGTGCTGGTAACGGCCGTCTGGAGCGCCAAGGAAGCGGTGCTGAAAGCGCTGCACCTGGGGCTAACGGTGGATACCCGCTGTGTGGAATGCTTAATTGCGCCGGTAGCGGAACGGCCGTCTACCTGGACGCCCTTTACGATTGGCTGCGATGACGGCCGTTTGCCCCAGCCTGTCCCGCCGCTAAGCGGCTGGTGGCGCGTGTGGGATAACTTTGTGCTGACATTGGTAGTGGGAGAAGAGGTTGAGTAGTTAGTTTGTTAGTTTGTTGGTTTGTTGGTTGGTTGGTTTGCTGATCGCCAACCAACTATCAAACTAACCAACTATCAAACTAACAAACCAACTGTCAAACTAACAAACTCCAGTCTGGAGGAGACACTATGGTCCGAGAAATGGATGATTACTTGCAGGATTTGCGCGCGCGCAAAGAGGTAATGCGCGGCACGGCAGAGGAAGCCGAACGGCAGCACAGCAAAGGCCGCCTGACAGCCCGCGAGCGCATCGACCTGTTGTTTGATCCGGGTACGTTTGAAGAGATCGATTCGTTGGTGCTGCCCCGTTTCGAGACGTATCTGGGGGGCAAGGAGTCCCGGTATGGCGATGGGGTGGTGACGGGCTTTGGGTTGATAAACGGCCGTCACGTCTTCATCGCCGCTCAAGATGTGTCTGTGATGGGCGGGTCGCTGGGTGAAATGCACGCCAACAAGATCGTCAAGGCCATGCGCATGGCCTTGCAGTACGGCTGCCCCTTCATCGCCCTCAACGACTCCGGCGGCGCGCGCATCCAGGAAGGCGTAGACAGCCTGGGCGGCTACGCCAAAATCTTCGACGCCAACTGCGAAGCCTCCGGCGTCATCCCGCAGCTTTCGCTCATCATGGGGCCGTGCGCGGGCGGGGCGGTCTACTCCCCGGCGCTGACCGATTTTGTCTTTATGACCGAGAACAGCTTTATGTTCATCACCGGGCCGGACGTAGTCAAATCGGTGATGCAGGAGAATGTGAGCCTGGAGGATTTGGGCGGCGGCATGATCCACAGCCACGAAAGCGGCGTCTGCCACTTTCTCACCCAGGACGACCGCGCTTGCCTGAACCGCACGCGGCAGCTTCTCAGCTATCTGCCCTCGAACAACAAAGAAGATCCGCCTTACATCCAGCCCGTAGACGACCCCAACCGGCGCTGTCCGGAGCTGGAAACCATCGTGCCCACCGACCCGCACAAACCCTACGACGTGCATCAGGTCATCACTAGCATCGTCGATGACGGGGCGTTTTTTGAAGTGCACCAGCTATGGGCGGAAAACATGGTGGTGGGTTTTGCCCGGTTGAACGGCTGGGTGATCGGCATCGTGGCCAACCAGCCGATGGTGCTGGCGGGCTGCATCGACATCAAGGCGTCGATCAAAACGGCCCATTTCATCCGCATTTGCGATGCCTACAACATCCCGATTCTGACGCTGCAAGACGTGCCCGGCTTCCTGCCCGGCACGGACCAGGAATATGGCGGTATTATTCGCAACGGGGCGCGTATGATTTATGCCTACAGCGAGGCGACGGTGCCCAAACTGATGGTCATCCTGCGCAAGAGCTATGGCGGCGCCTACTGCGTGATGAGCAGCAAGGGGCTGCGCGGCGACCTGCTCTATGCCTGGCCCAATGCCGAAATCGCCGTGATGGGCGCGGAGGGGGCGGTGAACATTTTGTTCCGGCGGGAATTGAAAACGGCCGTTGACCCCCAAACCGAGCGCGAAAACCTGGTAAACAACTACGAACGCAGCTTTAACAATCCTTACGTCGCGGCCTCGCGCGGTCTGATCGACGAGGTAATTGAGCCAAAAGATACGCGGCGCATCCTGATCCGCGGTCTGGAAGTATGCCTCTCCAAACGCGAGCGGCACATTCCCAAAAAGCACGGGATTTCGCCGATGTAGGGGGTTAGTCAAATAGTCAAATAGTCTGGTAGTCTATTAGTCGAACGGTTGACTACCAGACTACCAGACTACGGACTACCAGACTACCCGACTAACTGACAAAGGTATGCGATGTTTAAGAGAATTTTGATTGCGAACCGAGGGGAGATTGCCACGCGCATTATTCTGACGTGCCGGGAAATGGGGTTGCATACGATTGCCCTGTATGAAGCGCCGGATGAAGGCTCGCGGCATGTGCGTATGGCCGACGAGTGCGCGCTGTTGGATGCGCCGCTCGGCTTTTTGGACCAGGAAGCGATTTTACGCATCGCTCGGGAAACCGGCGCAGAAGCGATCCATCCGGGGTATGGCTATCTGGCGGAGGAGCCGGAGTTTGTGGCGGCGTGTGAGGCGGCGGGCATTGTGTTTGTGGGGCCAGGCACGGCCGTTTTGCAAACCCTCCGCAACAAGATCGAAACCCTGGCCCGCGCGCGCGCCGCCGGGTTCCCCGTGGTGGATTATGCGCCGGTAGCCTTCGACGAGCGCGAACTAAAGGTTCTGGAAATTGCCGCCGATCTGGTGGGGTATCCGCTGGTGGTGAAGTCTTGCAGCGGCGGGCGCGGCTCGGCCGAGCGTTTGGTGAGGACGCCACAGTTTTTGGAAACGGCCGTGCACCGCGCCCAACAAGAAGCCCAGGCCGTCTACGGCAACCAGCGCGTCTACCTGGAAAAAGCCATCCTGCCCGCCCACCAGATTGGCGTGCAAATCCTGGCCGATAAACAGGGCCACATCATCCACCTGGGCGAGCGCGAAGGCTCTCTCCAATACAGCAACCGCAAAGTTGTGGAAGAAGCGCCCGCGCCCTGCCTCACAGACGACCTGCGCCAGCAAATCTGGCAGGCGGCGCTGGACATCGCCCGACTGTTTCAGTATGAAAACGCGGGTACGGTGGAATTTTTGCTGGACAACGATGGCAACTTTTATTTCACCGAAATCAAATCACGCATTCAAGTCGATCACGCCCTCACCGAAATGATGACGCGCATCAATCTGGTGGAAGAGCAGCTGCGCATTGCCGCCGGGGAACCGCTGCGGCACACGCAGGCCGACGTGCGCCTGGATGGCTGGGCCATGCTCTGCCGCATCCACGCTGAAGATCCGTGGCGGCGGCTGCCCAGTCCGGGGCGCTTGCGGCGGGTGCGCCTGCCCGGCGGCCCCGAAGTGCGGGTGGATACTTATGTTTACTCTGAGTGTGACGTGCCGGACAAATACGATCCCTTAATCGCCAAGCTGACGGTTTGGGGGGCGGACCGGGCGCGCTGCCTGGCGCGGGCGCGGCGAGCGGTGGAAGATCTCCAACTGGTCGGCACACCCACCAATTTGCCGCTGCTGCTGCATGTGTTGTGCGCGCCGGAGTTTGCAGACGGCCGTTACGACACCAGCCTGCTCGATGCCGAATTCAAATGCCAACCGCAGCACGATACCTACTATCGTGATCTGGCCGTCATCGCGGCGATGTTGTATGTGCGGCGCAACCAGATGTTCCGCCCCAGTGTGCCGGTGCGGGCACTGAATGCCTGGCACCAGGACAGCAGGCGGCTGCCGGAGTGAGAGCAGCCATAAGCTTTTAGCTATAAGCTGTTAGCTGGTAGCCGGGCAAGGGGTTCAAGTGTTTCGGTACTTCGTGAGCACCTGAGTACCTGCCCACCTGAACACTAACCAGGAGAGTGTGGGATGCATAAGTTAGCGGTGACGATTGATGACCGTGTTTATGAGATTGAGGCGGGGGTTTTCCCGCAAAACGAAGAGGCTTTTGCGCTGCGGGTGAATGGGGAGTGGGTGACGGTGCGTATCCCGGAACTGGAAGCGGCGTTTGCGGAGATGGAGTGGATGGTGGTAGACGGCCGTCCCTACGAAGTTACTTTCCACAACAAGCTTGAGTGGATCAAAGCGTACGGCGGTCTGCATATGCTGGAAGTGCACGACATGGCGGCCACGGCCGTGCAGCCGGTGGGTAACGGCGACGGCCGTGTCAAAGCCCCCATCCCCGGCCTGATTACCCGCGTCATGGTCAAACAGGGCCAGACTGTGCGGGCCGGCGAGCCGCTGCTGATTCTGGAAGCGATGAAGATGGAAAATGAGATCCGCGCCCCGCGCGCCGGGGTGGTAAGTGCGCTGCCGGTGGCTGCCAACCAGTCCGTTTTGCGGGAGCAGGTGCTGGTGGAAATTTCGTAGACGGCCGTAAAAACCAAGTAACTGTTATAAGGCGCGTACGGCCGTTTGTGCGCGGCGAGGATTACTGAGCCTTCAAGTTCAACATCGTGGGCCGTATGAAAAAAGAGGATTCTCTGGTCAGGCCTCCACCAGCTGATGATTGGCGGTAAAAAACTGCCGGTAAGAGAGCCAGGAAGCGGCCAGCCCGGTCAGCGCCGCCGCCCCAATCAACATGTACATCACGATCATTTGCAGCTGAACCGCCTGCAAAGGCGACGCGCCGGCCAGGATCATGCCGGTCATCGCCCCCGGCAGTTGGATCAGGCCCACCGTTTTGGTGCTGTCCACGATGGGCATCATGCCGCTTTGCAGGGCCGTCTTGAGGTGCGGCCGCACCGCCTGCTGGCGGGTGGCCCCCAGCGCCAGCGCCGTCTCAATTTGTAACTGCCGCGCCTTGATTTCCTCGTGCATCCGCCGCATCACCAGGGAACACACGTTCATCGAATTGCCGATCACCATGCCGGCGATGGGGATGATTTGCTGGGCGGTAAAGGTGAACACGCGCAGCCCCACCAGCAATCCCAGCGTCAGCGCGGCGCCAAAGGTGATGGCCAGCCCGGCGACGCGCATGGCGTGAGGCGTGCCCTGGCCGCGTTTGCCGGAGGTATAGCTGGCGATGCTGGTCATGACGGCCAGAATCAACAAAATGGCCGCCGGATTATCAGCGGCAAAGATGATGTTGAGGGCGTAGCCAATAAGCGTTAGCTGGATAAAGGCGCGCACGACGGCGACCAGCATCTGTTTTTCCAGGTCTAGATGCTGCCAGCGGGAGATAGCCGCCGCCACGACAACCAAAAACAGAGCGGCCAGGATGCGGGGCAGTTCGCTGAGCAGGTTCAGACTGGTCATGATTCATGCTCTCCTAACTCGCCGGCGGCAAACACGGCCGTCAGGTGCTGGCTGCCGGGCCGGAACAGGTGCTCGGGTGTGCCTTCGTCCACGATACGGCCGTCTACCAGCAAATACACCCGGTCGGCCACTCGCCGCGCCTGTTCCGGGGCGTGTGTCACCCACAGCACCGTCAGCCCCAACGATTGGCGCAGCTTAAGCATGGTCGATTCCACGTTGCGCGTAGCTGCCGGGTCCAGCGCACTCGTCGGCTCGTCGAGCAGCATGGCTGCCGGTCCGGTGGCCAGCGCGCGGGCCAACGCCACCCGCTGCGCCTGCCCGCCCGACAGCTCCTGGCTGTCGCGCCCGGCCAGTTCCGCCGATAAATCGGCCAGGGCCAGCAGCCGGCTTACTTCCTCCGGCGGCAGGCTTTCGGCCTGCAGCCCTGGCCCATAAGCCACATTGTCGGCGACCGTGCCGGGAAACAGGGCCACTTGTTGGAAAACCATACCTACGCGGCGGCGCAGGGCCAGCACATCCATTTCGGTTACGTCCTGGTCATCGAGGAAAATGGTTTGCGGCGGTGGCTCTGTCAGGCGATTGAGGCAGCGCAGCAGGCTGCTTTTGCCGCCGCCGCTAGGCCCCAGCAAGCAGACAATTTCGCCAGGATCCACGTAAAACGACACGTCGGCCAGTACGGGCACGCCATGCCGACTGAGGGAAAAGTGAGTAATGTCAAAACGAGGGGAAGGCACGCATCATCCTCCGTCGTTCTTAATTTTCAACAACTGCGCCTCCGCCTCCACGGTGTCGCCGGGCTGAAAATAAATCGCCTCGACGACGCCGTCGGCGGCGGTGCGGATGGTGTGCTCCATCTTCATCGCCTCCAGCTTCATCAATGGCTGGCCTTCCGTGACCCGGTCGCCCACCTGCACCAGCACTGCCAGCACCGAACCGGGCATGGGCGCGCGCAGCGAGCCGCCCGCCTCCGCCGACGGCCGTGGCCGGGGCAGCAGCGGCACAATCTCCAAATCCACTACGCCGCCCGGCGTTTGTACCCAGGCATAACCGGGGGTGAGGATGAGCGGGAGGGTCTGGCGACGGCCGTTCACCGTCAGCGTCACGCGCTCTTCACCGCAAGCGGCAAGCTGCACGCTGTAAGCCTCTGCGCCCATGCTGGCCTGGAAGCGGCTGGTCTGCCGCGGCTCTGGCGTAAGCTGAACCTCTACTACCTCACCGTTGATGGCATAGCGAAAGCGCTGCGGCGCGTTGGGATTGTTGCGCCAGAAGCCGGTACTGCTGGCGGACTGCGGCTGGCGGATGTATTGCACGGCCGTCGCCGCCAGCAGCGCCAGCGCCACATCGCCGGTTGGCGGCTGCCAGCCAGACAGATGCTGGGCAATGAAGCCGGTGTGCAAAGCGCCGGATTGGAAGGCCGGATGGCGCAAAATGTCTTGCAAGAACGGTAAATTGGTGGTCAGGCCCAGCAGGGTGGTGGTTTCTAGGGCGCGGAGCAGGCGGCGCACGGCCGTTGCCCGATCTTCGCCGTACGCAATCACTTTGGCCAGCATGGGATCGTAGTGGATGGAAACTGTGTCCTGGGGCAGCAGGCCGCTGTCCACGCGCACGCCCTCGCCGGTCGGCTCGCGCCAGAGCAAAATGTCGCCGGTGACGGGCAAAAAGTCGTTGGCCGGGTTTTCGGCGTAGACGCGGGCCTCGATGGCGTGACCGCGCAGGCTGATTTGCTCCTGGGTCAGCGGTAACGGCCGTCCTTCGGCCACTTTAATTTGCCATTCTACCAGATCCAGCCCGGTCACCAGTTCCGTAACCGGATGCTCCACTTGCAGGCGCGTGTTCATCTCCAAAAAGTAGAAATTACCGTCGGCATCCAGCAGCATTTCCACAGTGCCGGCGTTGGTGTACTGCACGGCCTGCGCGGCGGCTACGGCCGTTGCGCCCATCTTAGCGCGCAGTTCCGGCGTCAGGGCCGGAGAGGGCGTTTCTTCGATCACTTTTTGATGGCGGCGCTGGATGGAGCATTCTCGTTCGCCCAGATGGAGGATACGGCCGTGCCTGTCGCCAATCACCTGGAATTCGATGTGGCGCGGCTGCACCAGCAGCTTTTCCAGCAGCAGCTCGTCGGAGCCGAAGGCCTGCTGCGCCTCGCGGCGGGCGGAAGCCAGGGCGTCGTCCAGGTGGGCCGGGTCGGTGACGGCGCGCATGCCTTTGCCGCCGCCGCCCGCGGCCGCCTTCACCAGCAGGGGATAGCCGATGCGGGCCGCTTCCTGGCGTAAACGGCCGTCTGACTGATCCGCGCCGCCGTAGCCGGGGATGATGGGCACGCCAACGGCCGTGACCGCTTCCTTCGCCGCCTGCTTATTGCCCATCGCCGCCATCGCCGCCGGAGAGGGACCGATGAAGATGAGCCCGGCGTCCAATACGGCCTGGGCGAATTCGGCGTTTTCGGAGAGGAAGCCAAAGCCGGGATGAATGGCGTCGGCGGCGGCGCGGTGGGCGGCGGCGATGATTTTGTCCATCGCCAGATAGGATTCACTGGCTGGAGCAGGCCCGATGTGAAGGGCTTCGTCGGCCAGCAAGACGTGGCGCGCGTTTGCGTCGGCGTCGGAGTAGACGGCTACCGTGCGGATGCCTAACCGACGGCAGGTACGCACAATGCGGCAGGCGATTTCCCCACGATTGGCAATGAGAATGGAGGTGATCATGGCTCCCTCAATCGAAATTTAACGCCAAGGCGCAGAGGTAAAGCAAAAAGCATAACGTTCAAGCCTGAGAACTTTCATGAATAAGTTGTTCGATCTCGCGAATGAGAGCAGGGATATTGGGTTGGTCAAAGCGCATGTCTGGGGCGGGAATGCGATTGTGTTTTATGTCTGGTGGGACGTGTTTATGATGTGGATGGGTGCTTTGCAGAGAGGGATCATGAGGATGGGGTTGCGAATCATACCAATATAATTTCTTGTTACCCTGCCAGACTTCGTAACCATACCAATCAATCACCGCCGGCAGGCGATGATACAAAACGCGTTCGCGAATGACCAGGCGCACACCTTGCGCAAAATGGATTTCGCCCGCAACACGAGCCAATGACATCCCTCGGCGCACGAAGGTAACGGTTGACTTTGTAACACTGGGAAACGTGTCAGCCAGCGAGTAGATGAATAACTCGTAGTCTTCGATTGTGCGCAGTGGGTTACTCATGCAGCGACCCGGACCAGACCAATTAAGCTGGGAGATTGCTTTTGAATGTGCTGTATTTCATTGCGATATTCTGCCTGCCTGGCCAGCCAAGTGCGATAAATGCTCGCCCACTCGCCAAAATCCAATACCCAACTTTCGTCTTCCGGTTCTTCCCCATTCATGTAGGCAGCATAAAACGTTTCCGAGCGAATGCCATACTTGCGCTCAAAATCTAATAATTCTTCCTCAAGTGCATGAATGTCCAGCAAAATCTCTTGCAAATTCATAGCTTTCACCTTTCCCAGAATGGTCTACTGGCCAAGCTTTCAGGCGGGGGCGATGAACGAGTAGCCGACGGGGATGTCGTCGCGGGTGAAGGTGCCGGTGAGCCAAATGCGGCGGATGGTGAGGAGGGGGGAGATGGCGGCGTGCTCGTTGTTGGATAACGGCCGTTCCGAATAATATCCCGCAAAAAACGCCTCCGCCTGGCTTTCTGAGCGGTTGATCAGGTCGGTGTTCTGTAAAAAGGCGGCGATGTCGTAGGCGCGCCAGCCCGGACCGCACAGGTCAAAATTAAAGAACGTGGGTGACATGTCATTGGTGAAGAAGGCGTTGGTGCTGTGGAAATCACCGCCAATCGGACCCCAGCCGTCCGGCGTGTGTTCGGGGTTGTTGATAATTTCTAGAATTTCCTGTTTCGCTTCTTCAGCCGAAGTGATCAGCAGGTCCAAATCGTCCATGTGGTCGGGGTCGTTGCCCCAGGCGCGCTTGATGCGGGCGATCGGCCGATCTACCAGGAAGTCGAGATCCATTTTTTGCCGTTCATAAGGGGCCTGGTACTCGTTGGAAATGACGTGGATTTTGGCCATATAGGCGCCGAGGGTGAAGAGCTGTTCTTCGGAATTGATGTCCATGGGCGCCCCGTTGGCAAAGCTGAACACGGCATAGTAGCGCCGGCCTTCGGGCGCTTCCAGGCTGCCCAGGAAACGGCCGTCTTTGCGCCGCAGCGGGTAAGAAACCGGCAGCCCCTGCTCCTTAAGGAAGTTTAGCCAGTCCAGTTCATACTCGTAATCCGACTGTTGACGGCGCAGGTGATCGCCTAGTTGATACACGCGGGCGACGTACTTTTGCCCCCCGGCCACAACTTTGTAATGGTCATTATCCTGAGTGCGCAGCATTTTGCTGAATAATTTACAGCTCAGGGCATCTTCTAAATCGTATTCCTGGTTGATTATCTCGGCCAGGGCCGATCCGGCGACAAATGAACGAACGACGCGAATTTGTGACACTGGTTCCTCCAAAATAAGGAGATTGGAGATTGGTTATTGGAGATTGAGAATGGCAACGGTCATAATTTCCAGCAACCTCTAATCTCTAATCTTCGATTTTTTCTACCCAACCGGGCGGCCGTTTTTGCACAAAGGCCAGCAGGCCTTCCTGCCCTTCAGCGCTGGTGCGCAGGCGCTGTAAGGTTTGTACGCGGGTTACGGCCGTTTCTGCCGGGGGCTTGTCGCTCACAGCAAGGAGCAGATCTTTACAGGCGGCCAGGGCTTGCGGTGAAGCTTGCAAAACGGCATTGACAATTTCCAAGACCGCGCCGTCAAGTTTATCAGGTTGTACGGCCGTCGTCACGAGTCCGGCGGCGGCAGCTTCACGGCCGTTTAGCCGTGCGCCGGTGAGCATGAGCTGGCGCGCCTTAGCCAGCCCTACCCGCGCCACCACATACGGCGAAATAACGGCCGGAACCAGACCCAACTGCACTTCGGGCAGGCCCAGGCTGGCCTCCTCGGCGGCCACGGCTATGTCGGTGACACAGACCAGGCCCACGCCGCCGCCGAGCGCCGGGCCGTGGATGCGGGCCAGGGTGACTTGCGGGGCGGTGGAAACGGCCGTGAGCATCTCGTCAAACGTGCGCACATGCCCCACCTGCGTGGCCTCGTCCTCGGTAAAGCCGGCCTGCATCTCCTTGATGTCACCGCCGGCGCAGAAGACCGGGCCGTTGGCTCCCAGCACAACCACACGAATAGACCGGTCGTCGCGGATGGCCCGGAAATAATCCAATAAATCCTGCACCATTTGCCGGTTCATGGCGTTCCGCGCCGCCGGCCGGTTCAAATTTACAAAGGCCACACTGCCTGTTTTGGTGATTTCCAGGGTTTCGTACATGGATTTGTTGTTAGTTGATAGTGGGGAGTTGATAGTTGTTGGTGAAGAAGTAGTCTATCCACTATCAACTATCTACTTTCAACTGCTTTTCTTCCTGCGCGGCAAAATGTCCTCATACTTGGCGATGATGCCCAGCATGATTTCATCCGCGCCGCCGCCGATAGACATGAGGCGGCTGTCGCGGAAGTAGCGGGCCATCGGGTACTCTTCCACGTAGCCCATGCCGCCGTGAAACTGCAAGCACGTGTCGGCCACCTCGCGGGATAAACGGCCGCCTTTCAGCTTAGCCATCGACACTTCCTTGGTCACATCCTCACCGGCGATGTAGAGACGCACGCAGTGGTAGGCAAGCTGGCGCAGCGCCTCCACCTCCGTTAGCAGCTCGGCAATGCGGAAGTGGATGTACTGGTTGTCGATCAACGGCTGGCCGAATGTTTCTCGCTCACGGCAGTAGGCAATGGTGCGCCGGATCGCTCTTTCCATGCCGCTGATGCCCATCAGCGTGCCCGCCAATCGTTCGCGCTGGAACTGGCGCATTTGCAGGATGAAGCCCATGCCTTCCGGCCCAATGCGGTTAGCTTCCGGCACGCGCACATCGTCGAAGGTCAGGATGGCCGTATCGCTGCTGCGATGGCCCAGCTTGTCCAGTTTTTTGCTCACGTCAAAGCCCGGGCGATCCGTGGGCACGACAAACAGCGACATGCCGCGAAAGCCCCTTTCGTCGCTGGTGCGGGCCAGCAGACAGAGAAAATCGGCCTGCGTGCCGTTGGTAATCCACATTTTGGAGCCGTTGATGAGGTAATCGTCCCCATCGCGGCGTGCCCAGGTTTTGATGGCGGCCACATCGGAGCCGGCGCCTGGTTCGCTGATGGCGATGGAGGCAACCAGGTCGCCGGCGATGGCCGGGGTCAGGTATTCGCGCTTCAGGGCATCGGAGCCGTTTTCGGCCAGGGCAGGTGTCGCCATATCGGTTTGCACGGCGATGCCCAGCGGTGGTCCGGCAGCGTCGGCGCGGCCAATTTCTTCCATGAGCACGGTCTGATACCAGTAATCCACCCCGCCGCCGCCGAATTCTTCCGGGTAGGTCAGTCCTAGCAAGCCTAGATTGCCCATTTTCTTGAACAGGTCGTGGGCGGGGAAAAGGCCGGCGGCTTCCCATTCCTCAACGTAGGGATTAATTTCGGTCTCGACGAACTTGCGCACCATCTGGCGAAAGGCTTCGTGTTCGTCATTAAAGTAAATTGATGACATGGCTGACTCCCGGTTTTGTAGCCGATTAGTCAAGTAGCCGGGCACCCGGCTATTCGACTACGGGGCAACGTGATCACCTCACCTCTTTCTTCACTTTCAGCAAATCGCGGATTTCGGCCAGCAGTTTTTCTTCGGCGGAGGGTTCTGGCGGGGCGGGCGGGGTTTCTTCCTCTTGCTTTTGCAGGTTGTTGTAGCTGCGCACGATGAGGAAGATGGCGAAGGCGATGACGAGGAAGTTGATGACTGCCTGGATGAAATTGCCATAGGCGAGTGTGGCACTACCTACTTGTATGGACAGTGAAGTGAAGTCGATGCCGCCTAACAAAATGCCGATAAGCGGCATGATCAGGTCGTTTACGAGGGAGTTGACAATGGCTCCAAAAGCGGTTCCCAAGACTACAGCTACAGCCAGATCTATGACGTTCCCCCGATTTATAAAATCTCTAAACTCTTTTAGCACTTTTCACTCCTTGAAAACCATAAGTGTATTCATCAAACAGGCTATGGCGACTATGGTACAGAAGGGGAGACGATGGGTCAAGGCAGGGTAGCCACGGCCGTGGCGCGGCTTTAGGCGGCCAGTTGATGAAAAGCGCGAATGCTGGCCTGCCAGCCAGCATCGTTTTGGCCGGGGATGAAGGGTAGGTAGTAGCTCACACGGTCGAGGAGACGGCCGTATTTCCCCGCGATGATCCCCGGTAATTCCGCCCAGGTTCCCTGCACGGCAATTACGTCCAGAATCTCGTCGGTGATGAGGGCGGGCATGGCGTGCCATTGGCCGGTACGGGCCATCTGGCTGAGCTGCGCGGCCGTATCGTGCCAGCCGTGCAGGTCGGCCAGGACGCGGTAGGCGGGTGTGCTGAGGTAAAAGGAGATTTGCTGTTGGGCGTGGGCTTTGGCCCAGGCCGCGTACTCTGGTTCGTCGGTGGGGATGGCAAAAACGGCCGTTACCATCTGAAAATCGTCTCGCCCCAATCCGCGCCGGGCCAATCCATCTTTGATGTGCGGTAGGGCGTATTCCTCAATGTAGGGCACGCTGTGCAGCGCGTGGAGCATCACGCCGTCGGCCGTTTCTCCGGCCAGGCGCAGCATTTGCTCGTTGACGGCCGAAATGTAGATGGGAATGTTTGGCTGAGCGATGGGGCCGGGATTGAAGAAAGGCGTCATGAGCTGGAGCTTGAAGAATTCGCCCACGTAGTCCAACGGCGCGCCGGTTTGCCAGCAGTGCCACACGGCACGAATGGCTTCGGTGGTTTCGCGCATCTTTTTGATGGGCTTTTCCCATTTGACGCCGTAGCGCAGCACATTGTGGGCTTTGACCTGCGAACCGAGGCCGAGATGGAAACGGCCGTTAGCCAGCCTGCCAATATTCCAGGCCATCATCGCCGTGACGGTGGGGCTGCGCGCAAAGGCCACGGCGATGGCCGTGCCCAGGTCGATGGTCTGCGTATGCTCTGCCGCCAGGGCCAGCCCCAGGAACGGGTCGGACTGGGTTTCAGCCAGCCAAAAGCCAGCAAAACCCAACGCTTCGGCGGCCCGCGCGTAAGCCGGGATGTCACCCAGGTCGAAAGAGAGCAAAGTGACGTCAAATTTCATCGAACCTCCGAAAAAAGTGGCGAAAATGGCTAAGTATGGATAGTTTAGAGGAGATTGTCAGGATTGTCTAACAGCGACAGCGGTATCAGGAGAAGGATGATGGATTTGAACCAATCAGAATACAACGACGAAACCTTCCACGGCGCAAGTTTTGATCAGCAGGAGCTAAGTGACCGGGCGTTTTACGATTGTGCCTTTCAGGACTGCACATTTCGGGAAGCGGTTTTACGCCGCTGTGTTTTTCATGACTGTACCTTTACGGACTGTGACCTGAGCCTGGCGCAGATTCCGGAGACGGGATTCCAGGGGGTGGAATTTGTGCGCTGCAAACTGGTGGGTGTGGATTGGGCGGCGGCGCATTGGCCGAAATTTGGGATTAAACGGCCGTTTACCTTCCACCAATGCGTCCTCAACTACAGCTTCTTCCCCGGTCTCAAGCTGCCCAAGCTGCGCATGACCGAATGCACCGCCAAAGAAGCCGACTTCTCGGACGTAGATTTTACGGGGGCCGTGTTCACCGGCACCGATTTCAGCGGCAGCCGCTTTGTCAACTGCGATTTGACCGGGGCCGATTTTAATGATGCCACCCACTACGCCATCGACGTAAAGCAAAATTGGCTGAAGAAAACAAAGTTTGCCCTGCCAGAAGCTGTGGCGCTGCTAAAAGGGCTGGATATTGTGCTGCGGGAATAAAATTTATCGTTAAGGAGAGCGAACCAGTTTATCCACGGAGGTTGTGATGGCTCAAACTTTTGATGTGATTGTAATTGGCGGCGGCATTATGGGCTGCAGCACCGCTTTCCAACTGGCACAGCGCGGCTTAAGCGTGGCTTTGTTGGAGAAAAAGAGCATTGGCGAAGGGCCGAGCGGCAAATCTTCGGCCATTATCCGCCAGCATTATTCCAATGAACTGACGGCGCGTATGGCCTACCACAGCTTGCAGGTTTTCCAGAACTTTGCGGAGGTGGTTGGCGGGGAATGCGGCTTTACGCAGTGTGGGTTTATTCTGGTGGTAGACGCCAAAGATAAGGCCGGCCTGGAAGCCAACATCGCTTTGCAGCGCCGGGTGGGCATCGAAACCGGGCTGATCCCGCCGGAAGAAGTGAAAAAATTGATGCCGGGACTGCGCACGGCCGTTTCCCTGATCGCCGCCTACGAGCCGCAAAGCGGCTACGCCGATCCGTACCTCACGGTCACTTCGTACGCCCAGGCTGCCCGCCGGTTAGGCGTGACCATTTTCCAGGATACGCCGGTGACGGGCATCCGGCTGGCCGGTGGCAAGGTACAGGGCGTGGACACCGGCAAAGGCGCTTTCGACGCGCCGCTGGTGCTGAACTGCACCGGCGCCTGGGGGGCGCAGGTCGCCCGGCTGGCCGGAGTGGACGTGCCGATTGATCCCTGCCGGGTCCAGGTCTCTTTTTTCCGCCGGCCGCCCGGCGAAGAAGCAGTCCACCCCGTGGTGGCCGATTTTGAGCAGGCCATCTATTTTCGCCCGGAAACGGGCGGCCTCACGCTGGTGGGGTTGATCGATCCCAAAGAAGCAGACGCCATCGTGAATCCCGACCGCTTCTCCGAAAACGTCAGCGATGCCTTTGTATTAGAATCCGGCGAACGACTGGTGACCTGTTATCCGGCGTTGGAAGAGAGCCGCAGCACCGGCGGTTATGCTTCTCTGTACGCCATCACGCCCGACTGGCACCCGATCGTGGACGAACTGCCGCCGGGCAGCGGCCTGTACGTGTGCAGCGGCTTCAGCGGTCATGGGTTTAAGCTGGGTCCGGCGGTGGGCCGGATGCTGGCAGATCTGGTGCTGGGTGTGGCTGACCCCTTGTTTGAGGCGACGATGTTTCGCTACGGCCGTTTTGCCGCCAACCAGCCTGTGCAGGGACAGTACGAGTACAGCATTGTGGGTTAAACGGCCGTGGTGGGGAAAGTAAAAACCCCTGCCTGGCAGGGGTTTGCAGCATAGGGGGGGATACGGCCGTTTAACCGCCGATCGTCAGAGATAGAATGCCCGTCACGACCAGAGTCAAAAACGACAACACACCGCAGGACAAAGCCACGGCAAACAGCAAAATAAACACCAGTACATAGTTAATGGATTGGTCCTGTCCTTCTTCTTCTTCCATGTCTTTTCCTTCCGGTTGATCTGGTTTTCACAAGTACGTACCAATTGTAACCCAACCTACGCCATCCGTCATGTGGGAAGGAGTGGTTGGTTAGTTGGTTAGGTTTGTTGGCAGGTTAACCAACCCATCCAACACTCCCCTACATCCGAAACACCCCATAATGCGGCTGACCGGGCGTCACATAGTCCACGTTGTTGGCCGCCGACAGGCCCACACTCAGCGCCTGCCGCGTATCCCGCGGGTCGATGATGGCGTCGTCCCACAGGCGCGCCGTGGCGTAGTAAGGCGAAGACTCCTGCTCAAACTTCTGCCGCGTCATCATCTGCATCATCTGGATGGCGTTCTGGTCTGGTTCCTGGCCTTTTTTGCGCGCCCGTTCCTCTTGCACAATGGCCAGCACGCCCGCCGCCTGTTCGCCGCCCATCACCGCGATGCGGCTGTTCGGCCAGGTCCAGAGGAAGCGGGGATCATACGCCCGGCCGCACATGGCATAATTGCCCGCGCCATACGATCCGCCCACAATCACCGTAAACTGCGGCACGCTGGAGGTGGCTACGGCGTTGATCATCTTGCTGCCGTGCTTGATGATGCCCTCTCGTTCATACTTTGTGCCCACCATGAAGCCGGTAATATTTTGCAGGTAGATGATGGGGGTGCGCTGTTGATTGCACAATTGGATGAACTGGGCCGCCTTGTTGGCCTCCTCGGAGAAGAGAATGCCGTTGTTGGCTACGAGTCCTACGGGCCAGCCGTTGACAGCGGCGTGGCCCACCACCAGCGACGTGCCGTAATCGCGTTTAAACTCCAGAAAGCGGGAACCATCAACCAGGCGGGCAATAATCTCGCGGATGTCGAAAGGGACTTTGGCGTCGGCGGGAATGATGCCCAGCAGTTCGTCGGGATCGTAGGCCGGGGGTTCGGGGGATTGGCGGCGGGCGAGGTTGGGCGCGGGCTTGGGCTGCTGGAGTTGTTTGAGGATCAGGCGGCCGATACGCAGGGCGTCGGCGTCGTTTTCGGCGGTGTAGTCGCTGACGCCTGAGACCTGAGCGTGCATGTCGGCCCCGCCGAGCGTTTCATCGTCCACCACTTCGCCGGTAGCCATCTTAACCAGGGGCGGACCACCGAGATAAACGGTGGCCTGCTGGCGCACCATCACCACGTAATCGCTCATGCCCGGCACGTAAGCGCCGCCTGCGGTGGAGCTGCCAAAGACCAGGGAGATTTGCGGCAGGCGCTGCGCCGACATGCGCGCCTGATTGGCAAAGCTGCGCCCGCCTAAGATGAAGACTTCGTCCTGATACAGCAGATTGGCCCCGGCCGATTCGACGAGGGCGATGGAGGGCAGGCGGTTTTCGGCGGCGATGGTTTGAGCGCGCAGGGTTTTTTGCAGGGTCATGGGGTAGACTGCGCCGCCTTTGACGGTGGCGTCGTTGACGTAAATCATGCTTTCCACGCCGCTGACGATGCCGATGCCGATAATGTTGGAGGCGGCGGGGGATTCATCGTTGTACATGCCGTAGGCGGCGAGGGGGGAGAGTTCTAAGAAGGGGGTGCCGGGATCGAGCAGCAGTTCCAGCCGTTCGCGGGGCAGCAGTTTGCCCTGTTCGCGGAACTTGGCCGCGCCGCGTTCACCGCCGCCGGCGCGGGCGACGCTGAGGCGTTGGTTGAGTTGGTCTACTAATTTTTGCATGGCGGCATGGTTGGCGGCGTATTCTTCGCTGCGGGTGATGAGGTGGGATTCGAGTCTGGTCATGGTAAAGGTTCCTGGGAATTTATTACAAAGGGACTAAGAGACAAAGGGACAAAGAATGGGGAAGGTCAGGAACGGCCGTTCCCCTTCACATCCAGCCTCAGCCCGCCCCCGCGCCGCTTGCCCATCATATCCTTCTGGTAACGCTGCTGGTCTTCGGCCGACAAGTTGTCGGGCAGCGGCAAGACAGAAAACCGCCCCAACAGCAGGTCATCCACCAGATGTGAAATCAGGCGTGCGTCCTGTTCATCATCTTGGCCGCGATACTGCGCCGGGTCGCGGTTCACAATGGCTTTGTCTGCCTGGTAATAACCATCGGCGGGCGCAAGATGCAGTTGGAAAATGCAGGAACCCGTCCAACTGCGGTGGAAATGCAGCCATTCCCCTTCCAGGTAAATAAACCACTTGTCCTGCTGCTCCTGTGGGATATAGCCCAAACTGATCTGGTCGAATTCTGCGGCCGAATAGCTGCCTTCCAGCGCCAGTTCTTTATGAGCGGCGGGCATGGGCTTGATTTTCCAGGAAACGGCCGTGGCGCGTTTGCGTGTCATAAGTTACTCCAATCTCTAATCTCCACCTTCCAGGCGGGTTTGCCGCCAGACGAACAGGTACAAAAACGCCGGAGCCGTCAGCAGCAAGAAAAAGATGCCGCCCGGCAAGCTGTGGTTGACGAGCAGATCCCAGATGTAGAAGGCGAAGAGGCTGAGAACGGCCGTTACCCCGCCCACGTCTTCACGCCACCAGCCCAACCCTAGCCCCACCAGCACGCCAAGCGGGAAAAAGGCCAGTCCAACCCATTCGCTGGGCGATGGTCTGGAGCCGATCATGCCAGACATCTGCCCCACAAATATGGCGCCGATCAGCACAATCGAGAGCAAACTCCAGATACGCGCCACCCAACGCACAGTACGAACGGCGGTGCTTGGTGTGTCCATGTGAAACCCCTACGCTCCCCTAAACAATTTCAAACAACGCGGGCAAATATTGGCCTCGCCCACCTGCTTGAGCCGCGCATGGGCGCGCCGCTCGTGGATGGCCTGGCCGCACACGGCCGTGGCCGAGCGGCGGCTGTGTTCAACAATGTGCCAGGTATTGCCGGTCAGCAAAACAACCGGGTTGGTTTCTTCGTGGTCTGGGTTCATGGTGAAATTGAGACTAGAGACTGGAGACTAACCAGTCTCCAGTCTCTAGTCTCTACTCTCCAAACGGCCGTTTGCCCTCAACCCCGCAATAATCGCCGCCGAGGAGTGCGATTTGTTCAGCGTGTACAGATGAATGCCGTCCACGCCGCCGTTTAGTAAGCCTTCTGCCTGGGCCAGTCCGTATAGAATGCCCTGCTCGATTACCGCTTCTGGGGAGTCTGGCGGCAAGGAAGTGGTCAATTTCGCCGGAATGGAGCAGCCGCACAACGATTGAAAGCGGCCCAATTGGGCCACAGAAGTCACCGGCATCAGCCCGGCGATAATGGGAATCGTCACCCCGGCGCGGCGCGCCGCATCGTGGAAGCGGAAGAAATCGTCATTGTCAAAGAACAACTGCGTCACGGCAAAATCTGCGCCGCAGTCTTGTTTCAGCTTCAAATAGTATACATCTTGCTGCACGTTGGCCGATTCCGGGTGACCCTCCGGGTAGCAGGCGCAGCCGATTTTGAAGTCGTAGTGGCGCTGAATGAAGTCGATCAATTCGCTGGCGTGGCGAAAACCGTCGGGGTGCTGCACAAAGTCGTGGCTGCCACGGGGTGGATCGCCGCGCAGCGCCATCACCGCCGGGATGCCGCTGGCCTGCAGCTCATCGAGAATTGTCTCCAGTTCCGCCCGCGAATGTCCGGCGCAGGTCAGGTGGGCCATCGTGTCGATGTTTAGCTCGCTCTGAATGCGCTCGACCAGGCTGACTGTCTTTTGCCGGGTAGAGCCGCCCGCGCCGTAGGTGACGGATACAAAGTCGAGGCCGGTTTCGTGAGCGGTCGCCAGGGTGGCGTAGAGGGTGCCCCAGCCGGCCGGTGTGCGCGGGGGGAAGTATTCGCAGGAGAGGGTGGGCAGGTGGGCGGAGAGTTTTTGTATGGCGTTCATAGGCGTGTGTTTGTTGGTTGGTTGGGTTTGTTGGTTTGTTGGGTTTGTTGGTTAGCGTGTGGAAATCCAACCAACCACTTCTTTACGGCCGTATCACCCGGTCGGCCGTCATCATCATGCCCACCGTGCCGTCCATGCTGCCCACTTCGCCGATGCGCAAGAGGGCGCGACGGCCGTAATGGTCCAGACACGTCCCGCACGTCACAATCCGCGCGCCCCGGTCGGCCAGGGCTTGCAGGCTGTCCAGCACGATGCTGCCCTCCGTGGTCAGGAAAACGGCGCTGTTCACACAGCCCACCACGTCAATCTGCGCCGCCGACGCCGCCAGCTTCTCTAAAAAAATCGCCAACAACTTGCGCCCCAGGTCCGGGTCGCCTTCACCCATTTTGTCTGAATTTAAGTATAGGAAGTTCATGGTTAGTCTTGTAGTCTCCAATCTCTAGTCTCTGGTCTCCGGTATCCCCAAAATCTTGCGCGCTTCGGCGCTGGTGGCGACGGAAACGCCGGTGAGGTTGGCCAGGGTAACGGCCGTTTCCACCCCCTCCGCGCTTGATTTTGCCAGTTCCCCATTCGGCAGGTACAGATTGTCCTCCAGCCCCACGCGCACGTTGCCGCCCAGCGTCAGCGCCGCCGCCACCAGCGGCCACTGATGCCGCCCGATGCCAATCACCTGCCAGAAAGAATTGTCCGGCAGCTGCTCTACCTGATGCAGCAAATTCTTCGTCGTCGCCGGGATGCCGCCCAGGACGCCCATCACCAGGCTGAACTGGAACGGCGGTTGGAGAATGCCCATGTCGATGAGCGGCCGGGCGTTGTTGATGTGGCCCGTATCAAAACATTCCATCTCTGGCCGTGTGCCTGCCTCGTTCATCGCCTCCAGAAAATATTGGATGTCCTGAAACGGATTGGCGAAGACGTGGTCGTGGTAAAAGGTCTTGGCTTTGCGCGAGTAGATGGCGTAATTCATCGACCCCATGTTGAGCGCCGCCATGTCGGGCTGCAGGGCGCGGATGTGGTGGACGCGCATTTCCCGCTCCAGGCCAATGGCCCCGGTGGAATAGTTGATGATCAGGCCGGGGCATTGGGCTTTGACGGCCGTGTCGATACGGCCGTACGTTTCCACGTCATACGCCGGCATGCCGTTGTCTTGCCGGGCGTGGATATGGACGATGCTGGCCCCCGCGTCGGCGCAGCGGCGCGCTTCGGCGGCAATTTCATCTGGCGTGTACGGGATGTATGGCGACTGCTGCCGGGTGGCCAAGACGCCGGTAAGGGCGGCGGTGATGATCACTTTTTCGGTCATAGGCTACCTCCCTGGAGAACGGTGAACGGTGAACGATGAATGATGAATGGATGATGATTCTATTATTCCACGTTTTGGTGGGCTTGGCTATGGGCAGCACTGGCCTCCAGCCATTCCAAATGGGGCCCCGTTCTCTGGTAGGGGCAGGACGGCGCGGCGATACGGCCGAGCCGCCGGTTAAAATGACCCATCCGCACCGTGAAACGATTCATCCGCTCACAGAAACGATTCAGCCGCAGACAGAAACGACTCGTCCGCAGGCAGAAATGATCCATCCGCTCGCAGAAACGGCTCGTCCGCCAGTAGAAATGATTTGTCCGCAGACAGAAATGATCCATCCGCTCACAGAAACGACTCATCCGCTCACAGAAACGACTCATCCGCCGGCAGAAATGGCTGATCCGCAGACAGAAATGGCTGATCCGCACGCAGGAACGATTGATGAGAAGGCGGAATCAAACAGTTGTTAGACAAGAAGTGACGGAGTACAGTACAGCCATGCCTAAAACCACGCAGGTCATTCATTGGCGCGCCCGGCGGCAGCGGCGGCGGCAGCGCAGCGGGCAGGCTGTCCTCAAGATAGCGGGTTTGTTGTTGTTGGTTGGTTTGTTGGTTGGTTTGTTTGGTGTGGTAGGGAGTGTGGGGGCGGCGACGGCCGTCTACGCCTACTTCACCCAGGACCTGCCCGACTTCACCCAGCTAGAAACCCTCGGCCAAAACGAAAGCGACACCTTCGAGACCAGCAAAATCTACGCCTGGGGCGACCCCCAGCCCGACGGCACCCGCGACCTCGTCCTCATCTACGAAATCATCGACCCGCTCGGCGGCGACCGCCAGTGGATCAAGCTGGACCAGACGCCCCAAGCCCTGGTCGATGCCACCGTCGCTATCGAAGACAAAACCTTCTGGACCAACCCCGGCTACGACCTGCAAGGCATCGGCCGCGCCTTTTATGAGTACGTCCTCGAAGGCGGCAGCGTGCAGGGCGGCTCCTCCATCACCCAGCAGGTCATCAAAAACAACCTCATCGAACCGGAGCGCCGCGCCGTGGGCGCGGAAGTCGGCTTCGACGATTACCGGCGCAAGGTGGAAGAACTGCTGCTGGCCCATCGCGCCACCAGCACCTACACCAAAGAGCAAATTCTGGAGTGGTACCTCAACACCAACTTCTACGGCAACCTGGCCTATGGCATCGAGGCGGCGGCGCGCGTTTACTTCGACAAAACGGCCGCGCAGCTCACCCTGCCCGAAGCCGCCATGCTCGCCGCCATCCCCCAATCCCCCGCGCTCAATCCATTGGACAACCCGGAAGCGGCCAAAGAGCGGCAGGAACTGGTGCTGGACACCATGGCCCGCGAAG
Organism: Ardenticatenaceae bacterium; assembly: GCA_020634395.1. Lineage (GTDB taxonomy): Bacteria > Chloroflexota > Anaerolineae > Promineifilales > Promineifilaceae > Leptovillus. The sequence continues at coordinate 54,935 of JACKBU010000003.1, read as the reverse complement.
GCTACATCACCCCCGAAGAGGCGGCGGCGGCCAAACTGGCCCCGCTGCAGCTGGCCGAAGGGCCAGAAGCGCGCTTCGATATCATTGCGCCGCACTTTGCCCTGGAGGTGCGGCAGCAGTTGGAAGCGATGTTTGGCCCGGAACTGGTGCTGGGCGGCGGGCTGCGCGTCTACACCACGCTGGATCTGACCATGCAGCGGCAGGCGGAATGCGTGGCCCGGGCGCAGGTCGCCCGGCTCTCCGGCGATTTAGGCGATGGCCTGCCCGCCGACGAGCGCGACAACTGCCCGGCGCTGGCCTTCTTGCCGCCGCTCAATGCCGCCGACGTGGGCGTGGATCATCGGGTGGATAATACGGCCGTCGTCATGCTGGACCCGCGCACGGCCGAAGTCAAAGCACTGGTCGGCAGCCGCAACTATTGGGACGAAAGCATCGACGGCTCCTTCAACGTGGCCGTCGATGGCCTGCGCCAGCCCGGCAGCTCCTTCAAGCCCTTCACCTACCTGACGGCGCTCAGCCAGGGCTACACCGCCGCCACGATGATGCTCGACGTGGAAACCGACTTTGGCACACCCTACAATGGCGTGCCCTACGTGCCGCAAAACTACGACCGCCAGTTCCACGGCCCCATCCGCCTGCGCGAAGCGCTAGGCAACAGCTACAACGTGCCCGCCGTGCAGGCCACCAGTTGGGTCGGCGTGGACAAGGTCATCCGCACGGCCCACAACCTGGGCATCACCAGCCTGGACAAAGGGGCCAACGCCTACGGCCTCTCGCTCACCCTCGGCGGCGGCGAAGTGACGCTGATGGACATGGTCTACGCCTACTCGGTGATGGACAACATGGGCGTGATGGTCGGCCAGCCGCGCCCGGAGGCCGAACAGCGCCTGGGCTACCGCACGCTGGACCCGGTGCTGATCTTGCGCGTGGAAGACCGCAACGGCCGTGTCCTCTACGAATACAACCAGCCGCAGCGCCGCGAAATCCTGACGCCGCAGCTGGCCTACCTGATGAACGACATCCTCTCCGACCGGCAGGCGCGCTGCGCCGGCTTTGGCTGCCCCAACGCCCTGGAACTGCCGGACAATCGCCCGGCGGCCGTCAAAACCGGCACCACCAACGATTACCGCGACGGCTGGACGGTGGGCTACACGCCGCAGCTGGTGACCGGCGTCTGGGTGGGCAACACCGACAATACGCCAATGGACAACGTGCCGGGCAGCAAGGGCGCGGCCCCCATCTGGCACGCGCTGATGAGTTGGGCGCTGCAAGAGGAGCCGGTGGAAAGCTGGACACGGCCGTCTGGCCTGGTGGAAATGGCGGTGTGCAACATCTCCGGCCTGCTGCCCACCAGTCTGTGCCCCACCGTGTCCGAATTGTTCATCGCCGGCACGCAGCCGACGGTCTACGACAACATCTACCAGGAGTTTGCCGTGAATCGGGAGACCGGGCGGCTGGCGACGCTGTACACGCCGCCGGAACTGGTGGAGAACCGCGTCTACCGCGTCTACCCAGAAGCGGCGGCCGACTGGGTGCGCGAGAATGAGATCGAACAGCCGCCGACGGAGTATGACACGATTGTGGAAACGGCCGTGTCCACCGCTGACGCCGCCATCACCAGCCCGGCCAACTTCGCCACCATCACCGGCACCCTCACCATCAGCGGCACGGCGCGCGGCGACAACTTCGCCCACTACCGGCTGGCCTACTTCCCCGGCCTGGCTCCCACCGAACTGCAAACCATCGCCGACAACGTGACGGAGCCAAAGGAAAACGAGGTCTTGGGCGTGTGGGACGCCAGCCAGTTGAGCGGCCTCTACACCCTGCTGCTCACCGTCGTGCGGGACGATGGCAGCTTCGCCGAGACCAGCGTGCATGTGACCGTAGACAACCAGCCGCCCACGGCCGAAATCCTCTTCCCGCTGCCCAATCAGCAAATCTTCACCGATGAGGAGTGGGTGCTGGTGCAGGCCCAGGTGACGGATGATTTGTCGGTGGACCGGGTGGAGTTTTACGCCGACGGCGCGGAAGTGCCGTTTGCCATCAGCACGGTGCCGCCGTTCACGGAGAAATGGACGATTCCTGGGCCGGGCTGCCACACCTTCAAAGTGGTGGCGTTTGATGCGGCGGGGAATAGGGGGGAGGGAACGGCCGTTTCCGTTTGCCTGGTGGCACGGGCGTAATTATTCGGTGGAGAGGGTCAGGGGGTTCAGGGCGAGGAAGGCGATCTGGGGAGATAGCTTTTCTACGACCTCAAATTTTTCTTGGGAATTAAGCACCGCGTTATGATCGGCCAGGATGACGGCGACCAGTTGAACCAGGCTTTGGTAAATGATGGGATCGACCTCCTGCGGTTTGCTGCCGATGCTGTCCGAATGCAGGTTTCGCCAGGCAGAGACGCGGTCGGCGACCGAACTCACGGCGTCAATTACTCCACTGGCCTTGATCATGGCGCCTTTGCTGCCAGCGGCCTGAATTGACAAGAGGAGGAGGGGCGAGGACGGCCGTTTTACGCCGGCGTCGATGCCTTCCTGCACAAAAGCGAGGGCTTCCAGATAGGGTAGTATCTCCTTCTGCAGAATGGGCAGCGATAGCGCGTATGGCCCTTTTTTGTCCAAAGCCGGTTCGTTTTGTAGAGAAAACGTGATGCTGGGCGCCTGTGGCAACGGCCGTTCTCCCAGGCAGATACACATGCCCAGCCGCCCCAGCACCAACCGATCATTGTTTTGCAAAGGATAAAACTGTCCTGGCGTCAGTTGCGTGTCGTTAAGCCAGGAACCGTTGGTGCTTTCCAAATCCTCCACAACAAACGTGCCGTTCTCATACGAAATACGAGCATGATTCCGCGAAACACCCAGTTCGGTCGCACCGTAGTTCACCAAGTCGATAAATGTCGATGAGGTGATAACGGTCTGGCCATAACGACCTAAAATAAAACTGTCATTCGACTCCCGGATAATGGACTGGTCTTTATCGAAAAGCAAGCCGATTCCTCCAGGGGGAATTGCCACTTTTCGCTCGGTACATGGCGAAACAATTTCCGGGGTTTCGGCAGCCAGAGGGACGTTTCTGGTGGTCCGCATATTGGCTTGGCTGCTGCGCAAATCGGCGCCACAGTAGCTGCACTCTTCAGACGCGGCATTATTTTTTCTGTGACATCGTGGGCAAAATATATCTTGGGACATGATAATTACAATCTACTGAACGTGCTTCTGTTTGTCTTTGGGTATAATGGTCGCACGAAATCCTTTCCGTTCAGGTAAATAGAGCCGAGCCGCGGTACATCTCGAAGTATGGCCTGTTCCTGACAGATTGTCCAGCAGTATCGGAAAAATGTATCGCTAAGCTGGCATTTTTTGATGAACACAAGTACACAGCCTGAAACTTTATTAACAGATTTCTTAAAACGTGGTTACCGTCTGGAAACCTGTGTTCTGCTGGAGCGGATTGGTTTAGGAGGGGAGGCCGAAATCTGGACGGCTTGGGATGAGATCGACGAACGAGTTGTCGTCGTCAAATTCATGCATCTGTTGAGTTATGACTCTGTCGCTTCTGCCCAGACGGCCCGGAACTTTGAACGCCAGACACGCCTGATAGCTAATCTTAATCATCCCCATATTTTGCCTATCTACACATACGGCGCCGTTGATGATCAGTTTTACTTTTTTGTCATGCGCTATGCCTCTATGGGCTCGTTGGCCGATTTGTTGCTCTCTGGGCCACTTTCGCTGGCCGATACGCTGGAGCTAACGGTCCAAATTGCGACGGCCCTCTCCTTTTTGCATGCCCATTCTTTGGTGCATCGCGACCTGAAGCCCAGCAACATCCTGTTGGACAGCCAGAATAGAGTCTTTTTATCGGACTTTGGGCTGGCGAAGCAACTGACGGCCGAAACCATGCCCATCCACACAGGTCGCGGCACGCAGGCTTATGCGCCGTTTGAACAGCATAATCGTTTAACCGTCGTTCCCCAGTCCGATGTTTACAGCCTGGGCATTGTCATTTTTGAGATGCTAACCGGAAAGCTACCCTGGGAAGGCACGGATAATCTCGCTTCTCAACAGTTTCAGTTTGACGGACAACTGCCGGATTTGCAGGATTTTGATCCTTCTTTGCCGTCGGCGTTGACGCTGGCTTTGCGCCAGTTGACCGCCTTTCATTGGGCGGAGCGTCCTGCCACCGCCGAAGCGGCTTTGGAACTGATACTGCGCGCAGCCGGAAAGCGCAAAGAGACGTTCGCCGGCCAGGCTCTGGCAGTGGACGAGATGGCGGATCGCGAGGCGGAGGCCGCTGACGCGCGGCATCTTTTACGGCCGTTTTTAGCCAACTGGCAGCCAACAAGAGAAGAGTTCCCGGCCAGGTTAAGCCATCTGGCGCTCCTGAGCGAAGTGTACCGGCAGGATCATCATGCTTTTCAGGAGTTTGACGGCTGGGAACTGTTTGTGCTGCGAGGCGCTCTGGCGCACGGATATGAAGTGGATTACTGGCAGCAAGAACTGTCTGACTCGCCGCAGGTGTGGCTGGCGTGCGAGCAAACGCTGCTGCTGGAGGGAGAAACGGCCGTTTCCCAGGCCCTCTCACTTATGAGCAAGCTGCTTACGGCCGAAACGGCGCCGCCCGCTTTATCGGCCGCTGCGCAGGCACGTCTGGTACAAATCGCTGCATCCACTGCCCATGCCACCGACCAGGAAAAAACACTGCGCATCTTGTGGCACACTCTTCGCCCGGCCTCTGGCTGGCGGACAGTGGGCATTGGCGTGAACGAAGATGAGGCTTTGGCCCAAATGGCCCTGTCCGGGCAAGAATTGGCGGCGCAACTGATTGGGAAGGTTGGCAGCGAAACGGCCGTTTCTACCCTCCTTGCCGCTGAAGCCAATCCCCAGGCGCTGAATGCGTTAAGTCTGGCCCAATCGGCAGCCGGCGGTCTGCCGCGGCAGGTTCCGGTGGCAGTTCGCCTGCGTTTGCGCAGCCAGCAGATGCAGCAGCGCCTGCTGAGAGATAACCAAAACCAGATCGCGGCCCGCGGTATTATCGGTTTGATCGTGGGCGTGGTGATTTTTTTATTGATGTTGGGCGGATGGTTTACGCAGCCCAGCGCCCAAATGCGCGACAGCTTGTTGGAGCCGTATCCGGTGAGCGGCATTGTGACCATTGTGGCTGTAGACGATGCCAGCCTGGCTGCTTACGGCCGTTGGGACAGCTGGCCGCGTTCGCTCCACGCGGCGTTAATCGATCGGCTGAATGCTGCCGGAGCGGGAGCCATCGTTTTCGACTTTTTATTTGAAGCGGAAACGCCGGACGATGCTGTTTTGCAGCAGGCGATGGAAGCGGCGGGAAACGTGGTGCAGCCGGTCTTGGGTTTTGGCGATGCCATCCGCGACGAACCGGGTGAGGTGCGCTACGAAAAATTTGTTTTGCCACAACCGGCGCTGCTCGAAGCCGGAACGGCCGTGGGCCACACCAACATCCTCCACGATGAAGACGGGTATATTCGGCAGCTTCCCATGGTTGCCGGAGTGGACGGTGAGCAATATCCCAGTCTGGCTCTTAGTGCGCTGCGCACGTATTTGGACCTGGGGTCGGCGCCTCTACCGTCGATTGAGCGCAACAAACTGACAGTGCTGGGGCGGGAGATACCGGTTTTGCCTTTCAGCGAGATGATCATCTACTATGCCGGGCCGCCTGAGCAGCCGGGTGAATCCATATTTCGCATGGTTAGTTATCAGGATGTGTTAGAGGGCAACGTGCCAGCAGACGTGTTCAAAGACAAGATCGTCCTGGTGGGCATGACGGCCACCGCCGAACCAGACCGCTATCTGACGCCGGTAAGTAACGGCCGTCCGATGTACGGCGTCGAGATTTTAGCCAACGTAATCGAATCTATCTGGTCGAGTCACTTCATCAGCCGACCTGGATATTTGGTCCGGCTGTTCATCTTGCTGGGATTGGGGCTGCTGACCGGCCTGCTGTGCGATCGTCCCTGGTCGGGGCTGCTGATTATGCTGGCCTTAGGGGCAGCTTATTTTATCGCGGCCGTCTGGCTTTTTGATTTATCAGGCCTTATGCTGGACATTTTGTTCCCCCTACTCACCATTCTCGTCAGCTATGTGATGGTGATGGCGTTCCGCTTATCTATCGAAGCGCGCCGACGGCGGGAGATCATGAATAAGTACCAAACACAATCTTTGTCGGAACAGGCCTGATTTTCCACAAAAAAAGCCGGCAGTTTTCGCTGCCGGCTTGAACTATCACCCGTTAAAACAGTTACTTGTTTTTACCGCCTCCGCCACCGTTGTTATTTCCACCTCCGTTGTTGTTGCCGTTGCCGTTATTGTCGTTAGGCGGTTTGTCTTCCTGGCCGGGCGGTGTGCCCCCTTGCCCTGGAGGAAGACCACCCGCGTCAGGCGGATTGCCGTTGCCGGGCGTGTCGGCGGGCGGTTTGCCGGGCACCTGGGAGGGAGAACTGGGTGTCTTTTCCGGTTTGACTTTATCGGGATCGGTAGCGCCGTCAGAAGACGGATCATCTCCACCGGGAGAAGGGGCGGAAGGCAGCAGTGGCACTTTGCTTACAAGTTCTTCGTCTGCGGCGGCTGTTGCACTGGCGGCAACGGTTGTTTTACCGGAGAATTTGCCTCTCTCGGGGGCCGCGGTTGGCTCCGGGGTGTTGGTGGGAACGGCCGTAGGCGTGGGGCGAGACGTAGCCGTGGGCGCAGGTGTGGGTACGGGGGTTGGTTGCGGTGCGGCTTGAGGTTGAACGGTTAACGGCCGTCCTACAACAGCATTCACCTCTTCCCCAGGATGAATATCTACACTTTCGTCGCCCAACACAATGTGTACGACGCCCTCATCACAAGAAAAGTAAGACGCATCTTGTGCAACCACCTCGACGGTGAAAACTGTGCCGCGTACTGAAGCAGTAGACGATGGCGTTCTAACCTCAAACGCATCGCCAATGCCCAGCGCCCGAACCACCCGGCTTACGGTGCGGCCGGCTAACATATTTAGCCGCACGCGATAGGTGCTCTGGTCAGTAACAAGCTCCGTGATCTCCAGCGAAGTTCCCCCGGCCAGATCTACAGTGCTGCCGCCAAACAAGCGTAGCTGGCCAACAGCCCCGCTTTGCAACGCAATTTTGTCGCCGGCATGAACAGCCAACGCCTGCCCGCTAGAAACATTTACGTCAGACACTCGAAAGAGCAGCGGCACGTTGCCTTTTTGTGTAACAGTCGCCTCGCCCGCGGAAATAACGAGGGTGGCTTCCGTGCCCTGCGGTGGTTGCGCCACAACAAACGCACTGAAGAGTAAAAAGATAAGGAAAGCGACCCCAATTGCCCACACACGGCGTCTGAAAGTAATACTTCCGGCTCTATTCCAATAAACAGGTTTTTCCTTCATGTGTTTTATTTGCGGTTGCTCTTCTAACGACTCAAGTAATTGTTTTAACACTCGTTTATCTACGCCGGTATAAGTGCTAATTTGGTTCAGTTCTGAATCCTCGTTTATGGATGATGGCCGGCGACAGAGTGCTAATTTTGCGAGTTGATCGGATTGAATATGCCAATTCTCTGCAAGCTGACCCCAGTCTATCCCTTTTTTCTTCCCATATGCGTTAAAGTGGTAGGCCAACAGATTTTTATCACTGGCGGCCCGCTGTGCCATTTGCTGGAGAAGAAAAGTGGATTTGTCGGTTGTCTGGGGGTTCATGTGCTCTTCACTCTGATACTTTCTAAAAATCATGCCTTGTACTTATAGTTCCGATCCCAATGAGAAAGTTCGACAAAATGGCTGATATAGAATGATTTTATGGTCCGAGAGAGTCCGACCCAGTGAGAAGATACGGTTTTCAGAGGCTGCCCTTTACGTTGGCTCCGAAGCGCTGCAGTTTTTTGATCACCCGGTCTTTGGCGCGTTTTACTTCTCTTTGTTGTGTCTGCTTACTTTCGAGCAGGAGCCCCATCACGTCTGCGTAGGCAGACGTTTCGCGCACGCCGTCCAACATCAGGGAGAATATTTTTTGATCCTGCTCGTCAAGTGTGGCGTTTAGGGCTTCGATGAACTCTTCTTGCGTGAGCGCGGTATATTGGTACAGCCACTCATCCACTAAAAATGACTCTTCCAGTGATTGTTGGTGGGGCATCAGATATTGTGTGCCTGGATCGTTAATATTTAGGAGCCGGCGGTTATAGCGTTGACGTTTGTCAATCGCGTTGAGGAAATCGCGACGAGCGGCCATCCGCAGATAAGCAAACAGAGATAGTTTGGCCGGATCATATTTGTCTGGTTGAGCATGATAGGCCAGCAGGACGTCTATTGCCGTCATTTGATGCAGCGAATCCTCGAACTGTGGGAACTGCAAGTGGAGGAACTGGGCGAGGTGAGGCAGGGCTGTTTCACACAACTCGGCAAAAGCGGTCGCATTGGCGTGAACTACTAAATGGTGCTGGCGTTCTTGCCATTTACGCGATGGCTCGTTTAGTTTCATATTGTGCCTTAAGCATAACATACATCTGCTAAACCTGTAGCGTTTGATATAGGACTTTAGTCTCTTTGTTAACTTGTTGATTCACGAGTTTGTTTTCTGGCTGGTTGCCACTGCGTGGCGTGGGGTTTTGGGGTATGATTGGTAACGGCCGTGACGCGTGTGGGTGGGGTAGCGTCTGGCGAGCGATAAGCAGACAGCGGATTCATCATAGCGATAAGGAAACCCATGAAAGGAAGAGTAACGGCCGTTTTTTACTGGCTGGCAGAACGACTCCGCGATGCATCCATGTGGCCTATCAATCTGGTGCGCGACCTGCCACTGCGATTGAGCCGTCTGCTAAGCACGCTCTGGCGAGGTATACGCGGCCTCGTTTACCTGCTGCCAGAATGGTCGCAGACCCCGGGAGAAGCTCGTGCCGCCTGGGGACGCTGGAAACTCGGCCGGTTCGTTGACGGCTTGCACCAACTGCTGGTTCACAGCTTCGACCTGCTTGGCGGGCCAGAAATCGCTCAGTTTTTTATGCACCTCATCGCCCGCACCACCCCTTTGACCGGTTCTGAAATCGCCATGTTCGCCAGCGTGTTAGGGCCGGATGCCCTGCGCTTTGGCGATGTGCGCGTGGCTGAAGGTGGCCTATTTGAACTGGTTTTTAAGTATAATGGCAATCTGGCCTTCGCCACCTGGCACACCATCAACCTGCCGCGTTCCGGTCGCCACACACGCGCTAACTTGCCCGTGGTGGTTCACGAACTCACGCACGTTTACCAGTATGAGCGCGTCGGCTCTCGTTATTTAGGCGAAGCAATCTACATGCTTATCAAGACGAAGCGAGATTGTTACAATTATGGGGGAGCCGCGGGGTTGCAGCTCGCCTGCCAGGCCGGGAAATGTTTTGGCGATTTTAACCGAGAGCAGCAGGCGAAGATCACACAAGATTATTTTGTTTTACGTGAAAAAGGTTCCGATGTAACTGCTTATGAACCATTTATGGCTCAGGTACGCGCTGGCGAGTTATAGGCGGCGAGGCTCTTTGTGGGGGATGTTGATCACGGCCGTTTTGCTGACGGCCTGTCGTGTGCCGGTGGAGATAGAACCGCAGACTGTCACACCTGTGCCCCGCCCCGAAGTAACGGTTGAACCGGCCACGGCCGTTATCCAGCCCGAAGCCACCTATTCGGGCAGCAAAGACCTGGTCGTGTGCCTGCCGCGCGAACCGGAAACGCTGTACCGCTACGGCCGTGCCGCCCGCGTCGAAAAAGCCATCCTGCACGCTATTTACGAAAACGATTACACTCACCTCTCCTTTGCCTACCAGCCGCAGGGACTGGTAAAGCTGCCCAGTCTAGGCGATGGCGACGCCGTCTGGCAGCAGGTGACGGTCAAGACCGGAGACCGCGTGGTGGATATAGATGGCAACGTGGTCGTTCTGTCGATGGGGGATCGGGTGCAGTTAGCCAACGGCGAAACGGCCGTTTTCGCCGGAACGCCGCTGACTATGGCCCAACTGGCCGCCGACTTTACCTTGAAGCCCCGTCTGTGGGCCGATGGGGTACCGGTAACCGCCGCCGATTCGGTTTACGGTTTTACCCTGGCCGCTCATCCAGACACACCCGCGCCCAAGGGCAAAGTCGAGCGCACCGCCAGTTACACGGCCGTCGACGACGATACCGTGCGCTGGATTGGGCTGCCCGGCTTCCACGACGCTACCTTTTTCACCAACTTTTGGGGACCGCTGCCGCAGCACGCCTGGCAGCAGTACACGGCGGCTGATCTGTTAACGGCCGAAGCTTCCGACCGCTTTCCGCTGGGCGACGGGCCGTTTCAGGTGGTGGAATGGGCAGCCGGCGAATATCTCCGCCTGGAGCCTAACCCCTTCTACTACCGTGCCGCTGAAGGGCTGCCACACCTGGACAGCGTGACCTTCCGCTTCTTGCCGGATCCGGATCAGCGGCTGGCGCAGGTTCTGGCCGGTGCCTGCGACATCGTCACCCAGGAGGCCGTCGACCTGAGCCAGGCGCCGCTCTTTTTGGAGGCGGAAGCCGCCGGTCTTTTGCAGCCTGTGTTTCAGATTGGGGCGGTTTACGAAGCTGTGACGCTGGGCATTAATTCCTGGGGAAATTATGGGGATGACCTGGGCCGCCCGGACTGGTTTGAAGATGTGCGCGTGCGCCAGGCGTTGGCCATGTGCCTGGATCGGCAGGCAATGGTGGATGCCTTGTTTTACGGCCGTTCCGAAGTCATGCACAGCCAGATCCCGGCCATTCATCCTCTCTTTACGCCGGAAATTCAACAGTGGCCCTATGATGTGGCCGCGGCGACGGCCGTTTTGGACGCCGCCGGTTACCGCGATACCGACCAGGATGGCTGGCGTGAAGATCCCCAAACCGGCGAGCCTTTCCACATCACCTTCACCACCACGACCGAGTTCGCCATCAACCAGCCTCTGACGGCCATGATCCAGTCTGATTTGCGTGCTTGCGGCGTCGACGCTGAAATCGAGTATTTGCCCGTAGGCGAATGGTACGCCGCCGGCGAGGAAAGCCCACTGTTTGGCCGCCGCTTCGACATGGGGCAGATTGCCTGGCCTGTCGGCGACCAGTCTATGTGCCACCTGTTTGCCTCCTGGGAGATTACGGGGCCAGACGGCCGTATCAATCCCCAGACCGGCGCTCCTTACGGCAGTTGGGATGCCCTTAACAATACCGGCTGGTGGCTGCCCGAGTACGATGCCGCCTGCCGCAAAGCACGCGAACTGCTGCCCGGCATGTCCGGCTACGAAGAAAACTTCCAGGAGACACAGCGGCTGCTGGCCGAGAACTTACCCATGATCCCTCTCTTCATGCGGCTGAAGCTGGCCGTCATTCGCCCCACCGTCCGCAATTTTACTCTGGACCCCACGCAGGATTCGGAATTATGGAACTTATTTGCGCTGGACCTGGCCAACAGCCCAGAAAATTGACCTGACGGATGAAAAACCTATAATTGCCTGCAATATTCGTGTCTTTTATTTTGGCAGAGCTTACAGGCTCAGATTTGCCCCATTTTTATCGCCTGTTTTTCATCAGGCAAGAGAATGAATCGATTGATGGTAGAGTTGAGAGCCATGGCAGACGTAAAAAAAGTACTGGTAGTCGATGACCATTTCGAGATGTTGGAGCTGCTCCGTACTCTTTTGGAGCTGTCGAATGAGGAGTGCGAAGTGTTGGCTGTGCCTTCAGCGGAGGAGGGCTTGTTGGAGCTGCGCCGCACTCACTTCGATCTGGTGATCACCGATGTGCGTTTGCCGGGCATGAGCGGGTTTGACCTGGTGCGCCGCATCAAAAAGCTAGAGCAGGACGTTCCGGTCATTATGATCACCGCCTATTCCTCTTCCGAGGGGCAAAAGGAAGCACACAGCCTGGGTGTGCTGCGCTATTTTTCCAAGCCGCTGGATACAGATGCCGTACTCATGGCTGTTCACCATGCTTTGCACGGTGAAGAACTGGCGCCGGCCAAGATCGCCGCAGTTTACGAGGCGGAATCGTCCTCGGGAGTTTCTACGGCCGTTCGCAAACGGCTCCAAACGTTGCGCGGTGACACAGGGGCCACCGGGCTGCTTCTGGCGTCTCTGGACGGCCAGATTTTGTTTGAAGCAGCCAATAACCGCCGCCTGGATTTTAGCAAGCTGGCCGGGGCCTTGGGCCGGACCATTCAACAAAGCTTTGCCCTCAGCGCTCACCTGGACGGCGAAGTCCCCCATACCATCCAGTACTATGCCGGGGAAACCATCGAGTTGTACTGCGCCAGCGTGGGACGGGAGCATTTCCTGGCTATTTTCTTTGACGTGGAACTGCGGCGCGGGCGGATTGGCACGATTTGGGTCTTTACCCAGCGAGCCATCAAAGATTTGGTGGAGCTGCTGGCAACCGGCCCGGCGACCCCCGCGGAAGTGCCGCCGACAAAAATCGCCCCCCGGCCGTCTGCCAAACCGCCCAGACCCGTCGTCAGCGCGCCGCGCCCGTCTGAGAAGCTGGCCGAGCCACAGCCGGCGCTGGTGCAGAACGACGACATCGTTGCGATGATGAAGGCGATGCTGGCGGCGCAAGAGCAAGAGGAAGAAGCAGAAACGGCCGTTTCCGAAGGTCATCTGGAAATCGACACGGCCGAGTTGGAAGACCTGTTTGGCGAAGACCTTCCCCTCGATGACGAGAATGCCGACCTGGATGCCTTTTGGGACGATGCGCTGGGTGATTGACCGGGCTAGCGGCGGCATGCCTGACGGCCGCGAGTCACCTTCTCCAGGTAGCTGATAATTTCTCCGGCCACATCCACGCCGGTTACGCTCTCAATGCCTTGTAACCCCGGCGAAGAATTAACCTCCAACACCAACGGCCCCCGATTGGACAGCAAGATGTCTACCCCGGCCACTTTCAGGCCATGAGCCTGGGCTGCGGACACGGCCAGGCTGCTCATTTCCTTATCTGGCGTAATGGGCACGGCCGTTCCTCCCAGATGCAGGTTGGCCCGAAACTCCCCTTCGCTGCTGGCGTGCCGCTCCATCGCCGCCACACAGCGGTTCCCCACGATAATCAGCCGCAAATCCTTGCCAGCCGATTCAGCGATGAATTCCTGCACCAGCGCCTGGCGATTGGCCTGCTGGATGGTCTTCATCACGGCTGCGGCCGTGGCCAGGTTATGGGCCAGGATCACGCCTTTGCCCTGCGTGCCGCGCACCAGCTTGATGATTACCGGCGGACCGCCGACAGACTGCACGGCCGTCACGACAGCTTCCGGTTGGGCCAACACGGCCGTTTTGGGAATAGGCAGCCCGGCTTCCGCCATAATTTGCAGACTGTGCAGCTTATCCCGTGAACAGGCAATCGCCGCCGAGGTGGCCGTTGTCCAAATGCCCTGCGCCTCAAACTGGCGTACCACCGCCAGACCATATTGGGTAATAGAGGTGCCGATTCGCGGAATGATGGCGTCCAGGGGTGGCAGGTGCGTCACAGCCCGGGCGGATCCCCCCTGCTGGCGTGCCCAAGCAGGTAAAATGCCGGTTTTGACTACTTTGATGTGACGGCCGTTCTCCGTGCCCGCTTCTACCGCTACCGTCGTCGTGTCAATCACCAGCACGTCATGGCCCTGCGCCCGTGCTGCTTGCGCCAGACGGCCCGTGCTATACAACATACGATTGCGCGATAAAATGCCTATCCTCATGACTTGCCACTTTGACCCAGTTCTGCAATCTCGTTACAATCATCACCCTGCCTGAAGAGGATGAAAGTATGAGCGACGTAGAAGCTTTTGTAATTGTACCAACGTATAACGAAGCGGATAACCTGGACGATCTGGTAAGCCAGTTGTTGGCTTTGCCGGTCAACGTCGGTGTCCTGGTGGTAGATGATAATTCGCCGGATGGAACTGGTCAACTAGCCGATGCCTGGGCGGCAAAGTATCCTGGACGTGTCCACGTAGTGCATCGCCCCGGCAAAATGGGGCTGGGCACAGCCTACATCGCCGGATTCAAGACGGCTCTGTACGAGCTGGATGCCCGGCGTGTTATGACGATGGATGCCGATTTTTCCCACAATCCCCGCTACATACCGGCCATGATCGCCATGAGCCGCGAAAAGCACGTGGTGATCGGTTCGCGCTATGTGCCCGGTGGTGGGCAGAAAAATTGCACCTGGAAACGTGTGTTTCTTAGCCGGGTGGCCAATCTGGTCGCCAAGACACTGCTCGGATTAAAAGCAAAAGATACAACGGCCGGTTTTCGCCTATATCGCCGGGAAGTTTTGGAGTCTATCCCGCTGGATCAAGTTTTTTCCAGCGGCTATTCCTTTCTGGTGGAGATGTTGTTCATGTGCCAGCGGCGCGGTTGGCAAATTGGTGAAGTGCCCATTATTTTTGAAGACCGCCGCAAAGGGCAGACGAAAATTTCGCGCCAGGAAGTATTTAAGGCTCAATATACGGTTTTCCGCCTGTTTCTCCGGCGTTTGCGCGGCGGTGAGCCTCGCAGACCCACCGTTCCAATTTCCCCATGATTGAAGTTAACTGCAGCTTGTGTGGCGGGAACGAGTTTTCTGTTCGTTTTCCGGCTACCTTAAACGGCAGCCAGGCCGTCAACGTAGACGCTTTCCGTTGTACCAGTCCGGGTTATGGACATCACCCGCAAATTGTACAATGTACCAACTGTGGGTTTGTGTATGCCAATCCACGCTGGGCGGAGGATGATTTGTTGGCGGCGTATACGGCCGTTGAAGACCAAACCTACGTCTCAGAGCGCATTGGGCGGGAGCTGACCTTTCGCAAACATTTGCAGCATTTGCAAAAGTGGACCGGGCCGGGCAACGGCCGTGCCCTCCTCGACGTAGGCGCGTACATTGGCGTGTTTGTGGAGGTGGCGCAGGCCGCCGGCTGGCAGGCAATGGGCGTGGAACCCTCCGATTGGGCCGCCGCCGAAGCGCAGCGGCATGGCCTGAACGTCATCAATGGCACACAAGACGCGCCGGAGCTAAACGGCCGTCACTTCGACGTGGTGACCATGTGGGACGTGATCGAACACGTAGACGACCCGGCGGCAGAAATGGCGAAGGCCTATGAACTGCTTAAGCCCGGCGGCTGGCTGGTGGTCCACACGATGGACGTAGACAGCCTGTTCTCGCGGCTGATGGGGCCGCGCTGGCCCTGGTACATGGACATGCACCTGCATTACTTTAGCCAGAAAACCATGCGGCAGATGTTGACCCAGGCCGGCTTTGACGTGCGCTGGGTGGGTGCGCGCGGCCGTTATTTGCGCCTAAAATACATCGCCAGCCGCATCGGCGGGCTGAACAAAAGCCTGGGCAATCTGGCCCAATCGCTGGTGCATGGCCTGAAAATTGAGCAGGTGGCCCTGCCGATCAATTTTGGCGATTTATTTTCGGCGTACGCACAACGGCCGTTATCAAGATGAGCCGGTGATGGAGTGAGCGGGTGTGGGGGTGAAGTCACCCCATCACCTGCTCACCCTATCACCCTTACACCCTGGCATGACAGTTCGGCGACTTTTTACCGCGCTTTTCCTGGTGGCCCTTTTTGCAATGGCCGTGCGGGAAACCAAAGACCCCGATATGTGGTGGCATTTGCGCACCGGCGAATACATCCTGCAAGAGGGCATTCCCCGGCAGGATGTTTTTTCATTCACCGTGCCTGACCACGAGTGGATTACCCATGAATGGCTGTCGCAGGTGGTGATGTGGGGCGTGTATCGCGTGGATGGTCTGCCGGGGCTGATGGTGGTTTTCGCCCTGCTGATTACGCTGACTTTCTGGCTGGTGTATCTGGTGACGCCGGGACGGCCGTTTCTGGCGGCGTTTGTAGTGCTGCTGGCGGCGTTTGCGGCGGCGATTGTGTGGGGGGCCAGGCCGCAGATATTTAACCTGCTGCTGACGGCCGTGTTCGTATTCCTCATCGAGCGCTTCAAAGATCGGCAAATTGGGCGGCGCGCCCTCTGGCTGCTGCCCATTTTGAGCTGTCTGTGGGCCAATTTGCACAGCGGCTACCTGCTGGGCGTGGTGCTGCTGGGCGCTTACACCGTGGGCGAAGCCTTGCAGCAGTGGCGCGGCGGCGGCGAGCGCACCCTGGCCTGGGCCGACATCCGCTTCCTGGCAGTGATGACGGCGCTGAGTTTTGGGACGGCCGTGCTCAATCCCAACGGCCCCGAACTGTGGATTTATCCCTTCTTCACCCTGGGCAGTTCGGCCATGCAAGCCTACATCCAGGAATGGCACTCGCCCGATTTCCACGTCAATATCTTCTGGCCGTTCCTGGCGTTCGCGGCGCTGGGCGTGGTGGGCATGATTTTTAGCCGCCAGCGGCCCACCTGGGGCGACCTGCTGCTGTTTGGCGGCACGGCCGCCGCCGGTCTGCTGTCGGCGCGGAATATTCCGCTGTTTGCCATCGTCAGCGCGCCGATTGTGGCGCGGTATGTATTGGGCAGTCTGGAGGAAACGGCCGTATACCCCCTCCTCAGCGGGCAGACGCCAGAAAGACGGGCAACGGCCGTGATGCAGGCCCTGAACTGGATTATTTTGCTGCTGGCCATTGCCGGGTCGCTGGGCTGGGCGGCGAGTAAAATTGCCGGGAACGAGGCGGCGATTGCCGAAAGGTATCCGGTAACGGCCGTCGATTACCTGCAAGCCAGCGGCCTGGCCGACCAGCCCGGCTATAACAGCTACAACTGGGGCGGCTACCTAATCTGGCGCGGGCTGCCGGTGTTTGTAGACGGCCGTGCCGACGTCTACGGCGATCCCTTCCTTTTTTACTATTTACAAACCTACGAAGTCACCGACAATTGGCAGAAGCCGTTAAACGACTACGCCGTGGCTTGGGTGCTGATGGAAACCGGCGCGCCGCTGACTACTCTGCTGCAAGCCAGCCCCGATTGGCAGCTCGCCTACGCCGACGACGTGGCCCAAATCTTTATCCGACGGTAAGGCAAAGATTGGACCAATCTCTCTGCAGATTAAAAAATTAATCCGGTAATCGTGCGATGTGTCATGCTGAGGTCCTCCGAAGCATCCCATTTGCTTGGGATGGACAAGTAATGGGGATTCTTCGCTCCGCAGACTCCGCTCAGAATGACCAGTCCATTACCTGATTGTTTTCTTAAACACAAACGAGATTGGTCCAATCTACGAAACCCCATCATCATGATAGACTTCTTGCGACAGCGACAGACCCGGCGCGATTTGTTGTGGATTACCCTGGTGGCCCTGGCGGTGCAGGCGTTTTGGGCGCTGCGCATGAGCCATCCCACCTATTTCGACGCCTTTTATTACACCACCAATGCCCAACGGCTGGCCGAGGGGCATGGCTTTACCCAGGAAATCATCTGGCAGTACCTGGATCAGCCGACTGGACTGCCCGTGCCCAGCTTCACTTACTGGATGCCCCTGCCGGCCATCATCGCCGCCGCCGGCTACAAAATCAGTGACAGTTTCCGCGCCGCGCAGCTTCCCTTCTGGCTGATGGCCGGATTTTTGCCCTGGCTGAGTTATGGTATTGCCTGGCATCTGAAGCGCGAGCGCTGGATTGCGCGCACGGCCGCGTTGTTTACCGCGGCGGGTGGTTATTACACGGCCTACTGGGTGCAGCCGACAACCTTTGTGCTGTTTGCCTGGGTAGGGGGCGGCTGTTTGCTGGCCTTGGCCTGGGCGCACGAGAAAAAGTGGCCGCGCTATTGGTTCCTGGCCGGGCTGGCCGCCGGATTGAGCCATCTGGCCCGCGCCGATGGCGTGCTGCTGGTAGGCGTGGCCGGGATTGTGTGGTTATTTGAGATTAGAGATTTGAGATTGGAGATTGGCGGGCGGCGCAGTTTCCAGTCTCTAATCTCCAGTCTCCTTTTGTTTGGCCTGGGCTACTTGCTGGTGATGGGGCCGTGGTTCTGGCGCACGTACCAGCTTATCGGCTGGCCGCTGTCGTCGGTGGGCACGCAGACGATTTTTTTGACGACGTATGACGATGTGTTTTCATACGGCCGTCAGTTCACCCTTTCCAGCTATCTGGCCTGGGGCTGGCCCAATATCTTGCGCTCCAAGCTGGAAGCCTTGTCGCTGGCGCTGCAGACCTTTGTGGCGGTCACCGGCCTGACCGTGTTTACGGTGTTTTTTGTGTGGGCCTGGGTGCGCCTGGGCCGGACGGAAAAGACGAAGCGGTTTTTACGGCCGTTCACCTGGTACACCCTCATCCTCTACGGCATGATTGTCTTTGTGTTCACTTTTCCGGGGCAGCGCGGCAGCTTGCTGCACTCATCTACGGCCTTGTGGCCCTGGTCAATGGCCCTGGCGGCGTTGGGGATTGACCTGGCGGTGGATTGGGTGGCAGCGCGGCGCTCCGCATGGCGGCCAGAACCGGCCAAACGCTTGTTTGCGGCCGTGTTTGTGGTGCTGGTGTTTCTGGTAAGTTTTGCCGTGTCCACGCGCCAGCCGCTGCAAGAAGAGCAGGCGGCTATTTACCGGCAGATGGCCGAAATTATACCGTCGGGCAGCGTCGTCATGACCGGCGATCCGCCAGGCGTGTATTATCACACCCGCCTCCCGGCCATCGCCACGCCCAACGAGCCGCCGGAAACCTTGCTCCAGGTGGCCCAACAGTTCCACGCGGAGTACCTTCTCTTTGATCTGGATCATCCCCGCCCGCTGGACGACCTTTATGACGGAAAAATCACTTTGCCCCAACTACGTAAAGTCCATGACTTTGGCGATGGTTTTGTGCTGTACCAGTTTGTCTGGGAAGGGAGCGGTTCGTGAGCCGCCGCTGGTGGGTGATTGGGGCTGTGGCCCTGGTGATGGCTTTGTTTGTCGGCTGGTCGGCGGCGCAGGGCGGCCCCGGTTTTCCCCTGGATGACGGCTGGATCCATCAAACCTATGCGCGGAGTTTGGCGCGAAACGGCCGTTGGGAATATACCCCTGGCGTTGTCAGCGCCGGGTCTACAGCACCGCTATGGACGATGCTGCTGGCGCTGGGCTATGTGCTGCATTTGCCTTATCTGCTGTGGGCGTTTGTGCTGGGCGGGTTGTCGCTGCTGTGGCTGGCGTGGGCCGGGATGCAGTTGTGGCGCTTACTTTGGCCCGATTTTGCCGACAGGGATTGGCTGGCAGGTCTGACGCTGGTTTTGACCTGGCCGCTGGTATGGAGCGCGGCCAGCGGCATGGAGACTATCTTGTTTGCGGCATTGGGCCTGCAGATTGCGGCGTTGTACGGCCGTACGGCCGTGCAGGATGAGAGTCCAGACTGGAAAGCTGTGGCCGTGCTGGGATTTTTGTCTGGCCTGCTGATTTTGACTCGGCCGGATGGGATGGTGCTGGTTTTGCTGGTGGGCGTGGGGTTGTTGCTATTGCCCGGTTCCTGGAGGCAGCGGGTGCTGGCGGGCGTGGTGTTTGCGGCGTTAACGGCCGTGCCTCTGCTGCCCTATTTTGCCTTCAACCTGTCCGCCAGCGGCAGCATCTGGCCCAACACCTTTTACGCCAAACAAGCCGAGTATCAGGCGCTGCTGGCCACGCCGCTGCCAGTGCGATTTATCAGTCTGTTATATTTCAGTTGGGGTGGTCCGGCAGCAGGCTGGCGGGGTATCAGCAGTGCCCATTTGCTGCTGCTGCCAGGCGTGATTGCGGCCGGTTGGCAGGCGCTGACGGCCGATTGGCGAAGCCGCCTGCTGGTGCGCACGCTGCCGCTGTGGTGGGCCGGAGGCCATGTGCTCTTGTATGCCTGGCGGCTGCCAGTCACGTATCAACACGGCCGTTATCTCTTCGCTGCCCTGCCGGTCTGGGTGTTGTATGGACTGGCCGGGTGGTTGTGGCTGTTAGGGCGGTTGGGCAACGGCCGTCAGGCGCGTATTCTCAAACAAGCGGCCGGATTGACGTTTGGCCTGTTGCTGCTTCTGTTCTTGTTGTTGGGCGCGCAAAGCTACGCCGCCGACGTGGCCTTCATCGAGGGGGAAATGGTGGACGCGGCCCACTGGCTGGCGGCCAACACGCCGCCGGACGCGCTGATTGCCGCCCATGACATTGGTGCGATTGGTTATTTTGCAGAACGGCCGTTGTTGGACTTGGCCGGCCTTGTCTCGCCGGAAATCATCTCGCTGCTAACTGACGAAGGCAGCCTGGCGGCATACGTTCGGGCCAGCGGCGCCCGTTACCTGGTAACCGCGCCGGGATGGGAATATTTAAACCTCACCACAGATCCAGAAGTCCAATTGGTGTACTCGACTGATTTTGCCTGGACGGAAGCGCAGGGAGTGAATGGAACGGCCGTCTTCAAACTGCCCTAATAGATGTTCGTATATACACCCGGCAGGTTTGCAAATGCTTTCTTTTTCATGGTATACTGCCGATGTTCCCAAACCAATTGAGAATTTAACCTTCGTTGACCACATCAAAGTAAAGTTCAACCGTTCAACAATGAAACGTTTCGGAAAAATGAGAGGTGATTTCCGTGTCAGACCAAATCGATGTGCTCATAGTTGATGATCATCCTTTATTTCGCCAGGGTCTGAAGGATTTGTTGGATACTGATCCTATTATGAATGTCATTGGCGAAGCGGCAGACGGTGAAGTGGCTATCGAGGTTGTCCTCGATAGCAAACCTGATGTCATCTTGATGGACATCAATTTGCCGACCATTAATGGACTGCAAGTAACGCGTAAGATCAAGACCCAGTTTCCGGAAGTCAAGGTGATAATGATCACCGGATACGATGACGCCGAACAGGTTTTTCATGCCTTTCGGGTGGGGGCTTCCGCGTATTGTCCCAAAGATGTTACGCCAGAAGCGCTAACAAGTATTATTCAGGCCGTCGTCCAGGGGAAGTATGCCGTAGGCGAAAAGATCATGACCTATGATGAGCTTATGGGCTGGGTTGAACAAAAAATCGGCCGTTTCAGCGGTCCTTTGGCTGGTGACAGTGATGATCTTTTTGTCCCCCTCTCGCCTAGAGAAATGGAAATCCTGGAGCATGTGACAAGAGGTTTGAGTAACAAAGAAATCGCCTATAAATTGGGAATCAGCCATCAAACCGTCAAAAATCATATGACAGCCATTCTCCGTAAGTTGCGCGTTGATGATCGGACGCAAGCGGCCGTTTATGCCTTGCGCCACGGCTGGGTCCGTCTCGAAGGAACACAACCTTAGATTCGATAAATCTGTATAGGAACTTAACCTCCCATGATGGAAGAAACAATAGGTGATTCCCTTCAGGGCTTTTTGGAAGAAGCTCAGAAGGATTACGAGCAAACTCAAAGAGATCTTAAAGAGATCGATATTCTCATAAAGCAGAGTGCTGCTGAGGTGGAGCGTCTGGCCCAGCGTAATGCCCAGGTAACCAATTACACGCGGCAGCTGCAGACCAACTTTGAAACGCTTCCCAGAGAAGACATCAAAGAGGCTTACGAAGCTCTAAATGACGTGCAACAGCGACTGTTTACCATGCGTGGCCAGTTAGAAAAGCTGCAAAGCGATCAACGCAACTTAGAGCGGTTATCAGAATTCCAGCGCCGGTTACTCGATTTAACAGAAGAAATAGGTCCTCTCCCTACCAGCAGCAAAAGTCCCTCTCGCAAAAATGTGGGCGATCAATCAAATGTTATACGCGTTATTCAAACTGAGGAGCTAGGACGCCAAAGCCTTGTGCGACGTATGCACGATGGGCCTGCTTCGTCGTTAAGTAATTTCATTCTTCAGGCTGAAATATGTCAGCGTTTTTTTGATGTTAATCCAGATCGGGCGCGTGCTGAATTGAATGCCTTAAAAGGCGCAGCGGCCGCTACTTTTAATGACGTCAAGGATTTTATCTTTGACTTACGTCCTATGATGCTGGACGATTTAGGTGTGGTGCCTACACTTAGGCGTTACGTGGAATCGTTCCAAGAGAAAAACGGAATATCTGTGCCCATTACCGTAACAGGCGTGGAACGGCGGCTGGAAAGTCATATTGAAGTGACGATTTTCCGTGGGGTGCAAGAGCTGCTCAACAATGCTTTGCTCCATGCTCAGGCTTCACAAGTCCAGGTGTCGTTGGATCTGGCTCAGGATCAAGTACAAGCGGCCGTTGAAGATAATGGTAGCGGTTTTAATGTAGATGAGACACTGAATGGTAACAATCGAACGATCGGACTTTCGTCCTTACGCGAGCGCATCGAGATGTTAGGGGGCGAAATGAAAATACAAAGCCGGATGGGTCATGGCACGCGTGTAGAGTTTACAATTCCTATAACTACTGACGTTTATTAACGTAAACAGTAAGAGAGATTCGTTAAAGTCATATTCAGTACCACACTCCTATTGCGATTCTGTTTGTAAATAGCTATTCTATAGCTAAATGTTTTATAAGTTTATTTCAAATTTATTTGGAGGTATAACAAAATGTTATTTTTACGTCGTGAAGAAGGTCAAGGTTTGGTTGAGTATGCGTTGGTGCTCGTTTTGGTAGCTGTTGTCATCATCGCCATTCTGACCCTGTTGGGCCCCCAGATTGGTAATGTCTTCAGCAAGATCACCTCTGGGCTCGGCTAAATCAGAACTCTGATATTGTCTAGTTAGAAATAAGATTGCGAACAGGACCCTATCATTTGATAGGGTCCTGTTTGTTTATGTGTAAGCAGTTAGGCGATATGGCCTGACTAAGATACAATCTTTTTAGCATTTTAGTCACCATAAGTGTACGAACAAATAGGTTAAAATACCTATTTGCCCCTATTGACAATACTAAGGATCATAGTAAGATGATTCTAGTTATGGGCAAATAATGAAACGGTATCTTTTAACATATGGGCCTTTCCTTTTACTCCTTACTCAGAGTTAACCCCACTATTTCACTGTTTCTAATGTTGAAGTCATTTAGCCTATCTGGTTTATTGCCAGTTTTTTACTTTAGTCCAAGGTAATCTAGCGGAACGATAATGTCAGAAACTATTCGTGTATTAATTGTTGATGATCTGCCTGAGACCAGAGAGAATGTTCGCAAGTTGTTGCAGTTTGAGTCTGATGTAGAGGTGATTGGGCAAGCGGGAACTGGCGAGCAGGCGGTTGAAATGGCCCAGGAACATCGGCCAGATATTATCTTGATGGACATCAATATGCCTGGTATTGATGGTATCGGAGCCAGCCAAAAAATATCAGAATTGGTACCGACGACACAAATCATTATCATGTCGGTTCAAAGTGATTCTGACTATCTGCGTCGTGCCATGCTAGCTGGTGCACGCGATTTTCTGACCAAGCCATTTGGTGGGGATGAACTGGTTGCTGCTGTTCGGCGTGTACATGCTAAGAGACCGGTGATTCGTTCTATGGCGGCGTCCGGCCAAACGGCCGTGCGTCCTGGTGTGCCTCAGTCAGTCGCTGCTCCGGCGGAAGGCTATATGCTGGCTGTGTTCAGCCCTAAAGGCGGAAGCGGTTGTACAACTTTAGCCATTAACTTGGCGATTTCTCTGGCCATGAACAAACATCGTACCATAATGGTGGATGGGAGTTTGCAGTTTGGTGACGTGGCTGTCATGTTGAACATGAAACCTGTTACGAGCGTTGTTGACTTGAGCGCTCGTGATACTGAAATTGATGCTGATCTGATCAGCAGTGTGGTTCAGGTGCATCGCAGTGGCCTACACGTGTTGATGTCACCACCGCGACCCGAAATGGCAGATGTGGTAACTGAGGCCAGCCTCAAGGTTTTGTGGGCCAGCTTGCGACAGATCTATGATTATATCATTGTAGACACGACATCTAGTCTGAATGATATCGCTCTGTCAATTCTTGATGAAGCAGACCGAATTTTGTTAGTAACGCAACAAAACTTACCAAGCCTAAAGAATGTGAGCCGCTTCTTTGATCTGGCTCAGAGCCTTGAATATCAACAGAAAAAAGTGTGGTTAGTTGTCAATCGGGTTTCGCCAAAACAAGGGATTTCCATTAAAGATATAAGCGAGACCTTGAAGCGACCGGTCCTGATGACCATTCCTGAAGACGATGTTGCTGTAAGTGCAGCTATCGATCAAGGCGTGCCAATCGTTACAGGTTCCAATAAGAAACGTCCTGTTGGTCTCGCCATCGCAAAACTGGCTGAGACAATTGACAGTGAGTTGAATAAAGAAAAAACAGACGGAGCTACGAATGGTCAGGCCAAAAAGACCGATACAAGTGGACTGTTTGGTCGCTTGTTCGGTAAGCGTTAGACTGGAGGATTCTAGTGTCACTCTTAAAGCGCATTGAACAAAATCAACAACAACCTGCACCCACCGAAGCACAATCATCAAAGCTGCAAGAACTGCGGGTGAAACGTTCGTCACCAGCTGTTGGCTCACGAGATGCCTATGTCGATTTAAAAAACCGTATTCAACAGAAGCTAATTTCGGAACTAGATCCGGGGATGGACATTACTCAGACGGCTGAAGTGCGGGCTACGATCCGTGAAATGTTTGAGGCGATGTTAGAAGAAGAGAGCATTGTTCTTACTCGTAATGAAAAGCGCCGCTTATTTGAGGCCATTGTGGCTGAGATTTTAGGTTATGGTCCGCTGGAGCAGTTTTTGCAGACGGATGGCATTACCGAAATCATGGTGAATGGTCCAGACCATGTCTATATTGAATCTAGCGGTAAGCTGCAACGGACTAACGTTACGTTTGAGGATAATGATCACTTATTGCGAATCATTGACCGTATCGTTGCACCTTTAGGACGTCGAATTGATGAAGGTTCGCCGATGGTGGATGCCCGCTTACCCGATGGCTCCCGTGTAAATGCTGTTGTTCCGCCCATTTCGTTAAACGGTGCCTCGCTAACAATTCGCGTGTTTTCCAAAATTCCCTTTACAGTGGAGAATCTCATCGAGTTTGGCAGTATTACAGCGGAAGCTGTGGAATTTTTGAAGGCTTGTGTGGTTGCTAAACTAAATGTTGTGGTATCTGGGGGTACTGGCTCGGGTAAGACAACGCTTCTGAATATCCTTTCGGGCTTTATTCCAGATGGCGAGCGGATTGTTACGATTGAAAACGCGGCAGAGTTGCAACTGCGACAGGAGCATGTAGTGACTCTAGAGTCTCGTTCAGCTAATGTGGAAGGCCGAGGGGCTGTAACGATTCAGGATTTAGTCATTAACTCGTTGCGTATGCGTCCTGACCGGATTATCGTCGGCGAGGTTCGCGGTGGTGAAGCGTTGGACATGTTGCAGGCTATGAATACGGGTCACGATGGTAGTATGACCACGGGCCATGCTAACAGTACTCGTGATATGTTGTCCCGTTTGGAAACAATGGTTCTGATGGCTGGTATGGATTTGCCCCATCGCGCTATTCGAGAGCAGATTGCTTCAGCTATTAACGTTGTCGTTCATCAGGATCGGCTAAGAGATGGCTCTCGAAAGGTTATGTCGATCAGCGAGATTCAGGGTATGGAAGGCGACGTCATCACTACTTCGGAAATATTCCGGTTTGAGCAAACGAGCATTGAAGATGGTAAGGTGATTGGGCGATTACGGCCCACTGGTTTGCGACCCAAGTTCATGTGGAAGTTACAGGAAGCGGGTATTATGCTGCCCCCGTCTATTTTTGGGATTGGCGCGCGCAGCAGACGTTAGGCTTTGGAAAAGGAGCAAATCTTATGTCTCCCTTACTTCTGATTGTATTGGCTGGTGCATCTCTGTTGATTGTTTTTGGAGCAGGTATTGCTCTGGTAACTGGCGGCAGTCGCGGCAATGTTGATAAACGCCTGGAGCAGTTTGTCGGCGCTACTGAAGTAGTTGATGTTGTTGAGGAAATTGAAGCTGATAGAGGAGATGATCTGGCCGATCGTCTGGATACGGCGCTGTCCGGACGTGGTTTTTTTGCCCCGACTAAGGAACGTATCGCTAAGGCTGATGTAAAGCTGCGGGTTAGTGAGTACATTGTTCTCGTCATATTGAGTTCGTTGGGCGTGGCTTTGCTTGCTTACTTACTTCTGAACCGAAATGTGATACTTGCCTTGATCGGTGCTCTGGTGGGCTTGCAAATCCCGAAGTTTTACATTTCGTATGCTGCTAACAGGCGAATGAGAGCTTTTGATAACCAGCTTAGCGATACACTTAATTTATGGGTAAATGCGTTACGTTCAGGCTATAGTGTTTTACAGGGGATGGAGGCTATTGCCACGGAACTGCCGCCCCCTGTATCTCGGGAATTTGAGAGAGTTGTGCAAGAGGTGCGTCTTGGTCTGGGTTTGGAGGAAGCACTGGCGAACATGTATCGTCGTGTGCCGAGTGAAGACCTGGATTTGATTATCACGGCCGTTAACATCCAGCGTGAAGTCGGCGGTAACCTCGCTGAAATTTTGGATACCATTTCCTTCACAATTCGTGAACGCGTGCGTATCAAAGGTGAAATTCGCACCCTCACTGCCCAAGGACGTATTTCCGGCTGGGTTGTCGGACTCCTCCCGTTAGGGTTGGCGGGTGTTTTGTATGCGATTAACGGCGAATACATGAGTCAGCTGTGGATGAAGGACAAACCTTGGGTGCTGGAACCTTACTTGCCTTGCGGATGGCTGGTGGTTGGTACTGGTCTCTTTATGATGTTGATGGGTATTTTGGCGATTCGGAAAATTGTGGATATTGAAGTTTAGCATAGTGCGATAGACAAAAGCTCTTGCGTGAGCAATATTCTGTTCTCGTTCTGTTCTAAACATGGAGAAAAACGATGTCTTTGATGCTATTACTAATCGTTGCCATAGTGGCCCTTCTGATCATTGGCGCCAGCGTACTCTTACTCCGCCGTGCCGAAGAAGATCCTTTAGCGGTTCGCATTGATGAATTTGCTGCCCGCGAAGAAGCGGTATCGATCGAAGATATTGAACTTTCGATGCCCATTACCGATCGTATCTTTGTGCCTATTGTCAGAAGAATCAGTGATTTCGTTGTACGCTTTACTCCCCAAACCACCCTCGAACGTACGGCCCGACAGTTGGAACTGGCAGGGAATCCGCGTAACATGTCGGCTGCCGAGTTCTGGATCTTGCGGGGATTATCTACGGTGGTGTTAGGTGTCTTGCTTTTTGTCATGATGACCCGGAATGGGGCCGAACCCACAAAGCGTATCTTATGGGGTCTCGGCGGTGCTGCACTTGGTTTTTACTTGCCCGCCATGTTTCTCCGGTCGATGATCGATAGGCGGAAACAAAGTATCATCAAGAAACTCCCGGATGCCCTTGATTTGATGACAATTTGTGTGGATGCTGGCCTTACTTTTAATGCCGCAATGCAAAAAGTGAGCGAAAAGTGGGATGATCCCCTTTCGGATGAGTTTGGCCGGGTAATTTATGAGATGCAGTTGGGTAAATCTCGACGGCAAGCACTAAAAGACATGTCCGACCGCACAGACGTGCCAGATGTGACCAGTTTTATTGCTGCTGTTTTGCAGGCAGAACAGCTTGGTGTAGGGATTGGTAAGGTGCTGCGCATCCAGTCTGAACAGATGCGCGTGCGCCGCCGCCAGCGTGCTGAAGAACGCGCCCAACAAGCTCCTGTGAAGATGACCTTTCCTTTGGTTTTTCTGATTTTCCCTTCGATTTTCATCGTACTATTGGGACCGGCCGGTATTCAGGTCGCTCGTAGTGAAGCCTTGAAAGGTTTAACAGGTTAGAAACAAACTTTTTCAAAGCGGGATGATTATTTGAGGCAGTTGCAGGCGATGTATTGCTAATTGGAGAGTTGATAATGTCGCCTACCTCCTGGCTTTTTCAAGTCAGGAATCTGACAAACAATTTTATTAGCTTTGTCTTTCCTCCTGTTTGTGCCAGTTGCCCCAAAACAGGATCGCTTCTGTGTGCGGATTGTCAGGCGAAGATACCTTGGGTGGTGGAGCCGATTTGTCCAGCTTGTGGGCGGATACTGCAAAGGCCGACTGCGCTTTGTGCTGTTTGTAGGCGGGAGCCACTACCTTTGAAGCAGATCCGCACGGCCGTTATCTTTGACGGCATCATTCCAGACATTATCCATAAGATGAAATACAACGGCGCTTTTGCCCTGGCAAAACCTTTGGCCGACATGATGGTTGAAGCCTGGCCAATCTGGCAGTGCCCGGTTGACCTCGTTATGCCGGTCCCTTTACATGCTCAGCGACAGAAAAAACGCGGCTACAATCAGTCCGAATTGATTGTGAATCACTTTTGTCAATGCACAGGGCTGGCGCATGATGCGCACAGCTTGCAACGAACGCGCTTCACTCCACCACAGGTTGGTCTGGATGCGGCAGCCCGAAAAACCAACGTCCAGGGCGCTTTTTCTGTTCAAGCGCAAGCCGTCGGGGATAAAGACATTTTGCTGGTAGATGACGTTTGTACAACAGGTGCGACTTTGGCTGCTGCTGCTGAGGTACTGTTGGCTGCTGGCGCCAAAAGCGTGTCCGCTTATTGTGTGGCACGGGCCATATAGTAGTGGGATAATACATCCCACCCACATTTATACAGAGGAGAACTGAGATGGTAGACGTTTCAATACATAGTCACAACATAGAGATAACTCAGAGGTTGGAAAACTACGTCCAAAAAAAGACGGATCGGCTGGATCGTTATATGCCAAACCTGACCGAAATTCGCGTGGATCTCAGTACTGAAAATACGCGTAGTGCTGTAGAGCGACAGGTTGCCCAAATTACGGTTCGCGATGACCGAGGGACCATATTACGGGCAGAAGAACGCAGCAATGATATTTTTGCCGCTATTGATACTGTGGTCGACAAACTTTACCGTCAAATCAAACGCTATCGTGGCAAGCGGCAGCGACGTTGGCGTGGCGCCAGTGCTGAAGAGCAGTGGGTGGGAGAACCGTTGCCGATGGAAGAAGAGGACGAGGAAGTTGCTGAACAAACCATTGTCCGCTACAAGCAGTTTGCCCTCCAACCCATGTCTACCGAGGAGGCCATCGAGCAAATGGAACTACTAGGTCACGATTTTTTTGTTTTCTTTAATGCTGCTGATGAGGCTATTAACGTCCTTTACCGTCGTCGGGATGGTAACTATGGCTTGTTACAGCCAGAAATGGACTAGATTTTAAAGTAGCAAGCCTCCTCCAGGCCATTTTTGCTGCCTGGAGGAGGCTTGTTTGTTGTAAAAATGCCCAGCATTTTAGTGGTTTGTACAGCGAATATCTGTCGCTCTCCGGTAGCTGCTGCCCTGTTACGAGATCGGCTGCAAAAGCGTGGCCTGGCCGATTGGGTCGTTCGCTCCGCGGGGACCTGGGCCGAAGAGAGCGTTAGGGCTTCGCGCTACAGCGTAGAGTTGGCGGCCGAACGGGGACTGGATATTACTGGCCATCGAGCAGAGATGGTTAATCGGCAGCTTCTGAAGGAAGCGGACCTAGTATTGTGTATGGAGACGGGACACGCTGAGGCTTTACGTGTGGAATTTCCCGGATCTGCGGACAAAATTTACCTGATGAGCGAAATGGTGGGGAAAAAGTACGGCATCAGTGACCCTTACGGCCGTTCCCGGGCCACTTACGAAGCGATGGTGACTGAACTGGAAAACATCATCGATGCCGGTCTAGATGAGATTATTGCCCGGGCCGAAAAGACAGCCGCACAACGTTCCTCTACCAGCCCTCGATAAACTGGGCCCATTCCTGGTGATTTTCCAAGTGAGAACCAAAACGATAAACGGCCGTGGGCGTTGGCTCCACCGGTTTATGATGTGGCCGCATGCTAATCTCCTCTGGCAGCTTCCCCCCTTTCTGGCGGTTGCAGGTGGGGCAGGCCGCGACCAGATTCTCCCAGGAATGGGGACCGCCCATGTGCCGCGGCACCACATGGTCAATTGTCAGGTGGCGCGATTTGCGGCCGCAATATTGGCAGGTGTAATTGTCACGGCGCAAAATTTCCCGCTTGGAAAGAGAAATACGTGGACGCGGGCGCTTAATCATAGTGCTTAGTTTGATGACAGAGGGGATTTCAAACTCGGCGGAACTGCTGTGCAAGTAGCCACGCCCGTTAAGGATAATTTCTGCTTTACCAGCCAATACTAACGCCAGCGCTCGCTTTGTGTTGCAGACGTGTAAGGGTTCAAAGTTCACATTTAGCAAGAGCACCGGCTCATGCAAAAGGTCCTCTTTGTTCATGACGTCAGCAGTATACATGGGATAAAAAAGTGCGTCAATGCCATATGCAGCGGGCTTCGGTTAAAAATTCGTTAAGAGATGGTTAACTGTTATGTTGAAAAATGATCTGATTGCTTACCTCGACAGTTATTTACGGATAGCCGAGTTTAAGGATTATGGCCCCCAGGGCTTGCAAGTAGAAGCTGAGGGTGACACGGTTGGCAAAATTGCCCTGTCAGTGGACGTAGCACCGCCGGTGATTGCCGCTGCCGCCGAGTGGGGCGCGGATCTGCTGCTGGTGCACCACGGCATACTGTGGCGGTCAGTGGAGCGGTTGGCCGGGCCTTTGGGCGAACGGGTACGCCTGTTGATCCAGAATGACATCCATCTATATGCTGCACATTTGCCGCTGGATGGGCATCCGGAAGTGGGCAACAATGCCGTATTGGCGCGTCGGTGTGACGTGAAGGTCGAAGGGTGGTGGTGCGCGCCGATGGGCGTCCCAATTGGCGTTTGGGGGCAGGCCACGGCCGTTCCGTCTCTGGCACAGTTTGTGCAAAAAGTGGAACGGCAGCTGCACACAACCGCCCGGGTGTTAGCCCACGGGCCGGAAAACGTTTCCCAGGTAGCGATTATCTCTGGCTTTGGAGCCGATCAGGTGGCCGAAGCGCAGGCTCTGGGCTGCGACACGCTTCTCACCGGGGAGACGTCCCACGCCAACTATTGGGCGGCGGCAGACTACGGTCTCAATGTCATTTTTGCCGGCCACTATGCCACGGAAACGGTCGGCGTGCAGGCTTTGGGGCAGCACCTGGCAGAAAAGTTTGGCCTGCAGGCAAAGTTTTTTGATTTTCCAACGGCGATGTAACGGCCGTTTCCATTGGCTTTATACTGGTAAGATAAAAATTACAGTCAAGTCTGGGATGCTTCCCACATCCCCAAAGAGGAGAAATGATGACAAACCACCGAACCGATTGGATTTCTGAGGAAATTGCCGCGCTTAAAGAAGCCGGTCTGTTTAACGTGATTCGTACAATTGACTCGCCGATGGATGCGCGGGTGAAGATAGACGGCCGTTACCTGCTCAACTTCTGCGCCAACAACTATCTGGGTCTGGCCAACCATCCGCGCCTGCGCCAGGCCGCGCAGGAAGCCATCAACGAGTACGGCATTGGTCCCGGCGCCGTGCGCAGCATTGCCGGCACCATGTCGCTGCATATTGAGTTGGAGAGGCGGCTGGCGGAGTTTAAGCGTGCCGCCGCCTGCATTACCTTCCAAAGCGGCTTCACCGCCAATTTAGCGACCATTCCGGCACTGGTAGGCCGAGGCGACGTCATATTTTCCGATGAACTGAACCATGCCAGCATTATCGACGGATCGCGCCTGAGCCGGGCGACCATTGTGCGCTATGCCCACAACGATCCGCAAGACCTGCGCCGCCAGATCGAAGCGACGACTGAATACGGCCGTCGCCTCATCGTCACCGACGGTGTGTTTAGCATGGATGGCGATATTGCCCGCCTGGATAAAATCTGTGACATTGCCAACGAGTACGATATCATGCTCATGGTTGATGATGCCCACGGCGAAGGCGTGTTGGGTGAAGGCGGGCGCGGCATTGTGGACCACTTTGGGCTGCATGGCCGTGTCGACATCGAAGTTGGCACCATGAGCAAAGCATTTGGCGTGGTGGGCGGCCTGGTCGCCGGGCGGCAGGAGATAATTGACTGGCTGCGGCAGCGGGGACGGCCGTTCCTCTTCTCCAGCGCCATGACTGTGCCCGACGTCGCTGCCTGTCTGGAAGCCGTTAACGTCTTGCAAGAATCGACCGAGTTGGTAGACAAACTGTGGTCCAATGCCCGCCTCTTCAAAGAAGGGATGCAGTCCTTTGGCTTTGATACCGGCCATACCGAAACACCTATCGTGCCTGTAATGCTGGGCGATGCTAAGTTGGCCCAGGCCTTTAGCCGCAAACTCTTTGATAATGGCGTCTTTGCTATGGCGATTAGCTATCCCACCGTACCTCAGGGCAAGGCTCGTATCCGCGTCATGAACTCAGCTGCCCATACGCCGGTCGACCTGGAAGAGGCTCTCGAAGTTTTCCGCACAGTAGGCAAAGAACTGGCCGTCATTTAGCCACCCGTCACACGCTCTTAAATTGAGTTGAGAGGGTCAGACCTGGCAAAGATGATCATGAGTTTGCTCTCCGAAAATTTGTAAGCGTTTGTCAATCCAACAGGCATAAAAAACGTCGCCATTGATATTGCAATCAATGGCGGCGTTTTCTTTCCTGGATAGTGAAAATTTACTGTTTATGTATACCGTTGCCGTTTGTCGCTGGAATGATAGTGGTTTGCAGTTCCAATTCCTCCAAAAATGCTTGCCTGAGTTGCTGATTGGTGATCAGTTTTTGGAAGAAGGCAGGAAAGTTGGCGCCGATGTCTACACCTTTTAGTACATCTTTGGCCACGATTTTTAGCCATTCACTGTCTTCATCGGTCAAGGGGGGCGAGTGCCAGCGCGAGGCCGGCAGCAAAGCCAGAAATTCATCGCCGGCTTCTGGCCATACATTCAGCGCCAACAACTTTTGCCGTAAGTCAGCCAGGTCTGCCTTGGCTGGTTCGCTATATCGGGCTGGTCGTAGAATGGGGTTCAACGCCAAATTCACCATCATTTCTGCACCTTCTTTTGAGGTTCCACTACACTCGTCGTTCCGATACTAAGCCCATTACCGGGATGGCTGCTTGGGCTTACTCGTACTATAACAGACTTACTGAGGGTGAGTGGATAGGAATCTTGGACTATAAGGCCAGGATTGAAGGTAGAGGAGAAGTTTTTCAGGCAGCGAACGCGCGGACAGTCGGCTAGAGCGTAAACTTTTGGCCCAGTTCGGGCACGACAACGTTGGGCAGGTGTTGTTCCTCTTGCAGAGCGGCGGCAAAGGAAAAGGCTGCTTCTTCTTCGCCGTGGACGATGAAGGTGTGCGACGGCCGTTGTTGCAGATGCCCCGTCCACTCCAGCAGCTCCTTGCGGTCGGCGTGGGCGCTGAACCCGTTGATAGTTTCCACCTGCGCTTTGAGACGATACTCTTCGCCAAAGATTTTTACGACGGGCTGCTTTTCGACCAGCCGTCGTCCTAAAGTGTTTGGCGCCTGCCAGCCAACGATCAGGATGGTGTTGCGTGCGTCCTCGATGTTGTTCTTGAGGTGATGCAGGATACGTCCGGCCTCGGCCATACCGCTGGCGCTGATGATGACGGCCGGCTCCCGCAAAAAGTTTAGCTCTTTGGATTCGGCAGTAGAGCGAGTATAGTGCATCATGTCAAACCCAAAGGGGTCCTCATTGTGGTTGGCCAGTATGAACTGGGCGATTTCTTCGTCGTAGGCTTCCGGGTGCAGCCGGTAAATGCCGGTGGCATCGATAGCCAGCGGGCTGTCGACAAAGATAGGCAGCTTGGGCGGAATGTCCCGCTCTTCGACCAGCTGGTGGATGCGATATACCAGTTCCTGGGTACGGCCGACGGCAAAGGCGGGAACGATGAGCTTGCCGCCACGGCCGTAGGTTTCATTGATGATATTTTCCAGTTTGTCGCTGGCTTCATCCAGGTCGGCGTGCAGCCGGTTGCCATAGGTGCTTTCGATGATCAAGATGTCGGCACGGTCGAGCAGGGCAGGATCCCGCAGGATGGGCCGATTCGGGCGGCCCAGGTCGCCGCTGAAGACGAGGCGCCTATTGCGCTGGCTTTCTTCATCTTCAATGTCCAGGGCGACGATGGCCGAACCCAGGATGTGCCCGGCGTCGTAGAAGGTAAGGGTGACGCCGGGGAAGAGTTTGTAAGGACGGCCGTATCCCAGCCCAATAAACTGCTTCAGACTTTCGACGGCGTCCTCCATCGTGTAAATCGGATCGATCGGCGGCAGATTCTTCCGCTCGCGCTTTTTATTGAGGTACTGCACGTCGTAGCTTTGAATTTTGGCGCTGTCGCGCAGCATCACGGCACACAGATCGCGTGTGGCATAGGTGCAGATGATGTCGCCCTGAAAACCACTTTTGACCAGATTGGGGATGTTGCCGCTGTGGTCCATGTGGGCATGGGACAGCACCAGGACGTCGACACTGGCGGCATCGAAGGGCAGTTGTTGGTTACGGTGGTAGCTTTCCTGCCGCGAGCCCTGATAAAGACCGCAGTCTAACAGGATCTTACGGCCGTTTACCGTCACAAGATGTTGGGATCCCGTCACTGTACGAGCAGCGCCAAAAAATTGGATTTGCATTGGAAATCTCCCTAAACAGCAGTGGGGCTACTGCTGGTGGTTAGACAACAACTTGATAATATCGTCGCCATACGCCTGGCAGCGCCAGGCGCCTATCTCGGCTAACTGCGCCAGTTCCTCAGTTGACCGCGGGTTTTGGCGCGCAATAGCCCACAACGTTTCTCGGCTCAAGATCACATCCGATTCTACGCCGCGCTTTTGGGCGCGGTGTTTGCGCCAGTTGTGCAGCTTTTCATAGCGGCACAAAACGTCGTCCGGGGGACGGGAAGGGCGCTTGGGCTGGCGCGGCGGCGCGGCGTCTTGATTGTCGGCAATAAGTTGCAGCAGTTGTTTGCCATAACGCCGGATCTGCCCGGAAGACATGCCGTACACTTGCTGGAGTTCACCGAAGGATTTAGGAGTCTGGCGGGCCAGTTCTATCATCGTGCGGTCGCCGAAAATTTTGAAGAGGGGCTGGTTGCGCTTCTGCGCTTCCTGGTCCCGGTAGATATTGATGGCTTTGAGAATGGCGCGTTGTTCGCCGGAGAGTTCGTGGACACCATGAATGGACCAGAAGCTGTCCGGATCGAATTCGTGATTGCCGGGTTGTACTTTTGTTTGCTCCAGGAAGATTTCCTGCGCTTCTACGAGGCGGTTGGCGGCTTGCAGTTCCGCGTGCAGGTAATCGCGCAGCTGCAGCAGGTGATGGGTGTCATGCTGGGCATAGGCCAACTGCGCTGGCGAGAGCGGACGCCGGCACCAGTTTGATTTTTGGTACTGTTTGTCGAGTTTGAGGTCGAATATCTTCTTGAGGAGGCTGGCAAGGCCGTACTGCTTGTAGCCCAGGATACGGGCGGCCCACATGGTGTCAAAAAGGTTGTTCAGCTCCCATTCGTACTCGCGTTTTAGCAGGATAAGATCGTATTCGGCGGCGTGGAAAACTTTTTCAACGGCCGTATCCGCCAGCAGCTCTCCTAAACCGCTCAGGTCTACTTTGGCGACGG
The DNA here is from genome assembly GCA_020634395.1 of Ardenticatenaceae bacterium. GTDB lineage: Bacteria > Chloroflexota > Anaerolineae > Promineifilales > Promineifilaceae > Leptovillus. The sequence continues at coordinate 19,622 of JACKBU010000003.1, read as the reverse complement.
GATCAATAATATAATCCTGGCTGGGAATAGAAATCTGTATCAAACAGACCCGTTCGCGATAGGCATACATGCTGTTCGCTTCCAGGTCGATGGCGATGCGAGGTTCTTGTTTGAGGGCAGCAAGACAATCTTGCCAGTCAGTCTGCGCGGTGATCAAATGATGCGGTGGCAACGGCACTAACACTCTCCGTTTCTTGTGTTTGCTCGGGCGTCTAGGGATGGTATGGATTACTCGTTGGGAAATAGCCATCCTCAAATTTCCAAAACATTATACCATTTCTGTCAAATGTAGCGATGGCCCAATATGGCCAGTGATGCTAACGGCGCAGGGTGGTGTGGGGGCAGGCTATTGCTGCCATTGGCACGAAGGTTAATATGCAAATTAAGAATGTTGATGTACCAATGGGAACCAACCCATAAAATCTCACTGAGCGAGCGTAAGATGAGTGTAGCAGCCAAGGTTCTTTATATCGAAGATGACACCGACAGCCGGCGATTGGTAGCGCGTGTGCTGCGCCGTTCTGGCTATGAGGTGTTTCTGGCTGCCGATGGCCTGGAAGGTGTAACTCTGGCGCAGTCGGTGCAGCCGCAGTTGGTGTTGATGGACATCAATCTGCCTAACATGGACGGCCGTGCCGTTACCACCCGTCTGCGCAGCCTGCCCCATCTGGAAACCATCCCCATTGTGGCCCTGACGGCCAACCATTCATCGGGGAACCGGGAACTGGCCCTGGCCGCCGGCTGCACCGGCTTCCTGACCAAGCCGATTGATGTGGATGCCCTGCCCGACGACGTTGACGCCTTTTTGCACGGCCGTCAGCATCTTCTGCGCGACGATGAACGCTATGACCAACTGGAGCGCCACGCAAAGTTGGTGGTGGGCCAGCTTGAAGACAAAATCCGTGAACTGGAAATCAGCAATCAGCGGCTTTACCACCTGGATCGCCTGAAGAGTGATTTTATTATTCTGGCCTCGCATGAACTGCGCACTCCTTTGACGTTGGTAATTGGGTACGCGCAGTTGTTGGAGATGCAGCTCCAGCAGCTGCAGGAAAAGGATGAAGCCGGAACGGTGGAATGGGAACGGCCGTTGCTGTCGGTGGCCAAGCTCAATCGGGGCATGATGCGGCTGTCGCAGGTGGTGGATGAGATCATTGGCATTTCGCGCATTGCCGCCAACCGCCTGGATCTGCATCCGCAAACCCTCAGCCTGGCTGCTATGGTAGACCAGGTAGTTGCCGAGTTTGGTCCTGTGTGCGCCGAGCGGAACCTGAAGATCGTGGTGCGTGATCTGGAAAAACTGCCGACCGTGCAGGCCGACCGTGAACATTTGCAAACGGCCGTGGCCAACGTCATCGAAAACGCCCTGAAGTTTACCCCCAACGACAGGTCGATCTACATTTCCGGGCACGCCGAGGAAAGCGCAGTGGTGTTAGACGTGCAGGATACGGGCATCGGCATCGCCCTCGAAGATCAGCCTTATATTTTCGATCAGTTCTACGTGGTTGGTTCCATCGACCATCATTCCAGCAGCAAATCCTCTTTTTTGGGTGGCGGTTTAGGTATTGGGCTGGCTGTGGCGCGGGGCATCGTGCAGGCGCATAACGGCCGTATCTGGGTCGAAAGTCCCGGCCAGGACTTCAACACGCTCCCCGGCAGTACCTTTCACATTCTCCTCCCCCGCACCATCTCTTAAGCTGTAACCTATAGCCTGTAACCTGTTACAGTCGCCCCTAACCGATTCCTTCGGCAGCCACGTACCACTCCCAAAAACGTTTCACCCCTTCGGCCACGGAAACCTGCGGGTTATAGTCCAGCAGCCGGCGGGCTTTGCTAATGTCGGCCTGATTGAGGACAAAGTCGGCGGCTGGTTTGGGTTTGTGGATCAGATTGGCTTTTTTGCCGGCCAGGGTTTCGATCATGGTAACAAAGTCGCGCAGCAGGGTGGGTTCACCGCGTCCCAGGTTGATGATTTCGTAGCCTAAAGGGCGGTCCAAAGCAGCGACCACGCCGTCCGTGGTGTCATCAACGTAGGTCCAATCCCGATACATCTCTCCCCCTTCGTAAAGGGGAATCTGGATGCCTTTGGTGACGCTGTCGGCCAGCAGGTAGGCCATCATATCCGGCCGCCCGCTGGGGCCATAGACGGTGAAGAAGCGCACCACCGTGAAGTTAAGCCCAAACAGATGGTGGTAGGCGTGGCCCAGAATTTCGGCGGCGCGTTTGGCGGCGGCATAAGGCTGCAAAACCCGGTCGCAGGGATCGCTTTCTACAAAGGGTACAACCTGCGTATTGCCGTACACCGAGGAGGTGGAGGCAAATACAAAGTTTTGCACCGTGCCGGCGGCCAGGGCGGCGTCCATCAGGTTTTGCGTGCCGTTCAGGTCTACCTGCACGTAGAGCGCCGGATATTTGACGGCGTTGCGCACGCCGGCCAGCGCAGCCAGATGGGCTACTGCCTCGAATTTTTCGGCGGCGAAGATGGCCAGCATGCGCTCCCGGTCGGTAATGTCGGCTTCGATCATGCGGAAGTTGGGGTATGGGGCTAATTCTTGGGCACGGCCGTGTTTGCGTTCGGCGTCGTAGACAATAGCGTTGAAGTTATCCAGGCCCACCACCTCATCGCCGCGGCGGGCCAGCTTGGCTGCCAGATGGCTGCCGATGAAACCGGCAGCGCCGGTAACTAATACTTTCATTGGCTATACCTCTCTACAGGGTAATACTTTCGGCCTCGGCGGCGCGCATATCCTGCACCATCAGCTGCAGGCTGCGACGGCCGTTCCACTCGTTCACGCCTATCGTGTACACCAGGTCCATGTACTGCGGCATATGGGCTGCCCACGCCCCTTGCCGGAAGGCAATCGCCGCCATCTCGCGGTAGCCGCTGCCGTTTCCGGCGGCCGCCAGCCGCAGCTGCAAATGGGAGCCATCCTGCCCCACCGCGCGATGGGTCAAGACCTCTACGCCGCGGCTCATAAACACCGGGGTGGGATTGGCGTAGCCGGTCGGTTCCAGGGCGGCCAGGCTTTCGTGCAGCGCCCAATCCACCTCTTCCAGTTCAATTTCCGCGTCAATGGTCAGGGTGGGATACAAATCCAGGTCGGCCAGTTTTTCGGTGGCAATCGCCGTCAGCCGCTCCGTAAAGGCCGGCAGGTTCTCATTGCAGATGGTAAAACCGGCGGCCTGGGCGTGGCCGCCGTGCCGCACCAGCAAATCGGCCACCTCGTCCAGGGCTTCGGTGATGTGGAACTCGGGAATAGAGCGGCACGACCCCCGGCTCTCGACCTCGCCCAACTCCATCACGATGGCCGGGCGATACGCTTGTTCGGCCAGGCGGCTGGCCACCAGCCCTACCACGCCGGAGACAAACCCGGCGTCGGCAGCGATGAGGATGGGGGCGTCGCCGGTAATCAGTGCCTCGGCTTTAGCCGTTAATTCGGCCGTCAACCTCTGCCGCTGCTGGTTCAGGTCATTCAGTTGGGCGGCCAGCTCGTTGGCCATGGGCCGGTTGTTGGCGGCCAGCAGTTTGGCCGCTTTGTAGGCGTGGGCCAGACGGCCGGCGGCGTTAATGCGCGGTCCCAGCCCGAAGGCGATGGATTCGGCCGTAAGCTGGCCCGGTCTCAGGCGCGCCACGTCGGCCAGGGCGGCTACGCCGGGACGGCGCGCCTCGTTTAGCACTTCCAGGCCGGAGGCTACAAGCTGCCGGTTTTCTCCCAGCAGCGGGGCCAGGTCGGCCACGGTGCCGATGGCTACCAAATCGAGCAGGCTGCGTTCGTCGAATTGGGTGCGGGACGGCAGGGCCTGGCACAACGCCTGGGCCAGTTTGTAGGCAATGCCTACTCCGGCCAGCATCAGTTCCGGGTAGGCAGAATCGGGCCGCTTGGGATTGATCACGGCCAGGGCCGGGGGCAGTTCGCGCCCCAGGCTGTGGTGGTCGGTGACGATCATATCCAGGCCGATGGCTTGCGCGTGGGCCACCTCGGCTACGGAACGTATGCCGCAGTCGACGCTGATCACCAGGTCGGCGGCAAACTCTTCTTTGATTTTGCTCAGGGCTTCCACGTTCAGGCCGTAGCCTTCGTCGACGCGGTCGGGGATGTAGGGGCGGACCTTGGCGCGATCCAGGCCGCAGCCGCGCAGCGCTTCGGTCAGCAGGACGGTGGAGGTGACGCCGTCGGCGTCGAAGTCGCCATAGACGACGATGGATTGTTCTTGCTCGATGGCCTGCTGCAGGCGCGCCACGGCTTTGTCCATGTCGGCCAGCAAAAAGGGATCAGTGCTTTCCAGGTAGCGGTGCTCGACAAAGGCCTGCAGGTGGGCCGGGTCGATGAGGCCGCGGTTGTAAAGTACCTGGAGGAGGATGGGGTGGACGTGGCCGAGCTGCTGCCGCACGGCCGTTGGCGCCGGGGCGGCTATCTGCCATTGGGTGGGGCGAATACTCTCTGGTCTCATAGTGGGCGAATGGTAGCACGGATGGGGAGATGTGTAAACTGGCGCCTCCCAGGGCAGCCGCCAGGGAGAGAGCGAAGCCAGTTGTGTCCGCGGAGAAAGCTTTCACTTGAATCGCAAAAAACCTAACGTATGGTTTGGATCACGCTTAACGCATGGTTTGGATCATGCTTAACGTATGGTTTGGATCACGCTTAACGTATGATTTGGATCACGCTTAACGTATGATTTGGATCACGCTTAACGTATGGTTTGGATCAAATCTAAGTTAGGTTTAAACCATTTCTGGCTTAGATTTCATTCAAACCAGGTGTTAGGTGTGTTTTGTATCAAGGCAGTGGTTTGGGATGCATGTGACGTGGTGGAGGAAACGGCCGTTATCCCACCGCTTCAGCACGACTGTGGGCGAATAAGCGGCCACACCCATGCAGAGTGAGAGTAAGCAAGAGCCTGGCACAACGCCAGGCTCTTGCGATACAGGCTGCCGGCGCAGCCCCTCTATTTCAACACAACCGGCAAATACACCAGCTCCCCATTCGCCACAAACTGATGGCTCGTCGACACCGAACCGTTATCCCAGCTAATTTCTACCGGCACCTCAATGTACGTCGGGCCGGTAACACCGCTGTTCACCGTCGCCGCGTAGTCAATCGTCAGCGGGATCCAGCTCAACAGGGAAGCCACATTCACCACCACCGGATCCTCGTTCACAACCGTACCGCTGCTCGTCGTGGCGCTGCCCGGCACATAGGTCAGTTCGCTGGGGAAAGTCACCGTCACCACCACGTTCGCCGCCGAGCCAAACCCAGGGTCCTCATACGTCATCGCCGCCTCAAAGTCCACCTGCTCATTGGCCGCCGGCGCAAGCGGCGCGGCGCTTAACCGGGTTTTCATCAACTGGCTGGGCGTGCTGCCATTATGGATGTTCAGCACAAAGCCGGTCGCCGTCGCCGAAGCCACGTGAATCGTAATGTCATTGGCCGCATCGGTAAAGGTCTCACCCGGCAGCCACATCGCCCCGTCGTCGTCATAGGGGCTGCCGTTGGTATCAATCAGGTCATCCCCCTGCCCGCGATAAATGAGAACCGCATCACCGGCCAGCTTGGCATCATACCCCACCCGCTGCCGCGCTTCGATGGTATACGTTTCAGAATCCCCGGCCACAACCGCCATCCGATAGTTGGTCGTTTGGGGCAAAGCCAGGCGCTCCAGGGTAATGGTCGAATCACCTTGCGGCGCGGTAAATTTTTGCGCCGGCGTAATCCACCCCAGATATTCTTTGTAAGCCGCGATGGTGTGCTGGCCTAAACAACTGTAGATCGGATCGGCATTGACGAAACAGCGGTAGCCGGAAGCGATGCCCATCAGATCCCAGGGGTTTTGGTATTCGTTGCCATTGGCGAAGGAGTGGGGCAGCCCATAAGCGTGGCCCATTTCATGCGCCACCAACGCCAGATTGTATTTGTTGCTGGGGATAGTTATTGCGCCCAAGTTGATCAACGCGCCATCGGGATAGTTGATGGGGAACAAAGTGGTAATGGCTACCGGCGAGGGACTGTTTAGCATGACGGCCACGGCATCATAGGGGGCAAAGTTAACCGTGGCATTGGCCGCATCCACACAGTCCTGCACGATGGGGGTGACGTTATAACCGGCCGTGGCTTCGCTGAAGCCGTAATAGGCCCGGTTATGGGGCAGCGTAAACCACCCATACACGTCCGTGGTGATGTCCGAGATGTTGTTGTAAGAAACCTCCTGCCAGAACTCTTTCAGGCTGGGGCCGCTGGTGCGTTCGAACATGTCGTTAAAAAAAGACGCGCCCTGTGGTTCGGTACTCACGTCAGAAAACTTACACATCAGGGTTGCCCAGTTCTGAGTGTCGTTCATAGAATCGCGCGTTTTGATCGCAAAAGCGTGTACGTCGAAATCATCCGGCTGCGCGATGTCTTGAACCGGTCCTTCCGGCTGGGCGGCCTGACTGAGACCATTCACCATCCCCAGGAAACCCAGGCTGATGATGAACAGCAGCCCTGATACTTTGAGAAACGGGGGAAAGGACCATAAAGATTCACGGCTAAATAGTGGCATAAAGTCTCTCCATGGGAATATAGCCAGACAACCTGGCAGGAAATAAATCCAGCAAGCAACCTTTACGGCCGGCTACTGATACACTTTGGCGATTGCCGCTTCTTCTGAATTGTAGACAGAGTTGATTGAGGATGTTGGTGGTTGGTTCTGCAGTGTCCTCTAGCGAAAGACCCGATCCATTTGGCTGAATCGACTAGAGAGTAACTGATAAGGTCGCTGGGTGCAACCTCCTTATTTCTTAAACGGGCCAAAGCCTCCGGGCGGTTGGGCCGACAGCCAGGCCAGCACCAGCGGCAGCCCAAACGTAAAGGGCACGCCGATGACGTGGGCCAGCGGAGCGCTGCCGCCCAGGGCATACACCCGCAGATGCCCGTAGATCAGCACCGAAAGCTGGGCGGTTAACAAAAACCAGAGGCCGGTATGCAGCCGGAAGGTGTGCCAGGCCGAGGGCGCGTCGGGGGCGTCCAGCACCAGCCAGGGGAAGGGCCAGGACGCGTACCAGATGCGGAAGCTGAGCGCCTGGACGATGTAGAGGGCAAAGATGTCGGCGGTCCCGCGCAGGGGGGAACGGCCGTGTGCCGCCCGCCACAACAACCATAATCCTAGCAATACCGCGGCCACGGCCGTGGCCGCAGCCAATCCATACAACAACGGATAAGAAGGGGGAATGCCCAAAATGCCGGCCAGGAAAAAGAGCAGCACGGCCGGCGAAAAGCCGGGCACGCCGGTGGCCTCGTACAGCAGCCGCTGCCCGTAGGTAAGGGGCGAACCGAACGGTAGAAAGGTGAGAAAGATCAGGGCCAGACCGCCAACGGCCGTGCTCCCTGCCAGCCAAAGCCGCGCCCGCCAGCCCGGCAGCTGCCGCCAGGCGGCCAGGAAGAAGAAGGGCAGAGCCAGCAGGCCGATGAACTTGGTCAGCGGCGACAGCAGCATCACCAGCAGCCCGGTCGTCAGGTGGCCGCGCCGCATGACCCACACGCCCAGCACCAGCCAGAAGAGCATCAAAATATCGTTGTGCCCATCGACGACGAAAATGAGCAGCAGGACCGGGTTCCAGGCCCACAGCAGGGTGTAGGCGGCGCGCACGGCCGTTACCTGCCGCCGCAGCAGCCGCCAGATCAACACCGCTGTGCCCAGATGCAGCAGGCCGGCAAACGCTTTGATCAGCACCAGGCCCAGCAGCAGGTTGTCGCCGTTCAGGCTGGCGATGGCCGCCGCCGCCGCCTCCCACACCGGGCCGTAGGGCGAAGTTGCGTCGCGCCATTCGCCGGCGTAGGCGGAAAAGTCGTTTTCCGGCAGCTGGCTGGGCGGCGTCGTGAACGGGTTGGCGCCATACTGGCTGGTATTGCGCCCGCGGATAACGTAGCGGTACATGTCGTTGGCGTTGATGGGATACGTGAAGAGCAGGGGCAGGATAAAGAGGCCGGTGGTCAGCAGCAGGAGGGAGAGGGGAAACGGCCGTTCAGCCTGCCGCACGCGCCGGTAAGCCAGACCGTAAATCACAAACAGCCCACAGAGCAGCAGCCCGTACAGCAGGCCGCTGCCCAAGGAAGGCGAAAAGGTGCGCACGTCCACCAGCGGCAGGCGATCGTAATTGGGCAGCAGGGGCATCCACCAGCACAGGATGAGGTAGCCGGCCAGGCTCAGGGCGGCCAGCAGCCAGAGGGGCAGCCTGCGGCTGAGGGCTGCAAAACCGGAATGCAGAGAAGTGAGGGTGGAGGACACGCGATCCGCCGTTTAAGGGGTGGTGGTTGGTTTGCGATAAACGCCGGCGGCAAAGGGACGGCCGTGTTTTTCCAGGGGAACAACCAGGGTAATGGTGGTGCCTTGTTTGGGCGTAGACTCTACCCGCAGCGAGCCGTCAATACGCTCTGCCCGTTCGCGCATGTTGACCATGCCCAGGCTGCCCCGCGAGCTGTAGTCACGATTCACGTCCTGGGTATCGAAGCCTACGCCGTCATCTTGAATGCGGGCCACGAACAGGTTTTCTTCCTTCCAGAAGCGCACTTCGATCTGGTTGGCCTGCGAATATTTGCGGGCGTTGCCCAAAGCCTCTTCGACGATGGAGAAGACGACACTTTGCGCGGCGTCATCCAGCAGGTTGGCGTGCTCGCCGCCGTTGAGCTGCACGTTCAGGCCGTCCGTTTCTCGCAGGCGGGTGATGACGGTCTCGATGGCGGCCTGCAGTCCCTGCGTTTCCAGGATTAACGGCCGTAGCGTAAACAGCATCCCCCGGATCTCCTTCGAGGTTTGTTTGGCCAGCTCTTCCACCTTTTGCAGCTCCATAATCGCCTGGTCGGGGTCGCGGGTAACCAGCGAGCGGATAAAGTTGATCCGCATGGCAATGGCGGCAATGCTTTGGGTGGGGCCGTCGTGCAAATCGCGCGCCAGCTCTTTACGCGCGTTCTCGTTGGCGTCTATCAGGCGCTGCTTCTCGGCATCCAGTTCCTGGTATAGGCGTGCGTTTTGCAGGGAGATAACGGCCTGGTCGGCGACGGAGGAAAACAGTTCGTAATGCTCTTCGTTTAGCTGCACGGCCGTTTTAGAAGCAATCAACATCGCCCCAAAAATGTTAAACCCGGCCCGCAGGGGAATACAAATGGCTATCTGGCAGCTGCGAAAGGCCGAAAACGTGCGGATTTCCGGATCGCGCTCCACGTTGTTGCTGACGGTCACTACCACATCGCGCAGTGCCTTGCCCACTATGCCGCGCTTCCCCGGAATCCGCCGATCCAGGTCGCTGCCGGAAAAACTGCGCGTGGCTACCGGGCGCAGCGTCTCCCCGGCAAAAAGAAAAACCGTGCTGATCAGCGACTCGCGCGGCGTGCCGCTGTCGATCAGCGCCTGGTTGCAGACGTTCAGAGCTTCTTCCACCACCCGTTCAAAGCTCAACGTGGCGCGCATGATGGAGGCCAGCTCTTGCAGTGATTTAAGCCGTTTGTTGGCGGCTTCCAGGTCATGGGTTTCGTCGTAGACGGTGCGGTTAATCTTGGTGGTTAAGCGGTCATCGGCCTGCGCCATCAGGGCAAAGATGATGACCGTGACGCCTAGAAAGAGAAGAGAGGTGATGACCAATCCGGTCATCCAGTTGGTCAGGGGATTGCCCAGCAGCACGCCCACGACGTAATAAAAGGCAGCCACCAGGATGAAGAAGGCAAGCACCAAAATGGCGAAAGAGAGCCATTGCAGGCGCTGGAATTCCTTCTTTACAAGTGCTGTGATTTGTTCTTTCATGAACGATTGTCGTCTGCTGGAGAGGCCGTTGCGATGATAGTTTATCTGCCGAAGTGTCTCCGATGCCTTGTTTGATTATACCCAAGGACCAGAAATGATCGATAGGAATCAAGTCGGGTACAGGGGATTGATTAGTGTTGTTTGGCCAGGGCTGCAGCGATTTGTCCGGCGACACGGCCGTTATTCTGCAGCAGTGCCGCGTTCGCTTCCAGGCTACGGCCGTCAGTCAACGTCACCACCCGGCTCAACAACCAGGGCGTGGCCGCCGGTCCATGAATGCCTTGTGCATCGGCCTCCTGTGTGGCCTGGCTGATGGCCGCTTCTAATTCTTCCGGGTCGCAGGCTGCGGCGGCCGGTACGGGTACGGTGATGAGCAGCCCGCTTTGCAAACCTAAACGGCGCCGCGCCGCAATGACGGCCGCCGCGCTCTCCGGCGTGTCCAGGCGCAGGTCCACCGGCAGGCCGCTGGAGGGTGCAAAAAAGGCCGGCATCTCATCCGTGCCGTAGCCGATCACCGGCACGCCGTTGGTCTCCAGCACTTCCCGCGTGGCCGGCAAATCCAGGATCGACTTGGCCCCGCTGCTGATGACCGTTACCGGCGTGCGCCCCAGTTCCGCCAGGTCCGCACTCACATCGAAGGGATGGCCGCGATGTACCCCGCCGATGCCGCCGGTGGCGAACAGCTCGATACCCGCCAGGTGGGCCAGGATCATCGTCCCGGCGACAGTGGTGGCGCCATCGCCGCGGCAGGCCAGCACCAGCGGCAGGTCACGGCGGCTGCATTTGCGCACGTCTTGTCCGGCGCGCTGCCCCAGATACTCAATCTGGTCGCCGTCCAGGCCGATATAGACCTGGCCCTGGATGATGCCGATGGTGGCCGGCACTGCGCCGGCGCTGCGCACGGCCGTTTCCATGGCCATGGCCGCCGCTACATTTTGCGGGTAGGGTAAGCCGTGGGTAATAACCGTGCTTTCCAGAGCCACCACGGGACCGCCATCGGCCAGAGCGGCGGCTACATCAGGGTGATAACAAAAGGTTTCCGACATGCTTCTGCCACTTATCCTTCAGAATGAACTTTACGGTAATAATGCCTATTTTTGTGCGGACACGCAAAAAAGTCCAACCGGGGCCGGCTTGCAGGCTGATTTTTAGGTTACCCTACACAAGCTGTAAGGAATGTTATTCTGCCAACTTACCCCTTGCATAGAGCGTAGCCCAAACTTACACTAAATTCTTGATAAGTAAATGGGTAAAAATCCCGGAAAGTTTTCGGGAGTTACTGGAAAATTGCGCACTCCTGGTGTATTGATCTTGCCATAGATGGTGAGGCGCAATATGATGTTTAGTAAGCGCCAGACAGCGCTGAAGCGTGCAACCTTGCGGCGCAGTTGGTTGAATTAGGTTTTTCGACATACGAAGGGAGGTTAATATGTTAAATAAAAGTTATTCAAAAACCGGCAAGGTGTGCCGGGTTACGTTTAAGTTGCCGGCAGAGGTAGAAGCGGAAACGGCCGCGATTGTTGGCGACTTTAATGGCTGGAGCACCGAAAGCCACCCCATGAAAAAATTGAAGGACGGCAGCTTTAGCATCATCCTGTCCCTGACACCCGGCAAGGCCTACCGCTTCCGCTATTTGCTCGACGGCGAACGTTGGGAAAACGATTGGGAAGCCGATGCTTATCTGCCCAATTCCTACGGAGAAGATGATTCCGTCGTTAAGGTGTGATGGCTGGCTGAGCCGGCTTCCAATCCGTTAGTTGCAAGACCTGACAGTCCGCCGAAACCGTCAGGTCTTGTCTGTTTAGGGCATTTGACAAATAAAGTGCCCTATGAAAAAATTTACAACCACATAACCTCAAGTAACCCGCAGTAAAAGTCCAATATGAAAGGTTAACTATTTAAAGGAGATAGAAGATGAATAAGAAATGGACATTGTTAGTTGTCTCATTGCTGCTGGTTTTGATACTGGCAGCCTGCGGCGGCGGTACCACAAATACCGCTGAACCGGCTTCTCCGGCCGAACCGACTGCGGAAGCGCCGGCGGTTGAGGAACCCACGGCCGAAACGCCGCCCACGGAAGAACCGGCGGCTACAGAAAGCACGGGGTTGCCGGATCTGAACGGCCGTGAAGTAACCATCGCCGTAGAAAACGCCTACTTACCCTTCAACTACATCGACCCGGACACCGGCGAACCGGCCGGCTGGGACTACGACGTGTGGAACGAGATTTGCTCGTTGATCAACTGCACGCCGGTGTACGAAGAAGCGGGCTGGGAAGGCATGATCCAGGCCGTGGCCGATGGGCAGTATGACGCCGCCGCCGACGGCATCACCATCACGCCGGACCGGGCCGAGATTGTGGACTTCTCAGAGGGGTACATCAACATCGAGCAGCGTCTGCTGGTACGGTTGGATGAAGACCGCATCGAGAGCATCGACGACATCGTCAACAACCCGGACCTGGTGCTGGGCACCCAAACCGGCACGACCAACTACGAAACAGCCACCCAGTTCCTGCCGGAAGACCGGATTCAAGCCTTCGAGCAGTTCCCGTTTGCCGTGCAGGCGCTCATCTCCGGTGACATTGACGCGGTGATCATCGACGAAGTGGCCGGGCAGGGTTACCTGGGCGAGAACGCCGACCAGTTGAAGCTGGTGGGTCCGTCGATGTCCAGCGACCAGTTGGGTTTCATCTATCCTAAAGGCAGCGACCTGGTTGAGCCTGTCAATGCTGCCATCCGTGAGCTGGCGCAAAATGGCTTCCTGGAAGCGGTCAATTTGCAGTACTTTGGGCCGGAATTCAACATCACCTACGACGATTTGTTCCCGCCGGAAGAAGAAACGCCGGCCGCCGATGACAGCGCCGAGATGCCTGATTTAGACGGCCGTGAAGTAACCATCGCCGTAGAAAACGCCTACTTACCCTTCAACTACATCGACCCGGACACCGGCGAACCGGCCGGTTGGGACTACGACGTGTGGAACGAGATTTGCTCGTTGATCAACTGCACGCCGGTGTACGTAGAAGCGGGCTGGGAAGGCATGATCCAGGCTGTAGCCGATGGACAGTATGACGCCGCCGCCGACGGCATCACCATCACGCCGGACCGGGCCGAGATTGTGGACTTCTCCGAGGGGTACATCAACATCGAGCAGCGTCTGCTGGTACGGTTGGACGAGGACCGCATCGAGAGCATCGACGACATCGTCAACAACCCGGACCTGGTGCTGGGCACCCAAACCGGCACGACCAACTACGAAACAGCCACCCAGTTCCTGCCGGAAGACCGGATTCAAGCCTTCGAGCAGTTCCCGTTTGCCGTGCAGGCGCTCATCTCCGGTGACATTGACGCGGTGATCATCGACGAAGTGGCCGGGCAGGGTTACCTGGGCGAGAACGCCGACCAGTTGAAGCTGGTGGGTCCGTCGATGTCCAGCGACCAGTTGGGTTTCATCTATCCCCAGGGCAGTGACCTGGTTGAGCCCGTCAATACGGCCCTGAGAGAACTGAAGGCCAACGGTTTCCTGGAAGCGGTCAATTTGCAGTACTTTGGGCCGGACTTCGACATCACCTATGATGACCTGGAAAGTTAACGCGGTAAGAATTCACCTGACCAGTTAACGGCCGTCTAACTTAATCGGAAGCGCCAGAGAAATCACTCTCTGGCGCTTCTTTGTTTTAAGCCCTTTTCAAGGTATTATTTTTACTACCCAAGTAACCATTTTTTATTGCACAGACAGGAGGTAAGATGGCAGGTCCAGAGATTCAGATCCCCGACGTATCCTGGCGTGATAACTGGCGTGAGTTCCCCTGGTGGCTTGTAGCCATTTTGGGTTTTCTCGTGGTCATGGCCATTTTGGTGTTCACCAACGAGAATATTAGAGAAGCGTTCCTCTTCATCATACCCGGCATTCGCCTAACCTTATACATCACCCTGGCGGGTTTTGCTCTGGCGCTGGTTTTAGGCTTGCTGGCCGGATTAGGTCGAATTAGCAGCAATGCGCTGGTGCGCAACATTGCCATCACCTATGTGGAGTTTATTCGTGGTGTGCCGACTCTGGTGTTGATCTTAACCCTGGCTTTTGTGCTGGTTCCCGCGATCAGCAATGGAATGGGCATAGACAACCGCAACGTGTCGATCGAACTGCGCGCCATACTGTCCTTAGCCATTATTTACGGCGCTTTTTTGGCAGAGATTTTTCGTGCCGGGATTGAATCTATTTCTAAAGGCCAGATGGAAGCCGCACGATCTTTAGGCATGAACTACCGCCAGTCCATGCAGTTCATCATCTTGCCCCAGGCCATCCGTAACATTTCCCCGGCCCTGGGCAACGATTTTATTGCCATGCTGAAAGACTCTTCGCTGGCCTCGGTTTTGGCCGTGCGCGAGTTGACACAGCGAGCTCGCCTCTACGCCGGCAGCACGTTTCGCTTTCCAGAATCATACCTGGTGCTGACGTTTTGTTACCTGACCATGACGATCGCCCTCAGTCTGCTTTTGCGCTGGTATGAGCAGCGGTTGGGCAAGGATTCACGTTAAATGAGCGACGAAATTATTGTAGTGGAGCAGTTGCACAAGTATTTTGGCTCGGTGCAGGCTGTTAAGGGTGTTGATTTCCGGGTAAAACGCGGCGAAGTGGTTTTGATTGTTGGCCCCAGCGGTTCTGGCAAGAGCACCGTCTTGCGGTGTATCAATCACCTGGAAGTGCCCACGAGCGGGGCTGTCTACATTGATGGCGTCCACCTGGAAGATAAAAAGACGAATATTAACGAAGTGCGGGCGGAAGTGGGCATGGTGTTCCAGCAGTTTAACCTGTTTCCGCACCTGACGGTTTTGCAAAATGTGAGCATCGCCCAGGAAAAGGTGCGCAAGCGCAGCAAAGACGAAGCGGAAGAAATCGCTATGGAGCAGCTGCAGCGGGTGGGCATTCCGGAGAAGGCTGGGGCGTATCCCCGGCAGTTGTCGGGTGGCCAGCAGCAGCGGGTGGCCATTGCCCGTTCTCTGGCGATGCAGCCCAAGATCATGCTGTTCGACGAGCCGACGAGCGCGCTGGATCCGGAAATGATCAAGGAAGTGCTGGACGTAATGTTGGATCTGGCCAAGGCGGGCATGACGATGGTGGTGGTGACACACGAAATGGGTTTTGCCAGGGCGGCGGCCGACCGCGTGGTGTTTATGGATGATGGACAAATCATTGAGGTGGGGCCGCCGGAGCAGATTTTTGGCAAGCCGCAGCACGAGCGGACACAGTTGTTCTTGAGTAAGATTTTGGCGCATTGATCACCCGCATCGGCTTGACATTGAAGCTGGGAATTGTAAGATGAAATTATCATCCGGTTGAGGGTTTGTTCTAACGGCAAAAGGCAATGGAACTGCTGCGCAGCTTTGAAATTATTAGTGTTTTTGATCTGAGCGAGATGGAGCTTCTGTCTTACCGCTTGAAGGTGGACTTTGAAGATCTGCCGGGCAGCAGTAAGTTTAAGAAGGCGCTGAGCTTGCAAGAGCACATGAAGAAACACGGCCGTTTGCTCGACCTCTTCCAGGAACTACAAAAACAGTTACCCAATCGCGCCGCCGATTTGCCGGGCTGCCTGCACGAACTCATCGCCCAGCAGGGCAACACCGAGGCCAAGCTCACCACTCTTTTTACCGCCCTGGGGCTGGAGGTGCGCAACTTTGGCGGGCCGGAAACCGAACCATGGGGGTCCCCAAGCTGGCGGGAAAGCAAAGCGGAAAAGCTGCAGCTGTACATGTGGGAAAACGGCCGTTGGCCCCAACTCCTGCAAACCCTCGCCGACCAATCGGGCGGGCAGATTACCCGCGACCAGTTGGACCTGCTGTTTGGCGCCGAAAAACCGGCGCCGCCGCCGGTAAAGCTGCCGGCCACGGCCGTTTTCAAACCCTTCCTCACTCTCAACTACCGGGCACAGGTGACGACCTTTCGCCATAACCTGGATCGCCCTGTGGCCGCCTTTGCCGTCTCCAGCCAGCCGGCCTACGGGGCGCACCTCCTGCTCAAACGGCTGCTGATCGATATGGGACCGGAAACGGCCGTAACGCCCCTCTCGCTCGCCACCAATTCCCTGCCCAACAACCCCGATGCCCTCTGGCGGCAGATTGCCCACAAGGTCGGCCTGGGACAGGCTCGCTTCCAGTTCCCGCTCAGCGCCGAAGATAAGGCCACGATCATCAACGGCGTCTGCAACCAGTTGCAAACGCGTCACGTCATCTTTTTCCTGGAAGGCATTACCGATCAGCTCCTGCCTTTACTCATCGAGCAGTTTTGGGAGACGCTGGCGCCCCAGGTCGTGGCCTGGCAGGCGAAAGAGGGGCAAAATTCAGATCGCAAGCTGTTGGCTTTTCTGGTAGATGAACGGGGCAAGTTGAGCGAAGATGTGCTGGCTGTGCTGCCGCCCGCCGATCCGCCGCCTATCCCGCTGCCGCCGCTCAAGCCCTTCACCCGGGAGCACCTGGAAGCCTGGCTAGTTGATTTGATCCCCCACGAGTGCGATCCCCCTTTCCGCCAGTTCGCCTTTCGCCCAGAGACGACCGACGAAGTGCTGCAAAGCAGTAATAACGGTATTCCTGAGCAGGTTCTGGAATACATTTGCGGCGCGTGCGGCTACGATTATTACGGAGAGTTCAGTTCGTGGCTGAAACCGTAGACCTGACCTACACGGGCGACGCGCGCTGGCAGTCGGCGGAACGGCCGTATCTCCCCGAGCCGGGATTGGTGCAGGCGGTGAACCTGGCGATTGTGCTGGAACGGCCGTTGCTCCTCAACGGCGTACCCGGTTCCGGCAAATCCAGCCTGGCGGCGGCTGTGGCCCATGAATTGGGGCAGCGTGCTGGTGTCACCTGGCCCTTTGAGGTGTGGCCCATTCGTTCCACCAGCCAGGCGCGCGATGGTTTGTATAGTTTTGACGGCGTGGCTCGCCTGCGCGATGCCCAACTCGCGGCCCGTGGCACGGCCGTTGACATTCATCCGCGCCGTTACGTGCGCCTGGGGCCTTTGGGCCGCGCCTTCACCAACACGCGCCGCGCCGTGGTCCTCATCGACGACATTGATCGGGCCGATATCGACTTCCCCAACGATCTGCTTATCGAGTTGGATGAACAAAAATTCCAGATCGTCGAAACAGGAGAATGGATCGTGGCTCAAACCCATCCCATCGTCATCGTCACCAGCAGCGACGAAAAGGTGCTGCCGCCCGCCTTCCTGCGCCGCTGCCTGTTTTATTACCTTGAATTTCCATCCCAGGAACGTTTCCTGGAAATCATGGCCGCGCGCTTCCCGGAGGTTCAACTGGAGGCTGTCGAAGCACGCCTGACCGGTAAAAATCCGTGACGCGCCGGCAATCCGCAATCTGAAATCGGCAATCCGCAATCCACAGGGAGGTCCTATGACCGAACCACTGCCCGACACACTGATTTATGATGGCTCCTTCCAGCCGCAAGAAGAAGACCAGGCCGTGCGCCGGCGGCTGAAACGGCCGCCGCTGCAGCCCTACATCCCGGATGCTGATCTGGTGCAGGCGGTAGAGCTGGCTATATTTTTGAAACGGCCGTTGCTCCTGCGCGGCGAACCAGGCTGCGGCAAATCTCGTCTGGCCGAAGCTGTCGCTTTTGAACTGGCTAAACGCAACGGTCTGGACGAATGGCCCTTTGAATTCTGGCCGGTCAAGTCCACCAGCCGCGCCCGCGACGGCCTGTATATCTTCGACGCGGTCAGCCGTTTGCGCGACGCCCAGCTGACCGCCGCCAGGGTAAAAAGTGGGGAGGAAACGGCCGTTGCCCCGGCCAATTCCCCCGAAGACGTCCAGCAGTACGTTAAAGACGGACCGCTGGGCCGCGCCTTCAAAAACAAACGCCGCACCGTCGTCCTCATCGACGAAATTGACAAAGCCGACATCGACTTCCCCAACGACCTGCTCATTGAACTGGACGAACGGCGCTTCAAAGTGGACGAGTCAAGCCGCTTCCGCCCCGATGGAACTGAGGAAGAGTATTGGGTCGAGGCGCAGTCCGAACCCATTATCTTCATCACCAGCAATCACGAAAAAGAACTACCGGACGCCTTTTTGCGCCGCTGTGTCTTCTTTTACATCGACTTTCCTAAGACCGACCTGCTGCAAGCCATTGTCGCTGCGCACTGCCTGGACGCCAACCCCACCGCCGACGAAACCCGGCTGGTGGCCGAGGCCGTGCGTCGTTTTGAACTGCTGCGCGGCGAACTGGCCGAAGGACAGGGCGAGGCCGGCAAACTGGTTAGCACCAGCGAACTCATTGACTGGTTCAAAGTCCTGCGCCACCGCCACACTACCGCCGAAGCTCTGGCTCTGCTGGCCGATGAAACCACGCTGCCCTATCGCACCGTCTTGCTCAAAAACAAAGAGGCGCTTAACCGCTACGTCGAGCCCGAAACCAACGGCCAACAATCAACAAGCAACGCATAACAATCAACGACCACCTGACTACCTGACTACCTGACTACCTGACCACTTGACTACCCGACTATGAATTCACCCGATTCCACCCACCCCCTCTACCAGCTCTTCACCGAGCTGCGCCTGGCCGGGCTGCCTCTGGGTATCCGCGATTATGAGGCGGTGCTAACGGCCGTGCAGGGCGGCCTGGACGAATCGGACCGAGATCGGTTGTGCAGGCTGTGCCAGGCGCTGTGGCTCAAAAGCGCCGATCCGACCCTGTACCAGCTGTTCGCCCACCATTTTGAGCGCCTGATCCCGCTGGATTACGGCCGTTCCGCCGCTCCTACCCCCGCAGAGCCAATCGACTTGCCAACTTTGGAAGAAACGGCCGTTTCCTTCCCCGAAGAAACTATCGAACTCGACGACTTTCCCGACGACGAAACCTGGGAGCAAGCTGCCGATCCGGTGCAGCAGTCCTTCAACCAACTGCAAGCCCTCAGCCGCCTGGCCGACGAAGCGCAGGTGGCCGAAAGCTCGCGCCGCCAACTCGACCTGGTCAGCCGCTTCTACTACAGTTTCACTGGCGACTACCTGCCTCTCACCAGCCGCCAGATGAAACAAAGCTGGCGCTATCTGCGCCGCGCTGCCCGTTTTGGTCCGCCGGTCGAACTGGACATCGACGCCACCGTAGACAAAATTGCCCGCGATGGCTTTCTGGTTGATCCTGTCTTGCGCCCACGCCGCACCAATCGCGCCCAACTTATCCTCCTGCTGGATCGGGATGGCTCGATGACGCCGTTTCATTCTCTGGGCCGCCGTTTGGCTTCCTCGGCGCACGATGGCGGGCGGTTGGGCGCGGCCAACGTGTTTTATTTCCACGACTGCCCGCGCGATTATCTTTATCTCGACCCCCATTACCAGTTGTTTGTGCCGCTGCCAGATCTGCTCAACCACGTCCATCCCCTGCACACGTCGGTCCTGATTTTCAGCGACGCCGGGGCGGCGCGGGGAAGGATAGACGAAGCGCGCGTCCGGCAAACGGCCGTCTTCCTGCAGCAACTGCAAACGGCCGTGCGCCATCTGGCCTGGCTCAATCCCATGCCGCAAACGCGCTGGGCCGCCAGCAGCGCCGGCCTCATTGCCCGGCAGGTGGCCATGTACGAGACCACCCGTATCGGGCTGCAAGGAGCAATCAAGGTGCTGCGCGGCGCCCGTCCGCACGCGCAGGAGCGTTATCAGCCATGACCCTGGCCGAAACCGACCGCCTGGCCCAGTTCACGCCCGCCGAAATTGACCGGGCCGACGCCCGTCTGGCCGCTTTCACCAAAAAGTTCGGCCAGGCCCACCGCGCCCTGGCCTACCATGCGGCTTTTCCCGTGGCCCTGACCCCCGACATGCTGTACCAGATCTGGAACAACTT
>JACKBU010000029.1 GCA_020634395.1 Ardenticatenaceae bacterium | reverse complement strand
CCGGCTGGACGGTGAGAGAGGCGAGGAGGTAAGGAACGGCCGTCAGCCCCAACAATAGCAGGCCAACCACCAGCACTATCCCCCACTCCTGGCGGCTAACTCGGGAAGACCTGTCTGGCAAACTGGCGGCGGCTGAAACTTGCATGGCGAGGAAAAGAGCAAGAGTGGTCCAACCTTTGCGGCAGGACCAATCTCACCAGACTAAAGGGGAGAACTACTCGTAATAACCATCCAGACTGCTGTCCTTGGGCGCATTGGTCAGAGCCACGCCAATGATGCGCACGCGCGCTTTTTCCAGCATTTCCTTGGCTCGCTCGGCATGGTCGCGGCGCGACTTGCCGGCGCTGATAACCAGCAGCACACCATCGACTTTGGCTCCCAGCACGGCCGCGTCGGTCACGGCGATGACCGGCGGGGCATCGAACAACACCACGTCGTATTGGTCAGTAAGTAGTTCGATGAGTTGATCTATCTTGCGCGAGCCGAGCAAATCGGCCGGATTGGGCGGCTTGGGACCGCTGGCCAGCAGCCAGAGGTTCTCGACGCTGGTGGCCTGCAGCGGCGGCGTGGCATCGTCGTTGAGGACCATGCTGGTCAGGCCGGCGTCGTTGTTGAGGTTGAAGAAGGTGTGCAGCGACGGCCGTCGCAGATCACAATCCACCAACACCGTGCGGCGCCCGCTCTGGGCCATCGTCACGGCCAGGTTAGCCACAGCCACACTCTTTTCTTCGCCCGAAGCCGGAGCCGTAACCACCAGGCTGCGCAGCGGGTTGTCCAGGCTGTAAAACGAGAGGTTTGTCCGCAACGTCCGGTACGCTTCACTTACCGGCGACCGAGGATCAGTTAATGTTATCAAGTTCATAGTCACACTTTTTTAGCTGTTAGCTTCTGGCCTGCAGCTTAATGGCTCACGGCTAACAGCTTAGAGCTTCATTGGTTTGGGATACTGCCAATGACTGGAATGTCCAGATAGCGCTCCACGTCTTCTGTGCGGCGCATAATGCCAGATTCATACCATTCCAGAGCAAACACGATAAGGACGCCGATGAGCGCACCAAACACAAACCCCGCGGCCGTATTGATCTTGGTGTTAGGCTGCGACAGGCTGGCCTGCGGATCATCCAAAAATTCAATCGTGATCCGGTCCTCTTTTTGCAGCTTGTCGTTGTTGGCGTTTTGCCATTGGATGAGCAGGTTGCCCCAGGCGGTAGCAATGTCGTTGGCCAGATTAGGATCACTGTTTTCCACCGTCATCTGGATGACAAAGCTGGAATTGTCGGAAGCCACTTTCATGTCGCCGAGCAGGGCGTCGGCGGTCATATCGAGCTGGAGTTCGTTGATCACAGCCTGGGCGCGATAGCGGCTGTAGAGCCACTGCTCATAGCTGCGCAGCAGCTCTTTGGCCGCCTGCGCCTGGCCAAAGTCGGTGCGCGAGGGTAAAACGAGCATCTTCAAGTTAGACTCGTATAGTTCCGTTTGCATTTTGCTGAAGCCGAAGGCGGCCACGGCCGTTAACACCGCCATCACCACAATCACCCAGCCTCGCTGGCGCAAAATGCGCACATAATCACGTAATTCCACGTTGTTCTCCTCTATTACTTTTTCGGGATTTCGCCCAACACCGGCAGGCCGAGCGCTTCCACTTCCCGGCGCTCGCGCACTGTGGGATCCAGGTACTCGGCCAACAGCGCCAGGCCAAACCCGGCCGCCAGCGCAATGGCTACACGCAAGGGCAGGTCCAACTGGCTGCGAATACCGGCCGGAATCTGATTGACAAAAACGGGATCTAGCTGGACGAGCACGGCCGTTTCCCCACCCAACTGTGGCAAAGCAGACGCGTTTTGCTCCGTTAGCACGGTGATGGCCGCATCCATCATCGCCGCCAGTGTAGGCGTATCACCATAGGTCAGGGAAACGAGCAGCATACTGCGGGCGTTGTCCGTCGCCAGTGCGCCCTGGATGGCCTGCGCCGGTACGTTGACGCCTGAGCGGGCTAACTCCTGGCTTACGGCCGTGGCAAACTCACCGCCAGACACCCAATCAGACAACCCGTTGACTATGTATTCCGAAGACAGCCAGTTGTAGTAGCGCTGTTCGTCCGCGGTGCGGGCTTCTTCGCCCGGTTGCTGGGCGACCAAAAAGCGCATGCCAGCGTTATACACCGGCGGCGGCGGCTGGTAGGTGATCAACTCCACGGCCAGCACCACCACGGCCGGAACCAGCAGCAGCCACCAGCGGCGTTTGAGTACTGACCAATACCGTCTTAATTCCACAAATCAACTTCCTTTCTTTTGAAACAGGCCCAGCTTGGGCTGCCGGTGCTCTGCCATTTTCTGTTCGATAAAGGTCTGCATTTTCTGCTTGAAGACCGAGGTATCGAACTGTTGGGCGTGCTGGCGGATGAGACGGCCGTCCACCCTTATTTCATCCGCCTCTTCTACGGCCTTCTGGATGGCCGCCACCGACTGCTCTGTGAACAACCAGCCGGTTTGACCGTGACGCACTGTCTCCAGCGAGCCACCGCCGGCGTAGGCGATCACCGGGCGCCCGGCGGCCATAGCCTGGATAGGGGCGATGCCAAAATCCTCTTCGCCGGGAAAGACGAAGGCGCGGCAGCGAGAAAAGAGGTCGGGCAAATCCGCGTCGGGCACGTAACCCAGGAACGTAATGGTTGGCCCGGCCAACGCTTCCAGCCGCTCGCGGTCACGACCATCGCCGGCAATGAGTAACGGCCGTTCTAACTGGTTAAATGCCTCAATCAACAAATCAATCCGCCGATATGGGACCAGACGCCCCACAAACAAATAATAATCTTCCACACAGGCTGCCGGCTCGAAACGATGCACGTCCACCGGTGGATGGATAATAACCGAGTCGCGGTGATATATCTTGGCGATTCTTCGACGGACTTCTTCTGATATGGCAATGAAATAATCTACACGGTCCGCTGCCAGACGATCCCACATGCGCAAATAAGTTAGAAACGGCGTGAGTAAGCTGCGCGTGACTTTCCCCAGATTTTCCTGCTCAGCATATTGATGATAACGCCAGACGTAGCGCGTGGGCGTCAGGCAGTAGCAAATGTGCGTGGTTTCCGGGCCGGTGATGATGCCATGGCAAAAGCCGCTTTTGTTGCTGATCACCAGATCGTAATCCCGAAAATCAAAATGCTCGAAAGCGTAAGGGTAAAGTGGAAAGTAGATCTGCTGGTTCTGGCGGGCAAACGGCAACCGATCAATAAAGCTGGTGCGGATGTCCCACTGCTGCCAATAGGCTGGCATTTTTTTAGGCCAGTACAACGACGTGAAAATGGGCCGGCCGGGATAGAGATCGACCAGCGCCTCCAGGACGTCTTCCGCGCCGCCTATTTGATTCATCCAGTCGTGCACCAGGGCAGTTTTCATCAGAGTCCGAGGCGTTCCATCCGTGCAGCCAGTTGGGCTTCCACTTCCAGGCTCTGCATGGCATCATCTAGCTGGCGATCCAGACTGCCGGCCTGCACTTCCCAGGCAGCGTCGGCATGATCCAGGCGGCGGCGAATGTTCTCGGCAGCCTGCGATACTTCGGAGTCGCTGTCGTTAATCAGGTTGTCCAGCGACTGCATCGCTTTGGTGGAAAGTTCTTTGGATTGGGCCAACTGCAGCAAGAAGGCCAGTTCTTCGCGTTCTTGTTTGGCGATGGCCAGCCGCCCTTCCAGCTTTACCTGCACGTCTTGCAGAGTTTCGGCGGCGGTGACTTGTTTGGCCAGAGAGCTGTCGTAGGTCTGGATCAGCTCCATAATGGAACTGAATTGTTTTTGGGTGACCATGGCTTCGGTCCGTTTGCCGCTCTTCAAGTACTCATCAACCATGATGTCCAGTCCGGCGGCCTTATCGGCCAGGGCTTCACGGCGACGTTTGGTGGTTTTTACCTGGGCAAACATAGGGGTAATGGAGCGTTTGAACTCTTCCACCTCGCGTTCGGCCTGGCGGATGTATTCATCGTAAACGGCCAGGTCGCTTTTTTGCAAAGCTTTGTCTGCAGCCTCGTGGAGGGAGGCGCGGAAGAGGGTGCGCAGTTTTTGTAATAAGGAAGCCATGGGGTGGATTATACTCAAAACACGAGTGGCAGACACAAAAAAACGGCCGTTCCCGGGGGAACGGCCGTTTCTGCAACTCTGGCGTCAGGAGATTGTGGCAGGCAGTCGGCTTGCCATTGCCAGAGGTGACAGCAAATTGAGTTAGCCGGCGTCTTTGATGACGATCTCTTCCTCGTCAAATGGGTTAGCCTTGGCACTGGCTTCGCCCTCTTGGGGCATCACAATCGCCAGGACGGCGTAGATCAGCAAACCCCACCCGTGCAGCAGTGTCATCAAGACAAAGGCCAGGCGCACGATCACCGGATCAATATTCAAATAATCAGCCACACCGCCAGCGACACCGAACAACATTCGGTCATGGCGTCGACGCATTAATCGTTTTTCACTCATCGTTTAGACCTCCACAAAATAGTTGCTTGCTAAATTCATCAACCAATACGGCAGTTGAGGCAAAAGGTTGCACGGCCGTAGCCAACCTTATTTCTTGCTTTGCGGGCGCGCACTGCGGTTCTTCCACAGCAGCCACAAACCGGCCACAATAATCAACAACGGCCAGAACTGCCCCAACAACCCCAGGCCGTTAAAGAAGGCAGCGAAAATGACAAATAACACGGCGCTAATCAACAACAAATTAGCCCCTTCTCGCAGCCCCTCCTTCCAGTTGCCGCTCAGGGCATGCATCAAAATGGCGCCTATCCCGGCAAAAGCTGGATACAACGTCCACATATAAGCCCAGCTTGCCCAATTGCCACTCACATTCTGGTAATAGAGAATTAACCCTGTACCTCCGACGATGCAGGCCGGCATAGCCAGAGGCGGCGTACCAAACACCGCCCCTAAGAAAAACAGCCCGCCGATCAGGATGATGATCAAAGGCCACTGCTGAGAAAGGTCAAACCAGCTGAGAAAACCGGGGAAAAACTGGATCAGCAAAAAGAACACACCCACCAAAATGAGGATGCCTCCTCCGACGATTGAACTTTTGCGCTCCACTTTATACCTCCTTCAAAGACTTGTGCATTTCTTTTCTATACGCAGGCCATGGTGATTAGTAGCGGCGGCATTCAAAACGGCCGTTTTCCCCCAACATTCACAATACCAATCACACTTCTTTGGACTGTTCCGATCTGTCGCCCGCGCATATTTGTGCTAAACTCCTGGTATGAAACAGAATATTCGGCTATCGATGTTTGCTTTGTGCCTGCTCGTTTTTACGTCGACAAAGCAAACTTTTGCTTTAGAAAACAATCGATTTCGCCAACAACCACCCGATGTGGACACCGCCAGCAGCATGGCCGCCCGCATCAACGCCCACCGCGAAGAAGCGGGCCTGCCACCCTACGAACCGAACGACGCCCTCACCAACGCCGCCCAAATTGTCGCCGACCATATGGCCGCTACGGAATTCATCAGCCACTACGACAGCACCGGCGCCAGCCCGTCCCAGCGAGCCGTACAGGCCGGTTATGCGGACCATGTCACGGAGATCATTTACGGCGGTTTCGGCGGCGCAGACGCAGCCTGGACTTACTGGACGGAAAACGAGCTGCACCACAGCCTGATCCTGAGCGAAGATTACCACGAGATTGGCGTAGGCATGGCCGTAGGTCTGGACAGCGGCCGGGCATACTGGTCGATCATGCTGGGGACCGGACGGCCGTTAGAAAAATCCTCCACCGCTGAGGCCATTCCCCCGGGGACGGTGACCAAACTGCCGGGCAGCACGAGCACGGCCGTTCCCTTGCCCTCCCCCACGGCTGACCGGCAGCCCACAGAAACCCCCGCCGAAGAAACGACCATTGCCCTTACCTCCCTGGAAACCGGAGGACTCGACGGCAGCCAGGGTGCACTCCTCGCGCCAGATAATGGTATCAGCCCCACACCTGCCAAACCGGCCGACCCAGACAGCGACGAAAGTCCCTGGCTCATCCTGGCCGCCGCCGCCACCATTCTGGCCGGCATCGTCTTTTTCTATTTCCCGCGTGCACGCTGGGCGCGACCTTCGTCCTAGGGAGCAATAATCCATGACGGATATTTTGTTAACGGCCGTTTTCCCGCCAAACCTGCTCGAAAAAATCCGTTCGGCCTCATCCGACGTGACTATCGAACACCTCAGTCTGGTTAACGGCCGTTGGCCCGACGAAAAAACCACCGGCGCCGAAATCTTGTACGCGCGCGGGGCTGTGCCCCGCCCCGAACTGGCTCCCAACCTGCGCTGGATTCAAACCCACTACGCCGGCGTGGAGAATCTGAAGGACACGGCCGTTTGGGACAGCGACATCCTCATCACCACCGCCAGCGGCATCCACGCCCCCAACATGGCTCAATACGCCCTCACCCAGATCCTGGTGTGGGCCAACCGCGTGCCAACCTGGTTCCGCCAGCAGGCCAGCGGCAAATGGCCCGGCAACCGCTGGGAAAAATTCCTGCCCGACGAACTACGCGGGCAAACATTAGGCATCGTTGGGTATGGCAGCATCGGCCGCGAACTGGCTCGCCTGGCCAAAGCTCTGGGCATGAAAGTATTGGCCACCAAGCGCGACGCCCGCCATCCCGAAGACCCCGGTTACACCCTGCCCGGCACCGGCGATCCCACCGGCACTGTAGTCGATCGCCTCTACCCCAGCGAAGCCACCCGCTCCATGATCAGCGAATGTGATTATGTGGTCAACACGCTTCCCTTCACCGAAAAAACACAACACCTCTTTGACGAAGAACTGTTCCGCGCCATGAAGCCCACTGCTTTCTTCATCAACATCGGCCGCGGCGGCACCGTCAACGAAAAAGACCTGATACGCGCCCTGAAAAAAGGCTGGCTCGCCGGAGCAGGATTAGATGTGTTCGAAACAGAACCCCTGCCCGAAACCAGCCCGCTGTGGAAAATGGAAAACGTCATCCTCACGCCCCACGTCAGCGGCTTCACGCCCGAATACGACGAACGGGCCATCGACCTCTTTGCGGAAAATCTGCGCCGCTACCTGGGCGGCAAACCCTTGCTCAACGTCGTCAATCGCGAAACAGGCTACTAACCAGACCCGAACACAAAAACACCTGATCACCTATGTACCACCGCATCGTCATCAAACTTGGCACCAGCGTGCTTACCGGCGGCACACCCCGCCTGGACTGGCCCCACATGGTGGACCTGGCGCGCCAGTGCGCTGCCCTACATGCCCAGAATAAAGACATTATCATTTGTTCCTCCGGCGCCATTGCGGCTGGCCGGCAGCGGCTAGATTTTCCCGATTTGCCGCCTACCCTGGCCAGCAAACAGTTGTTTGCGGCCGTCGGCCAAAGCTGGCTGATGTGGAACTGGGAACGTTTCTTTGAAATCTACGGCATCCACGTCGGGCAGATGCTGCTGACGCGCGCCGACACGGAAAACCGCCGCCGCTTTCTAAACGCCCGCGACACACTGCAAGCGCTGCTCTCCTACCGCGTCGTGCCCATCATCAACGAAAACGACGCCGTGGCCACCGAAGAAATCCGCGTGGGCGACAACGACAACCTTTCGGCGCTGGTGGCGATTCTGGCCGAGGCGGACTTGCTGATTCTGCTCACCGACCAGCCGGGCCTGTTCACGGCCGATCCGCGCACCCACCACGACGCCGAACTGATCCCCGAAGTGCGTACCATCGACGAAACGCTGCGCCGGCTGGCTCGGGGCAGCGGCACAACATTGGGCACGGGCGGCATGGCTACCAAACTCCAGGCCGCCGATGCTGCCCGCCGCGCCGGGACCGATGTGGTCATCGCCGCCGGGGCTGCGCCGGACGTCATTTTGCGCGTGGCCGCCGGGGAACAATTGGGCACACGCTTCCCGGCGCTGGAAACGCCGCTGGAAAACCGCAAGCGCTGGATTTTTGCCGGGCCAAAGCCCTCAGGCGTGCTGGTGATTGACGAGGGTGCGGCGCGGGCGCTGGTGGGCAACGGCCGTTCCCTCCTGCCCGCCGGTATCATCCAGGTAAATGGCCCCTTCGAGCGCGCCGACACCATCAGCATCCAGACCGCTGCCGGGCAAGAACTGGCCCGTGGTATCGCCCGTTACAGCAGCGACGATCTGGCCCGCATCCAGGGCTGCCAATCGCAGGAAATCGAAGCGCGACTGGGCTACGCCTACGGCCCGGTGGCCGTGCACCGCAATGATTTGATTCTAGTTTGAAGCGAGAGCTAGAGCGAGAGCTAGAGGAAGATATGCCTCTTCCTCTAGCTCTCGCTCTAGCTCCAGCCTTTGGAGGATTTATGACCGATTTAACTGCCATGGGCAAAGCGGCGAAGGCGGCCAGCCGGGTGCTGGCAACGCTGCCAACGGCCCGCAAAAACGAGGCTCTGTGTGCCATTGCCGATGAGATTGAAGCGCAAACGGCCGTAATCCTGGCCCAAAACGCGCTGGACATCGCCGACGGCCGTGTCCGCGGCCTGTCCGACGCGCTGCTGGACCGCCTGCTGCTGACCGAGGCGCGGGTGGCCGCCCTGGCCGCCGACACGCGCAGAGTCGCCGCCCTGCCCGACCCCGTTGGCACAGACATTGAAAGCCGGATGCTGCCCAACGGCATGCGGCTGGTGCGCCGCCGCATCCCAATCGGCGTGCTGGGGGTCATTTACGAAGCGCGGCCCAACGTCACCATCGACATCGCCACCCTGAGCCTGAAGACGGGCAACGCGGCCATTCTGCGCGGCGGCAGCGAGACCCTGCGCAGCAATCTGGCCCTGGTGAACGTGATCCAGGCGGCGCTGGAGAAGGTGGGACTGCCGGTAACGGCCGTGCAGTACATCGACAACCCCGATCGCGCCCTGGTGGCCGATCTGCTGCGGCTGGATCAGTATGTGGACATGATCATCCCGCGCGGCGGGGCCGGGCTGCACCGGCTGTGCCGCGAGCAAAGCTCCATCCCGGTGATTACCGGCGGCATTGGCATTTGCCACATCTATGTGGACGAGAGCGCCGATCTGGACCGCGCAGTGGACATCATCGAGAACAGCAAGGTGCAGCGGCCCAGCGTGTGCAACGCCCTGGACACCGTGCTGGTCCATCCGGCGGTAGCCAATGCGCTGCTGCCTGCCCTGGCGGCGCGGCTGGCCCAAAGCGGCGTGGAACTGCGCGCCACCGGCGAAGCCTACGCCATTCTTTCCGGCGACGGTCACGGGGCGCGGGTGCTGCCTGCGGGACCGGACGATTTTGACCAGGAGTGGCTGGCGCTGATTCTGGGTATCCATCTGGTGGCTGACGTAGAGGAGGCCATCGCTTTTATCCAGGCGCACACCACCGAGCATACGGAGAGCATTCTGACCAATGATTGGGCCAACGCCACCCGCTTTGTGGATGCGCTCAGCTCGTCGGCGGTGTTTGTGAATGCGAGTACGCGCTTTAACGACGGCGGGCAGTTTGGCCTGGGAGCGGAGGTGGCCGTCAGCACGCAGAAGCTGCACGCACGCGGCCCGATGGGGTTAGAGGAGCTGACGACGTATAAGTGGATTGGGTATGGGGCGGGGCATGTAAGAGAGTGAAGCGTGAGGCGTGAGGCGTGAATTCACGCATCACGCATCACGCCTCACGCTTTATTGCCCGCCGATGAGGCGCACGGCGCGCGTTTCGCTGGCGAGCAGGGGGGCGTCGGCCAGGGTGGATTGCAGGCGGATTTGCCAGCTGAGTTCTGGGCCGAGGCCGGAGAGGGCGGCGGGCGGAACTTGCCAGAAGTAGCCGTCGCCGAGGTTGGGTTCGGGCACGCGGCCGAGGAACTGTTCGGTTCCGGCGGCGGCAAGGTAAATGGCGAAGTATTCGTCTTCGCGCAGGGGATAGGGCCAGGTCCAGTAGAGGGAGAGCGGTGCGGCGGCGCTGAAGACGCTGCCATCCGGCGGGCCAAGCAGGGTGATGGCGGCGTCGGGGGGCAGGGTGGGCAGCGGCGTGGGGGCGGGGGTTGGTGTGATGGTGGGGGCCGCCGTGGGCGGGGCCAGGGTAGCCAGGGCGGAGGGGGTGTTGTCGGCGGTGGTTACGGCCGTTTCCCCCTTATCCGTCTGTCCCCCACTGCCCGCCGCCGGCGCTTGCTGGTCTGGCAGCAGATTAATGAGCCCCAGGCACAGCAGCAGCAGCGTGAGCGGCATCACCGTGTAAATGATTCGTTTGACCTTCTGCAATTTGGGCTCCCTGCTCGATTGTTGCGCCACAGAGTACGGCCGTCCTTCTTCCAGATTGCACCCGATTTTAGCATAGAACTGCGTGAAGACCCGCAGGGTTTGGGAAACCCTGCGGGTCTATGGATCAGGGCAGATTGTAGCAGTTGCCGCTGTTTAGTTGGATGGAATGGTCGGGGTTGGCGACCAGGGCGCACATCTGGGTGGCGGCGGCGGGACGATCGGCGGCGGTGTATTGGGTGAAGGGGCGGGGGCCGCCGTAGAGAATCCAGGGGCCGCTGCCGGGCACACCGGCGTTTTCCTGCGAGACGGTGTTGAAGAAGAAGTGGACGTGCATGCCGGGCAGGGTTTCGGTGTAGCCGGTGGTTTCGTAGGAGACGACGTAGTGGTTGTTGGCGTCGAGGGTGATGCCGGTGATGCGCACGGAGAGGGCCGCGACGGTAGCAGTGGGGGGTTCGGTGGTGGGTGTGGGCGGCTCGGTGGTGGCGGTGGGCGGTTCGGTGGTGGGCGTGGACGTAGGCGGGGGGACAGTGTAGGTGGGCGGCACGGCCGTGTCTGTGGCGGCGGGCAGCGTATCTGTGGGGATGGGGGTGGGGGTGGCGGTGGGTATAATCCCGCCGGCCACTTCTGTGGGGGGCAGGGCGTTGGTGGGGGTGGCCTGGGCGACGGCCGTGGGGGTTTCGGCGCCGCCGCCGGCCAGCAGCCGGGAGCCGAATACGATGGCCGCAATCAACAACAGCAGGACCAGAACGCCGATTCCCGCGAATAGCGGCAGGCGGTTTTTGCCGCCGGCTGTGGCTGCAGCGGCAGTTGGTCCGCTGCCCAGGCCGGTGGTGATGGGCTGGATGGTGGGGGGTTTTTCGCGCAGGGGTTTGGGGGGCGGGGGCGGCGCTTCTTCCAGGACGGTGGCTTCTTCGGCGGTGGCGGGGGTGTCGACGACGGTGGCGCCTTCGACGAGGGTGGGATCTTCGATGACGGTGGCGGCGATGGGGGCAGCGGGGGCTTCCTGGACGAGTTTCAGGGCGTTGTGCATTTCGGCGGCGGAGTAGTAGCGTTGGTCGCGGTCTTTGGCGAGGGCTTTTTCGATGACGGCCGTGAGTCCGGGGGGTGTTTCGGGGCGCAGCTGTTTGAGGTTGGGCACGGGGTCGTTGACGTGCATCATCATGAGGGTCATGGCGGAATCGGATTCGAAGGGGCGTTGGCCGCTGACCATTTCGAAGAGGGTGACGCCGAGGGAGTAGATGTCGGTACGGCCGTCGAGGGTTTCGCCTTTGATTTGTTCGGGGGACATGTATTGGGCGGTGCCGACGGTGGCGCCGGTGGCGGTGAAGGTGGTGCCGCCGGCGATTTTGGCGATGCCGAAGTCGGTGAGGATGGCGTCGCCGTAGACGTTGAGCATGATGTTGGCGGGTTTGACGTCGCGGTGGATGAGGCCGCGGCTGTGGGCGTAGGCGAGGGCGTCGGAGATGCTGAGGGCGATTTTGAGGATTTCGTCGGGGCTGAAGCGGCGGCCGGCTTCGTTGAGGCGGCGCAGGCGGTCCTGGAGGGTTTCGCCGGGGACGAATTCGAAGACGATGTAGTAGGTGGTGCCTTCGCCTTTGAAGTCGTAGACCTGGACGATGTTGGGGTGGCGTAGTTGGGCGACGGCCGTGGCTTCTTCTTCGAAGCGGCGCACGAATTGGGGGTCCATGGCGAGGTGGGGGTGGATGATTTTGATGGCGACGACGCGTTTGAGGTTGGGGTCGGTGGCTTTGTAGACGGTGGCCATGCCGCCGGTGCCGAGCCGCTCTTCGATTTGATAACGGCCGTCCAGGGTGCGGCCGCTCCAGGTTGAAGGGTCGTTCATGGGCTGTCTCCTTGGAATGATGTGTGTGTGTTGTGTGTTCTTGTGATGCGTGATGCGTGATGCGTGATGCGTGACTTGATTGGATAGGGTTGGTCTTGATTATACAGGGGTTGGGGTGATGGACCAATGGGTTGGAAGCGTGAACCTCGCGGAGGTTGGGAATCTCCGGGGGGTTGTGGGTGGGGTGTTAAACGGAGGTTGTGGGGTGTTAAACGGAGGTTGTGGAGCGTTAAACGGAGGTTGTGGAGCGTTAAACGGAGGTTGTGGAGCGTTAAACGGAGGTTGTGGGGTGTTAAACGGAGGTTGTGGAGCGTTAAACGGAGGTTGTGGGGTGTTAAACGGAGGTTGTGGATGGGGTGAGATTGGTCCAATCTAAGAAGATTGGACCAATCTGGGGGCGACCCCTCTCCCCAGCCCTCTCCCAGAGGGCGAGGGGGTTAGGGGGTTAGGGGGTTAGGGGATGGCGCCTAGTTTGAGGGATTCGAGGAGTTGGGGGGTGTCGGCGAGGGCGAGGCGGGCGACGACTTTGAAGTCGGCGAGCCAGTCGTCGAGGGCGAGGAGGGCGGCGTCGCGCTGATCGGTGGCGTTTTGGGCTTCGCCTTTTTCTTTTTCCTGGGCGGTTTTGAGGGTTTCGGCCTGATCGACCAGGGCGAGGGCGGCTTGTAGGGCTTCGGGGGTGATTTTGTAGCGGGTGAGCTGGGTTTGGGCGGCGGGGTCGGCGAGGAGGGCGGTGTAGAAGTGGCGGGCCTGCTCGTGCCAGAGGGCGTAGACCTGGGATTTACGCTCGTTGAGGCGCAGGTTGGTCTGGCGCTGGGCGTCGTTTTTGAAGGCGACTTTGGCGAGTTTGCGGTGGGCGGCGTAGGTCTTGTCGGCCTGCCGGCAGGCGGCTTCGAAGGCCTGGGTAGCGCCGTGCTGTTCGCCGTATTCTTTGATCTGGAGGTCGTAGAGGCTGCGGGCGGTGGCGAGGAGGGTTTGGCCTTGCTGGATGGCGGCGGTATCGTAGCCATAGGTGTCCAGGGCGGCGGCGATTTCGGGCTGCTGCTGGGCGTTGGCGACGATGGTGGCGGCGTCGGTGAAGAAATCGGACAGACTGGCATCTACTACTGACATGGTTTGTGTTCTCCTTTTTTTGTTTTTTGAACCATGATTTTTATGCTTTTCCTGGCGGGAAAAGCGTTGACGACTGAATGGGTTGTGACCGGACTAGGACCTGACAGGTTTAGGGAAACCTGTCAGGTCTGGGTGGCTGGGTTTTGGGTGTTGGTATGTGGCAAACTCCTTGTGGTGTGGAAGTCTGGCCAGGGCAGAAAGGCCGCTTACCTTGATGATGGACGAAAACCTGCCGCTTCCGCTTCTGCTATCGTACAAAACCATCTATCGCCTTCCTCTGGCTTGATGTCTGTACGATTATAAAATGTGCCACCTCGCACATGATAAATTTTTTCGCCGCTACTGTTAACATTTCCTTTGATAGCACAACTTGGATCGGGAGGTGTAGCACAGCCACCTCCACATTGAAAGGCACTTCCAGTATTCCCGCCTGAATTTCCACCTGATACACCTCCATTATTATCCGAGGAAGGTGGCTGCTGCGAAGATGGTGTTGCAACTGGTGCGGGATTTTCAGTAATTTCACCTGAACCTCCATCTGTTAAACCTCCATCATTACCCGGAGAAGGTGGCTGCTGTGAAGATGTTGCTGCATCTGGTGCAGGCGGTATGTTAGAAACGATAGATATTTCATCAGAATTATCAATGTCTACTAAATCGGCACTGACCCATCCAGCTCTACCATTTGGAAGTTTAATTCGAACCCAGGTTTGTCCTGAGTTAAACCCAGTTGCTGGCGCTGTTTCATTTTTATCTAGCGTTTGAATTACAGGGTAATTTGTTCCAGGGCCAGATCGGATATTTACCCTTGCGCCGTTTATAGTAATAATAGGCAAGTCAGGCTCTGGAACAGGCGTAGATCTTGATGTGGGATCGACGGAGGGTCTTCTGCGTGTTGGAGATGGAGATGCTAACTCAACAGAATTCGATCCATTAGTGTCTGTAGGAGTATCATCTCCTCCACAAGCTAACGCCGGTAAAGCTAACAACAAAATGAAAAGTAAAAATTTGTAACGAAACTTCATAGCTTTCCCCCTATGGTTGGTTGAAATTCAATAGCTGATCGTTTTAACTGCCAACTTATGGTTAGCCCGACTTTTTGCAGTCTTCTACGGCCGTTACCCCTTCCAGCAAACACAAACAGGCAATCAGCCAGTGGCAACTGACCTGCGGGTATTTGTATTCAATTTTTCTATCAGGTGTGTTGGTTAGAATTGGCATCTAACTTCCCCGGTTTACGATGATAAGCACGCTGGAAGGATACCCCAAAACCGGGCCTATTTGCAAGAAGAGTGGGAGCAGTTTTCGATTTTAGGCAGCATCTTTCCTTTGACCGGCGAAACGTCATGCTGAGGTCCCGCGAAGCATCCCGATTCCCTGGAATATCCGAGGCGCGGGGATGCTTCGCTGCGCTCAGCATGACGGGGCGCGGGGGGATGCTTTGCTGCGCTCAGCATAGCGGGGGTGGAGAAAGGGTGAGGGTGTGGGGGGAAACGGCCGTTCCTTCTTCCTCCACCGTCCAGGCCATCTCCATGAACTCGCCAGACAGCCAGGGGGCGATGAGGTCGCCGTAGTGGGGGCTGCCAGGCTGGCCGGATTGGCCGGGGGCGAGCATGGCCCAGGCGGCCGTTGCGCCGTTGGCGGCGGCGCCGAAGGCGGTATCGCCGAAGGCGACGACGAGGCGGGAGGAGACGCCGATGGCGTTGTTGTCGTAGGGGGCGTCGGGGGTGTAGCTGGCCTGGGCGACGGTGGAGCCGTCGCCGCCGAGGGGGTGCGACCCCTGGTTGAAGAGGCGGGCCAGGGGCGGCACGCGGCCGAGGGCGTGGGCGAAGGTGATGCGGTGGAGGCGGCCCCACTGCCAATCCTGGGAGTCGGGACCGAGGCGCTGGCGGAGAACGGCCGTGGTCTGCGCCAGGCAGTTTTCCAGCAGGGCGTCACGGTCTGATCCGGCGGGGAGCCAGCCGGAAGCGGGGTTATCGAGCAGGCGCACGGCCGTGGCCGGCCAGTAGCCCTGGAATTCGCTGACGGGAATGAGGATAGGGTGCGGGCCTAAGCCGAGGACGCGGTGCATAAAGTCCGGGCCGAGGCGGGGCTGCAAGACGGCCTGGGCGAACTGGACCAGGAAGACTTCGTAGACGGCGGCGGCGGGGGATTGGGGGAGGAGACGGCCGTCCCAGCCGCGCAGCAGGTCGAGGGCGAGGGCAGCGTCGGGCGTCTGGGGCCGCAAATGGACCAATCGCGCGGCCACTTCCAGGGCGGGCAGGCAGAGCACGTCCATCTGAAAGCGGCGGCAGTCGGCGGGGGAGGTTTTACCGCGGAGGGGGGGAGGGTGGGGGTGTGGGGGTGTGGGGGTGTGGGGTGATGGGGGTGATGGGGGAAGGGGAGGAGGGGAATTGGGTTGAGCGGCGTTTAGCGGTGATCCAGCCTCGCCGCGAATGAGCTGTTCGAGGCGGCGGGCGCGGTAGCCGTCGCGCCAGATGCGGCCGAGGTAGTGGGGGTAGTCGGCTTCGTCAACGATTTTATGATTGGCGGAGACGATGAAGCCGGCGGCGGGATTGAGGGCGTGGGGCATGTCGGCGGGCGGGATGTGGCCGATCCAGTCGTAGGCGGGGTCGTGGCCGGGGGCGGGCGAACGGCCGTCGCCCTGCCCGCGCACGGGCACGCGCCCGGTCACCCAGTAGCCGATGTTGCCCTGGTCGTCGGCGTAGAGCAGGTTGAGGGAGGGGGCGTGGATGTGGGAAACGGCCGTGCTGAATTCCGCCCAATCGCAAGCCTGATTGAGGCGGGCGAAGCCGTCGAGGGGGGCGTCGGCGTGGAGGGCGGTGGAGGAAAGGGAGAGGTGTGGGGGTGTGGGGGTGAGCGGGTGTGGGGGTGATGGGGGGAAGGGAAGGAGGGGGCCGTGGTGGGTGAGGGTGATGTGTTCGGTGTGGGGCGGGCGGGTGCGGATGGGGATGGTTTCGGTGATGGTTTGGGCGGTGCGCCAGGCGTCGCCGGAGCGGTAGAGGGCGGGGTTGTGGGGGTGGAATTCTTCGACGAACAGGTCTTCGCAGTCGGTGTAGGCCAGGGTGGCGCCCCAGGCGATGTGGGCATTGCGGCCGACGAGGACGTAGGGCAGGCCGGGCTGGGAGAAACCGCTGACGTGCCAGCCATCGTCGCTGCGCAAGTGGACGAAGTACCACAAGGAAGGCGTGCCGAGGGGCAGGTGCATGTCGTTGGCCAGGATGGGTTGGCCGGTGGTGGTGTGGTCGCCGCTGATGACCCAGGCGTTGCTGCCGCGCCCGGCCCCATCGCCGCCTTTGCCCAGGAAGGGGGAAACGGCCGTGCCCCGCCAGTTTACCTCGATGCCCTGAGGCAGCGTCACCGGGTTTTCGGGCGGCGGCTCCGGCAGTAGTTCGGCGGCCAGGGCTGCGCCGACCCTGTCGTTCAGCTGCGCCGTGACCATTTCGCCCATCGCGCCGTTGGTGAGCGCCCACATTTGCAAACGGCCGTACGCGATGGTGTCCAACGGCTGCCAGGGCGCGGGGTGATGGCGCAGCAGGGCAAATTCCAGCGGCAGGCGGGACGTGGTTTCCAGCAGGGCGTTGACCCCGGCGGTGTAGGCCAGCACGTCGGCGCGGCTGGCTTCGTCCAGGGATTGCCAGCTCTGGGCAGCCAATCGGGCAAAACCCAACGCCCGCGACAGGCGGTCGGTATCCAGCGTGAGGGGGCCGAGTAGGGCGGAGAGCGTGCCACTGGCGGCGCGACGGTTGATTTCCATCTGCCACAGCCGGTCCTGGGCGTGGACGAAGCCCTGGGCAAAGAAAAGATCGTGGCGGCTGGCGGCGTGGATGTGGGGCACGCCCCAGCGATCGCGGCGGATGGTGACGGGGTGGTGGAGGGCGCGGTGGTAGATACGGCCGTTTACCTGCGGCAGACGGGAAAAGAAGGCCGGTCGTTGCTTTTTGCGGGACATCACTGCTCTCCTTGCGGCGGGCGGCGTGATGACATTGCACAGGTCCAAATCAGGAGCATTGTCAGTTCGCCCGCTGAGGAATTATTGCATAATAGGCCCAAGAAAAAAGGAGCAACCCGCTATGGCTCGTCCCCTCTGGTTTGTGGAACTGGTGAAGAAGTCGTTTCCGACACGCTTTTTGCTGGCGCGGCTGTCGCGTTACGCCGGGCTGCGCCAGGTGATCGACCACATGCTGTTTGCCGGCGACGACATCATCTACCTGCCCAAGGACAACGTGATCCAGGTGGGGGTGGATTTGACACGGCCGTCTGACGTCATCCTGCCGTCGCGGGTGATCGAGCACTTTATCCAGGAAGCCAATCACCTGTGGCTGATGAACTTTTGCATCTGCCGGGCGGCGGAGGGCTGCCAGGATTACCCGGTGGAACTGGGCTGCCTCTTTTTGGGCGAGGCGGTGGAGAAAATCAACCCGGAGTTGGGGCGGCGGGTGAGCAAGGAAGAGGCGCTGGCCCATTTGCAGCGCTGCCGCGAAGCGGGGCTGGTGCATCTGGTGGGGCGCAACAAGCTGGATACCGTCTGGCTAGGGGCCAATCCCGGCCACAAGCTGCTCACCATCTGCAACTGCTGCCCCTGCTGCTGCCTGTGGCGGGTGCTGCCGGTGATCGACGAATCAATCAGCCGCAAAGTGACCAAAATGCCCGGCGTGTCGGTGACGGTGACGGAGGCGTGCAAGGGGTGCAAGCTGTGTACGCGGGACGTCTGTTTTGTGCAGGCCATTCACATGGAGGGGAAAACGGCCGTCATCGACGAAACACTATGCCGGGGCTGCGGCCGCTGCGTGGAGGTCTGCCCGCTAGACGCCATCGAGCTGACTGTGGCGGACTCCTCGTTTATGGCGGCAGCGATTGGGCGCATCGCGCCGCTGGTGGATTTGCAGTAACGGCCGTCAATCGCTGCTGGCCGTCAGGCAGCCAGCAGCGGCGGGGGCATCGTGGTAGTTGAGGGCCATGCCCAGATAAGGAGAGGGGTCGAGGGTGTTGTTGAAGTCCAGTTCGTTGGTGTAACGGCCGTGGCCATCATCCTTCACAATCGAAAAATGCAGGTGCACCCAGACTGTGCGCGGGGAACGGCCGTTGTAGTCGCCGGTGTAGCCCAGCAGCGTGCCCTGCGGCACAAACAGCTCCCGCGTGCCCGGCGGGAAAGCGTCGACGATGAAATCGTTGCCGTCACGGTCGGCCATGTGGGTGTGGTAGAGCCAGATTTGCGTGCCGGGGTGCAGCGGGTCGTCGGGCACGCGGATGATGAGCGAGCTTTTCCACTCCTTCTCGCGGGTGACATAGCCGTCGTAGGCGGCGTAAACGGGGGTGAGGCCGGGGTCGGTGCTGCTGAAGATGTCGATCCCCTGGTGGGGGTTCAGGTTGGAGTAGGGACCGCGCGGATCGGCGTAGAGCAGGCCAATGAAGCCATCGGCGGGCAGGATGAAGGGCGCACCGGGGCAGGCGTCGCGCTGCACGGTGATGAGGGATTGGCGCACGGCCGTGTCGCCAGTGGCCCACTGCATGAAGGATTTGCTGTGCGGGTCGTTCAGATAGCGTAGAAAGCTGTACGCCTGGTCGACCAGGTAAAGCGCCAGAGCAACCACCAGGAAGGCGGCGCTCATTTTTAGAAGACGGTGCGAGGGCCGGCGCAGCCAGCCGGCCAGGTGAGAGAGAGTTTTCATGGGCGGCAATTATAGGAAGATTGCCGGGTCGGGGCGAGCCAAACGACCCCAAACCTCACCGGCGGAGACAAGATATAGATAATCTATACCCCTGCTCTATATCTATACATATGGAGGAATCGGCCTCTATTTTTTATGATAAAGGTTATAGAGGCGAATAAATTTTTACTGTTTCGCATCTTAGACTTGCTCATCATATAGAGGAGGCAAACATGTTAGTCAACATTATTTTATGGATTATTTTAGGCGCAGTAGCTGGCTGGATTGCCAGTATGGTTATGAAGCGCGACGCGCAAATGGGCGCTCTGGCCAACATTATCGTTGGTATTGTTGGCGCTCTGATCGGCGGGTTCTTGTTTAACCTGGTCGGTCTTGGTGGAGCTACCGGTTTCAATTTGTGGACCCTGGTAGTGGCCATTATTGGCGCCATTGTATTGTTGTTTCTTATTGACGTGGCGCGCCGGGCTGTCTGATCTGAGCCGGCATTAATGGAATACGCCTCCGCGCTTATAGCTGCGGGGGCTTTTTTTTGTCTAGGAGGAAAGATTTGGTGATACCCGAGGTAACTGGGGAGCAATCCATTGTGCGCACAGAGGGTCTGAGCAAGACGTTTGATGGCGTGACGGCCGTTGAAGATCTGACGCTCGACGTACCCGCTGGCATTATCTTCGGCTTTATTGGCCCCAGCGGCTGCGGCAAAACCACCAGCGTGCGCATGCTGCTGGGTGTTTACACTCCTACCAGCGGCGAAGTTGAAGTGCTGGGGCGCTCGCCGCAAAATTTTCGCCGCAAGGAACAGAGAGATATCGGCTATATGCCGCAGCAGTTTGTGCTCTATCCCGAACTGAGTGTATGGGAAAATCTGAATTTTGCGGCGTCGTTGTACGGCGTGCCGGTGCGCCGCAAGGAGCGGCTGAAAGAGCTGCTGGACCTGGTGGAATTAACCGGCCAGGAGAAGAAACGGGTGGAGCATCTTTCCGGCGGCATGCAGCGGCGGCTGAGCCTAGCGGCGTCGATTATCCATGATCCGCAGCTCATTTTTTTGGATGAGCCGACGGCGGGCATTGATCCGGTGCTGCGCCACAAGTTTTGGAGTTACTTTAAGCAGCTTAAGGAAGAAGGCCGCACGCTTTTTATCACCACGCAGTATGTGGGGGAAGCGGCGTATTGTGACCAAGTGGGTGTGATGGCCAACGGCCGTTTGCTCATTGTTGATACGCCCACCGGCCTGCGCCGCCATGTGTCGGGCGGCGACATCATCCATTTGCATACCGCTCAGTTTATGAGCGAAGATGAGGTAAACAAACTGCGCGTCCAGCCTTTTGTAAAGGAGAAAAACGTCCACCGATTGCGGGAACGCGGGCTGGAAATTGTGGTAGAAGATGCCAGTGCGGCCCTGCCCCAGTTGCTGGAATGGTGCCGGCGCGAAAACGTCCGGGTGGAATCGGCCAGCGAGTATGTGCCGGTGTTCGACGACGTGTTTGTGGAGCTGATCGAACAAGAAACGGCCGTGTCGGAAGACACCTCGGAGGACGCCAATGATTAGATCGGTACTTGAAATCTGGTGGCGCGCCATCATCCGCATCTTTGCCTTCATTGGCAAAGAGACACAAATTATTTTGCACCAACCCCGGCTGGTCTTTTCCCTTATTTTAGGGCCGTTCTTGATACTGCTCCTCTTCGGGCTGGGCTATCAGAACGAGCCGCGCACGCTGAACACGCTGTTTGTCGTACCGGAAGGGAGCACGATCGGCAGCTACGTGGAACAATACGCCAATTCCATTGGCAATCGCATTGAGTTTGCCGGTATCACGCACGATCCCGCCGCAGCCGATCAACAGCTGCGGCAGCAGAAAGTAGACCTGGTGGTCGTCACGCCGCGCAATCCGCTGGCGGACTGGGAAAACGACGAACAGTCCACCTTCTCGCTCTTTCATAATGAGATCGATCCGCTGGAGGTAACGTATGTCCAGGTGATTGGCCAGCAGTACGCAGAGAGATTAAACCAGGAACTGTTGTTAAAGGCTGTCAGCCAAAGCCAGCAGGAGACCAGCAGCTTGCACGATGACATTGCGCAAGCCAAAGCCAACGCCGCTGCCGTACGCACAGCCCTGGCCAGCGGCAATACGGCCGCTGCCCAGAACTCGGTAGAGGATCTGCAGCGCGACCTGGACTTTATGACCCTGGCGCTGGGTTCGGGTATGGCGCTAATGTCTGGTGTGGAGCAGGCAGGCGGCCAGGACGCAGTTCCCAATGAATTATTGTCTGTGCTGGAAACGTTACAAAACCAGACCGACGAGATGGCTGCGGCTACTCAGGACAACACGGCCGTAGACCAGGGCCAAACGGCCGCCACAGAGATGGAAACTTCCCTCGACAAACTCGACAACATGCTGCAAGTGTTCCAGGAGACCGATCCCGCCGTTTTGGTGACGCCCTTTCAAAGCAAAACGCTCAGCATTACCCAGGCTACTATCGAGCCGCTGCATTTTTACGTGCCGGCCGTTATTGCCCTGCTGCTGCAACATCTGGCCATCACCCTGGCTGGTCTGAGCATCATCAACGAGAAGCTGAGTGGGGCGATGGAGATGTTTCGAGCCGGTCCCGTCTCCGCCTTTGAGATGTTGTTTGGCAAGTACACCAGTTATATGCTGCTGATTGGCGTGTTGGCGGCCGTTCTCACCGGCCTGATTGTTTGGGGCCTGCGCGTGCCGCAGTTGGGACTATGGGCGAATTATGTATTGGTCCTTTTGGCACTGCTGCTGGCTTCTCTGGGCATTGGATTCAACATCTCCCTCTCCGCCCGCAGCCGCAGCCAGGCCATCCAATATGGCATGTTGACCCTGCTGGCGGCTATTTTCTTTAGTGGATTTTTCCTGCCGCTGTACCGCCTGGCGATGTACGTGAGGATTGTTTCCTGGCTGCTGCCGGCGACATATGGCACCGTTATGCTGAAAAATGTCATGCTGCGCGGCCAGGCGCCGGGCGTGCTGCTGCTGGTGGTGTTGTCTGGTATGGCCCTGGTGCTGTTCCTGCTGGCCTGGTTCCGACTGGGCCGCCAACTGAAGAGAGAGTAACACAATGCAGCGTTACACAATTCCATACATTCAGCCGCGCCGGCTAATCCTTTGGACGTTGGGGGTAACGGCCGTTATCGTGTTTTTCGGGCTGCTTATCCACTTCCAACTCCTGCTGCTGCTGCTGCTGACGGCGATCATCGTGAGTACGGCCGTGCGCCCCGGCATTGTATGGCTGGAAAAACGCGGCGTTCCCAAATCTATCGGCTTACTTCTGCTTTACATTCTCATCGCGCTGTTTGCCTTTTCTCTGCTCTGGTATACCCTGCCCATGATTACAGAGCAGGGCACGACGATGCGGCAAAGCCTGGCCGAAGGCTACGCCTTTCTGCGCCAAAGCCTGATGAGGCTGCCCAACATCCTGGTCCGGCGGCTGCTCATCGTGCTGCCAGAAGATTTGCCCCGTCTGGTAGCGGCGGCCAACAACGCCAATAACCAGAACCCAGATTTGGCCCTACAGCAAGGCCGCCGGCTGCTTACCGGCCTGCTGCAAATCGTGGCCATCGCCACGCTGGCCTTCTACTGGACGCTGGAAGGGGAGCACATCAAACAAGCCATCTTCCTGCTTATTCCCTTGCCCCATCGCAGCGACACGCGCCAGCTTGTCAACGAAATCGAAACCAAAGTCAGTGGGTATGTGTTGGGCCAGGGATTGCTGTGTCTCATTATTGGCATCATGGCCCTTGTGGCCTACCTGCTTATCGGGCTGCCTCATGCGCTGCTGTTGGCAGTTTTTGCCGGGCTGTTGGAGGCCGTGCCCATTTTGGGGCCGCTTTTGGGGGCCGTGCCGGCCTTCATTATCGGCCTTTCCACTTCTCCGTTGATGGCGTTGTGGGTTGTGGTGGCAACGATCATCATTCAGCAAACGGAAAACAGCTTGTTAGTGCCCCGGGTGATGACCAAAACAATTGGCGTCCGGCCTCTGGTTACTTTGTTGTCGCTCATCGCTTTTGGATCGCTCTTTGGCATTTTGGGGGCGTTGATTGCCCTGCCCCTGGCAGCAATCATCCAACTGCTGCTGGACCGGTTCCTGTTGGGGCGGGAAAGTTTGACCGAAAACGAACCAGGCCGCGGGCCGATTAGCGTGCTGCTTTATGAAACAGACCAGCTGCTGCAGGACGTACGCAGCCAGGTGCGCAACAAGGAAGGGCGGCCCACGGCCGATTCCGACGCCCTGGAGGATGAACTGGAGGCCATTGCCGAGGATCTAAAGGATTTCCTGGGGGATAAGGGAGCGGTTGAGACATGAAGCGCGTGATGACTTATACGGCCGTGGTGCTGGCCACGCTGGCGGTGCTGCAAATTTTATGGCAGTTCAGACTGGCGCTGCTGCTCTTCGGGTTGTCGCTCTCGGTAGCGGCGGTGATACGGCCGTTTGCCGATTGGCTGGTAGCCCGTGGACTTGCCCCGGTAGCCGCGCAGGTACTGCTGTACGTCCTCGGCATTGGCGGCATTTTGCTCATTGTGCTGCTGCTGGGTGATTTACTGCTGGTGGAACTCAACAACGCGGCCAATGTCGCCGTGGTGGAGTACGAATCACTGCACCAGCGTTGGGAAGCCGGATCGGCCTTACAAGAAACCATCATCCACTATTTCCCACCCGCGCTTACTTTCGCCCCGGCCGAGGATTCGGAGCTAATTACCATGCTGCCGGCGGTGGTAGACCTGACACGCACACTGGTTGGCGCTCTGGGCGGGGCCATCTTGCTGCTGGCCTTGAGTGTTTACTGGAGCATCGATCAGCATCGCTTTGAGCGGCTGTGGCTCTCGCTGCTGCCGGCTAAGCGCCGCTCGTATGCCCGGGATGCGTGGCGAGAAATCGAAACGGCCGTTGGCAGTTACTTGCGCAGCCAGATCGTGCAGAGTGTATTGGCCGCTGGATTTTTGATTGTCGGCGCTCTGGTAGCAGGCGTAGATTACCCCCTGCTCTTTGGATTTTTGGGGGCGCTGGCCGTGTTTGTTCCGTTTTTTGGCGGTCTCGTCACTACCGTCATTGCCTTTGTCCTGGGCAGCATGACAAGTAGTTGGATCGGCATTGGAATGGCCGTTTATACCCTGGTCATTTTTCTGTTCCTGGAACAGGGCCTGGAGCTGCGCATCTGGAAACGCGAACAGCGCAGCCTGCTGCTAATGGTATTGGTGATC
Organism: Ardenticatenaceae bacterium; assembly: GCA_020634395.1. Taxonomy (GTDB): domain Bacteria; phylum Chloroflexota; class Anaerolineae; order Promineifilales; family Promineifilaceae; genus Leptovillus. Next base: position 38,335 of record JACKBU010000029.1, on the reverse strand, counting down.
ATCGCCCTGCTGATAGAGTTTGGCATCGCCGGCTTTATCCTGGCGCCGCTTGCCGCCATCATCATTGAAGTGCTGATCAAGCAGACTTATCAGGCCTATGTGGTGCGGCGGCAAACGGCCGTGCATTACGAAGACCTGGAGGCCCGCTATCAACTGCTGGCACAAAAAATAGCCCACTCCGAGAATGGCGAAGTCAAACCGGAACTCCGTAACCTGACCGAAAAACTGGCAACCCTGTTAGCCAACACCCGCGAAGTGCATCCCATGTAACATCGGTCTGGCCCCCGCGCAGATCATCCCTAATCAGGCCCAAATCATAATAAACGTTGGCCGGCAGAAGGACGGCCGTTACCGCAGCTGCCCGCCAGCAGGTAAAATCTCGGCAGCAGATCCCAGAATGATGAGGTAGGAATATGAATGTACAAACCGCCATCGACAATCTACGCCAAAACAGCGATGCCATCCGCCTGCTGGTGCACGACACTGACGACGCGACCGCCCGCCGCAAACCAGACGCAGCGTCCTGGTCGGTTCTAGAAGTGGTCAACCATCTGTACGACGAAGAGCGAGAAGATTTCCGCGCCCACCTGGATCAGATTCTGCACAGACCCGATGAGGCATGGCTGCGAATTGATCCGGAAGGATGGGTGACCGAGCGGGGATATAACGGCCGTAACCTGTCTGAATCCCTGGCTAACTTCTTGCAAGAACGGCAGCGTTCTCTGGAATGGCTGGCCGCCCTGCCAGAGCCAGACTGGACAGCCACCCGCCCCGCGCCGTGGGGAGAAGTATCGGCCGGCGACATGCTGGCGGCCTGGGTTGCTCACGATATTTTGCATTTACGGCAGTTGGTGGAGTTGAAGTGGGCCAATACGCTGGATGTGTTACGGCCGTTCCAGGTGCGCTATGCCGGCGAATGGTGACGCCGGCTAACTCTGGTCAGCGGCGGCTGGCGAATCGAGCAGCACATAACACCCTGCCCGCGTGGGATGATCTTCGATCAACGCCCGGCGGTCGACGCGGCGAATCAGCCACAAGATCAAAAAATCGCCGCCGGCCGCCAGGGTAAACACCACACCCACGAAGAAAACCCAGCCGCTGCCGCCTATCAGGCCGATCAGCAGCGGCAAAAAGCCCAACACCAGGCCAGGCATGATCGTGCCCAGGCGATAGGCCCAGGCGGGCATAGGCTCTGTGCTGTGGGCGTAAGGCGTCAACACTTTCCACTGAACGCCAAATTTCATCGCGCTCAGTGATTTGCGCCCGGCAATCATCCACGTCAGGCCGTGCAGAGCTTCGTGGACAACGATGCCCACCAGAAAAACCAGCAGAAAAAGCCAAAAACGCCAAAAAACTGATCAAAGCCCGCAAAGAAATGGTCGCTGCCCCAGATCAGGCCATAGGCCAGCATAAAAGGAAGCGTGGGCAGCAAGCCCATCAGCAAACCGGCCCCGTTGGCCTGGGCCATGCTAATCGATAAGTCTTGTTTTACCTGTGCCATTCCTGTTCACCTGTTAGAGATTGACGCTCCCCCAACGGCCGTGTGGCCCGCAATGAAAAACGGCTACTCTGCAGTAGCCGTCTTGTAGATGATGAATGGGCCCACTAGGATTCGAACCTAGAACCCAGCGGTTATGAGCCGCTTGCTCTGCCATTGAGCTATAGGCCCAACTTCGCTGCCAAAGAATAAAAAAGAGCGGCAGACGGGATTCGAACCCGTGATAACAGCTTGGAAGGCTGTTGTGTTACCCCTACACCACTGCCGCATCAGTCGGGGCGGCCGGATTTGAACCGACGACCTCTCGGACCCAAACCGAGCGCTCTACCAAACTGAGCTACGCCCCGCGTTGGTAACGGCCGTTAGTATACTTAGGCCAGCAAACGGCGTCAACTTTTGAAACAGCGCAGTTGGACAATGGCCTCAGCACTGTCCGTTATTTTAGCCCGTTCGTCAATCTGGTGGCCTACCAACCAGACCAAGTGCTCGGCCGTGCACACCAAAGGCCAGTTGGCGCGCCAGGCAGCGGCAATTTTGCGATTAATCATTACTTCTTTAAGGGTGGCGGAACGGCCGTGCATGCCTAGCGGCGCAAACCGCTCACCGGGCTTGCGCCCCCGCACTACCAAGGACGATGTGTTTACGGCCAGGTAGGCAGTCCACGGATCAGGGTTGTGTCGTCCCAGCTGCCACTCCACCTGGGGCAGGAGAACGGCATCAAGCTGCCAACCGTTGGCCAAGGCGACTGTTCCCGGGACAGGCAGCGTCAAAACCACGCCCTCGGGCGCCTGGGGCCAGTCGCCTGGACGGGCGGCGGGATTGGCTGTGATGAGCAAACGGCCGTAATCCACTTGCAACAGCAGCCCACCCGTCAGCGTACTTTGCGCGCCAGTCTCCCCTTTTTCTGCCACCTGCCGCGCCTGCTCAACGGTGGCATAACTGACATTGGACAAAAATGGCCGGAAGATAGTGAGGGCCTGCCGCAAACTACGCCGTCGCAAAGCCAGGGGAAGCGCCAGCCAACGCGCGCGATCCAAAACCAGCCAATCCTCCGTCTGTTCCAGGAGCAATTCCGGCCAGTGAGCGGCAGCCAACTGCCCCAGACAGGCATCATCGGCGGCAGCCAGTTCTGCCAGTTGTTGCAAGTGGGTTTTGATTTGCGGATTGTAGGTGGCCAGCTGCGGCAGCAGATGGTGGCGCAGACGATTACGCTGGAAAGCGACGTCGGCATTGGTGCTGTCTTGAACGGGGATGAGAGCGTGTTCCCGGCAGTAGGTTTCAATTTCAGCCCGGCTGATGGAGAGGAACGGCCGTACCAACTCCACCTCAGGCGCCTCCGGCAGCGGCGCAACTGGCCTCATGCCAGCCAAGCCACCCAGTCCGGCGCCGCGCAGCAGGTGAAGCAGCACCGTTTCCGCCTGATCATCGGCGTTATGGGCGACCAACACGGCCGTGGCGTCGTGCTGACGGGCCAGCCGGGCAAAAAAGCGGTACCGCGCCAGCCGGCCAGCCTCCTCCAGGGATTGCCCGTTGGCCTGCGCCTGGGCAACCACGTCTACCGTTTCTACAGCGCAGGCAATGCCCATCTGGGCGGCCGTCTGGGCCACGAACTGCACATCGAGAACGGCCGTGCTGCGCCAGCCATGATTGAGGTGAGCTACCAGGAGTTGGTCGCGGTGAGTAATGCCGTTCAGAACGTGCAGCAGAGCCAGGGAATCGGCTCCGCCAGATACGCCCACGACAAAGCGGGCTTCGGGAAACGGCCGTTGTTGGGCAGCCGCTGCTTGCAGGAGAAACGGCCGTACAATCCTCGCTAGGTCTACCATTTTCGACACAACCGCCTTGCAAAATAAAAAAGGCCCGGCAAGGGCCTGATAAAGTATAGGGCGGGTGGGATTCGAACCCACACGGAGGTTTACTCCGGCGGATTTTAAGTCCGCTGCGTCTGCCTTTTCGCCACCGCCCCGAATCCACGAAGGCGATGCGTATTGTACACACGAACATATACCCCAACAAGAGCAAATCAACATCTACCACTACCTACGCTGTCTGGCTCTCCCTACCTTCCAAGAAGGTATCTACCATGACAATAGTAAGTTTGACTTGAAAATTTTCACCTTGTATAATGCTCAACGGTAATAAGAATTGTCATAATAGCGTGAAATACTTCTTTAATAGCGTCACAAAATACCGAATAAAAGAATGATGGCGACAGCGATTAAGCTGTCGTTTGAATATAAATCTTTTTAGCAGGAACAACAGTTATGGCCCTAAAAGGCAACCTGCGCGATTTTTCCACAACTCAACTACTCAATCTCATAAACCTGGCTCGCAAGACAGGTACTCTCACCATTCAACATGATGGCGAATCCGCGCAAATGTCCTTTCGCGAGGGCAAGTTGATTTACGCTTTTATGGGAGAAGAGGCTGAAAACCATCTGGCCCAAATCTTGCATAACGCCGGAAAGCTCTCCGAGGAGCAGGCGCGCATTATTCAGGTGCGGGCCAAGGGTACCAGCGACAAACAGCTGGGCCATATGCTCATTCAGCGTGGGCATATCACCCAAAGCGACATCATCCAAAGTGTCCGGCAGAACGTGCTGGATACTGTTTATAAGCTGTTCACCTGGGGAGAAGGCCTGTTCCGTTTCGACGCCAACAAGCTGCCTTCCCCTGGCCATATCACCATTCCGATCGACCTGGAAAGCGTCATTATGGAAGGCAGCCGCCGGCTGAAGGAATGGGAAATTTTGCAGGAAGAACTGCCGGATCTGGACATTTCGTTGCGCTTTACGGATCGTCCCGACGCCCGTTTAAGAAACATCAACCTGACGGTAGAAGAGTGGCGTGTTGTTTCTTTTGTCAATCCGCGCAACACCATTCGCCAGATTGCCAGAGCCAACAACCTGAGCGATTTTGAGATCCGGCGCATCGTCTACGGCATGCTTCAGGCCGGACTGGTCGAAGTTGTTCGGCCGGCCCGCCCACAGGTGCAGGCGCCGCCGGTCGGCCGGCAAGCCGGCAGCAAACAGGATACACCTAAAGAAATTGAGCAGCAGTCTCCGGCTGTTAAGCGTTCGGTAGTTGTCCGCCTGATTGACCGAATTCGTGGTTTATAAGACGGGTAACAGGTAAGAGAAGTATTGGCTATGTACACGGCCGTATCAATAAGCCTTCAATCACTCATCCCAACAACCTGTAAGAGGTCATCGCCCTTATGCAAGCAGTAAAAATGGTTATCACCGGTCCGTTCTCAGCGGGCAAAACCCAATTCATTGGCTCCATCAGCGAAATTGACGTTGTATCTACAGAACGAAAGATTAGCAGCACGGCCGAACAGATCAAAGACACGACCACAGTGGCCATGGATTTTGGCCGCATCACCGTGGGAGATGACCTCGTCCTCTACCTGTTTGGCACGCCCGGGCAGCGCCGCTTCGACTTCATGTGGGACATTCTCTCGCAAGGCATGCTTGGCTTTGTAGTAATGGTAGACAGCACCAAACCAGAAACCTTTCGGGAAGCCAAACGTGTATTAGAAACATTTGAAAGCTACGCAGCCACACCTTATGTGGTCGCTGCCAACAAACAGGATCTAGAAGACGCCTGGGAGCCAGAAGACCTTCGTATCATCTTGCGACTGCGGCCGGAAGTGAAAATACTACCGTGTGTTGCCAATGACAAAGAAAGTGTAAAAAACGTATTATTAGAACTACTGTATTCGATCTTGGAAGAGCTAGATAAGGCAGAAGCAGCATAGTTTGTTTAACGGCTCATTTACATCTCCTTAACCCGCTTTTCACAGTCATAAATCGGGCCAGGTGCTACTATCACTAATGCATGATTCGCCCATGTTAGCTTGATCATAGAACGGTAACTTGTGCGGCAAAGCAGCCAACGTTTTAGCAAGAAGAGGTAGCAAACAGCCGTCTAATCGCCGATAAAGTTAAATACAGGGCGGCATTGAGGCTAACGTGAGTTCTATTGTCACAGAACAGGGTCTTCTTCATTATGAATCCATTGGGCGTGGCCAGCCCATCATTCTTTTGCATGGGTGGATAAACTCATGGGACGTCTGGCGCGATTCCATGATCACCTTATCCAAAACCCGCAAGTATCGCGTATACGCCTTAGATTTCTGGGGGTTTGGTGACTCGGCCAAAGGTACTCGTACTTCCCCGTCTGCTTTTCGTGTTTCCAGCTATGTGGAGATGGTCAACCAATTCATGAACACCCTCGGGATCCAAAAGGCTCCGGTCTTTGGGCATTCTATGGGTGGCACTGTCGCGCTCCAGATGGCTTTAGATCATCCCGAGCGTGTTGAAAAGGTGGCAGTAGTGGGCTCGCCTGTTATCGGCAATTCTCTCAATCCTTTTTTACGTTTGGCCGGTTATGGTCACATCGCCAAGCTCATCTGGCGTTATCCTTTTATGCTCCATTCCATTATGCGAATTTTGTTGGCCAAAGACTCTAAAGAGGTTCGTCACATGATTTCGCGTGACGTGCAACGCACAACCATCGAATCCTTTTTCCGCAGTATCGGGGATCTGAGAGATACGGACCTTCGCAACGATCTACCGAGTCTGGACATCCCTACCCTGGGCATTTATGGCGTAAAGGACAACATTGTCTCTCCTTCTAATGCTCAGGTACTTACGCAGAACACTCCGCAAACGCAGGTCTTTATGATGAAACATTCGCGCCATTTTCCGATGATAGACGAGCCAAACTTATTTAATGAAACACTCTATAATTTTCTCAATAACGAACACTCAGAAGAGTTGCCTGAGGTGTTAAGTAAATCTAGTGAATGAGTTAAAGCAAGAGTCTCTTGAAAATATTGCCGAGTATTATTACCCCAACAAGATGGGACGAATTGTCCTGACGGCAATGGAAGAGATCATGGGCCGGCATGGAGTGAATGCCGTCTTAAACCTTGCCCACCTTCATCACCTCGTCAACAGTTACCCTCCTAACAATCTGGAATTGGGTTTCACTTTCACCGAATTTAGCGCGATTCAACAAACCCTGGACGAAATGTACGGCATTCGCGGAGGGCGCGGTCTGGCTTTGCGGGCCGGCCGGGAAACTTGGCGGTTGGCTTTGAAAGAGTTCGTGCCCGTGCTGGGAATCAGCGACCTGGCCATTCGCACGTTGCCACTGGGCATCAAAATTAAAATCGGCCTGGACATTTTTGCCCAAACATTTAATAAATTTAGCGATCAACAAGTGCGCCTCGGTGAGGATCATCGTGGTTATCTTTGGATCATTGAACGCTGCCCCATTTGCTGGCAGCGGAGTTCACCTCAACCTTGCTGCCACCTGGCAGTCGGCCTCTTAGAACAATCGCTAGACTGGGTGAGCAAAGGCCGTCGTTTCCGGGTAGAAGAGATTGCTTGTGTTGCTAAGGGGGACGAAACCTGCACGATCCTTATTTCAAAAAAACCGATTGCCTGATTGGATTGTTGTTTTATGCGTCGAGTAATCCTTACGGAGACAACTCATATTCACCCGTTTAATGAACCTGCCAGAGATTTACGGGTGCAAAACAAGCCTTTGTGGCTTTGGCAACGTGACTTGCTTACCCCTTACACGACTGAGGAAAGAGAATATCCAGACTGGCAAACAGCTTACCGTTTTGAAGAAGAAGCGGTTGAGTGCCTGGTTCATCGAGACAATTTGTTTTTCAACCGAGAACTAATTAGTGAGTTCGTTGACCGGGCGCGAGAAGGCAAACGGCCGGTGCGTCTGGCGTTCGCAGCGGATGATGCGGCCATTGCAACTCACGTCAAACCGCTGACACATTCTTTTTTCCAACAGGACAACCTGTTATTGGCAGATATTTGGTATCTGCCGAAAGGGCTTTCACAAAGTGTGGAGGCTCTCCCTCTGGTCGTGGATACAGAGCCGCTTGAACGTGGTTACTATCATGTGCCTCCCTATATGGCGACTGAATTTGGCGACCTGGTGTATCAACTGCCGCGAAAAGCGTTTGTGTTGATTGAAAACTGGGTCCATGTCTTTATTGCCGATATTTTGTTTGGTGTTTTTGCCCGGGGTGCGCTTTTTGAAAATCGAATCAATACAGATTGGCTGCTTAAACTGAAGATCTTGTCTCGATCCTTGGTGGAACAGAAACACGTCTTATCCAACTCGGAAATGGTAAAGATTGGCAAAAATGTGAGCATTGACTCATCGGCCGTTATTCATGGCCCCACCACAATTGGCGACAATGTGAATATTGGCGCAGGCGCTGTCATTGACAATTGCACCATCGGCAGCAATGTGACCGTTTCGCAAGGTTGTCAGCTGATGTTGAGTGTAGTGAGTGATGGCTGTTTTTTGCCTTTTCGAACGTCGCTCTTTATGACAACGCTGATGGAAAACACGATGGTGGCGCAAAATACGTGTTTGCAGCTGTGCGTTGTTGGACGCGATTCGTTTATTGGCGCGGGAACAACTTTTACAGATTTTAACATTTTAGGTGGGCCACTACGGACGTTAAACAGCAAAAACGCCAAGCTCGAAGAAACCAATATGCTGGTTTTGGGAGGCTGTGTTGGGCATCACTGCCGTCTGAGCTCAGGTCTAGTAATATATGCAGCGCGTACGGTGGAATCCGACGTGGTCCTGCTGGCGTCGGATGAGAGGAAATTTATCACCAAAAATGTGCGCTTTGAAGACAGCGATCATTATCCTTTCGAGAATAAGTATCCTTATCCACGGTTATACCCTCGATCTGATGGTACGTAGATGATGCTGAACAGGATCTGCATTCGTTTATTTGGTGCGAAAGCAGTTTTGTAAATTACGTTGTGCACATGGTCAAGGACAGATATACCATTGAAGATATATGTTCTTCTTGGATAAACTGCTGTTTATGGAAGATTCTTTTGCCTTCATTATTCATCCAATTGATCCGCAGCGCGATGTTAGTCGCAAATATCCCGCTTTGGGGAAGCTTCCTGTCTGGCTGATCGATTTTTTGTCTCTTTTTTTCCCTCCCGTTTATATTTCTGAAATTGAGAATATTCAGTCTGAGGCAAACGGCCGTTTCCTTCACGGTTGGTTTGTTGCCTGCCCCCTTACGCCTGCCCGTATGATGAGCTTGCCGCCCCAGGTCGTATACAAGAAAATCATCCAGACCGGCCGCCTGGCTGAAAAGCTGGGGGCGCGTATTCTAGGCTTGGGGGCGTTTACTTCCGTCGTGGGTGATGGCGGCTTAACGATCGCCTCACAGTTGAATATTCCGGTAACGACAGGCGACAGCTTAACCATTGCCACGGCCGTGCAAGCCATTGAACGGGCTGCCACTGTTATGGAAATTCCCATCCAAAACGCCAATCTGGCCATCGTCGGAGCAACAGGTGCTATTGGCTCGGTATGCGGACAACTTCTGGCCCCCAAAGTACAAGAAATTCAGCTCATCGGGCGGCAGCAAACAAAGCTGGATCGCGCCGCCCAGTTAGTCCAGCAGGCGGGATGCAGCCAGGTAGCAACCAGCACCAACATCAATGATTTAACACAAGCCCATCTGATCATCACCGTAACCAGCGCCATCGACACTGTTATCGAACCACGCCATTTGCGGCAAGGCGCTGTCGTGTGCGACGTGGCCCGCCCGCGAGACGTCTCCCGCCAGGTAGCAGCTGAAAGACCAGACGTGCTGGTCATCGAAGGCGGCATGGTAGAAGTACCCGGCCCTGTCAACTTCAACTTCGATTTTGGCTTCCCGCCTAAAATGGCTTATGCCTGCATGGCCGAAACAATGGCCCTTGCCCTGGAACAACGCTACGAATCCTTCACTCTGGGCAAGGACATCCAATTGGCACAAGTCCAGACAATTGATAAAATCGCAGCCAGGCATGGTTTTAAATTGGGTGGTTTTCGAAGCTTTGAAAAAGCGGTTACCAACGCCGAGATTACCCGGATTAAACAGCACAATAAGACAAAACAAACACAATCGCGCAATGACAAATCGTTAGGCGATCAGCCAAAGGTTGAGCCAATAATTCTTTAGTTGCCAAGGGAAAAGCTCATGAGCAATGGTCGAATTCTAATTGTCGAAGATGATTATGACATTTCAAATATGCTGCGGATTTTCTTCTCCAATGAAGGATATCACGTAGAAATTGCCGCCAGAGGGACCGACGCCCTGGAAAAATGTCGCAAAAAGCTCCCTGACTTGATCGTACTGGACATTATGCTGCCGGATATGGATGGCTACGACGTTTGCCTCAACCTTCGCACGACTACGCGAACCAGCCACATCCCCATCATTTTCCTCACCCAAAAAGACGAACGCAGCGATCGCATCCGTGGCCTGGAGCTGGGTGCAGACGATTATATTACCAAGCCGTTTGACATTGAAGAGCTTAAGCTGCGTGTGGGGACAGCCATTCGTACCCATCAGCGGCTAAACATGACCAATCCAACCACCGGGCTGCCCAGCAGCCGGCTGATTGAAGATCAACTACGCACGTTGATGCGCGCGAATAATTGGACGTATATCCAGGTTGGCATCGACAATCTTGGCCCCTTTAATGATAAGTATGGGTTTGTTGCCGGAGATGAAGTGCTGCGCTTCGGAGCATTTTTGTTAAACGAAGTTGACGACGAGCTGGGCACTCTGGACGACTTTATTGGACATGCCGGGGGGGATACATTTGTATTGATAACGATGAGTGATAATGTCCCTGCCCTGGTGGAGAATTTGCGCCAGCGATTCAACGAGGAAGTATTGTCACATTATGATTTCATGGATCGGGAACAAGGCGCTCTGGTAACAGCCAATGGATCATTCGCCCCATTTATGAGCCTTTCAATTGGAGTTGTTTCTTCCGAAACACAGCGGTTTGCGGACATTCGAGAAATTACCGAAACGGCCGCTGAACTCCGTCGACTCGATCAGGCCAAACAAGCCAAACGAGCTTAACTGGACTGATTTTCCCGAACATGCAGTACCTTGTTGGGTATTGATAATTAATGGAAAAGGAATTCATCTCAGCCCTCGATTTTCGTGTGCTGGACCCCCTGACCGAGGGTGTCTTGATGGTCGAGGCTGACGGCGCTATTCGGTATATGAATCAGGCGGCTAAAGATTTATGCAGCCTGGAGGATGATGCACGCACGCCTGCGCATCTGCGCCAAATTTTCATGGAGTTTACGGGAGACAATCTTTTAATGGATCCGCCGGGAGAAATGGAGGTGCAGCTTGCTAACGGCCGTTTCCTCCAATGTCGCTCCCAATCCTACCAGCCGGTCAACCAGGGTCTCATCCAGCTTATCCTCAGCGAAACCGGCGCCGCGGACTTTGAAGTCCTGGCAGCAGCCAACCAGGCGCTTTCCGGCATGCTCGAAGAGGACGATGTGATCGCCCTCATCGGTGAGCTAATGGTGCAGGCGACTGCCAGCCTGGGGTATCTGGCGTATCACTGGCATCCCGAAGAAAATCAACTGCTCATTATTGCCGATCAAACCATACAAGAGTCGGGAAAGGAAACGGCCGTGGGCACGCCGATCTCCCTCGACGGCGCCAGCTCATTAACCGGCATCCTCCAAAACCAGGAAGCCGCTGCCTTCCAAAATACAACGCCTCAGATCAATTTACCTCAGGAAATCTCCTGGCTCACTCCAGACGCGTCCTTCGCCGAAGCCTATTTCCCCCTGGTTGTCTCCGACGAAACGGTAAGCTTGCTCCACATCGTTCGGCAGGGCGCTGCCTACAACCAACGAGAACTCCGCCTGCTAACCGCCCTGGCCGATCGAGCCAGCACCGCCCTGGAAACCGCCTTCATCTTCCAGGATACTTACGAGCGTGAACAGTTTTACAATGCCCTCGGCAACGTGAGCATGGCTATCAACTTCACGCTGGAACAAGACACGCTCCTCAACCTCATCTGCGATGAAAGCCTGCGCATATTTGAAGTGGACGGCGCCTACATCTGGCAAATAGTCGATGATCAATTCATCGGCAGTGCCGGCAGGGGGTACAGCGAAGAAGATTTCGTCGGAACCACCGTGCTGGCGGAGGATACGGAAGCCTTTGTAACCACCGTAGCCCGTTACGGCCAGGCTACTTTCATGAACAATCTCGCCGAAACCCGTTCGACGTCTCTGCGTCTCCCGCAGAACGAAGCCGTGCAGGCTGCCTTGGGCGTCCCTTTGGAACAGGAAGGCAACATCATCGGGGTTTTGGTGCTGATAGACACCCACAATCCAAACCGTTTTAACCACAAACATGTGACCCGAGCTTCCACTTTCGGCGTTCAGGTAGCGATTGCTCTGCAAAACGCCAAGTTATTTGAAGAACTACGCCGCTTCAACGAGGAACTGGACCTGCGGGTGGCAGAGCGGACCCGTGCCCTGCACGAAGAAAGTAACCGCGTCAAGATTTTGCTGCGCATTACCTCGGAACTTTCGGCCAGCCTGGATCAAGACCACGTACTCAATCAGGCGCTTCACTTGGTCAATGAAGTCGTGAACGCGACGCAAGGTGTTATCCTTCTGATTGACCAGGAAAGCAACCAGTTTGTCTTCCGCGCAGCCCTGGGAATGGAGCGGCCCATTCCGCCTCGGGGCGTCAGCACTGGCATGATGCAGCACGAGGGCCTGGCCGGCTGGATCATCGAAAATCGCTCGGCTGTGATCGTCGAAGATACGACGACAGACCCGCGCTGGATCGAGCGACCGGAGAGCAGCGAACATCGCGCCGTTCTGGGTGTCCCCCTGATTTCCAGTGATGAGGTTATCGGCGTGATGATGCTGTTTCATTCCGAGCCGGGCGCCTTTACTTTACAGCAGTTAGATCTGGTGGAAGTAGCAGCGATTCAGGTGGCGAACGCCATAAACAATGCCAATTTATATCTGCTTATTCGAGATCAGGCGGAGCGGCTCGGCCGTTTGTTGCATGCCGAACAAATTGAAACAGCTAAAAGTCAGGCCATTTTGGAAAGTATTGCCGATGGTGTGCTTGTGGCCGACAGCTATAACCGCATCATTCTCGGGAACCGTCCCGCCAGCGTTATCCTGGACATTCCCCGGCAGCGGCTGATCGGCAAATCGGTGAATGAGTTGTTGGGTTTGTACGGCCATTCAGGCGACTCCTGGATAAATACAATTGAGCAGTGGGCACAAAGTTCAGAGGGCACCGAAGATCTGGCCTTTTTGGCCGACGAACTCTCTATCGAGGATAAAGTCGTCAGCGTACACCTCTCGCCGGTGATGGCAGGCAAGCAATTTTTTGGCACGGTTTCTATTTTCCGCGACATTACCAAAGAGGTGGAGGTGGACAAACTGAAGAGCGAGTTTGTCTCTACAGTTTCCCATGAACTGCGCACGCCGATGACGTCGATCAAAGGGTACGCGGATTTGATGCTGATGGGTGCTGCCGGGCCGATGACGGCGCCGCAGCAGCGCTACTTGAAGGTGATCAAGAACAATGCTGACCGTCTGCACATGCTGGTGAATGACCTGCTTAATATTTCGCGGATTGAAACGGGCAAGACGACATTGGATTTACGGCCGTTAGACATCCCCCAAATCCTAGAGCAAGTCGTCGAGGGTCATCTACGCGGCCGTATCCAACATGAACAAAAACAACTGACAGTCTCCACCCACATCGAGCCTTCCCTGCCTCTGGTAAACGCTGACCATGCCCGGGTGACTCAAATCCTCACCAACTTAATCGACAACGCCTTTAATTACACACCGGAATACGGCGAGATAAAACTACACGTTACCCGCGCTGGCGATTATGTCAATGTGAGTGTGCAGGATAGTGGCATCGGTATCTCCCGAGAGAATCAGGCCAAAATTTTCGATCGCTTTTTCCGCGCCGAAGACGAAAACGTCCAGGCCGTTCCGGGAACCGGATTGGGCCTGGCCATTGTACGCAGTTTGATCGAAATGCATGGCGGTGAACTAAAAGTAGAGAGCAAATTGGGTGAAGGCAGCACCTTTACCTTCAATCTGCCCGTGATGATAGAAGACAGCGAACCCGCTTAAAGAGGGAAAAGTAATGGCCAAAATTTTGATTGCCGAAGACGATCAAGACATACGAGAACTTGTTGTTCTGACACTACAATTCAACGGCTTCGATGTAAAAAGTGTAGAAAACGGCGCTCTAGCCGTCGAAGCTGCGCAAAATGATACATTTGATCTCATCTTGATGGACGTAAGAATGCCACGCATGACTGGTTACGAAGCCTGCCGTCGTCTGAAGGAAATCGATGCCACGCGTGACGTACCAGTCATCTTTTTATCGGCCAAAGGGCAGGAAGCTGAAATACAAACAGGCTTAAGCGTGGGCGCTCTGCAGTACATCCTAAAACCTTTTGCGCCGGATGAACTGATCGGCACCATTAAAAGGGTTTTGAACCCTTAACCCTGTTAACCGAGTTTTGTTAACCTGGTTCTGTTAAACCATGAGTATTACGACTGTAGGTAGCCACCTGATTCATTACGAAGTGCTGGGCCGCGGCGAGCCGTTGGTGTTTATTCACGGCTGGTTGGGTTCCTGGCGCTACTGGTGGCCGTCCATGCAGGCGCTCTCCTCGCGGCACCGCTCGTTTGCCTTCGATTTGTGGGGCTTTGGCGACTCTAGCAAAGACCTGGATCGTTACTCGCTGACGGCTTACGTAGAGATGATCGATCAGTTCATCAATCAACTGGGCATCATGAAGCCCGTAACGTTGGTTGGGCACGCTTTGGGAGCGGTAGCCGCCCTGAGATATACCAACAAGTACCCCGAAAGTATCGAGAAATTGGCTCTGGTTGCGCCGCCCCTGGAAGGTTCCTACCTGGAACCACGGCTGCTGGATTCCGATCCCAACACCATCCTAAAAACACTGGGCAAGGCCAACAGCTATCAGGAAGTAGATGCCGAAATCCGCAAAACCGATCAGACGGCTATGAACACGCTGGCTGCGCAAGTGGCGGAGATTAAGCTGGTGAGCGAACTGATTAACTGTCCGCGACCGACTTTAATTGTTTTTGGCGATCAGGACACGGTCGTGAAACCTCCCTCTGGCGATTTCAGTCAATTGCGCAACTCCACCAACAACCGCTATTACGTGGGACTAGATACCTGTAACCACTTCCCCATGCTGCAAGAAAAAGCTGTTTTCAACCGTTTGCTGATGGATTTTCTGCATAGTGAAAATCTGGACGAACTGGTCCCCAAAGAGTATTGGCAACGCCGCGTTCGCTGATCCTCACGCTGCATATATCCCCATCTAAAAAATATTATGTTAAATAAACGTTTTGATCCACGCTGGTTCCTGGTTTCTGCTTTTCTCTGGTTGGCAGCAGGGTGCGGCGGCACGGCCGTTTCCACGCCCCAGCCAACCACACCCAGCCCCACGGCCGTTATCCCAATGCCATCCGCCACAGCCACCCTCGCCCTATCCCCTACCCCCACGGCCACACCGACAGCCCCACCCACCCAACAAGCGACCAGCACACCAACCAGCACACCAACCGCCGCTATCACCGCCACCCCCACCATCGAAGGGCTGATCGGCCCCGATAACTTCCCGGCCAATGTCAACCCCCTCACCGGCGAAGTTGTACGGGACCCGGCTGTACTGGCACGACGGCCGTTAGCCATCAAAGTCTCTAACCACCCCGTCCTCGTCCGCCCCCAGTCGGGTCTAAACAGCGCCGACCTGGTCTTCGAGCATTACGTCGAGGCGGGATTTACAAGGTTTACGGCCGTTTTTTACAGTCACGACGCCGATCCCGTTGGTTCGGTGCGCAGCGGACGGCTCATCGACCTGGAAATCCCCAACATGTACGACGCTGCCTTCGCCTACTCCGGCTCCTCCGGGCCGGTGCGCCTGATGTTCAAAGAAAGCGAGTTTTTCAACCGGCTCATCTCCATCGATTTTGGCCACAGCGGTTTTTATCGGGTCGAGGAACCGGATCGCCCGCTTGTTCACTCACTGTTTACCGACACGCCTACGCTGCGCTATCTGTTGGCGGAACGCGGCGAAGAAGTGCCGCCCCAGTTCCAAAACGGCATGACGTTCCGCGACGAGCCGCTTACGCCTGGCGAACCGGCCAGCAGCGTAGAAATTCAATATCAGGGCACAAATGCCTTTTGGGGCTACGATGAGGGAAACGGCCGTTATCTGCGTTGGAGCGATGGCCAGCCTCACCTGGATGCCAACACCGGCGAGCAGTTCAGCTTCAAAAACATCATCGTCGTCAGCGCCGAACACGTCGAAACCGACATCATCGAAGATACAGGCGGCAGTCACTCCATCCAGATCCAGATCTGGGGCGAAGGGCCAGTCTCCGTCTTTCGTAACGGGCAGCGCTTCGACGGCCTGTGGCACCGCGACGAGCCCCACGACATGCTCACCTTCACCGACAAAGAAGGCGCACCACTGCCCCTGGCTCCCGGCAATAGCTTTTTCCAGATCGTGCCATCTGGCTTTGACGACTTATTCGTTACGCCGTAACATAGTTCTGTAACCTTATCGTCCCAAGTCAGATAACCCTGGCAGCATAGTTTTAGCTTACCACTCGTGTAAATTCCCACACGACAAAGGAGTCGGCGATGAGCAGTTTTCGATTTGAAGCCTGGCCCACCGAATATCGCAGCATCAACCAATATTTTGGCGCGAATCCGCAAAATTACGCGCAGTTTGGCCTGCCCGGCCACGAAGGCATCGACATCATGGCCCCGACTGGCACCAGGGTCTTTGCCGTCGCGCCCGGCACAGTAAAGATGGTACATAACAGCCCGGATGGTCACAACTACGGCCGTCACCTCCGCATCGAACACCAGGATGGCTACGAAACCATTTACGCCCATCTGGCCGAAATCGACGTCAGCCTGGGACAGCGTGTCGAAGCGGGCAGCCTCATCGGCCGCGCCGATAATACCGGCAACAGCTTTGGCTCCCACCTGCACCTCACCCTCAAACACAACGGGGAAACCCAGGATAACTGGCCCAACAACATCATCGATCCCACACCTTTTCTGCTGCCGCTGCTCGGCATCGTGCGGCCGGCCGGACCTTATACTTCCGGTTGGGCTTACGCCGACGGGATTACCAGGGTCAACGATCTGGCTCAGGCCAATTCTGGCGGCATCAACCTGCGCAGCACGCCCAGCGTCAACGGCCCGCTGATCGATTTAGTCCCTACCGGCAGCATCATGATCATTACCGGCGACAAACGCGGCAGCTATTATCCGGTTGATGTGCCCACGGCCGCCCTGAGCAACGCTCAGCCCATACCGCCGCCCGCCAGTGGGCAGCCGCCCTCCGGAGACAGCCAGCAGGTAGACGGCTGGGCCTTTGCCCCCTACCTCACCGTCAGCGGAAACAAGGCGGTTGTGGGACAGTACGGGATCAACTTGCGCACAGCGCCCAACCGCAGCGCCACAAACATGGGATTGGTGTCTGGCGGCAGCACGGTAACGGTGTTGGGAGCGCAGCAAGGCGAATACCTGCCCGTCCGCGTACGCCTGAGCGACTTTATGGTTCCGGTGAACATCCCCAATGTGCCACCCATTATCTCGCCCGCGCCCACACCTCCGCCTGGTTCGCTGGTCACGGGCTGGGCCTGGACACAAAACCTGGTGATCGACGGCCGTACGGCCGTATCCGGGCGGTTTGGCACCAACCTGCGCGCCAAACCGGCAGTCACAGGAACACGCCTGGGCACACTGCGTGAAGGCGCCCAGGCTGCCATCATCGGCAAAGCACGCGGCGAATATACGCCGGTACAGGCCAACAAAGCCGACATCAGTGAACTGCCGGCCACCCTTCCGCCCATTGAGCAGCCCGAGCCGCTGCCAGACGCGCCACCTTCCCCGCCGCCGGCACCCGCCCCCGACACCACACCCGGCTGGGCGTTTACCTCGCAGATTGTGATTTCGGGCCAAACGGCCGTGGCCGGACCTTATGGCATCAACCTGCGCAGCGAACCACGCCGCAACGCCGAAAACAAAGGCTTTGTGCCCGCTAACTCCCCCATGATTGTCACAGGACCGCCCCAAGGTGAATACACTCCCGTGCGCGTCGACGATGCCATCTTGCAGCCGCCTTTTGGCACCGGAGGCGCGCCCGCGCCAGGCACCCCCCCTGTCGTTAATCCTGACCCGGAACCCCTGGGACACGCCCGCATCGGCCTGCATGCCTCCGCCGACCCGACGATTAGCGACGCCGAGGTGCAAGAATTTGCGGACATGCGTCCTGGCATGATCAAGCTGCTGTCCTTTCATAACCCGGCCGGTATTCGCAAACTGGCCACAGCCCACCCGGAAGTCAAGTGGATCGTGCGTGCCTTCCTCGACTTTGGCAACCGCAGTATCAGTCCACACCAGTTTCTCAACGACACCCTCAACGATGTGCAGCGCACCCTGAATTTGTTGGCCGGCCAGGATGTCGTGGTGGAGCTGCACAACGAGCCAAATCTGATCATGGAAGGCCTGTTCCATACCTGGGCCGATGGCGCGGCGTTTAATCACTGGTTTTTGGAGCTGCTCCAGTTATATCGTCAGTCCCTGCCCGGTGTGCGCTTCATTTATCCTGGCTTGTCGCCCGGCAGCGCCGTCAACGGCATCAAACACGATCACATTCAGTTCATCGAAGCCAGCCGCGAAGCAGTCGAAGCAGCTGATGGTCTGGGAGCACACCTGTACTGGTCTAACGTTTACCCCATGGACTGGAGCCTGAACGTTTTAGACGATTACATTTCGCGCTTTCGTTACAAACCAATTTGGGTGACGGAAGCCAGCAATAACAAAGGCGGCACGCCATTTTACATGAAAGGCCGCCAGTACATTGATTTTTGGAAGGCGCTGCAATCGCGGCCCACGGTGCAGGGCGTCACGTACTTCGTTGCCTCGGCCAGCAACCCGGCCTTCAAAGAAGAAGTGTGGGTAGGGAATGGGATCGGCCAGATCGTCGGCCGTCGTTAAAAGATAACTATGCAGGTAGAGATGTGCTTATAAAGTGCGTCGCACCTGGACAAAGAGGATTCATCGTGAAACTTGTAACGTACCAATTAGACAACAAAAGTTACCTGGGCGCAGTGCGGGAGCAAGAGATTGTCGATTTAACGGCCGTTGCCCCCGACATGCTCTCTCTAATCGAAGGGGGACCGGAGGTGTGGGCGCGTGCCAGTGATTATGCGGCCACGGCCGTGTCTGTCCTTCCCCTGGCCGGAGCCAGCCTGCTGGCTCCCATACCGGTTCCGCGGCGCAACATCATGTGCCTGGGCCTGAATTACGTCGAACACGCTCAAGAGTCGTATACAGCGCGCGGCCAGGAAACGAAGATTCCAGATTTTCCGATTGTGTTTACCAAAGCGACAACGGCCGTTACCGGCCCTGGCGCTGCCATCCCCTACAATCCCGCCGTTTCCGACAAAATCGACTGGGAAGCCGAAATGGGCGTCATCATCGGCCGATCCGGGAAGAACCTTTCTCCCGACGAAGCCATGGCCCACGTATTTGGCTACACCATCATCAACGACGTCAGCGCACGCGACCTGCAAGTACAGCACAAACAATACTTCAAAGGCAAAAGCCTCGACGGCAGTTGCCCGATGGGGCCATGGATCATCACCGCCGACGAGTTACCCGATCCCCATGGGCTAAACATCAGCAGTCGAGTCAACGGCGTGACGAAGCAAAGCAGCAACACAAGCCTGATGATCTTCAACGTACCGGCGATTCTCTACCACCTTTCCCGCGGCATGACCTTACTGCCCGGCGACATCATCGCCACCGGCACGCCCAGCGGTGTGGGCTTTGCGCGCAACCCACCAGAATTTCTATCTCCAGGCGACGTCGTCGAATGCGAAGTGGAAGGTGTAGGTGTCCTGCGCAATATCCTTATCCAGGAATTGAATGCCTAAGCCTTTGACAACCCCTGGGGGGGAGGCTATAATTCACTGGCTAGATTGTCACAGGCTGAGTTACTGTTGGGAAGGCGCTTTACAAGTTGTAAAGTTTATAGAGAGACAAACAGAAGGATTATCTTCTCCTGTGGTCTCCTCTGAGGCTTATGTTTAAGTAAAGTCTTTTAGCTTACTTAATGACGCACTGAACAGCGGTACAATTGAGTTACGAACTTTCGAACTCGGCCGTGTCCACTCCAAAATTTTGGGCAATGGCCGAGTTTTTTCTTGAAAACAATCCTATTTTTGAAGAGATCATTACGTATGTCGAGTGAAGATACAACCTCATTGCAAGAATTACTAGATCAACACGATTACGAACTGCCCGAAGTCGGGGATATTCGTAAAGGGATCATCGTCGCCATTAATTCCCAGGGCGTTATTGTAGATCTAGGCTCCAAGCGTGATGGATTGGTCCAGCCATCCGATTTAAGCAAGTTAACAGACGAAGACCGGGCTGCCTTAAAGGTAAATGACGAGATTCCGGTCTACGTGGTTAACAACGAACAGCCGGATAGTGTGATTGTTTCTATCCACATGGCTCAGCTAAACCAGGACTGGATTGATGCTGAAACAAAAATGGAGAGCGGCGAGATCGATGAATATGAGATCATCGGCTACAACAAAGGCGGCGCTATTGTGCCCTTCGGGCGGCTGCGTGGCTTTGTTCCTGCTTCTCATCTCACAGACCTTACCCCAGGCATGAGCGACCGTAAACGGCAGCAGCGCCTGGCTAAACTGCGGGGCGAAAAGTTGCCGATGAAGGTTATTGAAGTGGATCGCCGTCGTCGCCGTCTCGTTCTCTCGCAACGTGATGCGCAAAAAGAATGGGAAGAAAAACGTAAGAGCGAACTTTTAGAAAGTCTCAATGAAGGAGATGTTCTAAAAGGCACAATCAGCGGTCTGCGTGATTTTGGCGTCTTTGTAGATCTGGGCGGCGCTGACGGTCTGGTGCACATTTCCGAACTGGCCTGGCACCGCATTGATCATCCACGCGAAGTTGTCAAAGTTGGTGATGAGATTGAAGTGGTCGTCTTGAAGCTGGACCGGGAAGAGCAGCGCATCAGCCTCAGTCGCAAGCAGGTAATGGCAAATCCCTGGGATTCGGTTGAAGATCGCTATCAGGTGAATCAACTGGTCGAAGGCAAGATTACCCGCATCCTTGACTATGGGGCGTTTGCCGAGATCGAGCCGGGCATTGAAGGTTTGTTGCATGTTTCGCAGCTTTCGCGTACTAACGTGGAGAACGTGAGCGAAGTGGTGAAAGAAGGCGAAACCCACCTTTTGCGGATCGTCAGCATTGATCCGAACCGGCAGCGCATTGGGCTAAGCCTGAAAGCGGTCACAGCTCAGGAGCAGATCGAGTGGATGGCCCAGCACATGGCTCAGTCCGAAAGTGATGAAGATGAAGTTGTGGATGATGAGGCTGTAGCAGCAGCGGAAACGGCCGTTGCCGACAGCGCCGTCACCGAAGAAGAATAGACCTGTAGAGAGGAATATGGCCAAAAACGAAAAACTAGAAGTTGAAGGAACCGTGGTAGAACTGCTGCCCAATACGCAGTTCATGGTGGAATTGGATAACGGTCACAAGGTACTGGCGTATCTTTCTGGCCGGATGCGGAAATATTATATTCGCATTTTGTTGGGAGATCGCGTACGTCTGGAAATGACGCCCTATGATTTAAGCCGTGGGCGCATCAACTATCGTTATCACCGCAATCGTGCGACGTCTTCACCAGCATCATCGTCACAGTCCAAGAAATAAATTCGTCCTTTACCCCCCATACTTCTAGCAGGCCCCTTTACCCATAGCAATAAAAAACGTCACAGCGGCTGTTGTGACGTTTTTTTGGCATGCCAGTCAGTGGCTGCTACCCGGCTGAAGAAATGAAAAAATGAAAGTCATTCCTGGTGGCCGATGACGTAGCTGACCCAGTCCCTAACTTGTAACTGCTGTTGAACACGGCCGTTTGCCGCACGCACGGCCGTTTCCACAGCCTCAGCCTGTTGGTCGATAATGCCGCTGAGGATCAGACGGCCGCCGGGGGCCACATAGTGCATCAGATCATACTCTGACAGCAGCGTGATGATAACCGGCGCTAAAATATTGACCACCACCACGTCCCAGTCACGTTCGACCACGTCGGCCAGCGTACCCTGGCGAATGGTGGTAACGACCGTTCCCCCGTTTTTTTCCACGTTTTCCAGCGCCGCCTGCACAGCCAGGTGATCCGTATCCACGCCCAACAACTCCACTGCCCCTAACTTAGCCGCGGCGATAGCCAATATGCCCGAGCCAGTGCCGACGTCCAACACACGCATGCCGGGTTGGATAATGTCCTCCAAAGCCTGCAAACACATCTGCGTGGTAGGATGCAGACCCGTGCCAAAAGCCATGCCAGGATCCAGCGTAATCACCAGATCAGTGGCGTGCAGGCCGTCAGCTTCGGGGTCAGCGCTTACCGGCGATTCTTCCCAACTGGGCTGAATCCACAGGCGCTGCCCGACGCGGAAGGGGTGATAATGAGCCTTCCAGGCATTGGCCCAATCTTCTTCTTGCAGTTTGCGGAATGTTGGAGGTGGTAGCGGGTAAAGACGGCCGTAATGGTACAGCACTTCTTCAATCCGCCGCCGGGCCTCGGGGGTATCTTCATCTTCGGGGAGATAAATTTTGACGGTAACGGCCGGGTCCAACGCTTCGGGGTCAAGATCGTTCATGTCCCCCAACTGTTCTAAAACCACGCCGTCGTTGTAGGCAAACGGCCGTAACGCTTCGGCAATCGCTTCTGCCCCTTCCCCATCTGTGACAATGCTAACTTCTAACCAGTACATAGTCTGTATAAGTGTTCAAGTGGAAAAGTGCTCAGGCATGCCAAGTTGCTTCACACTGGAGCGCCTGAACACTGAAGCACTGACGAACTAAAGCCCTAAGGCATCTTTCAACTGGCTAAAAATCCCTTTTTCGCGCTGCGGGATCACTTCTTTTCCCAGCGTTTTGGCCAGTTTCTCGAACAAATCGCGCTGCTCGTCGCTCAGTTTTTTAGGAACGGCTACGTGAATGAGAACGTGCTGATCACCGCGGCCCACGTCGGCGCCACGGCCGCTGCGATCCAGGTGCGGCACGCCTTTACCCTTCAGTCTGAAAACTTTGCCGGATTCTGTACCGGGCGGAATAGAGAGGGTTTCTTCGCCGTCGATTGTCGGAACTTTCACCTCATCGCCAAGAGCCGCCTGGGCCACATTGATTTCCAGGTCAATCCAGATGTCGTCGCCGCGACGATCATAAATTTTGTGTTCCTGCACGCGAATAACCACGAACAGGTTTCCCGGCGGACCACCGTCAATGCCCGGCGCGCCTTCATTCGTCAGGCGAATCTGGGTATCGTTGTCCACACCGGCCGGAATTTTTACCTTGAGGGTGCGTGTTTCCTGGACCTGTTTACGGCCGTGGCACGTCTGGCAAGGCGTTTCAATCACCTCACCGGTTCCCTGGCAGGTAGGGCAAGTCGTTACGTTAACAAAAGAGCCTAAAATCGACTGCTGCACGCGTCGTACTTCACCGGAGCCGTTGCAGGTGGGGCAACTCTTGGGATTCGTTCCCGGCTCCGCGCCTGACCCATTGCAGGCGGGACAAACTGCCGGTCGAGTCACCTCAATATCTTTCTCAACGCCAAAAACGGCTTCTTCAAACGAGATTTTTAAGTCGTAGCGTAAATCCGCGCCGCGCCGTGGTCCACGGCGGCGCCGGCGTGTCCCGCCGCCGCTAAAAGCGCCGCCGAAAAACTCCTCAAAAATGTCGGCCACACTGCCAAAGCCGCCCTCAAACCCGGAGAAGCCGCCCGCGCCATTTTCCACGCCGGCATGGCCAAAGCGGTCATATCGGGCGCGCATGTTGTCGTCGGCCAGCGTCTCATACGCCTCGTTAATCTCCTTGAAGCGTTCATCGGCATCCGTACTCTTATTCACGTCGGGGTGATACTGACGCGCCAGGCGACGATAAGCTTTTTTTAGCTCTTCTTTACTGGCGCTGCGGGACACACCCAGAACCTCGTAGTAATCGCGTTTGGTAGCCATAGGCAGTTGGTTGGTGAACGAATTGGATGGTCTGTTGGTTTGTTCGCTGGTTATGAAACTCCCAACTCAACAAACCAACAAACCATCCTCTACTTTACTCGCTAAATTCACCCTCGATGACGTCTTCATCGGGGTTGGTGGGACCGGCGCCTGGACCGCCATCGGCACCCGGCGCTTGCGGACCCCCTTGCTGGTACATTGCTGCCCCGGCTTGCTGCAAAGCATTCTGCAAACTGGCCGCTGACTCTTTCATGCCGGCCGAGTCGCCGCTCGACATAGCCGACTTGACGGCGTCGATTTGCGTTTGCACGGCCGTTTTCTGCGCATCCGGTATGTTGGCCGCGTTATCGCTCAAGAACTTCTCAGCCGTGTACACGGCCGAATCGGCCACATTGCGCGCTTCCACTTCTTCTTTGCGGCGAGCATCTTCGGCCGCGTGGGCCTCGGCGTCACGCACCATCTGATCAATTTCTTTTTCCTGCAAACCGCTGGAAGGAATGATCTGCATGGCCTGCTCGCGCCCGGTGGCTTTATCTTTGGCCGTTACATTCAAAATACCGTCGGCATTGATGTCGAAGGTGACTTCGATTTGCGGCACGCCGCGTGGCGCCGGCGGGATGCCGTCCAGAATGAAGCGGCCCAGGCTCTTGTTATCGGCCGCCATCGGGCGCTCGCCCTGCGTCACGTGGATCTCTACCTGCGTCTGCATATCGGCAGCCGTGGAGAACACCTGGCTCTTGCGCGTCGGAATAGTGGTGTTGCGCTCAATGAGCGGCGTTGCCACCCCACCCAGCGTTTCGATGCTCAGTGTTAAGGGGGTTACATCTAGCAGCAAGACATCTTTCACGTCGCCGCCCAACACGCCCGCCTGGATGGCCGCACCAATGCCCACCACCTCATCGGGATTGACACCCTTGTGCGGCTCCTTGTTGAAGAACTTCTTGACAGCTTCCTGGATAGCCGGCATACGGGTCATGCCGCCCACCAACACCACCTCACCAATTTCAGATGTGGACAGGCCGGCATCCTTTAAAGCCTGGCGGCAGGGTTCGATGGATCGTCTGATCAAATCTTCTGTCAACTGCTCCAACTTGGCCCGCGTCAAGGTCAGGTTCAGGTGTTTTGGCCCGGAGGCGTCGGCGGTAATATAGGGCAGGTTGAGTTCTGTCTGCATGGTGGTGGATAGTTCGATTTTCGCTTTTTCGGCCGCTTCCTTCAGGCGCTGCAAAGCCTGCCGGTCGGTGCGCAAATCGATACCCTGATCCATTTTGAATTGTTCGGCCGCCCAGTCGATGATTTTCTGGTCGAAGTCGTCGCCGCCGAGGAAAGTGTCGCCGTTGGTCGATTTCACCTCGAACACGCCGTCACCTACTTCCAAAATAGAAATGTCGAAGGTGCCGCCGCCCAGATCGTAGACAGCGATCATCTCGTCCTTGTCGCTGCCAATGCCATAAGCCAGCGACGAAGCAGTCGGTTCGTTGACGATGCGCAGCACTTCCAACCCGGCGATTTTGCCCGCGTCTTTGGTGGCCTGGCGCTGGCTGTCGTTAAAATAAGCCGGCACGGTGATGACAGCCTGGGTGACCGGCTGACCAAGGTAAGCTTCAGCGTCGGTCTTGATTTTTTGCAAAATCATGGCCGAAATTTCCGGCGGGGAGTATTCGCGTTCATTCATGGTGACGCGCACGTCACCATTGGGGGCTTTTTCTACACCGTAGGGAACATATTTGATGGCGCGCTGCACCACAGGATCGTCAAACTTGCGCCCCATGAAGCGCTTGACGGAGTAAATGGTGTTTTGCGGGTTGATGACGGCCTGGCGCTTGGCTACCTGGCCTACCAACCGTTCGCCGGTTTTAGGGTTGACGGCAACGATAGAAGGAAATAAGCGGCTCCCCTCTGCGCTGGGAATGACGGTAGGTTCACCGCCTTCCATCACGGCCGCCACGGAATTGGTTGTGCCTAAATCGATACCTATTATTTTGCCCATGTTCGTGTTACCTCACTCGATTGGATTATTCAGCAACGTATACGAGTGACGGCCGTATCACACGGTCGCCTAACATATAGCCTTTTTGCAATTCACGGGTCACAATCCCGCTTTCATATTCTTCAGACGCTTCTTGCATGATGGCTTCGTGGTGATTGGGATCAAAGGGCTGGCCGACTGCCTCTATGACTTTGACGTTCATGCCCTCTAAAATGGTCGTCAGCTTGCGGTATACCAGTTGGATACCTTCAAACCAACCATCAGAGCTGATAGCCTCGGGCACAGTTTCGATGGCCCGTTCAAAATCATCCACGACCGGCAGCAGTTTGGCGGCCATATCGGCGGTCGCCCGCTGGTGGATTTCCACCCGCTGTTTGTCCATGCGCTTACGCGCGTTGGCAAACTCGGCCTGTACCCGCATCCAGCCGTCCAGATTTTTGGCCGCTTCCGCTTTGGCGGCTTCGAGTTGTTCTTCTAGCGTGGGTTCGGTTACGGCCGTTTCCTCTCCGCTCACCTGCTCATTGCCACCATCGCTCGCGGCAGCCGCGATCTGGTCTTCATTCTTTTCCACAATTGGCTCTTCGTCGTTAATAATTTCTTCACTCACTGACATTTACCCCATTCAACTCATTTGACTCCCCGGCCGGTAATTCATCCATATAATATTCGTAGACGAGGCCGCTCATCAAGTCGGCCACGTAGCGCACGGCAGCCACGTTACGGCCGTACATCATCCGCGTCGGCCCGATCACCGCCACCGTACCACTAAAATGCTCTACAACTCCATAGCGCGATAAAATAATCGTACAATCCTTCAGCTCTTCCCAACGCCCTTCGCCGCCAATCAGCACCTGCACGCCGCGCGTATCGGCCGTTTGCGTCCCAGAAATCACGTCTGCTAGCAGCGTGCGTTCCTCCAGCACCCGCACAGCCTGGCGCGTCCCCTCATCTTCCAACAGATTCACCAGACCATCACGATAAATTTCGCTGATAGCCCGGTTGTCCGCCCGTCGCAGAACTTCAACGATCAACCGCGTAACTTCTGCATCTAAAGTGTCCAAATGACCGCTCAGAGCCACAATCTCTTCATAAGTAGCGCTGCTGTAAAGCTCGTTCAATCGTTGAGCCACAGCGCTCAAACGCACCTGCGGTAAAGGCTCAGCCAACGTCAACATCTGCTGGTTAACCTCGCCCCCCAATAAAACCACAACCATCAACACCAGGCGTCCCTGAGTAGAAATGAGTTGCAGATGCTTAAAACGATTAATGCGCCTCTGTGGCGCCGTCACAAAGCTGGCCCCGCGGGAGGTATGCGCCAGAATCGCCGCCGCCAGCTGCATCCACTGATTCATATCCAGGCGTGCCTGGTGAAACTGATGGCGAATCATTTCGCGCTCATGCAGCGGCAGTGAAAATTCCCCCAGCAGTTTTTGCACAAAATAACGGTAGCCAAACTCTGTCGGGGTTCTCCCGGCCGAGGTATGCAGCTGCACCAGGTAACCCATTTCACCTAAAGCCGCCAGCTCATTTCGTACTGTAGCGGGGCTAACATCCAGGTCATACAGCTCAACCAATACCTTCGAGCCGACCGGAATGCCCGTACGAATATACGTGCGGATTACCAGGTCCAATATGCGTTCTTGGCGTTCAGTTAATGATTGGAACATGCCGTTTAATCACAACAAAGGCGAACCATTACGTTCGCCCAATTGCCTTAAAAGAGTGTACTGGCACTCTCCATATTAGAGTGCTAAAGCCCTACTTAAAATATCATATCATGCGACCAGATCAGCGTCAAATAAGAACCGTGTTAGATATTTAACTTTTGCTTTGCGTAATTCGCGAGGAAGGAACAGAAGGCTCCGACTGTCTGGCGGCGACACCGTTATCTTGAGGCGGTGCCACCTTCAGTTCCGCTACCGCAGACGTTGACTCAGGGGATCGTTGACCATTTTTCCGATCAACAATTTGCCAGATCGTGCGCAAAATAATTTTAACGTCTAACAAGACAGACCAGTTTTCCGAATACCAGAGGTCAAACTTAGTGCGCTCGTTAATAGACGTGTCGCCGCGCAGACCGTTGATTTGTGCCCAACCGGTCATCCCACCTTTGTCGCGATGGCGATCCATGTAACGTGGCACGATCTTGCGGAACTGTGCCACATAGTGGGCCTGTTCTGGCCGCGGACCAACCAGACTCATTTCACCGATAAACACGTTAATGAGATTGGGCAGCTCATCTACCTCTATTCGGCGAATAAGCTTGCCCAGCTTTGTCTGGCGTGGGTCATCGTCTGTCGTCCAGCCAGGACCGTCCTTTTCAGCATCGCTGCGCATGGAACGAAACTTAATCATCAGGAAGGGTTTGCCATCCAAACCCATACGTTCCTGCACAAAGAAAACCGGCCCAGGGGACTCCAATTTAATGGCTAAGGCGACCAACAACATGAGCGGCGACAGAAATATGAGGCCAAACGCTGATACCAGAAAATCTATCCAGCGCTTGAAGATCAGCATATAACCACGCAGGGCAAAATCGCGCACGGTTAACAAGGGCAAACCGCCCAGGTCGTCAATTGTGGCTTCGGAGGTCACAAATTGAAAAATGTCAGGAAAAGTTTTGATGGAAACACGGCCGCGTTCACAATAGGAGATCACCCGCACCGTCTCGCGATGCCCTTTTTCCGGCATGGCAATGATCACTTCGTCGATGGCATGTTGTTCGATGAGTGTGGGCAAGTCTTCCGGCTTGCCCAGAACAGGCACACCCAAAAGCTCCTTCTTGTCATCCCCGTTTACGATGCCGATGAGTTTGTAGCCTAACTGAGGTGACCATAAAATGCGCTGCACAACCACCTGGGCCATGTCTCCAGTGCCGATAACCAGCAGTCTATCCTCGCCGATGCCGTAACGACGGCGCAGACCAGCACGCGCCAGTTGGTGAAACACCCGGCCGATAAGCAAAAGCACAATGGTCAGCACCCAGGCGTAAATGATCATGGCGCGTGGGTAATCGCGGATGACCTCATCGCCCTTGAAAATGAAGGTGGAAATAGCCACGGCCATGAGCGTGCCTATCGAAACGGCCGCGAAGATGTAATAGAATTGGTCAACCCGAGAAACGGCGCGGGGAATGTAATACTGGCGGTAAAAGAAAAGGACAGCAATAATCGAAATGACCTGAACCAAGATAAGGCCGGTATAACCGGCGATGGGGATGGGGTTGGCCAACTCTTCCGGCCAGGGAATCCACAATCGCAGTTGATACGCCAGGATAAAGGCCACACTAATTAGTATCGCGTCTAAAATAACCAGCGATATGGTATAGGTGGTCCGGATTTTTTGATTAGTCATTGCAATTTACCCTTCCGCTCATTTATTGTAACAGAGGGACAAACTCCTTCAAACACGCTATTTTGGCGTTTAGGCATCTCTTAACCTACGCCAACTAAAAACTCATAAGACCCTGCTACTCTCCCTGCTGCTATAAACGATTGAAAGATCTATCTGCAACGGTTCAATTCTGAAGTGTGGAGACATGACATGAATACAAAATCTTTTACCGGTATGTCCGTCTTGCTGCTGCTTATCATCGGTTTTGTGGGCGGATACTTCGTGGGGCAGTCGCCCTGGGCACCTTATGCATTTTTTGGACCCGCCACAACCACGCCCGATGAAGCCAAAGACGCATTTTCGCCCTTCTGGGAAGTCTGGAATCTGGTTCACGCGCGTTATTATCAACAACCGGTAGATGATGAGCTTCTGACGAAAGGCGCTATTGATGGCATGCTGGCCGTCTTGGAGGATCCACATACGCGTTACTTGTCGCCGTCAGATGAAGAAGCGGCCCGGGAAACGATGTCGGGCGAATTCCAGGGGATTGGGGCTGAAGTTGAAGCCGTTGAAGACCAAATTGTCGTTGTCTCCCCTATTGAAGGGTCACCGGCAGAAGCGGCCGGGCTAAAGCCGGGAGACATTTTACGCCAGGCAGATGGCGTGGATTTAACGGGGATGGATGTATCGGAAGCGGCGGCGTTGGTGCGAGGGCCAGCGGGCACGGCCGTTCACCTGCTGATCGAACGAGATGGCGAGCAGATTGAACTAGATATTGTGCGCGACACAATTGCCCTCAAAAGCGTGCGCAGCGAAATGCTGGATAACAACATCGCCTACGTGCGCCTCGCCCGGTTCGGCAACCAGTCTGGCAAAGAGATGGCTGACGCGCTAGAAACCGTGATGGCCAACAATCCCTCCGGCCTGATTTTGGATTTGCGCCACAATCCGGGTGGCAGCCTGGACACGGCCGTTTCCATTGCCGACCAGTTCCTACCCCAAGGTGTCATCCTGCGTGAACAATTTGGGGATGGCAACGAGAATCTCTACGAATCCACCGATAAAGGCCTGGCCGAAAACGTCCCATTGGCCGTGCTCATCGACGAAGGCAGCGCCAGCGCTTCTGAGGTGTTGGCCGGCGCAATTCAGGACGAAGGGCGCGGCGTTTTGATTGGGCAAACTTCCTATGGCAAAGGTACTGTACAAACCTGGCAGAGTCTTAGCAATGGGGGCGGGGTGCGCCTGACCATTGCCCGCTGGCTCACGCCCAACAAAACCTGGGTCAACCAGGCCGGTCTCACGCCCGACTATTTTATCCCCCTGCCGGAGCTTACGGCCGATGCCGAACCAGAAGACACTCAACTGCAAGCCGCAGAGGACTTTTTGACGGGGCAAGAAATTATCAGTATTCCCCCGGCCCCTGTGGAAGAGCCGGAAAGTTAAGGAAACACGGGAGATTAAAACGCCAATCTCCCGTGACGTAAATTTCAAGAGTTTTCAACCCGCTTTTTGGCATGGCTGGCCTGGGCCAGAATTGATTCTGCGCCGCCGCGGGCATGTACGCCCTGCGTGCCTAGCATCGCCGCCAGTTCGGTGATACGGCCGTTTCGATCCAGGTTTTCCACGGCCGTCGTCGTGCGCCCTTCTTGCACCCGCTTGCTGACGTGAAAGTGCGCGTCCCCGTAGCCAGCCAACTGCGGCAAATGGGTGACAACGATAACCTGATGCTGGCCAACGGCCGTTAATCCCCACAGCTTTTGGCCCACCACATCGCCCACACGCCCGCCAATCCCCTGGTCAATCTCGTCAAAAATGAGCGTGGGCGTGGCGTCCACCTGCGCCAGCGCCGTCTTGAGGGCCAGCATCAGACGCGCCGTTTCGCCGCCGCTGGCTACCTTGGCCATTGGCTTCAGCGGTTCGCCGGGATTCGTCGACAGCAAAAATTCCACCTTATCGATTCCGGTTTGGTCAAAATCCAGCCGCTCCTCGCCCACGAAGGCCCCGTTGGCGGCCGGTTCCGTCTGGAAGTCCACGCTGAAAATCGCCCCGCTCATGCTGAGGTGCGCCAGTTCGGCTTCAACGGCCGTCGCCAAATCCTGCGCCGCCGCCTTGCGCTTATCGGATAAAGCCGCCGCTATCTCTCCAATCCGCCGCAGCCGCTTCTCTTCCTCCTCAGTCAGTTCAGCAATACGCTCCTCACTGTGCGAAAGGGAATCCAACTCTTTTTCCGCCTGATCGCGCAGGGCCAGCAGTTCGGCTTCTCCCGCCGCCTGGTATTTGCGTTTGAGGGTGTTGATCAACTCCAATCGCTCTTCCACAAAGTCCAGCCGGTCCGGATTGAACTCCAGGCGATCCAGGTACTTTTGCAGCTCCCCGGCCAGGTCACTCACCTGAAAAACAGCGCCCTGCAGCTGTTCCAATTGGGACTGCTGTCCGGCATCGAACCGCACCAACTGGCTGAGGGCGTACTCCACCTGCCCTAGCATATCGACGATGGAGGGAGACTGCTCGTCCAGCCCAGTGAGCAGGGTAAGCGCATCAACTGCGTGGCGGGTCAGATGCTCGGTGTTGCCCAGGAGCACACGCTCGGTGCGCAGTTCTTCCTCTTCACCGGGCTTGAGATTGGCCGCGCTGATTTCGCGCACCTGGAAGGTCAGCATGTCGGTGCGCTGGGCACGCAGCCGCTCGTTTTGCCGTAGCGTAGCCAGTTCTTTTTGCACTTGCAGCAAACCGGCCACCTCGCGGGATACCTCCGCCCGATCTTTTTCCAGTCCGGCGAATGAATCCAACAAGGGTAAATGCGAACGGGGTTTTAGCAGCGATAGGTGCTCACCCTGTCCATGAATGTCAATGAGCGGTTCGGCTATTTCGCGCAGCAGGGAGAGGCTGACGGCACGGCCGTTGATGCGGCAAATGTTACGGCCGTTAATGCGCAGCTCCCGCGCCAGCAGCAGTTCCTCGCCGGCTTCCTCTTCCAGCCCTTCGGCCTCCAGGAGAGGGAAAACGGCCGTTTGCACCTCCGGCGGCAGCACAAACGAGGCTTCCACGTATGCCGTCTCCGTACCGGCGCGCACCATATTCGTGTCGGCCCGCCCGCCCAATACCAACATCACCGCGTCCAGGATGATCGACTTACCGGCCCCGGTTTCGCCTGTCAGAACGTTAAAACCGGGCATCATCTCCATACGCAGTTCATCAATGATGGCAAAATTGCGAATGTAAAGCTCTCGTAACATGGATTGGTCATAAAGGCCGGCCAGGTCTGAGCACCTGTCTGGCCTGATCAATTATCTCATCCAGTAAAACGCCGAGCTGGAAGCGACAAAAGCATAAATTCCGGGAACCAACAGGCCAAACAGCGCGCCAACTCCGCCCAACAAAATGCCAACCAATAGAGGCAACGCGGGAATGACCACCCCCAGAATAACCATAGCAGCCACCAGGTGCGGAATGTATCGTCCGCGCCGCCCGCCAATCACCCGATTGGTAATCTTGGCCACAAAACCGCCCACGGCCCCGGCCACAAACAGCACGATAAGCACCCACAAAAATCCGCCGCCAAAACGAACGACGACAAAACCCGCCAGCAAACTGAGAATAAAGGAAACCACTATCGCCAACACATAATCGACTGTAGAAGCAGTAAAAAACTTCTCTTCCAGGTTATGGCGGCATTCCGGGCAGATGTAACCGACCGGCGTTTTATTGGCGCAGTTAATGCAAATTGGCCGGTTGCAGTTGTAGCAGCGCAACGAGGTTTCGCGTTCTGGGTGCCGATAGCAGTAGAGCAGGTGGTCTTCTTCCACCTGAGCCGGGCTGGAGGCTTCGACGTACAGTTGGGCAAGAGGTTTGGCCGCCGCCACGGCCGTTTCCCTTTCCATCTCCTCATCGGCCGTCACCACCGCTTGCGGCAGCGGCTCACCCGCCACAGCAGCCTGGGCCACGGCATTGCCCGGCTCCAAAGCCAGCGCCTGTTCAAAGGCATGCTGCCTTTCCGCTTCATCATGCGTTACTTCACCCAGCCCCAGCCACGCTTCCGCTACTTCCGGAGCTTCATCCACAATCTCCCGGTACAACTGGGCTGCCGCCGCTCGCTTGCCGGCGCTTTTTGCCTTCTCCGCCTGGCGCAGCAGTGTGCGCAGGCGTGGTTCGCTCATGCTCATAACCTCATCCTTCTGATTGAGGGCGCAAATACCCCAATCGCCGCATTAAACGGCGGTAAAAATATCCCGAACTTTCCACGCGCGCAAAATAACTGTGATTTTCATGCTTGTGGATGACCACTTCGTCGGCACTCTCCAGATCAATACCATCCTGACCGTCAGCGGTCAACATCGCTTCGTGCCCCATCTGCACCTGGATGGTAATTTCCGCCTCCTCGTGCAGCACCAGGGCGCGATCCAGGCTGAGATGCGCGGCCACCGGCACAACAACGAAGTTCTGCAGCTGCGGTGGCAGCAGAGGTCCTCCGGCCGCCATCGAGTAGGCCGTCGAGCCGGTCGGCGTGGAGACGATCAGGGCATCGGCCGTGTAAGTGGTCACATGGTCGCCATCGACACTGAGATGCAAATGCAGCACGCGCGCCTGCCGCCCGCGGCCAATCACCAGGTCGTTGAGCGCGCTAAAGGTGTTGATGATCTCGCCGTTGCGCCGCAGCGCTGCGTGCAGCATTAGCCGCTCTTCGATCCAATACTCCCCCTGAATAACCTTGCTGAGTTTATCGCGCCAATCGTCTGGGCGAGCTTCGCTGAGGAAACCCACCCGGCCCAGGTTGACGCCGAAAATGGGGATTTTGTAGGGCAGCGCCAGGCGGGCAGCGTGTAAAGTAGAGCCATCGCCTCCCAGAACCAACAGGAAATCCGCGCCCGCCAGCGCTTCGCTAAAAGCTGCTTCTTCCCAGGCAGAGGCTGTCCAGGCCGACACACCACGCTGTACCAGCCAGGCTTCAATTTCCGCAGCCAGGGGCTGCGAGGCGACAATTTTGGGGTGGTAGAGGATGCCGATGATGGTCATGAAGAAGTTGTTAGTTAGGAGTTGGGAGTTGGGAGTTGTTAGAGACGCTGACCACTAACAATTACCAACTATCAACTACCAACTGAAATTACATTGACAATGTCCGTGAGGGGAACCTGGGTTTGCTCGCCGCCGTCTAACGGCCGTACCGTCACCAACCCTGCTGCCACCTCGTCCTCGCCCAAAATGAGCACCGTGCGCACATTCCAACGGTTGGCTTCGCGCATCTGGCTTTTCAGGCTGCGCTTGTCGCGGGCAAAGGCCAACCGCGTGCCAACGGCGGCGGCGCGCAGTTTATAGGTGAGGGTAACGGCCGTTTCTTTCGTCTTCCCCCCAAAATGAGCCACCAACACGGTCGGCTGGGGCGTTTCCGGCGCGGCGATGCCCTGCTCCTGCAAGCCTAAAATGATACGCTCGATGCCGCTGCCAAAACCCACGCCGGGCGTCGGCGGCCCGCCAATTGCCTCGGCCAATCCGTCATACCGGCCGCCGCCGCACACCGCCGCCTGCGCCCCAATGCCCTCGGCCCACACTTCAAACACGGTCTTGGTGTAATAATCGATGCCGCGCACCAGCCGGAAATTAATGGTGTAACTTTGGCCCAGCGCCTCCAACAGGCTGCGCAAATCGGCCAGGTGGCTGGCGCAGTCGTCGCACAGATAGTCGATGATGTGCGGCGCTTCAGCCAATAATTTGTCCATGCCCGGCTCTTTGCTGTCCAGCACCCGCAGTGGATTCTTGCTCAGGCGCTCTTTGTCGATGGCCGCCAATTTGCCTTCATGCGCGGCCAGATAGTCGATGAGAGCCTGAATGTAGACAGGTTTGCAGGTGGGGCAGCCGGTGCTGTTTAGCTGGAAGGTCAGTCCTTTGTAGCCCAGTTCGCGGTACACGTTCATCGCCAGCATCATCACTTCCAGGTCGGCCGCCGGGTCCATTTCGCCCAGGATTTCGGCGTTGAACTGGCTGTGCTGGCGGTAGCGGCCGGCTTGCGGCCGTTCGCGGCGGAAGATGGGGCCAATCGAATATAGTTTCACCGGCTGCGGCCAGGTCATCATGCCGTTTTCGATGTAAGCGCGCACAAAGCCGGCCGTAAATTCTGGCCGCAAGGTGATGCTGGTTTCGTCGTCTTCTTCGATGGTGTACATCTCTTTTTGCACAAAGACGTCCGACGCCGTGCCCATGCCGCGGGCAAAAAGGGGCGTGTATTCGATGATGGGCACGTCGATGCGCTGAAAACCGTAACGCCGGGCCAGGTCCGTGGCTTTGCCGGTGACAAAATCCCAGTAGCGCCGATCTTCTGGCAGCACGTCTTGCATGCCGGTCGCTCGTTGTATAGCTGTCAAAATAGCCTCCATATGGATGGATAGGTGTCCGGCTGACTATTATACCGGAGACGGCCGTATCTTCTAGCCGAAACACCCTAATTCTAAACTTAACCTGAGTAGAGGGTTGACGGCCGTTTTTCGCTCGGTTATAGTACTATAGTACTGTCAATTCCATTTGGTTCATCCAAACTCATCAACCCGGTTGCCGCCTGTTGGCGCTTTCTGGCGCAAACTCAATTGGGTAGCCACCACACAGCTTTATACCCGCAGTATCACTCCAGGCTTCCCCGCTCACACCCTACTCCCCTGGCTTCAACACCAACCACACAAAAACATTCTCTGGCCGTGCAGCCATTGCTTGCGGCCAGATCTATCCAAATAATCCATACGGCCGTCTGACTGCACTGGATTCACTTCAAAAAACCGAAACGGCTACTCAATCAACCCTGAAGGAGAGTGTTTTATGCCTGTGGTTCCCCCTATCGCTCATCCTGGCGTGTACATCCAGGAAATTCCCAGCGGCGTCCACACCATTACCGGCGTGCCCACGTCTGTTACCGCCTTTTTGGGCCGCGCGCCCCGAGGACCGGTAAATGAGCCAACGGCCGTTTTCAACTACGGCGACTACGAACGTACCTTTGGCGGGCTGGACCTGAACAGCACCATGAGCTACGCCGTGCGCGACTTCTTCGCCAACGGCGGCGGGTCGGCCCTCATCGTGCGCCTGTTCCAGGGCACTGGCGAGAATGGGGATGGCGGCGCCCCCGCGCCGGCAGCCGCGCCGCCGGCCGCAGCCGACAAATTAAACGATGCCAGCGCCGCCATCAAAACCACGGGCGATGAACTCAAAAACCTGTCCAAAGAAGACGCAGACCTCGAAACCACGCGCAGCAAAATCAAAAACGCCCTGCGCCAGGCAGACGCCGCTCTGGCCGCCGCCGAAACGGCCGCCAGCCAGGAAGCCGCCAAGGCCATCGCCCTCAAAAAACTGGAAGCGGTGAAGACTGCTTTTGACGATAATAAAACGGCCGACGCCGCCAAAGCCCTGGCTGAAGCCGAACAGGAATTAAAAAGAATCATGGCCGGGGTCGCCGTCGCACCGGCGGCGGCCGATGGTGTGGCCCATACGGATGACGGCTTTATTGTGGCCGCCAATCCGGGCAGTTGGGGCAACACGCTTAAAGTAGCCTTCAACAAGGTGGAAAACCCGGACGTGCTGGACAAGTACGGGGTCGAGCCGGGAGAATTGTTTAACTTGAGTGTGTATGAGGGGAACGGCCGTTCCCCCGCCGAAACCATCCCCAACGTCACCATCCAAGACGGCAAGCGGCGCATCGATCAAGTCTTGCTCCAGCAATCCGGCTTGATCCGCGTGGGCGACTACAAGTCCGACTATGCGCCCCCCGATGGGCCGCAAGCCCTCTCTGGCGGCGCAGACAGCCAGAAGCTGGAACTCAGCGCCTACCTGGGCAGCGCCGACGAAAAGACGGGCTACCACGCCCTGGAAAAGGCCGATTTGTTCAACCTGCTGTGCGTGCCCCCAGACACCCGCGATGGCGACCTGGACCCCAGCCTGCACGACACGTTTGCCGGCTACTGCACCGAGCGCCGCGCCATATACATTGTGGATTCGCCCCACAGTTGGGCCAGCCGCCCGGCAACGGCTGCAGCCACTGCCAAGGCCAGCCTGGGTGATTTGGGCGTCTCCGGGCCCAAGGCGCGTAATGCCGCCCTCTACTTTCCCCGCGTCGTCCAGGCCGACCCGCTGCGCGAAGGCCAGCCGGACGTCTTCCCGGCGTGCGGCATCATCGCCGGGGTGATGGCCCGCACAGACGCCACGCGCGGCGTGTGGAAAGCGCCCGCCGGGCTGGACGCCGCCGTCAACGGCATACGCGGCCTCCAAGCCAACCTCACCGACGCCGAAAATGGCGAGTTAAACCCGTTGGGCGTCAACTGCCTGCGCGTGTTTCCCACCATCGGCCCGGTTGTGTGGGGAGCGCGCACCCTGCGCGGCGCAGACCAACTGGCCGACGAGTACAAATATGTGCCGGTGCGCCGCCTGGCGCTTTTCATCGAGGAAACCTTATACCGCAGCACGCAGTGGGCGGTCTTTGAACCCAACGACGAGCCGCTCTGGTCGCAGCTGCGGCTGAACATTGGCGTATTTATGCACGATCTGTTCCGCCAGGGGGCCTTCCAGGGCGGCAAGCCCGCCGACGCCTACTTCGTGCGCTGCGACGCCACCACCACCACCCAAAGCGACATCGACAAAGGCATCGTCAACATTATCGTCGGCTTTGCCCCGCTGAAACCGGCCGAGTTTGTCATCATCTATTTGCAGCAAATCGCTGGAAATCTGGCCGCCTGATTTAGCTAAAGCGAGAGCGAGAGCGAGAGCTAGAGTGGTTTATCTTCTTCTTCCTCTCGCTCTAGCTCTCGCTCTATCTCTAAACTCTTAAGGAGAAACCCCCCATGCCTGCGCCTCAATTTCAAGTGAATACCAACCGTTATGATCCGTACAAATCGTACCGCTTCCGCGTGAAGTGGGACGGCCGTTACGTGGCCGGTATCAGCAAGGTGGGCGGCCTCACCCGCACCACCCAGGTCGTCAGCCACCGCGAGGGCGGCGACCCCAGCAGCGTGCATAAATCCCCCGGCACCACCGATTACGGCGCCATCACCCTGGAGCGCGGCGTGACCCACGACCCCGATTTTGAAGCCTGGGCCAACAAGGTCTGGACCTACGGCAACGGCCCAGGGCAGGAAGTGTCGCTCAAAGATTTCCGCAAGGACATCATCATCGAGCTGTACAACGAAGCCGGGCAAAAGGTGCTGGCCTACAACGTCTTCCGCTGCTGGGTGTCGGAGTACACCGCCCTGCCGGAACTGGACGCCAACGCCAATGCCATCGCCATCCAATCGCTTACCCTGCAAAATGAAGGCTGGGAGCGCGATACCAGCGTCAACGAGCCTTCAGAACCGAGTTTCTAGGAGATTAGAGACTAGAGATTGGAGATTAGAGATTTTAGGCAGCGCGATCTCCAATCTCCAGTCTCTAGTCTCTCTCTTCCCACACCCACACCCATGCGTCCACTAACGGCCGTCGACATCCTCACCATTTGGGAAAAGGGGCAGGAGCTGCACCCCCTGGATCGTGCCATGCTGCTGCTGACCTTTGCCCTG
>JACKBU010000028.1 GCA_020634395.1 Ardenticatenaceae bacterium | reverse complement strand
CTTCGGGCATTGCCTATTGGGATGTTGACTTCAGCACCAATGGCGTCAACTGGGCGCAGTGGATTCGGGGAACAACCAGCCAGAGCGCAAACTGGCAGGGGGCTAGCGACGGTGTGCAGTACTTCTTCCGAGTTCGCGCGGTGGATAATGCCGGAAATGTAGAGAGCTTCTCGCGCAACACCTCGCAGCAGCAGACGAGCACCACTGCGGACACTGTGCCGCCTACAGTTAGCCTGCAAAACCTCCCGCAATACACATACGATCCCGGATTCCCTATCACCTGGACAGGTGCTGATAATCGCAGCGGGATCACTCAGTACGAAGTGCAGTTTAATGTGGACGGCGGCCCCTGGCAGTTTGGTGAAACATTCCAGTTAGGGGATGGGCAGCAGACACGCTACGCAACAGGCGCGATTAACGGCGAAACGTACGGTATCCGCGTGCGGGCCACGGATCGGGCTGGCAACACAGGTGCATGGAGTAACGAATCTTTCACGACGGTTTATACAACGCCACCTTATCCGAATGCCCAGGTGCTGCCTTTTGTTCCCCCGAACCATGTGGCTGGCCCTCCGGGAATTTCCAATAACACAACCTTCCGTGTAACCTGGGCCATTGAAGTGGCGCCCGGAACATCGGTAATAAACGAGACGACTCTGTTTTATACATGCGATGATGGTCCATGGACGGTGTGGATGCAGAATGCGCCTGGAACGTTTGCCGATTTTGATTCGACGGCAAACACTGTGGGCTGCAACACGACAGGGGACGTTCACATTTACCGGTTTGAAGCAACTGGCAAGGCTTTATATCCGGGCAATGTGACACGGATAGAACAGTCGACCCAGCAAGCCGAAGCCTCGGTGGTGGTGGATCCAAATGGCGATGTACAGGTTCAACTCTACATGCCAGTTATTCCTAATACCACGGAAGGCACGGCCGTTTCCAATCAGGCCGCACCTTCTGCCGGACTGACAATAACAGACAGCGAGTAGCCTTCGCTTTATAATGAAAAAGGGCGCACGGCCGTGCGCCCTTTTTCGTTTCCGTCGTCCTCCACTTCCCCATGTAAAATTCGATCAGTCCGGCGACTTCTCTGGAAGATGAATAATTCCTGCGGCTGGGATAGAATACCTGTTGATTGATGAGGTAGACGCCTGGACGAAAGCTGTATGATACAAGATATTGGCCGGATCACCTTGCAGGATAAACCCGAGTGGCTAAAAATCGTTTTGCCCGTCAAACGTAACTGGCTGCTTCTGGCGATTTTTTCGCTTGCTTTGCTGGTCTGGGTGGGCATGACAGTGTGGATGCTGATCTTTCTCGTTCGCGATGTGATCATGCCCGGACCCAGGTTCGCCTTTCTATTGTCGATAGTTGTACTTCTTTGGTTGGTGCTCTGGTATTTTGTGGGGCGTTCTGTGGCCCGACGCTGGCAATACTTTGCCGCTGACCGGGAAATTCTGTTCATCAACAAAGAACGTCTTATCATCCGGCGGCCGGTTTCCATTTGGGGGCAGACAGAGGCGTTTGACATGAACCATGTCCGCCCCTTTTATTTCAGCGACAAACATCAATGTCCGGCATTTGATTATGGCAGCCAGAAGGTATATCTGGGACTGAGCCTGACGCAAGACGAAGCTAAACGGTTGATCAAAACCCTCAATACACTCTATTTCCGAGCGTATGACGGGGATTTTGCCGAATAACGGCCGTTTACCCTGTCTCGACCTATTCCGTAACCCATGCGTAGTATTGCCGAACGAATCGCTGCGTACATCCCCGTCACCCTGGCGCAGCAAATTATGCAGACTGGTCAGCCCGCGCCTGGTCAGCCGCGCACCTTCATGGCCGCTGCTCTCTTCTCCGACATTTCTGGCTTTACGGCCATGTCCGAAGAATTGGCTTCCGATGGCCCGCGCGGCGCGGAAGAACTAAACCGCGTCTTGCTCACCACTTTCACGGCCATGATCAACATCATCCACGAAATGGGCGGCGCGGTTAGCCACTTCTACGGCGATGCGATGTCGGTCTATTTTCCGGTGGATGCTGAGGTAGATTCTCGCGAGGCAGCCTGGCGTGCTCTGGCCTGCGCCCAGACAATGCAGCAGCTTATGCGGGCCAGCTTTAGCCGTGCTGTCACCAATCGCCCCCCGGGCAAAAACCCCGAATTTCCCCTGACGATAAAAATCGGCGCAGCCTACGGCCGTTGCCAGGAAATGATCGTCGGCAGCCCGGCCGAAAGCCTAGAGTTTGTCCTCACCGGTACGGCCGTCGATCAGGCTGCCGCCGCCGAAAAAATTGCCCAGGCCGGTCAGGTTGTGGCCAGCCGCGAAATTGTGACCCTGGCTGGTATGCCGGAGCTTTGCCCGGAGGAGACCTTTTGTGTGCTGGACGGCCGTCTGCCCATGCCCTCAGTCCAGCCTATCCTGGACTGGGCAGCCTGCGACGATGCGCAAATCGAGCGGCTGAGCGAGGCTGTCCGGCCCTTTTTGCCACCCGTCCTGGCTGAACGGCTGGCCGTAGGGCACACAGCCGAGTTAGCCGAGCATCGTCCGGTTACCAGTATATTTGTGCAGTTTGAGTACGCCAGCGCGGCCGAGGCAGATCCAGACGTTGACGCCAGTGTGCTTGCCGGACACGCCCAGGCATATTACCATTGGGCCTGGAGTGTTGTCAGGCGCTTTGGCAGCCGAAATGCGCGGATCAACCGCATTCTCACAGGCGATAAAGGGAACCAGCTTCACATCATTTTTGGGGCGCCGGTCGCCCCGGACGCACCAGAACAGGCCATCCGCTGCGCTTTGGCCCTGCTGCGCGAACAGCCAGCCTACATTGCTGTCCAGCGCATTGGCCTGGCTGCCGGAAAGGTTTTTTCCGGTCCGGTTGGCTCGACGGCGCGCCGCGAGTATACCGTTGTGGGCGACGTGGTAAATCTGTCGGCCCGACTGGCCCAGGCCTGCGCCCCCAATCAGGTATTAACCAATCCGTCTACCGCCCAGCGCGTGCAGGCAGAGTTTGAATTTGAAGTCTTGCCGCCGCAGCCTTTTAAGGGCAAACAGCAGCAGGTGACCCCTTTTCGACCGCTGGGCGAACGGCCGTCTACCACGCAGCTGCAGGTGTATTTTGGGCACAGCGAACGGCCGTTGGTTGGCCGGGACACCGAACTGGACCTGCTGCTGGGCGGCATGGACGCCGCGCTGCGCCGCGTGGGCGGCGTGGCCGCTATCTTAGGGGCGGTTGGCGTGGGCAAAACACGCTTGCTGGCCGAAGGCATCAGGCACTGGCTGAACGGGGGCGGGATGGGACTGGTGGGAGTATGTCAGCAGCACACAGCCGATACGCCTTACGGACCCTGGGTCAACATCTGGCGCGATTTTTTTGGCCTGCGCCCCAGCCAGACGCCGCAAAGTCAGGCCGATGAGGTCGTCCGGCGCACACGTGTCCTGGTTCCAGACTGCGGTGACGATGTTTATTTGTGGGGTGAGGTATTAGGCCTGCCCATTGCCGCGCCGCCGGCCATCGATGCCTTATCTGCCGAGGTACGGCAGGCACGCTTTTTTGCCCTCTCACGTCGCTGTTTCCAGGCGGCTTCCCAGGAGAAGCCGCTGCTGCTGGTGTTGGAAGATGCCCATTGGGCAGATCAGACCAGCCTGGCGTTGTTGGATGATTTGACGTTGGGTCTGGAAGGCTACGCATTGTTTGTGGCGGTTACTTTCCGTCTGCTGGATGAACTGCACCTGGCGACGCTGGAACGGCCGTCTTGCATTCCCATCATTCTGACCGATCTTTCGCCCAAGATGGCGCGCCGCCTGCTGCAGGAGTTGGTGGGTGTGGCTTCTTTGCCGCCCGAAGTGGAGCTGCATCTGGGTTTGCGGGATCGCAGCGGCCGTGACAGCCCTGTCAGCCCGCTGTTTTTAGAAGAGTCGGTGAACATGATGATGAGCGCCGGCGTGCTGAAGGTAAACGGCCGTGTGCAGGTAGACGAAGACAAACTGGCCGATTTGCAGATTCCAGACACCATTCACGGGCTGCTGCTGGCACGATTGGACCGCCTATCGCCGACCAGCCGCGATTTGCTGCAGGTGGCTTCGGTGATTGGGCGCGAGTTTGCCCTGGAGCCGCTGGAGACCATAGTGGGCGATCTGCCCCGGCCGGAAATGGCTCAGCTGCTGAGTCAGCTTTCCGCCGAGGAAATGACGCAGTTGGTTACGCCCGATCCGGAATGGATTTACCTTTTCCAGCATGCTCTGACGCACGAAGTAGCCTACGAGAGCCTGTCTTATGCGCGGCGGCAGGCGCTGCACCGCGCGATGGCCGATTGGCTGGCCGTCCGTTTCGCCGAAAATTTACGGCCGTATTACACACTGCTGGCCTACCATTACAATCGGGCTGGCAGCCATGAGGAAGGTCTGCACTTTGCTCTGGCCGCCGCCAACGACGCCCGCGATATCTTCTCCAATCAGGAAGCGGTGGAGCTGTACAATCTGGCGGAGGCTCATTTGCTGGCTTTGGGGCGAGAGGAAAGGTGGGAAACGGCCGTGACTCTCTACCTTGCCCGCGGCGAATGCCTGCGCTTCCTCGGCGACTTTAGTGCCGCGGCAGAAGACGCGGAGCGGGCCGTGGCGCTGACGACCGATCGAGAAGATGTGCTGCGGCTGGCCCAGGCTTGCAACCTCATGGCCGACCTGAAGTACCGCCAGGGCGATTATGACGAAATGCAAACGTTGACGGCCCGGGTGATTGATGGCCTCTCCGCCCAAATTCCGGCCGACGAACTGGCGCGTGCTTACCAGTGGTCGGGTGTGGCAGCTACGATGTTAGGCAACTATGAGGCCGCTCTGGTTGATTTGCAGCGCGCCGAACTCCTCTGCCGCCAGGTGCAGAACAGCGATCGCCTGGCGCGAGTTCTAGAGTCTTTGGCGTTCGTTTACTTTTTGCAGAAGAAGCTGGAATTGGCGTTGACCCAAATGCAACAAAGCGTGGCGCTGGCGCGCGATTTCAGTATTCCGGCCAACATCGCCTCATCCTTAAGCAATATCGCTCTGGTACAGCTGCAGCTTGGCCGCCCTGAAGATGCACTCGTTACCCTTAACGAGGCGATTGTTCTGGCACGCGATGTTAGCCGTAACTTTTTGGCTCACTTTCTTATTAACAAGGCCGAAGTGTTGTGTTACCTGGGAATGTTTTTGGAGGCCCGGCGATGCTTCGACGAAGCCAACGATTTGTTTAGCGGTATGGACGATGAGCGTGGTTTACTGGAGGTAACGCTGCTTCAGGCCTATGAATATCACTCTGCTTTAGGTGAATGGGAAGAGGCGTTGGTTCTTCTAGAACGATCTCAGGCACTGATTGCTCAATGGCCGGATCTAAACCCCGAGTCGCAGGTGCGGCTGCTAATCGCCTTAGGCCAGGTTGCCCTGGCGCAGGGTCCGTTGTCTATGGCTGAGGAGCACTTTACCGAAGCCCGAGACCTGGTTGAGGAAAAAGATATCGCCTGGTGGCGACCGGCGGCCTACTATTTTAGCGGTAAGGCGTATCTGGCATTGGGCAATGTGACGCTGGCATTGGAGATGCTGCGAAGGGGAGAAACGGCCGTAACCAACGAAGGTTGTCCCGACTATCTACCGCTAATTTACCTGGCTTTGGCAGAGGCCGATCCGGCATTTAAAGAGACGCACTTGCATAATTGCATCACGGCCGCTCAATCACGCGCCCGCTATGTGGATAGAGAGTACTGTTTGCAGGCGGCGTTCCTGGCACTATCAAGCACACAAAAATGAAAAGCCCAGGGTTTTGTCCTGGGCTTTTCATACTTTCAACAGATTACGGGGACTGTTATCAGGTGCCGATGACCCAGCTCCCCTTTGTGGAGCGGTCGCCCAGGCCGCCGGCGAATTCGTCAAAGTTGTCTTCGTTCAGGTTTTCCAGGACTTTACGGTCTTCTTCGGTCAAGTTGTAGCTTTGCAGAGCTTCGTCCGGGTTGCTAAACAGCAGTTTGCGAAAGGCCTCGTCTTTGATGGCCCGCTCAATGATTTCTTTTACGACGGCTTCAGACATATCGTTTTCTCCTGATTATTTGTTCCCAAAAACGCGGGGGCGTCTGGGATTAATTTATGGGTGGCCGATTAACAAAATCAGTATGCCGGGGAGACGGCCGTTTGTCAATAAAATCTTCCGCATATTCTCTGTAATTCAACTTACTTTTCACATTGCCATTTGGCGCAAAATACGTTATGCTGTCCGCATGTTTTTTGCAAGCGGCTTTACCGGGCAGGTAGTTCGCCCGCAATTCATTGGCTGTGGTGTGGCGCGGCTCTGGTTAAACGCGCCCATCACCTGATACTTATGTAAAGTAATCAAACACGATTTTCAGGAAGCCGAGGCGCACCCCGCCTCGGCTTTTTTTGTTTCTGGAGGCTTATTCTATGGCAGATATTCTGGTTAACCTCGATAAAGTCAGCATCAGTTTTGCTGGCCGGATCATTTTTGACGGGCTGAGTTGGGAAA
This sequence comes from Ardenticatenaceae bacterium, assembly GCA_020634395.1. GTDB lineage: Bacteria > Chloroflexota > Anaerolineae > Promineifilales > Promineifilaceae > Leptovillus. Next base: position 56,671 of record JACKBU010000028.1, on the reverse strand, counting down.
TTCAGTCCGGACAGCGGGTGGGGCTGGTGGGGCCAAATGGGGCAGGCAAATCGACCCTGCTTAAACTTATTGCCCAGGGATTAACGCCTGACGAGGGCAACATTTTCCGCCTGTCTGGGTTGACCTGGGGGCGGCTGGCGCAGGAACCGGAAATGCCGGCAGGGGAAACGGTGCTGTCGGCGGCGATGACGGCCGTGCCCGCCATCGCCGCCCTGGAGCAAACCTTGGCCCGCCTGGAAGCGCAAATGGGCGATCCGGCCGTCTACGAGCAGCCGGATGCCCTGGCCAAAGTGCTGGCCGCCCACGACAAGGCCCTGGCCCAATACGATCTGCTGGATGGTCCGCGCTACGCCAGCCGTGTTAAGGATGCGCTCAGCCGCCTGGGTTTCGATCAAAACCAATGGGCTACACCGGCCAAACTATTGAGCGGGGGTCAGAAAAAGTTGGTAATGCTGGCCCGGTTGGTGGTGCAATCTCCGCAGCTCTTGCTGCTGGACGAGCCGGACAATCACCTGGATTTGTCTGCCAAGCGCAACCTGGAGCGGATGATCGCTGCCTATCCCGGCTGCGTGGTCATCATTTCCCACGACCGCTATCTGCTGGATGAGGTTGCCAGCCATATAGCCGAGTTGGAAAACGGCCGTCTCACCCTTTATCCCGGTAACTACACCGCCTACGCCAACGAACGTGCGCTGCGCCGGCTGCGCCAGCAGCAACTGTATGCCGCCCAGCAAAAAGAGATAACCCGCATCGAGGCTGCCATCAAGCGTTTTGAATTGTGGGCTTCCATTGTCGTCGATGAGCGGCATATTCGTCAGGCGCGTGCCCGGCAAAAGATGCTGGACCGCATGGACAAAGTGGAAAAAGTGGCCGAAGCGCGCCGCATGACGTTGGACATGGCCGGCTGGCGCGGCAGCAACAAGGTGATCGAACTGGAAAAGGTACAAAAAACGTTTGCCAACGGCCGTACCATCTTCTCCGATCTCAACCTCATTCTCTGGCACGGTGAGCGGGTGGGACTAGTGGGCCCCAATGGCGCGGGCAAATCGGTGCTGCTGCGGCAGCTTTTGCAGCCAGAGCTGATCAGCGGCGGACAAATCAAAATCGGACCCAGCAGCAAGATTGGGTACTATGCCCAGGAACACGAGACGCTGGATTACGACCAGACGTTGTTAGAAGCGATTCGCCTGGCGGCACCGCTAAGCCAGGAAACGGCCGTGGCCTTTCTCCACCACTTCCTGTTCACTTACGACCAGATGGAGCAGCCTATTGGCAAGCTGAGCGGTGGCGAACGCAGCCGCTTACAGCTGGCCAGACTGGTACTGGAAAAACCCAACCTGCTTATTCTGGACGAACCGACCAACAACCTGGACATTAACTCTATCGAAGTGTTGGAAGAAACGCTGGAGGAGTTTGTGGGCACTGTGCTGGTGATTTCTCACGACCGCTACTTTTTGGATAAAGTGGTGGATCGGGTTGTGGAACTGCGCGACGGCCGTCTGACCGAATATTTGGGCGGTTATACCGATTACCTGGCCGAAATCGCCGGCATGTGAAGATGCCGAAATTGTCCAGCCAACAAAAAAAGCCGCTCCTGTTACAGAGCGGCTTTTTCATTCGTGGGTAAGCTATTCAGTTATTGGATGGCAAAAGTGACCTGGACCTGCACATTGTAATTCAGTTGGCCGGGGGAGACGCTGGGACCGGCAGCCACTTCGGCTACTGCCATACCGCCGCCATAACCCATAGGCATAACCGGTTGGTTAATCACTTCGCTTATCATGGTGATGCTGCCCAGGTCCAGGCCGGCTAACTCCGCCAGGGATTCAGCGCGGGCGCGGGCGTCTGCCATGGCCGCCGCACGGGCTTCCGCTTCCAGTTCGGCCGGATCCGCTACGCTGAATTGGATGCCATAGATAGTGTTGGCGCCGGCGTCAATTACAGCCGAGAGCACATCGCTAACCTGGTCAATGTCGCGGATGGTAACGTTGACCTGATTGGTCACCCGGTAGCCAGCGATGCCTTCCGGGCCTTTATCACCGTAGATTTGCTCGGCCCAAAGGCTGTAATTGGTCGTCTGTACATCTTCACTGGCGATGTCCATGGCGTTTAGCGCATCCATGATTTGCTGGATGGTGGCCTCGTTCTGGCTGGTAGCTTCGGCGACCGTGGGGGCAAAAATCTCTACGCCCACCTGCACCTGGGCCTGATCCGGTGTGCCATACGCCTCGCCCTGTCCTACGACGGTGATACCGCCATTGGCATTGCTGGCGGATTGGGCTGCTGCCGGTGTAGCTGCGATGGGATTGCAGGCAATCAGTACGGCCGTTATCCCCACTAACATCAGTACTGCCAAAATTGTCTTATACGAGTTTTTAAACATGGTGATCACTCCTTCACTAAATTTTTGCGCCGTTGTGCGTGCGCTTCATAGAATGTAACGCTGGCCGGTTTCATTTTGTTCCCGGAAATTCCGCAGCCTGTTTAATTCCGTTATAATCAGCCGCATGAAGAAGCAAAACATTGTGCTAACCGGTTTTATGGGTACAGGAAAATCGACGGTGGGGCGGTTGTTGGCGGAGCGCCTGGGGTACGATTTTGTCGATACGGACGAATTGATTGTGGAACGCGACGGCCGTTCTATTGCCGACATTTTCCGTGAATCGGGCGAGCTGGCTTTTCGGCAGTGGGAAGCGCGCGTGGCTCAGGAGTTGAGCCACGCGGTTGGCCTGGTCATTGCCACCGGCGGACGGATGATGGTGGATGAAGCGAATGCGTGGGCGCTGCAAAAAAACGGCCGTGTCTTTTGTCTCACTGCGGATCCGCACACCATTCTGGCCCGGCTCGATGGCGACGAACGACGGCCGTTGCTCAACGTCAGTGATCCGGAAGCGCAAATTCGCCTTTTGCTGGCCGCCAGGACTGCGGCCTACGGCCGTTTCCCTCAAATCGCCACCGACGGCAGGACCCCCGAACAGGTGACTGACGAAATCATGATGTTTATTCAAGGTGGGGAAGCCGCTGTAAAGACAACTCGCCTGCCCGTGACCCATCCAACCGGCCGCTACGACATTATTGTGGGCGAGAATTTGTTGAACCAGGTGCGAGAACTGGCGCAAATAGCCGGCGAATTTGTCGTGATTACCGATGATCGGGTTGGACCTCTTTACGCCCATCGCTGTGCAGGGGCAACGGCCGTGATCACCGTCCCGTCAGGCGAGCAGTACAAAACGCTGGATACAGTGCGGACCCTGTACAATGAACTACTGCAAGTAGGTTTAGATCGCCAAGGCACGATTGTCGCTTTAGGCGGCGGCGTAGTAGGCGATATGGCCGGCTTTGCCGCCGCCAGCTTTTTGCGCGGCGTTGATTTTGTGCAGTGCCCCACCACGCTCCTGTCGATGGTGGATGCCAGTGTGGGTGGCAAAACCGGTGTGGATTTACCCCAGGGCAAAAATCTGGTAGGCGCGTTTAAGCAGCCAACGGCCGTGCTGGCGGACATATCCACTTTGTATACGCTTGACCCGGCCGAGTTTGCTTCCGGCATGGCCGAAGTAGTCAAGCATGGCCTCATCGCCAGCCCGGCACTACTCAAGATTCTGGAAACGGGCGATTGGCGGCTGGCTGCGCCTACGCCCTTTGCCAGCGTTAATTTACAGTCATTGGTGCTTCAGGCGGTGCAGGTCAAGCGCGATGTGGTTGAAGAAGATCCGTTCGAGCAGGGCAGACGCGCTTTGTTGAATTTGGGTCATACGTTTGGTCACGCCATCGAGCAGGTCAGCGGTTATGCTGTGCGGCATGGCGAAGGGGTGGCGCTGGGATTGGTCGCTGCCGCCAACCTTTCGGCGCGGTTGGAATATTGCGATCCGGCGCTGCAAAGTCGCATCGAAGGGATATTGCAGCGGATAGGCCTGCCTATCCGCATCCCGGCCGAGTTTGCGCCTGAGGCTTTGTATCAGGCAATGTGGCACGACAAAAAGAAGGCCGCAGGCAAGCTCCGTTTTATTCTTTTGCGGGATGTGGCTGACGTGTTTATTGACGGGGATGTGGCGGAAACGGCCATATTGGCCACCCTCCACGCACTGAAAGCCTGAAAAGGAGGACAAAGTGACACGAATTCTCGTTTTGCATGGGCCTAACTTGAATTTATTGGGCACACGGGAGCCAGGTGTATATGGCCGTCATACCCTGGAAGACATCAACCAATCGTTGATTGACTTTGTAGCCAACAAGTCTGTAGAGCTCCGTTTCCAGCAGTCCAATCATGAAGGGGATATGGTGGATGCCATTCACGTCGGGCGCAATTGGGCCGACGGTTTGCTGTTCAATCCTGGCGCTTTTACCCATTACAGCTACGCACTGCGGGACGCTGTAACGGCCGTTGCTTTGCCAACGGTGGAAGTTCATCTCTCCAACATCCATGCTCGTGAAGAGTTTCGGCATCACTCGGTTATTGCGGCCGTTTGTCTGGGGCAAATTAGTGGATTTGGATGGCGAAGTTACCAGCTAGGATTACAGGCTTTGCTCGATTATCTGAACGACAGCAAGAAGGCGCCTTATAGCAAATAAAAAAGACCCAAGAAAAAAGAGCCTAAACAAATTGTTTAAGCTCTCTCCTCTTGGGCGGGTGTGGCGCCATTCCAGTCTTCAATGAGGCTGCGATGTTTTTTCGATGCGACAACGACGTTAAGTCCAATACGGCTGCGATGCGAATGGCGTTGAGGCTACAATACAGAACAACAAGAGCTTCGGTGTGGCGGCGTTGTTAGCTACAGTGAGGGTGAATCGTTGTGTGCGGTATAACTACAATGTTAGCTACTTTGGGGCTTTGATGTTGGCGGCGATGCTTGCGATGATGATCTCTTACGTGTTCCAATACTGTTTAGCGCCACCCCTATTTGGTTATAACAAGACTATATGCTGCCAAGGTTACAATCTTTGTTAATAGATCACTCATTTAAGTCATGCCTCTTAGGTCCCTGGGTCATTTGTCCTGGTTCTCATATACCCAACTGTTAAATAAATCTGTCAGGTCGCATCCGCAGTGGCTTTCAGCGAGTGATTGAAACCCTTCTGTTGTGGCGATATCCCATTGATAGGTGCTGACGTAATCTTTGAGGAAGGTGTCGAAAGTGGGCTGGCCCATGGTTTCAGCCAGGGCTTTGACAAAGAGAGGGCCACGGCCGTAAACGATGGCGCTGTAGGCCGCCCCTTCGTAGGCACCAACCGGCTGGCCTATGGGAATATCGGCGTCGTTGACTCTGTTCCAGCGATCATTCCAGGAATTTTCATAGGATTGGGCCGCGGCACGGCCGTAATTATCCAGGTAGTAGAGGCCGGTTGCATACTGGGCCAGTGCCTCGTCTAGCCACGGTTCCTCAAGTTGATCGTTGCCCACGACGTTATAAAACCATTGATGACCCATTTCATGAGCTACTGTAGATTCCAGATAAACACTGTTGGGTACGTTGGCCGAGAGGGGATCGTCAGGATCATATTCCCGCTGGGTAATAGCGATAATACCTGGATATTCAATTCCCAGGGCTTGGGTTGGTGTGGCAACGATGTCTAATTCTGTGTAGGGGTACGCCCCTAAGCGTGTGCCATAAACTTCCAGGGCGTTGGCAGCCGCTTCAGCAGCCTGGCGAGCACCGGCAGCGAATTTCGCCGGCGCGTAGCTGCGGATGGTGGTGCTGCCCGTCTCTACCGTTTCAATAGCATAGTTGGGACTGAGGGCCAGATAAAAATCGCGTGCCGGTCCGGCTGCCATCGTTACGGTTTGCATACGGCTGTCATCCTCTTCCCCAACAACCACACCGCTCCCGGCTATCACCTGCTCACTCGGCGCGGTCAAAGTCACCAGATAAAAGCTGGCATCGGCGAAGGTTGGGTCGCCAAATTCGACCGGGGGAGCCGTGTGCCAGCCTTCATCGTCGTAAACAGCTACCATCGGATAAAAATGGGCCAGGGCCATGACGTCATCGACCTGGGCAAAAACGCCGTAATTGCGGCCCAAACTTTGGGGCACGGCCGTTGTGAAGTCCATTGCCAAGACGACCTGCTCCCCTGGCGGCAGGGCATCTGCCAGCTCAACACGCAGCATGCTGTCATTCGGCCCTTCGTATAGCCAACCTGCCTCCTGGCCATCTACCGCTACATTGTCGATTTCGATAGCGCCACCCAGCAAATTGGGGAAGAGATGGAGGTAGACTTTATCCAGCGGCACTGTCTCGCTATTCGTATAGCGAATCTGGGCAGTACCTGAAACCGTGGCAGCAGCCGGATCTATCGCCAAAGTGATGCTGTAGACCGGCCTGCTGGAGAGCAGATCTAGACTGTCTTGCGCGTTGGCAGTGAGGCCAGAACGATAGATTGCCGGATCATTCCAGTTAAACAAGGTTTGATCTGCCGGTTCAACCGGCACGGCCGTTTCTGTAGGTACACTGGTTGGGGAAGGCAGGGTGGCAGGAACGGCCGTTTCGATGCCGGCACCGGCTGGTATGTCGGTTGTCGTGGGAACGGCCGTGATCGGAGGGGTTGGCGAGGCGTTTTGGCAGGCCGCCAGGAAGATCACCGCCAAAAGAAAAATATAGCCTGTCAGGTTCTTCATCAAAAATTCTCCTGCGCCGTAATTTAGTTTAAGAAGCTATCCCATTCGGAGATTGTGTGCAAGTTGTAGTGGATGAGCGAGCGCCGCCCACGCCAGAGAGTGGAAACCGAGATTCGGCGGGACGCCGCCGGTTAAATTGGGTTGTAGAACAGCGCGATCAAAACACCCAGGCAGAGAAAGGGGGCGTAGGGGATGTGGTAACGACGGCCGTAACCCCGTAGCAACAAAAATCCGGCGGCCAGCCCGCCGGCAGCTACGCCAATCAGCAGGGGCCACAGCAGGGCCGGAAAGCCAAACAGCAAGCCAATCAGGGCACTCAGCTTAATGTCTCCGCCGCCCAGATCGCCGGGGCGCAGCCAGGCTGCCAGCATAAATGCAGCAAAGGCCAACCCGCCGCCCAGCAACACGGCCGTCCATACCTGTGGACCTCTCGTTATCTGGTACGACAAAACCAGGGCAAGGGCGGGATAAACCAACACGTTGAGAACCAGACGATATTTGGCGTCGATCAAGGCGATCAAAAGAAAAAAAGCATAGATGACCAGTGTCGGCCACTGCTGGCGCGGGCCAAAGTAGAGGAAGCAGACGGCCGTTAAGCCTCCCACTGCCCCCTGAATGACGGTTGTCCACCTGCTGGTATAGGCGGATGGTGCTGCTTTGCGCAGGCGGCGGGGCAAAAAATCGCTGAGCCAGTACAGCAGCCAGCCAATCAAAAACCCACCCGCCAACCACAGACTAATCACCTCAATCATCCTCACGATTCATGCGGCGTAAACGGCCCAGGACTTGCTTGCTTTTTGTATCAACCTGGCCCATATCCACTTCACCCAGGCCGCGCAGCAGCATTTCGTAGTGAAGCAGCTTATCATCTTCTTCAAACAGGCTGTTAAGCAGCTCCTGAATCCCGCCGGTAGCCTCGGGCAATAACTTTTCCTGTGACTCTTCCTGCTGCTGGTTGTTGACAGGTGGTAGTGGACTGTTGGGGGCGGCAGTGACGGCCGTGGTTGCCTGGGCCGGAGGCTGCACCGTGGCGTTGGCGGGATTTGGCTGCTGCTGAGGCTGGCTGTTTCCGGCCCGAATTGAGCCTGGCTGCCCGGCCGCTGCGCCGCCGCCTCCGGCATCAGCCTGGCCTGCGCCGTCAGCGGCGGGTTCTGCCGGTTGGGGAGGATTAGGATTTGGCGCGTTAGCGGGGGTGGTGCCGGTTGATGCGGTTTCGCCAGCGGCGGCAGGGGCGGCGGGGGCTGCCTGGGGTTGCCCGGCAACGGCCGTTGCCCTTCCAGGCGCTATCTCGGCCGCCGGCTCCGCGCCCGCCAGCATCCGCTGATCTTCCTGGCGGCGTGCTCTCGACTGCTGGATGGAGGGTAGTACTGCCAGACCGATGGCGGCCAGGAATAGACCGACAGCGGCCACGGCCGTTATCACAATGACCTTTTGTCCTAAAATCATATCCAGCAAACTGACGTCCACGCGCGGCATGGTCAGGGTTTCAGCCAGTGCGGCGTAACGCTCCTGCGTCTGGGGATCGACCGCTTCTTGCATGAGCAAGCTTAGCGTGGTGGCCAGTTCTCTATCATCCCAGGAAGACAATCGGTTTTGTGCCTGGGCGGCATCGCCGGTGAGCGCGTAGGCCTCGGCGACGGCCGTTATGTAGGCACGCTGGAATTCCGGAGCCATTTGGGCCGGCGTGCTGTTATTCCACTGCACCGGCCACAGCCACCAACCGATCCCAAGCCAGCCTAGCAGCAGCCCGCCGATAAAAGCCAGCGGCAGCCAGGGGCGGCGCTTTTTGGGGGATGTGGATCTTTCAGTCGTCATCATATCTCTGCCATTTACACGGTTAGCAGCCCGGCCACAACCGGAGGTACTACCCAGAAGCAGACCCCGGACATAAACAGCAGGACAGACAAATGCAGGGTGAGCTTAAACTTATAGCCGCCGTCGCTGGAAATGATGGCCATAGCACTGATAACAGCCAGCAGCGCCACCATCATCACCGTGATGGCATCCAGAAACTGCATTTGCTGCGGGCTGAAGTTTGCCAGCGGCATAGCCAGATTTTCCGCAGCCAATTCAGCCTCGTCGGGGGTAATCGCCGCCTGCATCATGATGAGAAAGTTGTGGATAATTTCCAGCACAAAGACCATCAGCCCGGCAACGACAACGTGCATTACCAAGGTGAGCCAGGTGAACGTGCTGACTACCGTGCGCCTTTTGGCGCGCAGCATGGCGGTGCGGGAAGCGAACAGCGAGCAGAGAAAGCCCACGCGCTCCGGGTCGCCGCCCAGGCGCACGGCTTCGTAGAAAATGCCGGTGGCCTGCCGGATCAGGCGGCTGCCAGTTTCGTTGCCGAAGCGCTGCCAGCAAATCTGGGGGCTGACCAGGGCGCGCAGGCGGGTATCCAGCCGCTCAATGTCGGGCTGGAGGATGGGGAAGGAACTCATGTCGATTTTGTTGAGCGCTTCTTTGAGGGTTGTGCCGGTGGAGGTGGCCATGCCGCCCACCGAGCGCAGAAACGAGCCAATTTCGGCGTCTTTTTTGGTGATTTTGCGGTCGGCCATTTCGCTGACGAGGCCCAGGGGGAGGAGGATGGCGGCCGCGCCAATCATCGTCCAGGCCGGACCCACATGCATGGCCATCAGGGCGCCGCTAACGAGAACGGCCGTTGGGATCAAAATCCGCGCCAGGGCCAATGAACGTCGTTGCCCGGCCGAGCCGATGGCCGAGGGGATGATCATTTCTTCCTGCGGGGCAGCCCGTGAGAGAATCCAGGCGCCAAAGAAACCCATGATCACGGCCGTTACCACCAACCCCGTAATCATCCCCGTGCCCATCGAATAAATCATCGTGGACACCAGGTTAATAATCACAATCAGGGCCACCGACACGACAATCGACGAAAAGGCGTCCGACCACTTTTTCAGCGATTCCAGGTCACGCTCATAGGCGTTGTCATAGGCGTCGGCCTGCACTTCCGCTTCGCGGGCCAGGAAAGTGGGCAGCGGCTCGCCGGAGCGCATGGCATCGGAGAGGCGTAGGAGGAAGCTTTTCACATCATCGGAACGTGCTTTTTCGGCCACTGTGCGGCACGCTTCGGGATAATCGTAGCGCAGTTCGTTGACCAGCAGATTGACGGCCTCGAAGTACTGCGCCGCTGGGGAGCCAGAAGCCGCCGCCAGCTCAAACGTCTTGCTGCGCGAAATGCCAGAGGCGGCCATCGCCGACATATACGTCAACTGGTAAAACTGGTCGAAGGGGGTGACGTTCTTGAATTTATAAGAGCTTTTGGCGGTGGGCTTCGGCAAGGATTTGGAAGAAATCATCAAAACCACGCACTCCTTTTTCTTTATGCAGCCGCTGGAAAACAGTCGCCCGGCGCTTGAGCTCGGTGTAGACCATTTTGCGCTTGTGGGGCGGAATGCCGCGCTTCATGGCAATGCGCTCTTCCAGCAAGAAGCTGTTCATGTAGCCGGGAAACTCGAAGGTGTCGTTGGCCGGGTTCCAACGGAAGGCTTCCAGAAACGAGAAGCTTTCGGTATAGGGGTCGTAGCCGATTATCTCGTTGATGCTGAGAATACGGCGGGCCATTTTTTTGTCGGCCAGGCGCACGGCCGATTGCACGATGGCCACGTTGAGGTTGTCGATGTACGTTTTGGGCACGCTGATGGGGTCGCCGGTTAGACGTTGGATCAGCTTTTCCACGGAGGCGGCGTGGAAGGTGGACATCACGCCATGCCCGGTTTGCATGGCCTGGAAGGCAATGCGCCCTTCCTCGCCGCGAATTTCACCAACGATGATGCGATCCGGGCGCTGCCGCAGCGCCGCTTTGAGCAGATCGAACATGCCGACGCTGCTACCGGTGGCCTCGCGCCCCATGTCGCGGGTCACTTCCCGAATCCAGTTTTTGTGCGGCACCATCACCTCCGGCGTGTCTTCGATGGTGATGATTTTGGCTTCCGGCAAGATGAAGGTGTTGATGGCGTTCAACGTGGTCGTCTTGCCGGAGGCCGTGGCCCCGACAACAAAGAGGTTCATCCCCTCCTCAAGGATGAGGGAGAGGTAGGCGGCCATGGTGTAGTCCAGTGTGCCGAATTCGATAAGTTCCAGAATGCTGGTGGGCGTGCCGCCAAATTTACGGATGGTGAAGTTGCTGCCGCGTTTGGAGATTTCACGGCCGTATACAATGTTGATACGCGAGCCATCCGGCAGGACGGCATCGACGATGGGGTTGCGCACAGTGACCGGGCTTTTGATCCATTCGCCCAGCCAGACGGCAAAATCGTCTAGCTGGTCCATCGTCTCGAAGGAGATGGTGGTTTGCAGGCTTTTGAAGATTTTGTGCTCGACGAAGATGGCGCCAACGCCGCTGCAGCTAATGTCTTCGATGTAGGGATCCAGCAGCAAGGGCTGCAGCGGGCCTAAGCCTACTTTGTCGCGCAGGACGCGGTAGCGCACGCCTTCCATTTGCTGCGGGGTGACGTAAATGGGGTCGAGTTTGCTGCGGCTGCCGTTGGAGGATTTGGAGGAACGGCCGTTCCCATTCCCATTGCCCCTCCCATTTGCCACCGGCGGCTGCGTGGTGCAAATCTGATCCAGCAGCTTGAGCAGCACTTCCTTCTTTTCGTCCTCGTCTGCCACCTGCCCGATGTCTTCCGCCCATTCCACCAGGCGCTCATCGATTTGCGTCATCACCTCGTCCAGGTCCACCATCACCGTCGGCTCGATAGAGACGTAGTGGTCGCGCGCGGCGACAGCGTCTGGATAGATGTGGACAAACAAGCCGCCGTCAATCGGGTAAATGAGATTACGCCGCTCCAACGATTGCAGCTTGCGCGAGAGTTTGGGGTAATACATAGGAATGCCAATGTCCCCCAGAGGCACATGGTGCAGATAGTCGGCCAGAAAATCCGCCTGATCACACGCTTCGCGCAGGGGCGGCGGCAGCACGGATTGCAGGGTGCAGCCCGCGCCGTGGTCGCACTGCGCCCCGCCTGTTTGATAGGAAAATGGGAGAACGGATTGTGACATGGTTTTAGTCGACTAACCCTTCACTTTGCTCACCGGGATGACGCGCATGCCCCAGCCGGGTTCCACTTCAAAGCTGACGATGTTGCCGGTGGTTTTGTCGGCGCCGCGCACTTTGGTTACTTCCAACGTTTTGACCAGTTTTTTGCCCACTTCTTCCGTGCGAAGCTGCAGGTGGGCATCACACAATGAGCGGATGCGCACCAGCAGTTCACTGCTGACGGCGTGGGAATGCAGGATGAGGATGATGCTGCTGCCGCGCGCGCACAGGCGTTTGCACTCCTCAAAAAAGCTCAACACCTCTTCAATCGTCGATTGGCCGATGGCCAGCGTCAGCGAATCGACGATGACCATGTCGCGTTCGGTTTCGCGGCTGATGGCTTGCAGCAAAAGCTGCGGCCCGCTGGCGCCCAAACGCGACAGCTCCATCGGGTAGATGCGGGCTTTGCCCAGCAGCAAAAAGTCTAAAATGTCCAGGTCCAGGCTGCGCATTTGTTTGACCAGGCTTTTGACGGTGTTTTCGCTGGTAAAAAGGGAGAGCGTGAAGCTGTCGTTGAGCGAGCCAAAAATCATCTGCTGCGAGAGGACGGATTTGCCCGCGCCGGAGCTGCCTTCCACCAACGTCAGGGAGCCGAGCGGGATGCCGCCGCCCATTTTGCTGTCCAGTTCGCCGTTGCCGGAGGAGATGACAGTTTTTTGCGGCCCGGCGCGGTTGATGAAAGGCATGATTTTGGTGATGAGCGTGGCGGCGTCGAAGGGTTTGATGAGGTAGTCGTCGACGGGGGATTCGTGGCCGATGGTGAGATGGTCTAGCTGGCTCTCATCGGCGAGCATGATGAGCGGGATTTCGGCCGTTTCGGGGTCGGCGCGCAGGTATTGGGCTACTTCTTCGCCGTCCATGCCAGGCAGGAAGATGTCTAGCAGGATGAGGTCGGGCTTTTCGCCTACGGCCGTTTTCAGCCCAGAAGCATCGTCAACGGCCGTCAGCACCTCATACCCCTCCTCCTCCAAAATCCCCTGGGTCATCTCCAACGTCTGATAATCATGCTCAATCAGCAAAATCTTCGCCATGGTTAATCCTTAACACCTCCACTCCAGATCAACGACTGCACCCGCTCCACCAGCACCGCCGCCTTCACCGGCTTGGTCAGGAAATCGGAGGCGCCGACGCGGTAGCCTTTAAGCTGGTCGCGCACCCGCTGGGCAAAATCGACCGGGTCGCTGGCGGGCTTGTCGATGGCCCCACGGGCCGTCAGCATGAGAACGGTGATCACGGCCGTTTCCGGGTCTTCTCTCAACCGGCGGCACACCTGAAAACCATCCAATCCCGGCATCATAATGTCCAAAATCACCAGGTCGGGCTTCAGCACATGCGCCTTTTGTAAACCATCATGACCATCCAAAGCCGTAAAAACCTCATAACCATGTTTTTGCAGCACCCGTTCGACAATGCGCAAAGTCAGCGGGTCGTCGTCGATAGCCAGAATGCGGTGCTGCCGGTTCATGACGCCACATCAGCCTTCAGCCAATCCTGCGCTACGGCCGTCCAGTCTGCCTGTGTCAAAAAGATCATAATCGCCTCAATATTCGCTGTCAGGCGGTTCAGGCAGGCGGGCGCCTCTCCCAGCGAGGCGTTCAGGCCCATCAATTCAATTTCATAGGCCAGTTTATAAGCCTGCCAGCCGCCGATATTGCCCAGACTGCACTTCAGGCGGTGGGCTTTAGCCTGCACCTCAGGCGCATTCCGGGCCGCCACTGCCTGCTCCAAAGCCGTTAGCTGCGGGGGATAATCGGATATAAAGAGGGTGACCAGTTCTTGCAGCAGCTCCAGATCGCCATCCACGATGTCGTGGGCATAGTGCAAATCTACCGGATATCGGCCATCTACTGGGGTGGGAAAGGGGGACATGGTATCTCCTATTGGGCTATGGGCGCGTTTTGGCGCACCTGTTGGATGCGTTCCAGAAGCGCCTGGGGGCGCACCGGCTTCGCCAGGAAATCATTGGCCCCGGCGGCCAGCGCGCGCTGGCGGTAATGGTGAATCGCTTCGGTATGGGTGGGGGCTGGGCTGCCGGCCGGGCCGCCGGCCGACCCCAAAGACGTGATGATGAGGATGGGTGTCTCGGCCGTTTCCGGGTGGCAGCGCAGGTGGTGGCATACTTCGTAGCCGTTCATGCGCGGCATCATCACGTCCAGCACCAACAAATCAGGGTGCAGGGCGAGCGCTTTTTCCAGACCATCCTGGCCGTCAACGGCCGTATCCACCACATACCCATGCTTTTGCAGCGTCCGGGCCAACAGGTGGACCAGCATCGGATCATCATCAACCAGTAAAATGCGCTGCGGAACCATCACACATCTCCTAGCGGGCAAACTGGATGCTGGCGCTGACGCCGTTATTGGCGGAAATGAGGGCCATGTTGGTGCCATTGGGGCCAACCGGCGGCAGCACGCGAATGCGCACCACCATTTCTTCGCCAGGGTTCAGAATGCCCGGTTCAAACACTTCGCTCTCGGCCGCTGCCGCGTCCTGGTACAGGCCCACCACGCTCCATTCGCCGGCCGCCGGTTCGCCATCCAGAAAGCTGTACCAACCCACCTCAAAATCACCGGGAGGGGTGTAATATTCCACGATGACGTCCCAATCCTGAAAATCGGTCAGGCGGGTGTCGCCATCGTTGCGAAACGTTAGCTCAATGACGGCGCCAGAACTCTTGGTCACTGCCCCGACCGGCGAAAGGTCGGTGTGCAGTTGGTCGCTGAGGCGGGTCTGCATCTCCTGCCAGGAGACGCGCAAGGTGTCTTGCGCGTTCAGGTAGCCACTAAAAATGGTCAGGGTGGCGAACAGGATGAGCGCCAGAACGATAAAAGCGGTGAGAATTGTTTCCATACTTGCCTACATGCTGAAGAAATATTCTGCGTCTACGCCGTTGGGGGTGATGACTTTCAGGAAGTAACGGCCGTTTCCCAAAGGAACGCCATAGTGAATGGTTATTCTTAACGTGGCTGTTGGGGTCCACTGCCCGGCGTTTTCTACTTCCCAGGTCCAATACGGATAGCCGCTGGCTTCTGCCTGATAGGGAACGCGGTTAAAGGCTCCTTCCGGGCCAAAAAACACGTCGGTTTGTTCAACGGCCGTAAGACGCGTCTCGCCCACATTTTTAACCCAGGCAAACACATCAAAGTCGCCGTCGTTGTTGCTGTCTTGCCACCAGCCGCTGCCATCCAGTTCGCCCACGGTGTGGATGATGGTGATCTGGCTTTTAAGCTTCTCATCGGCGCGGCTGGTCATGCTCGTCATGGCATCGTTGCTTTCGATGATGGCCGGGTAAGCGGCGTTGAAGAGTAGAACACCCATCACCATGCTGATGACGATGAGCATTGTGGTCATGATTGCTTTGTCCATCTGAACCTTGTGGTGTCCTTACTTAAGCAGGCGGCTGAGCTGTTGCAGGAGAACGGCCGTTTCTGCAGCGCCCGTTCCTTCATCGCCTGCGCATAATGTGATCAACTCGTGCAGCGTGTCGTGCAGTTCCGGGGGCATGCCGCCGTTGGCGGCGCGCAGGTCCAGCAGCTTGCGCGTGCGTTCCGCCCCAATTTTGCTGACGCTTTCGCCTACCCAATCTGCCAGGCCGGCAAAAGCCGGGTCGCTGTCCGGCGGGGTGGAGGTGGCGGAAAACGGCCGTGTGTCTGGCTGGGCCGGCTGTCGTAGATCTGCCAGTGAAACCTGGCGCACCTTCAGGCCAGGTTCCGGTGTTGTATCTGCCTCAACGGCGTGACGGCCGTTGGTGGAGCGGGCGGTTTCCCGGCCGGCCCCGCTGCTTTCTGTAAAGGTTTCATCTTCTGCCCGGAGCGCCGGATGGTAATGGATGAGGATTTGTTCTTGAATGTCCAGCAATGTTTTTTGCACCTGATTCTTCAAAATCTTCATTTCCTGTTCCAGAGTTTTCACTCTTTGTTCCATGTCCATCAGACTGCTCCTTTAGCTGACGCCAGTTCAGCCGGACTAACAAGCCCGGCTGAACTGTTCGCTGGTGGCGGGTATCGATTACCGCAGGTCCATCACGGTGTCGAAGTAAGCCGGGGTGGTGCGTTGGATGCTGAGCGCCGCGCCCTTGGGCGGTTTCATTTCCAGGGAGAACTGCGTATTGATGCCCAGCGGTGTGGTCAGTCCGCTCAGGTCGACCGTGATCTCGACCAGTTCGCCTTTGTCCAGCAGCTCGTCGCCGTCGTTGGAAACGATCCACTCTGTAGTCCAGCTCAGGTCATTCTCAAACTGCGAGGCATCTACGTAATTGACCACCATCACCGGTTCGGTCGTGTTCAGGTCCAAGGGTTCGCCGCCTACCACGTTGCCCAGGGTGAAGACCAACGTGTCCATCTCCGCCGTTGTGGTGCCGGTGACGCCGGCCGTGGCGATAAGGGAACCTTTCACTTCCATCGAAGACTGCACTTCTCCCAAACCGGAGTAGACGGCTTCTTTACCACGTTCGGTGGAGAATGTACCGGCCGACAGAATGGTGAAGGCGAATACAGAGGCTACCACGATAAAGGCGATCAGGATGATGGCTGTTTCTAGAGCGGTGATACCACTCTCATCCCGATCCAGTTTTTTCCAAAAATTGTTGTTGTTCATCTTTTGCTCCTTGTGCAAGATATTGATTTTTTCGATGCGCCGCGGATTGAATTTTGTTTGAGCATTGCACCGTATTTGTCCGATGTGCTAACTGTACAACGAACTGCTCTTGCGGAGCGTGGGCCTGTCGCGAGGGTTGCGTGAGGGTTGCGTGAGGGCCGGCTTCTTTAGCTTCTCCGGTCTGTTGACCTTCTCTCACTCGGGCACCAGCATGTAGCCCAGGCGGGAGACCGTGCGGATGAGGGCTGGCTGGCTGGCGTCTTGTTCTATCTTCAGGCGTAAATTTTTGATGTGCCAGCGCACCAGGCTGGGATCAGCCGTACCGGGTGGGTAGTTCCATACTTCTTCCAGCAGGTCCTGGCTGGAAAACGGCCGTTTCGGATGTGTCATCAGGTGATACAACAGCTCGAACTCGGCCGGGGTAAGCTGCACGGCGTCACCGGCGGCGCGGCGTACCCAGCATGCCTGCAAATGCAGCGTCAGCGGCCCCACGGTTAATTCCTGCGTCTCTGTGGCCGGCGGCTGCCGGGCGGCCTCCCGGCGGCGCAGCAAAGCCCGCACCCGCGCCGTCAGCTCCTTCGACTGAAACGGCTTGTCCAGGTAATCGTCTGCGCCAGCATCCAGGCCGGTAACGTGGTCGTCGACGCTGTCTTGCGAAGTGAGGAAGAGGATGGGGACGTAGCGCAGACTCGGCTCGGCGTTCAGGCGCAGCCGGCGGCACATTTCCAGGCCGTCCATCCAGGGCATGTTCACATCCAATACGATGAGGTCTGGCTGCATCTGGTGGGCTGTTTGCAGCCCTTCCAGGCCATTGCTGGCCGTCAGCACCTCGTAACCCTGCTGGGTTAAGACCAGGCGCAGGCTGCGAACCAGTTCGGTATCATCATCTACCAGCAAAATGCGCGGGGTTGTCATCAAAAGCTCCTTGCAAAGAGATACGCATTACTTTCATTACACTTCTACCGTGAAGATAGCGCCGTGGGGTTCGTTGGCGGAGGTGTAGATACGGCCGTTATGCGCTTCTACCACCAAGCGGCAAAAGGCCAGGCCCAGGCCCACCTGCTTCACATCGCGCCGACCCGCGCGGACAATCTCGAATTTATCAAAAATGGTTTCGCGGTGTTCTGGGGCAATACCCGGTCCTTCGTCGCGTACTTGCAGGTGGAAACGGCCGTTGGCCCACGGCTGCAAACGCAGCCCAATGCGTCCGCCCACCGGCGAGAACTTCAGCGCATTAGACAGCAGATTGTCCAATACCCGCTGCCACAGGTTGGCGTCCAGGTCGGCCGCCAGTGGGAGCAGCGGCAGTTCCAGTTCCAGCGAAACGGACTTTTGCGCGGCCAGGGGGCCATACGTCTCGCATACCGTCTGTACCAGGTCGCTCAGGTCAACGGCCGTGCGCAGCAGCACCAGGCTGCCATTTTCCATCTTGGCCATCATCAACATGTCGGTAAGATACGAGTTGAGCCGGTTTACCTGGCCGGTAATGGTTTGCAGCGCCTCCTGGCCTTCTGGCGTGGTGGTCTGCTGCAGCAAGTCGCAGTACATGGTGATGGTGGTCAGCGGGCTGCGGATATCGTGGATAATCATGTTGGCCAGGTCCTGCCGCAGCTGCATGGTGGTCTGCAAGTCGTCGTGGCGCTGTTTGATGCGCAGCATGGAGCGCACCCGGGCGCGCAGTTCCAGCCCGTTCACCGGCTTGTGGATGAAGTCGTCGGCGCCGGCTTCCAGGCCGCGCGCCAGATCGGCCTTGCTGTCCAGCGCCGTCACCAGAACGACGGGAATGTGTTGGGTGGCGACGGCCGTCTTCAATTCTCGGCACACCGCAAAACCATCCATTCCCGGCATCATCACGTCCAGCAAAATCACGTCCGGGTTGATTGGCGCCACACGGGACAGCGCTTCCGGCCCGCTGGCGGCAAAGTGCAGCGCGTAACCCTGCTGCAGCAGCAGCATTTCTGTCGTCTGCTGGGCCGTGGGATCATCGTCCACAATCAACACAACTGGCTGTCTCTTCATCTGTTCCATAGCCATCATGTCAGGTCACCGCGGGGGCGGCAGGGCGGGTGACCTGTTCGATCACGTCAACCAACTGCTGCAAATTAAGCGGCTTGCTGAGGTAAGCAGTGGCGCCGGCAGACAGGCAGCGTTCTTCGTCACCGGGCATTGCCAGCGCAGTCAGGGCGACGATGGGGATAACGGCCGTTTCCTCCATCGCGCGCAGTTGCTCAATGGCCTGCAAGCCATCGATCTCCGGCATCTGCACATCCATCAATACCAGGTCGGGTGGATAGCTTCGGGCCAGGGATAAGGCTTCACGGCCGTTATGGGCTACCCGCACCGTGTAACCTTTGGCCGACAGGTAATCGATCAATGTCTCTATAAAAATCTGGTCGTCTTCGGCCAGCAAGATGGTTTTGCCACCCGTCGCCAAGGTGGTGCCCTGGTTTGCGCGTTTAGGCCTGGAATGCGACCCCACTTCGTTCTCCGGATTCCAGGGCAGCGAAACCACAAACCGGCTGCCCTGTCCTCGTTCACTGCTCAGTTCCACCTGGCCGCCATGAAGCTGGGCCATCCGGTAAACCAGCGACAGCCCCAGTCCGGTGCCGTTGTATTCCCGCGACAGGCGGCTGTCCAACTGCACAAACGGGCGGAATAACTTTTGTTTGTCTTTCGTGGAGATGCCAATCCCTTCGTCCCACACTGTAAACCGGGCAGTCTTGTGCGCCACATCGCCCTCCACTTGCAGCCCAATCCGCCGGCCGGCCGGCGTAAACTTGACGGCGTTGCTCAACAAATTCACCAGAATTTGTTTAATGCGCCGCTCGTCGGCCCAAATCAGCCGCACGTTTGGTGCAATGTCGGTTTCGACGCGCAGTTCTTTCTTCAGCGCCTCCTGGTGGATAAAACGCAAACTGGCCTGGCACACGGCCTGCACCGAAACAGGCGTCGGCTCTAACACCAGTTTGCCAGCCTCGATTTTTGATAAATCCAGAATGTCGTTGATCAACGTTAACAGGTGGCGTCCGCTCTCCTCAACGTGGCGCAGGGATCGGTGCTGATTGGCGTTAAGGTCACCATAGACGCCTTCCTGGAGCGCCTCGGCAATGCCCAGCACGGCGTTGAGTGGTGTCCGCAGCTCATGGCTCATGGCCGCTAAAAATTCATCCTTAAGGCGGTTGGCGCGGGCCAGCTCGGCGTTGGCCGTACTTAACTCGGCCGTGCGGGCGGCAACGCGCTGTGTCAGGAGAGCGCGCTCGGCTTCCAGTTCCGCTTCGGCGCGCTGCCGCTCCTCAATTTCGCGGCGCGCCTGTTCATACAACTGGGCGTTTTCAATGGCCGCCGCCGCCGGGCCGGCCAGGAGTGTCAGCAGCTGCTCATCGGTCTCGTCGAATGGGCCGTCGGTCTTGTTGATGGCTTCAATGGCCCCAATGGTCTGGTTTTTCACTTTGAGGGGCACGCACAACAGCGTGCGCGCGAAGAAGTTGCTGGCCTCGTCAAAGCCGGGGAAGTGGCGCTGATCGGCTTTGGCGTCGGGAATGAGCAGTGGAAGGCCGTGTTCGGCCACCCAGCCGACAATTCCTTGACCCAGACCCAGCCGTTTGCCGCGCACGAAGTCGGCGGCCTCGCCAAAAGCAGCCGCAAACCACAAGTCCTGCTGTGTTTTGTCTACCAGGACGACGGAAGTGGCCGCGACATCCAGCAAACGGGTTGCCTGTGCGGTCACGATCGTTAGGGTGGTCTGCAAGTCTAGCGAAGAGGTGACCGCGTGACTGATCTGGTTCAGCGTGGTCAGTTCGGTTACCCGCTGCTGTAGGGCTTTATACAGGCGAGCATTTTGGATGGCGATGGCTGCCTGCCCGGCAAAAGCGGCCAGGTGGGCGGCATGGGCAGGCTTGTAGAAGTTGGGCTGGCTGTAGTTAAGTCCCAGGAAAGCGACAACTTCTTGTTGCACGGTGATGGGAATGCCGGCCCAGGAGCGCACGTGGGGTGAAGCCTCGGGATGGATCCAGATGGGATCGTCGAAAACGTCGGGGATGACCAGGGGGTGGCCGGTGCGGTTCATTTCAGCCAGGCTGGGCGTGTCGGCGAGGTTGAAGCGGGTGAGGGCCGGTTTCTGGGAACGGCCGTATCCGCGCGTGCACACAATCTCCACTGTAGAACCGGCCAGCAGCATCACGTTCGCGGTGTCGTAGGGCACGACTCGGGCAATCTGATCCAGCAAACACTCCAACAACTGGTCAAAATCCAGCGTGGCACTGAGCGCTGCGCCTGCTTCGCGCAGGGCCTCGGCCAACTGGCGCTGTTCGTGTTCCGCGTTTTCGGCACGCTGGCGTTCCGCGATTTCTTGCTGCAACGAGTGGTTGGCCAACTGCAGCTCTGCTGCGCTGCGCGCCGCTTGCTGAAAGATGACGACGATGCTGCCCATCAGGCCGATCAAGACACACAGGTAGCTGGTCAGTTTGATGGTCAGTGCTGTTTCAAAGTAGGCGTCGAAGGCCTGTTGAGAGAAAAACATGAAAAGCATCTGGCCGGAAAAGCTGAACAGCAGGGCGATAATCAGCCAGTGTTCAAACGGGTCGTGCTGCCAGTGGCCTTTTGCCAGGTAGTTGACCAGCGCCCACAAGAAGAAGGTAGTGGAGATGAACAGCTCAATGCGCGCCAGCGGCAGCGTTGCCGCGGCGTCGGATTGGCCGACCAGGACAAATGTCAGGACGTTGAGAAGGGTCAGGCCCATGACGAGCAGGAAGAGGCGGCGTCCGGTCATACGGCCGTACCAGCCGGTCTCTACTTCGCGCCGCCAGGTTAACCAACTGCCAAAGATTAAAATCGAGAGAAACGTGGGGGAGACGTTCCAGATCCACTGCGGGGTTATGGCGATGCCCGATAGGATTTGGCCGATGTTGGGGTTGACGGCAAACGCATGAAACCCATCCAACAAGCCCGCGCCCACAAAGCCCGCACCGATGAACAGAAACACGTGATCCCGGCGGGTGTAGTAGCGCACCAGAGCCAGCGCGCCCACAAAAAGGGCCATGATGGCGGCCGTAAACTCCATGATCGTGTGGCGATCGAGGCTGCCTTGCCAGGCGTCCGGAGCCAGGACGAAGTGGAAGGTGGTGAGCAGGATAAATATGAAGGCGTAAAGTCGGATGCGGACTTTAGCGATGGCAGTAGAGGACCATATCATCGGATTTTCGCCAGGTGGATTTCGCAAGTAGGGGCTAAGAACGGATGAGCAGCGCCCTTTGAGCAGGGAAGAGCCGGGCGTGGAGCTGGTCGCGCGCATGGCTTCCATTCCACCTCAGGGGGTCATTGTATCAATTGGCAGGAGTAGATTTCGTGAAGGAACCGTTGATTTATGAGGCGGTGCAGGCGCCGGACATGGTCTATTTGTACTAACGGCGTGTGGGCGGGAGGGACAACGGCCGTTTCCCCATACATTGCCAGGCGGCTTTAGAGATGACGAATTGGGTAACGGCCGTTTCTCCCCATTCTCGTTCCAGGCGCAGCGGGCTCATGGCATTGACCTCTGCTACTCTCCTAGCTCCTCGGCGAAGTGGGTGAAGAAAGCCAGGCTTTCCGGGTTGCGCATGGCGCCGCGTTTGGCCGCCTGCTGCACATCCATGCCCAGCAAAATCTTACGAATCGGGACTTCCATCTTTTTGCCGCTGAGCGTATAGGGAATCTGCTCCACCTGGATGATTTCATTGGGCACATGACGGGGCGAGACCTCTTCGCGCAGCTTCTGTTTGATGCGCGCCCGCAGGTCATCGTCTAATTCCAGGCCGGGCCGCAGGACGATAAACAGCGGCATGTAAGATTCGCGCCCCAGCAGTTCCAGATCGATGATGAGGCTGTCTATCACTTCGTCGAAAGATTCCACGACGCGGTAAATTTCGCTGGTGCCCATGCGGATGCCCTGGCGATTGATGGTGGAATCGGAACGGCCGTATATCACACACCCACCTCGTTCATTGAAGGCAATCCAATCCCCATGCCGCCACACGCCCGGATACATCTCAAAATAACTTTCCCGGTAGCGGTTCATGTCCGGGTCATTCCAAAAGTAGAGCGGCATAGAAGGCATCGGCTCGGTAATGACCAGTTCTCCTACTTCGTCCACTACCGGTTCGCCGTCCTCGTCGAAGGCCTGCACCCTGGCGCCCAGCGACGCGCCTTGAATTTCCCCGGTGTAGATGGGCAGGATACGCGCCCCGCCGACGAAAGCCGTGCACAAATCCGTGCCGCCGCTGAGTGACTCCAGCGCCAGATGGCGATTGATGTTGTCGTAGACCCACTGAAAGCCTTCGCTGGTCAGGGGCGAACCAGTAGAGCCCACGCCGCGGATGCGGCTCAGGTCATAGGTCTGTTTTGGATGGATATCTGCCTTCATACAGGCGCTGATGAAGGCGGCCGATGTGCCAAAGTAGGTCATGCCGCTGGCTTCGGCCAGGGCAAACAAGGCGTTCAGGTCGGGATAACCCGGACTGCCGTTGTAGACAATGATGGCGGCCCCGGAGAGCAGGCTGCCCAGCAGGTAATTCCACATCATCCAACCCGTGGAGGTATACCAGAAGAAACGGTCGCCCGGTTTCAGGTCGTTGTGGAAGATGGTTGCTTTGGCATGTTCCAGCAAGATGCCGCCGTGGCCCTGCACGATGGGCTTGGGCAGCCCCGTTGTACCGGAGGAGTACAGCACCCACAGCGGATGATCGAAGGGAACCTGGGCAAAGCTCATCTGCGCGGGCGGGGTGACGCCGGCCAAGACTTCTTCCCACAGCACGGTGTTTTTCAGGTTGCCCACGGCCGTTTCCGCAAAGGGCACCAGGATGGTCTGCTCGATGGTGGGTAGGGCAGACTGCAGTTCCGCCAGGACCGCCCGCCTGTCAAAAGCCTTGCCGCCGTAACGATAGCCATCAACGGCAATAAGTACTTTGGGTTCGATCTGGCTGAAGCGATCCAACACGCTGCGGCTGCCGAAGTCGGGCGAACAGCTGGACCAGATCGCTCCCAGGCTGGCGACGGCCAGCACGGCCGTTATCGTCTGCGGGATGTTGGGCAGGTAGGCCACCACCCGGTCGCCGGGCTGCACACCCATTTGCCGCAGCGCTTCTGCCAGCCGGTTGGCCTGGTCATAAACGGACTGCCAGCTAATTTCGATCAGCGGCTCGTCTTCGGCCTTATAAAGCATCATCGGGCGCTCGCTGGTCATACGGGCAAAGATATTTTCGGCGTAATTGAGCCGCGCGCCGGGGAACCACTGCGCGCCGGGCATTTCCCGACTGGCCAGAGGCGTCTCCCAGCGCTGTGAGTAGGTCAACCCAAAGTAGTCCCACAGGCTTTCCCAGAAGTCAGCAATGTTCTCGACCGACCAGGTCCACAGCTGGTGGTAGGTGTGAAAGTGCAAATCTTTTTGCGCCGCCAGCCAGCGCATGTAGTGGGTGAGGTTGGCTTGTTCGACGACGGCCGTATCCGGCTGCCACAATAATTGATGGTTTTCTATCTCGCTCATAACAGGGCCTCCATTTGTCAGTTCGTGGGTGAGGTGGCATCGTTGGTTAGAACATAGCACTACCAACCGTATTTTACCACTGCTCAGGCGCACGGCCGTTACGGTTCCACGCGGATGGTTTGCAAAACGGCCGTATCGTCCAGCACTGCCTGGCTGCTGGTCACAATTGGCAGGCGGGTGAGTTCCGGCCAGTGATAAAAGCCCAGGGTGATCTGGTAGTCGCCGGGCGGGGTGTCTGGGGCGATGATCAGGTCGAAGGTGTCGCGGATCACTTCACCGGGCTGCCACCATGAGGTGGGATAGGATTGGAAGCACGGTTCCCGGTCTACCTGCCCCCAGACGGGGCTGCCCGTGGCCGGATTCTCCGCGCCGCGCAGGTGGAGGAAGGCGGTATAGTTGGCTTTCATGTCGGCCAGCGGCTGTAAGTAGAGGTTCAGGGTGATGGTGTCCCCGGCGCGGAAGGTATCTTGGGCGAGGTCGAAGCCCAGCAGGGCCAACTGGTCGTCCCAATTGGCAACGGCCGTTTGCTGCGGTCCCATCTGCGCCGCCGCGTCCGGCGGAATCTGGTAAGCGACGAAATAGCGGTTGCCGTTGCCCAAATAGCCTTCGTGGCTGACGCCGCCCTGCGGGAAGGCGCTGCCTAACAGCGGCAGGCTGTTGCCCTCGTCGCCCGGCACGATGATGTAGGTGGTTTCCCCGCTTGTTTGCTGCGGATAGACGAAGCAGTGACGGCCGTTATACGGCCGAATCCCTTCGCGATTGCCGGAGTGCAGTTTCAGCGTCGAATGATCGATGTAGGTGGGTGACAGATAGATGGTTTCGTCGGCCGGTAAAGCGGCGATGTATTCCCCAATCTCGGCCACGCCGACGTTATAATGGGTGTACAGCAGCGGGTCCACGCCCCACACCAGAAACAGATCGCTAAAGCTGCGCCAGCCGGTAAAGAGCAGGCCAAGGAGGAGAACGGCCGTGTACGCCCACATCGGCCACCGTCTGCCCTGCTTAGATTGGCGGCGCAGCCAATCCAGCGGCAGCAGCAGCGCCAGCGCGATGAGCAGGGTCGCCGCTGGCAGCGCGCCCAGCGCCCGTTTGCTCATGGCCGCCTTCTCCGCCAGGAAGGCGGGGGCCGACATCAGGCCCAACCACGTCAGCAGGAAGAGGTACTGGGGCCGCCGCCAGCGCCACAGCGCCAGCAGCACACCGCCCACGAAGGCCAGCGCCAGGAAGGGAGAGAGCGACGGCCGTCCGGGGATGTTGATCAGCGGGTCGCTGTCGCCTTCTACGGTGTACATCCGCACCACCTGCCAGATGTGCCCCGCCAGGATGCGCGCCTGTTCCGCCAGGGGGTTGCTCTCCTTCAGCACAAACACGTCGCCGATGCGCTGGTTGAAGACGCCCGGATTCTGGTAGGCGTAGAAGGCCAGGGGTAAGGCGAGGAGAACGGCCGTGCCGAACACCAGCGCCATATCGCCCACGTCGCGCCGTGTCACTGCCCGCCGGGCGATCAGTTCATAAGCAAAGCCCAGCGCCGCCAGAATCGGAAACAACTGCGCCAGTTGATAGGTGTAAAATCCCAGCCCCATCACCAATCCGGCCAGCAAAAAATAGCGCCGCCGCTGCGTACGCCAGCCGCGCAGCAAGAAAAAGCACAGCAGCGCCACAAACAGCGGGATCAGGATGGCCCGCACGCTGTAACGGCTCCAAATGAGGTGCCAGAACGAGAGCGCCAGCACCAGCGCCGCCAACAGCCCGCCATATTGGGCCAGCCAGCCCTCTTTCTCTCGCTGAAACAGTTCGTTGCCCGCCAGAAATACGGCCGGGATGGTCAGAATGGAGACCAACGCCGAGGCCAGATGAATGCCCAACGTGCCCGGGCCGGTCAGCGCATACACCGCCGCGACGATGTAGCTAAACAGCGCCTCGCGGCCAAAGTTCGTGGCAAAGTAGAGGGGATGCTCGCCGGCCAGGATACGCAGCGCGTCCAGGCCGTAGTAGGCCGGATCGAAACCATCGCCCGGCGGGATGGTTCCTATCTGGTAGAGGCGAAAAAATGCGCCTATCAGCATGATAAGCGCCAACAAAATGAGCTTGGCGGCGCGCGCCGGAGCGCGGTTGGCGGAATCGAGCGGAGATTGCATAAGGTCTGCCTGTTTAGCGGGGTATTATAGTGGAGACTGGCCGGGTTTTGTAGGGCGGGGGAGAGAGCGGAGGGGAAACGGCCGTGTTCCGCGGCGTCAGCTGCTACTCTACGTCTCTTGCCAGCGGCAGATAAACCCGAAAGGTAGAACCCTGGTTCACCACGCTGTACACCTCAATGTGGCCGCCATGCAGATGCACAATTTCCTGAGCAATTGCCAACCCCAGACCGGTTCCCGGAATGTTCGATTGGCGTGCCCGCTGCCCCCGGTAGAAACGATTAAACAGATAAGACAGGTCATCATCATAAATGCCAATGCCGGTGTCTTTTACGCTCAGGCAAATCTGTTTCTTATTGGCGCACTCGGAGGTTTGCACCTCGATGCTGCCCTGTTCGGTGTAGCTGATGGCGTTGACCAGCAGATTCGTTACCACCTGCGCCAACTGGTTGCGATCTCCCAGAACCAGAGGCAAATCGGGCGCGGCGGAGAAGGTGAGGCGCAGCCCGGCCACTTCGGCGCGGGGCTGGTGGGCGGCAATGACATCCTGCGCCACGTTGTTCAGGTCCACCGGCTCAAACCCTGCCACCGTACGATGGCGGATGTCGAGCCGCGACAGATCTAATATGTCCTGAATCAACTGCCCCAGACGATCGGCCTGTTTTTGCAGGATGGGAAGATATTTGGGCAGCAAGCCTGGCCCTTTGTGTTCCAGAAGGTCCAGGTACAGCTTTAAATTGGTTACCGGCGTGCGCAGTTCGTGGGAAACGTCAGATACAAACTGGGATTTCAGGGCATCCAGTTCTTTTAGCTGTTCGTTGGCTTCGGCCAGTTCGCTGGTGCGGGCCTGGACGTACTCTTCCAGTTCGGCGGCGTGGTTGCGCAGTTGATCGTAGAGCCGCGCCGTTTCCAGAATGCGGCCCAACTCTTCGCACACTGTCTGGGTCAGTCGGATTTCTTCGGGATTAAAGATGCGCGGCCGAGATGAGCCAATGCCCATGATGCCTATCAGGCTGCCGCGCAAGGGAATGGGCGCCAGCAGCGCGGAGACGAGGTGGTATTTCTCTATCAGCTTGGCGATGCCCGGCGTCAATGTTGTGTGGGCCAGGTTGGGAACGGCGACGGGTGCCTGAGATTCGGTAACGGCCGTTAACAAAAAACTCGTCGTCTCCAGCATCAGGGTCCGGCCAACCAGAGAAATGGCAGGTTCCTGCAGATATTGCGCCGTTACCATGCCCGAAGTGAGCGTTTCATCCACTTCCAGCAGCGAGACATGATCCACGTCCAGGTATTGGGCCACTTCCTGGCAAAATACTTTCTTGATCTGCTCTTCTCGCTGGCCGGAAGCCGCCGCAGAAATGACTTTGTTCAGCAGGTTTAGTTCCTGGGTGCGCGTGTGGGTTTTGGCAAACAACTGGCTGCGTTCCAGTCCCAACGCCACCACGCTGGCAATTTGCTGCAGCAGGGCAAGGTCGGCCTGGTAGCAGCCGTTCTCCTGCGTCCAACTGAGCGTGAAGACGCCTTTTGTCTCCTCGTTGACCAGAAGGGGCAGGGCAATGTAGGCCCGGTAGCCATCACGGTACAGCAGTTGGCCGGCGCGAAAGTCCAGTTCGGTGGCGATATCGGGGACGATGTGGATACGGCCGTTTACCAGATCGTCGCTGGCCGCCGACTGCGAAGTGTGCAGCCGAAAGGGAGGCTGCAGCTTGTTTTGGCTGTCGTGCAGGGCGATAAAGTGAGCCCATTCCCCACTTTCGTCCAGTTGGGCCAGGGTAACCCGGCCGCAGCCGGTAGCCGCTTGGAGTTTCTCCACCAGGATGGGAAAGGCATCCTGGATGTTCGAGGCGGCGTTCAAGGCGCGCAAAATGTCGCCGGTGATGCGCAAAGCTTCGGCGCGGGCATTGGCCTCCGCAAAGAGATGCGCATTTTGCAGGGCTAAAGCAGCCTGGGCGGCAAATGCCGAGAGCCGCTGCCCGTGTTCCTGGGTGTAAAAATCAGGCTCGACCTTGTTGGTGGAGAGGAAGGCCACCACTTCACTGCCGACGAGGACGGGCGCGCTGGCCCACGAGCGCGTGTGGGGGTTAAACTCGCTTGGCCGCCATAAGGGGCTCTCATCGATGTCGGGGATGATTAACGGCCGTTTCGTCGCAATCATCTTTTGCCAGGTCAGGGCTTCGCTTACGTCCAATGAACGCGGCTGTTCGGTGGTGTTCAGCGGAATATCGAACTTTTCATAGCCGCGCGCCCGCACGATGTGGGTCTGGTTACCCTGCACTTCGATCACGGTGGCCGTGTCATACGGCACTACCCGCCCCAGCTGATCCAGCAGCAAATCTAGAACGGTTTCTACCTCCAGCGAGGCGCTCAGCGCCAGACCGATTTCGTGGAGGGCTTCGGCCAGCTCGCGCTGTGTTCGTTCGGCGTTTTCGGCCCGCTTTTGTTCGGTGAGATCGCGAACCAGGCCCTGCACGGCCTTTCCTCCCCGATAGTCCAGGTAGGAAACGGAAACCTCGACGGGGAAGACACGGCCGTGATGGGTTTGGGCGTAAAGCTCGTAGCGTTCCAATCCAATCTGGCCGGCCTCTAACTGCTGGTTGCCTTCCTGGATAGGCTGCCGGTATTCGGGGGTTATCAGATCCAGGTACGTAACCTTGCCGGAATAAATTTCTTCCAGCGTCACTTCGAACAATTCGCAGAACCGCCTGTTGACCAGTTCGAAACGGCCGTTATACAGCAGGAAAATAACTTCGTTGGACTGCTCCACTAGCCGCCGGTAACGGCTCTCCGATTCGCGCAGGATTTCCTCGCTGCGCTTACGCTCCAGTTCCGCCCCGGCCCGCTTGGCAAACAGCTCCACAATCGGCACGGAATCCACAGCCATTTCCATGACCTTGTCATGCATGACTGCCAGAATGCCCAGCGGCTCACCCGCCGCATCCACAATAGGCGCGCCGATATAGCACTCAATCTGTTTGGTAGCCAGCCCTGGATCGTCAGGGAACAGCGTCTGAACACCGTTCGCGTAGTACTGCAGCCCGCTTTCGATCACATTGGCACAAGGACTGCCCGCCAGTTCATAGTTAAAGTTGTTTCCTGGTTTGTCAGCCTGCCAGAAGGCAATCGTTTGCACCAGGTCATGGTTTGGCCCGCTCAGCACCCCGACCAGCGCGTACTTTGCCTCCAGGGCGGCGGCAATGTGCTTAACAAGCGAGACAAAAAAATCGTCGCCGGTTTGGGTGGCCGTGCCGGCCAAAACAGCATTTAACGTCTTCTCTACTCGCTCCAGGCGCGCCATTCTGGCGGTTAGAGAGGCGTTCGTCTGCTTCAACTGGGCTAGTTGTTGCTGCAGTTCTTCTAATTCCATTCCCAATCCGGCAGATAGTGTTTTCTAGAATTGAAAGCAGATACTCTGGCCAATCCCGAATTCATGTAAACAGCGGCTCGACGTGAATTTCTGCCATACGGCCGTCCAGGTCTGACTGCTTGGTAGGTTGGAAACGGCTGGCCGCAGCCAGTATTTGGGGCAGCAAATCGGGGTCGCCGGCTGTGTTGAGGAAGATGTTGGGGCGGTTGAGGACCCAGTGTACGGCCGTTTCAATCTCTGCCTCGCCTTCAAATGGTTCATACCAGGTGTTGCGCGTTTGCGGCTTATCGCCCCACGGCCCGCGGGCCAGCGACTTGATGGTTTGCACAGCCACGTGCCGCTCTTCACACACGCGCAGCAGCGCCTCAAAATCGGCAGCGTACTGCGGATTTTGCATCATGGCGTAGTTATAGGGCAGCAGTACAGAGTCGAAATCGAAGCGCTCCAGGCTGCGCAGGTGCATTTGGGCGACTGTCACGCCGTGCCCGGTCACGCCCAGATAGCGCACCAGCCCTTGTTCCCGCGCCTCGATGAACGCTTCCAGCGCACCGCCGGGGCCCATGGCCGTTTCCCACTCGGCCGGATCCACCAGGATGTGCATTTGCCACAAGTCGATGTGGTCTGTTTTCATCCGGTCCAGCGATTGGCGCAGCTCGTCCCAGGCGCCGGCATAGGTGCGCTGCTCGGTTTTGGTCGCCAGGAAAAAGTCCTGGCGATGGTGTTTCATCCAGGGGCCGATGCGCAGTTCCGCGTCGCCATAGCTGTGGGCCGTGTCGATATGGTTGACGCCATAGGTTAGCAGCAGGTCCAAAATGCGGTCGGCTTCGCGCTGGGGCATAAATCCCACGGCAAACGCGCCGAATAAGGTGCGTGTGCTTTGGTGGCCGGTGCGCCCAAAAGGTAGTGTGGGAATCATTTGTTTTTCTCCTTTCCATTCATAACGGCCGTTTCCCTCTGGCCGATCTTTCGCTTCCTACGCTGATTATACCCTGAATTGGCTAATCAACTTGTTGACGCCAATGGCAAATTAGGACTAAAATCAGTCGTTGGGTTGCGGCTAAACGGCCGTGGCCCACAAAAAATGGTTCAATGATCTGACTTACTTGATGGAGAACAAAGTGAACGAAAAAACAGAGCCTGGCAGTCCGAGTACAAAGCCGACTCTCAAACCTGTCAATCAAATAACTTAATCCCCCGGTTGGCAGGTTCCCCTTAGCCTCCGGGGAATACCCTGGAGGCGTCTCATGTTGCAATCAAACCTTGAAGAAATCTTGGCCCAGGTGCGCCATTCGCTGGAGATGCAAGACATTTCCGCGGCCGTGGCCATCATCGAGCAGTTCTATCCCCCGGACCAGGCTGAACTGATTTCCGAGCTGCCGGACCTAGCGCAGCAGCGCTTGCTGCCGGAGATGAAGCCCGACGACGTAGCCGACATCCTGGCAGAGATGGATGAAACGGAAGCGGCTGAACTGGTGGCCGCACTGCCCACTTCGGCGGCCATTCGCATCGTTGATGAGATGGAGCCGGACGAGGCGGTAGACGTGCTGGGCAGCATGGAGCCGGAGCAGGCGCAGGCTGTGCTGGCCGGCATGGAGGATGCCGAGGAGATACGGCCGTTACTCCTCCATCCCGACGACACCGCCGGCGGCCTGATGACTTCTGAGTTCCTGGCTCTGCGCCGCCGTATGACCCGCGACGACGCCATCGCCGCCCTCCACGA
Source organism: Ardenticatenaceae bacterium (assembly GCA_020634395.1). Taxonomy (GTDB): domain Bacteria; phylum Chloroflexota; class Anaerolineae; order Promineifilales; family Promineifilaceae; genus Leptovillus. The sequence goes on along the minus strand of JACKBU010000028.1, from coordinate 25,668 downwards.
CTGGCAGCCGGATGATGATGATCTGAACTATTTGTTTGTGGTGGATGGATACGGCCGTTTATGTGGCGCTGTCAGTCTGCGGCATCTCATTCTCGCCGATCCGGACACCGCGCTGGCCAACATCATGGACCCGGAGGTCATCTTCGTGCCCTTGGGCACCGACCAGGAAGAATGCGCCCGCCTGATGTCCCGTTATGACCTGCTGGCTTTGCCCGTCGTGGATGAAGAAGGCCTGCTCGTTGGCGTTATTACCATCGACGACGTGGTGGACGTGTTGGAAGACGAGGCCACCGAAGACATCCAGCGCCTGGGCGCCACCGAGCCATTGGACCGGCCCTATCTGGATACGCCCATCCTGGGCGTGGCGCGGCGGCGTATCGGCTGGCTGCTGCTGCTGTTCCTCACCGAAACATTGACGGGCAGCGTGCTGCGCCATTTTGAAGTGGAACTGCAAGCGGTGGTTGCCCTGTCGTTCTTCATCCCCTTGCTGATTGGCACGGGCGGCAACGCCGGCTCACAAACCACCAGCACGGTGATTCGGGCTATTGCTCTGGGCGAACTGGATACAAAGGGGTTGTTACGGCCGTTCTGGCACGAACTGCGTATTGGCCTGGTACTGGGCACTGTGATGGCTGTTGTGGCTTACGGCCGTGCGCTGCTGTGGGGTACCAGCAGCGGCGTGGCCCTGACCGTTTCCCTGGCGATTTTTGCAATCGTCGTCTGGGCCAACAGCCTTGGCTCCCTCCTCCCGCTGCTGGCTAACCGCCTGCACATCGATCCCACCGTCGTTTCCGGCCCGGCGATGAGTACGCTGGTCGATGCGACCGGTCTCTTCATTTACCTGACAATTGCCGGGATTTTGTTGGGGTTGTAGGCGGGGTTTTTGGTTTGTTGGTTTGCTGGGTTTGTTAGGTGTCTTGCTCATCGAGCCGACAAACAAACCCAGCCAACTAACCAACCCTCCTTCTCTGCCGCGCTTTGCCAACCAGGGCGACGATGCCGACGAAGGCATAAAACAGGCCGACGAGAAGGAGCGGGACGATAACGGCCGTTACCGCCAGCCAAAACTGCGTGCTTACGTCCGGTGCGCCTTCGTAGCAGAGCGGAAAATAGGCGTCGTCCCCGCTGTGGTCGATCAGCAAATCGATGGCCCAGCGGCGGCAAACGGCCGTCAGCCAGCCCACAATCAGCGCGTGCCAGACCAAAATAGCGCCCACCACGCTGCCAAACGTCAGGAGGATGGGCAGCAGCAGCGGCCGTCCGGCCAGGCGAGCGCGCCAGCCTTTGTACACCTGGTCATACAGCAGGAAACCGGCCACCACCAGCGCATACATCGCCGCCTCTGAGCCGGCCAGCAGCGACAGCGCGGGCAGCAAAAACACCCAGACGATGGTCCAGACGGCCGTCCAAAGCCACCAGCGATACCGCTGATACCATACCGGCATCAGGGCAGCGCCTTTATCACGGCCGTGGCCACGGCCGTTGTGCCTTGCAGATTGGGTTGAGTGGAGAGGACACGGGTGACGGCCGTTTCGATGGCCTCTGCCGCCTCGGCCAATCCCCAGACGTGGCGGGCCAGCAGCGCCCCGCTCAAAATCGCCGCGATGGGATTGGCGATGCCCTGCCCGGCGATGTCTAGCGCGGAACCGTGCACCGGTTCGGCTACGGCGCAGCCCTCGCCCCAATTCAGCGACGGTGCCAGACCCAGGCCGCCGCCCCAATACGCGGCCGCATCGGACAAAATGTCGCCAAACAAGTTGGTTGTCACGATCACGTCAAAACGTTCCGGCTCGGCCACCATCTTCAGCGCCGCGACGTCCACCAGCAGTTCTTCGATGGTGACGGCCGTTTCGCCGTCAAACACTTCACGCACACAATCCCGGAACAGCCCATCGGTCAGGGGCAGCACGTTGGCCTTGTGGACGATGGTTAGCTTCCGCCGCCCCTGGCTTTGCATGATCTCGCGTGCGCGCCGGCCGATGCGCAGGCTGGCCCGCCGGGTAATCACGCGCTCCGCCACGGCCGTTTCCGGATCTCCGTTCTCTAGCCGTTCCCGCCCGCTGTACAGTCCTTCCGTGTTTTCACGCACGATGATCATGTCGATGCCGGGGCGGGGAGAAACGTTCGGCCAGCTTGTCACCGGCCGGATGTTCGCGTAGAGGTCCAGTTCCTGGCGCAAGGTCAGGATGGCGCTGCGATAACCGGCTACTTTGCGGCTGGGCGACGACACCGCGCCAAACAGTCCGGCTCCGCAGGCGCGCACGGCCGTCAACGTTGCTTCCGGCACGGATACGCCATGTTTTTGGAAATAGGTCCAACCGGCTTCCGCTTCGATCAGTTCGAGATGGGGAATGGCCGCCTGCAAAACGGCCGTGGCTGCTGGAATCACTTCCAGACCAATTCCGTCACCGGGAATCACGCATAACTGCGGCATAAGCCCTCCTGTAACAAACACCTGTATAGACAAGCGGACTTATTGTAGCATCAGAGATGAAAAACGCGGTGGGTCTGACGGCCAGGGGATGCTGGCAGCATGCTTCCGGATGGTTTTGGCGCGGTGAGCCGGTTTAAATGGTAAGAGCCAAAACCGGCAGACGACTTATGTGATGCAGCTCGACTGCCGGGTTTGGCTCCGGCTCATCTCCACTAAGACTGTCTCAAGAAGGGTGGTAATACACCTGCCAGCCCAGATAATCGTCCAACACCTCTTGCAGCACGTCGGCGACGTGGGCGTCGGTCATGGCGCAGTGGTGGGCGAAGCCGTTTTTGGCCACGTAGCGCATCAGCCCTTGCAGGTTTTCCACCTCGACCACGGCGCTGTTGCCCGGGATGCGGGAAAGCGGGTCGTTGGTGGTGCGCCCTTCGCCGTAATAGGCTTTGATGACGCCTTTGCGATCGTCGGTGTCGATGCGGGCGTAGGTGAGCGGGAAGGCGGGCGAACGGCCGTCTAGCGCCCCCCACGTATTCTCCGGCCCCAACGTCGTGCCCAGTACTTCCGCTGTGCTGATGCGAATATCCTTCACCAGGCTTTTGGCCCAGTTGCCGCAGTGGAAGTAGATACACTTGTTGGGATCGTTGTCGTAGTTGTTGTTCCAGTCCACCAGCGCCGCCGGTTTGTTGCTGGCCAGCGTCAGGGCGTACATGGAAATAGTCCCGGCGATGTCGGTTTCGCAGGCGCTGGGCATCAGTTCATCGCTCATCATGCTCATCAGCGTGCAGACGTTCACACCGTAGTTCATTTGCAGCGAATCCCAGCACTGGATAGCCGTGGCCGTGATGCCATTGTCAGCCATCCAGTCGCGAATAGTCGAAGCCAGCTTGGCAATTTTGGTCAGTGAGGCGGCCGGTACGTCTTCGTAAGCAGCATACTGCTTAATGCGCTCAATTTCGGCCGCGACTTTAGCGTCGCCATCGTCCAATCGGCGCACCCAGCCAAACACGTCGGACATGTCCAGCGTTTGCACGCTCATGCCCACCGCCTCGAACAGCTTTTCGCTGTAGCGCACCGTCTTAAACGCACCTGGCCGCGCCCCAATCGCACCGATGCGGGCACTGGTCAGCCCTTTGCGCGTGCGGCAGATGGCCTCGAATTTGCGAATTTCGTTCACAAACTCGTCGCTGTCGGGGTCCAGTGTGTGGGACTGGGTGACACTGAACGGGATGCCGTACTGGTACAGGTTGTTGGTGACCGACAGCTTGCCGCAAAAGGCGTCGCGCCGCCCGGCGGCCGTCAGCGTGTCGCTGCGGTCGGGGAAGGCGTGGATGAGGATGGGCACGTTCAGGCGCGCTTCGCGGATGGCGTCGGCGACGCCTTGCTCGTTGCCAAAATTGGGCAGCGAAACCAGGATGCCGTCGATTTCGTCTTGATGGCGGCGGAATAGGTCGCCGCATTTCTGGGCATCACTCCAGGTTTCCACTGCGCCCAGGGGCGTGGTGGTCTCGTCTACGATGATGGTGTTAATGCCTAGATCGGCCAATCGGGACAGCACTTTTGCACGGCCGTCCACCACCAGATGGTCGGCAAAAAAATTACGGTTGGTGACGATGACGCCAAATGTTGTCATGTAAGGACTCCTTGTAAAAATGAGGTTAGAGATTGGAGGCTGGAGACTAAAGCTGGTCGCCTCGCGCCAGAAATTTCCAGTCTCCAATCTCCAATATTTAGTCTCCCTTCAGTAAATTCTCTACCTCTGCTCGCCGGGGCATGCTTGGCTGTGCGCCCTGTTTGGTTACTGCCAGCGCGCCGACGGCATTGGCGAATTGGGCGGCGGCTACCAACGGCTGGCCTTCGCCTAGGGCCACGGCCAGCCCGGCGACAAAGGCGTCGCCGGCGGCAGTGGTGTCTACGACGGTGACCGGGTAGGGGGGAACGGCCGTAAAACCACCCGATTCCCCATCCAACACCAGCGCCCCCCGGCTGCCCAGCGTCAGCACCACGTTCCCGACGCCCAATTCTAACAAGCGGCGCGCCGCCTGCTGCGTATCTGCGGGGGTCTCGACGGGCAGTCCGGTAAGCTGCGCGGTTTCCGCTTCGTTGGGGACCAGCACGTCTACCCCGGCGAGAATGTGGGCCGGGAGCGGTTGCGCGGGGGCCGGGTTAAGGATGACTTTGGCCCCGGCTTGATTGGCCAGGGAGACGGCCGTTTCTATGGTTTCCAGCGGCGTCTCCAGGGGCATAACCAGCAGATCGACCGGTCCCAACTGCTCCCAAGCGCGGCGGACGTGAACGGCCATCAGACAGTAATTGGCCCCGGAGGCCACGGCGATGCTGTTTTGCCCGGCCGCGTCCACGGTGATCATGGCGATGCCGGAAGCAGCCATTTCGTCCACGCCCACGTGGTCCACGTTGATGCCCTCGGCGCGGGCATTGGCCAGAAGCTGCTCGCCAAACGCATCCGCCCCGACGCGGCCGATCAGCGAAACCTTTGCGCCCAACCGCGCCGCCGCCACCGCCTGGTTGGCTCCTTTGCCGCCGGGAATGGTGGCAAAATTGTTGCCCAGCACCGTCTCGCCCGGTGCGGGAATCACCGGCACCTGCACCACCAGATCCATGTTCAAACTGCCAACCACAGCGATGTGGGTTTGGGGCATGGCTTCCTCCAAAAATAAGGAGACTGGAGATTGGAGACTTGTCAGTCTCCAGTCTCTATCCCAAATCAAATCCCCACGCGCCGGACACCAAAATGATGTTGGCGTAAGGGGTGAATTTGCCGGTGCGGATGATGGCCCGGGAAACGGCCGTTTGCCGCTTAAATTCCACGTGCGGTATCAACTCGATGGGCGTATCGCCCAGGATTTCCTGCACGGCGGCATAAATATGCGGGCTGACGGCCTGCATCTCTTCGGCGACGATGGCCTTTTCGATAAACACTTCGCTTAACACGACGCGCAGCGTTTCTAAAAAGGAAGGGACGCCCGTGGTGAGGGCCAGGTCGATGCGCTGCGTCGTCGCCGGAATCGGCAGACCGGCGTCGGCAATGGTGAGGGTATCGGTGTGACCCAGGCCGCCGAGTACGGCCGTGATTGGTTGGTTGATAACGCCTACTTTTTTCATGCTTCCTTCCACTTGATGTTGCAGCCGATAGACGGCCGTTGTTCCGCCGCCACCGCTTCGCCAGCCAGAATGGCCTCTAGCGCCGCGCGCACGTCCTTACCCGTCACCGGCACGTCATTGCGCGGCCGGGCATCGTCCAGTTGGCCGCGATACACCAGCTTCATACCGGCGTCAAAAATATAAAAATCAGGCGTGCAGGCTGCCTGATAGGCCCTGGCCACGCTCTGATCTTCGTCGTAAAGATAAGGAAAAGGATACCCTTGCTCGACAGCCACGAGGCGCATCTGCTCTGGGGAATCGGCTGGGTAAGCCGCTACGTCGTTGGAACTGATGGCCACAAAAGTCACCCCCCGGGTCTGATAATCGCGCGCCAACCTGGCCAGCTCCTTATTGACGTGTTTGACGTAAGGGCAGTGGTTACAAATAAACATGATCACAGTCGCCACGTCGGATTTTAACTCAGTCAGAGAGATCGTCTTGCCAGAAACGGTGTCGGTTAGTGCAAAATCCGGCGCGGTCGTGCCTAACGCCAGCATATTCGAGGGAACAGCCGCCATACCATACTCCTTCAAAAAAGGCCCGGATTGGCTGAACGGCCGTGTTCAACCAATCCGGGCTCTACATTAAAACTTACTGTTTCGGGGCAAAACGTTCGTAGTCGCCCGCGTTGTCGGGGGTCAACAGCACCATGTCGATGGACTGCTTTTCCGGTTTGCCCGTGCTGCCCGTGGTGATGTACTGGTGTGCCTGCAGCACAGCCTGAGTCGCCATCTCGGCTACCGGCTGCAGCGCGGTCGCCTCCAATTCACCGGCTACGATGGAGGCGATGGCATCATCGCTGCCGTCGAAGCCCATGACGATCACGTCATCGCGGCCGGCGGCCAGCAAAGCCGCCTGCGCGCCCAATGCCATCGTATCGTTACCAGCAATCACGCCCTTGATGTTCGGGTTGGCCTGCAGGATGGTTTCCATCACGTCGAAGCCTTCGGTCTGGCTCCAGTTGGCTGTCTGCTGCGCCACCATTTCCAGGTCCGGGTACTCATCAATCACGTCGTGGTAACCCTGGGAACGGACGTGGGCATTGGTGTCGGAATCTTTACCGGTCAATTCCACGTACTGCCCTTCTTCGCCCATCTGCTCGACGAAGTATTCGGCCAGCAAGGTTGCGCCCTGGTAGTTGTTGGAAACTATCTGAGCAGCGGCGATACCATCCTGGGTGATCTCGCGGTCAACCAGGAAGGTGGGGATACCGGCGTCGGCCGCTTTTTGCACGGCCGCAATGCTGGCGTCAGCCCCAGCGTTGTCCAGAATAATGGCTAACGCGCCCTGAGCGATGGCCGTGTCGAACAGTTCATCCTGTTTGTTGGCGTCGTCGTCGTGGACCAAAGAGAGGGTTTCGTAACCCAGTTCTTCAGCCTTGGCCACGGCGATGTCGGCCATCGCGCCGAAGAAGGGATTGTCGTGGGAGGGGGTGATGACCACGATGAGGCCGCTGCCGGTTGCTGGAGCCGCAGCTTCCGCTTCGGCTGCCCCAGCCTTGGGAGCGAAGCGTTCGTAGTTGCCCGCGTTCTCGGGGGTGAGCAGCACCATATCAATGGATTGTTTTTCTGGCAAGTCAGTGGAACCGCTCTTGATGTAGGCGTCGGCCTGCAGCACAGCCTGGGTAGCCATCTCGGCTACCGGCTGCAAGGCAGTGGCGTCTAACTCACCAGCTACGATGGAGGCAATGGCGTCGTCGCTGCCATCGAAGCCCATGACGATGACGTCGTCGCGCCCGGCGGCCAGCAATGCCGCTTGCGCGCCGAGGGCCATCGTATCGTTACCGGCGATGACGCCTTTGATATCCGGATTGGCCTGCAGGATGGTTTCCATCACGTCAAAGCCTTCGGTCTGGCTCCAGTTAGCCGTTTGTTGGGCCACCATTTCCATGTCCGGATAGGCGTCAATCACGTCGTGGTAACCCTGGGAACGGACGTGGGCGTTGGTGTCGGAATCCTTGCCGGTCAATTCCACATACTGGCCCTCTTCGCCCATTTGCTCGACGAAGTACTCGGCCAGCAAGGTTGCGCCCTGGTAATTGTTGGAGACGATTTGGGCGATGGCGATGCCGTCCTGGGTGATCTCACGGTCGACCAGGAAGGTAGGAATGCCGGCGTCGGCGGCTTTTTGCACGGCCGCGATGCTGGCGTCGGCCCCGGCGTTGTCCAGAATGATGGCCAGCGCGCCTTGAGCGATAGCGGTGTCGAAGAGTTCGTCTTGTTTGTTGGCGTCATCGTCGTGGACCAAAGACAGCGTGTCGTAGCCCAGTTCTTCAGCCTTGGCGACGGCGATGTCGGCCATGGCGCCAAAGAAGGGGTTGTCGTGCGACGGGGTGATGACCACGATGAGATTGCTGCCGGCCGGAGCGGCGGCTTCGCTGGCGCCCGCTTTGGGGGCGAAGCGTTCATAGTTACCCGCGTTCTCAGGAGTCAGCAGGACCATGTCGATTGATTGTTTTTCCGGCAGGTCGGTGGAGCCTGTCTTGATGTACTGGTCGGCCTGGATCACCGCCTGGGTAGCCATCTCAGCTACCGGCTGGAGCGCGGTCGCGTCCAATTCGCCAGCGACGATGGAGGCGATGGCATCATCGCTGCCATCAAAGCCCATAACAATCACGTCGTCGCGCCCGGCGGCGAGGAGCGCGGCCTGTGCGCCCAATGCCATCGTGTCGTTACCGGCGATCACACCTTTGATGTCCGGGTTGGCTTGCAGGATGGTTTCCATCACGTCGAAGCCTTCAGTCTGGCTCCAGTTAGCCGTTTGTTGGGCCACCATTTCCAGGTCCGGGTAGGCATCGATCACGTCGTGGTAACCTTGGGAACGGACGTGGGCATTGGTGTCGGAATCTTTACCGGTCAGTTCGACGTATTTGCCCTCTTCACCCATTTGCTGCACGAAATATTCGGCCAGCAAAGTTGCGCCCTGGTAGTTGTTGGAAACGATCTGGGCGATGGCGATGCCTTCTTGGGTAATTTCACGGTCGACCAGGAAGGTCGGAATGCCGGCGTCGGCCGCTTTTTGCACGGCCGCAACGCTGGCGTCAGCCCCGGCGTTGTCCAGAATAATGGCTAATGCGCCCTGGGCGATGGCGGTGTCGAACAGTTCGTCTTGTTTGTTGGCGTCGTCGTCGTGAACCAGGGAGAGGGTCTCGTAGCCCAGTTCTTCAGCTTTGGCCACGGCGATGTCGGCCATGGCGCCAAAGAAGGGATTGTCGTGGGAGGGGGTAATGACGACGATCAGATTGCTGCTGGCTGTTTCGGCCGGGGTTTCGGCAGGGGTATCGGGAACGGCCGTGGCCGCTTCTTCTTGTACCGGCGCTGCTTCTGTCGGCGTTTCAGCCGGTGTACTACCACCACAGGCTGCCAGGGCCATTACAGCGATCAGCAGCACAATTAACAAATTCAACCATTTTCGGCTTTTCATGTAGATTCTCCTCTTAGCTAATTTTTGAAATGGGTTCAGTTGGTAAATTTTCTTGCTCTTCACTTCGAGTTCTTGTCTTGTCACTCACCTCCTGTGGAAGAACGGGTTACAAAGAAACACAGGAACAAAGATACATAGCCCAATCAGACAGCCTGCTGCTGACGCTGCAAAGCCGCCCGCTCCTGCATCCGCACCTGGACCTGATCGATAATGACCGCCAGGACAATGACCGCGCCCTTGATGACCTGCTGCCAGAACGAAGAAACGCCCAGTCCAATCAGGCCATCGCCCAGGACGCCAATGACAAACGCACCGATGATCGTGCCGCCGATGCTGCCGCGCCCGCCAGAAAGCGACGTGCCGCCCAAAACCACGGCCGCGATGGCGTTCAATTCAAAAAAGGTCCCCGTGGCCGGATGAGCAGCTACCAACTGCGAGGCAATAATCAGACCGACCATAGCAGCGCAGAAACCGGAGATCATATAGACGATGGTCTTGACGCGCTTCACGCGCACACCGGAAAGCTCCGCCGCGCGCTCGTTGCCGCCAATGGCATACACCTGACGGCCGAACGGTGTTTTGGCGGCCACAAAGGCGGCGACGGCCGCAAAGATAATCATCAGCCAGATGGAATAGTTGACCGACAGAAATTCGCCGGAGCCGAGGATGGGAAAGCCGGTGTTGCCCAGTTCGGGGCGGCCGACCAGGTTGGGGAACGTGTTGCCGTTGGAGCGCAGCAGGGCCAACCCGCGGGCGGCGTATAACATACCCAGCGTGGCGATGAAGGGCGCGACGTTAAAGCGGGTGATAATGAGGCCGTTAATGGCTCCCAGCAACGCGCCCACCAGTAGGCTGATCAGAATAATGGCCCAGACGTGGAAGTAGACGATGACGCCAAACATAGGCAGCACCAGACCTTCGTTGATCAGGCCGCCGGCGATCATGGCCGCCAGGCCGACGAGGGAGCCGACGGACAGGTCAATCCCGCCGGTGAGAATGACGAAGGTCATGCCAATGCCCAGGATGGCGTTGATAGCAACGTGTTTGGCCATGATGACGATGTTGGCGGGCGTGAGAAATGTCGAATTGAGCAGCGAAAACACGACGATGAGTACGATCAGCGCGATGAAGGCGCGCCCGCGCAGCAAAATTTCCTGGATGTCCAGGCCGGTGAGCCGTCGTTTGGCGACGACAGTGGGGTTAGCTTGGGTCATGGGAATTACCTCCGTTACCGTTTTTGTAGTTGGCGAGGCCGTGGCCGACGGCCGAAGCCGCGACCAGATCTTCTTCTGTGGCTGTTGCCTTGGCGAATTCGCCGGTGATCTGGCCTTTGGACATGACGAGGATGCGGTCTGACATCGCCAGGATCTCTTTTAATTCCGAAGAAATGAACAGAATGCCGTATCCTTCGCCGGCCAGACGGCTCATGATTTCGAAGATTTCCGACTTGGCGGCCACGTCGATGCCGCGCGAGGGCTCATCGAGCAGCAGGACCTTGGGCGACGTAAGCAGGCTTTTGGCGACGACGACTTTTTGCTGATTGCCGCCGCTGAGCGAGGTGATGAGCTGGTTGGGGTTGGCCACCTTGACCGACAGATTTTTGATGGATTTGGTGACGGCTTCTTTTTCTTTTTTGCGGGAGAGGACAAAGCGGTTGAGGTATTGGCGCAGGCTGGGCAAGAGCATGTTGTCGGCAACCGACATGGTCTGGACGAGGCCGTCGCGTTGCCGGTCTTCGGGGACCAGGTACATGCCGAGTTTGATACGGCCGTCTACCGTCCCGGCCGTCACTTCTTCCCCATCCAGCCATACCCGCCCGGTCGCTCCCTGGCGCACCCCGGCCAGACATTCAAACAGCTCCGACCGGCCGGCCCCCATCAGGCCGTAAATGCCCAGGATTTCCCCCTGGCGCAGCGTAAACGACACATGATCCACCGTGTAGCCGCCGCCCACCCGCGGCAGCGTTAGGTCTTCGACACGCAGCAGGGCGTCGCCCACTTCGTGGTCGCGGCCCTGGAAGAGGGAGGCGGGGTTGCGCCCGACCATTTGCTCGATAATCCAGGAGACGTCGATCTGGCCGGCGGGCTTTTCGTCTACCAGACGGCCGTCGCGCAGCACTGTCACGTAATCGCCAATTTGCAGCAGTTCATCCAGCTTGTGGGAAATGTAAATGACAGACACGCCGTTGGCTTTCAGATCATTGATCACCTCAAACAGCACTTCCACCTCGGCCGTGCTCAGCGCCGACGTCGGCTCGTCCATGATGAGGATGCGGGCATCCTGGGCCAGCGCCTTGGCAATTTCCACGATCTGCTGCTGGCCGATGCGTAAATCGGCCACCAGATCGTCTGGTTTGATGGATTGGCGCAGGCGTTGGAGCAGAGCCTCGGTTTGGGCGATTTGCGCTTTTTTGTCGATGACGAGACGGCCGTTCGTCATTTCCCGCGCCATGAAGATGTTCTCCATCACGTTCAGATTCGGGAAAAGATTCATCTCCTGGTAAATAATGCCAATGCCCTGGCGGGCGGCATCCAGCGGGTTTTTGATGGTCACGGGCTGGCCTTCCAGCAAAAGCTGGCCTTCCGTAGGTTGGTACACCCCGGCCAAAATTTTCATCAGCGTCGATTTGCCGGCACCGTTCTCGCCGACCAGCACATTGACTTTGCCCCGGTACACGTTGAAATCGACGTGATCCAGGGCTACCGTGCCGGGAAACAATTTGGTCATCCCCACCGCGCGCATGATGATCTCGTCTGGGGGGAGGGCGGTGACAGTCTCGGCCTCTGCGGGAGAATTCGTGGTTGCAACAGTCATGGGGCTACCCCTCCACGTTCAGGATGACCGGGGTGATGACGACTTCGCTGAGATCAATGTTGGTCTGATTGGTGGTCCGAATGGTGAACACGCCGTCAAATGCGACCTTCTTGCCCGCCAGCGTGGTCAGGTCCAGGCCGCTCAGCACGTCGTCGGCAACGCGCTGGTTGAGTTCTTTGGATACCTGTCCAAACTCGGTTTGCTCTTTGAAATTGCCAAACTCAATGAAGCCGACGCCGTCGCGCACGCCATCGCCGCGCACCAGGGGGCCAACTTGCATAATCACGGTCACCGGACCATCGTAGCCGTCAAGTTGGAGAACGGCCGTGCCGTTGCGCGATTCCGTATTGACCTCGGTCACCGTCCCCTGGCCCTTCACCACAAAATTCAGCGCGCCGCTCTGCGAAATGGTGGCGTACTGGTCGCCCGCCTCGGTTAGATTGGATTCGATGGCGCCCAAAACGGTGGGCAAATCTTGCGCTTTCTCCTGAATGGTGGGCACTACCTGATTTTCCCAGATACCGTCCACGTAGGTGACGGGGTCAAACGTTTCGCTTTGCTGGATTTGCTCCATTTCTGCGATAGGCACGATGGTGCATGCCGTCAGAAGAACGCCTGCCAGGAATAAGCTAAACCACGGTAATCTCCTCTTCATACTCTCCTCTCCAAAGCTATTGATGCGGGTGGCCGGTGGCCGGCAGCGGATGAATCGTCTTGCGGTCCGCTACGCGCCACCCGCTAATACCTGCCTGATGGCGCGCTGCCAGCCGGTGTATAAGTCTTGGGCCACGGCCGTTTCCATCACCGGTTGGTATTCCACGTACCCATGCGCCAGGGCGGCAACCTCCGCTGTGGAACCGTACACGCCCAGACCCAGAGTTCCGGCGAACACCGCGCCCAGCGCCGAAAGCTCCGGCAGATTAGCGGCCCGCAGGGGAAGCCGGGTCATATCGGCCACAAACTGCATCAGAAAATGGTTGTGGATCGCGCCGCCGTCGGCGTGGACGTGCTGCAACGCGACGCCGCCGTCCTGGGCCATTAGGTCCAGCACGTCGCGAATGGTGTAGGCGATGCCTTCCAACGCGGCGCGCACGACGTGGGCTTTGGTGCTGGCCGGCGTCAGGCCAACGATGGCCGCGCGCGCCTGCGGCTGCCAGTAGGGGGCACTGAGGCCCACAAAAGCCGGGACCAGGTAAACGCCGCCGTTATCGGCCACGGCCGTGGCCAGCGCTTCCGTCTCTTCCACTGTCTGAATCAGGCCCAGTTGGTCGCGCAGCCAGGCGATGGTGGCCCCGGTGAAGTTGGTAATGCCTTCTAGCGCGTAAGTCGGCTGACCGTTGAGCACCCAGGCCACGGCCGTTACCAGGCCATTGTCTGAATATGCCACCTGCGGCCCAATGTTCAATAGTACCGAAGACCCAGTACCGAACGTCACTTTGGCGCTGCCCGGCGTGATGCACCGCTGGGCAAACAACGCCGCCTGCGAATCGCCCATCACGCCGAAGATGGGCAGCGGCTGGGCCAGCAAACCGCCAAAATCGGTCTCGCCGAAGCAGGCGTTGCTGTCACGCACCTCGGCCAGCGCCACCTGCGGCACGCCGAAAAGCGCACACAGCTCCGCATCCCAGGCCATTTTATGAATGTCGAACAGCAGCGTGCGGGACGCGTTAGTCTGGTCGGTGGCGAAGACACGGCCGTGCGTCAGCCGGTAGATCAGATAGGTATCGATGGTACCGATCAGCGCCTCACCAGCGACGAGTCTTTGGTGCAGGTTGGGGCGCTCGTTTAAGAGCCAGGTGAGTTTAGAGGCAGGGAAGTAGGTATCTATCTTCAGGCCGGTGCGCTGGCGCACCAGTTCACCGTGCCCGGCGGCTTCCATTTCCGCGCAGATGGCTCCGCCCCGGCGGCACTGCCAGACGATGGCATTGTGCAGAGGCTCGCCGCTGGCTTTGTCGAAAACAACGATGGTTTCGCGCTGATTGGTCAGGCTGAGGCAAAGCAAGCTGTCTACCTTTGCCGGGTTGCGCGCCAGCAAATCGGAGACAGCCTGCAGCGTATTGCGGTAAATTTCGTCCGCGTCGTGCTCTACCCAGCCGGGCTGGGGATAGAGCTGGGTGTGGGAAACGGCCGTTTTATCCAGCAGCTCGCCCCCTTCACTAAATAGAATCGCCTTCGTCGCCGAAGTGCTCTGGTCAATCGCCAAGATGGTTTTCACAAAACCAGTTCTCCGATGTGCTTACATCCCAACTTTTACCGGGGCAGCCAACAGCTGTTGGGCGGTGTCGGCCAAGCCTTCGCCGGTGATGCCGTAGTGGGCAAAAATCTCGTTCTGGCTGCCGGTAACGGTGTATTCATCCGGAATCCCCACGATTTTGAAGGGCAAACTGAGACGATTCTGCATCAGCAAGGCGGCGACGGTGCTGCCCAGCCCGCCATAAACGCTGTGTTCTTCTACGGTGATGATCGCCTGAGAATGGCGAGCGGCGTGGAGCACGGCCGTTTCGTCTAGCGGCTTCAAGGTATGCATGCTCATCACCCCGGCGGCGATGCCCTGTGCGGCCAGCAGGTGGCTGGCCTGCACCGCCCGCGGCACCGTTTCGCCGATGGCGATGAAAGTCACGTCGTCACCTGTGGCCAGGGTGATGGCCTTGCCGATCTCAAAGTGGACGTCCGGGGCGTGCAGGTGGGGCATGGCGGCCTTGCCAAAACGGATGTAAAGGGGGCGGGGGTGGGAAACGGCCGTTTCAATCACCATCTGCGTCTCAAAATTATCCGCCGGCACCACAATGTCGATGTTGTTAATGGCTTGAAGGACAGCCAGGTCGTGCAGCGAATGGTGCGTCGTGCCCAGCGCGCCGTAGCTTACCCCGGCGCTAATGCCCACCACTTTCACCGGATTGTCTGAATAGGCGACGTCGTTCTTAATCTGTTCCAGCCCGCGCGCCGTTAGAAAGCAGGCCGGTGACACAGCAAAGACCTTTTTGCCCGCCGATGCCAGCCCGGCCGATACGCCAACCAGATTTTGCTCGGCAATGCCGATTTCCACAATTTGCTCCGGCAACGCTTTGGCAAAAGGAGTCAGTTTGCCCGAACCCCGCGAATCGCTGGTAACCACGAGAATGTCGGGGTCCGCCTGCGCCAAGCGGAGCAGCGTGGCAGCGAACACTTCCAGATTTGCTTTACCAGGTTCCATTGCTCGCCCCCCAGGCAGCCTGTGCCGTGTCTAATTCGGCCATGGCTGTGGCAAACTCCGCGTCTGTCGGTACGTGGTGGTGCCAGTCTACCTGATTCTCAATGAAGCTGATGCCTTTTCCTTTGGTGGTGTGGGCCAGTACAAGGTTGGGCTTGCCCGCTTCAAAAGGCAGCTGTGCAAAAACAGCTATCAGTTCCGGGATGCTGTTGCCGTTCACTTCGCGCACGGCATAACCGAAGGCCGTAAATTTCTCGCGTAAGTTAGTGATGCCTGTTACCGTTTCCACCCGGCCGGTGATTTGCAGTCCGTTGTAGTCTACAATCACCACCAGGTTGTCCAGCCCGTAGTGGGCGGCGCTCATGGAGGCTTCCCAGTTTGAGCCTTCTTCCAGTTCGCCATCGCCCAAGAGGGTGAAGACGCGGTAGGAACGGCCGTCTTTTTTCGCGGCCAGAGCGGTGCCCACGGCAATAGGCAGCCCGTGTCCCAAAGCGCCGGTATTCTGCTCTATTCCATTCACCTTTCGCGTTGGGTGCCCAATAAAATGCGAACCGTACTGGTTCAATGTGTCCAGCGCCGCCTCCGGGTAAAAGCCTTTGTCGGCCAGCACCACGTACAGCGCCTCCACCGAGTGGCCCTTGCTCTGAATAAACCGATCCCGGTTCGTGTCCTGAAAATTCTCTGGCGACACGTTCATAACATGGTTGTACAATACGTTCAAAATATCCACGGCCGACAGGCTGCCGCCCGTATGTCCGGAATTCGCCTGTTTAATTATCGTCAGGATTTTTCGCCGGTATTGGATTGACTTAAGCTCTAGTGTTTTAGAGATTGGTTGGAGCATTTCATTTTCTCAACTACCGTAAATTAGCTCTTGAATAATTATTCAGCATGCGATATTATTTCATACATAGTCAGATTACACGATAAATTCGCTTTTGTCAATACAAGTTTGCCCAAAGGTGAGGTACATATGGCTCGGATTGACGAACTTAGATTGATGACCCGTGTTGCGCATATGTATTACGAACGCGACATGCGGCAGTCCGAAATTGCCCAACAATTGGGCCTATCGCAGGCGACTATTTCCCGCTTGTTTAGTCGGGCGCGCGAAGAGGGCATTGTGCGCATTTCCGTCAGCGCCCCTCAAGGGGTTTATACAGAATTAGAAGAGCAGTTGGCGGCCAGTTACAATTTGCGTGACGCCATCGTGGTGGATAGCGTGCGCGATGATGAGCAAATTATCCAACGTGACCTGGGCGCGGCGGCCGCCTATTACGTCGAATCCACCATCAAGCCTGACGAAGTGATTGGCCTGTCTTCCTGGAGCGCCACGCTGCTGGCGCTGGTAGACGCCATGCATCAGACGCCGCGCAAAAACGGCGTTCAGGTGGTGCAAATTTTAGGGGGGATTGGGAACCCGGCAGCTGAAATTCACGCGGCGCGGCTTACCAGCCGCTTTGCCAATCTGGTGCATGGCACAGCTACATTTTTGCCCGCACCAGGCGTGGTGGGGTCCGAAGCGATGCTGCAAGTTCTATTGGCCGACCAGTATGTGCAGGCAGCCATGTCGTTGTTTGATAAAGTGAGTCTGGCGCTGGTGGGAATTGGGGCGGTGGAGCCGTCGGAGTTGTTGGCCGACAGCGGTAATATTTTCACGGCAGAGGAACAGGATTTATTGCGAGGTCAGGGGGCCGTTGGTGACATCCTGCTTCACTTTTTTGACGAAGACGGCCGTCCCGTACAAACCCCTCTGGACAATCGCGTGGTCTCGATGGGGTTGGAGCAGCTGCGACAGGCTGAAAGAGCCGTCGGCGTGGCCGGCGGGCGGCGCAAACAAGATGCCATTCGCGGCGCTTTGCGCGGGGGATGGATCAACATCCTGATCACAGATCATTTTACGGCCCAGCGGCTGGTGGCTCCGGCGGCTGGCTAACCAAGGCCTATGCTAGCACCCGGTCGTCGCCGACTCGCCGGGTGACTTTAATATCGTCCAGGTGTTCCAGCAAGGCGATAGCGTATTTGCGACTGGTTTGCAGCAGATCGCGGGCCTGGGCGGCGTTGATACGGCCGTTCGCCCGCAAATAATGCACGATTCGCCCGGTGAACTGCTCATACTGCGCTTCGGCGTAGACCACGTCGTCGTTGAGCTGGTGCAGTTGGCCCAGGTCCAGCAGTGCCAGATACACGGCGTCGCCGACGGCCGTCTTACACTCCTTCACACTGGGCGAATTGATACCGGCCGCGGCCATCTGGCGCTGCAAAGTGGAGACGGCCGTTTGCTGCGCCGGGGTGAAGGCAATTTCGTGCCCCGGCAGGCGCAGAGTCGTCTCGCCAGACAGGATGAGATTGCTCTGTACGGCCTCGTCCACCAGCGGATTGAACACGGCCGGCGGTAACTTTAGGCGGCTGCGCGCTTCCTCGCGGGGCACGCCCAGCCGCAGCGGATTATCCTGGTGATAACGGCGGACGATCTCCACCAGCTTATCCAGCAGCCGCTGCCAGCCAGCGCGGGTCATGAGCTGCTGATCCAGGCGCACGATCTGGTTGTCGCGCTCCAACTCTTCCAGCAGCATTGCCGCTTCGCCGGATTCCAGGCCGGATTGGGCCAGTAGTTTGGATTGGGCTATGGGTTCCAGGCGGGCCAAAGCCTGCAGCAGCAGGTCGGAGGGCGTGCCCTGGGCCAGGGTTTGCAGCCGGGCAACCACCTCCGGGCGGAAGCGGCGGTGGCGGCGGCCGGGATGCGGATCGAGCACTTTGCCGCCGCCCAGCGTTGCCCCCGGCGACGGCCGTCGCAAAATAAAACGGTCACCACGCGCCACGGCCACCGGCTGCTCCAGCGCCAACTGCAGCCAGCCTTCTTCGCCGGGGTTGATTTGCGGCGCGCCCAGCACGCGAGTGCGTGCCACCACCTCGGCTGCGCCGACGAACAGCTTCACTTCGACGTTGTGTTTTAGCGGAGCGGGCGCGTCGGCCAGATGGCGATAGGTTACATCCAGCAAAATGGTGGCGCTGAGGATGCCGGGCGCGGCCACCACGTCACCACGCTGTACCTGGTCGCGGTCGACGCCGGTGAGGTTGATGGCCACGCGGCTGCCGGGGCGGGCGGTTTCGAGTTTGGTTTTGTGGGTTTGCAGGCCGCGAATGCGTCCTTTTAAACCACTGGGCTGGATTTCGACGGCGTCGCCCAGGCGGAAACGGCCGTCGTTTAGAGTTCCCGTCACCACTGTGCCAAAGCCGGACAGACTGAAGACGCGGTCGATGGGCAGACGAGGGCGGGCAAGGTCGGGGCGGGGGGAAACGGCCGTGAGCCGTTCCCACAACACAGCGCGCAGCTCATCCAGGCCGGCCCCCGTGCGCGCCGATACCGGCATAATCGGCGCATCGGCCAGGGCTGTGCCGGCCAGCACGTCGTGGAGGTCCAGCGTTACCAGTTCCAGCCAGTCGGGGTCGTCGATGAGGTCGACTTTGGTCAGAGCAACGACCCCGCTTTGCACGTTTAGCAGGTCGAGGATGGCCAAATGTTCGCGCGTTTGCGGCATCACCCCTTCGTCGGCGGCCACCACAAACAGGGCCAGGTCAATACCCCCTACGCCGGCCAGCATGTTTTCGATAAAATCGCGGTGGCCGGGCACGTCCACCACGCCAACTTCTTCCCCATCGCCCAGGCTGAGCCAGGCAAAGCCGAGATCGATGGTCATTTCCCGCTCTTTCTCTTCGGTCAGGCGGTCGGGATCAATGCCGGTGAGCGCCTCCACGAGCGTGGATTTGCCGTGGTCTACGTGGCCTGCGGTGCCAATGACGTACATAGGAGCTGTTAGCTGTAAGCTGTAAGCTCTAAGCTGTTAGCCAGAGGCGGTGAGCGATCTGCTTCTGGCTAACAGCTAAAAGCCAATAGCTAACAGCTTTTATTCTTCTCGCACGGGGACGAGGGCGGGTTGACGGCGGCGGCCGGGGTTGCGGGAAACGGCTTTTTCCACTTCTTCCAGCCAGAGGCGAGGCCATTGTTTCAGGGCGTCGGCCTGGGCGGTTTGCACGCGCCACAAGGTTTCTTTGTCCTGCTCCACCGCTTTAAGCTGCTCTTCGAGCAGGGCGATTTGTTCCAGGATTTGCCGCCCCTGGCGGTTCAGGCCAGACCAGCGCTGCTCGATTTCTACTTCAAAACTGCGCCATTTTTTATCGTTTTCCAGCAAGAAGTTTTCCCACTGGGATTGGAGACGGCCGTGTTCCACACGCAGAAGTTCGGCCGTTTCACGTTGCTGCTGTTCGATCTGCGCCTGCCAGGGAGCCAGCGTTTGCACAGCCATTTTGGCTTCCTTGTACTGGTCGGAGAACGTTACCCACTCTTTGGAGAACTGCTCCATCGTCCTGGCGTGGTCATCCAAAAGCTCGCGCCAGCTTTCCAGCCGCTGATTGCGCTCGTACTCGCCGATCTGGATTTGTTCCATCCAGCCTTTCGTGCTTTCGCGAATGTCTTGCTGCGTGTCCACCAGGCTGCGGAGGTTGCTGTCCAGCTTGCTCAGATTGCTGGATAACACGTCCAGGCGGTCGTTGATCGGCCCCCAGCGTTTGTTGATTTCCACCAGTTTAGCCTGTGACTCGCTGATGTTACGGGTATTTTGTTTTTCTTTTTCTTCCAGGAAAGTTAACGAGTTTTCCCAGGTGTCGACGCGGTTGCTCACGGCCGAAATCTTATTCTGCTGCTGGCCGATCAGATTAGCCAGGCGGTTCTCTTCGGCCTGGCGCATTTCCATGTCCCGCTGCAAGCGGGGGATGGCCGGCAGCTCTTTGCGCACGTCGGCAATTTCACGCACGTTGCTCTCGTGTTCCACGCGGCGCAGCGCTTCCATTTCTGCCTGTGACTGGACGCGCCGTTGATCGTAAGCTTCGATCATCTGCACAATTTCATCTTTGAATTTGGATAGCTGCACGTCAACCTGGGGCAGGCGCGAAAGTTGCGAGGAGAGATTGGTGATTTGTGTTTCCAGGTCTTCGATGCGCTGATCGCGGGCGGCGATTTCGCGCTCTTGTAACACGACCCGCTGCTCCAGTTCGGTGAGTTTGCGGGTGGTTTTGCGTCGTTCTTCATCATACCATTCGACTTGCTGCCGCAAATCTCTTAACTCTGGTGATTCGGTTGAACCGGTCGGTTTAGCCATAGGTAACCTCTGAAAAAGGGGTGTAAAAACGATAAAGTCTGTGAATCATCCTGTGTCAATGCATTATAGCGTGACGAGGGCCGATGGCAAAAGAGGGAGTTAAGGGTTGCTTAACTGTTCGCGGCTGTTAGCCAGGAGCGAACAGCTTTGCGGAATGATAGGAGGGCTACTACAATTCTGGTTATGCATGTTGGGATAGACGCGCGGCTGCCTTTTTACCAGATGGGGGGAATCAGCCAGTATACGATACACCTGGTGCAGGCGTTGGCAGAGATTGACGCGGCTGACCGGTATACGATTTTCCACGGCCGTAAAGACGGCCGTTCCTACCTCCCCCCCTCTGCTAACTTCCAACGCCGCAACCTGTGGACCCCCAGCCACCACCGCCTGGAGCGGTATACGCTGGCCGCCGAGCTGCTGCCCCATCGCCTGGACGTGCTGCACTGCCCAGATTTTATTCCGCCGACCGCCGGGGCGCGGCGCACCGTCATCACCATCCACGATTTGAATTTTCTCTTTTACCCGGAGTTTCTGACGGCCGAAAGCCTGCGCTATTACGCCGGGCAGATCGACTGGGCGGTGCAAAAAGCCGACGCCATTTCCGCCGACAGCCACACCACCCGCCGCGACTTGATCGAGCGGCTGGGTGTGCCGCCGGAGAAGGTGACGACCATTCATCTGGCGGCCAATCCGTTGTATGCACGGCCGTTTCCCCCCGCCGCCATTCAGCAAACACTCAGCCAGTACAACCTGCCGCCGGGGTTTATCCTCTTTGTGGGCACGCTGGAGCCGCGCAAAAACTTGCCGATGCTGCTGCGGGCTTATAAATTGCTGCGCCAGGAAACGGCCGTCACCGTGCCTCTCATCCTGGTGGGCGGCAAGGGTTGGATTTACGACGAGATTTTCGCCGCCATCGACGAATTGGGCCTGGGCGACAGCGTGCGCCACCTGAGCGGTGTGTTCGATGAGCAGCTGGCCCATCTGTACCACGCCGCCGGGGTGCTGGTGACGCCCTCCAAGTATGAAGGCTTTGGCCTGCCTGCCCTGGAAGCGATGCACTGCGGCTGCCCGGTTATCGTCAGTGACTGCGGCTCGCTGCCGGAGGTGGCGGGGGACGCCGGGCTGCTGCTGGACCCCGAAGACGCGCCCGTCTGGGCCGAGGCGCTGGCCCGTGTGCTGACCGATTCCGACCTGCGCGAAGGCATGATTGCCAGGGGGTATGCCCAGGCGCAGAGGTTTACGTGGCGGGAAACGGCCGTTAAAACCCTGGCCCTGTATCGTGGAGAGACTGCCTAGATTGGACCAATCTGCAAGATTCAGTAGATCGAAAAACCATCCATTGATCCACAGATTTCACAGATGGCACAGATTTTTTTCTGGTTCAATCTGTGAAATCTGTGAAATCTGTGGCTTAGTTTTTTAATCTACTGAGATTGGTCCATTCTATCCGATGACCTATGAACCTGTTGCTTCTGACGCCGCAATTGCCTTATCCGCCCCATCAGGGGACCAGCCTGCGTAATTTTCACATCATTCGCGGGCTGGCCGCGCGCCACGCCATCACCCTGCTGAGTTTTCTGGAGGACAACCAGTCTGCCGCGCCGGAAGCCAATGCGCCGCTGTATGAATTGTGCCGGCAGGTGGTGACGGTGCCTGTGCCGCAGCGCAGCAAGGGCAAGCGGCTGTGGCAGATGGCTGCTACGCTGCGCCCGGACATGGAGCACCGGCTGAACAGCCGGGTGTTTGCGGCGCGGCTGAAGGAGTTGTTAACGGCCGTTTCCTTCGATGTGGTGCAGGTGGAGGGCATTGAACTGGCCGCCTACATCGCCATCGTGCGGGTGGTGAGTCCGCAGAGCAGGGTGGTTTTTGACGACCACAACGCGGAGACCGAACTGCAGCGGCGCAACATGCAAACCGATCTGGCGAATCCGCGCCGCTGGGCGGCGGCGGCCTATTCCTGGGTGCAGGTGCAGCGCCTGGCGCGTTTTGAGAGCTGGGCCTGCCGCGCGGCGGATGCGGTTACGGCCGTTTCCGCCGCCGACGCCCAACATTTGCAAGCCCTGGTGCCCCATCTCCCATCGCCCATTACCGTGATTCCCAACTGCATCGACGTGGAGCAGTACCGCCTGAACCCGAAGGACGCGCGGCCGTTTGACATTGTGTTTAGCGGCAAGATGGATTACCGGCCCAACGTGGACGCGGTGCTCTGGTTTGCGGAGGAGGTGTGGCCGTCCATTGCCGCGCAACGGCCGTCGACGACCTGGGCGATCGTGGGGCAGAAGCCGCACGGCCGTCTGGAGCATTTGCGCGGGCTGCCGGGCATCACGCTCACCGGCTGGGTGCCGCGCGTGCAGCCTTATCTGGCCGGGGCGCAGGTGATTGTGATGCCTTTCCGCGTGGGCAGCGGCACGCGCCTGAAGCTGATCGAGGCGATGGCCGCCGGTAAGGCCATCGTCAGCACGCCGGTGGGCGCGGAGGGCTTTCCGGTGCAGCACGGCCGTGAGATCTGGCTGGCGCAAACGGCGGCGGAGATGGCGACGGCCGTTCTGCGCCTGCTTACCCATCCCGACGAACGCGCCCGCCTGGGCACGGCCGCGCAGGAATTTGCCCGGCAGTATGATTGGCGGGTGGTGGTGCCGCAGTTTGAGCCGGTGTATGAACGAATCTTGAACGAGGAACGATGAACGAGGAACGAGGAACGGATAACCCCCAGACGCCAGACGCCAGTCTCCAGTCTCCCCCCGCCGTCGGCCATTTCCTGGGCGGGGTGGGGGCGCTGCTGCACGATGGGGCCGGGCGCTATTTGCTGCTGCGGCGGGCGGCGAGTAAGGATTTTGCCGCCGGGGTGTGGGAGTGTGTGACGGGGCGGGTGGACCAGGGCGAGGGTTTTGAGGAAGCCGTGCGCCGCGAGGTGCGCGAGGAGTTGGGCGTGGATGTGTCGCTGGATTATTTGCTGGGCACGACGCATTTTTACCGGGGCACGGCCGTGCCGGACAATGAGCTGATCGGCGTGGTGTATCTCTGCTCGCTGGCCGGGGAGCCGGCCATCCGCCTGAGCGCGGAGCATGACGACTACCGCTGGGTGACGGCCGTTGCCGCCGCCGATCTACTTTCCGCCGATGATCCCAGCACGGCCTGGACGCGGCGCTTGATTGAAAGGGCGGAGGGGATACGGCCGTTGCTCTCCGCCGATTTGCGCCGGTTCAACCGCCGCGAGGGGTTTGAACTGGGGTGATGAGAGGGTGTTGCCCGTTCCTCGTCCCTCGTTCACTGTTATCCGTTGATTGTTAGGCACCGCCCGCGCAGCCCTCATCCCCAACCGCACAGCCCTCATCCCCACGGGGATGAGGGCTGCCGTAGCAGGGATGACCATTGCCGTAGCAGGGATGACCATTGCCGTAGCAGGGATGACCATTGCCGTAGCAGGGATGACCGTTGCCGTAGCAGGGATGACCATTGCCGTAGCGGGGACGGCCGTTGCCGTAGCAGGGACGGCCGTTGCCGTAGCAGGGATGACCACTGCCGTAGCAGGGATGACCACTGCCGTAGCGGGGATGACCATTGCCGTAGCAGGGACGGCCTCGCCCAGACGTAAACGTCCGGGCTACAAAACAACGCCGGGTAAACCCGGCTTTTATCTTTGTTTAGCCCGGTTCACCGGGCGTTGTTTGGCAGCCTGGGGCTTTAGCCCCAGGTGAAGCGAGCAAACGTCACCGCCAGTTCTGGAAAACAAGCAGCATAATCTGCGACACCGTCACATTAATGATAATCGCCAGGGGAAACATCAGCGTAAACCCCACCGAGGGCAGCGAATTCTTCGTCTGGTCCTGGGCGTAATCCAAAATGGCCGGCTGCGGGGCCATCATCCCCGCCAGCAGACTGTAAGGAATCTTCACCACCTTGTAGCCCACCACCATCGAGATAAACGTCGTCACCACAATCAGTGCCCCGCCCACGGCAAAAATCAGCCAGCCGTCGCCGCCGGTAAAGGCTTGCAGCAGCGCATAACCCGAGCGCACCCCGATGGCCGCCAGCAGCAAAATCAGGCCAAACTGCCGCAAAACCAGGTTGGCGCTGTACGGCATCGTCCAGATGATCGACCCCGTGCGCCGCAGCGCGCCCAAAATCAGGGCCACCACCAGCGGCCCGCCGGCCACGCCCATCTGGAAGCTGCCGCCGCCGGGCAGGGGGATGGGAATCAGCCCCAGCAGCAGCCCCAGGGTAATGCCCAGGCCCATCGTCAGCAGGTTGACGTGGCTCAGGGTGGCGTAGGAATCGCCAAACAGGGTGACCAGCGCCGGGATTTCTTCACGGGGGGCCAGTACGCGGATGCGATCGCCCAGTTCCAATACGCTGTCGCCGCCCGCCAGCACCTCCACGTCGCCGCGCCGCAGGTGAGAGACCAGCGCGCCGTGGCTTTCCTTCAGATTCAGCGCGGCCACCGGCTTGCCCACGATGGCCGGATTGGAGACAAACAGGCGGCGGCTGACGTAAACGGCGTGTTCGTGGACCAGATTTTCCGGCGCGGCCACGCCAAAATCGGCCTCCACCCGGTCCATGTCCTCTTCCGTGCCGGCGATGACGATCTGGTCGCCGATGTTAAACGTGGTGTCGCCGCCGATGAGGCCGATCTCGTCCGGGCGGTAGATGCGGCCAAAGAGGGCGTCCCAGTTGTGTTCGCGTTGGAGCTGGCGGAAGGGGAGGTGGGTAACGGCCGTTTCCGTCACCACAATCGTGCGATACCCCAATTCCTGCGCCACCGGGTACACCTTGCGCAAGGCAAACGCCTCAGCCGCCAGATCCACCCGCCACAGGCGCAGCGTGAAGGCAATCACCAGCATCCGCCCCAACACCCCCAGCGGATACACCACCGAAAAGCCCACCACCGCCTCCGCCAGATAAGGCTCCGGCTGGGGCAGGTTCACTTGCAGATAATCCAGCACGCTTGCCAGCGCCGGCGTATTAT
Organism: Ardenticatenaceae bacterium; assembly: GCA_020634395.1. Taxonomy (GTDB): domain Bacteria; phylum Chloroflexota; class Anaerolineae; order Promineifilales; family Promineifilaceae; genus Leptovillus. The sequence goes on along the minus strand of JACKBU010000028.1, from coordinate 523 downwards.
TCGCCTGCCCGGTAAAAATGCCCACCAGACTGGCCGGGCTTAACTGCAGCCACAGTCCAATCGGAAACAACAAAAGCGCCGGCAGCAGCAAGCTGCCCACAATGAACAACACCTCGCGCAGCCCTTCGCGCTGGAACTTGGCAAAAAAGCCCGGCCCATTACTCAGCCCGATGGTGTAGACGAACAATACCAGCCCTAAATTGAGGTAAGCATCGGGAATCGTGAGTTGAGGGTCCAGCGCCCCAAACGCCAGCCCCACAAACAAAACGGCCGCCACCCCCAGCCGATTGCCGCGCCAACCCAATTGGCCCAGCCAATACCCCAGCGCGGCAACGACGAACAACAAGAGCAGGGAGTTACTTTGTAGCAGTGCGATCATCGACAAAAAAAAGCCTGGCTTTATAAGGGCCAGGCTTTTTGTGGGTTAGGACTATTCCTGGTACATCGACTCGATTTCGTTCTCGAAGTTTTGATTGATAATGCGGCGCTTGATCTTCAATGTGGGCGTCAGTTCGCCATCTTC
>JACKBU010000027.1 GCA_020634395.1 Ardenticatenaceae bacterium | reverse complement strand
CGACATTCACGGCCTGAAGCTGGCCCCGGAAAAAGCGGCCACCACCGCCCTGACCGGCCAGCCGGGTTTCTGGCTGCTGTGGCTCATTCCGCTGGCGCTGGTGGCCGTGCCGGTGGCCTACCGGCGGCGGCAGACCTACAAAGCGCAAAACAGCGACAAAATCCGCAGCCAGCAGGCCGCCCGGCAGGCCGACAAAGCGTTGCAAACGGCGCAGAAAAACGGCGCTGAAGTCCATGCCGCCGCCCTGCAAATCTTTCACGACTATCTGGCTGCCAAACTGAACCGCAGCGTGGCCGGCCTGACCCGCCCCGACCTGGCGCATACACTGCGCGCCCACGGCGTCGGCGACGGCCTGCTGGCCGAGGTGCAAACGTTTCTGGACCGCTGCGAATACGGCCGTTTCGCCCCCACCACCCACACCGACACCGACCTGTGGACGGATGCGGCGGGGTTGATTGGCAAGTTGGAAGAAGAGATTGGAGACTAGGAGACTGGAGACTGGGAGACTGGAGACTGAGATTCCGAGAGACGTTCAGTCTCTAGTCTCCAGTCTCCCCTCCCCCAAGGCATTGATCATGAAAAAACCACTCATCACTACCACAATTTTTCTTTCGCTGGCGCTGATTTTGGGGCTGCTGGCGGCACGGCCGTTGCTGGCGCAGAATGGCGATATGGGCGTGGCGAACTCGCTGTATGTGAACGGCCGTTACGCCGAAGCCGCCCAGGCCTACGAACAACTCATCGCTCAGGGCGCGGCCGACAGCGCCGTCTACTACAACCTGGGCAACGCCTATTTCCGCCAGGGCGACGTGGGGCGGGCCATCCTCAATTATCGGCGCGCCGCGCAGCTAGACCCGCGCGACGCCGACATCCAGGCCAACCTGGACCTGGCCCGCGCCCAGGCCACCGACCAGTTCGCGCCGGAAAGCGGCAGCCCGGTCGATAATTTCGCTGCCGCTACCCGCACCGTGCTGACCGTTAACGAGATGGCGCTGCTGGCGCTGGGCGCGTGGCTGTTGTTTGGCCTGCTGTGGTTTTTGTATTACCAGAGCGGCAACGGCCGTGCGCGGGACGTTTTGCGCGCTTCCCTGATGCTGGTCGGCCTGCTGGTTGTTTTGGCGGCCGCGGCGCTGGGCAGCCGGATGTGGCTTGACGGCGAAAACGGCCGTTCCCCTGGCGTCGTCATCGCCGATTCGGTCAGCGTCAGCGCGGAGCCGGACGCCAACGCCACGGTGAATTTCGACCTGCACAGCGGCGCGGAAGTGGAAATCAGCGAGCAGCGCGGCGATTGGGCGCAGGTGTCGCTGCCCGGCGGGCAGGTGGAAGGCTGGGTTCCGGCAACGGCCGTGGAACCCATCTCACCCAAATAATGGTGTACCAGAACAAAGTACACCTGTACCTGGCCCAAGTACACATGGACCGAGACCGAGTACACATGGACCGAGACCAGGTACACATGGACCGAGCCTGAGTACATGTGGACCGAGCCTAAGTACACATGGACTCAGACCGAGTACACATGTACCGAAACCAAGTACACATGGACCGAGCCTAAGTACACGTGGACGAACTTTAAGGACAGCCAGACCCGGCATCATCCCGATACCACCTGGTTACCGGGCACAGAAGGCACAAAAGTAACCGCCCCGGGCGCTCGCCAGTAATAGCGGCCAACCGCCAATTCTGCTAGAATGTTTCCACCTTGCTTGTGGTGGGAATAAATGGCTAAGCACATTCTGGTGGTAGACGACGATGCCCTGATGCGCCGCAGCATCAGCTTCAAACTGGAACAGTCCGGCTATCGGGCCAGCACGTCCGGCAGCGCCGAGGATGCTCTGGCCCTGGCCCGGCGCGATCGCCCCGATCTGATTTTGCTTGATATAGGCTTACCCGGCATGGATGGATTAGACGCCTTACGCCAGTTTCAACAAGAAAACGACAACGTGCCCGTCATTTTTGTGACGGCGCGGCGGCGAGAACTGGATACCATCTTGGGCCTGGAATTGGGAGCCGATGGCTACATTACCAAGCCATTTAATATGGACGTGCTGCTGGCGCACGTTAAATCTGTGCTGCGCCGGACAGGCAATACGACCGAAACAGCCGGCCGCCCCGAGCCAATCACCGTCGGGGATCTGATCGTCGATCCGGCCGCCCACACGGTCCATGTGGCCGGGCGGCTGCTCTCTTTACCGGCCCGCGAGTTTGCCGTTCTACACACATTGGCCCTGGATGCCGGCTACGTCGTCTCCGTGGACGATCTGCTGAACCGGGTCTGGGGAGCGGAGTTTATGGGCGAGCCGCAAGTCGTGTACGTCCACATTCGCTGGCTGCGAGAAAAAATCGAGCAAGATCCGCAAAATCCGCAACGGTTGCTGACGGTACGCGGCGTCGGTTACAAACTCGTCCCTTACGAGATCGAAACTTCCTGAGAGGTCTGCCATGTCCTTACGCGGCCGTTTTATCCTCAGCCATATTCTGCCGGTTTTGTTGATCATGCCGCTGCTCGGGGTGGTGCTCATCTATTTGCTAGAAACTCAGGTGCTGCTGCAAAGTCTGTCTAACAACCTGACACAGCAGGCCGTGATCATAGGGGCATTGACCAACGGCCGTCCCGACATCTGGAGCAACGATGAAGAGGCCTCGGCATTCCTGACCCAACTACGCAACCAGGTGCAAAGTGACGTGGTTCTGCTGGCCCCCTCCGGCGATGAACTGGCCGCCTCGCAGGACGGCCCGGACGAGGCCAACGCCACCCCAGACATTCAATCCCTGACAAACGGCCGTCGCCAGGTGGTTATCACCTACCAGTTAGACGAACAATCGGCCACGATTTTTCTGCCGGTCATCGACGTCAACAACCAACTCGTCGGCATTGTTCAGGTGTCGGATGAACTGCAAAGTGTGGCCAACAGTTTTTCACCCCTGGCCCGCTTCGTCCTGCTGGTGATGGGCACGGGGCTGCTGCTAAGCGTTTTGATTGGGCTGCTGCTGGCAGTGCGGTTGGAGAAACCAATCGATGCCGTGGCCACGGCCGTCTCCGACATCGCCAACGGCCGTCGCATCAGCGCCATCCCGGAGACCGGATCCCGAGAAACCAAAGAAATGGCCCACTCGGTCAATGTGCTCGCTGCGCGCCTGCAAGAGTTGGAGGACACGCGCCAGCGGCTGCTGGCTAATATGGTGCATGAATTGGCACGGCCGTTAGGTGCCCTCAAAGCGGCCGTCAACGTTCTGCGCGAAGGCGCCAGCGATGACCCCGCTCTCCGCGCCGAACTCCTGGAAGGCATGGACAACACCATCAGCCACATGGAGCCGCTGCTTGAAGATCTGGCCCGGCTGCACGGCCAAATCCTGGGCAACCTGACGTTCAATCTGCAGGAAATCCCCCTGGGCGAGTGGCTGCCGCCGCTGTTGCTGCCCTGGCGCGCCGCCGCACAAGAAAAAGGGGTGATCTGGCACAGTGACTTGCCGGCATCCCTGCCCGCAGTCTGCCTCGACCCGGACCGGATGGCCCAGGCTGTGGGCAATCTGGTGAGTAACGCCATTAAGTATACGGCCGTGGGTGGCAGTGTCACCGTCCTGGCCGGAGAATCTGCGAATGAAGTCTGGATCGAAGTTGCCGACACCGGTCCGGGCATTGACCAGGATGAGCAGGAGCGAATTTTCGAGCCGTTTTACCGCAGCAATCGCCAGCGGCGCTTCCCCCAGGGGCTGGGCTTAGGACTGACCATTGCCAAGGAGATTGTGGTGGGGCATAACGGCCGTCTCAGCCTCGACTCCACCCCCGGCCGGGGCAGCACCTTCACCATCTACCTCCCCAAATAAAAAACGCAGCTGCCCGGATAAAATCCATAGCAGCCGCGTTCATCTGTGTCCTTACTTCTTTTCCTACCCCTTCAACGCTCCCGACATCAGGCCGCGCAAGAAGTAGCGCCCCAGGAAAATGTAGATAATCAGCGTCGGAATCGCCGCCACCAGCGAAGCAGCCATCTGCACGTTCCAGGCAATGATCTGGCTGCCCGCCAGATTGTTCAGCGCCACGGTAATCGGCCAGTTTTCTGGATTGGTCAGCACCACGGCAAACAGAAAATCATTCCACGCGGCCGTAAACTGCCAGATCAACACCACCACAAACGCCGGGGCCGACACCGGCAGAAAGATGTGGTAGTACGTTTCCAGCAGCCCCGCGCCGTCAATGCGCGCCGCCTCCACCATTTCTTTGGGCACCGTGATGTAGTAGCTGCGAAATGTCAGCGTGGTAATCGGAATGCCGTAGATGATGTGGGTCAGCGCCAGGCCGGGAATACTGCCATACAGCCCCGTCGTGCGCATAAACTGCACCAGCGGGATCAAGATGCTCTGGTACGGGATGAACATGCCGAACAGCAGCAGCGGAAAGACGATGTCCGCTCCCGGAAAACGCCAGCGGGTCAGCACAAAGCCGTTGATGGAGCCCAACATGGCGGAGATAGCGGCCGTAGGAATCACCAGCCGCAAGCTGTTCCAAAGGTGTGGAGCCAACTGTTCGTAAGCGGCTACAAAATTGTCAAAGGCCAGTCCAGACGGCAGGTTCCACATCGTCTTCAGGCTGACTTCATCGAAGCTCTTGAACCCCGTCACCAGCATGATGTACATCGGCAGCAGGTAAAACAGCGCCATAATCAGCAGCAAAATATAAAGCCAGGCGCGCGTGGGCGGCCGGCGCGGTCTATCAGCTACGCGTGCTCTCATGACGTAGACTCCTCCCGCAGCGATTGATAAAGGTAGGGAATGACCAGTACAGCCACACTCAACAACAGCAAAATGCCGATAGATGCGCCACGGCCGTAAAACTGCCCATCAAACGTTGTCGTCCACATATACACAGCCGGCACATCCAACGACACTTGTTTACCGGCCACAGCCACAATCAAATCAAACACCTTCAGCGAAATGTGGCCCAAAATAATCATGGCGCTCAACGTTACCGGCCACAACAGCGGCAAAATGATCCGCCGGTAAACCTGCACCTCCGACGCGCCATCCACCCGCGCCGCCTCTCGCAGCGACTCCGGTATCGCCCGCAAACCCCCCAGATACAGCGCCATCGTGTACCCCGACATCTGCCAGATCGCCGGAATAGCGATGGCCGCAATGCCCCACTGCGGTGTGGTATGCCACTTATTCACCAGAAAATCGAGCCCCACGGAATCAAACAACAGGTTCAGCCCACTCATACGCGAACCCATCGCCGGGTTCATCAACCAGCGCCACACCACACCCGTCACAATGAACGAAATCGCCATAGGAAACAGGAATAAACTGCGGAAAAACGATTCTCCGCGCAGCCCCTGATCCAATAAAATCGCCAGCCCAACGCCCAAAAACAGGCAGCCGCCGACAAACAAAACCGTAAACACCACTGTATTACGAATGTCTATATGAAAACGCGGGTCTTGCAACAGTTCGATGTAGTTTCGCAAACCAATAAATTCATAATTAGGCAGCAAACCCACCCAGTTACTAAATGATACCCGCATCGACCAGGCGATAAATCCGTAGACGAAAATCAACACCGCCAGGATGGAAGGCGCCACCAGGATAATCGCCAAGATGGTGTCTTTATCGAGCTTCTTACGAGCCATAAGGCCACCCTTCAAAAAAAGGGGCGAGTACAGGCGCAGCCTCGTACTCGCCCCCACAAAACCTATGTCAGCTTATTGGCAAGGGCCGGAACTGGCGCAGGCATCTACCAGCGCCGTCTGGAAGCCAGCCACGTCGCTGGTGCCCAGGAACAGGCCCAAAGCCGTGTCGATTTCCGACTTCCAACTGTCGTTGGCCACTACGCCGTGCGTCAGGCTGCCGACCACGTTGTTGCTGGCCCAATCATCCATCGCCGACTGCAGATATTCGCCGTACAGGGCACGGTCGCCATCGCTGCGGGCCGGAATGGAGCCTTTAACCGGATTGAAAGCGTCCTGGCCTTCTTTAGAGCCAGCCACTGTCAGCCAGGCAATGGCCGCATCGCGGTGGGGCGCGCCCACCGGCAGCACGAAGCTGTCGGAGAGGAACTGGAAGTTACCGGCGGTGCCGGGCACGGGTGCCCAGGTGTAACCTTCCTGCGGCACAGAACCCAACTCGCGGTAGAAGCCTTCCTGCCAGTCGCCCATTACGTTGAAAGCGGCGTCGCCATCCAGCACGATCTGCCCGGCATCTTGCCAGCTCAAAGCAGAGGCGTCGCTGTTGGTGTAGGTGAGGGCTTTGGCATAATTGTCCAGCGCCTGCGTCACCTCCGCGCTACCCCAATCGCCGGTGCCATCCCACAAAGCGTTATAAGCATCTGGGCCGAGAGAAGCCAGGAGAATGGTCTCGAACAGGTGCATGGCGGTCCACTGCTCGCCCATCGCTAAGGGGGCGTCCATGCCATTGGCCTGCAAGGTATCCATCGCGGCGAACCATTCGTCGAGGCTTGTGGGCATTTCAATGCCGTTGTCGGCCAGGACGGTGGGGTTAGCCCACAGTACGTTAGCGCGGTGGATGTTTACCGGCACGGAATAGATGTTGCCATCCTGCGAAATCAACGGAATAAGCGTCTCCGGCATCACGTCGAGCCAGCCGTTTTCTTCATAAAGGAAGTTCAGGGGTTCGAGCTGTCCGGCGGCGACGTAGGTGCCGATGAGTTCCTGCCCGGCGTGCCCCTGCCAGCTGTCGGGGGCATCGCCAGCCTGAAGGCGAGTAGCTAACACCGCGCGGGCGTTGGTCCCGGCGCCGCCGGCCACGGCCGCGTTCTGGAATTCCACGTTGGGATATTTTTCGGCAAAGACTTTGATCATGGCTTCCAGGCCGGCCGCTTCACCGCCGCCGGTCCACCAGGAAAAGACCTCAACCGGACCGGAAACGTCGGCCATCGTTTCTTCTGCCGGAGCAGAATCCAACGCCTGCTGATCGGAAGCGCCAGCAGCCGCTACCAGAGCCGATTGCAGCGAATCCAGGTCGCCGCCAGCCAGGTAAAGACCCAAGGCGGTGTCGATTTCCGATTTCCAACTGTCGTTAGCCACTACGCCGTGCGTCAGGCTGCCAACCACGTTGTTGCTGGCCCAATCATCCATCGCCGACTGCAGATATTCGCCGTACAGGGCACGGTCGCCATCGCTGCGGGCCGGAATAGAGCCTTTGACCGGGTTGAAGGCGTCCTGGCCTTCTTTGGAGCCGGCCACCGTTAGCCAGGCAATGGCCGCATCGCGGTGGGGCGCGCCTACCGGTAGTACAAAGCTGTCGGAGAGGAACTGGAAGTTGCCATCCGTGCCGGGCACGGGCGCCCAGACGTAATCGACGTTCGGGGTTTTGCCCAGTTCGCGGTAGAAGCCTTCTTGCCAGTCGCCCATCACGTTGAAAGCGGCGTCGCCATCGATGACCAGTTGGCCAGCATCCTGCCAGCTGAGGGCAGAGGCATCGCTGTTGGTATAGCTGAGGGCTTTTTCATAGTTTGCCAGGGCCTGGGCCACTTCGGGGCTGCTCCAATCGCCGGTGCCGTCCCACAAAGCGTTGTAGGCGTCGGGGCCGAGGGAGGCCAGCATGATGGTTTCAAAGAGGTGCATGGCGGTCCACTGTTCGCCCATCGCCAGGGGAGCATCCATGCCGTTGGCTTGTAGGGTGTCCATCGCGGCGAACCACTCATCGAGAGAGGCAGGCATTTCCAGGCCATTCTCGGACAGGATGTTGGGGTTAGCCCAGAGAACGTTGGCGCGGTGGATGTTCACCGGTACGGAGTAGATGTTGCCATCCTGTGAAATCAGGGGGATGAGCGTTTCGGGCATGACGTCGAGCCAGCCATTCTGTTCGTAGAGGAAGTTCAGCGGTTCGAGCTGCCCGGCGGCGACGTAGGTGCCGATGAGTTCCTGCCCGGCGTGGCCTTGCCAGCTGTCTGGGGCGTCGCCAGCCTGGAGACGGGTGGCCAACACCGCGCGGGCGTTGGTACCGGCGCCGCCGGCCACGGCCGCATTGATAAACTCGATGTCCGGATACTTTTCAGCAAAGACTTTGATCATGGCTTCCAGGCCGGCTGCTTCACCGCCGCCGGTCCACCAGGAAAAGACTTCTACCTGGCTGCCGCTGTCGGCGGCAGGAGCTTCGGTGTCGGCAGGCTGCTCAACGGCCGTTTCCGGAGCAGTTGTCGCCGCGGGTTGTTCGGACACCTCCTGAGCGGTACCGCCACCACAAGCGGCCAGGAACAAACCCAATACAATTAACAAAACAACAGGTAAATAATGGGTCTTCTTCATATCTGCTTTCTCCTCGTTCGTTAGACATGAACAATATACCAGCATCCCGTGGCTAAAATTTGGGATGGGTAACCAGCACTATACTTAGGAAGAAGAGAATTTTCAAGGACGATTGTGACATATGTGCGACAAACATATGCCATCATTTGGCTAATTTGTACGATAAGTCTTCTGGTTTTGTGGTCTTGTAGTCGAGTGGACCCCTACAAAGCGACAAGATAACACGACGTAAAGGCAAATAGACTTCAGGACTAAAGTCCTACCGCACAATCTCCAGTTCGCGCAGGGTACTAAGAATCGTATCACGGGTGATAGGCTTGGAATGGAAGCGGGTTGCACCCAGGGAGTGAGCCAGTTCAGGATCGTTGAAAACAGAACAAACGATGATGGGAATAGTGGCCGTTTGCGGCTGGCTGCGCAGGGTTTGCAAAATCTCCCAGCCGCTGGCGCCCGGCATCATCACATCCAGGATGATGGCGTCCGGCAGAAGCTCTTGAGCCAGCTTCAACCCTTCCGGTCCACTGGTAGAGGTGATAACGCGGCAGTCATGGCCGGAGAGGTAACGATCGAGCAGTTCAACCAGCCCTTCGTTGTCATCTACCACCAGGATGACGGCACTGTAGCCGGTAAAGTTAACGACGATGGCCTGACGGCCGTTTACACCCCTCTCCTGCCGCATGACCCACCCCAAACGGGCAGCCAGCTGATCGATCACCTGGTCGATGATGGGCGTGTCGCCTGGCTGGCCGGGCGTGTAAGCCAGCGCCAATGTCACCTGATCCTGGCGCACCGTCAGGCGCAGGGTCGGCGGCTCTTCGGCAGCCAGGCGCAAGATGCGGCTAAACAGGCTGACGAATATCTGCCGGGCCACGGCCGTATCCACCGACACCACAACCGGCTCCGCTGGCATCTGCACGGCAAACGCCAGCTCATGCTGCTGCGCCAGCGGCGCGACCGCCCTCAATGCCTCGTGCAGCAAGCCGCGCACGTCCAGCGGCTCCAGATGCGGTTCCAGCAGCGAGATCTCCGCCGCGACAGAGGACAATTCCCGAGCCGAAACGGCCGTTTCCTCCTCTGATTCTCCGGCCGGCTTCCCCGCTTCCGGGCGGCGGCGGCTCCACAAAATCGCCGCCACGCTCTCCTCGCCGCGGCGCAGCGAGCGGTGCGCCTGGCGCGCCGACAGACCCAGCCGGTTGGCTGCATCCTGCACGGTTATCCCTTCGATGTAACGCAGCTGCAGCAAGTTGTAAAGACGAGCATCGGAGGCCAGCGAAGCCGATCGCGGGCCAGGGCTGACTGCCTCAATCGCTGTAATTAATTCGCGCCGCAGGTGGTGGCCCAAAGTTTGATTAGCCTGCGGGCGGGCAGGCGCCAATGCCTCCGCCAAGGGCAGCCGCTGCAAAAAGGTGAAATCATACAGGTGTTCCAGGGCCTGTTTTACCTGCTCTACAAATTCCTCGGGGGGAACCGTTGGATGGAGGAGCGTTTCGTCTTGACTCATACAGCTTCTATGATCGGTGCGGGTTTTAGACCGGCCAGCGCCGCCCTCAGAAAGTGCAGCGTCTCGGCCGGGTGCCACGGCGCAGCCTGCGTAATTTTGACCTGATTTCCGTATTGTGCCAGCGTGTCTTCAATATAGCTGGTGGCGGTGAGCAAAATAACGGGCACGGCCGTTAGCTCCGGCGTGGCCTTCATCGCTTCCAACACCTCAAACCCGTCAACCTCCGGCATCATCAGGTCCAAAATGACCAGGTCCGGCGGTGCTTGCAGCATGCTCTGCAACCCGGTTCGCCCCTCATAGGCGATGCGCACGGCAAAACGGCCGTTTCGCGCTCCCAAACTCCGCTCTACCAACTGGCAGACGCCGGGATTATCGTCAATCACCAGCACATCGTGGATGGGACCAAGCCGGTCGATTTCCGCCAAAAGCTGGCCAAAGTCGATGGGTTTGGTGAGACAGGCGCGTGCGCCCAGCGTGGTCGCCATCCATGCCTGGCTGGGCAGGGAACACTCGATGAGGGGCACGGACAGGCCGGTCGTCAGAGCAAGGTCCGGCTGCTGGCCAGGCTGCACGTTCACCAGAACGGCCAGCGGGTGGTGCTGCACGGTCAGCGCCGCCAGCTTGGCCGGCTCGGCTACAGGCACAACCTCGTAGCCGTCCAGGTGGCGGCTGATAAGACTGCGGACCTGGGCATCCGGCTCTACCAGGAGCAGACACGGCCGTATTTCTCGCGGCTGCGCCTCCAGCGGCCGGGTGCGGTAGAGATGGCCGGCCGGTTCGGCCAGCGGATCGAGGGGCAGCGTAAAGGCAAAGGTCGAACCAAAACCCTCGCGGCTTTCTACCCAGATACGGCCGTCGTGGGCTTCCACAAAACGCTGGCAGATAGCCAGCCCCAGGCCGGCGCCGCCGTGGCTGCGGCTGAGGGAATAGTCCACCTGGAAGAACTCGGTGAAGATGTCGGCCAGTTTATCGGCCGGGATGCCGGGGCCGGTGTCCTGCACGCGAACGAGGAGATGATCGGCTTCGGCGACGGCCGTCAGCGTCACGCTGCCGGACGTGGTAAAGCGGTGGGCGTTGTTCAACAAATTGAGCAGCACCTGGCGAATGCGCGTCTGGTCGATAGAGACAGAGGGCAAATCGGGGGCCACCTCCACGCGCAGCGCCACCGCATCCGACTTTTCAAACAGGTTGCCGACAATGGCCGCAGCCTCGTACAGCAGCGCCGCCAGATCGGTCGGCTCTTTTTTGAGGGTGAAGCCCACCATCTCAAAACGAGACAGATCCAGAATGTCGTCGATCATCTCCAACAGGTGGCGGCTGTTGCGGTAAATCTGATACACATCGCGCATCAGCGGCGCCGGCAGACCCTCTGGGCCATACACTTCCGGCGACAGGTACATCACTTCGCTGAATCCCAGGATGATGCTGAGCGGCGTGCGCAGTTCGTGGCTGATGTTGGCGGCGAACTGCTCTTTGAGCTGGCGTGCCTGCTGCGCTTCTTTGTGGGCCATCATCAGTTCGTGCTCGGTGCGTTCGCGGATTTCGTTGACGATGCGCAGCGACTTCACCATTGAACGCAGTTCGGCCTGCTGGCTGCGCGTGGTTGCCAGCAGGGCTTTGCTTTGTTCGTTCATCTGCCAGACCCAGTCCAGTGTGGTGTACAGGGTGTGCACGGCCAGGACGGCGATGGCGACGGCCACAGCGAGCAGGCTGAGGAAGGGGGCCAGATCGTAAGGGCGTAAGCCGGTTTGATACAGGTAAACTGTCCAGCCTCCCACGGCCACGGCCGTGCCGAACTCGCTGTTGCGTACCAGCATGGAGTTGGCAAACACCAGCAGCAGCCCGGCATAGGGTATCCAGGGCATGGGAAACAGCCACATTGCCAGCAGGAGAACGGCCGTTATCCCCCACACCAACAACCGCCGCGCCAGCGTGGGATGATCGCCGCGCAGCCACAGCACCAGCACCCCTAATACCGAAACGGCAAACCAAAAAGCCAGCATATCCAGGGGAAAATCCACGGGCGATTCGTAAAACAACACCAGGAGCTGCGCCACGGCCAGGACCAATATCGCCAGGCGCAGGGTAAGCTGGCGGCGCAAATCTTCCAGATTCAGGCGCAAGTTTTCGGAGCGCAGCTGCGGTTGGTTATCGAGTTTGAGTAGGGGCACAATATCGGCCATCGTCACTTGTTCTCCAGAGCGTCAGCCTCTCAGCCCTGGTCCAGCAGGCGGACCCTGAGCGGCGCAACTTGCAGCGTTTCAAAAGGCATTTCTACCCCGGCAGCGTTTAGCTGATCAAACACCGCTTCACGCAAAGCGAAACGCAAGGGGATGTGCGCGCGTTCGTCTTTTATCCAGGCTTGCAGCTCTACTTCCACGTTGTAATCGTTTAGCTGGGTCACGACCACTCGCGGGGCCGGATCGGAGAGATAGTTGGGGTCATTGCGGACAATGTCCAGAAGGATGCGCCGCACGCGTTCTACGTTTTCGGAGACGCCTACAGTCACCGGGATATTCAGGCGTAAGTGGGGGAAGTTGGTATAGGAGGCAACCGTTTTATTGATGATATCGGAATTTGGGACGGCCAGCATTTTGCCATCCACGGTGATGATGCGGGTAGAGCGCAGGGTGATTTGTTCGACACGGCCGTAATTGTCCCCAATCTCCACCAGGTCGCCTATTACAAACGGCCGGTCGATAAAAATCAGGAACCCGGAAATGAGATTAGAGAAAGCATCACGGGCGGCAAAACCGAGGGTAATGCCGGCGATGCCCAACGATGCCAGAAAAGCGGTCGTATTGACCCCGGCGGCGTTCAGGGCATTAATGGCCCCAATCGCCAGAAGGCCAAACTTCAACAGGGTCATGATAAAAGTAGTGGCCGTTTCGTCCAGGTTGGCGCGCTTAAGTGCGGGGCGCACCAGCCAGCGCACCAGTATCCACACAAGCAAATAGATGCCGAACACGACCAGTCCGACGATCAGGTTGGCGAGCGTATTCGCCAGCCAGGTGCCTGCGACAGTGGGATCAAACATCTCGCTGATGCGTGCCCAAATGCCGCTTACAAAATCACCCATTTCATGTTCCTTATGCCCAGTTTTTGCCGAAAAACTGGACCTAACAATCAGCCTTCCGCTTAACATTGTAAGCAGGCAGCCCGCCTTTGCCTAATTTTTACGCTGGATACTGCACGAACCTTCATGGGTGAAGAATTTAAGCTGAATTTAAGGGAATTTAGGCTGTATTTAAAACGGCCGTTCCCCACACACGCTATTATTCCCAAGTTGCCAGAAATTCTGGTACAGGCGAAAATCTCAGCACGGTAGCGTGCAGACAAACTAAGCAGACGCCGTTTCTAAGCCTGGACGACGTCTTTACAGGAGAAATTCTTTATGAAACGCATTGCTTTAATAATTGTAGGTGTTCTGGTAGGCGGTTTTTTGATCATTCAACTGGTGCCATACGGCCGTAACCATGCCAATCCCCCCGTCCTCCAGGAGCCCAACTGGGACAGCCCGGAAACCCGCGCCCTGGCCGAACGCGCCTGCTTCGCCTGCCACAGCAACGAGACAGCCTGGCCCTGGTACAGCAACATCGCGCCGATTTCCTGGCTGACGCAGCACGATACGGAGGAAGGCCGCCAGGTGCTCAATTTCTCCGAGTGGGGCACTCGCCGGCAAGAAACCCACGAAATCGCCGAGTCTATCCAGGAAGGCGCCATGCCCATGCCCATTTTCCTGGTCACCCATCCCGAAGCGCGGCTGACCGACGCCGAAAAACAGGCTCTCATCCGCGGCCTGAACGCCACAGTGAGCGGCAGCGCCAACACCTTTAGCAGCCAATCGGGCGACAATGACGGCGATCACGATTAAGCTCCATTCCTAAACTACAGCTACCATCGGCCAGGTCGTTGCCCTCTAAGAAACAAAACGGCAGCGGCCTCGCATAGGGGCAGACCTCTGTGTCTGCCCTGGCTTGGGCGACCCTCTGTGGTCGCCCAAGCTGCTTCTGCCCTCACGATTGCTGCTTCTGCCTTCACAAAAACGACTTTTGCTTTCACAAAAACGACTTTTGCCCTTCGCATGCACAGTTTTTGCCTTCGCATGTACAGTTTTTATCTTCGTATGCACAGTTTTTGCCTTCGCATGTACAGCTTTTGCCTTCGCAATAACGATTTTTACTTTCGTGCTCCGCCTCAAGCGCAGGTTCTTACGCGGAGCGAGCAGGCCGGCGGCCCCACCGCGCCCTCTCCCCGCCCGTTTCCCAAAGCCTGGGCCAGACGTAAACATCCGGGCCAGCAAACGACGGCGGGTAAACTCGGCTTTTCTTCTTTAAGCCCCGTTCACCGGGCGTTGTTTTGCAGCCTGGGGTTTGGGCCCCAGGCGAAGCGGGCAACCGGCACCAGATCAATTGGTTAAATTCCAGCAAACAGCGATCACCTGGTCAACTGTGATCTGGACCTCCGCGCCAGTTTTTATTGCACATCCCGCGCCGCCTCGCTACAATGCCAGCCACAAAACCATTTAACAACCCTGCACACAACGCGTAACAGGGGTATGCCATGGCACCACAACGAACGATTTGGCGAATGACGGCCGTTTTGCTCTGGGTGTTGGTCTTTGTTCTTATCGTGACCCACACGCTGCACGCTACCCGGCCTGCCGCATGGGAAAACAAGATTGACCCATGGGTCCGGGAAACCTCCGCCAGCCAGCCACAAACTGAATTCCTCGTCTACCTGACCACACAGGCCGACTTGAGCGCGGCGGCTGCCCTGCCCACCAAAGCCGCCAAAGGGCAGTATGTCTTTGAACAGCTAACGGCCGTTGCCGCCCAAACCCAACCCGACCTACTCAAGAACCTGGAGGCAGCCGGCGTAGATTATCAGCCCTACTGGATTGCCAACATGGTCTGGGTGCGTGGCGACGCCGCGCTGATCGAAGCCCTGGCCCGCCGGCCAGACGTGGCGCACCTGTACGCCAATCCCGCCGTGCGCAGCCCGGAGCCTTTTGCCCCTACCCTGGACAGGATCCAGGACAGCGACGGCATTGAGTGGAACATCGCCAAGGTCCATGCGCCCGACGTTTGGGCCGCCGGCTATACCGGCCAGACCGTCGTCATCGGCGGGCAAGACACCGGCTACGATTGGCAGCATCCGGCCCTGATCAACCAGTATCGCGGCTGGAACGGCACGGCCGTCGATCACAACTACAACTGGCACGACGCCATCCACACCACCGGCAGCATCTGCGGAGCCGATTCCCCCTTTCCCTGCGACGACAACGGCCACGGCACCCACACCATGGGCACCATGGTTGGCGACGACGGGGGCAGCAACCAGATTGGCATGGCGCCCGGCGCCCGGTGGATTGGCTGCCGCAATATGAACGCCAACGCCGGCACACCGGCCACCTACGCCGAATGTTATCAATGGTTCATCGCCCCCACCGATCTGAACAACCAGAACCCGGACCCCGCCAAAGCCCCAGACGTTATCAGCAACTCCTGGAGCTGTCCGGTCAGCGAAGGCTGTACCGATCCCAACGTGCTGTTGACGGTGGTAAATAACGTGCGCGCGGCCGGCATCGTGACGGTCCATTCGGCCGGTAACAGTGGCGCCAACTGCAGTACAATCAGCAATCCGGGGGGCATTTACGACAGTTCCTTTACCGTGGGAGCGACCGACAGCACCGACAACATCGCCAGTTTTAGCAGCCGCGGCCCGGTGACAGTGGATGGCAGCGGCCGTCTAAAACCGGACGTTTCCGCGCCGGGCGTGGGTGTGCGCTCGTCGATCCCGGGCGGTGGTTATGGCTATGCCAGCGGCACCAGCATGGCTGCGCCGCACGTGGCCGGATTGGTGGCCTTACTGCTGTCGACGCGGCCAGATCTGGCCGGACAGGTGGACCAAATCGAGGCGATAATTAAAAACTCGGCCTTGCCGCGGACCACCACCCAAACCTGCGGCGGCGTACCGGGCAGCCAGGTACCCAACAATACATACGGCTGGGGCCGCATCAACGCCTGGGGCAGCTTCGATTCCATCAATCCGCCCGCCCTCCACCTGGCTAAAACGGCTTCCAGCACCTTCGTCGATCGAGGAGATATTCTGACGTATACCCTGGCGGTCGTGCAGACCAATGTGCTTACGCCGGCCACCAATCTGGTGCTGACAGACACGCTGCCTCTTGGCACCAGTCTGGTCACTGCCACCGAACCGTTTAGCCAGACCGGCTCCACGATAACCTGGAACCGGCCCACTCTGGCCTCCGGCGATATCTGGACGACCCAACTGGTGGTCCAGGTTCCGGCCGATATGACCCAACAGTGGGTGGAAAACGTGGCGTATGGCGCGCTGGCAGATGGGTTAACGGCCGTTTCCGGCCCGCCCGTCACCACCACGATCGGCCTGCCAAATCGGATATTCTTCCCGCTGGCCACCAAAAACAGCGGCGATTAACAGCGGCGGTTGAAGCCGCTAACATCCCATCACACCTGGCGAGACGCGGCCTCCAACCCGTCCGGCGCCGGGTTCGAAAAGGAAGAGAGCATGAAAAGGGCTGTAAGTGTAAGTTTAGGTAGTTCCGAACGGGACAAACAGGTCGAAATTGAACTGTTTGGCGAAAAGGTAGTCATCGAGCGGCAAGGGACCAACGGCGATGTGGAGAAGGCGATTGCCCGCTTCACGGAGCTGGACGGACAGGTCGATGCGCTAGGCGTCGGCGGTATTGACCTGTGGGTACAAATGGGCGAGAAACGCTACCCCATCCACGATGCCCAAAAGCTGGTCAAAAACGTGCATCAGACGCCGGTGGTCGATGGCAGCGGCCTGAAAAACACCCTGGAGCGCATGGTGGTGCAGACGCTTATCGACGAAATAGGACCACAGATGGCTAACGGCCGTGTCCTCATCACTGTGGGCGTGGATCGCTATGGGATGACCCTGGCCTTCTTCGAAAACAACTACGAAGTCGTCTGCGGCGATTTGATGTTTGCGCTGGGCATCGGCATTCCCATCCGCACGCTGAAGCAGCTGCAACTGGCGGCCCGGTTCCTGGTGCCTGTAGCAACCCGCCTGCCCCTGAAAATGCTTTATCCAACCGGCGAAAAACAGGACGAGATCATCCCGAAGTTCACCAAGTATTACGAATGGGCTACGGTTATCGCCGGCGACTGCCACTACATTCGTCGCCACATGCCGGCTGATTTGCAGGGCAAAATTATCGTCACCAACACGACGACACAGAAGGATATGGAACTCTTCCGCGAGCGCGGCGTGGCCCACGTACTCACCACCACGCCGCAGCTAGACGGCCGTTCCTTTGGCACCAACATGATGGAAGCAGCGTTAACGGCCGTGGCCGGCAAAAACCGGCCTCTCTCCCACGCCGAACTCAGCGAAATGCTGCAAAAATTAGATATGAAACCAACCGTTCATACCTTGTAAGGAGGAATTTCCATGGACTGCATCATTATTGCCGGGGGTTTGGCGACACCCGAAGAGCCAATGTACGCCCTCACCCAGGGCCAACCCAAGGCCCTACTGCCGATGGGTGACCGCACCATGTTGGAACGCGTGGTAGACGCCGTGCAAGGCTCCCAATACGTCGAAAACGTGGTTGTGGTGGGCCTGGGCAGCGACATGGGCATGACCTTTCAGCGGCCGGTCACCCACCTGCCAGATCATGGCAGCCTGGTGGGCAATATTGTCGCCGGTGTAAACTGGGTGCGCGAACGCCAGCCAGACACCAAAATGGTGCTGGGCGCTTCGGCCGATGTTCCGCTGCTTACAAGCCAGATGGTGGATACCCTGGTGGAAATGTGCCGCCCCTTCGACGCCAGCGTTTACTACACATACGTCACGCGCCAAACCATGGAAACGCGCTTTCCCCACTCCAACCGCACCTTCGTCAAGCTGAAAGGCATAGAAATTGCCGGTGGCGACCTGGGCTTGATGAACCCAACTGTGATCGACAACAACGAAGAACTGTTCACGGCCCTTTCTAACGCCCGCAAACACGCCTGGAAGATCGCCCGCGTCGTGGGCATTGGCCTGCTGCTCAAGTTTCTGTTTCGCCGCCTGGGGCCAAAAGAAATAGAAACCGAAGCCTTCCGCGTTGTCGGCGCGCCCGTCAAAACCATCAACCTGCCCTACGCCGAAATGGCCATGGATGCCGATAAGCCGCACCAGGTTGAGATGCTGCGCGCCGAGTTAGAACGTCTGGATAACCGTTCCGCAGCGAACAATTAGAAGGATAGCCATGAATCCCAACTACATCGCCATCGAAGGCGTCATCGGCGTGGGCAAAACGACCCTGGCGCGTCTGCTGCAGCCGCGCTTTTCCGCCTCTATCTTGCTGGAAGTGTTTGAGGAAAATCCTTTCCTGGCCGAGTTTTACGGTGACCGGGAGCGCTACGCCTTCCAGACCCAGATTTTTTTCCTGCTCAGCCGGTATCATCAGCAGCATCAGGCTGTGCCGGAAGCGCTGCGCAGCGGCATGCTCCTTTCCGACTATACCTTTGCCAAGGATGAATTGTTTGCCTGGCTGAATTTGAAGGACGATGAACTGGCGATGTACGGCCGTGTGCACGCCGCTCTCGGTGAAAAAATCCCCAAACCCGGCCTCATCGTCTATCTACAGGCTGATCACGAGCTGATTATGCGCCGCATTACCTTGCGTGACCGCCCTTACGAACGCAACATGGACCCCAACTACATCCGCGAACTGACGGCCGCGTACGAAGCCTGGCTCTCCAACTTGCAAGACATCCCCGTGCTGACCATTGACACCAACAACCTGGACTTTTTGGCCCGCGAGGAGGATTTGGACCACGTAGAAGCCATCATCCGCGCGGCTATGGCCCAGCAGCCTACCCCTTCCGCCGAAGGCAAAGCCCGCCAGACTTTGCTCAATGGCGGCGGCCTGCCCGCCTATCAACAATTCCATCGCCAGCTCGACGCCAGCAAGGGGTTCGATCCCGATTTATTTTTCAACTACATTCTGCTGACCGAGGAAATGGGAGAAATTGCCAGTGAACTGGTAAAGGTGTGGGGAGACGGCAAGCGGCTGGTGGAAGACGGCCGTTCCCCCGCCGAAGCCCACCAGGAAGCCCTCAACCGCCACCGCGCCAGCCTGCGCGGCGAACTGGCCGACCTGCTGGCCTACACGCTCAAGCTGGCCAACTATGCCGGTATCGACCTGGAGCAAGCCTACCAGGAAAAGATGAAACAAAACCTGGCCCGGCAGTGGCCGGAAGAACGAACGCTGCCCTGACAAGTTTGCAGTCTGACTGTAACTGATAACGGCCGTTGGTGTTCTCATCGTTTAGAAGTCTACTTACTAGCTTGGTCAAAGTTTTCAAATTTAAGGAGGAAAACCAACCCATGACTTTTGAATTACTGTGTGCAACGTTGATCGCGCTGCTCTTCGGCGCCCTGATTTGTTTTGGCGGCTACAGGCTGTTCCTGGCGCTGCTGCCCATCTGGGGGTTCTTTTTCGGCTTCGGCCTGGGCGCCCAGAGTGTGCAGTTGTTGTTTGGAGAAGCGTTCCTGGCTACGGTTACCAGTTGGGTCGTAGGTTTTGTCGTCGCCATTCTGTTTGCCGTTCTCTCCTATCTCTTTTACATTTTCGCCGTGGCCGTTATCGCCGGATCGTTGGGTTATGGCCTGGGAATCGCCATCATCGGCATCTTCAGCGACAATTTGAACCTGATTGCCTGGCTGGTGGGCATGGCGCTGGCCATCGTGATGATTGTGATTACCCTGCGTTTTAACCTGGCCAAATATGTGATTATTTTCGCCACGGCCGTGGGTGGTGCAGCCGCCACAATCGCGACACTGGTCGTCGGCGTGGAGAACGTTCAGCTGTTGGCGCTGGCCCAAAATCCGATTAAGGTATTGGCCACCAGCTCCGTCATCTGGACCTTGCTCTTCTTGTTGATGGCCGGCGCAGGCATCGCCATTCAACTGTCCGTAAACCGGCAGTGGGAAATAGAAACATACAACCGTTGGTCCACGGTACAGGCCTGACAACCATCATCTCGACTTTCACGTAACACACAAAAACACCTGCGCCCCATCTGGTGGCGCAGGTGTTTTTTTGCTGGCAGGACAACCGACCTGGGTGTTACACTTCCTGTACTTCAAACACAGCCAGGGCAGTAATCAACAACGTAATGATCAGCGTAATGCTGCCCGCCAGAGCGCCCGCATTAGCCGTAACACTCTCTTGCAGGCCCATCTGGCTGGCCCAACCCACCAAACCGGAAGGAGCAATCCCGCCGATAATAGGAACTGATCCCAACAGCAGCAGCAAAATCGCCCCTAGCAAACCCAATCCTGCACTTGCGCCAACCGAGTTACCTATCGTGCTGCCCAGAAGTGTCATGGCCGCATAACAAAGCAGCCACACCCACAGCAGCACACTGCCTAACAAGAAGGCGACAAAGTCCAGCGGCCCAAACAAAATCAGCGTGTAGTAGTAAGTTGCCAACGCCGCCAGTCCAAACGCAGCTGCATATAACACACCCTGGGCCACAAACTTGCTGCACAAAAACGCCCAGCGCGACATCGGCTTGCTCAGAATCAGGGCGGCCGTGCCCTTTTCCTTTTCTCCCGCAACCGCGCCCATGCCCACCAGAATCGCGATGATGAAACCAAACTGCGTGATATTCTTGATGTACTGTGTTATGGCATCGTTGATGGTCGGCTGTGGAATCAGGTCAGCGAACTGCTCCGCGCCTTTCACCATCGTCAGCATTTGCGGTGTGAATTTGGCTGCCAGCGGCGAGAGGAGGCCAAATAGCAGGAAAACCGCGCACACCACCAGCACGCGCCGCGTCCGCCACTGCTGCAACAGCTCTTTACGCGTGGCCACGAGGAAGGTATGCCATTCCTGGCGCACGGCCGTTACCCGATGCGGCGCGGCCAGCTCAGCTTTATCCCTGGTCCACCACAACCAGACCACGCCCGGCACTGCCAGCAGGGCCAGCACCAGCTCCATCTGCCAGCCAGACACAGACAGCGCTACAAGGTAAACAACCGTAGAATCGAGCAGCGTATGATAGGCCACACCGGCTACAAAATAGAGCGGATTCCGCCGGGCAAACGCCCGCCACACCAGCACAGAAACGACAACGTGCAAACTCATCGCCACGATTCGTTCGATCAGCGGGATGGCCGCCGCCAGCGGCGAAGCCAGGAACAGGCTCAACTGCCATTCAATGGCTGCAATCTGTTCCGGCGTTTGGTTCAGCGTGCTCAGGTCTGTGTTTTGCAGAGCCAGTAGTGACGTCACCGACGCCGCGACCATCACACCGCCAATCAGCATCGACTCGATGCCGCCGTGCCCCAATCCGACCATCACGCTGTCGGCCCAATGCTGCGCTTTGTGAAAATAGCGCAGCAAGCCAAAAGCAGTGGCTCGCGCCAGACCTTCACACAACCCGGCGGAAAAGCCCAGGATAACGGCCGTGCGCAGCAGCTGCGGCGCGCCGGCCTTCACCGGACCAATGATCCCCAAATCGGTCAGCCAGTTGTTCAGCGGGATATGGTACACCTGCGAGAGGATAATTGCTGCCGCCCCTACGCAAAACAGATACCAGGGCACAGCCACCCGCCGCCGCCACCACACCGCCGCTGCCAGCGGCAGAGAAACCATCAATACAACTGAAATTGTGTAAGCGAAAATTAGCATGGTTCACCTTTCGTCACTCACTCATCTGCAAAAAGACTTCTTCGAGCGACGGCCGTATCCATTCATACCGCGTCAATATCACCCCCTGCGCCAGGACCAGCGGCAGTATCTGCTGTTTGGCCTGGTCGGGATTGGCGACGGTAACGCGCACGGCCGTTTCATCGATGGTGTCTGCGGTCACGGCCGTTACCCACTCTGCCTGCTCCAAAGCGCCTACAAGCGACGGCCGTAAAGCCACGCACGGCCGGTCCAGCGTCAGAGCAATAACGTTGGTCGCATAACGCGCTAACAACTCGTCCCGGTCGGCCACCAGCAGCAGCTTGCCCTTGTGGATGATGCCTACCGTATCGCATACCCGCTCCACGTCGGCCAGGATATGGCTCGACAAAAACACCGTCACCTCGCCGCGCAGTTGGCTGATCAATTCCAGCACCTCGTAGCGGCCGGCCGGGTCCAGCGCGCTTGTCGGCTCATCCAGAAACAACACCGGGGGCCGGTGCAGCAGCGCCTGGGCGATGCCCAACCGCTGCCCCATTCCCCCGGAAAAACCACCGATGCGCCGCTTGGCCGCATCCGCCAGGTCTACCAGCGCCAGCACCTCGTCAATACGCTGCTTGCGTGTTTTGCCATCCAGGTCAAAAATACGCCCTACGTAGTCCAGGTACTCCAACGGCGTCATCCAGTTGTAAAACGCCGGATCTTGCGGCAGATACCCAAAGGTCGTCCGCGCCGCGCTGTCGGTGCGGGTAGTTTCCACGCCCTGAATCCAGGCCGTGCCGGACGTGGGGCGCGCCAGGCCGGTAAGCAGACGAATCGTCGTCGTTTTACCGGCCCCGTTGCGCCCCAAAAAGCCAAACACCGATCCGGCCGGCACGGCCAGATCCAGCCCGTCCAGCGCACATACCTCACCGTACTGCTTGCTCAGTTTCTCGCAAAGAATTGCCGGTTGGTTCATGTTCGCCCCCATCCTTCATCCTGAAACTTCTAGTCCTCGCCACGCCCTACCAAAAAGTAGGCAATCGGGCCAATGAGGTTGAGGAAGATGATGACCAAAACCCAGACCCACTTCGGCCCGCGGGGCGCGGAGCGGCGCGCCAGGTCAAACAGCGCGGCAACAATTAACGCGAACTCCAAAATAATCAATGGCAGCAGCAGCGCCAGATTTTGTTGTACCCACTCCAAACCAGTCATGTGATTACCGTTCCTTGTTTTGTTTATTTGAGGGGATGGCTGATGAAAGCGAAACTGCGTTTGACACGGCCGTTTCCCGGCCCGTTCGCCGCCACTTTAGCCAGAGCCGCATTTAACTCCGCACCCCAGGCATCCATTTCCTCCGGTGTGGCATAAAACACAGCTTCCGTATACCCCACGCGGTCGGCCTGCAGATCCAGGCTGCCCGTTTCTGCTTCCGTCGATTCCAGGTAGTCGCTAAACTCGCGCAGCACGTTCATGAGATAGGTCGTGAAGAACTGTGTGTGCTCGGCCGCGCTCAGGTTGGCCATGTCGTCGGCATTCAGATACGGCCGTTGCGCCAGCTCATACGTCTTTTCCTGGATACCATTCACCAGCCGGGCTTCTGCCACAGCGATCATCTCGCCTTCTAGCAGCAGCTTCAAGTGCCGGTAAATGGACGATTTCGGTACGTCGGGCAGCCGGTCGGCAACTTCCTGAGTAGTCAGTGTTTCTCCTGCCAGCGCCTGCAAAATGCGAAAGCGCACCGGATGCAAAATCAAATCAGCCTTTTTCATCACTCATCCTTATAAAGTTATCAATATTACGAACATTACCATATTTGATAATGATATCTGATATGATAATCCATACTCTATTGCTTGTCAAGCATTTCTTCCCCCAATCTCCAATCCCCGATCTCCCCCTGCATTTCTCAGGCAAGTTGGTAAAATCAGGCAAACAACCTCACAGCAAGGAGAAATGCATGCCAGGAGTTATTTCTGCCGGCGGACCGGAAACGGCCGTTGCCGGAGCCACCATCCTTCGCCAGGGCGGCAACGCCGTCGACGCCGCCGTCGCCGCCGCTTTTGCCTCCTTCATCGCCGAAACCGGCGTCGTTCACCTGGGTGGCAGCGGCATCGCCCACATCTTCGATCCACAAAATGGCCGTTCCCTCGTCTACGATTTTTTCTCCACCACCCCCGGACTGGACGGCCGTCCGCCTGCCAGCCTGGATTTTCAAAAAGTCACCATCGACTTTGGCGCGACGACGCAAGATTTCCACCTGGGACGCGCCTCCGTGGCCGTGCCCGGCAACATCGCCGGGCTTTGCACCCTGGCCAGCAATCACGGCCGTCTGCCCCTGGCCGCCTTGCTGCAGCCGGCCATCGAACTGGCCGAACAGGGGGTTGCTATCGAGCCGTTCCAGGCTGACACGTGCAAACTGCTGGCGCCTCTTTACACCCATACCGCCGGGATGCGCGCCATTTTTGCCGCGAACGGCCGTATCATCCAGCCCGGCGAACACCTGCACATTCCCCACCTGGCCGACACGCTGCGCACGCTGGCAGGAGAAGGCGCGGATTATGCCCGCGACGGCCGTCTGGCCCAGGCCATCCTCGCCGACCAGCAGGCCCACGGCGGCCTGCTCACAGCCGCCGATCTGGCCCGCTACGAAGTGCGTCAACTGCCTTCCATCCGCCTGCCCTACCGCGAGTTTGAGCTGCTGCTGCCGCCGCCCAGCTCCACCGGCGGCGTGCTCACCGCCTTCACCATGAAGCTGCTCTCCGGCTTCAACGTGCGCCAATATCGGCACGGCTCCGCCGTTCACCTTCAGTTGCTATACGAAGTAATGGCCGCCACCACCCGCGTCCGCGCCCATTGGGACCGTGACAGCGAAGCGCTGCCGGTGGAAGAAGCGCTGGCCCATTTCCTCAGCGACGATTTTGTCGCCCGTTACCATACGGAAGTGGAAGCAGCCATCTACGACAAGACCCCCTCCACCCATCTGACCGAGCCAAAAAGCGCCAACAACACCAGCCACCTCAGCGTGATCGATGGCGATGGGCTGGCCGTCAGCCTGACAACGACGGCCGGAGAATCGGCCGGGTATGTGGTGCCCGGCACGGGCTACATCCCCAACAACATGCTCGGCGAGGAGGACTTGCACCCCAACGGCTTCCACACCCGCCCCGCCGGGCAGCGCCTGCCCACCATGATGACGCCGACCATCGTCCTGAAAAATGGACAGACACGCCTGGTTTTGGGCAGCGGCGGCAGTGTGCGCATTCGCAGCGCCATCATGCAGGTGCTCAGCAATCTGCTTGATTTTGGCCTGCCGCTGCACGAGGCCGTGAACACAGCCCGCGTCCACATCGAAAATGGCGTACTGCAGTGCGAACATGGGTATGATGAAACGGCCGTGGCCGAACTGGAAGCACTGGGCTACCCTGTCAACCGCTGGCCCACTCGCAGCATCTACTTTGGCGGCGCGCACAGCGTCTCCCGCACCGACGACGGCCGTCTGGTGGCCGCCGGAGATAACAGGCGGGGCGGCGCAACGGCCGTTGCTTAAAGAGTAGGCACAGATGGCACGGATTGGATGAACATGGATATTCATGGGTAAAAATCCGTGTTCATCTAAACCGTGTCCCCCCAGCAAAACACAATGGATATTCGCTCAATCACCGTATTCAGCAATTGGGACACGCTGCCGGACAACGTGGCCGGATTTCTAGCCGCGGGGCGCACCGCCTTCCCCTATCCGGTGCAGTCCGCCCGCGCCGCCTTTCCCCCCTTCCCCGACTGGCTGCCATCCGGCAATCTCCAATCTTCAGTCTCCAATCTCCAATCTTCCCTCGCCGCCCTGGGCTTCGACTACGCCAGCCTTGGCCCCGTGCAACTGCACCATGACCCGGCGTGGCTGGCAGCCATCCCGCAGATGTTGGGCGCCAGCGATGCCCTGTTTATGACGGCCGAGATTGCCGATATAAACGGTCGTATCTCCCCCGCCCGCTGCCACCAGATCGCCCGCCTCATCCGGCAGATCAGCGCCTTGCAGGCCAACGGCTTCGGTAATCTCTACTTCGCCGCCTTGGCCAACTGCCCGTCCGGCTCGCCCTTCTTCCCCGTGGCCTATCACGATGGCGGCGCGCCCGGCTTTGCCCTGGCCATCGAAGCGGCCGATCTGGCCCAAAACGCCATCGCCGCCAGCCGCACGCTGGAAGAAGCGCGCGCCAATCTCGTCGCCGCCATGGAAACGGCCGCAGACCAGATCACGGCCGTCGCCGCCGAATTAGCCGCGCAGTTTGGCCTGCCGTTTCGCGGCCTCGATTTCTCGCTGGCCCCTTATCCCACCGACGACAAAAGCCTGGCCGGGGCGCTGGAAGCGCTCGGCCTGCCCCACCTCGGCGCGCACGGCAGCCTGTTCGCCGCCGGCTTTGTGACCGAGGCGATTGGCCGCGCCCGCTTCCGGCGCTGCGGCTTTTCCGGACTGATGCTGCCGGTGCTGGAGGACAGCATTCTGGCGCGGCGGGCCGGGGACGGGCTGGTGACGGTGCAGGATTTGCTGAGTTATGCGGCCGTGTGCGGCGTGGGGTTGGATACCGTGCCGCTGCCCGGCGACATCAGCACGGAAAGCCTGGCCGGGATTTTGCTTGATGTGGCCATGCTGGCCTCCCGCCTGGGCAAACCGCTGACGGCGCGCCTGATGCCTTTGCCCGGCCTGGCGGCTGGTGACCCGGTAACGTTTGACTTCCCCTACTTCGCCCCCAGCCGGGTGATGACCGTGTCCGACGGTGTCACTGGCTTAATGAGCGATGGGGAACGGCCGTCCCTACTGGACATCCAGAAAATTAACCGCTAAAGTAACCAGCCTATGAACGATCTGCTCCCCTCCACCCCTGCCGAGACGCGCTCTCTCAAGCAGCTTTTGGCTGATTGGGCCACGGCCGTGCGCGGCACCAATCATCCCCAGCCGCCCGCCTACGACGGGCCGGACATATCGCTGACCCACCTGACGGAAAACACCAACGAAGTGGCGCCGGGAGCCTGTTTTGTGGCTAGGGTGCGGGCCACCAGTGACGGCCACCCATACATCGGGCAGGCGCTGGCGCGCGGGGCCAGCATGATTCTGGCGCAGCGCCCGGCGGCCCATTTTGACCTGACCATTCCGCCCGACGTGGCTTATGTGGAGGTAGCGGATACGGCCGTAGCGCTGGCCTGGCTGGCCGCCGCCTGGGAAGGCTTCCCCGGCCGCCAACTGGTGATGATCGGCATTACCGGCACGGACGGTAAAACGACAACCAGTAGCCTGCTGCACAGCATTTTGCAAACGGCCGGACTGCGGGTAGGGTTGCTGAGCACGCTCAAAGCGGTGGTCGGCGAGCAAGAGGAGCCGCTCGCGCCGCACGTCACCACGCCGGAAGCGCCGGTGGTGCAGCGCTATCTGCGCCGCATGGTGGACGCCGGGCTGACCCACTGCATTCTGGAATCGACGTCGCACGGTCTGGCGCAGCACCGGGTAACGGCCGTCGACTTCGACATCGCCCTGATCACCAACATCACCCACGAGCACCTGGACTATCATGGCAACTACGAAGGCTACTTTGCCGCCAAGTCGCGCCTGTTCACCAGCCTGCTGCTGGATGACTGGACCATTCCCAGCCACAATCCGGCGAAACAGAACGTGGGGAAAACGGCCGTGCTCAACCTCGACGACAGTTCTTACGGCCGTCTGGCGGCCATCCCCGTGCCCCATCAGGTGACTTATGGCCTGAGCAGCGCCGCCGACGTGACGGCTAAAAAAGTGAGTTACGAAGCCGACAAGACATGGTTCGAGGTCTACTTTGATTTTCCATTGGGCAGGCTGCACGGCGAAGCCCAAAAAGCGCAGATGGACTTTAAGGTTCCCTGTTATTCGCACCTGCTGGGTGAGTTTAACCTGTATAATGTGCTGGCAGCCGTGGCCGCTGCGCGCGTGCTGCAGGTTGGCCCCGAAGCGATACAGGAAGGGCTAAAAAAGGTGTACGGCGTCAGAGGGCGCATGGAGCGCATTACCGGCGGGCAGCCCTTTCTGACGATTGTGGATTTTGCCCACACGCCCAATTCCCTGTCGCGCTCGATTGCTGCGGCGCGGCAGATGGTGGCTGATCATAACGGCCGTGTCATCACCGTGTTTGGCAGCGCGGGCAAGCGCGACGTGGAGAAACGGCGCATGATGGCCGAAGTCTCTATCCGGCAGGCTGACGTGACGATTCTGACAGCCGAAGACCCGCGCACGGAATCGCTGGACGACATCCTGGAGATGATGGCCTTTGGCTGTCGCAGCCAGGGCGGTGTGGAAGGCCAGACCTTCTGGCGGATGCCGGATCGCGGTGCGGCCATCTATTTTGCTCTGACGCTGGCTCAAAAGCAGGACGTGGTGCTCATCTGTGGCAAAGGCCACGAGCAAACCATGTGCTTTGGCGCAACGGAGTATCCCTGGGATGATCGCCAGGCGGCGTATACGGCCGTTAAAGCCTTCCTCGCCCATGAGCCCATGCCCAATCTGGGCTTGCCGACGTTTAAGGAGATTGGCGATTAGAGACTGGAGATTGGAGCTTCCAACAATCTCCAATCTCCAGTCTCTAGTTGCCCCGATTAACATTTGACCATTCTGTGGAGGTAATTATGCTTTCAGAAACCATTAGCCGGATACAACGTAACCACGGGTTGGAACACGCCACCATCCACGTGCTCAGCGAGAAGCACAGGGATTTTAGCGCGCAGGGCAATTCGGATCATCGCGGTTTTCACCTGAATATTTATGGCAGCGTGTCGCAGGAGGACGTGTTTAACGCCGTGGAGGAAGCGTACCGGCGCATGAAGGGCGGCGAGAGCGGCCTGGCGGTGCATCCCAACTGCGGTACCGTGCTGCTCACCACAGCCACCATGGCCACCCTGGCCGCCCAGACGACGCTGGCCCTGGAGCAAAGGCGGCAGCGACGGCCGTCGCTGGACCTCTCTGTTATCGCCAATGCCCTGCCCTCAGCCGTGCTGGCCGTGGTCGTGGCGCTGATTGTGTCACGGCCGTTAGGCATTTACCTCCAGGCCCGCTTCACCACCGACGGCGACCTGCGCGATATGCAGCTCGTCAGCATCGAAAAAATCCAGCCTTCTCCCATCACCCGTCTCTTCCAGCTTTTGCTCACCGGCAGCAGCCAGGACCGCCAGGCAGCCGCCTACCGCATTCGGACTAAGGGATAGCTGATAGTTGTTAGTTGAGAGTAGACAAACCACTAACAGCTAAAAGCTAGCAGCTAACAGCTACAATGTTCTACATCTTTCACGGGGAAGACACCCACTCGCAAAAAGAAACGCTGGCTGACTTGATCGGCAAACTGGGCGATCCGGCCATGCTGGATTTGAACACAACCCGACTGGACGGCTTTGTGCCGCTGAACCAACTGCAGCAGGCCAGCAGCGCCATGCCCTTCCTGGCCAAAGCGCGGCTGGTCATCGTCTCCGGGCTGTTTGCCGCTAAGCCAGACAAAAGCTACCTGAAGGAGCTGGCCGCGTACCTGCCCCAACTGCCAGAAACGACGCGGCTGGTCTTTCTGGAAGCGGAAGCGCTGCCGGGCAGCCATCCCATCGTGAAGCTGGCCCAAACAGAAAAGTCGGGTTACGAGAAGCTGTTCAAACCGCTGGAAGGTTCCCAGCTAGAGCGGTGGATCCGGCAGCAGGTGGAGGAGCGAAACGGCCGTATCGCCCCCCACGCCGTGCATCTGCTTACCACCAACATCGGCAACAACCTGCAAATCCTGGAAAACGAAATCGAGAAACTCACGCTCTACAAAGGCACAGCCGAAATTACCGGCGAAGATGTGGCGTTGTTATCGCCTTACCTGGCCGAAGCCAGCATATTTGATCTGGTAGACGCGCTGGGCAACCGCAACAGCAAAAAAGCTTCGCTGCTGCTGCAGCAAAAGTTACAGGAAGGAGCCGATCCCTTTTATCTTTTCTCGATGTTTGTGCGCCAGTTCCGGCTGTTGATCCAGGTAAAAGAGATGGTTGACGCGGGCAGCCGCCCCCCGGCCATCAGCCAGCGGCTGAAAATGCACAGCTTCGTCGCCGGGAAGCTCCACCAGCAAAGCGCTCAGTTCAGCCTGCCCCAGCTGGAGCAAATCTACCGCCACCTGCTGGACGTGGACGTGGCCGTCAAAACCGGCCGCAACGACATGGTGACGGCGCTGAATCTGCTGGTCGCGGCGTTGACTGCGCCGTAGGGAGATTGGAGATTAGAGATTGGAAGCTGGAAAGTCTCCAGTCTCTAGTCTTTAATCTCCATTCCCGAAAACGCCCACAGTCCCGGAAAGCCCCCGGTATGCAGAAAAATCACTGTTTCGTCGGGGGTGAAACGGCCGTTCCCCACCAGATCCATCAACCCCGCCAGCGCTTTGCCCGTGTACACCGGGTCCAGCAAAATGCCTTCGGTGCGCGCCAGCAGGCGCACGGCCGTGCGCGACGCATCGGTCAGCACGGCGTAGCCCGGTCCCACATAGGTCCCTTCGATGAGGGGCACGTCGGCCGGGTGAAAGGTGTGGACTTCGCCCAGCGCGGCGCACAACTCACCCGCCAGACGGGCCAGGCTGGCCGGAAACGCCTTCCACAGCTTGCCCACGTCAATGCCCAGCGCGCGAATCGGTGAGCCGAGCAGGGTAAAACCGGCCAGCAGACCGGCCAGCGTGCCGCCGGACCCGGCCGCCGTCAGCACCGTCACCCGGGCCAAATCCAGCCCCAAACTCACTGCCTGCTCGTGGATTTCCAGCGCCGCGTCCACGTAGCCCAGGCAGCCGGTGACGGTGTGGCCGCCGACGGGCATGAAGTACGCGCCCGGCCCCACCAACACCGCGGAGACCAGCCGCACCAGCCGGTTGGTGGCTTCCAGCGTCATGGAGGCGTCACCGCCGCCGCCGAAGGGGATGAAGTGCAGCTTTGCGCCGAGAAGCGCATCGAGGAAGAGGTTGCCCTGCAGGGTGGACGGCCGTTTCTCAAAAAAGAACAGGTGCGCTTCCAGTCCCAGGTGGGCGCAGGCAGCGGCCGTCATGCGGGCGTGGTTAGACTGGAGGCCGCCGTAGGTGATGACTTTGCGCTGGCCCCGGCGCAGCACCTCGGCCAGCAGGAAAGCCAGTTTGCGCCCTTTGTTGCCGCCAAAGGCCGGCCCGATATTGTCGTCGCGTTTGATGAGGAGAGCGGGGCCGCCCAAGACGGCCGTCAGCCGGGGCAAAGGCTCCAGGGGCGTGGGCAGCTGCGCCAGCGGCAGGCGGGGAAACTGAGCCAGACGGTCGCGCAGTTGGTTGGGAAGCATGAGGAATTGTGAAGGGGGAAAGGCGAATTGTCAATTGTGAAATGAGAAACGCAGCCGCGAAAAAAGCGGGCGAGGCACATCGTGCGCCTCGCCCCACAAAAGGATTTAACCACTATCTGATGAGCGAAATCAGATGAGTGACCAAGGAGACGGTCTACCTCTACTGCGGCCAAAGCCGCCGGGTAGGCGTGTAGATGGAATCTAGAATCAGGGCGAAGCCGCGCCGCCGGGCCACGTCTTCGGCCGTCACCAGCATCACGTTGGTCAGCGAATGCAAAGATACAAACAGCGGCGTGGGCAATACGCGCACGGCATCGGTCAGATAGCCGTCCAGCGCCGCCACAAACGACTTCAAGGCCGGCGAAGGGGCTTGCACTTCGACGAGCAGGTTGATGGTGGGATCGAGGGGCACGGCCGTTTCCGTTTGCGCGTCCGGGTTTAAGTTAGGGTCAAAATAGTGCACAGCCTGCACCTGCTCGTCAACGCCGGCCAGCGTCTGGGCCAGGCCATGCGCCAGGTTAAACTTGAAATACTCGACAAAATCAGCCCGCAGCAGCAGGTCCTTCAGCTCGGCCTGCCGCAGCGGGAGCGGCATTTTGTGGCGCGCCTGCTCAAGGGCCTGGTCGCGCAGTTGGTCAGCCGTTTCCGGCAGCAAGATGAATTGGGTATTGGGCAGAACGTTTGGCTCCGCCAGAGCGGTTCGGGTCATGGTTCAGAAACTCCTTCTGTCATGAGGAAATAGTAGGGAATGGTCATAGGCAACACTGTAACATGACGGCCGTCAAAAACGCATAGAAAAACGGCCGTCGCCCATGAAAATTGTATGAAAATTGGCAGATTCAGGGGATTAGCCGGGGCACTCCAGCATGTAACCGACCCCCGGCACGGTGACGATCAGCGCCGGGTTGGCCGGGTCTGGCTCCAGCTTGCGGCGCAAGTAGCGGATGTAAGCCCGCAGGTAATCGAGGTCGTCGCGGTACTCTGGCCCCCACACGGCCGTTAACAACTGTTCGTGCAGCAGCACCTGATTTTGATGCCTGGCCAGCTCGTGCAGGAGGTTGTACTCTGTGCGTGTTAGATGCACGTTTTCGCCGGCCACGGCCACGCGCCGCCGCGCCAGGTCGATGCGCAGCGGCCCGCAGATGATCTCCGCATCGAACACCTCGCCTTCGGCGCGATTGGCCCGCTTCAGCACGGCCCGCACGCGGGCCAGGAGTTCCTTAGCGCTGAACGGCTTGGTCACGTAGTCGTCGGCCCCGGCGTCGAAGCCGCGCAGGATATCCGATTCCTGCACTTTGGCCGTGAGCAGGATGATGGGCACATCGGAAAACTCGCGCACGCGGCGGGCCACGCCAAAGCCATCCAGGTCGCTGGTAAGCACGATGTCCAGGAGCAGCAGGTCGGGTTGGGATACGGCCGTTAACCGCACCGCCTCCTCCCCATCCCCCGTCGTCAGCACCTCAAACCCGGTCGCCGTCATCACCTCGCGCACCAGGCGCACAATCTTCGGCTCGTCTTCCACAATCAAAATCGTTTGTTTTTCGGTCATGGCTGTACCCTGCTGCGTCGTCGGAAAAATTATTTGGGGCGGGAGATTGGAGACTGGAGACCGGCCGTCTCTAATACCTAGTAGTCTCCAGTTTCGGTAGTTTAAAAAACTGCCATGAATTACACCTATGGTGAGTTTTCTGTCATGCTGAGAGCCTGTGCTGAGGCCGCCGAAGCATCCTCCGAAGCATCCCGTTCACCTAAAATATCCAGTTTGTCGGGATTGCTCGTCGAAGACTCCTCGGAATGACGTCATTTTTTTAACTACTCAGTCTCCAATCTCCACTCCCGCCCTCAAAAATCATGTAACGGGATAGAAAAATTCAGCGTCGTGCCCTCGCCGACCGTGCTGTCGGCCCAAATACGGCCGCCGTGGGCTTCCACGATGGCCCGCGACACCGGCAGGCCCAGCCCCGTGCCGGGCACGTGGTAGCCGGTCGGCGCTTTCACCCGGAAATATTTGTCGAACAGGGGGATCAGATCCTCCGGCGAGATGCCCACGCCCTGATCGGCCACGCTTACCACCACATCCTCGGCGCGGACCCTGCCCCGGATGACCACCAACCCGCCATCGGGCGAGTATTTGATGGCGTTGTCTAAAATATTGCGGATGACCTGCTTCATGCGCTGCGGGTCGGCGTCAACGATGGGGAACTGGGCCGGAAAATCAATCACGAAGCGGTGCTTGCGCGTTTGCCGCTGCATCTCTTCCATAATTTCCTGGGCCATACGCGGCAGCCGCACCGGCTGCGGTTCAATTTCCAACTGCCCCACGTCGATAAGCGACGAATCGAGAATCTGAGTGATCATGCCTTCCAGGTTGTCACATTCCGCCTCGATGAGCTGCAAAAATTCACGGCTCTTGTCGGGCGACCAGGTGACCTCCTCCAAAAGCAGCGCCGTGGCGTACCCTTTGATGGCCGCCAGCGGCGTGCGCATCTCGTGGGACAGGGTGGCTAAAATCTCGGTGCGCAGGCGGTTGGCTTCGTGGGCTTCGCGGCTGGCGGCGGCGGCCGCATCCAGGCGCATGCGATCAATCTCCAGTCCAATTAGCTCGGCCAGGGCCTGCACGAAGGGCACGTCGCCGGGCGTGAAGGTGAGCGGGCCTTGCAAGGTTTCCAGCACCAACACGCCATATTTCTCCTGGCCAGCGGTGATGGGCGCGGCGACGAGGCTGCGCGGCAGGATGTCACGGCCGTATGCGCGGACCATCGCCTGTAAATTATCCGGGCGCAGGCTGCTTTTTTCGGCGGCCACGGCCGTTTCCGTTTCCAACAGCCGCGCCTTATTTTCCGTAAAGACCCGGCCGGTCACCGATTCCCCAGGCTCCAGGCGCATCGCCAGCACCGCCGCCCGGTCGGCCAGCGCCGGCCCCCACACCGCCTGCGGCTGAAAAACTTCCGCCTGCGGATTCCATAACAAAATCACGCCAAACTCCGCCGGCTCCAGCAGATCGGTAATCTTCTCTATCACCGACTGCAAGAGCTGCGGCAGCTCCAGCTGGGCGGTGAGCACCTCGGCCACTTCGATGATGGCCCGCAGTTTGTTGTTCAACAGGTCGTTGGTTGGGGTTGGATTAGGCATCATAGGCGTTTTGCAGGTGGGCCGCCAGCCGTTTGGCCAGGGCGATGATGGTCAGCACCGTTGGCCGGGCCAGCGCTTCCGGGAAGACGCTGGCGTCGCAGACGTACAAATTTTCGATCTCGGTTTGCAGGTCGGTGTCCAGCATGGTTCCCAGGCGCACGGTGCCGCTGGGATGGGTGCCGCGAATGGGCGTGGTAAAAATGGTGTCCGGGTCGCAGCCGGCCTGCCGCAAAATCTGCCCGGCGACGGCTTCGGCGCGGGCCATACGCTGCCGGTCGTGGGCGGTGAGACCTTTATGGATACGGCCGTCTGCGCCCACCCCGCCGCTGATTTCATCCTTCAACTTGATCATCACACCATAGGTGCGCCCCCAGCGGTGCCAGGTCAGCGGGTAGGCCGGGCCTTTCAGGGCCA
Organism: Ardenticatenaceae bacterium; assembly: GCA_020634395.1. Classification (GTDB taxonomy): domain Bacteria; phylum Chloroflexota; class Anaerolineae; order Promineifilales; family Promineifilaceae; genus Leptovillus. The sequence goes on along the minus strand of JACKBU010000027.1, from coordinate 36,758 downwards.
TGATGAGGGGGTAGAGCAGCCAGGGATCGATGAGCGTGGAAAAGAGCACGCCCAACTCGTCGTCGGCGTAACTCCAGGTCATGGGCGGCTCCGTGCCATTGCCTTTGTCCGGCGCGTAGCCGTAGACCATCACGGTGGTATCCATGGTCATGCCCTGCCCGGCGGCGGGTAGGCCGCTGCGCTGCAAAATGCGCGGTGTGCCAATGCCCCCGGCGGCCAGGATGACGATGGGGGCATGGATGGTGAACGGCCGTCCCCCCACTTTCCCCACCACCCCCGTCACCACGCCAGCCTCATGCAGCACGCGGTCCACGCGCGCCCCGGTCCACAAATCCAGCCCGCCAGCCACCGCCTCATCCACAAATTCGGCGGCGTTCCACTTCGCCCCGCAGCGGCAGCCCAACATGCAGGTCGCTTCGCAGTGGAAGTGCGGCGCACGCGCCGGAGACATGAATTTGTCCTGGGGCTGCCACTCCAGGCCCAATTCGGCAGCGGCGGCGGCGATGCGGGTGGAGGCCGCGCCGCGCAGCTCGGCGGGCAGCGGGGCGATGTGCAGTTCGTCGATCGTTTCGTCGGCGTAGGGGTCCAGGTTGATGCCGTACTTGGCCTGCCAGAAGGGCAACGGCCGTGCCGCGCAGCCGCAGTACATGCTCGTGGCCCCGCCCAGCATGAGCGGGCGGATGATGTTCAGCCCTTCGGCGGTGAAGAGCAGCGAGCGGCGGTCGCTGTAGAGCATCGCGCCGGGATAGGTGCCATAGAGGGCGCTGCCGCGCCAATCGCGCCCACGCTCCAGCAGGGTAACGGCCAGACCAGCGTTGGCCCGCGCCAACTGCCGCGCCACGGTCGCCCCGCCCGGCCCCGAGCCGACTATAACCACATCTGTCTGTTTGCTGCCTGTCATGGGCTTATTTTAGCACAGCCTCGTTCCCCCTTCGCTACACAAACCTTCACGGCCGTCGGGGTCGGGGAAAATCGTTTTTGTGAAGGCAAAAGCTGTGCATGCGAAGATCAAAGCTGTACACGCGAAGGCAAAAGCTGTACATGCGAAGATCAAAGCTGTACATGCGAAGGCAAAAGCTGTGCATGCGAAGATCAAAGCTGTGCATGCGAAGGCAAAAACTGTTTTTGTGAAGACAAAAGCCGCTTACGTGAAGACAAAAGCTGCTTACGTGAAGACAAAAGCTGTTTTTGTGAAGACAAATGCTGCTTACGTGAAGATAAAAGCTGTTTTTGTGAAGGCAAATGCTGCTTACGTGAAGATAAAAGCTGTTTTTGTGAAGGCAAATGCTGCTAACGTGAAGACGATTGTCGCTTTTGTGAAGACAAATGCCGTTTTTGTGAACCGTGATCCTGCAAAGGTGGTCGGGAAAACGGCCGTGGCACGGGGTGGAACCGCGGGTACCCTCTCCCCCGCCCCCTTGCAAAGGGCGAGGGGGTCACACGAGTAACGGAAGGGACAGCCAGCTATCAGGAGGGGAACAAAATGCACAACGTATCAAACGGCAGCTGCGTGTTGATATACTCCTCGCCGTTGACGACGGCCTTGACGGCGTAGGGCTGGGCCAGCAGCGGATTGGGCAGCGCCGCGGTGCAAAGCAAACGGCCGTCGCGCACCGCGCATTCGCCTGCCTGCCAGTCACCATCCAGCCAATACAGCAGGGCCACGTCCGCCAGCCGGGTGCCGGTGGGCACAGTCAGGGCAAAATCCACCGGCGTGACGACCGGCTGCCCCTGGCATTCGTCGGCCGCCAGATCCGTCATGATCAGCGGCCCTTGCTGGTCGATGGTGACCGGCGGGTAGGGGCCGCCGGTGCTCAGGTCGGGGTCGGCCACGGCCGTTAGCCCGCGCAGGTCCGGCAGCGGGCAGCCCACCTCATCGGGCGCAACCGCAAAATCCAGATCCAAGCGGCTGGCCCCTGTCCCGCTCAGCGTGCGCGTTTGCGCACCATAGCGCAGGTCAACCTCATAAGGGAGCAGGTCGTAGGAGATGACGCCCTGGTTTACAGAGGGCGCGCCGTAGCTGAGCAGCCCTTCAAGCGCAAGCTGGTAGCTGCCCGGTTTGTTCAGCGACAGGCGGAAGGTCTGGCAGCCGTTTTCGTCGGTTTCGCAGGCCAGGGTATCACGGCCGTTGGGGGTCACGGCCGTTACGCCCACCCCTTCAACGCCCACCGCCGGTTTCACCTGGATGGTCAGCGGTTGGGGGTTGGTGGGGCAGACGGCCAGGGCCATTTGCAGGGTGATAGACTGAGTGGTTACTGCGCAGGTCGGGGGGATGGCGGCGGGCACGATGACGGCCGTTTCGCCCGTCTGGTAGCCCGGCTTCTGGGCGCGGATTTCGTAACCGCCGCCGCCGCCGGGGATGCGGGCACGGCCGTTCACCCGCTCCGGCAAATCCTGCCAGACGCCGCCGTTAACCCGGTAGCTTACCTGCACGCGGTCGACGGCCGTCTCGTTTTCGTCGAGCAGGGTGAGGGCAACGGCCGTCTGGCCGGCATCATCGCAGGGGACAGGCGTAGGCGCGGGCGCGGCGGCGCAGGCGGCCAGCCAACCGGCCAGCAGCAAAACGAGCAGGGAAACGGATGGGTAAACTTTCATGGGCGGTATCTTCCTCGTCATGAGTTTGCCAAGATGGGTCCAATCTGGCAGATTGGACCCATCTCTCGACGCATAATTGTAGCCAGACCTGACAGGTTTGGGAAAACCTGTCAGGTCTGGGCCTTCTACGCTAAAATCAGAATGTATGAATCGTTCGTTTTCTCGCTGCATAGGCGGGCTGGTCCTGCTGACGGCCGTGTGGCTGCTGATCGGCTGCCGCCCGGCCACGGTTCCCATTCTGCCAACGGCGGCGGTCACGGCCGTCGCCCAAACGGCCACGCCCACAGCGCCATCCAACCAGCAGCCCATCAGCCTGCCCCCCACCAACACCACCCAGCCAACCCGCCAACCCGATCAACCTAGCCAACCAACCGCCACCCTGCCGCCTACCTTCACGCCGGAACCCACAGCCACGCTCGCGCCGACGATACGGCCGTTTGCCACCTTGGAAGCCACGCCGCCAACGGCCGTGCCCAGCCCCATACCCCCTTTCCCCAAAAGCGAGGCCATCACCAACATCGTCCTGGTGGGCAACGACGTGGCCGAGCCACAGGGCGGCCGCACCGACAGCATCATCATCGTTTCCATCAACCGCGACACGAAAACGGCGACTATGCTTTCGCTGCCACGCGATTTGTACGTCGTTATCCCCGGCTGGCGCATGACCAAAATCAACCTGGCCCTGCCCCACGGCCATGGCGTCGATTATCCCGGCGCGGGCGGCGGCCTGCTAAAAGACACCATCGAATACAACCTGGGCCTTCCCATCGACTATTATGCGCGCATCGGCTTTGAAGGCTTCAAAAGCGTGGTCGATGCCGTCGGCGGCGTCGAAGTCGTTGTAACCTGCGCCCTCACCGACTGGCGGCTGAAGTCGCCGGAATTGGACCAGACCGTTGAGGATAACTGGGAGTTGTTCACCCTGGAGCCGGGCGTCTACCAGATGGACGGCGACCTGGCCCTGTGGTATGCGCGCTCGCGCCGCACGACGAACGATTTTGAGCGCGGCCGGCGGCAGCAGCAGGTGCTGCGGGCCATTTTTGACACCGGCCTGGAGCAAAATCTCATCACCGACCTGCCTGATTTGTGGCGCGTGTACCGCGAGGCGGTGGAAACCGACCTGACGCTGCCGGTGGTGCTGGAACTGGCGGCACTGGCGCCGGCCGTCCGTGAAAATGGGGTACAGCATCTGGCGATTGCCGGGGATGCGGTGCAGTCGTGGCTGGAACCGGGCACAGGCTGGTCGACACAGCTGCTGAGGCCGGAAACGGCCGTGCCCATTCTGCGCCAGGTCATGCAGCCGCCGGCCCTCAACCGCGCCACCCGCCCGCCCATCGTTGTGGAAGTCGTCGGCGGCGACGAGGAGCTGTACCGGCTGGCCGCCGAAAACCTGGCCTGGTACGGCTTTATCCCCCGCTACGTCCCAACCACCGAATCAGCACCGGCGCGCACCCACATCGACTATTTCGGGCCCAACTTCAAAGGATCGTCCAGCGATCTGTTAAGCTGGCTTTTCCACCAGACCACGGCAGCTATTACCCTGCAAGCCAACCACGACGGCGACGCCGCTTACCGTATCTACCTGGGCTACGATTTTGATCCCTGCCTGCCGTCTTTTACCGCGCCGGCCGGCGAAAATTAGCAAGGAGCAAGAAACAGACCATGATGGATGAAAGAATCGTTTTGCAAACAAAGTTGCAGAGCAGCCGGCAAGAGCTGCTGGCCTTATTGGCCGGGCTGAATGAGGCGGAGTGGGAAACGGCCGTATACGCCAAGTCCACCACCTGGCAAGTCATCGACCTGCTGCGCCACCTCACCGAAGCCGAAAGCTCCATGACGCGCCTGATGGTACTCATCCGTGATGGCGGCCCCGGCGTCCCCGACGATTTCGATCTGGACCGCTGGAACGCCAGCCGCATCAAAAAGACCCTCGGCAAATCCACCGATGACCTCTTGACCGCCATGGCGCAAAATCGCACCAACCTGCTGGAGTTTATGGACGCCCTCGACGAGGCAGATTGGGCTAAAAAGGGGCGGCATGGCAGCGGGCGTGTGCTGTCCATCGAAGAAATTTGCCACATGATCGCCGATCATGAAGCGATACACACGGCCGACATCCGTGCGGCGCTCGGTAAATAGGCAAAAAAAAGGAGATGCCTCGTAAGCGGGCGCTTACAAGAGCATCTCTCGGGGGGGGAGCCACATATATTCTACCATATTCGCTATTAAATGCAAATTTATCAAGAAATTTTACTAAATTGGTCGGCGGCAGCCCTCGCAGTGGATATGCCAGTCAGGGAATGCGCAGAATGTAGCCTTCTCCGCGCGCGGAAAGGATAAAACGGGGACGCTTCGGATCTTCTTCTAGCCGGGCACGCAAACGGTTTATGCCTTTTTCGACCACCGAGGGCGTTTTGCCAGCCGACCAGACGTGGGCTAGCAGCACCTCGGTCGTACACACCTCACCGACGTGGTTTAGCAGATAAGCCAGTAAGCGATTGTCTAGAGGCGTCAGGGAGATGGCACGGCCGTTTATCATCACCAGGCGCTGGGATGGCCGGTGTTCAAACTGCGTGGTCGGGCTGTCGGGCACGGTGGGGGACTCGGAAACGGCCGTCTGCCGTTTCAGCCAATCGCGGAATACGTCGGCAAAAACGGCCGTGTGCCCGCCGCGCTGCTCCACCAGCCCTAAGTGTCGCTGCAAACGCGCGGCCATAATGCGATCGTCGATGGTCTGGCTTTCGCCACGCGCCAGGGCCAGCAGCGCCGCCTGCTCCCCCTCTGTCCGCCGCTGCCACAACTGGCGGCACAGCCAATCGACGTGTCCGTCCAGGCGCAGTTCACTGCGCACCGTTTCCAGTGGATTCGGCTGATTCGACTCACTGGCCCTAAACAGATATTCACAGGCGACTTTCAGCAAGTCAGGATGCCGCCCGGCGTCGGCCAGCAAAAAAGCGAGGCTCGCCGCATCCAGTTCGGTACCTTGCTGACGCGCCGCCAACTGACAGAGCGCCTCGGCTTCTTCAACAGATAACAAGGTCAGCCAATAATCGTGGAACAGGTTGGTCAGCGGGGAGATGCCTAGTTCCGGCATGTGGATTTCGGCCAGGTGCACCAACGGCCGTGTGCTGGCAATGACAAACGCCAGCGATTTGGTGTAGCGCGTGGCCAGCGCCCGCAGCCAATCCAGGTCACGACGGCCGATACCCGGCATCAGCAGATCAAAATCATCGATGACAAAGATCAGTCGCCGCACACTGGTCTTGTCCAGCATGCTCTCAATTTCCTTCTCCAGGGTGTTGTATGCCAGGCGCGGATCGGTGGGAACGGCCGTTTTTGTTCCTTCCAGCCCGGCGCGGACCATCTCCTGGCGCAACTGCGTTACCAACCAGGGCCAAAACGTCTGGGAGGTTTGTTCCGGCAGCGCCGCCAACTGCACCCACACATAGAGACCGATGATGCCGGGCGGCAAGCCTACTTTTTTTCGATACAGGTGGTGCAAAAAGGAAGTCCGGCCAATGCGCGGCTCGCCGATAAAATTGCAGTTCTGCGGTATCTGGCCACCAAGTTTTTCGGCCGTCCAGTGGGTTTCGCGCACGCGGTCTACAAAGGCGGTCGGATTAAAGACAGGCTCCCGGCTCAGAAATTCGCTACTCATCGTCCATCTCCTGTAGCGCACTGGCAGATTTTTCGACCCGGTTTCTTCCTCGTCCCCTGGCATCTTTCATTGTAAGGGAGTATGGTCGTTTTGTCTATATTGCGACTAATTCGCTCTGTCCGAACAGATGGCAGGTTCGCAGCGAAAACTGCTTCCAAAATTTGGCACGCTGGGATATAAATGAGGCTTAAGTTCGCAAATTACTGGCACCGTTAGTGACGAGTTTAAGAGGAACGAGATGACACAAACAAAACAAGCATTGGGAACGGCCGTCTATCTGAACACGGATTTCGAAACGGCCGTGGAAAAAGTGACGGCCGCCCTCAAAGAGGAAGGCTTCGGCATTTTGACCGAGATTGACGTCAAGGCCACGTTGAAGAAAAAGCTGGATGTCGATTTCCGCCCCTACAAAATTTTAGGCGCCTGCAATCCCCCACTGGCCTATCGCGCCCTCTCGGCCGCGCCCGAGATCGGCTTAATGCTGCCCTGTAACGTGACCGTAGCGCAAGAGGAAGACGGCCGTATCCTGGTCAATATCGTCGATCCGGAAATGATGTTGGGCATGATCGAACTGCCCGCCCTGGCCGAAGTAGCCTGCGACGCCAAGGAACGCCTCAACCGCGTTGCCAGCGCTCTGGCATAAAAAAAGGCCTGGCAGTTCGTTAGAACTGTCAGGCCCAAAGAACTTTATAAGAAACTTAAGCCGCCGCTTCTTGCACTGGCGGTTCATTCATCAACCGCTCAAAGGTGTCCCGGTCCAGCGTTTCCACCTCTAACAACGTGTTAGCCAGGGCTACCAGCCGGTCACGATTCTTTTGGATGATATCCAGAGCGCGTTCGTAGTTGTTCTGTAAAATTTTGCGTATTTCCACATCAATGGATTGGGCCGCATCTTCGCTGTAGTCGCGATCCATTCCCAAACCCCAATCCTGACCCAGAAAAGGATTATTGCGCTGGTTGCCATACGTCGGCAGTCCCAACGAATCGGACATGCCATACTGTGTCACCATCGCCCGGGCCAGACGGGTCGCCTGCTGCAGATCATTGGAAGCGCCGGTGGTAATCCGCCCGAAGAAAATCTCCTCAGAAGCGCGGCCGCCCAGCGCCATGGTGATCTGGTCTTCCAAAAACTCGCGGCTGTGAACCATACGATCTTCCGGCAGCGGCATCACATAGCCGCCGGCACGGCCGCGCGGCACGATGGTGATCTTCTGCACCGGGTCAGTGTAGACCAGATTAAAGCTGACAACAGCATGGCCAGCCTCGTGATAGGCCACCGTGCGCTTGTCGTCTTCGCTCATCACCCGGCTCTTGCGCTCCGGTCCCATCACCACCCGGTCAAACGCATCCTGGAATTCCAGCAGTCCCAGCATCTTTTTGTTGCGCCGCGCCGTAAAAATGGCTGCCTCGTTAATGAGATTAGCCAGGTCCGCGCCGGAAAATCCGGCCGTCAGCCGGGCAATGTCTGAGAAAGAAACTTCCGGCGCTATCGGTTTACCCCGAGCATGAACCTTCAAAATGGCCTCTCGCCCTACTAAATCCGGCAGATCGACAAACACCTTGCGGTCAAAACGGCCGGGGCGCATCAAAGCCGGATCGAGAATGTCCGCGCGGTTGGTAGCCGCAATGACGATAATGTTCGTCTGGTTATCAAACCCGTCCATCTCCACCAAGATCTGGTTTAAGGTTTGCTCTCGCTCGTCGTTGCCTCCGCCCAAACCGGCGCCGCGCTGCCGGCCCACAGCGTCAATTTCGTCCACAAAAACAATGGACGGGGCCACCTGCTTGGCCTTATCGAACAAATCCCGCACGCGGCTGGCGCCTACACCCACAAACATCTCCACAAATTCCGAACCGGAGATGTGGAAGAACGGCACCCCGGCTTCGCCAGCCACGGCGCGAGCCAGCAGCGTTTTGCCTGTTCCCGGCGGGCCAACCATCAAAACGCCTTTGGGAATGCGGGCGCCTACCTGAATAAAACTTTCCGGTTCGCGCAGGAACTTAATGACCTCCGACAACTCAAGCTTGGCCTCGTCAGCACCGGCCACGTCATCAAAAGTAACGGTGGGACGTTCGGCGTCGTTGAGGTTTTTGGCGCGGCTGCGGCCGAAGCCAAAAATGTTATTGCCGCCACCGCCCTGCGCCTGGCGAAAACCACGCGAGAAAAACCAGATGAGCAAAAGTAGGGGGCCAATGATCATGGCCAGGTTAAACAAATTATTCCAGGTCGACCGGTCAACCACGATGAGGGTGACGTCATTTTCGGCCAGCACCTCTTGAGTAACGCCAAAATACTTCAACGTGCTGTCGAGGCTGCCACCGGCATCTAAAGTAGTGGCTACTTCGCGGCCGCTGGACAAGGTCAGTTGTATGCGATCACCTGTCACGGTGACTTTGTCAACCTTGCCGTCGACTATCATGCTCATGGCCTCTGGCAAACTGACCTGTTCCGGGCCTTCAAAACGGCCGCTTAACCACAACTGCATCCCCAGGATGATCGCCAGCACACCAATAATCCATACCCACACTGGTATACCGGGTCGGTTTTGTTTTTGCTGATCATTCATAACTAAAGTGTCCGAGAAAACTAATTTTCGTCAACTCATTATCCCCTATTCGCGTAGCATTCGCACGGACCTTCCAGTACCTCTAATGTTTACCTACGACAACGACGAAATAAACAACAGGCCCAGGCATTGGCTGCCTGAGCCTGTTATCGTAAGCTGGTTGATTATATGGTTCAGGCGGTGCGCACAACCGTGCGTTTTTTCTGCGGCAGCTGCATCGGGAGTTTGGTACGGCGCACGCCATCGAACTGATACAGCGCGTTGGCCACGGCCCCGGCCGTAGGCACTAAACCGATTTCGCCCACACCTTTGGCCCCATACGGGCCATACGGATCAGGCACTTCCACACCGATGATTTCCATTTCGGGCATTTCTTTGGCGCGGAGGATGCCCATCTGGCGCAGGCGGGTGGATTTGGGACGGCCGTTTTCCATCACCAACTCCTCGCTGATGGCATAACCCAGGCCCATATGCAGCGAACCTTCCAACTGTCCCTCGAACAGGGTCGGGTTGAAGATTTTGCCGGCGTCGTGAGCGGCCGTGATCTTCTTGATTTGGCCGTCGTCATCCAGCGTAACGAGCTGCGTGGCGTAGCTGTAGGAATAGTGAGTGTACACCTTCTCCACCAGCGCGCCTGGTTTCGTGGTCCAGTCCACCACCCACTCGCCGCGATAACTTTTGCCCACCAGTTCAGCCAACGAGTGGGTCTTCAGGTCTTCCTTCAACTGCTTACAAGCGTCGATGAGCGAATTGCCCACCAGCGAGGTGGCGCGGGAGGCTGTGGTCATGCCGGCTTCCTGATCGGCGGCGGTGTCTATGCGCACTTCGATGAAGCGCGGGTCGATGCCGGTTTCCGTAGCCACCACCTGCTGCGCCACCGTATTCACGCCCTGCCCCATCTCTGTCCAGCCGTGGTCCACAATCACCTTATCCGGAGCGGCGATGGTCACCTGAGCGGAGGAGGCATCGGGCATGCCGTTGCCGATGCCGGTATTTTTCAGGCCGCAGGCCAGACCGGCATATTTGGCGGCGTAAAATTCATCTTTGACGGCCAGCAGCGTGGCCCGCGCCCCGGCTCCGGCTTCGATGATCTGTCCGGTGGCCGTCATATCGCCATCTTGCAAGGCGTTGTCGTAGCGGAACTGCCAGCGGTCGAAGTCACCCTGCTCACACAGGTCGTCGATCAGGCTTTCCAGACCGAAGATGGCCTGGTTTACGCCGAAGCCGCGCATCGCGCCGCAGGGCACGTTGTTGGTGTACACGGCGATGGCTTCCACATCGGTAACAGGCACATTGTAAGCACCGGTGGCATGTCCGGCGGAGCGTTCCAGCACCTTCATGCCCACGGAAGCATAGGCGCCGGTATCGCCCAGGAACTTCACTTTGACGAAGGTCAGCATCCCGGCGGCGTCGCAGCCGATTTCGTAGTCCATCCAGATGGGATGGCGTTTGGGATGCATGATGATGGATTCATCACGAATGAGACGCACTTTGACCGGCGCGCCCAGTAGATGGGCCATGAGGGCGGCGTGTCCCTGCACAGTCAAATCTTCTTTGCCGCCAAAACCGCCGCCGTTCGGCACCATCACGACGCGCACCTTTTCTAAAGGCAGGCCAAGCAGTTTGGCGATCTGGATGCGATCGTCATAGACGCCCTGGCCCTGGGAAAGCAGCTCCAAGCCGTTTTCGGTAGGATAGGCGATGGCGGCTTCGGTTTCCATGAAGCCGTGCTCAATCCATTGGGTCTCGAACTGACCCTGGGCGACGAAGGCAGATTGGGCCCGCGCTTCTTCGACACTGCCCCGGCTGGTATAGCTGCGCGACAGCTTGTTGCCGCTTTCATGGATTTGCGGCGCGTCGGGGTCCAGCGCTTTTTGCATGTCGATGAGCGGTTCCAGCACTTCGTAGTCGATTTTGATGAGGCTGGCGGCCTCTCGGGCGATTTTTTCCGATTCGGCCACGACGCCGGCCAGGACGTCGCCTACGTAACGGGTGGTTTCGCCCACGGCGATCATCAGCGGCCAATCCTGGCGGATGAGGCCGATGGTGCGGTCGCCAGGGACGTCGACGGCCGTTACCACCTTCACCACGCCCGGCAGCTTCTCCGCTGCGCTGGTATCGATAGATAGAACGCGGGCGCGGGGATGATCGCTGAAGCGCAGCGCGCCATAGAGCATTCCTTCCATCTTAATATCGTCCACGTACTTGTGACGGCCGAGGACAAGGTCTTGGGCTTTGTATTTGGGCAGACGGGTACCGACACGGCCGTTGCCGTTGGGCGGCGGGATTTCCTCTTCTTTACGAATGGCGGCGGCGGCGTACTCGACCGCGTCAATAATCTTTTTGTAGCCGGTGCAGCGGCATAGGTGGGGCGTGAGGGCTTTGGCAATCTCTTCGCGGCTAGGTTCCGGGTTCTTGTTAATGAGGGCGTTGGACTGCATGACAATGCCGGGAATGCAAAAACCGCACTGCACACCGCCTTTTTCCACAAAGGCATTGGCGTAAACCTTTTGGCGGTATTCACCCAGGCCATCGGTGGTGGTAACGTGCCCGCCGGCCGCCTTCTGCATCGTCGTGACGCAGGAGAGGACGGCCTTACCGTTCAGATCAACGGCGCAGCAGCCGCAGGCCGCCTGTGGGGCGCAGCCATCTTTTGCCGTGGTAATGCCTTCGTGTTCGCGGAGATAAGTGAGGAGTGGAAGTTCGGGGTCGCCCTCGTATACCCGAAGCTGTCCGTTAAGCCAGAATTCCATGGAGTCCTCCATTGACGTCATGTTCCCCAGGTAGTGGCTGACAGCCGAATGGCACGGGGAGTGTTTCAACGGTTAACGTGAGCGCGTTAACCCTTTTCCATTCGTCTCGCCAAGTACGCCAGCCAAAACAAGTCCACAATTTCTGGCGTGACTATCAATAGCGGATATGTTATCGAGGTGCAAAACGGCCGTTTTCCTGCCGTGTTTTCAATAATAGCATAAGGAACGAAAGAAGGAAGAGGAAAACGGCCGTTTTTCGATAAATAGCACATTTGTCACCCCTCATTTGTGACATTTAGCGCACGGCAACTTTGGTGGAATCACGTATATTTACAATTGCCTATCATCCAATTATCTGGATAATACAGCGCGAAAGAAGAGAAGAGTCGAAGTTCCCTGATAAGTGAGTCGATGAATCCTCAGAAGTCTTCTCACCTTATCAACTGATCCGAGGACAACGCCATCGCAACAAGCGGCGTTACCTCTATGAGGCAGCGTGTGCAAAAATCGAAGCTGAATCGTCAATTTTTTGATCGACTCATTGATGCGCTGATGCCCGTTTTCGCCGTGCTGGCGGCTTTCGCCGTCGGCGCAGTTATTCTCCTCCTTCAAGGTGTCAACCCCCTGGAAGCCTATCAAGCGATGATCGTCGGTGCTTTTGGCAGCAAAAATGGCCTGGCCGACACACTGGTAAAAGCGACCCCGCTGCTGCTGGTGGGCCTGGGCATTGCCATCGCTTTTCGTGGCGGTGTCATCAACATCGGCGCCGAAGGCCAGATCATCATGGGCTCCCTGCTAACCACCTGGGTAGGATTACAACTCGGCGAACAAGTTCCGGGCGTCATCGTGATCACCATCGGGCTGCTGGCCGGCACGTTGATGGGCGGCGTTTGGGGGGCCATCCCTGGCTACTTGAAAGCGCAGTTGGGTGTGAATGAAATCCTCAGCACCATCATGCTAAACCAGATCGCCATTCAGATAGGGTACTATCTGCTGCGCGGTCCGATGATGGACCCGGCCGAGGTTGCCGCCGGAACCAACATTCCGCACTCTGCCCGCCTGATAAAAGACATCGACATGCCCCGCTTCACCGACATTGCCCAATCGCTGGGCTTCACGCAGTCGGCCAAAGACCTAAATATTCAAGGCTTTTTGGGCGAATTGTACGGCGTGCTGGTGGAGCCAACGCGGCTGCACAGCGGGTTTCTGTTTGCCATTGTCATGGCTGTGCTGGTTTACATTTTCCTCTGGCGCACAACCGTCGGCTATCGCATCCGCGCCGTGGGTTTGAATCGCCACGCATCCCGCTACGCGGGCATGAATGTGAAGCGCACCATGGTCCTGTCGATGACGTTGAGCGGCGCGTTTGCCGGGCTGGCGGGGGCCGTGGAGATCTTAGGGCTGCACCACCGCATGTTTGAGCCAACGGCCGTTTCTGCCGGATATGGTTTCTCGGGTATCGTGGCAGCGCTGTTCGGTAAACTCCACCCCCTGGGCATTATTCCTTCATCCATCTTGTTCGGTGGCCTGCTGGTAGGCGGAGACAAGATGCAGCGAGCCATGCAAGTGCCGCAGGTGCTCATTACGGCCATTCTTGGTCTGGTGGTACTTTTCGTCGTCAGCACCGATTACCTGGTTCGTAAGCGGCAAAGCCGGCGTGTGGACACCAGCAAGGGCAAGGATGAAAAGGATGAAGATGTAGAGGGAACGGCCGTTCCCACCACCAAACCGGAGGTGAGCGCATGACCGAAAATCTGACCCTTTTAGCCATCATTCTGGGCATTTTGCACTCTGGGATCCGTCTGGCCACCCCCTACCTCTACGCCGCCATCGGCGAAACGTTTGCCCAACGCTCCGGCGTCCTCAATCTAGGCGTCGAAGGCATTATGCTCATGGGCGCATTCTTCGGCTTCTACGCCACTTTCCAGACCGGCAACCCCTGGATTGGTCTGGTAGCTGCGGCCCTGACGGGCAGCCTGATGGGCCTTCTCATGGCCGTCGTCAGCATAACATTCCAGGCCGAACAAGGCATCAGCGGCATCGGTCTGTACATGTTTGGCCTGGGAATTTCCAGCCTGCTCTTCAAAACGATGCTGGGAACGGTCGAAGGCGTGCAGGGCTTCCGTGAACTGCAGTTCTGCATCACAAGCAGCTTTTGCCTGGCCGATATTCCGGTGCTGGGAGACGTGTTCTTCAATCACAGCCTGCTCACCTACGGCGCGTTTGCTCTGGTGCCCATCGCTACGTACGTTCTCAACAAAACCACCTGGGGCCTAAAAGTCCGTTCGGTGGGCCAAAATCCAGAAGCAGCCGATTCGCTGGGGGTAAGCGTGACCGGCGTGCGTTATACCTCAGTTATCCTGGGAGCGATGCTGGCAGGCATTGCCGGGGCGTCACTGTCCATTTCCTTGCTGAACATCTTCCAGGAGAACATGACCAACGGTATTGGCTTTATCGCCGTGGCCCTGGTCTATTTTGGCAGTTGGACGCCGCTGGGCGTAATGGCTGGGGCACTGTTATTCAGTTCAATCAATGCTCTACAGCTATGGGTACAGGTTCTGGATCTGCCCATCCCCTCAGACGTGGCTGTGATGCTGCCTTACCTGCTCACCATCGTCGCTCTGGCCATTCCCTTCCGGCGTTCCTTGCAGCCAGCGGCGCTCACCAAGCCGTTCTCGCGCGGCGAAAATTGATTATCAGTTGGTAGTAGATAGTTGTTAGTTGACAGTCTTTGTCTTTTCGCTAACAACTACCTGCTAACAACTATCTACTTAAATTTAAGGAGAAGAAGATGAACAAAAAGCTATGGTTGTTGTTAATGGCATTGGTACTGGCCCTGGCCCTGGTGGCCTGCGGCGGCGGTACGGCAACGGAAACGACGGAAGAAACCGCGCCAACCGAAGCCGTAGAGGCCCCTACCGAAGCCGCCGCGCCCACAGAGGCTGCGGCCGAAGCCCCCACGGAAGAAGCAGTCGCCGACATTTCCGCTGAGGCAGATACCTCCGGTATCGAGCCGATTCGCATTGCCATCGTCATGCCCAGCACGGTCACCGACCTGGCCTGGAGCCAGTCGCTTTATGACTCGCTGCTGCGCATCCAGGAACAGGCAGGCGGCCCGGACGTGGTGGAAATCGCTTACACCGAGAACATGTTCAACGTGACCGACGCCGCCGCCGCCATCCGTGATTACGCAGACAGCGGCTACAATCTAGTGATCGCTCATGGCACACATTATGGCACGTCGCTCTTTGAAGTGGCTCCAGACTTCCCGGAGACGAGCTTTGCCTGGGGCACGGCCGTTGACACCGGTGCCGATCAAGGCATCGAAAATGTCTTTGCTTACGAAGCCCGCGCTGAAGAGGGCGGCTTTGTCAATGGTGTGCTGGCGGCCAACCTGAGCAAATCTGGTGTGCTCGGTGTGGTGGGGCCGGTGGAAGCCGGAGATGCCAAGTTGTACATCGATGGCTTCGTGGCCGGCGCGAAATCCGCCAACCCCGATATCCAGGTCAACGTTTCCTACACCGGCTCCTTTGGCGACACTGCTCTGGCAGCGGAAGCGGCCAACACCCACATCGCCGCCGGGGCCGATATCCTCACCGGCTCGGCGCAGCAGGTGGTGGGCGCTATTGGCGTTGCCAAAGACCAGGGCGTGCTCTGGATGGGGACGCAGTCTGACCAAAGCTCGCTGGCGCCAGACGTTGTGGTAGCCTCGCAGTTGTATGATTGGGACGGCGTCCTGACCGATATGATCAAAAAGCACCAGGCAGGCGAATATGGCGGCACAGCCTACGCCCTGACGCTGGCCAACGGCGGTCTGGTGATGAAGTTTGCGGACGGGTTGGATGACACGGCCGTGTCCGCCGCCAATGACGCCTCCGCGCAAATCGTCGCCGGCTCGCTGGATGCGATGGCCGCCGCTGAAGAAGCCGTCCCCGCAGAAGAACCAGCCATGGAAGAAGAGTCAATGATGGAATACCCCGACATCGAACCGGTGCGCATCGCCCTGGTCATGCCGTCCACCATCACGGATCTGGCCTGGAGCGAATCCATGTACGATTCCTTGAAGCAGCTTCAGGACCACTACGGTGAAGACGTCATCGAAATCGCCTACACCGAAAACATGTTCAACGTCACCGATGCGGCCGCGGCCATCCGCGATTACGCCGACAGCGGTTATAACCTGATCCTGGCCCACGGCGCCCAGTACGGCACCTCGCTCTTCGAGATCGCCCCGGACTTCCCGGAAACCAGCTTTGCCTGGGGCACCAGCACCAACACCGGCGCGGAAGAAGGCGTGACCAACGTCTTTGCCTACGATCCGCGCCTGGAGCAGGGCGGCTATGTCCTGGGTGTGCTGGCCGCCAATATCACCGAATCCAACATTATTGGTCTGGTTGGCCCGGTGGACGCCGGTGACGCCAAGCTACACGTGGATGGTTTTGTAGCCGGCGTGCGAGACACCAACCCGGACGCCCAGGTGAACGTCTCCTTTACCGGTTCGTTTGGTGATACGGCTCTGGCCGCCGAAGCGGCCAATACGCAGATCGCCGCTGGTGCCGATGTGTTGACAGGCTCGGCCCAGCAGGTAGTAGGCGCGATTGGCGTGGCCAAGGATGCAGGTGTGCCCTGGATGGGTGTGCAGGCGGACCAAAGCCCGCTGGCTCCAGACGTTGTGGTAGCGACCGTGCTGTATGATTGGCGGCCGACTTTGTTGGCCATGATTCAAGCCAATCAGTCTGGCAATTACGGTGATCAGGTCTTCCAGCTAACGCTGGAGAACAGTGGGCAGACGATGATCTACAGCGACAGCCTGCCGGAAGATGCCGTTGCTGCCGCCCAGGCGGCCGAAGCCGGCATCATCGATGGCAGCATTGAGATCGTACCTGAACCCAGAAACTGATAATTTTTGAACGATGAAGTAAGAATTGTGAATTGTGGATGATTTTCATTCACAATTCACAATTTCCTACAGGTTTGTGTGATGGCTCAAGAAAACAATCTACTTCCTTCCGGCTTGCCAAGAATTGAATCGTTGGAGATGCGGGGTATTGTTAAGAAGTTTCCCGGTGTGTTGGCTAACGATCACGTCAACTTTGATGTGAAGACGGGTGAAATTCATGCCCTGCTGGGTGAAAACGGCGCGGGCAAAAGCACACTGATGAAAATTCTGTATGGTCTGTATCAACCGGAAGAAGGGGAGATTTTGTTAAACGGCCGTCCCATCACGATCCACTCCCCTACCGACTCCATCAACCACGGCATCGGCATGATCCACCAACATTTTATGCTGGTGGATAATGTGACCGTGGCCGAAAACGTGGCCCTGGGTCTGAAGTCGTCACGCGGACTTCGGTTGGACCTGGATGTGGTATCGGCCCGTATCCGCGAGCTGGCAGACAAGTACGGCCTGCAGGTCGATCCCCAGGCAGTAATATCCAAACTGGCGGTGGGAGAGAGACAGCGGGTGGAGATCGTCAAGGCGTTGTACCGCGGGGCGGCGCTGCTGGTGCTGGACGAACCAACGGCCGTGCTGACGCCGCAAGAAGTAGACGACATCTTTGTCATCTTCAAGCAAATGGCCGCCGATGGCCACGCCCTGATTTTCATCTCGCATAAGCTAAACGAAATCTTTGCCCTCACTAACCGGGTAAGCGTGCTGCGCGACGGCAAGATGATTGGCACTGTAAACACGGCCGACGTAACAAAAGCGGACCTGGCCAACATGATGGTAGGGCGCGAGGTGCTGCTGACACGCCATCGCCCGCCAGTGACTGTGGGCGATGCCCGCCTGGAAGTTGTCAACATCAGCGCCAACAACGATGATGACAAGCCAGTATTAAAAAACGTGAGCTTCGAGGTTAAAAGCGGTGAGATTCTGGGTGTGGCCGGGGTGTCGGGCAATGGGCAACGGCCGTTGGCCGAAGCCATCGCCGGCTTGCAGTTTGTGGCCGACGGGCAGATCTTGCTGGAAGGCCAAAACGTCACCAACTATACCCCCGCGCAAATGTTCACATCCGGTCTCTCTTACATCCCCGAAGAGCGCATGCATGATGGCTGCATCAAGGATTTCTCCGTCGAGGAGAACGCCATTTTGCAGGATTATGTGCGACGGCCGTATAGCAACTGGATTTTTCTGGCCTTCAATCAAATTGCCCAACATGCCCAGAAGTTGATCGAATCCTTCAACGTTAAAACGCCGAGCCGCGAGACACCTATTAAAAACCTATCCGGCGGCAACATTCAAAAACTCATCCTGGCGCGCGAACTGGCGCGTGAGCCGCGCGTGCTCATCGCCGCTCAGCCCACACGCGGTGTAGACATCGGCGCAACGGAATACATCCACAACCAGCTTTTGCACCAGCGTGCCGAAGGTCTGGCCACCCTGCTCATCTCCGAGGATCTTGATGAGGTCAAGGCGCTGTCCGATCGTATCATGGTGTTGTTCGGCGGCGAGGTGATGGGCATCGTCCGAAGCGACGAGGTAACGGTGGAGCAGTTGGGCCTGATGATGGCCGGGGAACGGGCAGAGCAAGTTTTTGCCGCTGCGTAAATCTTTTTCAAACAGACCTGACAGGTTTTAAGAACCTGTCAGGTCTATCATCCTCTCTCAGTGCCAGACGTTAGCGTAAGCGTGATCACCCTTTAGCAGTTGCCCTGACGAAAAACGATCGAGGCTGAAAGGCGTGATGTCTACCGTTTGAGCACGGCCGTTCACGATCAACTCCGCCATACACGCCCCCACCGCCGGACCAATCTTAAAGCCCGTGCCGCTAAATCCGCAAGCGAGGTAGAAGCCTTCCGGACCTGCTGCCCCCAAAATTGCCCGCTGATCGGGCGTGATGCCGTCGAATCCGCTGTGGGCGCTGTGCAGCGAGCCTTCCTCCATTTGCGGGATGCGGCGGCAAATCCGGTCCACCGCCCGATCGACAAAGTCGGGCGCGGCGTGCTCGGCATCGCCGTCGGGCGAGAGGCCGATGGGATTGTTGTCTTCCAAACCCACCAGTGTCAGCCCGCCGGTCTCGGGACGAAAGTACATGGAATTGGCCATATCAATCACCGTGGGATGGCTGGGGCCAACGGCCGTTGGCCGTCGAATGAACAACGTATCGTGGCGCCAGGTATCCACCGGCACGTCCAGCCCGACCATCTCGCCCACTCGCCTGGCCCAAGGACCGGCCGCGTTGACGACAATGGGGGCGTGGAAATCGCCTTTGCTGGTGCGCACGCCGGTTACCCGGCTGTCGGTGGAGAGAACGGCCGTTACCTCACACTCCTGCACCAGCGTGGCTCCGCTCTGGCGCGCCGCCGCTAAAAAGCTGGTCACCGTCGCCGATGGGTCGGCATAACCCGATTCCGGCTCATAGGCCGCCACCTCAAAGTCATCGGTCACAAACGACGGCGCCAGGCGCGCCACATCGTCGGGGGTTATCAGCAGCGACGGGATGCCGATCTGCTGGTGCATGGCGACATTCGCGCGCAGTTGGTCGCTGTATGCCGGTTCCACAAACTGCAAGAAGCCGGTGCGCGTAAAGCCGCAGTCGCCGCCTACCACATCGGCCCAGTTGCGGAAGTAGGCAAAGGACGCCCAGGCCAGCCGCGACTCCGGTTCCAGGTCGTAGTGCATGCGTACCAGGCCGCTAGACCGCCCGGTTGCGCCGGAAGCGGTGAAATGGCGTTCGAGAATAAACGGCCGTACCCCCATCCGCGTCAAATGGTATGCCAGACTCGCCCCATGAATCCCGCCACCTATAATGATCACATCGGCCTGCTGGTTCATTGCATACTCCTATTTCTGGGCCGCTTCCGCACCCAGCAGTTGGGCCATGAATTCATTCCCACGGGGAATCAGCGTAACTTTCGTATCGCCCTTCAAAATGTTTTCGGTCTCCAAAATTTCAAACATCGCCTCGGCCACTTCCGGGTCTTTGGTGATCTGGTTGAGCGCTTCGCCCACAATTTTGGGGCGCATCGCCTGCGCTTTGGCGAACTCAATCGCTGCCCGGCGCTCCGCCGAGTTGGTGATAATGCTTACACGATTGGCCCCGTCCTGGCGAATCGCCGACGTCACCTGCCGCAGACGGTTAACCACCTTCTCTTCAATCTGGCGGATCATGCCCCGATCGCGGAAATGAACTTTACGGATATAGACCGAACCAAGACGATACCCCCATTCCTCCGATTTAGGCGACACCTCTGCCCGCACCGCGCGGCTCATGACGTGACGTGTCTCCAACATATCCTCCAGGGGCATGTTGCTTAACGTACGCACCGTGGCGTTGCTTACATTGGCCGACAGCGAACCGCGTGGATCGGTATTTCTGAATAGGTAGGCGACCGGATCACTGACTTGCATTTCATACCAGACGCCAATCCCCATGGGCGCCCCTTCCTCAGAGTTAACAGGCAGGCTGCGCAAATACTGTTGGTCCAGGCGCATATCCAGGATGTGGCGTTTGCCCAGCCAGTTAACCACCAGGGCGCTTGGTCCCATCTTCAACCACAAGAACTGTAAGCCCGGTTCCTGCAAAACGGCCACCACATTGCCAAACAACACATACACATGGCACGTACCCTCCTGCACGATGGCGTAGAAGCCAAACAAGCGCAGGAAAAAGCGCACCAGCGGTTCCAGAAGGAAAAAGAGCACAAAAGAAAAGAAGGCAGTGACCAGAAGCAGAGCAAACGTGTTCATTCCTTCACCTCCAGAATCGCATTCTTAGCCTGGGTAAAAAGTGCCAGGCGCACGTTGCGCAGGTAAGCTGCCAGCACACTCGGCCCCTGGCTTTTGATTTCTTGCAGTTGGGCAGCCAGGGCGTTCAAGGGTTCGACTTCGGCCTGGGCACGCAGGGTTTCGATCTCTACCGCGCGTTTAGACTGCACGATTGTCTGGTCGGCCTGCGCTTTGGCCAGGCTTATTTCTGAGGAAACCTCATTATGGGCGGTGTTGATAGCCGCCAGGGCGGATTCCACTTCCGCTGGCGGATCGATGCCGGTGATGAGGGAGGCATCCAGTTCAACCCCGTAGCGGGCCGCCGCCGAAGCGCACTCCATCTCCATAAACGTATTGATTTCGTTCAGGTTTTTGCGCAAATCGTTGATAGAAATGCCGCCCATCAGACCAATATCAATGTCTTCTTCTTCCAGCGTGGGGGTTTGCGATTCAAAACTGGCAATACGCTGGCGCAATATGGAAACAAAGTAGCCCATCACGTGGACAATGGGCGTTTTGACACCAAAGAGGTAGGCATACAGGTTCCGCTCGCACGGCCGAAATCGAATCTGCCCGGAAAGACCAATATTTAACTGATCTTTGGTAACGGCGTCCAGTTCGGTGCCGCCGTGATTGGCCTCAGGGGTTTCCAGGTCCAGGGCCATGTTGATGGTTTCAGTGGCGACTGAAACCTTGTGCACCTTTTCCCAGGGCCAGCGAAAATACGGGCCGCCAGGAGGGATGACTCTTACCAGGGGATAGATGTACCGTTCCTTGTCCTTTTCATTCAGGACGTCGGCGATGGGATCATCCAGAGTAGTAGATTTGCTGAGGCGGACAGCCCGGCCAAAGCGGGTTTTAACGGCGCGTTCGTTTTGATCGACGGTGAAGAAACCGCTGATCACGTAGCGCAGAAAAAACCAGCCCAAGAAGCCAAGGAATATCCCAGGGCAAATTGCGGTCATAGCTTTGGATCTCCTTTGTGTGAATTAGCGTTTTGGAAACCATGATAACTCGCCGAATGGCTCCGCACGTTACCGATAAATTATTCCGCCCCACCAGGGCACAGTGAACCATTATGAAGCCTTAAAACCAGAGAAATCATACCACAATCCGGGCCTATTTGATCGGGCACTTAGGAGAAAGTTTAGCCGGCGGAGCCGCCAAATATTCCCCTTAAAGACCCAATCCCCAGGTATATTCGAGGCTGCCAAAGGCCTGCCCCATTGTTTCTTTGGAGATGGCACGGCCGTTTACCTGCCCCCGCAGCTCTTCCATGCGGAACATGAACTCGTTGTAGTTCCAGTGTGTGCGCAGCCAGCCGCCAAGCACCTGGCGCTCCAGGTAAAGATTGGCGTGCCCATACGGCGCGGCACGAAACGCCACAAAATCACCCTGTTTATTGCTCACTTCCACGCTAAAGTGGGGATGATCGCCGTTGTGACCGAGCGTGGGGGTGATACGCGCCGTGTCGAATAAGATTTGCTCCGACGGACCGGCCCAATCCCAAAAGCCGGCGGGCAGAATGGAAACGGCCGTTTGCTCCTTGCGGTCGCTTTCAAAAAAACGGTAGCCGCGCCGCAGCAGATTTAATCCCACATAGGGCACGTAGGCCGAGAACATCGAGCCGTCAGGAAATAAAGCCCAAATCCATTTCCAGGGAAATGTGGGCACGTTGAGGCAAACGCGCTGAAAATAACCCAACCCTTCCAGCGTTTCCTTGCCGGTGGGCAGGTCAAATTCGCCGCGAAAGTGCATCCGCCGCCAGGCGACGAAATGGGTGCCGCCCAGCGGTGTGTCGATATTCACCGATTCGTGGGGGGAGTTGTGGACACAGTCCAGATCGCCCCACGCCTCGAAATGAGCCGACCCTTTCTGGCCGTGTATGCGCGCCGCCAGAGTCAGCGGACGGTGGGGTGAGCGGTAAAACTCGCAGCCGATGGGGTCGCCGTGCAGCTGTTCCGTCCAGCAGCCAATGCAGCCATCAGGAGCGGAGAGGGTGGTAATGGCCGTGTTCCACACAAATTTTTCGTAAACCTGACGGCCGTCACAATACCAGCCGTTCGCCATGCCGCTGAAACGATCCACGCCGTTCTCAATCGGCCGGTTCAGATCCAGGCCAGGCAGCCAGGCATCGTTAATGCGAATTTGCTTTCCTGCCCGGGTGGAAATGGAAAACATCAACTGGCGGGGACCATAACCTTCCTTTTCCTTGGGCAGCAAAATAAAGAACCACCAGGAGGAGGAAGTTGGTTTCTGCATGTGGGGCATCTGCGACCAGATAAGATCGTAGACACGTTGGTGTTCGGCCAGGGGTTTGAAGGATGATGAAGTGTGGGGCATACGTCTCCTTTCGGTTAAGGCAGCCCGGCAGGCAAAAACTGCCGGACCGGTTTTTACTTTGACTATACCCGAAAGTTGACGATTGGGGAGGTTATTTCAGCGATCCGCCGGGGATAGAATCGGGCGTCGTGACGTCACGACGCCCGATTCATGGCAGAATTCTTTTACGTGGGCATGGAGCGATAGGTGAAAGGCTCCAGGTAAGCATCGTATCCGCCTTCCACACCTTTCACAATCACGCTGATGGCATCATGAGAATGCAGCGATTCTTTGTGCGAGGCAAAAACGCGGAAATCACGGATACGGCCGTCGCTATCCAGCCCTTCATACAGCAGGCGCACCGCATCTTCCACAAACTTTAGATTGGCGGCATTCAGCTCAGCAAACGCCTGCTCATCCTCGC
Source organism: Ardenticatenaceae bacterium (assembly GCA_020634395.1). GTDB lineage: Bacteria > Chloroflexota > Anaerolineae > Promineifilales > Promineifilaceae > Leptovillus. Next base: position 13,729 of record JACKBU010000027.1, on the reverse strand, counting down.
GCTTCACCATCACCTGGGTTTCCGTTTGCAGTTTTTCGCGAGCAATGTCTACCAGATCTTCAATCGTAAAATCGTCGTCATACTCTACGGAAATTTTGGCCACCGAACGCTGGCTGTGGGGCACAGCCGCCACCCCGCGATATAAATTGGCGTGCACGCTTAACTCGTAGCTGCACGGGCAGGCCGAAGAATAGACGAAATCCAGATGCATGAACTGGCGCACGCCTCGTTCGGCGGTAACCACTGTTTCCAGGACGACCGGGTAATATTGGTAACCGGCCAGGCCGCTGCGCAGGCTTTGCTGCTTGAGCGGGTAATCAAAGGCCACGGCAATGCGGGCATTGGAACTTTCCAGGTTTTTCAGATAGCTGTAGACAACCTGCTGCAGCGTGTGGGGGTTCAGTTCGCTTTCGTCATACTCATAGAAGGTGCGCATGATGCGGCTCATGTTAATGCCCTTCTTGTACGCATCCAACGACACGGTTCCGGTGATGGAAGCATGGATCTGCAACGGTTCGCCGTCCCGGGTAATAATTTTCATGGGCACTTTGAAGTTGTGGATCCCCACATGTTGAATGGTGACGTTGGCGCCACGGTTTTCAGCGGTGTTTTGCATGTCTGGCAAAGTCGCTTTGTAGGCCGGCGTCACCATAAAATCTTGATCGTACCGCTGCTGCAAATCTTTTACGCGCCGCATTTCGGCGGTTGACTCGGTTGTCGCCGGGGCAGCCGGGGAACCGATGTGGCCGTTACGATAGTTGTTAGCCTGGTGCGTACGGCCGTTTCCATTTAAGGCCACACCATGACCATTCATCGATTTAAACATCACTTTTCTCCTTGTGGTTGGATCATTGAGGTGGAAACTTCTTGTCCCGGCAGTTGGCAAGATTAAATTTCGGGAACAACAAGCACCACGGACCGGTCCCTTAGCAACCATGCAGGCAGCCAGGAGGAACCTTCTTATTTTGCATTGTTTCAGACGATTTGAGGAACGGTTTGCTTACCCTTTCATCGGATACTTAGGGAAACAAGATTAGTTGCGGCTCCGCCACCACAGTCCGGGCAGACGACGCAGCTTCCCCCACGTACTGATGTAAGCGCGCTGGTTAAACACATCATAGTCGTTGCTCTCGATGGCGTCCAGGATACCCTGATATAAACCGGCGGCCGCGGCAATGGCAAAACGGCCGTCACCATGCAGCATCGCAATACCCGGCCACGCTTCCGCGTAAAGCTGCCGGTTGCGTTCAATCTGAAAACGCATAAACGCACGCCACCGATCATCGACCTGCCCGGCGTCCACATCCGTTTCCGACAGGCCAAACTCAGCCAGTTCTTCCTGGGGTAAATAGAGCCGCCCGCGCTGCCAATCTTCACCCACGTCACGCAAAATGTTGGTCATCTGCAGCGCCAGTCCCAGCTTAATGGCATAAGGAATTGCTTCCGCACCCGAAAAGCCGATGATGTGCATGCTCATCAGGCCCACCGTCGAGGCCACCCCGTAGCTGTAGGTTGCCAGGTCTTCAAATGTAGCGTAGCGTTTTTGGACCATGTCACGCGACACGCCTTCGATTAACTGTTCGGCATAACGCAGCGGAATCTGGTAACGCAGCCGGGCATCGGTCCAGGCCAGAGCTGGCAAATTGTCCACCGGGGGATGGTTGGAGAACGCATCATGATGCCACACCTCCAGTTTTTGCTGCACCGCGTCCTCCTGGCAGTCCACGATGTCGTCGGTGATGCGGCAAAAGGCATACAACGCCCGTACCGCACGCCGTTTTTCCAGCGGCAGCAAACCGGATGCCATGTGGAAAGAACGACTGTGCACGGCCGTGATGGCTTCACAATCGTCATAGGCTTTATTTAAAGTGTCCTCATCGGCAATAGGAAAATTCCCAGCCACTGTCCCCACATGCCACGCTTCACCAGCCAATAGCAATAAACGATTTTCCCAAGTCCGTGATTGTGCGACCATATAGCCTTCTCCTTGCTAAGCCATAAAACTTTTATAATACGCAGACATCTTAGCAGAGTGCAATGATTTTGTCAACATTATATCTGAACAAATACTTGACAAATTGGCAAATTCATGATAATCTCATGAAATTGCAGACACGGTAATGAGGTAGCAGAGATGAATTACAGCAAAACACCTACTTATAATTTAAAGGTAATTTTACAGGAAGTCGATATTAAACCGGATACGTTGCGAGCCTGGGAGCGGCGCTATGGCCTGCCCAAACCCAAACGCACTCAGGGTAAACATCGCCTCTACTCTGAGCACGACATCGCTACAATTAAATGGCTGCTGCAGCGCCAGCAAGAAGGTATGAGCATCAGCCGTGCTGTGCGGCTCTGGCACAATCTGGAAGAAACAGGACAAAACCCATTAGAAGGAATGCCCATTCCCCTAAATATCCTGTCTACTCCGCCCAGCTCTGCCCCAGCGCCACACACACACACCTTCCCTATCGCCGGTTCCACTGTGGCCGACTTTCGCCAGGCCTGGATTAACGCCTGCCTGAAATATGACGAGCAAGCCGCCGAAAATGCCCTGACGCAGGCTTTTGCCCTGTACCCTGCCGACATGGTATGCCTTGAACTTTTGCAAAAAGGGCTGGCCCATATTGGCGAATTATGGTACCGCAACGAAGCCACTGTGCAACAGGAGCACTTTGCCTCTGCCCTGGCGATGCGCCGACTCAATACATTGGTAACGGCCGCGCCGCTGCCCAATCGCCCCGGTAAAATTATCGTGGCCTGCCCGGCCGACGAACACCATATCTTTGCACCACTGTTTCTGACGCTGATGCTGCGCCATCACGGCTGGGAAACGATTTACCTGGGAGCCAACGTACCGCGCGATTACCTGGAGAATACCATAGCCACGGCCAAACCAGATCTTATCGTGATGACGGCTCAGCAGCTGCACACGGCCGCTTCCCTTTATCATGTCGCCGAGTTTCTGCACCAGGAACGCATCCCGCTGGCTTTTGGCGGGCGCATTTTTAGCCAGACGCCGGCTTTACGCAGCCGCATACCGGGACACTTTCTGGGCGAAAAGCTGGACACGGCCGTACATGCCATCGCGCACATTCTGTCCAATCGCCCCCAGATAGCCGACCCTAAAACCATTGCTCCTGAATATCAGGCCGCCCGAGAACACTTCCGCAAACGCCAGGCCCAAATCGAAGCCGCCGTGTGGCAAGTGCTCCAGCAAGAAGATTTTCCCTACGAACACCTGACCAATGCCAACCTGCACCTGGCCCGGGATATCACCGCCGCCCTGACATTGGGCAGCGTTTCCTTCTTAGGTTCGGAAATGGCCTGGACCGAAACCCTCTTATTAAATTACGAAATGCCGCCCGATTTGTTGCGCCTTTATCTCACTGTCTACCGCAACGCCGCGCGGCAAATTCTGCAAAGCGAAGGGGCGCCCATTGTGGAATGGCTGGACTGTATTACCGATCAAAACGACATTCCCTGTGACTAGTCGGCTAGCCGGGAGCTATCCAATTTTACTTTAGATATCACTATGAAAGCAGCAATCTGGTGGATAAGGCGTGATTTGCGCCTGGCAGACAACGAGGCGCTAACGGCCGTTTGCAGCCGGGCCGATACCGTGATCCCCACCTTCATCATCGACCCGCAACTGGTAAACGGCCGTTACACCGGCGAAAAGCGCCTGGCTTTTTTGTGGGCCGGACTGCGCGCACTGGATGCCCAGCTGCGCGAACGCGGCAGCTATCTGGTCGTCCGCGAGGGCGCTCCGCTGGCGGAGCTGGCCGCGCTGCGGCAGGAAACGCAGGCCGAAGCCATTTTCGTCGAAGAGGATTATTCGCCCTACGCCGGCCGCCGGGACAAAGCCATTGCGGCCGAACTCCCGTTGACACTGACCGGCGGCGTGACGGTGCACCCGCCGTCAACCATCCTTAAAACCAACGGCGAACCCTACACCGTCTTCACGCCTTTCAGCAAACAGTGGCGCGAACGGCCGTTTCCCGACGATCCTGGTTCGCTGCTGCCTGCGCCGGCCCAGATCCGCACGCCGGCCCATATCGCCGGACGGCCGTTGCCGGAAAAACCGGCGCTGCCTACTGCTGTCCCCTTCCCCGCGGGCGAAGCCGAAGCACAGCGCCGCCTACGCACCTTCACCGCCGGACCAGAAGCGCCAATTTATGCCTATGGCGCCCGGCGCAATCGTATGGATCTGGACGGCACGGCGCAGCTTTCGCCGTATTTGCGCTTCGGCATGCTTTCTGCCCGGCAGGCAGTGGTCGCTGCCCGCGAGGCCTGGCACCAGGCCTCGCACGACAACGGCCGTCACGGTGCAGATACCTGGCTCAACGAGTTGATCTGGCGCGAATTCTACATCAGTATCCTGTATCACTTTCCCTACGTGCTTAAAGGCAACTTCAACCGCACCTACGATGCCCTTGCCTGGGACAACGACGCAGAACACTTTGCGGCCTGGCAAAACGGCCGTACCGGCTATCCCATCATCGACGCAGCTATGCGCCAGTTGGCCGCCACGGGCTGGATGCATAACCGCGCCCGCATGATCGTGGCCTCCTTCCTTGTAAAAGATTTGCTCATCGACTGGCGCTGGGGTGAACGCCACTTTATGCAGCATCTGGTAGATGGTGATCCGGCTGCCAACAACGGCGGCTGGCAGTGGACCGCCGGAACCGGCACCGACGCTGCACCTTATTTTCGGATTTTTAATCCGACTACCCAGAGCAAGAAGTTTGACCCAGACGGCCGTTACATCCGACGCTGGGTTCCAGAGTTAACGGCCGTGCCCGACGCCCACATCCATGAACCAGCCGCCATGCCGCCGGACCTGCAAAAACAATGCGGCGTCATCGTCGGGCGCGACTATCCCGCTCCCACTATTGATCGACAAAAAACCCGCCAGCGCACGCTGGAAGCATACAAACAAGCGCGTGAAGCGGTATAATCTTTAATACACAGCTTCGGGGAGCCAGGATGAGTGGTCCGGAACCAGGCGCAGAACTGGGAAACAGGCTTGCGCCTGCGGCCGCTATCCACAGCTCCCCCGGCAAAAGGAATAAAATCATGTCACAAAAAGTAATTATCATCGGCAGTGGATTCGGCGGCCTGGGCGCGGCGGCGCGCCTGGCGGCTCGTGGTTACGACGTCGAGATTTTTGAAAAACAAAATAAACTGGGCGGGCGCGCCTACGTCTTTGAAAAGAACGGCTTTAAATTTGACGGTGGCCCGACGGTAGTCACTGCACCCTTCATGTTCGACGACATCTTTGCCCTGGCCGGACGGCGGCGCGAGGATTACGTCGAGTTTGTACAGCTCGATCCCTTCTACCGCATCTTCAACCACGAAGGACGCTCCTTTGACTACAACGACGATCCGGCGTTTATTGAAAGCGAAATCGCTAAATGGAATCCGACCGACGTGGACGGCTATCGGCGCTTTATGTCTACTACAAAAGACATTTTTGAGAAGGGCTTTGTGGAACTGGCCGACAAACCCTTCCTCAGCATCGGCGACATGATGCGCGTGGCTCCGGACCTCATCAAGCTGCAATCCTACAAATCGGTTTACAGTTATGCGGCGCAGTTTGTGGAGAATGAGTTTCTGCGGCGCGTCTTTTCTTTCCACCCGCTGCTGATTGGCGGCAATCCGTTTGATTCTTCTTCGATTTATGCCATGATCCATTACCTGGAACGGGAGTGGGGCATCCACTACGTCATGGGTGGGACCGGCGCGCTGGTGGCTGCCCTGGCCCGGCTAATAGAAGAACTGGGCGGCCGTTTTCATCTGAACGCCGAAGTGGACGAGATTCTGGTAGACGGCCGTCGCGCCACCGGCATCCGTCTGAGTGATGGCAGCATCCACAGAGCCGACCACATCATCTCCAACGCCGACGTGGCCTGGACCTACCTGAACATGATTCCCAGCCGGGCACGCGGCCTGCGCAACTCCGATGTACGCTACAAAAAACTCACGAAATACAGCATGTCGCTGTTCGTCATCTACTTTGGCACCAAAAAACGCTACACCGACACCAACCTGGCCCATCACAACATCATCCTCGGCGAACGGTACAAGGGTCTGCTGCACGACATCTTCAAGAATAAGACGTTATCCGATGATTTCTCGCTCTATCTCCACATGCCCACCCTCACCGATCCTTCCATCGCCCCGGACGGGCACGAAGCGTTCTACGTCCTCTCGCCGGTCCCCCACCTGGGCGCCGACATCGACTGGACAGTAACCGCCAAACCATACCGCGACGCCATCATGCAGTTTTTGGAAGACAACTACCTGCCTGACCTCCAGGCCAATATCGTCGCCGAAACCCACATCGACCCGCTGCACTTCCAAAACCGCCTCAATTCTTACATGGGCTCGGCCTTCTCTGTGCAGCCTGTACTCACGCAGTCGGCGTGGTTCCGGCCGCACAATCGCTCGGAAGATTTCGACAACCTCTACTTTGTGGGAGCGGGTACTCACCCTGGCGCGGGCTTGCCTGGCGTGTTGTCTTCCTCTAAGATTGCAGAAGATTTGATCGTTAGCAGTGCGCCGCTGTCTGCAGCCAACCGACGCCTGGCCGTGCAGGCCAGATGAAACCAGGCTGCGGCAGCCGACTCGTTTGAGCCATTCCTGCACGTCAAAAAGGATGTCCATGACAGACAAAGAGTCGCTCTGCCCGCTGCCAGTCGCCGATGGCACGAGTGGGAGCAAAATTCTTAAAGAGTTACTGCGAGACCGGTCATTGTTGACCTCGCTCTCGTTGATGCGCAAGTATGTTGGACCAGCATTCCAGATCACGCTGCCGGGATTTCAGCCGGCCGTGTTTGCCGGACCAGATACAAATCGTGAGATCATGGTCAGCAAGCGCGACCAACTGAAGTGGCGTAAGGAGAGCGACCCGGTCGCTAAACTGCTGCGGCGCGGCGTGCTGGTGGTGGACGGCGAAGAGCATGATGCCTTACGGGCGATCATGGACCCGCCGCTGCACCGCCGCCACGTCGTCGACCATATCGAGGCTTTCTGGCGCTATACCAACGACGTGATTGCCGGCTGGGAAAACGGCCGTACCGTCGACATGCTCGTCGAGATGCGCAAAGTTGCCCTGCTCATCTTCGTGGGCACGCTGTTCAAAGTAGAATTCGGCCCGGATCTGGAACGAATGTGGCAGCCTATCCTCACCGCCATTCGTTACATTTCGCCCGGCTTTTGGATCATTTTTCCCAACCTGCCCCGGCCGCAGTACCGCCGCGCCATCGCCCAACTGGATGATTACCTTTACCAGGTCATTGCCCGCCGCCGGGCCAGTCTGCGCCACGGCGAAGCCGTAGAACCGGGCGATTTGCTCGGGCAGCTTCTACAAAGCGAGCTAGACGACGGCCGTGTCCGCGACCAGATGCTCACCATGCTTATTGCCGGGCATGATACCAGCACGGCTTTGCTGGCCTGGGTGTTATACCTGCTGGGCAGCCACCCCGAAGCGATGGCCCGGGCCAAAGCAGAGGTAACGGCCGTGCTCACTTCCACCGACGCACCGCCTACCCTGGCCCAAATCAACCAGTTGTCCTTTCTGGACAACGTTATCAAAGAGGCGCTGCGCCTCTACCCGCCCATCCACGCCGGCAACCGGCACGCCGCCAGCGACCTGGAACTGGGTGGCTTTCACGTTCCCGCCGATACACGCGTGATGGTGTCGATTTATCTCACGCATCGCGACGAGCGCTACTGGGAGGAACCGGCTAAGTTTTGCCCCCAACGCTTTGACTATACGCAAGAAGATCAAGGCAAACGGCCGTCTCTCGCCTACGTGCCCTTTGGCGGCGGGCCGCGCAACTGCATCGGCGCGGCGTTTGCCCAGGTGGAAAGTAAGGTTGTTTTGGCCCGCATATTGCAGCGCTTTGATCTGGCGCTTCTGAACGGCGACAAAATTAAGCCCTACATGGGCGCTACCCTGGAACCGCATCCGGGCGTGCTGATGCGCGTCAGGCGGCCTGAGGCGCGCCATGCTGGATAACCTGCTCGACCGCTGGAAACACACCATTTACCTCTCGCTGCTAGCCCCGCCGCTGGCTTTCCGCGCGGATCGTACATACCAGAAACTGCCGCAGCTGCCTTCTGCGCCGCCGCGCCGGGCCCTGCCGATGTTGTCCATCATCGTGCCAGCGCGCAACGAGGCTCATAATTTGCGCGCTCTGCTGCCATCACTGGAGGCTCTGGATTATCCGGGCCAGGTAGAAGTTATCGTGGTTGATGACAACTCGGAAGACGAAACGGCCGTGGTGGCTGAATCGTTTGGGGCACGGGTCATTCGTCTGCGCCAGCTGCCGGCGGATTGGCTGGGCAAACCGTACGCACTGTGCCACGGCGCATCCGCCGCGCGCGGCGACTGGCTGCTCTTTACCGACGCCGATACCATCCACCAGCCGCACGGTCCGGCGCAGGCTGTGCAGTACGCCCTGGAGCACAACCTGGACGGCGTGAGTCTGTTTCTGGACCAGCAGTGCCGGGGTGTAACCGACCGGCTGGCGCTGACGGCCGCGTTTGCCGGCATGTTTACAGCCTGGCAGCCCGCTTCAACGCATCTGAATGGGCAATATATTTTGCTGCGGCGGCAGGTGTATGAAGAGAGCGGCGGTTTTACGGCCGTGCGCCACGAAGCCCTGGAAGACCTGGCTCTGGGCCGCTACCTGCGCCAGAAAAACTACCGGGTGCAGATGATGCGCGGCGAACATGCTGCCCAGGTGCGCATGTACCAGACCCGCACGCAAATGTGGCATGGCATGAATCGGCTGGGGTCACAAACCCTGCGTTTCTCTGGATCACGCGCCTTGTGGACCATCTTTTTCATCACCATCACCATGAATCCACTGCTGGTGCTGCTGGCTGTATTGGGGCGGCGGGTACATCGCATCTGGCTGCCGCTGACCTGGGGGGCGGTCGCTCTGAGCTTTTGGCCCTGGGCGCGCCGCTTTGGATCGGGCTGGTACGCGCTGATTTCGCCGTTTGGGGCATTGGTGGTGCAGTTGGCCGGCGCCTGGGGACTTGTGCGCCGCCTGCTGGGGCGCGGCATCCATTGGAAAGGCCGCACGGTGTAACTTCTCATGACTTTGCGCCAGTTAAACCTGTTTCAAGAGAAAATCTACCAGCCGTTTTTGTGGGAAGGCGGTGAGAAAGCGGCCGTTTTGGTGCATGGATTTCCCGGCACGCCGGCGGAGGTACGGCCGTTAGCCGCCGCACTCCACGCCCAGGGATGGACGGTACAGGCTCCCCTGCTGCCCGGTTTTGGCCCGCAAATGCCAGACTTATTTACGCGGCGCAAAGAGGAATGGATCACGGCCGTTTGGGCGGCCCAGGCCGCCCTGTCCGCCCGGCATCATCCTATCCTGCTGGTCGGTTATTCGATGGGTGGTGCGGTAGCCCTGAACGTCGCCGCCCAACGGCCGCCAGACGGGCTGGCGCTGCTGGCCCCTTTCTGGCGCATTGGCGGCCAACTCTCAGGCTGCCTGTGGCCTGGCGTGCACCGGCTTTTCACGGAAATCCAGCCTTTTAAGTGGGTAAACTTTGCCAATCCCAGCATCCAGGACGTGTTTGCCAACTGGCAAGAAATAGTCGATCTGGACGACTCCGAAGTGCAGGCCGCGCTGCAAGGGCTGCGCATCCCGGCAAGTTTTGTGGATGAAATGCTGGCTCTGGGCCGGGCCGCCATGGCCGCCGCGCCGGCCATCAACCTGCCGACCCTGGTTGTGCAGGGCGACCGCGACAAAACCATCTCGCCCAAGGCCACGCATGAGCTGCTGCGCGCCCTGCACGGCCGTTCTCGCTACGTTGAGGTGCCCGCCGATCATCTATTAACCAGAGCAGACCAACCGGCCTGGCCGCAGGTGCGGCAGGCTGTGTTGGATTTTGCCAGCCAGTTTTAGCCCATCTTTTGCCGCCAGCAGTTTAGGACAAACGGCCGTTTCCTATGCTAAAATAATGACCAAATGGGTCGGGCAGCCTATCAGGCAAACAGGAAGGGTCCCATGTCGAAACAGATTCCCCGCTGGCAGCTTATTGTTTATTCCTCCGGCTCACTGGCTACGGCCGTTTCCTACCAGGCCTTCAGCACATACGTCCAGTTTCTTTATATCGACGTCTACGGCCTGCGCGCCGCCTGGGTGGGCTTGATCTGGTCGATTTACGGACTGTGGAACGCCGTCAATGATCCGCTGGCCGGTTTTCTGTCCGACCGCACGCACACGCGCTGGGGGCGGCGCATTCCCTGGATTGCCGGTTCGTTTATTCCCCTGAGCATCACGTTTTATCTGTTGTTTGTGCCGCCAGCCGGGATGGTGGCCACGCCGGATTTGTCGCTGCTGTTTTATTTCCTTTTCTTTGTTCTGGCCTTCGACCTGTTGTGGACCATTGCCGTGATGAACTGGACGGCTTTGTTCCCGGAGATGGTGCCCGACGAAAAACAGCGGGCCAACGTTTCTGCCTGGCGGCAGATTTTTTCGGTGATCGGGCTGCTGGTGGGGGTGGCCCTGCCGCCGATTTTGGCCGGGGAAGATTGGGGCGGCGTGCAGATGGTGGCGGGACTGGTGGCAGTGGTCACGGCCGTTTTCTTCGGTCTCTCGCTGCTGGGCAGCCGCGAACAACCGGAGTTTGCCGCCGACGAACCGCTGCCTCTGCGCGATTCGCTGCGCGCGACGATGACCAATCGCAACTTTCTGGCATTTTTGGGGGCAAACCTCATGATCCAGTTCGTCTTTTTGGCGCTCACGTCTACGGCTCCTTTTTATACCAAGTACGCGCTGCGCCTGCAGTCTGACCTGACGATTGGCGGGGTTACCCTGGACGTAGCCACCCAGAACTCCCTCTTTTTGGCTGCCGCGTTTATCGTCGCTTTGCTGGCGATGCCTTTTTGGGCCAGGTTCACGCACCGGCGCGGCGCGTGGCACGTGCTGCGCTTTTGCACCCTGTTCTCGGCGGCCGTTTTGCTGACGTTCTTTGTGGCCAACAGTTTTTACACAGGTCTGGTGGCGATCATGTTGTTTGGGGTGGGCCTGGCCGGGCTGTTGATGCTGACGGATTTGTTAATTGCCGACCTGGTGGATGCGGATGAACTGGTGACAGGGGCGCGGCGCGAAGGGTTGTACTTTGGGATGAATGGCTTTGTGATTCGCTTTGCGTTTACCATTCAGGGCATTATCACCGGCACGGTGCTGACGCTGAGCCACTACGTTTCGCCGTCGGCGGGGGTGTTGTATCCGGAGCAGCCGGCCACGGCCGTTTTCGGCATCCGGCTGATGATTTCTGGCATTCCGGCCGCCTCCCTGCTTGCGGCTTACTTTATCCTGGGCAAGTATAGGCTGCACGGTGATGCGCTGTTGGATATGCGCACGGCCGTTTCCGCCCTGCACGTCCGCAAACAGGCCCAACTCCCCACCGACTGATCCGCCAATCGGCCCACCAACAGGCCAACATCTACCCCCACTTGTTCCAGGCCGTCCAGAGAAAAATCCTTAACAAAAAGTTAACATGGCAGTCTTGCCAGCGTGTTCTGGCTCCATTAGACTTTCAGAGATATTCCCTGCGTTTGAGCAGGCGACCAGCAGTCATACCCTTCTATAGAGACTAGAGACAATGGCAGAAACTGAGGCAAGAGTCAGTATTTTTAAGTTCGTGAAGGAACTGCAGACATTCCCCGCCGGAACTACACTCATGCAGCAAGGCGATCCGGGCGACGTGATGTACGTGATTCGGGATGGGGAAGTGGATATTTTACTGGGCGGCAAGCGGATCGAGACGGTAGGGCCGGACGGCATTGTCGGGGAGATGGCCCTGATAGATGATTCGCCGCGCAGCGCCACGGCCGTGGCCAAAACCGAGGTGCACGCCGTCGCCGTGGATGAGAACACGTTTATGCGTTATGCCTCGCATACGCCGTTTTTTGCCTTGCAGGTGATGCGCGTGATGAACGAACGCCTGCGCCGCATGATGACCCTGCACAGTCAGCAGGCATAGAACGGCTTACGGCCGTTTCTCCCTTACAAACTAAAAAGTCCCCGGCGTCTCTTCAGGCGGCGGGGACTTTTTGGTTTAAGGGCAGCGGCTGCTTGCGGCGGCCACGGCCGTTACCGCGTTAAACCAGGCTGGCCTGCAGTGAAATCTCGGCTGCGGCCAGGACTTTAGAAACCGGGCATCTTTCTTTGGCGGAACGGGCCAGTTCCTGAAACTTTTCTTCAGAAATATTGGGCACTTTGGCGCGGCAAACCAGGTCGATGTTGGTAATAGTCGGGCCTTCGCCCAGGTGGACCGCAGCGGAGGTTTCCACGCGGACCGGCGGCGTGTCGTTGCTGGTCAGCAGGGCAGACAAAAACATCGAAAAACAGCCAGCGTGCGCCGCGCCAATCAGTTCTTCGGGGTTCGTGCCGGGACCGTCTGCAAAGCGGGAAGCCCAGGTGTACGGACCTTCATACGCGCCACTTTGCATCTTCATCACACCCTTGCCTTCTTTCAGGGTGCCTTCCCAGACGGCATTTGCTGTACGAACTGTCACTTAGTCATTCTCCTTAAATTTAGTTTGTTGGATTACGGCATGCCCGGCCATCATAACGAGATTCTCTTGGCGAAGCAAACAATCTCAGTAATTATTCAAGGTGCGGAACTCACGGCCGATCTCGTCGTTGGCAAAGGTAAGCTGCAAGAGCAAAGCAGCGCGATCAGGCCGGGCAGTCAGGCCGGCCACGTAATCTGCGTCGGTGAAAAACTGCGCCGCCAACAGAGGCGCACGAAACAACGCTTTGCCAAACAGGGGCAGCAGCAAAACACGCGCGGCCGCTTCGAATAAGAATCCGGCGACAAGCCCGGCAACAAGTCCCGCGGCGGCTCCCAAGACCAGAGAGTTGGTATTGTTTGGCTGGCCGTACTCATCCAATCGCCAGATGATCGCGCCGTAAGTAACGGCAAAAAACGTAAGCCCACCCACCAGTAAAACGCCCAGTACAAACGGAATGCAGCCGGCCAGGAAGACCGCCTTCGTACTGCGGGCACACCGTTCGCAGTGGGGAACCTGGTATGTCAGCGAGACCGGAACCTGCTGCTCGCCTCTCGTCACCAGTCGATTGATAAGGAGGGTGGACTCGGCCTGCTTAGGCGCGCCGCAGCAGACGCAGCGGTTGGGAAAGACAAGCGGGCTCTGACCGGCGGGCGGAATAGGAATCTGAAACGTCTGAGACATAGGGAATGATGATCCGGGATGCTGTAAAACGGCCGTGTCTCTCCACGGCACTTCAGGGCTTTAGCTTCTTATTCAGTTCGGCCGGGTCCAGATACAACTCCACGTAACCGCAGGTTAAACAGGCACGCGCCTTACGAATAGGTGTCGTCGTGCGGATCATCCCGGTCTGACGGTTAGAAAGGTAGCGCAACTCTTCTTCCGACCTGGCCTGACCTTCATCCATCGCAGCGTTACATTTGGGGCATGGCGTCATTTTGTACCTGTCTTTTTCCTTGCTTTATGATTGCGCCCCGGCCGGTTTGGCAGCCTGCCGGAGCGTACCCGATACAATGTGCCGGGATAATGGGCCTAAGAATCTGCGCCCACGGCCGGCAGCACCCGCAGAGCGCGCAGCGTGACCCATTTGTTGGGTTGTTTCTTGGGCCCAAAATCGACCCAGGTCTTTCCGGTATAAGTATATTCCAGCGGCCAACGGCCGTCAGCATCTTGCTTCTC